>NZ_JAPFBV010000005.1:0-415049 GCF_035798195.1 Cocleimonas sp. KMM 6892 | reverse complement strand
GAAGTGAAACGTGTCATCGCCGATGATAGTGTGGGGCTTCCCCATGTGAAAGTAGGTCATCACCAAGTTATTATCCTAAAAGCCCGTTCTAGCGAACGGGCTTTTTTTATGCCTGCGATTTATATCAAACTACCCCCTATATTATCTTAAAGACAGATCGACCAACCTTGATTTGAGATATGCAATATCTGTGGACTTAATGTAGATACATGCGTTGTTCATAGGCGACAGTACTTTGAGTGGCAGATCACAGATCTACCTGAAAGACGTCTTTATTACATGAAAAGGATAAAATAAAAAAAGTGCCCATAAGTACGGGGGTGCCTATAGATCAGAAATAGATGAATCTAACATTAGTATAAAGCTGGCTAGTCAGAAATATTTACAGGTCATATTCGAAATAAATTAATACAGATAATAACTTAGGAGAACAAGCCTATTCATGAATCATGAATAAAAATATTTACTTAACAATAATTACATAAGGAAAACAGAGACTGTTTCTTACATTGTTTAACTGTTAAGGAAGGTGTTTTTAATGAATGGATTTAAAAAGAACTTAAACTAAATACTCTGTCTCAGCAGAAACTATTAGTAGAAATTTATTGAAAATAAAGTGCCCTAAAGTAGGGGGGTGTCTTAATTAACAGAGACAATGACTATGCCATCGAATATTGATGGCATAGTCATTTATACTATTTTTTAATTAGTTTGCTTTTGTAAAACTGAAATACGTTGAGTAAGCGCGTTATACCTTTTTAATTGGTCATCAGATAATATTTTTTTGTTATCTCTTAACGTTAATAAGTAAGCACCTGCAGTATCTAAATTCTGTTTAGCATATTGCTTGGCGTTTGGGTTAGTATTATTTGAAAGTACTCTTTCCGCACCTACTACAAGATCTTCTACAGTGTTTAGTCTTTTAGTCTGAACTGGGGCATTGCTGCAAGCTACGAGCAAAGTCGATAGAGTCATCGCTAAGAAAATCTTTGAAACCGTGATCACTGCTGTTGTCCTCCGATAATGATAATAATTGCTTAAGGATAATCTAACAAACCCTGCTATGGAACCCGTAAGCGTTTAAAATGAATAGGGATCTTAATGTTAATAAAATTGTTTGTATCAATATTTCTAACTAAGAGAAATCAGTTGTCTATGTCTCAGACAGACTCTCTCCTAATTGCAGTGTTTGATCAACCTTCAATGAGTCACTTAGTTTAGGTGCATTATTTTGAAAAACTAAAATAACGGTAGAGCCCATATTGAAACGCCCCATTTCTTTACCTTTCTCTAACTGAATATCTTTAGACTTATATGATTTGGCTGTAGTTGTCTCACCTTTTGGTGGTGTAATGAGCCCGTGCCACACGGTTTCTATCGCTGCTACATTGATTGCGCCGACTAAAACCATCGCCATAGAACCATACTCAGTATCAAAACTTGCCACAACGCGCTCATTTCTAGCGAAAATACTTTTGACGGTTTTAACGGTATGTTTGGCGACACTAAAAAGACGGCCTGGTATATGAACTTGTTCTGTTAATTTGCCAGTGCAGGGCATATGAATACGATGATAATCACGCGGTGATAAATAGATGGTAATAAACTGCCCATTATCATAAAGACTTGCTCTTTCTTTATTTCCGCCAAGTAGTTGCTCTAGGCTGTATGTAATACCTTTCGCCTGCAAAAGTTGCCCATTTTTTATATCACCAAACTCACTAATAGTGCCATCAACAGGGCTTACAATTAGTGTGTCTGAAATAGGTCTTAATCCTTCTTTTAATTCTCGCGTAAAAAACTCATTAAACGTTGAGTAACTGGTAGGATCAGAATTTTTCGCTTCAGCTAAGTTCACGTCAAATGCTTTGCTAAATAAAGTAATCGCTTTTGGCACTAATGGAGATTTAACTCGGGTCAACTTAAATACAATACGAGAAATAAAATGGTGTGGTAACGCATATAGCGCACCTGATTTGAGATAATCTAATAGAGAAGCATTCATTTATTTAAGATCGGTTAATTAGTTAATGAAATAAAGCATAAAAAAAGGATAATACGGCATTCGTTAAAGGGAAACTATAGTAATGACAAAACAGATTGTAGATTACGATGCAGCTAACAAAGAGCTCTCGACATTGACTGATTTTATGCGATGGGGAGCGAGTCGATTTGTAGATGCTGAATTAAGTTATTCGCATGGAATGTCTTCTCCTTTAGATGAATCAGTATACCTTGTATTACGTGCTTTAAACCTTCCTGTAGATACACCTAATGTCTACTGGCAATCAAAAGTCACTGAAACAGAAAAACATGCAATAGTTACATTATTAAAACGTAGAATCGAAGAAAGAGTACCTGCAGCGTATTTAACCAAAGAAGGTTGGTTTGCAGGTTTGCAGTTCTTCATTGATGAGCGTGTTTTAGTGCCACGTTCACCCATTGCGGAATTAGTAGAAAACCAGTTTCAACCCTGGGTAATGCCAGATGAAGTTGAAAATATATTAGACCTTTGTACGGGTAGCGGTTGTATTGGTATTGCCTGTGCTTATGCTTTCCCCTATGCAGAAGTAGATTTAGCTGACTTGTCAGAAGATGCTCTGGATGTAGCTAGAATAAATATAGAAAAACATGATGCATCTGAACAAATAACTGCAATCCAATCAGATCTCTTTTCAAATATAGGAGAACGCCGTTACGATATTATTGTGACCAATCCCCCTTATGTTGATAAGGATGATATTGATGGCATGTCAGATGAATTCCATCATGAACCAGAACTTGGCCTTAGTTCTGGTAATGATGGGTTAGATTGTACGCGCCAAATTCTCGCTCAAGCTTCTGAATACCTTAATGATGAAGGTATTTTAGTCGTTGAAGTAGGTAATAGTCAGCACGCTTTAGTGCAAGAATTCCCTCAGGTTCCATTTCAATGGATTGAGTTTGAAAGAGGAGGGGATGGCGTGTTCATGTTAACCAAGCAGCAACTACAGGAATTCATTACGAATAATTAATATTGTTTCAGATCCAAATTGTGATCTGATGCGTTATGATATTTATATCTGAACTTTTTTGTGGAAATAGATTCTTAAATAAAGTGTGATATAATAATTCGTTAAGCATTCAGTAACGTAAATAACGTTAAACTCGCTTATTCAATAGAAAAATCAAACGGTCTTAGGGGACATTGTGCTAGCTCAAAGAACATTAAAAAGCATTGTTAACACAGTGGGTATAGGACTGCATTCTGGTAAGCGAGTCAATCTGACATTGCGTCCGGCTGCAGCCAATACTGGTATTGTATTCACGCGTGTGGATCTTGATCCTGTGGTCGAAATACAATCAAAACCTGAAAGCGTCGGTGAGACTGTTCTTAGTACAACGTTGGTTAAAGACGGCGTAAAAGTCTCAACCATCGAGCATTTAATGTCTGCGTTTGCAGGTTTAGGTATTGATAATGTTTACGTTGATCTTGATGCAGCTGAAGTCCCTATTATGGACGGAAGTGCAGCGCCTTTTATCTTCCTTATTCAATCTGCAGGTATCGAAACTCAAAGTCGTCCTAAGAAATTAGTGCGCATCAAGAAACCTATTCGATTTGAAAATAATTCAGGCTGGGCTGAGCTCACACCTTATGATGGATTTAAGGTTTCATTTGAAATCGATTTTGATCACCCCGCTGTAAAAGACACGAAACAAACACTAGAGCATGACTTATCTATAGAGTCATACAATAGTGAAATTAGCCGTGCCAGAACCTTTGGTTTTATGCGCGATGTTGAAATGCTGCGTTCAAAAAATCTTGGCTTAGGTGGTAATTTCGGTAATGCCGTTGTACTGGATGAGTACCGAGTATTAAACAAGGACGGACTTCGTTATAACGATGAGTTTGTAAAGCATAAAATGCTGGATGCAATCGGCGACCTTTATACATTAGGCTATGGCATCATCGGTGCATACCATGGACATAAATCTGGTCATGCGATCAATAATTTATTGCTTTTAGAATTGTTAAAAAACCAAGATAGCTGGGAAGTAGTAACACTCACTTCTGATGAAAAACCGCCTCAATTATACGTCGGTGACAATTGTCTTCTAGCTTAGTGAGTTTTACGCCTAAACAGGCGTTACAAGGAAGAACTTAAGGCACCCCCCTACTTACAGGCGTTTTTTACAATTTGTGTATTTTAAAGAATGATGTAATTTACGTTCTTTTATTCTTGTTTACTGTTAAGTTAAGCAAAGACTCCCTTAGTTCTTCATCATCAATCTCTTCAGCAATGTTGGCAAGAATCGCGCTGGCTTTATCACCTATTTCATACAGTTTATTATCCGGCTTTGCAGGAGTGGCAGTCGGAGGAACTATCTTAACTTTCGTTTTCTTTAACTCTAACAAGAAATGTTTATTAATCTCAGCGCAAATAACATTCATTTGATATTGAAGTTGTGTGCCTAAATAGGGGTTATCGGTCAATAATGTGAGTTGTTGTTGCTTCGTGATAACCCAAAGATTATGTTTGGATTTATCCAGGTGCATCAGTTTATAGACAAAATCTGACAGTTTGTCGTATCTTTTTATACTTCCCGTCAGTTGGGAGTTAACGAGTTGATTAATATTCTTCATTGTAGTGACTTTCGTATGGATACGATTTAGAACTGAAGCATACCATGAAAGTTATCTTCTTAAGTGACAATGGACGTCACCATCAGAAATACACAGTGAAACTGTGGTCCCATATAATTTTACCCTTATCGTTACTAACCCTTCTGGTTATTACTGCGCTTGCCGCTAAAAACTACTATTCAAAATACAGTGATGAAAATTTGCAGATTTCTCATAATGAAAAGAGATTGCTGAATAAATTCGATCTTCTGTTAAAGAAAGCTTCGGCATTAGAGGCAGAAATAGACCGGCTTAATACCTTAGGCAAAACAATCGCGACCAATAATGAAATCGATATTGCAGCTTTTCATCTTGATAAGACGCCTGCAAGAGGTGGTTTTATTCCGAATAATAATAGTTTGGATCTAAACTCGGAAACACTTGATGAGTCAGATTTGATAAAAAGCATAGAATTGATTGAAAGCCGCTTGAAGCGACAGAAAGTCAGCTTCCAAAAGTTAAATAACGTTTCTAGTAAATCCAATAATTTTTCGAAAGCGTCATTCTCAACTGCTGGATTTTATTCCAGTCCTGTTAAAACAGGCTATATTTCATCGGCTTACGGTAAGCGTCGAGATCCTATCAATGGTCATCAACGGCACCACAACGGGATTGATATTGCGGCAAAGCTAGGTACTGAAATAAATACCATTGGAAGTGGTTTTGTTACCTTTGCGGGTAGAAAAGGAGGTTATGGTAATGTCGTAGAAATTCACCACTCAGATGCTTTAAAAAGTCGGTATGCGCATCTACGAAAAATACTCGTAAAGAAGGGTGACGTGGTTCACAAGGGCGATAAAATAGCGACTATGGGGAAAACCGGACGAGCGACAGGGTCACATCTACATTTGGAGGTGTGGGAGAATGATAAGCCGACTAACCCAGAAGGGTTTATTAATATCGCCCTGAAAAACCTTAAAAAATAACTAATAGTCAGAATTAGATAATAATAAAAACAAGTCATTAAGGTACTTAACTGTTTAGTTGTAATATAATGCGCTTTTTTATATGCGGGTTGCTCTTGTATTACGTAGAAAAACCCCTATATCAAACACTATTCTGCAAATTTCTCGTGGGGACGAGTGATTAGTTATTAAATGAGATTTTTGCACGAAATGTTTGATGGATTAAAATGGCGTAAAACTTCCAGATTTCTCCTAAAAATGCGGTAAATAGCCGTGCTATTAACCTTGTTTTTAAGACAAATCTGAAATTTACGCTTTTTTATTTCATCATGATTTCGCGCAATGATCCCTAAATATTCCGGTTATCCGGGGGAAAAAAATAAATATGTTCGGAAAAGTTACCAAAAAGCTCTTTGGTAGTCGTAATGACAGGCTGGTTAAGGCTTATACCAAAAATACTAAAATAATCGCAGGTCTAGATGAAGAATATTCAGCTTTAACTGATGAACAACTACAAGCAAAGACACAAGATTTCAGAAATCGTCTGAAAGAAGGTGCAACGCTTGATGAGTTATTACCAGAAGCTTTTGCTACTGTTCGTGAAGCAGGCAAAAGAACCATGAATATGCGTCATTACGACGTGCAAATGATTGGTGGAATGGTGCTCAATGAAGGTAAGATTTGTGAAATGCGTACGGGTGAAGGTAAAACCTTAGTTGCTACGCTAGCTGCTTACCTAAATGCGCTTCCCGGTAAAGGTGTTCATGTCATCACGGTGAATGATTATCTTGCTCGACGCGATGCAGAGTGGATGGCTAAGCTCTATGGTTTCCTCGGTTTATCGACAGGTATTATTGTCAATGGGATGGATCAGGCGCAACGCCAGCAAGCCTATCAATGTGATATTACTTACGGTACCAATAACGAATTCGGCTTTGATTATCTGCGCGATAATATGGCTCATCACAAAGAAGAACGTGTTCAACGCGAGCTAAACTTTGCGATCGTGGATGAGGTTGACTCAATTCTTATTGATGAAGCCAGAACACCACTTATTATTTCTGGTGCGGCGGAAGATTCTTCTGAGCTTTATGCGGCAATCAATAAAATCGTTCCTAATCTGAAACGTCAAGAAGGCGAAGACGAAGAAAACATTACTGTGCCGGGCGACTTCACTGTCGATGAAAAAGGTAAGCAGATATTCCTTACAGATGATGGTCATGAGATTGCTGAGAAGCTATTACAAGAAGCAGGAATTTTGCCTGAAGGGCAAGGCCTCTACGACAGTTCAAGCATTTCTGTATTGCATCACTTTAATGCGGCACTGCGCGCACATAACCTTTTCCAGAAAAACGTAGATTACATCGTTACCGATAACGAAATTGTTATCGTTGATGAATTCACTGGTCGAACAATGCCTGGAAGACGTTGGTCAGAAGGCTTACATCAGGCTGTTGAAGCTAAAGAAGGCGTTCATATTAATGCCGAAAACCAGACGATGGCTTCTATCACATTCCAAAACTATTTCCGTTTATACGACAAATTATCAGGGATGACAGGAACGGCTGATACCGAAGCTTTCGAGCTTCAAGAAATCTATGGTTTAGAAGTGGTTGTTATTCCTGGAAACAAGCCATTGGCTCGTGAAGATGGTAATGACTTGGTATACATGTCTGAGGAAGAAAAATATCAGGCAATCGCAGAAGAAATCGAATACTGCCAGAAGAAAGGTCAACCAGTCTTAGTAGGTACGGCGTCAATTGAAACATCTGAGGTGCTTTCTCGTTTACTTAATGAAAAAGGCATCAAGCACGAAGTACTAAATGCTAAGCAGCATGAACGTGAAGCGAATATTATTGAAAATGCTGGTCAGCCGGGGGCTTTAACCATAGCAACCAATATGGCTGGTCGTGGTACTGATATCGTTTTAGGTGGATCTCTAGATGCTGACCTAAGAGAATTAGGTGAAGATGCGACTGAGGCACAAAAAGAAGCCGCAAAAGCTGAATGGCAGAAGCGTCATGATGCCGTAATTGCTGCAGGTGGTTTACATATTATTGGTACAGAGCGTCATGAGTCGCGTCGTATTGATAATCAGTTACGTGGACGTGCTGCACGTCAGGGTGATCCTGGTTCTTCTCGCTTCTTCTTGTCTCTGGAAGATAACTTAATGCGTATATTTGCCTCGGATCGTGTTAAAGCGATCATGCAACGCTTAGGTATGGAAAAAGGGCAAGCGATTGAAGCAAAAATGGTGAGTAAATCGATTGAAAATGCTCAGCGTAAAGTTGAAGGGCATAACTTCGATATACGTAAAAACCTACTTGAATACGATGATGTTGCCAATGATCAGCGTAAAGTGATCTACGAGCAACGTGCAGAGCTTCTTGAAGCCGCAGACGTTGAAGAGTCGATAGCTTCATTCATCGAAGATGTGGTTGAAAGTACCATTGATCAGTATATTCCACGTCAAAGTATTGTTGAGCAATGGGACATTCCGGGCTTAACCAAGCACCTTAAAGAAGAAATGTCGGTAGATCTTGATATTCAAGGTTGGTTGGATTCTGATGATGAGTTGCACGAAGAAACGTTGAGAGAGAAAATCCTTCAGTCTATTCAGGGTATGATCAAAATCAAAGAAGATTTGATCAGTTCTGAACGTATGCGTGAATTAGAACGTGATGTGATGTTGCATGTTGTCGATACACACTGGAAAGAACACTTGGCTTCTATGGATTATCTACGTCAGAGTGTTGGTTTACGTGGCTATGCACAAAAGAATCCAAAGCAGGAATATAAGCGTGAAGCTTATGAAATGTTCGAAGAGCTGTTGGGTAAAATCAAAACAGACGTGGTGACTTTCTTAACGCGCCTGGAAATCACAGTTCCTGAAGATTTAGAAGCGCTTGAAGAAGAGCAAAAACTCTTACAAGAGCAAGAAGAAGTCGATCTGGATTTTGTCCACGCTGATGCAGAAAGCGCATTAGGGTCAAGTGATCCTGCCACTGATCTACCACCACCTGAGGCTATGAAGCCGTTCAAACGTGATGTTGAAAAGGTTGGACGTAATGATCCTTGTCCTTGTGGTTCTGGAAAAAAATATAAACAATGTCATGGAAAGCTAGCCTAAATGCCTGTTAATTTCATACCTGCTTCTGAGCTTTCTCCTGTACAGGGAGTGAGATTAGCTTCAATAGAAGCCAATATTCGTTATAAAGATCGAGATGATCTAACCTTAATCGAGGTTTCTGAAGGCTCTAGTGTCGCAGGTGTATTCACCAAGAACGCTTTTTGTGCGGCACCTGTAACTATCTGTCGAGAGCACTTGAAGACCACTGATGGTATTCGTTACCTAGTCATTAATTCAGGTAACGCTAATGCCGGAACGGGCGAAGAAGGCATGACTTCAGCAGATCTTATTTGTGCTGAAGTAGCAGAAGAAGGTATGTGTAATCTGGATTGCGTATTGCCATTTTCAACGGGTGTAATAGGTGAGCAATTGCCTTATTGGAAGATCGTTGAAAAAGTGCCAGCGTTAATCGAGAGTCTGGATGCGAATAACTGGATGCGTGCTGCCAAAGCAATCATGACGACTGACACGGTTCATAAGGGCGTGAGTAAGCAATTAGAGATTGATGGCGAAACAGTTACCATTACCGGCATTTCTAAAGGTTCAGGAATGATTGAGCCGAATATGGCGACAATGCTGTCTTATGTGGCAACTGATGCAGTTATCAAGCAATCTGAATTGGAAGCTATTTGTCAGGACATTACCACGCAAACGTTTAATTCAATTAGCGTTGATGGTGATACATCGACGAATGATTCATTTGTGTTAATGGCA
This sequence comes from Cocleimonas sp. KMM 6892, assembly GCF_035798195.1. NCBI lineage: Bacteria > Pseudomonadati > Pseudomonadota > Gammaproteobacteria > Thiotrichales > Thiotrichaceae > Cocleimonas > Cocleimonas sp. KMM 6892. The sequence goes on along the minus strand of NZ_JAPFBV010000005.1, from coordinate 405,637 downwards.
ACAGGTAAGTCTGGTGTTCAGCTTGATGAAAAGAATAGTGACAAGATTATCTCGGCACTAAGCGATGTTTGTCAGGAGCTTGCACAGGCAATTATTCGAGATGCTGAAGGTGCCACTAAATTTGTCACTGTCAGTGTTGAACAAGCCCCAGATTATGATTATGCAAAAGAAATAGCCTACACGGTTGCGCGCTCACCTTTGGTCAAAACGGCATTATTTGCCAGTGATCCAAACTGGGGACGAATTGTTGCAGCGATCGGGCGTGCTCCTGTTGAAAATATCAATATCAGTAAGTTAACCCTGTATTTGGGTGATACCCTGCTGATTGAATCTGGGGAACCTGCTGATAGCTACACGGAAGAGCAGGGTCAGGCAGAGATGAATAAAGAAGAAATTACCATTCGTGTGGTGTTAAATACGGGGGATGCCAAGGCCCATGTTTGGACTTCGGACTTATCTCATGACTACATCACAATAAATGCTGATTATCGAAGTTGATTAACGGCTTACTAGACGTTAGCTTGTAGAAAGAATCAATATTAAACGCCCATCTTGGGCGTTTAACGTATCTGGCGTTTCTACTTTACAGTAGTAATGCTTAATATGATTTAGTGGTCATAAACTTCGCTATTAATTATCGGGTTCGATGAATATGAACTAATGTCGGGATTTTCAAACTAAGCTATTGTACGTATGATAAAACTCATTTATTGATCAGTTAGGTGAGTCTAAAATCAACCGGGCAAATATAAAAATATCTCGTTAAATAAATGAAGACAAATACATGAAAATAAAAATACACCCCCCCACTTATAGCCTGTTTTTTATATTATTACTGGTTAATCCGTTGATGGCTTTTCAGGTTTTTGCTGGAGAAGACTGCAATGCAGTGCGCGCTCAATATCAGTGTCCTGTAAAAAAACATCGATTGCATTTAAGTTTTGATGATGGCGTGGGTAGTGTTACACCTAAAATTCTTGATGTGCTTAAACGCGAAAACATTAAAGCCACTTTTTTGATTTTGGGCAATAAGGTTGACTGTAAACAATATAAACCGGGTAAGTCACTAGAACTGTGTAAGCAGCGTTTTAATACGCTTAAGCGCATAAAAAGTGAAGGGCATGACATTGGTTCTCATAGTTATCAACATTATCATCATAGTAAGCTTAGCTTGGCTGAATTGAATAAGACTATTCTTGATTCTAAGAAAATCCTTGAGCCATTTTTTACCACGCAACCACCCGTTTTTAGACTGCCTTATGGCGATGGCTGGTTTAATCAGAAAGATCAGCCACAGGTGATGGAAGCCCTTAAGAAAGCTGGCTTTGAGCATCTTGGCTGGGAAATGACCGCTTATGACTGGAATGAAAAATACCAACACGGTGATCAAATTCTGGATAACGTGATGGGGCAAATGTGTAAAGGTCGTGGTCGAGATGGTGTGGTTTTGTTTCATGATGGCGTGTTCGAAAACGAACATGAAGGTCGTGTTTTTACCGCTAATAACCTAGCGCGTTGGATTCCTAAATTACGTTGTGCGGCTGATTTTGTTCCATTGACTGATGTGAAGAAAAACTTCAAGAAGAGATAGAAGGAGAATAAGAGTTGATTATACGTGTTGCTGTCGCGGTGATTATTAATCAGGATAAAGAGGTTCTGATTGCGAAACGTTCTAAAGATCAACATCAGGGAAATAAATGGGAATTTCCCGGAGGCAAAGTTGAAGCCAACGAAACCAGTCAGGAAGCATTGCACAGAGAAATTATGGAAGAGCTAGGGATCGATATTCAATCGAGCTCAGAAATGACATCTATCACCCATGAATATATCGAAGAGAACCCTGACAATAGCAAGACAGTCATTCTTGATGTATTTGATGTAAGAGATTGGCGGGGCGAACCCAAAGGGGTTGAAGGACAACCGATTCGCTGGGTGACTGTTTCAGAAATAGACGACTACGAATTTCCTATCGCCAATGTAGAGATAGTCAATATAATCAAACATCTTTGAGTAGAAACTTGCTAAGTTTCAGTTAAGTTTGACTTTGTTATGTTGCTTCATGTTTAGCTTGAATATTCTGTCAAAGAAATGCTATTTACTTATTTTTTTACATATATTTTCTTATCGGAGCAGATATGAAAAAATCCATCTACAAAATATCTCTTAAACTAATCATTGTACTACCACTGCTGTTCAGTCTGAATACGGCTCACGCTAATGGTTGGTTTGGTAACAACACTAATTATTTTAATGGTTATTCTGGCAATAATAGTTATAACGATTGGCCGGTATGGACGCCGATGTACTGGATGCAGGAAATGTTCGGCAATAATTATAATAATCGTTATTACGGAAATAATGGTCGTTATATGAGCGCTTATGGAAACCCCTATCAAGCGCAATACAACAATAATTATCAAACACGATTGAATGGTTACGGTGCTTACCCTTATTCCGGGTTATATAATAATGCCTATCCTGAACAGACTTACTATTCGAATCAGGGGTATGCAGGATATTACTCTAATGCTCAGTATCCGCAGAACCAGTATCAAGCTCAATATTATGCACCTAACGCAATACCTGGAATGACGCCTTTTGGACTTAATCAATATAATCCATTTGCGAGTTATGCTGGCTATAATAATTTTGGACAATCTTTTCCTGCTTATAACGGAGGAATGCCAATGAATGCCTTTGGCTCTTCGGCTTATCCATCGCTGGGTTTTCCGATGAGAAATGGACTAGGTTCAACTGGCTTTGGTTACGGCTCACCTATGAGTGGTTTCGGGTCACCTATATCTCCTATGTCGCCAATGTCCACGATGCCAATGGCAGGATTTGGGGGATCACCATTTGCTAGTAATGGCTTCACTTCGTTTAGATAGTATGATTTTATAAAAGAGCAAAAAAAGTCGCTCAAAGTAGGGGGGTGGGTTTTTATTCTATTTTTTAAAGCTAAAAGTACATTGAAGAGTTAATAAGCATTACATCAATGTAAAACGCATATATCGTGATTATTGTATTTACGATATCTAACGTCTATTAAAATCAACTCAGTTTATTTCAACCGTGCTAAATTCGGCAGGTTTATCTAAGGCGGTAATAGATTTTATTTTATCCAGTCTGATCTGGGTTATATCTTGATTGATATCGGCCGCTACTTCAGTACTGACAAGCAAAAACTCCTGTTTATTTGCGATTCTGGTTGTTTCGGCGCGCCCTTGAATTTCGCTTCCATCCATTAATTTTATAGAGAGTTTATAATGCCTTAAACAGGCAATCTCAATATAGTCGTATAATTGACATTGAATTGGGGTATAGGTCATTTCTCGTCACTTTCCTTTCTGCCTGCGTGTGTTTTAGGATAAGCGATATTTTCATACTCAACGACTTCAGCTTTGCCATTGTGACGATAGATTCGTTTATTTTGATTAGGATAATCGCCAATATCGTGTTTTAAGCGCTGTCCCATGACTAGGCAGAAAAGTGTCTCATTGCTGTTATTAAATAGACTGTGGGCGACTTCATTCGCAGGAAAACCAATAAAGTCACCTTTAGTCACAGTATAGGTATCTTGTTCTATCGTTAGCTCACCACTACCCTCAAGAATATAAATGCATTCTTCTTCGTATTGGTGTTTATGAAATTCAGTGGAATCACGATCCGGTTCAACAGCGATCATGTGAACGCCCATCTGGGACATGCCGACAGCATCTCCCAGAGACTTATTCAATCTTATAGCGTTAGGATTGAGAAAGTGGGTAATTTCCTGTCCTTCTAACGCCCCTATATCAGAAGCGGTTAAAAGGTATTTACGGGTATTATCTGTGATGTTACTCACTCTCGGCAGGAGGGTTGATTCCTGTCATTCCTACGGTGCTGTAACCACCATCAACATACATAATTTCTGCTGTGATACCGGAAGCCAGGTCAGATGATAAGAAAGCTGCTGCGTTACCTACTTCTTCAATAGTAACATTACGGCGTAACGGAGCCGCCCCAGAGAATTGCTCTAACATCTTACGGAAACCTTTGATTCCCATTGCGGCAAGGGTGCGAATAGGGCCAGCAGAGATGCAGTTGACACGAATACCTTCTGGTCCAAGGTCTGATGCCATGAAACGTACAGCCGACTCAAGACTTGCTTTTGCCATGCCCATGACATTGTAGTTTGGTATAGCGGATACAGCGCCTAAGTAGCTAAGTGTCAGCATAGAAGGATTTTCACGACCTTTCATTAGTGGTCGAGCCGCTTTGGCCATAGCGAGGAAACTATAAGCACTGATATCGTGCGCGATTTTAGAACCTTCGCGAGTAGTATTATCGACAATACTGCCTTCCAGTTCTTCTTTCGGGGCAAAACCAATTGAATGGATAAGGATGTCTAAGCCATCCCATTTTTTACCTAACTCGGCAAAGCATGCATCAATCGATTCATCACTACCTACATCGCACTCAAGCACGATATCTGATCCAAACTCATTGGCGAATTTTTCAACACGACCTTTTAGACGTTCATTCTGATAGGTGAATGCCAGTTCAGCACCTTCACGATGCATAGCTTGTGCGATGCCGTAGGCAATTGATTTATTACTTGCGATACCCGCAATAATGGCGCGTTTTCCGGTTAAAAAGCCCATAAAATTCCTTTTGCTTGTTTCTAATTGAAAGAGGGAATAATACGACTCAGGCGAGGTTTTTACAATCTTATGCACTTACAATCTGTAAGCGGGGTCTTGAGAAAGGTGATTCCCATGAAATTCATCATGGGAATCGTTTTGATTTTATCTTTTAGCATTAGTGTTATCTAAAAATATCACTAAATGAAAATGATTAATCTAGAACAAATGTTACTTTAAGGCGTACATTGTAAGCAGATACTTTTCCGCCTTCTACTGATACGCTTTGATCCGCAACCCATGCGCTCGTGATGTTCTTAAGTGTTTTATTAGCGCGTTCTACGCCATTATCGACAGCATCTTCAAAGCTCTTTGTTGATGTTGATGTGATTTCTGTTACTTTTGCTACTGACATATTTAACTCCTTTGATTAGTAATTATTTTTTTCGTCTTTCATAGTTTCTTACATTTTTGTCTTTTATCGAGACTTTGTGACGTCTATAGCTTAATGCTAAATTACAGCTGACCTACAGACGTTAGCAATTGTTTGTAGGCAATTAAAGTGTAGTCGTTCAAATTAGAAGGTGTTATTTATTTGCGATGACGTGAATGTGATGAATCGACTGTCTTTATTAGTTTAAAATATATTTTAAAGACTATTTTAAGATGGTTGCACCATCAGCTTCATCGAGAAAAACTTTATTTATTTTGTAGCCATTAATTTCGACATAACCGTCTAAGCGACTATCTCTGTCTAAACTAAAGTTGAATCGATAAACACGCTGGAATCCCATTCGCCCAGTGTTAGTACGAATTAGTTTTAAAGACTTCAGTGAGGCCGTTTGGTCCAGAAATTGTGCGTGAATTTCCTTACATGCGTTCGCTGAAGCCTGCAGAGCTATTTCTTTGGCGCGAACGGAATTCATCCAAAACCATGCGATGCTAGCCAATATGAGTAGTATTATTATGCTTGTCATTTGTTAGTATATGTAAGAGCTTATGGATAAATATGATGCCGAATAATTAAAATTCAAGATGAAAAGTATGTTACCAGAGATAGAGTTGCCAGAACTAAGAGAACTAGAAGATATTATTCGAGAGGTTGCGAAAGAAGAAATTCTGCCTCGTTATAATAAGATAGATTTTGTGGTGAAAGGAGATGGTAGCTTATTAACCGAAGCAGATTTATCTACAGATAAGCGAATTCGCCAGTCCTTGGCAGAGCGATATCCAGATATCGATTTCTTAAGCGAGGAAATGGAACCAGAGCAACAGGAAGCTTTGGTCAAGAACTCGGAAAAGCTCTGGTGCTTAGATCCTCTAGATGGAACCAGTAATTTTGCTGCCGGCATTCCTTTGTTTGCTACCTCGCTCGCATTATTTGTTAACGGTGAAGTGCAAATTGGAATTACTTACGATCCACTTCGAGATGAGATGTTTAGTGCGGTTAAAGGGCAGGGGGCTAAGTTAAACGGTGAAGTGCTAAAATGTGGCGAGAGTGGTTTTGATTTGAACAAGTCTATTGCTATTGTTGATTTTAAACGATTAAAGCCTGATCTCGTGCAACGCTTAATTTCCCATGCACCTTATAAATCCCAAAGAAATTTGGGTAGTTGCGTACTTGAATGGGCGTGGATGGCTGCCAATAGAGGGCATTTGTATTTGCACGGTGGAATGAAGTTATGGGATTTGGCGGCAGGTACTCTAATTTTGTCCGAGGCAGGAGGTCATGCCTGTACACTTGAAGGTGAAGATGTTTTTAGACCGTCGATGAAGCCTCGTTCTGTTTTGATCTCACCGGATAAAAAGCTATTTGATCAGTGGAAATATTTTCTAATTGATCAAGAGAAACAATAAGCACCAACTATGAAAAGCAAATCACTGTGGGCAGGATTCTTGTTGTTAACGTTTGTCATAACCTTGCCTGTCAGCTGGGGGATGTTAGCTAAAGTAAATTTTTTATATCCGGTGCTACATGATGTGGTCGGTATTGATAAGCATATAGAGATTTATGCGCCTAAGAATAGAAAAAATAAGTTAGGTTTCGAAAAGACTTCTAAAGAGGAACGGGCCCGCCTGTTTTTAGGCATTGTTGATGCCATACATAACCATGGTGAGGGTTTATCTGCACTTAGCTATGCGACGAGCAATCAACAAGGCACAACCCAGTTAACGCCATTGCTCACTGAGCCTGAGATTGTACATTTGAAAGACGTGGCTGTATTGCTGGATAAAATTAAGCCGCTAATGCTTGTATTAATCACTGTTTGGCTGTTTGTTGTAATTGTTCTTAAAATGAAAAAAGTGGGGATGCCTGATGCTGTCCAATTTTTGTGGAGTGCGCTGATTTTAATAATCTTATGTGGATTATTATTGTTATTAGGCCCTGAGAAAATATTCAATCAATTACATGTCTGGGCATTTCCAGATGAACATCAATGGTTTTTCTTCTATGAAGACTCATTGATGAGTACCATGATGAAAGCGCCTGTAATTTTTGCTTATATCACTGGGATATGGATTATTTTATCAATCGTTTTGACGAGTATCATTTTGAAGCTATTTAGCTTGCCAATACTATTAGGTGCATATAAAAAAGCCCATGCATAACGAATGCATGGGCTTTTTAGAAAAGATAAATTTATTGTTAGTCGAGCTTATCTACTAACGATTTAATGTAAGTCATTCTGGTGTGAACTTCCTCTTCGAGTCTGTTGATTTCATCAAGTATGATCGCTTTATGCTCTTGATGAGTATGTTTCAGTTCTACCACCTGATGTAGTTCATCGATAACTTTATTCAAGAACGGAGAAATTTCACTAAGAATTTCAGTGCTGTTAGTTCCACTGTCTGCTACAACCATGCGCTTAGATCGAGCAAATCTGAATTTCTTGCTATGCGGCAATAAAGAGCCTTTCTGACGTTTATAGACAACGCGTAAAATGTCTACGTCATTAACATTCTGTAATGAGTATCTTGATATGTCTTCTGGGTTTTGGATGCCCATTTCATGAAGAGAAGGATAATTAACTGACATATTGTCTCCTAATTAAAAGTAGTGTTGGTATTAACATTCTATCAATTACTTTAGCTGGGAATTGATATGCTAATTAAAAATTCACATATTAAAAAACCCCTTATAAGTAGGGGGGTGTGTTAAATAGAGATATTAGACCCATTTTGCTGTTTGTGCATGATTTTATGCATAATAAAGCGATATAAATCAAAGTTGTAATGATCTTCAACGCTAAGAAATATAAGTCTTTAAGGTATAAATGGCAGATAAAAAAAAGCCCGCGATGAAATTAATCATCGCAGGCTTTTCAAGCTTAATGCTTTTTAGCTTATCTGTCGTCTTCGTCAACAAATGTGCCAATAGGCTGCTTCTCTACAACTTCCATATCACTATCAGCATCTGGAGTAACGATTACTTTAACAGTAGTCTCTACATCAGTGTGTAAGTGAATAAGTACATCGTACTCGCCAATAGCGCGAATAGGACCTTCTGGCATACGAACTTCACGACGTTCGATATGTACGCCTTTAGCAATAATTGCTTCAGAGATTTCGTGGTTAGAAACCGAACCAAACAACTTGCCTTCCTGACCAGCTCTTACTTCGATATTAAGCTCGCCAACACCGTTGATAGCAACAAGACGATCTTCGGCTGCTTTAGTCGTTTCTGCTGCTGCTTTTTCTAGTTCAGCACGAATAGTTTCAAATTCTGCAATGTTAGTTTTCGTTGCAGTTTTTGCTTTTTTCTGAGGAACTAGGAAGTTACGTGCGTATCCAGATTTAACTGAAACGATATCGCCGATCGCTCCTAAGTTCTCAATTCTTTCCATTAATATAACTTGCATGGTTATCACCTTTTCGACCCTTGGGCCGGTTATCTATTTAATTAACGTATTCTTTAAGTATCTTTAATTTGAGTTGCCTGGTTTCTTACGGCGAAAATCAACAAAAGTGTCAATAATTCCGAAAGTTGCAAGCAGTACAATCATTTGTATCAGCAATAAAAACATCATTAAATAGAGGCCAATTAACCAGGCTTTATTCAAGTTATGTTTTTTTACCAAGGCATGTGCCAGAGCTAAGCCCTGAAACATAAAAACTGCAATCCCCACCATAATGAGTTCAACAACTAGCTGATTCATGGTGAGTACTGCTATTGCTATACCTACTAGTACTGCAATAGCGGATTGTTTGCCCAAATTAATCTGGCGAAACTCTTCACCAAAACCACCCGGGTTATACAATACTGCTTGCCAATTCCTCGCGATGATCAATGATAGTATTGATATCAATGCTAGGGCAGCGGCAAATGTTCCTGTCATCCACTTTGCGACATCATTGATACTCTCATCAATTTTGGCATCGCTAAGTTGATAGCCTTGTTTAAGCAGGGGCTTGAACTGTTCTAATACAGGCTTCCAGTATGCTGCTGCATCTGGTTGCATGAAATGAAACAATAAAACACCTGCTGTTGCTGTTAGCAGAACTAGCTGTAAGGTTTTACTCCATGATTTTGTTATGGCAAGCGCACTTGCTATAACTACCATAGGCAACCAGTTGGCTAAACCTGCTAAGAAGCCTCTACTTGCTTGTTGATCTAAAGCGACACTAATGATTAAAAGAGTGACACTAGCAAGTAGAGTGTAAATGATCCCTTGTTGCCAACCCTTACGTAACGTTATTAATGCAATAGCTGCATTATTGAAAACGATAAGGGGTGGAAATAGTAATGAAATCAGGGTGGATAAAACAACAAATATCGCTGCTTGTATCCGGCCTGCCATTATAAAGCCGGCCATCATTTAGTTCTTCCTATCTATTCTTAATATTACTTGTGTTGATCCGTGTAAGGAATCAACGCAAGAAAACGAGCGCGTTTAATAGCAGTTGCTAATTGGCGCTGGTATCTAGCTTTAGTGCCTGTAACACGGCTAGGTACAATTTTACCTGTTTCAGTAATGAACGCTTTTAAGGTATCAAGATCTTTATAATCTATCTCTTTAACACCTTCTTTGGTAAAACGACAAAATTTTTGACGACGAAAACGTTGTGCTGACATGATTAACTCCTATTAATTAAATGATTTTCTTTCTGGCTTCTTTTCATTCTCTTTGCTGAGAATTGAAGGGTCAGTGTCAGCTTCATCGCGACGGATAACCATATTGCGAAGTACTGCATCATTGAAACGGAATTGATCTTCAAGCTCACTTAATGTAGCTGAATCACACTCGATGTTCATAAGCACATAGTGTGCTTTGTGTAATTTAACGATTGGGTAAGCTAAAGGACGACGACCCCAGTCTTCTAGACGGTGGATTGTGCCTTTATTGTCTTCGATAAGCTTGCGGTAACGCTCTAGCATGCCTGGAAGTTGGTCGCTTTGATCTGGGTGTAGCAGAAAAACGATTTCATAATGTCTCATAGTTATCTCCTTATGGACAAGTTGGCTATGATTTTTGTGTTTTTTACTGTGTAAATTACAGCAAATTTCATAGCAAGGAGGGGTCATAGACCCACGGAACGCGGCATTATTATGGAAAGCAAATTAAATGTCAAACAGTACCCGCTATTTCTTATGCATTAAGGAATTTATACGCTGAAATGATAAAAGAAAACTGCTTTATGTTAATCATGGCGGAAGAATATTTCAGTCAATCAAGCGCTTATGTCCTAGACTATGCTCTAGGAGGAAACAGAATAAGAATGAGTTTATCAGTATTGTTGATTCAAAATACAGGTGTCCCTGAGGATATCAAGGTAATGCTTGAGTCGAAAATACCACATTTGACGTTAGCTCAATATGATTATGCTTGTTTGCAACTTCTGAGCAGGGAAGAGCTGCTACAAAAGCTCAAGCCTTTTGATCTGGTTTTTTTTGATAATAAAAAAGAATGTAAAAAACGATCTTTGCAGCCGAATAAATGTTTGTATTGGAAAAATATTTCAGATCTATCGTCGAAAATAGATGTTTATCTACAGCTGCGAAGGTGTTTAGCGCTTTTCCCTCTTAATCTGAAACACTGGGTGTTAGTAGAGGTTCTACATAACAGTCAGGATTGTATTATCTATCGGGGCGTCAATAAAAAAGGTGAGTCTGCCGCGATTAAACGCTTTAAATTTAAACCGAATGAATTATCCGATGAGATGATTCAAAAGTTTTTAGAGCGTGTCGAAAGGCAATGCGCTATCCGCTCTGAGGGTTTAGTGCACTTCTATGATGGCGGTATCTGCAATCATGCCTTCTATCTGGTGATGGAGTATCTCGAATTTGGTACATTGAGACAGGCTCTTAATAATTGTGAGAGATCTCTTCCTTTATTACATGCCTTGGAATGGTTTAGAGAAATCACGTCTGCCCTCGATTGTGTACATAATGCTAATTTAATTCATCGCGATTTAAAGATAGATAATGTAATGCTCAGAAGTGACGGTGTGCTAGCACTCACCGATTACGGTGTATCTAAAAGGATATTGCTCGATGCGGGTTTTTTGAAAGAAGATGAACTGCATTGTTCGCCACATTATGTAAGCCCTGAATTAGTTGCAGGGGAAGATTGCACAAAAGCGTCCGATATCTATAGCTTGGGTGTGATCTTCTATGAGTTACTGATGGGGGAGAAGCCCTTTGCGGGAAATAGCCCGACAGAACTTATGATGCAACATGTTATGGCACCCATACCGATTTTGGATGAATCCATTGCTCATCTTCAGCCAGTGTTAAATAAAATGATGGCTAAGTGCCCGGATGATCGGTTTTTAAGTCCGGGTAAAGCGTTGAAGATGCTTGAGTCTCTATTGAGAAAAGAGCCTTCTTATCAGTATGAACAACATGCACCCCCCACCTTATAGGGCTTTTTTTAGTTTTGATACGCTCTAAGTCTATTAAAGGTAGCCCACCATTTTCATTTCTTTTTCGCAGGCTTTAACTATGCGATTTTGTAATTGAGGTTCTAATTCAGTTTTCCAGCGGTTTGCTTCACCTTTGTGGAAGAATTCTTGACCAACAGTCTCGCGAAACCCTGATTTTTTTTCCTGTTGTTTTAGTTTGTCAAAAGCACACGCTTCAATGCTCTTATGCACAAGGTCTTTATCATAGTCCAGATTGAGGAATTGTATTATTTCACTTAAAACTTCAAAAGTATTAGATAGAAGATCTTCGTATCGAAGCGCATAAACTGGGTAGGGTAGGTTTCGCATCCAGGAAGCCACATGGATATTCCAGGAAAGCTGGGGAACAAAAAGACCTTTATTAGGGAAGCGAGTAACAAACTTATTATCTAAGAGTTTATCGACTGCTTCTTTATTAGTGGACGTGTTGTAATGATTTTTAAATGACAAAGCAACATCTCTAGGGTCTCTTACGATATAAATAGCTGCTCTGGTAATATCGTGTGGAATTTGTGCAACACCTGACAGGTCAATATTACAGTCGTGTGTTTTTAGCATTAAATTGCCACCGGCGTCTTCTAGCATTCGCATCATTGCCGCAGGTTTGATCAAGGCCTGGTCAGATGTTGACCATTCTTCAATAGGTTTTTTTATAATGCCATCATAGTACTCTGGATTTTTGTCACCGGTTTGCATGATGTTGTTAATCGTTACTTCACCATTGTTTGAGTACGCTGTTATTAGCGCTCTTACCCAGGTGTTGCCGCTTCTAGGAAAGCTGGCGATCCAAGTGATTTTGCCCGTATCTTGTGTCATTTTAGTAAAACCCTAATAACTCTATTGTTTTAATCAGTTGAGTGAATTGCGGCAATATTATAAGCTGTAATCTAGCCTGATTGATAGTTTGTCTATTTCTTACCATTAAATATTTTGTTGTAAAATTGATACACTTTTGTGTGACTGTTGTTTTTTTTTAACAAAATTTGTTGCAAAAAATCTAAATTAGGCTAAAGTAACCATGTCCTAGCGAAGGTCTTAATTGATTTTTGCGGGTTTTTATTAATTTTCGGGGTTAATTCGATGAAAAAGAATATTATGATTAAAACAGCAATTGCTGGCGCGATTGTTGCTGCTACAACTGCTACAACTATAGCTGATACTACACTATACGGTCGTATGCGTGCAGGTCTTGTATGTACTGATGACGGTTCTAACACAGATTGTGGTTTAGAAAATCGCTCTTCACGTTTCGGTATCAAAGTAAACCAGGAAATCTCTGATGGTTTAACTGCATTTGGTAAGTACGAATTCGGTGTAAACCTTGATGAAGGTGCACTTTCTAACGGCGAAGATACAAACCGTTTAGCTTATGTTGGTGTTAAAGGCGGTTTCGGTGAAGTTTCTATCGGTACTCGTTGGTCTCCATTGTACAGCTACGTAATGAGCCCTGTTGACCCATTCCAACTTCTTGGTGGAACTTCTGGCAACAACGTATGGGATTTAGCTGGTGGCGGATACCGTAAAGGCGATTCTATCAACTACAAGAACAAGTTTGGTACTACTGGTATGCACCTTATGGTAGTAATGGACGACGACGACGCTGATTACGGCGGAGCTGACGCAAACGGCGATACTGATGCAATCGATGAAGTACAAATCGGTGCTGGTACTAAAGCTGGTCCAGTTAACCTAGGTTTTGCTTACCGCGACGTAACTGATCAAGGTTCACAGATTGGTATTCATGCTGGTGGTAAATTCGGTATGGCTAACCTTGGTGTTTCTTTGTTAAACACTGATCCAGAGAATGGTGATGATGTTCTTTCTGTTGCTACTCTTGCAGGATTTGGTCTTGGTGGCGGAAAAAGCGTTAACGTAAGTATCCAGACTACTGACGAAGATAACGAGCCATTAATCGTTTCTGCTGAATATGCTCACAAGCTTAGCAAAAATTACCAGTGGTTCGCAGCAGTACAAAATGCTGACGACGGTGATGATTCTACAGATGACGTACTTAAGTACGGTGTTGGTATGCGTCTAGAGTTCTAATCTAGTCTCATAACTATGCACAATAAGAAGGACGCCTTTGGGCGTCCTTTTTTGTGCCTGAAATACTCTTAATTTATCTTAAAATTACAATATCTATTTTATATGTCATATTTTGGGTAATTATTAGTATTTAAGAATGTAAAATAACTAAGTACAATAAGCTTCTTACAAGTAAAAAAATAAAACTAAAATGATTTCTAAAAATAAAATTATATATCTGACATTGTGTTCATTTTTGTCATTAGCGCTGATGTCTGTTTCATTTGCAGAAACTCGCTACAAAGTTAAATCTACAGATAATCTAAATAAAATTATCGAAAGGTATTATTCGCAAAGTGATTTAACAAGGTCTCAATTATTAATAGGATTGTTAGCCAGGAATCAAGAGGCATTTCGAGGTGGTAATATCAACTTCTTGCTCCGTGGAAAACAGCTTATATTGCCCAATGAGTCTGATATTGAAACGCTGTCTGACGAAGAAGCAAAAGCTTTGCTAAGCGAACATGCGCGTTATTTCAGAAGAGGGCAGACGGGAGATTTTGGTTCGCCGATCGCCAACGGTTATCTTGTTAACAAAAGCAAGAAGGCAGATGTTATTCAAAATAAGCAAGAATTACAGACCATTAAAATTGATCAATTAGAGAAAGAAAGCGATGATCTTCGTAAACGATTAGATCAACTTATCGCCGACAAGAATGAGAGCGATGCGCAATTACGTAAAGTTGAAGAGGCATTACAAAAGACCTTAAGTAAACCGCAAGCTGCTGATACAGATGCTACTGCAGCATCTCATGCTCAGAAATTTGAGGAATCTAAAAAAAAACTAGATGAGCAAGCAAAGGAAAAAATTGATATTTTCCAAAGTATTAATGCTGAGAAATCTCAAATATCAAATGCTCAAAATCAACTAGAAGTAGAGGGCAAATCCACAAACGTTAGCGCAAACAATGAAGCCTCTAAAGAGGCTGGTATGAAGTCGATTATGTCGATGTTAGAGAAATACTATTTGCCTATTATCGCTTTCCTATTGCTTCTATTTGGGTGGATGTTCTGGGTTAAGAATAAACAAAATAGATTGATTGCAGATGAAGTGAATATTCAGCCGGAAATTGAAAAGGCTTATCTGGAAGAGAAAGATTTTCTTAATGTTGATATGGAACAAGAGCCTTTAAAAGATAGCGTAAAGATTGATATGGCTGTAGCTTATATTGATGCAGGGGATATTGATTCTGCTAAAGATATTTTGCATAAGTTGATCAATGAAGGTGATTCTCCTCAAAGAGACAGAGCGCAAAAACTATTGAATACTATTTAGTTTTTCTAACTAGTGCGTATCAATAAAAATGCGCGAGTCATTTCTTTCAATTGTCCAATAAATGAATCCAGTGAATAACAGGAACGTTGCTAGCTGCTTGTAAGTGAGTCTGGCAGCCTATGTTTCCAGTTACGATCATCTCTGGCGTATGTTTCTGTAGACTTTCTATTTTATTTTGCTGAAGTTTACTTGAGATTTCAGGCTGTAAAATGGAATAGGTGCCGGCAGAACCGCAACATAAGTGTGAATTTTCAACGGGTAGTAAATTATATCCACAATCACTTAGAATTTTTTCCACTACTCCTGTTATTTTTTGTCCGTGCTGTAAAGTGCATGGAGGGTGCCAACTAATTTTGGTTTTCTCTGGTGCATTTAATTGTTTGTAATCTTCATTAATTACAATCTCGGAGATATCTTTGCAAAGCTCTGAAATACGCTGAGCTTTGCTGGCATATTCTGAATCGTGTTGTAAGTGGTGTGCGTATTCTTTTACCATTGCTCCACAGCCACTTGCTGTCATGACAATAGCTTCGGCGCCGCTTTCAATTTCGGGCCACCAGGCATCAATATTATTTCTCATAAACACTAATGCTTTTTCTTCTTCCCCTAGATGCTGGCTAACCGCTCCACAGCAGCCTGCTTTTTTTATTGTGAGTAGAGATATTCCGAGTTTATCCAAAACGCGTGCAGTAGCAGTATTTATATCTGGTGATAGCGCAGGTTGCACGCATCCATCAAGAATTAGCATTTTGCGGCTATGAGAATTGCCAGGAAGTAATCCTTTTGTGGTCTTTCTTGGGATTTTTTTGCGCAATACTTTAGGTGTAAATGGCTTGAAAAACTGACCGGCTTTCAATAAAGTGGTAAAGCGTTTCTCATAAGGAAGTATATTCAGAATGAGCTTACGAGTGATTCTCTCTTTGAAGCTTCTTGGTACTTTTTCTTCAATTAAACTACGACCTATATCGAGTAGTTGAGAATACTTCACGCCTGAGGGGCAGGTAGTCTCACAACTACGACAGGTCAAACAGCGGTCTAGGTGGAGCTGAGTTGATTCGGTAACATCTTTGCCTTCCAGTAGCTGCTTAATGAGATAAATGCGACCTCGTGGGCCGTCATTCTCATCACCTAATAGCTGATAGGTAGGGCAGGTAGCATTACAAAAGCCGCAATGTACACAGGTTCTGAGAATTGCATCAGCCTGCTTGCCTTTTGTAGTATTCAATAAAGAAGGTGTGATATCAGTTTTCATAGTATTAAGCCCTAGGTGTTATAAACCAGAGTAGATTCGTCCAGGACTAAAAATGCCGTTTGGATCCATATTACGTTTGAGTTGTTTGTGTAATAGCATGAGTGGTTTATCTAGCAAAGGGAAGCAAGGTGTTTCTGGTAAGTCCCCTTTAAACATATATGCATAACCATTGTTTGAAGTTGCAATATTCTGGATGATGTTGGCAGGAGCATTGCTATTAATCCACCGCTGAGCGCCACCCCATTCTATGAGCTGATTGTCATCGACACTTGATATTTGTTTTGTCGCAGGCGGTAAGGATAAACGCCATAGCGGCTTATCAGTGCGTCCGAAAAAGTGATGTTGATGGTCTCGAATATCTGTCCAGAAATCATCGTAATCGCTTAATAAATCAAAGCCTAATTTCTTTATGGACTGCTCAAGTACGGTTTCACTTTCTGATAGGCGCAAATAGACTTGATCATTAAACCAGGTACTAGCAGTGATCGGTAATTGCTGCAATCTGGATTCTTGAAAAAACTGTAGTGCTGATTTCTGATCAGAGTCGAACGTGAGTGTAATTTCTTTTGGTGGTTTGGGTAATAGCCTCAATGAAACTTCAAGAATTACACCCAGTGTTCCTTGCGAACGAACCATCATGCGAGACAAGTCGTAGCCAGCTACATTTTTCATCACTTGTCCGCCAAAACTAACAATTTCGCCGTTACCATTTATGATCTTTACACCGAGAATGGCGTCCCTAACTGATCCGGTATAAGCGCGTCTGGGGCCGGAAATTCCAGCAGCAATTGCGCCACCAATGGTTGTTTCTGCTGTGTATTGAGGTGGCTCAAAAGGTAGAATTTGATTGGTGTTATTAAGTAATGCTTCTAGATCAGATAATAAAGTACCTGCCCTCAATGTAACGCAGAGTTCTGTTGGTTCATAGCTGATTATGCCGGTATGTGGGCTAATATCTAATGGTGTGGCATCAACCGTATTGCCGTAGAACGCCTTGCTATTTCCGCCGTGAATATAGAGTGGTTGTTTGCTTGCTATCGACTCTAGTACGCGTTGTTGCAGGTCAGAACTAATATCGTTATCTTGTATTGTCATGTGTGTCACAAAGGATAAATTACCCAAAGCCTTTTCGTAGTTGTTTGCGTTACTAAAAAAGTGGCTAAAAGTAGGGGGGTGTCATTTTAAAATAATTACTCGTTTTTATGTGTTTAAAACGCTAAAAACGAGGGATTTCAGGATGTGGCAATTGGCCGTTATGTACATGCATTCCGCCGAGTTCAGCGCAGCGGTGTAATGTGGGCACCGCTTTTCCGGGATTGAGTAATGCATCCGGATCAAAAGCATTCTTAACGGCAAAAAACTGAGTGAGTTCTTCGGGTGAAAACTGTACGCACATCTGGTCAATTTTCTCATGGCCTACGCCGTGTTCGCCGGTAATAGTACCGCCCACTTCTACGCAAAGCGTCAAGATATCGGCGCCGAATTTTTCAGTTTTCTCAAGCTCGCCTTCTTTGTTT
Organism: Cocleimonas sp. KMM 6892; assembly: GCF_035798195.1. Classification (NCBI taxonomy): domain Bacteria; kingdom Pseudomonadati; phylum Pseudomonadota; class Gammaproteobacteria; order Thiotrichales; family Thiotrichaceae; genus Cocleimonas; species Cocleimonas sp. KMM 6892. The sequence continues at coordinate 387,982 of NZ_JAPFBV010000005.1, read as the reverse complement.
GCATCGTACAAAATTAATGGGTGAAGATTGCCGTCTCCTGCATGGAAAACATTGGCTACACGTAAACCACATTCTTCAGATAATTCGCTAATTCTTTTGAGTACGTAAGCAATCTGTTTTCGGGGAATGGTGCCATCCATGCAATAGTAATCAGGTGAAATTCTTCCAACAGCGGGAAATGCAGATTTCCTTCCTGCCCAAAGTCGTGCTTGCTCATCTGCAGAGTCAGCAATTACGATATCGTCTGCATTTGCGTTGCGCAGTGTTTCTGAAACGGTCTCGATTTGCTCTGCCAGTTGCTGTTCGCTTCCATCTAATTCACACAGTAAAATAGCTTCTGCATCAAGCGGGTAGTTGGCTTTAGCGAAGGCTTCTGCCGCATGAATGGCAGGTTTGTCCATCATTTCTAAACCAGCGGGAATGACGCCCTCAGCGATAATGTTAGCAACGGCATTGCCTGCATCTTCAACTTTTTTGAATGACGCCATCAAGACTTTAACAGCATGAGGTTTAGGTAATAGTTTCACCACAATCTCAACGATAATGCCGAGCATGCCTTCAGATCCAGTAATCAATGCTAAAAGATCATAGCCAGGCGTGTCTAATGTCTGGGAGCCTAAAGTAACTAATTCGCCATCGACGGTCACAATGGTTACTTGCTGAACATTATGAACGGTTAGGCCATATTTTAAGCAATGCACTCCGCCAGCATTTTCTGCCACATTGCCGCCAATAGAGCAGGCAATTTGAGAGGAGGGATCGGGTGCATAATATAAGCCGAAAGGTCTTGCTGCTTCGGTAATGGCTAGGTTTCTAACGCCGGGTTGAACCGTTGCGGTTAGATTGTCAGTATCTATCTTCTCAATTTTATTAAATCGGGATAACCCTAAAATGATCCCGCCTTCGTGCGGTAATGCACCGCCTGATAAGCCAGTGCCAGCACCGCGAGCAACAATCGGTACTTTCAATTGAGAGCATATTTTTGTAATACGTTGTACTTGCTCAATCGTTTCGGGCAAAACAACGGCAACGGGAAGCTTTTGATAGGCTGATAAACCGTCGCATTCATAAGGTTTGATCGCTTCTTCACTGGTGAGTAAATATTCTTCTGGTAGAATTTCGCCTAGTTGAAAAAGTAAATTATTACGTGTATTTGTATCTAGAGACATTCCACCATTCTAACCTTTCATATACACTATTGCCCAGTTCTTATGCTAGGTCTTTGGAGATATATTTGTCACTTTCATTCACTCTTTCTGGTTCGCAAGCATTGGCAATAATGGCTGGTGGTTCCGTAGGTGCTTTAGCGCGATATGTGCTGTCGTCAGTTGTGACTGAAAAGCTCGGCGGAAACTTTCCTTATGGAACGCTTTCGGTCAATGTTATAGGCTCATTTATGATGGGTTTTTTGGCGATTGTTCTGGTTGAAAGAATGGAGCTGGATCCATTGTTGCGGTTGGCTATTTTTGTTGGGTTTCTTGGTGCTTTTACCACATTCTCGACATTCTCTATGGAAACCATGAATTTATTCGAGGAAGGGCTGCATGCGCGGGCTTTGTTGAATATGTTTATCAGTGTGATGTTAAGTGTACTAGCGGTATGGCTAGGATTTATAATCGGAAAAACAATCAGTTAAATGACTCGTTGAGTCTTTTGGGAAAATTAGATGTTAGATATAAAATTATTAAGAAGCGATATCGATGCAGTTGCAAAACAATTGTCACGTCGTGGTTTTGAATTAGATGTAGCGGCATTCCAGTCTCTGGAAGATCAGCGTAAAACATTACAAATGACCACGCAGGATTTACAGAACGAGCGCAATACAAGCTCAAAAATGATTGGTAAAGCCAAAGCGAATGGTGAAGATATTCAGCCATTGCTCGATGAAGTTGCTGACTTGGGTGAAAAGCTAAAAGCAGGGGAGCAACAACTCTCTGATTTACAAGCTCGAATTGATGAGATTGTAAGTGGCATTCCGAACATTCTTAATGAGTCTGTGCCTGACGGTAAAAGCGAAGAAGATAACGTAGAAATCAGACGCTGGGGCGAGCCTGCTTCATTTGATTTTGAAGTTAAAGACCATGTTGATCTTGGGGCGACAAATGGCTGGATGGATTTTGAATCAGCAACCAAGCTGACCGGTTCACGTTTCGTTGTGATGCGTTCAGCGATGGCACGTATGCATCGTGCACTCATTCAGTTTATGTTGGACACGCATACCACCGAGCACGGCTATGAAGAAGTCTATGTGCCGTATATTGTAAATTCAGACAGTCTTTACGGTACTGGGCAATTACCTAAATTCGCTGAAGATTTATTCAAGTTAGAAGGTGAGTTTGGCGATAAGGATTTTTACCTTATTCCAACAGCAGAAGTGCCAGTGACCAATCTAGTCAGAGATGAAATTGTCGATGCTGATAAATTGCCGATGCAATACACTGCTCATACTCCTTGTTTCCGTTCAGAAGCGGGATCTTATGGTCGTGATACGCGTGGCTTGATTCGCCAGCATCAGTTCGAGAAAGTTGAATTGTTACACTTTGTAAAACCTGAAGATTCGGACGATGCACTGGAAAGACTCACCAGACATGCTGAGATTATTCTAGAGAAATTAGAACTTCCATATCGAACCATCGTATTATGTGCGGGCGATACCGGTTTCTCATCAAATAAGACCTATGATATTGAAGTATGGGTGCCAGCTCAGGAAACTTACCGTGAAATATCTTCTTGTTCAAACATGAAAGACTTTCAGGCGCGTAGAATGCAAGCGCGTTTTCGTAATCCTGAAACCAATAAGACAGAATTGCTGCATACATTAAACGGTTCTGGTCTTGCGGTGGGTAGAACCTTAGTGGCGATTGTTGAAAATTATCAGCAAGCGGACGGTAGTATCAAAGTACCTGAAGCGCTACTCCCGTATATGGGTGGTTTGACCGAGCTTAAGGTGTAAGAATTAGTTCGCTGCACTGTTTGTTTGAATGCTTTTTAAGATAAGCCACAACAACTATTTAAAACATCACCCCCCTACTTATACGAGGTTTTTATTCGTTATGATTAAAAGCCTCGTTCTTTGAGTTGTGATAGTAAGGTTTTAACACTAGTTCAACTGGATTCTTTTCAGTTGTAAATAAATAGCTGTTCCTTAATGGGAACTTTCCTTGTTATTTTTTAATCGTATAACCTTTGAAAAATCGTGAAATGACAATTTCGCGCTAAACTACTATAAATTTTGAGTCAGGAAATGAAAGCCAAAACAATCGTTCAGATAATTAACGAATTCAACAACAATAGAATATTTCAGTTCTTTATCATTGCTGTCATTGTTGTTTCGGCATTGATGATTGGGGCGAAAACGTATGACATTGATCCTCAATATATTACCTTGCTCGGTTATCTGGATACGGCAATTACCATCTTGTTTTTGTTTGAGATTGTGGTTCGATTTATCGCCGAAGGTCATTCGCTGGCTTTCTTTAAAAAAGGCTGGAATGTTTTCGATACGCTGATTGTCGGCATCAGTTTAATCCCTATAGAAGATTCAGAAATGGTGCTATTAGCACGTCTGGTAAGAATCTTCCGCGTGTTGCGACTCATTTCGATTATCCCGGAATTGCGCATATTAATTTCTGCATTACTCAAAGCATTGCCGCCAATGGGCTATGTGCTGCTCTTAATGTTCATCATGTTTTACATCTATGCGGCAGTCGGTAGCTTCTTGTTTGAAGATATCAATAAAGTACTGTGGGGTGATATCGCGGTTTCAATGCTGACTTTATTCCGTGTCGTTACCTTTGAAGACTGGACGGATGTCATGTATGAAACGATGGAAGTCTATCCACTGTCATGGATGTTTTACCTGTCATTTATTTTCCTGAATGCGTTCGTGTTTTTAAATATGATGATTGGTATCGTCATCGAGCGCATGCAGGCAGAGCACGATGCCTATAATTTAGAAAATGACGAAGGTGATGTTTCTGACATTAAACACATCCATGAGGATACCCGAGCGATTTTAAAGCGCCTGGAGCAATTAGAATCCAAGTTAGTAGAGCAAGGTCGTGCTGAGCTTTCGAATCAAAAGAAAGCAGTATAGCGATATAAAAAAGCCCTTAAAGTAGGGGGGTGACTAAATTAAACATAAATCATCTGGACAACTACTTGTCCTAACGATCTAATTCTTATTAAATAAGCGTTAAATAAATAAGGCACTTTTAGCAATGAATGAAAACGAAAAACCACTAAATTTCATCGAAAAAATTATTGAAGAAGATCTCGCTTCTGGAAAAGTTTCAAGTGTTCAAACACGCTTTCCACCTGAGCCTAACGGTTATTTGCATATAGGTCATGCGAAGTCGATTGTGTTGAATTTTGGTCTTGCCGAAAAATACAACGGCAAATGCAATCTGCGTTTTGACGATACCAACCCTGAAAAAGAAGAAATCGAATACGTTGATTCGATCAAGCAAGATGTCGAGTGGTTGGGATACAAGTGGAATGGCGATGTGCATTTTACTTCTGACTATTTTGACCAGCTTTATGACTGGGCAGTTACCTTAATCAAAGAAGGTAAAGCATATGTGTGCGATCTTAATCAGGAAGAGATGCGCGAGTACCGTGGCAACTTAAAAGAGGCTGGAAAAAATAGTCCTTACAGAGATCGCAGTGTTGAAGAAAACCTCGATTTGTTTGAGCGCATGCGCGATGGCGAATTTGAAGATGGAAAGCGTTCTCTCCGAGTTAAGATCGATATGGCGCATCCGAATATGCAAATGCGCGACCCTGTTATTTATCGTATAAAGAATATGGAACATCACCAGACGGGTGACAAGTGGCACATTTATCCATCTTATGATTACGCACATGGGCAGGGTGATGCAATCGAAGGAGTGACGCATTCCGTATGTACTTTGGAATTTGTCGAGCATCGTCCTTTATATGAATGGTTTATTGAGAATTTGCCGGTTCCGTCTGAGCCTCATCAATATGAGTTTTCTCGCCTGAATGTGAATTACTCGGTAACCAGTAAGCGTAAATTAAAGCAGTTGGTTGATGAGAATATAGTTAAAGGTTGGGATGACCCGAGAATGCCAACGATCTCTGGCATGCGTCGTCGCGGCTTCACCGCCAAATCTATACGAGACTTCGTTGAAAGTACCGGGGTGACTAAAGTCGATGGTGTGGTTGATGTCAGTCAGCTAGAGTTCTCAGTACGTGAAGATTTAAATAACGTGGCACCGCGTGCGATGTGTGTGATGAATCCATTAAAAGTGACGCTATGGAATGTTCCAGAAGATATGACGGAATACCTTACTGCACCTCTACATCCACAAAATGAAGAGATGGGAACACGTACGTTGATTTTTGATCGTGAAATTTATATCGATAAGGCGGATTTTCAGGAAGAGGGCAATAAGAAGTATAAGCGTCTAGTGATTGGTAAGCGCGTGCGTTTACGTAATGCATACGTCATCGAAGCTGATGAAACAGTTAAAGACGCTAATGGGGAGATCATTGAGGTAAGAGCCAGAATCATCGAAAACACGTTGGGTAATAACCCGGAAGATGGCATTAAACCCAAAGGTGTTATTCACTGGGTGTCAGCATTGCAGAATGTTGATTGCGAAGTTCGTATCTATGACCGATTGTTTAATGACATTGCGCCAGATGCCGGCGGGAAAGACTTTATGGAAGCACTCAATCCGAGTAGTCTAGAAGTGCTTACAGGTTGTAAGGGTGAAATAAGCTTGATGGACCCAAAAGCAGACGTGCCCTATCAATTTGAAAGAGAAGGGTATTTTTTCCTGGATTCTGATTCAGTGATAGACGCGCATGAAGAAAACGAAAAACTAATCTTCAATAAAACAATAGGTTTACGAGATACCTGGGAAAATAAAAAATCCGAGTAACTAAATCTTAATTGTATTTACGCTTCAAAATTACAAAAAAGCCTCGCATTGCGAGGCTTTTTTTATGAATGCTGTAATAATGCCTCTAAGCAGCAGTTACATTAACAGCGGCAGGGCCTTTGGCTCCATCTTCTGTTTCAAAGTTCACTTTTTGTCCTTCTTCTAAAGACTTGTAACCATCCATTTGGATAGAGTTGTAGTGAACAAAAACATCATCACTTCCGTCATCTGGAGCGATAAAACCAAAACCTTTACTACTGTTGAACCACTTAACTGTACCTGTAGCCATTCCTAAGAACCTCTAAAATATAAAAAATAACGCAGACTTTATGCAGAAAAATGCTGAATAAAATCAGCAAAAAAACGGACACATCACTTATCTGCGAGGAAGCCGTTAAACTGCTTCAGGGTAAATACTAAATACTTACCATCAAAAACTGCATGACCAGAATATCATAATTACAGAGAATTTCTATACTGAGGTGTTTTTTTCGGGGTTAATAAGATAAATTATATTGATATGGTCGACCGTTTAGGTAGGTTGTAGCTGCCGAGAGCTTAAAAAATCATCAAATAAAGCAGATAAAAATAAACTTAATTAATGGCTTTCGCTTTATGGCTTAAGATTTTCAATACTGCTTTGTACGCCAGCTAGATTTTCAGGTTTTATGAGTTGAAACTAGCTTTTTCCTGAACGCGTAATTTTGATGCGATAAAATCACTGTGTGAGACATGAATTAAATCAGCAATACGACGAATAACATGATCTTCATGTTTATCTAATACATTATCTGCAAATGCCACTTTCCAAAGTTTCTCAATCAACTCAATGCGCTGTGTTGCAGAGTAATGTTGATTGATCAAACTGGTAAATTGAAAGTTGTCTGTAGATTCTGCATGTTCTTGTTTCGCAAGATCAAGCAGTTCCTGGGCTTCGTCTTTATCAAGGCCAAAAGATTCTTCCACCAGTTTGAGCAACATCGCTCTCTCTTCGGGTGCGTTTTCATAATCCGCTTCAGCGACTTCTATCATCAGCGAAGCCAAAGCTAGTTGTAAGCGATGCTCAGAATCAAGCTCGGACGAGCCTGATTCTGCAATGAAATGATTTTCAAAAAATTGTTTTATTTTGGGTAGCATTTTTAAGATTTAAATTCTCTAATCAAATTTCTACTTTTTCTAAGTATTATTAGATTTCAGCAGGTTTACGCGAAAGGGTTTGTTTTTTCTCCATCGCTTTTCTTACCGCGCGTTCTGCACGATGACAGCAATTATCAATCGCTGCATATAAATTTTCTTCACTATCTTCGATAACAACCGTCGGCATTTTCTGTAACTCTACATGAATCAGGCAATGTTGTGCTTCCCCACCTTTTGGACCATTCTCGTCAGACAAATGAACATGAACATTGATAATTCTATCGCCATAGTTACGAATCATAGGCTGAAGCTTCTCTTCTGTATGAGTTTTCATTGCTTCTGTTACTGAAAAATTTTGAGATTGAATATCGATCATTCTTTATTATCCTCTTGATAGGTCTTTCGTTATTTTTGAAGTTCTCGTGTGTAGTTTGTGAATAAATTATTCCCTACAATTTAACTATAGTTTCAGAAATCGTAAATTCAAGCCAATTGATTGTTAAAAAGTAGAATATTTTACTAGCATCATGGAGCAGTTTTTATTATCCTACGCGCTCTTTGAAGTTTATCGACTAGAAACTTCAAGGAATACAACAATGGAGAGGTGACTGAGTGGCCGAAAGTACCGGTTTTGAAAACCGGCGACGGGTTAAACCGTCCCAGGGTTCGAATCCCTGCCTCTCCGCCATATTTCAAAAGAAACCCACTGATTTTCAGTGGGTTTTTTGTTTCTGGGGTATGTAGAACCGTCAAGAAGACCGTCAAATAGGGTTGTTACAACTCTTATTAATACCTCTCAGCTAATAAACAAAAGCATAACTAAGAAAGGAAAGGATATGATGAGAAACCAAATATTGATGAGCGTGATCTTATTTTTTACCTTGATAAGTAATCCCAGTTACGCAATGCAAATTTTTGTTATAACGCCCACAGATAAAACCATTGCATTAGAAGTTGAAGCAAATGATACAATTGATAACGTTAAGGCGAAAATCCAGGACAAAGAAGGTATCCCTCCAGATCTGCAACAATTAGTTTTTGCTGGAAAACAATTAGAAGATGGAAGAACCTTAGCTGACTATAATATTCAAAAAGAATCAACGCTATATCTTGTTCTAAGAATAGAGGAGCCAAAGTCTATTCCTACACTTTCACTCTGGGGATTTTTTCTACTCACGACCTTATTAGCTATTTTTGGCTTAAGACGTCGCCCAATAAATCAGGCTTAAATTCATTGAGATAAACTATTCTGGCTTAATAAGGGAAGACACATCGACTTTAGATAATATAATTTAAAGGCATAGGGCTAAGCATCCCCCTTAATCATTATTAACAATCTCTCTAAAAACCAATATCCACTCCCTAGCTACTTTTACAGTTCTAACAGGTCTTTTTTATTAATATCTGAGAGATTGCCAAGACAGTCTTTGCTGGATTCGGGATGGCGGAGCTTCAGGGATTCGAACCTCTGGCTTATCAATACATTTTTACACCCCCCTACTTATAGGCACTTTTTTAAAAAAGTGCCTATAAGTAGGGGGGTGTATTCAAGTATCTAATTTAGTGTTTATTGCTGACTAAAACTGACTTCATCGCCATTTCTTTTGACGGTAACACCTGTCATATCAAACACGTGCTCATCGCCATCTTCAAGAACCTTTAACTGTTCTGGTCCGCAGTTGATTTTAAATCCTTTGACAACGCCACAGTGAATTGATCCTAATTTATCGTAATAGCCTTCTTTTACTTCTACTGATTCTGACATGTTTTCTCCTGAAAAAAGGGTGTAAAGAAACTATGGGTGTAGTGCATGAATATACAGTTTTTCTGCCGCTTTACGAACTTCTAAAAACATTCTTTGAATTACATATAGATATGAGTTTTTCATATTTATAAGTAATTCAAAGCGCTTTGATAATCACCATTGTCCAGATTTTTACTCATTGTTATTTTTGTCTCAACTGTAAATTCAAATGTTATTGTGAAGTAATTGCTGGACTAAAAATTTTTATGAGATACCCTAATCTATAGAGGTATTACGCAATATATGAACCATGAATAATGGCTCAAAAGAATAAACATAAAAACGTTTCATAGTTAATTTTATAGGTAATTAAAAAGATGGATCAAAGACCAAAAATTACAATTTCATCACTCGATGCTGAAAGGCTGGAAGAGATGATTGATTCCTTAGGAAATAATCAATTCCCGGGTAAGGAGGAGCTGCTTGCGGAAATAAGCCGTGCAGATATCGTCGAGCCAAATGAAATGCCGTCGAATATCGTTACCATGAATTCGAAAGTAAAATTTAAAAACAAATCATCAGATAAAGAGTTTTCGTTAACGCTCGTCTACCCAAACAATAGCAGTGGTGAAGCAACCGTTTCGATACTCGCGCCTGTTGGTAGTGCCTTATTGGGCCTTACAGAAGGCGATGAAATAGAATGGCCAAAACCTGGTGGTGGCGTACTATCAGTAAAAATTATTGAAATAGAATACCAGCCAGAACGAGAAGGCGAATTTCACCGCTAGCCAATACGGTTAAACGTGCGTGTCTGATCGCAGTGATTCACCTTGAATCACTGCGATGATTTCTCTAATAGCATGCTTTTATTAGTACTCACCTAAATTATTCATTTAACCATCACCTAAATCTTACTTAACCCTTAAAATATCATTCCAGCTTGTCGTGTACTTGGGGGACAGTAGATTCTGATTCATATACCAGCGCTTCTTGCTTTCAGATCCTAGTCTTAAGGTTTGCCTCCCATACTTACTGTTCACATGATCCATGAGTTTCATGCGCTTGCGAGCGTTGCTATCGTATTTTTCGGGTTGGAATAAACACAGTTGCTGTTTGCTGTCGGGGATTATGTCTAGAATCATGATGCCCCCTTTTTGATATTCGTATCCGTCTTTGTAAATATTCTCCAGAATGTAGGTTGCCATCTTGATAAACGTGGCAGTGTCTGCAGAGTATTGGTTTAGGCTTACAGTTCCTGCATTGCTGTATTTCGGGCTATCATTGAACGGGCTGGTGCGAATGAATACCTGAATGCTGCTGGCCACGCTGTGTTGTTTTCTCAGCTTTTCACAGGCTCTGGCGACATAGCCGGAGATTAGCGAGCGTAACAGTTGATAGTTGGTGATTTTGTTTTTAAAGCTACGAGAAACGAGTAGCTGTTTCTTTTCCGGTAGTTCCTCGATAGAAATGCAATTTTCGCCGTTTAGTTCACGTTGCGTGCGCTGCATAACCACACTGTATTTGCGCCGGATCCAGGTGCTATCTGCTTGTGCCAAATCGTACGCAGAATGAATACCACAATGCTGGAGACTCATCGACCATTTTCGTCCTATGCCCCAGACATCACCAATGGCTATTTTTTTAAGTACATTGTCTATTTGTTGCTGGCTATCAAAAACGAACACCCCCCCACTTTTAGGCGTTTTTTTTGCTACGCGATTGGCAATCTTCGACAGCGTTTTGGTGCTACCAAAACCAATCGATACTGGCATTCCGATCCATTTGAGTATTTTCTCTCTAACCTCCAAACCGTGAGTGTTTAAATCGAAATGATTAAAACCACGCATATCGGCAAAGGCTTCATCGATTGAGTAGATTTCGATATTGGGTGACAGGTATTCCAATACGCTCATAACGCGTGCGGATAAATCACCGTAAAGTGGGTAGTTAGAGGAAAATACATGAATACCTTTCTGCTTCATTTCTTGCCGAAATTTGAATTCGGGCGCGCCCATGGGGATACCCAGCGCCTTTGCCTCGTTGCTTCGGGCAATCACACAGCCATCATTATTCGATAACACTACAATAGGTTGGCCTTCTAATTCCGGCCTGAACAATCGCTCACAGGAGGCATAAAAGTTATTGCAGTCGACAATAGCAAACATGATTTATACCGAACTAATATTGATGAATGGTCGCGGTGACCACGCCCCACACATGCAACTCTCCATGCACGGGAATGTCTTTATGATGCTTACTTTCCGCTTTTAATAAAATGCCATTGGGGTGATTGGTAATGAGGCGTTTCACCGTGGTTTCGCCATCAATCACCGCGATGATAATATCCCTATTGGATGCTTCAAGAGAGCGATCAACGATCAAAATATCATTCGGGTAAATACCGACGTTAACCATCGAATGTCCAACAACACGCACAAAAAAGGTCGCCTCCTGATGTTTAATGAGTAGCTTGTTGAGGTCCAGGTATTCTTCGATAAAATCATCTGCAGGCGAGGCAAAACCGGCACGTACTTTATTGCCATAGAGCGGAATCAGTACAGATTTGGCAGATGGGCTTAATCGTTTTATTTCTATTATTTCGTTTGTCATAGTAAAAATAAGCTTAGCAGAAAATAAATAAAAAGCGAACAAAAAGCGAACAAAAATATACTGAAGTTCATTCACAGGAGAAACGTACTAAGCAGAAATATTAGTGAGACTTTATTGGCGTGTAGTGATAGTCACAGTGAAACAAGTATGTAATTGAGTTCTGTCTACTCTAAACAGAATAAAACGTACTTTGAAAAAACGCCCCAAAGTAGGGGGGTGACTATGAATATCGCATGAAATCAAACATTACACTTCATCGTATTTTTTCGCGATTTTTGATAATCCAACGTACACTTGATTAGAAACTCTATAAATAATCACAATAAGTTGGGGAAAGTGGGCGCTTTGAATACACAACTACATCATGAAATCAGTTCCAGTCTTACAGAATTAAATAAAGTAATCTTGGGAAAAGAGCAGCAAGTACAGCTCGCTTTTACTTCTATTTTAGCCAATGGTCATTTGCTGGTTGAAGACTTGCCGGGTATGGGTAAAACCACATTGGCGCATGCGCTATATAAAGTCTTGGGGCTTGATTATAACCGTGTCCAGTTCACCAGTGATCTATTACCTGCTGACCTTATTGGCGCGTCGGTTTTTAATGCGCAGACCTCATCATTTAGTTTTCATCGAGGTCCAATTTTTAGTTCGATCTTTTTGGCGGATGAATTAAACCGCGCAACCCCTAAAGCGCAAAGTGCCTTGCTAGAGGCGATGGAAGAAGGTCAGGTGAGTGTTGATGGGGAAACGCATGATTTGCCGAAGCCTTTTTTCGTGATTGCTACTCAAAACCCGCAAAGCCAATCGGGTACGTTTCCATTGCCTGAATCTCAACTGGATCGTTTTTTATTGCGTATTTCATTGGGATATCCTGATCCTGCGATTGAAAGAGAAATTTTAACGGGTAAGAAAGGCAGAGCTTCGCTGGACCAAGTAAAACAGGTTTTAAGCAAAGAGAGCTTATTAGAAATTCAGCAACTCGTTCCTGAAATCAAAGTATCAGATACCTTACTGGACTACGTTCAGCGTTTAATAGCGCAAACACGTCAGGATGAATTGTGTCATCTGGGCTTATCACCACGTGGGGCGATTGCTTTGGTAAAGTCTTCACAAGCGTGGGCTTTATTACAAGGTCGTGATTATGTGTTGCCCGAGGATGTGCAAGCGGTATTTGTTGCTGTCGTTGGTCATCGTGTTGTGGGTAAAACTGAAACCCAGGGTGATCAGTTGGCGCGTCATATCTTGCATTCGGTAGATAGTGTTGGTGGTGGAGTGGCAGCAGTCGCTTAATTGGCATCTGTCTATTTCTCTACTGACATAAATAATAATGAATAGCTCCCTTGGCAACTTCAAACTCTCCAAATTTAAGCTTGGGTCTAGAAACTCTGTGCCTAAGAAAAAAACGAGTCCAGAATCTGAAAAAGGAATAGAAAGTAATCGGAAGTTGCCCCAGTGGATGGAAAAACGCTTCCCTGAAACACGCCAGATGACACTGGACCTTAAACGTATTTTTGTTTTTCTCACCGGAACCAGTGGCGCCTTGCTAATAGCTATCGGGTTATTATTCTTAATGGGCGTGAATTTCCAGAGTACCTTAATTTACGCTCTGAGTTTTTGGTTGCTGGCGCTTATTATCATTTCGATCTTTTTTACCTATCGAAACCTTTCTGGTTTAACCGTTAGGGCTGTTCAGGCAAGTCCCTGTTTTGCTGGTGAAAAGGCTGTTTTCGAATTAGAAGTATCCTGTCCCAGGCAACAAAAAAAGTCAGCAATATTTATCGGCTGGAAAAATCAGGATGTCGCGACGGTTAATTTACATGATAACCATACCATCCATATCAAACTGTCCCATAGCACAAAGCATCGCGGGCGCTTTAAGCCGGAAAAATTAAGCATTCTTACCAGCTATCCGCTTGGGTTAATAAAAGGCTGGTCATACGCATTGCTCAATATGAATAGCATTGTTTACCCCGCACCTTTGCTTCAGGAAAGCGAAGACAAGGGCGATAGTCTGGATGAAGAGGCTGATCAGGGAATGGAAATTCCTCGCGGAACGACGGACTTCTCTGGTATCCGAGATTATCAGGCGGGAGATTCGCCAAGACACATCCATTGGGGAGCTTATGCGAAAACTGGCAAGGTACAGACCAAGACCTTTGTCGATTATGCGAGCCACGATCTTTGGCTGGACTGGGATGCTTTATCAATTTCCGGAACCGAGATTAAGCTGTCTCACTTGTGCGCTAAGATCTTGCAATATCATCAGGAGCAACAGGTGTATGGCCTAAAAATTCCGGGTAGAACGATTCAGCCAGCCAGCGGTGAAGCGCATCGTAATACCTGCTTAACAGCATTAGCCCTGTTTGGTGAGGGTGATCATTCTGATGCTCAGACTCAGGTAAGCACTGATGGGATAGGGAGTTAAGCGGAATGTTTGAGAAAGGTTTTCCTCAAGACAAACTAATTACCTATTCAGGGATGCTGTGGTTGCTCGCCGCACAGATCGTGGTGATGCTGCCATTGATTTTCTATTTACCCATCTGGTTATTGCCAATACTCATATTTTCCGCTGTTTGGCGAATCAGGGTGATGCAAGGGCATAACGCGCAACCCGGTAATTTTATTAAGATCATCATCGGTTTGCTTGGATTAGGGGCGCTCGCAGCCAGTGGCATTAAAATAGTGTCTCTGGATATGATGGCTTCGTTGCTAATGCTTGGCTTTGCCTATAAAGCGCTGGAAGTGATTCAGCGTCGTGATGGTATGGTGGTGATCTTAACCGGATTCGTTCTGATCGGTGTGTTGTTTCTGTATAACCAGTCGATGCTGATAGCACTTTACGGTGTGCTTTCAATGACGGTGCTGACGGGGGCATTGATTGCGATTCAACAATCTAAAAGTTATGCCATTTTGCCAAATCTTCGATTGTCATCGATGATGTTATTGCTGTGTTTGCCGTTAATGCTTTTATTCTTCTTTTTTGCGCCTCGCTTCGAACCCTTCTGGAAAGTGCCACAAACAAGTGGGCATGCTAAAACAGGCATCTCTGACAGCATGACACCTGGCGATATCGCAGAACTAAGTCAATCTGATGATCTTGCCTTTAGCGTTAAATTTGAGGGGAAGCGACCTGGTCAGAATGAGTTGTACTGGCGCGGTTTGGTGTTGCAACACTTTGATGGGAAAACCTGGACGCAATCAGATATTCCCAATGGGAAAGGCATCAAAATTGGCAATGATCGACTGTCTGAAAAACAAGTGGCAGAGAGTATTGTCAAACGCGGTGACAGCGTTGAATATGAAGTGATTTATGAAAAATCAGGGCAACCCTGGTTATTTGCGTTAACGCCCGTATTAGAGGTGAAAGGTCGTGCCTTTTTGGGCGGAGATTTTCGCATCATTTCTTATCGTGATATCAACGAACCTAAACTACTGAAACTCACGAGTTACCCGAAGTCGCTACGAGGCGTCGAATTATCGGATTACGATCGTGATTTAGCGCTACAACTTCCCGACGGTGGTAATCAGAAAAGTCGCTTGCTGGCTGATCGTTTAATGGCATCGTCTGCGAGTAAGCAAGAATATATAAATCGTGTTTTAGATCGCTTTAGACAAGACCAGTATTTTTACACCTTAAGACCACCAACATTAGGCAGTGAAAACTCAATTGATGACTTCTTGATCGACAGTAAAAGAGGTTTTTGCGCGCACTATGCGGGCAGCTTTGTCTTTATGATGCGCGCAGCGGGAATTCCAGCGCGTGTTGTTACGGGCTATCAAGGTGGAAAATGGAATGAGCAAGGACAATTTCTGGCGGTACATCAATTTGATGCACATGCCTGGACTGAAGTCTGGTTAGAAGGCCAGGGTTGGGTGAGGTTTGATCCGACTGCTATGGTTGCACCTTCAAGAATAGAACAAAATCTTGAGACAGCGATGGAAAGCGAAGGCAGTTTTTTGGAAGATAACTTTCTCTCCATGTCTAAAATCAAATGGCTGGATGGCATTCGTGAAAAAATAGATTCTGCCCAATACGCGTGGCGTCGACATGTATTAGGTTACGATAAAAACGCCCAACAAAACTTCCTGAAAAAGATGTTTGGTGAACTGTCAGTGCAGAAGATCGGCTTAATCGTCGGAGGTCTCTTCGCAGGTATTATTTTGCTGTGGGTTATGTTCCTCGGCTTGGCTCGCAAGCGCGAAACAGAGGCGGAAGAGCATCAGCTGTATCGACGCTTTTGCGATTTAATGGCTAAAAAAGGCGTGACTAGAGACATCTCTCAAACCCCTGAAACGTTTCGTCGGTTCGCCATGCAGGAATTGCCCGATTTAGCTGGCGAGATAAATCGCTTTACTCAAGCTTATTCTTCCGTTTGTTACGATCCTTCCATTCAAAGCAAGCATCAATCGTATATTGATGACATGAAGTCGTTGCTGAAAAAACTCAATCGTTAATAGATTAAATTTTATCTAATCAATTGTTAAAAAAAACTGCCTGTAAGTAGGGGGGTGTATTCTATACTCTACACAAATGGATGAATTAGAGGTTGTTGATTAAATGCCTGAATTGGTAGACCGCGAACACGTATTACAATTACTGTCTGAATGTGCTGATGTGAAAGGTCAATTCACAGCCAATGAGTACGAAATGTATTCGCATATCAAAGAAAAATACGATAACGAAACTGATGAATCTTTTGACGATAAGATCTGTCTGGAAGTCATGTTGAGAAATATTTCTATCCGTAAAGACCTCGCCATTGACAAAAATGATATTACGCGAGTCATTGATGTTGAGAAGAAGGGCTGAAGGATTATCTTCGATGAAAGTAGATGGATTACTCGAAACGGGTGTTTTTGAAACGCTACATTTAGATAAAAGCTTAGATAAAAAATTAGACAAAAGCCTAGAGAACTCATCGAAAAGCAATCAGGGTGTCACTGCCCAACTAGCTGCCTCGCTTAGAGATAACCGTACTATTTTCGTTAAACTTCGAGAAGGTAAAGTCCATTTTGTCAGTAGTACCCGAAATCTCTATTTTGTAGATTCTCTGGACTTCCCAGTCTCAGAAATGATCAAGAAAGTATTCAAAGGCTTGAAGCAAATTCCGAATATCAATCAATGTTATTTAGATCAGCATAGCTACTTTAAAGGTGCTTTTTGTATTCATTTAAATACATCCCAGCATGATGCCGTTTTAGTCGCATTGAGGCTTCAGGGAATTATTATTAAAGTCACAAAAACGGCTATAAGTAGGGGGGTGTGATTGTCTTCTTTAGGCTTACTTCATAAGCTATTTCTTAGTGCAATTACATCACATAAAATTTAGTAAAAAAATCAAATAGGTTAGACGTGAATATACTCCAACAATTAAACGATATTTTCACTCCAGAGAGAGTGTTAACAGACGAAGATTCGTTACAGAATTACGGCAAAGACTGGACTCAGGTTTACACCCCTGACCCCTTGGCAATCGTTTTTCCTACCTCTACAGAAGAGGTTCAAGCTTTGGTAAAAATGGCTAATGAAGAGGGGGTTGCATTGGTTCCTTCTGGCGGCAGAACGGGCTTGTGTGGCGGCGCGGTTGCGATGAATAAAGAGATCGTCGTGTCGTTTGATCGAATGAATAAAATACTGGATTTTAATTCGATAGATCGAAGCGTGGTTTGTCAGCCTGGTGTGATTACTCAACAATTACAAAATTTTGCTGAAGAAAATAATCTGTTTTACCCTGTCGACTTTGGTTCATCGGGTTCCAGTCAACTGGGTGGAAATATCTCTACAAATGCGGGTGGCATCAAGGTCGTTCGTTATGGTCTGACGCGTAATTGGGTGCTGGGACTAAAAGTAGTGACGGGTGCTGGCGAGGTTCTGGATTTGAATCACGGTCTGGTTAAAAACGCGACCGGTTACGACTTCCGACATTTGTTTATTGGCGCAGAAGGAACGCTAGGGTTTATTACTGAAGCGACGATGCGTTTGACGAATATCCCAAAGAATTTAACCGTGTTTGTACTTGGTGTGACAGACATTCCAGCATTGATGCAGGTGTTCGAAACGTTCCAGAATACTATCGAGTTGAGTGCGTTTGAATTTTTCTCTGAAGATACATTATCGTTGATGGTAAATGATAAAGGTTATGCCAGACCGTTTGATACGGAAGCGCCGTATTACGCCTTAATCGAATTTGAAGTTGATCACGAAAGTAAGGAAGAAAGCGCCTTGCAAGCCTTTGAGGCTTGTGCAGAAGAGGGCTGGGTGGTCGATGGAGTTATGAGTCAAAGCTTGCAACAAGCAAAAGATTTATGGCGCCTAAGAGAAGATATCTCAGAAACAATTTCAGCTTACACACCTTATAAAAATGACCTTTCGGTGAATATTTCAAAGGTACCAGAGTATCTTGATAAGGTGGAACAAGCAGTCAATCAGAATTATTCCGAATTTAAAGTGCTTTGGTACGGCCATATCGGAGACGGTAATTTGCATTTGAATATTTTAAAGCCAGATTCGATGGAAGTATCTGAATTTTTTGAACAGTGCTCAAAGGTAAATCCAGACATATTTGAAGTAACCAAAGAGATGAACGGTAGTGTTTCGGCGGAGCATGGCATAGGCATAATCAAGAAAAATTACCTAAAATATTCACGTTCAAAAGAAGAAGTGGAGTTAATGGCTTCAGTGAAAAAAATATTCGATCCTAAAGGGATTATCAATCCAGGAAAGATATTCTAACTACATAATTAATCTATCTATTTATCAAAAATATAAAAAAATAAGTAGTCAATTAATTTATTTTATATTTTTAAAATTTCCTGAAACCTATGCATACCAACAAATTGCAAGGAAGCTAGACTTGCTTTTTGATTGGTGTGTATTTCTTAGGCTTGACTATTTTTTTAAAAAATGTTCTTTTGTCTGTCATAAGAAGAACTGATGAACCCCCCATGCATCAGATTTTCTAAAATAATAAGCTGGTTATTACAAGGAAGATAAACAGCCGGTTTTAATGCTGAAAGATTAAAACCAGATAACTAGAAACAATAGTAAATACAAACCAAAGGATATGCGCCCATGCTTTTTCGTACTCTTGGATTGGTAACACTGTGTGTTACTTTAACTGCTTGTAATATATCTGGATCAGCTCAAAAAGGGCCCTTCAAAGAAGGCTCCAGGGTATCAGCTACACAGTTAGATTCTCAATCTTCTCCTATATCATCAACTACGCTAAATACTCAAATATCGGGTACTCAGGGTGAGTTTCTGGTTGATAGAATTGAATGGAGTGGCTGGACTGAATTAATAGCGACAGGCCAATACTTTGATGAGTACAATAATAGTGAAAGCAGTAATGAAATAACGTTAAATGTAATCACAAATAAAGATCGTCGTTTTGACACTGCTAACATTAACCTTTTTACACATTTGGCTGCTGCAAGAATTCGTGCTCAAGTCGCTGAAGGGGAAAGCATTAGCAGGGCGTGGCGTGACACTCAAACAGAGATAAAACAGTTATTTAATTTAAATCGTGTCAGTAGCAATAGCAGTCGCGGAGTAGAGCAGCTGGACTTGCTTCGTGGGAATGGCAGTTTTAGAAGAGATAATGCCAATCTATTGTTATTCACGGGGGCTTTTTTAGCTAATGGTTCGAATAATGATGACTTGCAATCTTTAACAGATGATTTTGCCGATGATGCCCAGTTTAATGGTTCTGGTGTTAATGTTTTTAATAACATCGCTATTAAAGCAGGGGAAAGCGGTCTTCTAGATGCCTTATCCAATAATCTAAAGTCACTGGGTGTGCGCAATCCGCCAAACAGCGGCGACATGAGCGAGCTTCCTGATTGGGTAAATACTGATGAGGTAACTGATAATGAACCACCAGTAATTTCAGTAACAGGTCAAAACCCGTTAACTATCGTTGTGGGCACTCAATATAATGATGATGGCGCAACAGCCTTGGATGATACCGATGGCGAAGTGGCAGCAACTGCTGTTGATGGTTCGGATATTATCGACACCTCAGAGGTTGGTGAGTTTACGGTTACCTATGAAGCAACGGATATAGCTGGAAACACTGCCACTGCTACACGAGCAGTTATTGTTGTAGAGGGGACTGATAATGAACCTCCAACCTTAACGCTTTTAGGTAATAACCCTGATCAGATTGAAGTGGATACTAGTGGTGGTGTCGTTTATGGAGATGAAGGATATACCGCTACAGACAATCGTGATGAAGTCGTTAATGTAATTGTCGATGGTGAGGTAAACATGGGTGTGTTAGGCACATACACGCTTACTTACACTGCAACTGATGCTGCTGAAAACTCAACAATCGTTGAGCGAGAAGTGAATGTCGTGGATACGACACCACCTGAAATAGAACTTGATGGAGCAAACCCTCACGTTATAGAAGTTGATACAAGTGAGGTGCCTGCAGCCTATGAAGAGCAGGGCGCAACAATTACCGATAATTACGATACTGAGTTAAGCTACGACGTCGATTACTCACAACTAGACACAACACAAGCTGGCACTTACATCATAACCTACACAGCAATTGACTCATCAAATAATGAGGCAGAACCTGTTACACGTGAAGTGCAAGTCCAGGAAGCTGAGAACGTACCTCCGACGGTCATTGCAGGAGAAGACACGTCGGTATTGATTAACTCAACAATCACATTAGTAGGCACAGCTTCTGACTCTGATGGTGGCATTGCATCCTATGTTTGGACAGGTGCTGAAGGCAATGAATTAGCGACTACCAATGAATTTGTATATACCCCAACCTCTATTGGTGCTCATGAACTTACGCTTACTGTAACTGATGATGATGGCGCTGAAGCAAGTGATTCATTGATTGTTACAGTTAATCTGCCACAGCCTTATCAAATAGTTTTTAATTCTGCGACTGTTTCTGTTCCTCGTAATATTTCTGTGTCGGAATTAACCCAGTTACTTGAGGGGAATTCATCGGTAAGAAATGGAGAAACCACAATTTCAACCGAAGCTTCTTTTAATACCTCTAGTGCGAACACAAACACTCCGGGTTCTTACACTGTCCAGGCATCTGTAACTGATCCATACAATGGAGTGATCACACGCGATTTAACCGTAGTTGTCACCAACAGCTCACCAGTTGCTTCTGCGGTTAACATTACTATCGAGGAAGATTCTAGCAATAATGGCATCTCACTAAATGCAACAGATGCTGAGAATGATCCATTGCAGTATTCGTATCCTTCCAGCACTGAAAATGGTGACATTACTGGAAGTGGTGCAAGCATTAATTACACGCCGAATAGCAACTTTTATGGCACAGATAGCTTTACTTACACCGTAAGTGACGGTTTTGCTAATTCATCGGCAACTGTGACAATAACTGTAAATAATGTGAATGATGCACCGGTTGCAGAAACTAAGACAATCACCCTAGAAGAAGATTCGTCAGGTAGTGCAGTAGAATTAAATGCAACTGATGTTGATTCTGAAGCATTGGAGTTTACGGTTGAAACACAACCGGCTAATGGATCTCTAGAAGGAACGCCACCTAACCTTACTTACACACCTGAGGCAAATTTCTCAGGAACGGACAGTTTTACTTTCGCAGTCACTGATGGTCAAGCTAGTTCCAAAGCAACAGTAAGTATTGTTGTTAACTCTGTGAATGATGAGCCTGTTGCTATAGCCAATGTAAATGGTGCTGTTGAGGTAGTGAGGGGCGAACAGGTTACGTTAAGCGGAATAGAAAGTAGTGATTTAGATGGTGAAATTGTTAGCTATCAGTGGGCTCTCAGTGGAAACTCAAATTATTCAAGTTCTCAAGAGTTTGTTTTTGATACAACTAATGCGGTACTTGGAGATATAACCTTTACCCTGACTGTGACTGATGATAAAGGAGCCACTGCAACAGATACCGCAACTATTACAGTTCTGCCAGCTGCTTCTAGCCCCAGCACAATGGTTTTTGGTTTTGCTCAACCACTTGAAATAGAAGCTGGTGCCTATGATGATGCAAGTGACCTCTATGCTTATATAGAGTCGCAAATCACTATCTATGATGAAAATGGTGAGCTTTTCGATAATACAAATGATTCCTATACCTATGATATTGAGAGTTTCCGCTTCGAGGATGAGGAAGAAATAGATCCTAATGTAGCGAGTTCAGGTATTGTTTACATTTATTATTTTAACGAGTTTGGTGATGGAATAGAGGCTGATATTGAAATAACTATCAATGAAGTTGCCAGAATAATTCCTGAGCTTTCTCAAGCGCAAATTGACGACTACCTCAATGTGATAAACACAGCGAGAGCTGAGCCACAATATTGTGGAGAAGAGCAAGTATTGTATCCTGCAGTATCTCCTCTAACATGGAGTGATAAGCTTTATAGAGCTGCGTACGAGCATAGTCAGGATATGGCGATCAGTGATACTTTTTCACACGAGGGTTCGGGTACTGCTTCTGATTGGACAGGGTCTGATTTGGAAGTCCCAGGCCCAAGTAGTGCAGAAGACAGAGTCGCAACTTATGATTATCAATGGACTAATTTAGCAGAAAATATAACCGCAGGAACTAATAGGGATACAGCCCAAAAAGCGATTGATGCTTGGTTAGCTAGTACCACCGGCCATTGTGAAAGTATGATGAATGCTGATGTAAGAGAGGTCGGTTTAGCGTTTGCTGCAAATGCAGATTCTGAATATACGAACTACTGGACTCAGAAATTAGCTAGACCTTCAGGTTATGTTGATGATGCAATAGTCAATGTCAGAATTACTACAGCAGATGGTGCTGTAGTAAGTGACGTAAGTGTGACAACTTCAGCAGGGACCGAGCAGTCAAACGCTAGTGGAAATGCTAGCATGGCGTTATCAGCGGATCAGGAGTATGTGTTAACGCTGAATAAAGAAGGTTATGCTACGCAAGTGTCTCCTATAAAAGCTCCGTTAGCTGGAGAGCAGATCAGTCTTGATTTCACTATGATTCAACGGGGTGCTGTTCAAACATTTGATGCAGGCTCGGGCGGAGTGATTACTGGCATTGATGGTGCTTCTGTTACATTAAATCCTGGTGATTTTCGATATCCAAATGGTGGAGCAGAAGTTACTGGTGATATTGAAGTAACTATAACCCCCGTTGATGTATCTAACCCTTCAAGTTTGGCAGCATTCCCTGGTGAGTTCACGGGAATTATAGAATTTGGCGGCGAAACACCAATCATCAGTTTTGGTACGGTTGAATATAAATTTACTCAAAATGGTCAAGAATTAGAATTGGCGCCAGAAACATTGGTTGAAATACTGATTCCAATCTACATTACCACTTACCAAGATGGCTCACCTATTGAAGCCAGTAGCTTTGATCCGCAAACTATTCCTCTATGGTCATTGAATGAAACTACTGGAATATGGGAACAAGAAGGATTTGGAATTGTTGTTGAATCTGAGGCTTCACCTACAGGTTTGGCTTTACAAGCTGCTGTAAGCCATTTCACTTGGTGGAATGCTGATGCGATTATGAATAGCGCAACAGCTAATGTTACGGTGTTAAGCGCTGAAGCTGAAAATGCTTCAGTTACTCTGATTGCAGATGCAAGTTCATCTTGTCGTGTTGGATGGAAAGCAACAGTCAACACTACCGCTACTGTCGGTATTACAAAAAGTCTAATTGTCCCTGCTTCTTGTGAAGTCTGTTATAAGGCTCAATGGAGTATGTCTCAAACTCAAGTAGTAACAAGTAATTCAGTATGTACAACTGCAACTAGCGGTCAGGTTGAAGTAGATCTAACGTTAGCTGAAACCGGTCCACTGAATATTGTTGCAAATGATGTTGAGGGTCCTGTAAATGTTAATGCTCTGATTAATAATCCATCAGCACGTATTCAAATAAGACCAACCACTCTAGAGGCGGACGTGATTTACACAATTACTTCTGGTGCACTTCCTGATGGGATTTCACTACAAGCAATCAATGGAACACTGTCTGAATTAGTGGGTGTGCCAACAGAAGTAGGAAACTTCTCAGTCACTGTACAAGGAACAGATTCAATAGATGGTATTACAGATTCCGTAACAATTAACTATTCTGTTTTTGATCCTAGCACTACTGATGCTCCTCCAGGGTTTGGATTTACTTTCTATAGGCTTCCTTTCACTGTTGATTCGATTTCAACCGACTTTTCTGTTTATAACATAGGGGGAGAGGCTACTAGTTGGGCGCTAGAGGTTGGCCCGTATTGGAATTCTTTGCCTGTGCCAGAGTGGCTTGAAATAAGCTCTACAGGTGTTGTAACAGTCTTAGGCGACTATCCATACAATGATGGGTGGAGTGGTGCGATTACAGCAACAAATGCTATAGATTCGGTTACTGTTAATATTTCTGTATGTACTGGTAGTGAAGGAAGCACTAGTCTGTGTGGCACACCACAACCGATACCTGGTGACTATTCTTTTTCAGTCTTTGATTCATACACATACCTCATCGGGCAAGATGGTATTGCTTACTTTTCTATAAACTTAAACCAAGCTTATACTAATGATCTTACTATCAATTATGTAACTTCTGATGGAACGGCTGTGGCGGGAACAGATTATGAAGCAACTTCATCAAGTGTTGTTATACCTGCCGGTGAAACGTGGGGCTTTATACCTATAGAGGTAACGTCTTATAGTCAGTTAAATCCACCTGATTGGATGGGGGTGAGAACTTTTAATCTGAGTATAAGTACTGATGATGATGTTAGAATTGAAACAGAAACAGTTCAGGCGTCCTTAATTCCAGAATCCCAGCCTCAACCAGAATAAATTACATTAGAGTGTTTATTACGCAGCCTTCGGGTTGCGTTTTTTTTGCCTGGAGAAAGTTAAAATTATTAAATTAGATTCTGATTAAGTTATTTATTTACGATTCTTTCTCCAGCGTTTTTTACGTTCAGCTTTAGTCGCCTTTTTATCTTCTATTTTCTTTTCAGATTCAGCCTGTGCGGTGATATTTTCATTCTCAAAAGAAATTGGCTCTTCGAGTGTTATTCTACCCAGAGTTCCTAATCGGAATTCATTGATCAGGATCTTACAGGCTTTATCTATTTCAACTTGTCCACCACTGCGTAAGCAGCCTCTTTGACGTCCAATGATCTCAATGAGTTCAATTTCTGTTTGTGGGCACTCTGAAAGCTCATAACGCTTTGTCAATAATTCAGGGTAGTGTTTGATTAAGTATTCGGCTAAATAAAATGCTGCATCATCACTCTCAAACGCTGTGTCTTTTATGGCGCCTGAGATAGCTAATCGATATCCACTGTGTTCGTTATTAATATTTCCCCATAAAAGTCCAGGGGTGTCGAAAAGAACCACATCATCATTGATTTTAATGCGTTGTTGTTGTCTTGTAACGGCTGCTTCGTTACCTGTTTTGGCAATGGTCCGACCTGTTACGGTATTAATGATGGTTGATTTTCCGACATTAGGAATGCCTACAATCATCGCATGAATTTCTCTATCTCTAGCGTCGCTAATGGTTACCATTTTTCGGCATAGGCTTGAGATTTGTTTGATTTTTTCGGGTTGCTCACGAGAGACGCAAAGGGTTTTAATACCTTTATCGCGCTCGTAATAGGCTTGCCATTTTTCAGTTAATTCTGGGTCTGCCAAGTCACTTTTATTAAAAATCTTGATGCAGGGAATGTCTCTTGTCGAACTATTACGAATAGCCGCGATCATTGGGTTTTCGCTAGAACCTGGCAAACGTGCATCGAGCACTTCTATGAGTAAGTCCATTTCTGGAAGCTTTTCACGTATTTCTTTACTGGCCCTGTGCATATGGCCGGGAAACCATTGAATTTTCATATTGTTATTGTGCTGTCCATATTTTTAGATCGAATCAGACCATTTTACACGCCAATCTACAAATGTCACTTTGAATAGCAGGGTAGGAGCTATAGGTTCATAAATACTTCTACCATTAGTCTAGCGGTTTAAAAATGATAGGGTGATTATGGTAGATTAGGAGGAGAACTGTTACCAAGTAATAATAAAAATTATCACAACCCCAGTGAGAGAGAACAAAATGTTAGATTCAGTGAAAGAAATCCTTACTAAAGAAATAGATCTTCACGATGTTTTAGATAAAGAGATAGATACTAAGCATCTGAAAAAATTCCTTGCTCAAGAAATTGAAATTAAAAAGTTAAAAGAATTATTGGCGACAGAAATAAAGCTGAAAGAATTTCTGGTGCAAGAAATCGATGTTAAAAAAATGTTCTCTACTCATGAGCAGGCGAAAATTGATAAAGAAGAAGCAGAATATAAATCAATTAATAAAGCGGTTAGCGATAATAACTTAAAGATGTTAGACGCAGGCTCAAAAAAAGCCGAAGCAGCTAAAGAAAACACAGAAGAAAATAAGCATAAAAACGCTGAAGCTAATGCTGTTCCAAGCCCTAAAAAACTCCCCCCTTATGATTACAGTTTAATCAAAACGCTTGAAGAAGAGCAGGCCGAATTATTGTTTGTTTATAAGGAGATGATGAAACACGCGGAAGCTGAGCAATACAGTGCAGCGGCAGGTAGGCTGGAAGCCTTTTCATCTAAAATTAAAGCCCATTTTCATAAAGCGGATAAGGAACTTTACTCGTACCTTAGAACTTTCATTCAGCTCAAATACCCGAAGCGTGAAAGAGCGTTTAACGAGTTAAACCTCGAGATGAAGAATATCTCTATAGAAATTTTCTTCTCGATAACACAAAGTCCTCATATTCCTGTGAATGAAAGAAATCGCAGTGAATTCATCAAAGAGTTTACTCACTTAGGTAAGCTATTAGAAACACGTATTCACCGAGAAGAAACGGTGTTACATGTTATGTATGACGAAAGTAATGGACCTACTGATATTAGTTAAATTAAAGCTTTGTATCTTAATGGTGTAATTGTAATGCTAGAAAGATTACAACTACTACAAAGTAGCATTAGCCATTTTTTGCTACTAATGTCTCATTGGAATACTTACAGTCGATAGCGCTGATCAAAATCTTTAAAGCCGCATAGCTGATGTGGATAGTTTTTCGTTAATCCGATACATTTAAAACGTTCCCCCATTTCTGCGGGGAGCGTTAACGTACGTATCTGTTGTGCGAGTGCGTATTGATCATCTAAATTATTTTCCAAAGCGTGTTTGAAATATTCTTCTAAACCTGTATTCGCCAGAAAACACGCTTGAGAAGTAAACCCTGCAACCTCCAATGCAGAGAAGTCAGCAGCTTCTGCAACTGCTGTAAAATCAACGCTGGCAGTGATGTCTTGTAAGCCAATATGTAGCAATGGTGCCTCGTTCACTAAATGCTGATAATGGCAAATCAAAGTGCCTTTATTGCGCTCTGCCAAATAATATTCTTTGCGTGGGTATCCATAGTCGATCAAAAGCACCAATCCTTCTTCTATGATTTCAGCGATTGATTTTAGCCAATGCGTTATATGTGAATTGATTTCTGATGTGTAAGGAGTCGCTTCTTTAGGGATATTCAAACGTAATACGCGATCATGAAGTGCCTTATTGGTTTCAGTCGCAGGTCTTAATTGTTCGAGAAGCGCATCATCCTGCCAAATGACATGATGTTCGTAGACGATGTCTCCATGTTGGGTAAATACATCAACGGGCATGGCGTCTAATACTTCATTGGCTAACACGATGCCTGAGAAGTGTTTGGGCAGGGTGGTTAACCAAGTGACTTTGGTCAGTAAATGTGGCGCTTTTGATTCAATCGTTTGTTTCTGGCGCTGTTGTAATTCGGGACTCAGATCGAGAATGAAATAAGTCTCAGGTAAGCTGTTTTGCTTTTCAAGTTCCAATAGGATTTCGGCAGCCATAATACCCGTGCCTGCGCCAAATTCTAAAATGCACCCCCCCACTTTGGAGGCTTTTTTTGTGTGTATTGACTTTAAGACCTCGGCACATTGATTCGCAATACACTGTGAAAATAACGGTGATATTTGCGGTGCAGTTGTAAAATCTCCCTGTTCACCAATTTTGTGAGTGCCTGCGACGTAATAACCCAAACGAGGTTCGTATAAAGCCATTTCCATATAGCGTTTAAAACTAATGCTACCACCATTGCTTATGATTGCGTTTCTTATGCTAGCGACTAACTTTTCGCTATGTTCCAAGGCATCTGCGGAAGGTTCTGGTAAACTCTGAACGTGTTTCATGAGCGTAGAGTATATAGGGATTAATGACTATGCAATTATTGCAGGGGAAAGTAGCGCTGGTAACTGGATCAGCTCGACGAATTGGCGCTGTAACGGTTCGTGCTTTGCACCAACAAGGTGCCACCGTGGTTGTGCATTATCGCAACTCCGCGAATGACGCCAAAGCGCTTTGTGATGAACTCAATGCCATGCGTGAAAATTCCTGTTTGATGCAGCAAGCAGAATTAGCCGATATAGATTCCTTGCAAAGCATGATTGATCAAATAATCAGTAAAACGGGAAGGCTGGATATATTAATCAATAATGCCTCGAGTTTTTATCCGACAAAAGTGGGAGAGATTAAAGAATCTGATTGGGATAATTTAATGGCGAGCAACCTGAAAGCCCCTTTGTTTTTATCTCAAGCTGCCACACCTCATTTAAAAAAGGTACAGGGCTGTATCGTGAACATGGTTGATATTCATAGTGAGCGTCCTTTAAAAGACCACCCCGTTTATTGTTCGGCGAAAGCAGGTTTGGCGATGCTGACTAAATCATTAGCCAAAGAACTGGGGCCAGACATTAGAGTGAATGGCGTCTCACCAGGTGCGATTTTGTGGCCAGAGGATGATGACGATAGTCCAGAAATGAAAGCCCAACACCAATCGATACTGGATAAAACCAGCTTGAATAAGACAGGATCAGCGGAAGATATCGCAAATACGATTATGTTTTTGGTTACTCAGGCAGACTACATAACCGGACATATCATTCCCGTGGATGGCGGGCGATTGTTGAATCAATAAAATCATACTTAAACATGTTTTAAAAAAAGCCCCCAAAGTAGGGGGGTGACTTTCAATGTGGCTATAAGCCATTTAACAGATAAAAAACACATTAAAACGGGCAGTAATTCTATATGGACAGTATTTTTCTCTTAACCATCGGATTTATTTTTCTCGGTGCGTTGTTATCCAATGTGCTGAAATGGAGTAATAAAGACCGAGTGCTTAAAGATTTGCAGGGTTTTCATTCCACCATTGAAATGCAAAGCGGCAAGAAAGTCTGGGGTAAAACGAATATTTATTCGAATGGTATGGAGCTACACTTTTCTCGCTCGGCCTCTAATGCTTTGGGTAATCCTATCAATTCGTTCATTTTCTATGGGGCTGATATTGATAAAATTCGCACGATTTTCAGAAATCACGGTGAGTTATCCGAAAAGAATCAATTAAAGCGAGCTAAAGAAGTGGCAAGGGTTTCTAACCCTGACTTTTTACATCGCTCGTCGCGTAAATTACGGATCTTTTTTAATGTATTTAATGATGCGATTGGTGAAGCGTTGAATGTGTTTTTAAGTCGTATGAAAGGTTCGGGTGGTGTGCTTTCTACACAGGGCGATTACATTAAAAAAATGGGTACCACAGCGCTATCTTCTAGCGGTAATGAGTACGACCCCATTCTTGAGTCCTATATCAATAAACGAGTAAGTGTGAATCTCGAAGACGAACATGGGCACAGCGAATACTGTGGTTATTTAAAAGAATATTCATCTGCATGGATGTCAGTGCTGAATTGTAGCGTAACGCATGCGCACAAAATCGATTTGGATGACTTGACGCGTTTATCGTTGCAGCGAGATCTGGATTTTCACTATACCTTGTATGAAGTAAAACCGGGTGAGTATGCTTTGGACGTTAAAATAGACGCGTTTGGTGAAGAGCCAATGAAGCTTATTGGGGTAAAAGGAGGTGATGACGACAAAGATGTTGCGGAAAATACGCGAAATTATCAACATAGATTGAATAAAACGCTGAAACAAGGTGAATCGCTGTCATTTACGCTGAATAATTTACCCACTGAAACCCTCGTAGACGTTGACCCAACTTTATTACCGCTATCAATTGAGATGGTTTCTGAAGTACGCAGAGAGGGTGAATTACCCGAAGCGTATTTTACTCATCAAAAACTATTACCAGAGCTAAAGCTGGAGATTGAATCTACACATATTGCTGATGTTTATTTGCCAAGAACAATCGCAATCGTTAGGCATAGTGCTGGCTAAGGTACCTGAAAGGCATTGTTTTGTTAGTCGTCTTTGTTAGTTATGTATGCATGTATGTATGTATGTATGTATGTATGTATGTATGTATGTATGTATGTATGTATGTATGTATGTATGTATGTATGGTGTTAGGCATTAACCGTCATTTTGTGCGTTTCAATAAGATCGGATTCGAAAAAACTTATTAATAGATCGCAGGTTTCTTCTATGCGTTTCTTTCTCTTTGGGAATGCAGTGAATTGCGCTTTTTTCCAACTCTCGATTTCATTCTTCATATCTTCTGCGCTGAACATATAAATGGAGCCGCTTTGATTTAAATGACGCATAAACCAGGGCAATGCAGCTTTGGTGATCATGAATGCTTCCTTTTTGGCAGGACTGCTTTCGCTGCGTTCCTCGACCCATTCGTCTATGGCAATATCCAGAGTTTGCTGGCTAAAGACAAAACAGATGTTTGTATTATTGTTAGTGTTATTCATAAGCTTAGTTATCAAAAAGAAAGGGTGTTATGTTTGTTTGCGCACCTTTTAGTATAAGGTGAATGTTAAGCAAATCAAATGACCTGAGTAAAAGAACAAATAAAAAATCAAGCCAAGCGAAGCCTTAAAAATATGCCTCAAAGGTGGGGGGTGTCATTTTTTATTCTTTGTGGCGACCAAGATCACAAATTTCTTATTACTGGCGACCGTCTGGCAATTACCAAAAAGCTTCTTTAGTTTAATGTGATAGGCAAGGTGTCGATTTCCGACTACCCAGAGTTCACCGTTTTTTTGTAACTTTTGCTGGCTTTGTTTAAACATGGTCCAGGCAATATGGTCGCCGACGGCATGTGCCTGATGAAACGGTGGGTTGCATAGAATCAGATCAGGTGCATTGCCTTGAAATTGATCGAGGCTGTTACTCATTACAAACTCTGCATCGTCAGTATTTTCATCGATTGTTTCGTTACTGTAGTTAATTTTTGCAGAAGCTATTGCAGCGTAAGATTCATCAGTAAAACTGATTTTTGCATGGGGTATTAATTGTTTCGCCGCAATTCCAAGTATTCCGTTGCCGCAGCCTAAATCAATGATATTAGGTGCTTGCTCGGCATATTCTCCATGTTGGTTTAAATGCTTTTTAATTGTCTCAAGAAAAAAGCGTGTGCCGATATCCAGATGATCATTGGCAAATACATTGGCAAAATTTTGTAGATTTATTCCAGATGATTCATCTTTGATGGTTTTCGGGTAGGGAGAAACGACGATATTTTGTTGGTCATTCTGTGCATAAATCAATCGCGCTTTTTTGGTTGCGCGCGAAGTCGTTGTAGTACCGATAATTTTTTCAAACAGCTTGAGTGTCGAGGTGTGAATATGTTTGCTCATGGCTGCGCCGATAATCACCGTTTCAGGGTGTATATGTGGCTTAAGTCGGCACAGTTGATCTTCCAGCAACGATAAAGTCTTGGGTATTTTAATCAAAACCAGATCGTACTTTCCTTCTGGTTCTTTTGTCGATGGAATTAATACGGGACTAGCAGAGATTTTATTGAGAGATAGGTTATGCGTAGTGGCAAGGTGTGAGATAAATGAATCAGACCAGCTATGCACCGAGTATTCATTAAAGGCTAATGCAAGAGCGCCAAAAGAATCATTGGCTATAAGTGGGGGGGTGACTAAAAGATGAGAATAGTCAGTAAGCACTGTTTCTATTAAAAGCTCATCGGCGGCATCCCAGCCACGTAAGGTATCGTTTTTGATTTTTGGCAGGCGTTCCAGCTGGAATTCACCCGAATGAATATTTAATGTTTCCACGATTATCCTTGACGATTTTTACTCAGATAAGGCTTGGTGTAGTTCTGATTTAGCCCTAGCTTTGCTCTAGATTAGATCGGGGAATTGTAGTCTAAAAATGGAATGACAGGTATTTTATAAATCTCTTACAACACGAAAACCGAGATTGGTGTCCATTTCATCATATAAGCGTTTTTTTCTGGCGGCACTGCGTGCGTGGATCGCTTCATCGAACCATGAGCCGCCTTTGGTAACAATCGCAGAGCTAATAAAGCCAGAGTCATTAGAGCCATCTCGATTGCTATTAACATGAGAATCACGCCAAGGTGTGCTGGTAAACTCCCAGACGTTGCCGTGCACTTCATGTAAGCCCCAGTTATTGGGTGGTTTGCATCCCACTTCTAAAGCGGTTGCCATGGGTGAACATAAAGGTAAAAACCAGCGCTTCTTCTTTTTCGCTTCATTGTAGGGAAATAGCGAATGAAAATGCACTTCCTTACAAGTGACTTCGTCGCCAAAATGAAATGCTGAATTTGTACCTGCGCGGGCAGCGTATTCCCATTCAGACTCTGTGGGTAATCGGTAACGTTTTCCCGTTTGATCGCTGAGCCATTTTAGGTATAACGCGGCATCCGCCATACGAATATTAATTACCGGTTTTCTTCCTTCGGACCAAATTAAATCATTCCGCAAAAACCATTCTGTATCTTCGCGAAATTTTTCAAACTCTTCGGCGGTTACGGTAAAACGACCAATCGCAAAAGGTTGAGTAATACGCGTGTAGTGCTGGGGGTATTCGTTAACGGAGTGACCGAATTCATCACGGTTCGATCCCATTTCATATTGGCCAGCAGGGATAATAGCTAGCTCAGGCCCTTTGCCGCCGATCTTTAAGTCATCAGCAAAGTAGGGGGATAGATTAAATTTCTTCGCCGTATCTTGTTGCAGCGCTTTAATCTCATTTTGATTAAGCTCTGGCAAAAACTTGCTAGAATTTAAGTGGCTATCTGCTGTCTCTGGTGTCGTTGAAGAATACATATAAAAACAAGCTATATTAATAAATACTTATATTATCGCTTTAGTTTTGAAGAGAATTCAAGAGTTAGATCAATAAACAGATATAAATATTGATTAGAATCGAATTTTTATTTTCTCTATTAAATTTTATAATTTAGTAAGAACATTATGCAAGAGCCATAGCAAGTGTGTACAATCTCGGCTTTGGGTTTTACAAATCTTTAGGTTGTATCCTTGAGAGTTGTAATCGAATCCCCATAATTAAATAATCTTAAATTTTGGAGTAACAGTGTATGCCTTGGAATGAACCAGGTGGCGATGATAAAGACCCTTGGAGTAAAGGTAAATCGGGTGATAATTCTAATGGAGGCTCTAAAGAAAGTTCGAAAGGAAATTCTAAAGGCAATCCAGTAGATAACATTGAAGATATCACGCGTAAAATGAATGATAAAATCGGTGGCTTATTTGGGAAAAAGAAATTGGGTAGTGGTAATGGCCCAAGCAGTACTTCTCTAATAATAATCGGTCTTGTGGCACTATCTGCATGGTTAGCAACAGGATTCTACACAGTGGATTCTGCGCAACGTGGAGTAGAGTTTAGATTTGGTGCATTCACCGAAACAACGCTTCCTGGCTTGCATTGGCATATCCCTTACCCAGTTGATACGGTTGAGCTTGTTGATATCGACCGAGTTCGTACAGCAGAAGATCGTACTCACATGCTGACACGCGATGAAAATATCGTGGATTTAGGTGTTGCTGCTCAGTACAAAATCAAGAATGCAGAAGATTACTTATTTAATATCTACCTTCCAGATTACGAAAGAAACCAGTCAATTGGCACACTTTTTCAAGTAATGCGAAGCGCTGTTAGAGAAATTGCCAGTCTTAATACCATGGATTCTATTTTGAAAGAGAATCGTGGCGCGATTGCTCCTGATACTCGTATCGTTATGCAAAAAGTATTAGATGACTACAAATCAGGTTTAGAAGTTGTCAAAGTCAACGTAACTTATGCTGAAGCTCCAAAGCAGGTTAAAGATGCATTTGATGATGCCAACAGAGCGCGTGAGGATTTGGATAGATTCAAAAACCAGGCGGAAACTTACGCAAACAGTGTAGTACCTATCGCTGAAGGTAAAGCATCTCGCTTAAGTGAAGCGGCGACTGCTTACGAAAGTCAGGCAATCTCAAAAGCAGAAGGTGATGCGTCACGTTTCAGTCAGTTAGTTGCTGAATACGAAAAGGCTCCTGATGTAACCAGAAAACGTCTTTACCTGGAAACAATGGAAAGCGTTTATGCAAATACAACTAAAATCATGGTTGATTCAAAATCAGGTAACAATTTATTGTACTTGCCATTGAATCAATTAAATACGAGCAAACCATCAACCAGTGCAACGGATGATTTTGATCCAGCGACAGCAGGTTTAGTAGAGCAGGCGCTAAGAAATCAAAGAGCCCAGCAGAGCGGTAGTATTCGCGATGGTGTAAGAGACGCAACGAGAGGGTCACGATAATGAAAAATATAGTAATTATTGTTATCGCGGTTATCGTATTTATTTTTGCTACGGCAACCTATACGGTAGACCAGCGTGAAACTGCAATTAAATTCCGATTCAAGGAAATTGTAGAAACTGATATTAAACCAGGTCTACATTTCAAAATTCCTTTTGTGAATACGGTAGAAAAGTTTTCAAAGCTTATTTTGACGCTTGATGCGCAACCTGATCGTTTCTTAACAGGAGAGAAGAAATACGTACAAGTAGACTTCTTTGTTAAATGGCGTATTGCCGATGCCGGTGTATTTTATCGTGCAACTCGTGGTGACTTGAATCGTGCTCAGAACCGTCTTGAAAGTATTATGAAAGATGGTCTTAGAAACGAATTCAGTACGCGTACGGTTAAAGAGGCAATTACCGGTGAACGTGGTGAAATCATGACCGAATTGCGTGAGAAAGCGGCAGAGTCTGCCAAGTCTCTGGGTATTGAGATTGTTGACACTCGTGTCAGTCAAATTGACTTTCCTGAGTCTGTTAGTGAATCTGTTTATGAAAGAATGCGTTCTGAAAGACAACGTGTAGCTCAGGACTTCCGTTCTCGTGGTAAAGCTGAAGGTGAAAAGCTTCGCGCTATTGCTGATCGCCAGGCTGTCATTATTGAAGCAAATGCTTACCGTGATGCTGAGAAAATTCGTGGTAACGGTGATGCTAAGTCTGCTGAAATCTACGCTAAGGCTTATCAGAGAAACCCAGAATTCTACGCTTTTTACAGAAGTTTAGGCGCTTACAAGAAGTCGTTGGGTAATGGTGGAGATATTATGGTTATCGAACCTGACGCGGAATTCTTTAAGTACTTCAAACAACAAGGTGGGCAATAAGCCCACTTTGTGTTGTTTTTAGTAGCTTAACTTCACACTTTAAATAAACGTTAATTACGTTATTATTTACGTGATTAACGTTTACTGGTTATAACCTTCTATGAATTGGCACGATTTACTCAATGCGATTGCATTATTGTTAATTCTTGAAGGTTTATTGCCTTTTATAAAACCCGAAAGTATTAAGAAAATTTACCATACCATGTCGCAAACCCCTGAAAGTTCCTTGCGTATGATTGGTTTGGCAAGTATTGTTGCTGGTCTTGTTTTGCTATACTTAAGTTAAACCCGATCTAAAACTAAGTATACCTCCGCTACTAACCCGTTTAGTCTCAGAGCTACTTTTACAACTACTCTTACTCTTGTAATTAGATATCCCATTATTTTTATATGAAACAGCTGTTATGAATACGTGGTTACTTCCTGAGGGCATCAATGAGTCACTTCCTGATGATGCAGAAAAACTAGAAAAATTACGCCGTCAACTGGTAGACCGTTACGCAACATGGGGATACCGTTTGGTTATGCCACCAATGGTTGAGTACTTAGAGTCTTTACGAGCTGGCATGGGCACACAACTCGATTTACAAACGTTCAAAATTACTGATCAGCAAAATGGTCGGATGATGGGCGTGCGTGCAGATATGACACCTCAAATTGCGCGAATCGATGCACATCGAATCTCAAAAGGTGACGCCAAAGCATCAGTTAATCGCTTATGTTATATCGGAACGGTTTTAAGAACCCGCAGCGCACAACAGGGTGGTTCTCGATCGCCTGTACAAGTGGGTGCTGAGATTTTTGGTCACTCGGGCGTAGAGAGTGATTTCGAAATCATCTCATTAATGCTGGATACTCTACACAGCATCAATGTTACTGAGTTGGTGTTAGATATTGGACACGTGGGTGTCGTCAATGGCGTTGCTGAATACGCAGGTTTAACTAAAAACCAGCAGCAAAACTATTTTGATATGTTGTCTCGAAAGTCTATTCCGGAAATTAATGTCTGGGTAAAAGAACAAGGCTTATCAGATTCTGTAGGTGCAATGCTTGAAGCTCTTCCTATGCTGATTGGTTCTAATGACGTTATAGAAACAGCTAAAGAACGCTTGAAAGAAGCCGGCCAACCTGTTTTGGATGCGCTACAACATCTTGAAAATATTACTCAGCTAGTTAGCAATAACTTCCCTGAAATTAAAGTAAATATCGATTTGGCAGAAATGCGTGGTTATTCATACCACACTGGTATTATGTATACCGTTTATTTGCCTGGACGCGGTGAATCAATCGCTAACGGAGGCCGTTATGATGGTATTGGTGAAGCCTTCGGTAATAGTCGTCCGGCGATTGGTTTTAGTACTGATCTGCGAACCCTTGCTTCAATGATGAAGCATACAGAGATTAAGTCTGATGGGATCTTGGCGCCGTTTACACTTGATAAAGATCTGGATCAGCTAGTCACTGAACTACGCCAACAGGGTGAACGTGTAATACGTCAGTTAGATGAGAGTTCTACAGCATTTTCTGAACAGAAGGGCTGTAACCGAAAGATTGAAAAGCAAGGTGATAACTGGATAGTTGTTGCAAACTAAACCGCATCAGCATTAACCGCCTTATGCGTAAACGCTGATAAAGGCAGAAAAGTTAATCGCTAGCGAAAGAACATTATTGTGTTAGGTAAATAGTAAGGAATTGAGAAGATGGGAAAGAACGTTGTAGTGCTAGGAACCCAATGGGGTGACGAAGGTAAAGGTAAGATTGTTGATCTACTTACAGAAGACGCTTCAGCAGTAGTGCGCTTTCAGGGTGGTCACAATGCTGGTCATACCTTGGTTATAGATGGTAAGAAAACCGTACTACACCTTATCCCGTCTGGCGTTTTACGCGAAGGCGTGGAGTGTATTATCGGAAACGGCGTCGTGTTAGCCCCTGATGCATTATTAGAAGAACTAAAAATGCTCGAAGATGAAGGCGTACCAGCGAAAGAACGTCTTAAGCTTTCAGCAGGTTGCCAATTAATCCTTCCTTATCATGTTGCTCTGGATATGGCTCGTGAAACGGCACGTGGCAATAAGCCTATCGGCACAACCGGCCGTGGTATTGGCCCAGCTTACGAAGATAAAATTTCTCGTCGTGGTTTACGTTTAGGTGATTTGCTCGATACAGAGCGTTTTACTGAAAAGCTAAAAGAAGTGATGGAATATCATAACCACGCGCTTAAGCATTACTTTAAAGCAGAAGAAGTGAGCTACGAAAAAGTACTCGCTGAAAGTCTTGAGATGGCGGAAGTTATGCGTCCCATGGTGATTGATGTGCCTCACACATTGAGTAAAATGCGAAAAGCCGGCAAGAACATCATGTTCGAAGGTGCGCAAGGCACATTATTAGATATTGATCATGGTACTTACCCTTATGTAACTTCATCAAGCACCACAGCGGGTGGAGCATGTACGGGTTCTGGTGTGGGCCCAAAAGATTTGGATTACATTTTGGGTATTACTAAAGCTTACACAACACGTGTTGGTTCTGGTCCGTTTCCTACAGAATTATTTTGTGAAATTGGTAAGCACATTGCAGAAGTTGGCAAAGAGCAGGGCGCAACTACAGGTCGTGATAGACGTTGTGGATGGCTTGATGTAGTTGCACTTCGACGTGCAATGGAAATTAACAGCATCACTGGTGTTTGTGTGACCAAGATGGATGTACTTGATGATTTAGAAACCATTAAAATCTGTGTTGCTTATGAGTTAGATGGCGTGCAGATGGAAGTACCGCCGATTAATACGCCTGAATTTGCGCGTTGTACGCCAGTGTTTGAAGAAATGCCAGGTTGGCAAAGTAAGACCTTCGGCATCACCAAGTACGAAGATTTGCCAGAAAAAGCCAAAGCTTATTTAAATCGTATGTCTGAATTACTAGATACGCCGATTGATATCATTTCAACCGGTCCTGATCGTGATCATACGATGATTATGCGAAACCCTTACGAAGTTTAACGCTTCGTAACTAATGCCCTCTCTGGAGGGCATTTTTATTTCTGTTTTATTGTTTTTACCAAATTTAAAGTATCAATTTACTAGCAAGTACTCATTCAAATGCGCTTAGATAAACTACTCTCCAGTTCCACTGCTTTCACTCGTTCATTAGCCAAAGTTGCGATCAAAAAAGGCAAAGTAAAAGTTGATGGTGTGGTCGTCAAAAATCATGCCCAAAAAGTAGCTGAAGATGCTTTAGTTGAGTACATGGGCGTTAGTATTAAAAAGCCCAAGCCACAATACATTATGTTTCATAAGCCTGCGGGCGTGGTTTGTGCAAATAGCGATGAGGATCATGAAACGGTATTCGATTCATTGTTTCTGCCGCGAGTGGAGACTCTGCATATCGCAGGTCGTTTAGATATTGATACCACGGGACTTATTCTCATCACAGATGATGGCCAATGGTCGCATCGGGTCACTTCACCCAAACACAATCATGAAAAAAGTTATTTGATCGATTTGGATACGCCGATCACAGAGAAACAAATTCGAATATTAAGCGAAGGAGTGCAGCTCAAAGCTGAAGAAAAACGCTGTCTTCCTGCCCAAATTGAGGTGTTGTCAGAACTGAAAATCAGAATGACGATCACCGAAGGTAAATACCATCAAGTTAAGCGTATGATGGCTGCGGTTGGAAACCATGTGGAAAAATTGCACCGGGAACAGATTGGAAAGATCAAGCTCGATGAAAGCCTCAAAGAAAACCAGTGGCGCGAATTAACTGCAGAAGAGATTGAGCTAGTTTAAATAAAGGCCTGGCCCTGCATAAATTCTATTTACGTTTTCAAAGTGCAAAAACGTAATATCATTCAAAAGTAGGGGGGTGGCATTGGCTATTTTGTTCTGGTCTTTATTTAACTAAATCTAAATAGGAATAGCTAAGGCGCTACCAAACCTTCTTGTTTCAACACACTACCCTGAAAAAGATCTATAAAACGCTGTTGATGTCGGCGTAAGTATTTATCTTTTTTGTAGGCAATCTTGGTCGTTTCCCATGGAAATAATTTACTGAGGTCTCGCAATACTAAGTCACTGTCTTTATCTGTTACATAGGTCATATTAGCAATTACACCCACACCCATACCGCTGCGTACATAGGTTTTGATAACATCGGTGTCGGCTGCACTCAATACAATTTGAGGCTTTAATCCCGCTTTTTTAAAGGTTTCGTTGAACACTTCTCTACCGGTGAAGCCATGTACGTAGGTGACAATCGGATAGGTGCTGAGCTTTTCCAGGGTAATCTCATCACTCTCAAGCAAAGCGCTGTCTTTTAGGGTGATCAAACTTCTATTCCAGTTATAACTTGGCATACTCACAAGGTCCTTACTCTCGCTAAGCGCTTCAGTGCAAATGGCAAAATCAACTTCATCGTGAAGTGCTTTTGTAACCAGTTGTTGTGGTGTTCCCTGGTGGATTTGTAATTCAACCTCTGGATATTCCTGACTGAATGCTTTAATTACAGGGGGCAAAATATACTGAGCCTGAGTATGCGTGGTACCTATACGCAGCATGCCTTCGAACTCATTGATGTGATCATGAGCGATCTCCAGAATGCTATTGGCATTGGCTAGCGTGCGATAGGCATAAGCAACGATTTCATCACCTACAGGAGTTAAGCCTGCTAAACGTTTACCTTTGCGATTAAATAATTTAACCCCTATCTCTTCTTCGAGACGGCTAATTTGTTGCGATACAGCTGATTGCACCAAATGTAACTGGTCTGCGGCCTGACTGATATTTAAATTATTTTCGACAACTGATATCAGCGACTTAAGCTGTTTTAGATCCATTACCTTTCCTGTGTCTTCTATATCATATATTATGATATTAAATTAATTTTAATCATTTTACGTGAATAGAAGTCTACTGTAAATTTCACTCCAATATATTAATTCGAGCTGGACAACATTATGAGAGCTTCTACTTCACCATTAAAAACTACAGATGCGTTTA
The DNA here is from genome assembly GCF_035798195.1 of Cocleimonas sp. KMM 6892. Taxonomy (NCBI): domain Bacteria; kingdom Pseudomonadati; phylum Pseudomonadota; class Gammaproteobacteria; order Thiotrichales; family Thiotrichaceae; genus Cocleimonas; species Cocleimonas sp. KMM 6892. Next base: position 348,168 of record NZ_JAPFBV010000005.1, on the reverse strand, counting down.
TCTTGTCGCTGTTTGATGAAGATGAATTTATGACTAATCCAGATCTTTGGACGCGTTCAATTGCAGAGCAGTTAGCAGCGAATGCCGAGATTGATGAGCTAACCAAAGAGCATTGGGAAATCATCGAATTTATTCGTGATCGTTATATGCGTTTGGGCGCTATTCCACCGATGAGTCGTGTATGTAAGGCTTTCGGGCACGAAAGAGATGGCGTGCGTAAGTTATTTGGTGGTTGTTTACAGCTTTGGCAAATATCTGGATTACCTTACCCAGGTGAAGAAGCTAAAACCTATATGAATTAATTGCCACAGATAAGTGGCTGAAAGTAGGGGGGGGATGACTAAGTCATCCCTTTTTTTTGCATAAAGATTTACTTTTCAGAATTATTTATCTGACGTTAGCTAATACTTCTACAGAGTCTTGTCTGGATCTGGATATCTCTGAACGCTGCAAGGCAATAGCATCAAGTATTGGCATCGGGCGACCTATATAAAATCCTTGTATTTTGTTTACACCGAGCAGCCTCAGTGCATTATATTCTTCCTGAGTTTCTACGCCTTCTGCGATAATTTCTGCATTTGTTTCTTTTGCAAATGAGATTATTGCTGTCGCAAGCGCATGTCGGGCAGGGTCGACATTGACATCATGAATGATACTCGTATCAAGTTTGATAACATCTGGGGCTATTTCAAGAATATGCTGAAAACTGGCGTAACCTGCGCCCGCATCATCTATGGCTAATAGAATTCCTCTGTCACGAAGTGGTTTGAGTGCCTCGCGAAATTCAACATAGTCAGTAATAGGAGCATGCTCAGTAATTTCTAGAACGACTTTCTTTGGAGAAATCTCCTTAAGTGCCGTGGCTATCGCGCCATTTATTATATGTTCTGGTGATGTATTAATGGATACGTAGGTATCTTTTGGTAGCTGTTCAAGTTCCGTTGTGGCTTTCTTGATCGCCATGATCTCCAGATTCGCAGAAACTCCGACTTGTTTGGCCTCATTTATCCATACATCAGGAGTACGATAAGGGTTTGTCATTACGCGTAATGTTGACTCATATCCAGTTATTTTATCTTGCTGGATATCGTAAATGGGTTGATACACCATATTCAGTTTTGAAGGATCTAGGATTGAGATCACTCTATCGGTCATCTCTTTTTTCTCAAGATTAGATTTAATATTGCTGTCTATCTGTTTACCTGCGAGATCGGCAAATATACGCAACATGCTGAGTTCGCGTTCCCCTATGGTCTCATCTGTTTTGTGATTAAAACAACAGAAGGTCCCATAAATGCTACCATCTGCAATGCGGATAGGAACACCCATGTAATGACGAATAGAGAGTGCTGTCGTAACATCGAGTTTTTCTGTGATAGGGTTTTTTAACGTATCTGTAATATGTTCGGGTATCTCACCGTTTACAATTTTATGGCAATAAGTTTCGTTCACAGGGTCAGAGTCACCTGCTTTAATTACGCACGATTCTTTTTTCGAATCGATATATTTGAAAACGCGTTTACCTTGAGAAAACTCAGCGATAAAAGCAATATCCATATCAAGATGGGTGCGAATGGCGCTTAGAATTTGTTGCAAACCTTCAGAAACTGACTCGCGGTCTTTTCTGGCGTTAGCCAAGAGAAGCTCAGCCAAAATCTTTTTATTCACTAGGTATGTCCATTTTAAGTTATGGCACGATATTAAGTTAATACAGATGTCATATATACAGTTATCCGATGAATGCGTGTTTAACTTTATTTATAAACTCAATTACTTAGAAAGATTAATAAAAAAAGTGCCCCAAAGTAGGGGGGTGACTTAGATAATCTTTTTTGGCCAAATAGCCTGCTAACTTAAGTGGTTTTTTAAGACTCATAAGTCGAGATAGTTGCTTGCATTAGAATAATTGAATGCTTTTCATTCGCTCGGAATGATTTAATCGTCCAACATAGTGTATGACGCGTATAGCTTAGAGCACATGGTGATTTGTAAAATTTGATAAGCAGATAGCCACGATAGAACTGAACACTAAATATTAAACTTTGAATGTATAAAAACAGGATCGTTATAATGAGCAAAAAAGAATACACACCACCAAAAGTTTGGACATGGGATACTGAAAGTGGCGGTAAATGGGCAAGCATCAATCGCCCAATTGCAGGTGCAACGCACGAGAAAGTTTTGCCCGTAGGTGATAAGCCCCTGCAGTTATATTCACTAGGAACACCAAACGGTGTGAAGATAACGGTAATGCTGGAAGAACTGCTAGCACTAGGCACAGAAGGGGCAGAGTACGACCTACACATTATCGATATCGGCGAAGGCGAGCAATTCGGATCCGACTTTGTGAAGCTAAATCCGAATTCAAAAATTCCCGTATTGCTTGATCAATCAAAATCACCCCCGCAATCGGTGTTTGAATCTTGCGCAATTTTGCTCTATCTCGCAGAAAAATATCAAGCCTTATTGCCGGAAGACAGTGTTGACCGAATGGAATGCATTACCTGGTTGTTCTGGCAAGAAAGCAGCGCCTCTTTTCTTGGTGGTGGTTTTGGTCATTTCTACAAATATGCACCATACCCGATGGAGTATCCGATTGATCGTTATACCATGGAAACCAAGCGACAATTAGATGTGTTGGATCGTCATTTGGCTGAACGTGAATACATGTGCAAAAGCGGTTATTCAATCGCTGATATCGCTATCTGGTCGTGGTACGGACGTGTAGCACTGGGTGATGTTTATGATGCAACCGAATTTCTAGATACCGCTTCATACAAGAATGTGCTGAGATGGGCTGAGTCAATTCAACACAGAGAAGGAGTGAAGAAAGGACTTGAGTCTGCGTTGTGATAATTGATTAGAGACCCGCCGAGATTGGTTCACTAAATCGAAGGTCTCGGGATGCTCTGCTCGAACCCATTGGGGGTTCTCATACATCCGATTCGTTTCAAAATAAAAAAGCCCACTTCAACGAGTGGGCTTTTTTTGTATTTGGCGGAGAAGGAGGGATTCGAACCCTCGGTACCGGTAAAGGTACACACGCTTTCCAAGCGTGCTCCATCGGCCACTCGGACACTTCTCCGTATGCTTTGTAGCAAGGGTGCGCAGTTTATTCTGTTTTGATAAGTGTGACAAGTGAGATGTATTTTTTAGCACCCTTTGTATAGAAAAATAGCTTAGCCGAAGCTTTGCTGAGACAGCGTTGGAACATTGTGACGACGACCCGAAGGGTGAGGTTTTCATTTAATACTATAAAAAAAACCTCATAAAAGGTGGGGGGTGTCATTTTTCCTGTTAAAACGAGCATTATCAATAACTCATGTCTGGACGCTTCGTCATGCTTATGCAATTATTACCAGTCCTTTTTAACGATAGTTAAAGCATTTTCTCATGAATCAACAAAGCTCTAAAAATACCCCTGAATTAACTGAAAATTACCAGCAACTGCTCGATTATGTTCCAGTAGATGGCTTGTTGAAGGATCGCGTTATTTTAGTCACGGGTGCCGGTTCTGGTATTGGTAAAGAAATATCATTGGCGTATGCGCGTTTTGGTGCAACGGTGGTGTTATTGGGAAAAACACTGAAAGAACTGGAAGTCGTCTACGATGAGATTGAAGAGGCGGGATACCCTGAGCCCGCTATCTACCCATTGAATATGGAAGGTGCGGTGACAAAAGATTATCAGGATATGGCGACTACCATCGAAGATAAGCTGGGTGGGCTTGATGGTATTGCGTTAAATGCGGGTTGGTTGCCAGCGTTTATCCCATTCAAAGAATATGATCTTGAGTTATGGTCGAAAACGACAATGGTAAACTTACACGCTAACTTTTTAATCACTCAAGCGTGTTTGCCTTTACTTGAAGCCTCTAAAGATGCGGCGATTGTTTTCTCTGCGCATGATTCACGCAAAGCCTATAACGGTGCTTTTGGTATCGCTAAAGCGGGTTCACAGGCAATGATGGATATATTGGCTGATGAATATGATCTGCCGGATAATTTCATTCGTGTGAATAGCATCGATACAGGTCCAGTCGACACTCAAATGCGCCGCATGAATTTCCCGGGTGAAGATATGACACAGGTTGCAAAACCTAATGCTTTAGTCGGACCTTATTTGTACTTTATGGGTCCAGATGCAGGAAAACGAACCGGTGAGAAAATTACTTTTGGCAAACTATCCGTTGATACTAAATGGCCGGGTGCTTAAGCCTTTTTGCATAGGCTGCTTTAGTTATTACCACTTTTGCGCATTCTTTTACTCACATTCTAGTGACTCATGAAACAAGATAATATTTTCGCTAATAATCAAAAAGTCGTGGATTTCGCTTTTGACGATTCTGTGGCGGATGTGTTTCCTGACATGATTCGTCGATCTGTGCCTGGATATGAAACGGTCATTTCCTTACTAGGTGTTTACGCTGGTCAGTACGCCAAAGATAATAGCAATGTATATGATCTTGGTTGCTCCTTAGGCGCAGCGACTTTAGCGATGCACCGACAAACATCATCACGAAAGTTGAAGCATATTTGCATCGATAATTCTGAGGCAATGGTGAAACGCTGCCAATCTCGTTTGGCTCGTCACATGCCTGAGTCTGATTTAGACGTCCTGTGTGAAGATATCGAGAAATCAGAGATTAGCAATGCGTCTTTAGTGGTAATCAACTTTACTCTGCAGTTTCTTTCTCCTGAGTCGCGCTTAAGCTTATTGAAAAAAGTTTACGAGGGTATGTTGCCAGGCGGAGCGTTGATCTTATCTGAGAAAATTATTTTTGATAACGAGGAAGAGAATCAACAGCAAATCGAGTGGTATCACAATATGAAGCGCTCGAATGGCTATAGTGATCTTGAAATCAGCCAAAAACGTGCGGCTTTAGAAAATGTAATGATTCCTGATACCCTGGAACAACACCAGACCCGTTTGCAAGAAGCTGGTTTTTCTCAGTCTTACCAATGGTTTCAGAGCTTTAATTTTATCTCTCTAGTTGCTTTGAAATCCTAAGAAAGAATATAGTAATGTCCGAAAACATGATTGTTAATTTTGAAAGCTTGTATGCTGATCTGCAAGAGAATGACTTTGTCGAATGGCAAGAAGTACTCCCGCAGCAACTATCTGCTATTTTTGAAAAGCGACAACACGGCAAGAAGGAAGAGTGGGAAAGCATTCTTCAACAACTACCAGATATTCAGGCATCTAGTATTGATATTTCCGCGGATAAAGTAAGAATTGGTTCAGCTGAAGATTGCGATCATGAAACTAGTGAGTATTTGCTTTCACTGCTCAAAAAGTTACACCCCTGGCGCAAAGGTCCTTATGAATTATTTGGTATTCATATTGATACTGAATGGCATTCAGACTGGAAGTGGCAAAGAATTCAATCGCATTTAACGCCTTTGAAGAATCGACGGGTTTTAGATGTCGGTTGTGGTAATGGCTATCACATGTGGCGTATGTTGGCCGATGGTGCAAAGTTGGTGGTTGGTGCTGACCCTAGTCAGTTTTTTCTTGTGCAATTTCATACCTTAAAGAAATACGTAGGTGAAAAACCTATACATCTATTGCCCTTCAAAGGTGAAGAGTTGCCTGCATTCAGTAAGGTATATCAGGGCAAAGGCTTTGATACGGTATTTTCAATGGGGGTTTTGTATCATCGCGTTTCCCCCATCGAACACTTACAAGAACTCAGAAGTTTTTTACGCGCAGATGGCGAATTGGTATTAGAAACATTGGTCATCGAAGATGAATCAAATCAACAGAGCCATGAGTTGTTATTGCCCGAAGATCGTTATGCGAAAATGCGTAATGTCTGGTTTTTACCCACCCCCCCACTTTTAGTGAGAATGTTAGAAAGAGTGGGTTTTAAAAATGTACGGGTAGTCGATATAAACCAGACCAGTATTGAAGAGCAGCGCTCGACGGACTGGATGGAATTTGAGTCACTGCAAGATTTTCTTGATCCTGAAGATCATAATAAAACCATAGAAGGATATCCTGCCCCCAAAAGAGCGGTCGTTATCTGTAACCGTTAAGATGTTAGAGAATACGCCCAACGATTAAGGTGACCAAAAAAGTGCCTGTAAGTAGGGGGGTGACTTTTTATAATCACTATATCTACCCTTAAGCCCCAGTTTTTGATACTGTGTGCAAACTTAATAAAACCAAAAACAGATCAATCGATATGACTCAAATAATTGCCGTTGCTAATCAAAAAGGTGGTGTTGGTAAAACGACCACTAGCGTTAATTTGGCGGCCTCATTGGCGGTTATTAAGCGCCGTGTGTTAATTGTAGACATGGATCCTCAAGGTAATGCAACTACTGGTATTGGTTTAGATAAACACGAAATGCCGGTGTATTTAAGCGATGTTTTGCTGGGTGATGCAAAGGTTGATGAAGCGATTCAAACTATCCCCAATATGTCTGTGTCTGGTTTAGCGGGTGGTCCTGATCTAACTATTGCTGAACTTGAAATGATGAAAATGGGCGATCGTGAATACCGCCTGCAAAAAGTATTACAATCGGTAAAAGGTAATTACGATTACATCATTATAGACTGCCCACCTTCACTCAATATGTTGACGGTAAATGCTTTAGTTGCGGCAAATGGGGTGCTTATTCCCATGCAATGTGAGTATTATGCATTGGAAGGTCTTTCTGCATTGATTGGTTCGATAGAAACCATTCGTAGCAATTCGAACCCAAAGCTGGAAGTCATCGGACTTTTAAGAACGATGTACGATCCGCGTAATAATCTGTCGCGTGATGTTTCTAATCAATTGGCCCAGCACTTTTCTGATACCTTGTATAATACCTCGATTCCGCGCAATATTCGTTTGGCAGAGGCGCCAAGTCATGGTTTGCCAGCATTGATGTATGATAAGCGATCAAGTGGCGCATTGGCTTATTTAGCGCTTGCAGCTGAAGTCATCCGTAAAGAATCATCGCGACAAGCCGCTTGATAGTAGTTGTTTAAGTCAGTCTAATAATCTTCGATAGGGAATTTGATAATGGTAAAAAAACCAGGACTAGGTCGTGGCTTAGATATGCTACTAAGTTCGGCTGTAAAAGATGATGCTGCAAATAAAGACAGCGAACTAAAGAAACTACCCGTTGAAAAAATCAGAAAAGGTGAGTATCAGCCACGCTTATCTATTGACCCAGATGCGCTTCAAGAGCTTGCCGAGTCGATCAAAGCACAAGGATTAGTTCAACCTATAGTCGTTCGTAGAATCGATGGCGGTGAATATGAGCTGATAGCTGGCGAACGTCGCTGGCGTGCGTCTCAAATAGCGGGTATGCATACCATTCCTGCGATTGTCCGAGATATTCCTGATCAGGCTGCTGCAGCAATGTCTTTGATTGAGAATATTCAACGTGAAGACCTTAATCCACTGGAAGAAGCGATTGCAATGAGCCGTTTGATTGCAGACTTTGGTTTGACACATCAGCAGACGGCGGAATCAGTAGGTCGCTCCAGAGCCGCTGTCAGTAATCTATTACGCTTGCTTGATCTTGAAGAAACTACCAAAGAATTATTAGACACAGGTAAACTTGATATGGGCCATGCGCGAGCGTTGTTGGCTTTATCAGGTGCGAAACAGGTTGAAACGGCACATATTGTTGCAAAGAAAGAACTGTCTGTAAGAGAGACTGAAAAGCTGGTAAAGAAAATAGCAAACCCCGAGCTAGCTGCAGATAAAAAGACGCCCGTGAAGAAAGCCCTGGAAGTGCAGAAGCTTGAAGAGTCCTTATCGCAAACTTTGGGTGCTCAGGTTGCCATTCAGTATAACAATAAGGGCAAAGGTAAACTGGTTGTTGAATACAATAATCTAGATGAGCTCGACGGTATTCTTGAACATATAAAATAAACAAAGGTTGTTTAGATAACTCATAACACTTATGGACGCAGAAATTTTATTTCTTATGTTGGAAAAGGATGAGTCTGAGTTTTTGGCTTATGCTAATGATTATTGCGATTCTATCGATATAAAAGAAGTCACTTCAGAGTTATATGTTGGTGACTGTAAACTACTGTTTACCCATTCTGTTTTAGACAATGAAACCTTGTTTTGTGGCAAGTTAGAAATCAGGTTAGGGCGCGAAGAGTACAACTGCACAGACCATGCAAAAGCGATGTCGGTCTTTAGAAAATTAAGAAATTATATTAAGAAAGGCTATTGGAGTCGTTTGGCATACAATCATCAAAACAAAAAAGGAAAATTAACGCCATCTCGAAATCACTGGCTTGGTCCTGTAGCTAAAAAGTGGAAAGAGGAAGACCCTTCAAATCATATTTTAAAGTTATCCAAAACAAGCTGGATGATATTTGATATTGGTTTTTAGGTAACTGATTTCATTAGAATGCAGTTAGCATTAAAATTCAGCAACAATACTCGATGCGTTGAGTGAAAACTTAGAAGCAGCAACCACTCTTACCGGTTTAGAGAATAGGTAACCCTGAACAGAGTCTGCGCCTAAACTTCTAACCAGATTTAACTGCTCAAGGGTTTCAACACCTTCAACAACAGACTTTACCCCAAGACGTTTTACCAGTGAGATGGCAGATTCTAAAATCGCTTTGTTACCATCGCTCGCACTGAGTAACAAACTTCTATCTATCTTTACACTATCTACGGGCAAAATAGATAAGCGGCCAAGGGAAGAATAGCCCGTGCCAAAGTCATCGATAGAAATTGAAAAACCATTCGCTTTTAATAGATTGATCGCTGGGATTAAGTGATCTGTAGGGATATCTCCATCTTCAGTGACTTCAATACAGAAACGTTCTGTGGGTAGATTTGCATTATGGAAAGAGCTGATAAATTCGTTCAGTGTATCGGTATTATTCAGCATATAGGGTGGTACATTAACGTTGATATCTACTTTCGGTAGTTTTTCAAAGTTCTCAGCGACCATATTAATACACACTTTTGTGAGCCCAGTTAACAAGCCATAAGCTTTTGCCTGATCAAGAAATTGGCTAGGACGTAGAAGTCCATGTTCATCAGACTGCACGCGAATTAATAATTCCAGTGCTTTAAGAGAACCATCTTTCAGATTATAAATAGGCTGAAAATGAATAGGTAAATAGTTTTGATCTATCGAGCTTTGTAATATCTCTCTAAGTTCTAGTCTCGGGAGATTATCATTATAATTAACGGAAAGTGGATTTTCTCTTTCCTTATATAAAGTAAAATCTTTGTGTAATTCTCTAGCTTCCTTTAACGCAAGCTCAGATTGTCTAACTAATTTTTCTGGTTTGATGGGATGTTTACTGTGGCTGGCTCCAAAAGTTAAGGGAACTGCAACTCTCTTGCCGGAGACCATATCCCATATGCCTAATTCTTGTTGGAGTTTTGCATAAACTTTATATATATGTTCTTGAGGAGCCTGGAAGACTGCTAAAAAACTATCGCTACCGATACGAGCAACAAATAAGACATCACTGAGATTTTTTAGTCTTTTGCCTAAGCTTATTAATACATTGTCTCCAAATTGCCTTTCGTGCATATCATTGATCGATTTGAAGTCTTCAATATTAAGGGTGAAAACCAACATATTTTCTTTGTCATCTATTAAATGACGTATACCTAAATAATTAGGTAACCCCGTTAATGCATCAGTAAATGCGATTGATTTTAATTTCTTGCGTTGTTTTTCGTAATTTCTGAGTAGCACTGAGATTCGTAAAATAACAATTAGACTTAGTGTTGCTCCGACAATGGCTAATAAGTAAGGATCTAGAGGAGTAAGATTAAATTTCCATCTATAAATTACGCCTATTGGAGTAACCAATAATGCAAGAATTGAAGAACTCCAGAGAAACTTTAAACCCAGAACCTTTGCTTTATTAGGGTCATAATTGTAATTATAGTTTTCAGTGAGTATGTGTAGAAAAGCTAAGACGCCAGCAAATTTGTAACAAAACCATTCAATGTCGTTTACTGCTTCGCTGTTACCAAAATAACCGATGCTGTTGAATGCATTGACTAATAAGTAGGTAGATAGCGTTAATATCATAATGGCGCTTATAAGATCTTTGATTTTAAATGAAATCAGAAGTCGTAGATTTACAAGAAGAAGACCTATCAGCACTGCTACTAAAAACGCATGCGAAAACTGAAGTTGTTGGTATAAGGTGAGATCTTTAAGTGCAAACTGCAGTAGGTTTGGAGATAATATGAATAAGAAACAAATTACCGAAAATAGGCACAATATGAAATCAATGGCGAAGCCATTTATACGATAATTCGATTCTATTCGTAACAGTAAGCTTAAGCTGAAAAGACTTAAAATGCCTATGCCAATTTCTTTTAGCCATTCATTCTTAAAGAATGAGGCATCAAATCCCAAGTATGGTAACGAAGATAAAATATCCTCTGCTACGAGAATTAAAATAGCAAAAACAAAAATTCCCCAGGGATAGAGAGGTTTTTTGTGGATAAAAATGGCTATTAAAAGAGGGATGGCTGTGAAAGTAGCCAGTAGGATATTAAAAAAGTGCTTTATTTCTGAGCCGTTTGTAAAGAAAGCTATGCAAATCGCAGTAGCAAAAAGAGCAAAAGCATAAAATTGCCAGAAAGCTGACAGCCCTGCATCTTTGACTTCACTAGAAATTTGAGTAATTTTCATTTACAGTTTTAGCAGTTATTTAGACGTTGTTATTTTTATAATTACTCAGCTTTTCAACTGATTGGAAACTTCTAAAATATAGTTACAAAAGCCTTTTAGTGGCTTTTGTTAGAATGCAGCTTTTTTTATATTCTATTTATAATTATATCGAGTTAATTTATTTTTTACTTTTATGCAAGAGAGTTTAAATCAATATAAAAATTATTTTCAATATATCTGACGAGTTGCACTTTTATTATTAGATTTTTATTTATTATCAGTTTTTTATTAAAACTGTTTTTGTATTTCTTCTTTTATTTTATCCCTAATAATTCTTTTTAATTCTTGAGTATCATTTTTTTGAGCGTTCCTATTTGCTGGAGCAGGGCTGTTTGACGCAATCGTAAATGTTTGAATGGTTGTTTCACCGGAAGCTACTCTAACCACTTCGCTGCCACTGAGGCCTCTGTAATTAACACTGACTGTGTGTCTTATAGGTGCTAATTCAAATTCACCTATTGAGACACCGTTTGCTCGTGCAACGATTCTGCCTCGCATGTCTTTGACAAGTAGATTGCCTTTTAGGGGACGGCCAGCTTCATCAATGATCCTGCTCCTCAAGAGTCCTTTGCGAACTCCAAAGTCACTTGTTCTAAAAATCAAACGTGTATTTTGATTTTCTCTGATTGTTACATTTTGACTGCGACGTTGATTTTTATGAATTGCAGTAACGACGTATTGGCCTGTATCTAATTTAAAATTTCCTGATTTGACACTGGTTAGCTCAACTATTTTTTTACCTGCTTTTGTAGCGACTATAAAATGGGTATTTAAATTTTGATTTGATCCGTTTTGATTATTATCCGCTTGCATTAAAACGTTTAAAAATCCACTTGGAATAATGCCATTATTTACGGGTTTAGCGGGTTTTTGAGGGGCAGGAGTTGCAGACCTTTCTGTGGTGTCAGGCGCTGTCAGATTATCCATCAAAAAGGTTTCGTTTAATTGCTGATTAGCCGAAATACGAATGGTTTTAACGTTGTTTTTTCTGTTCTTTGATCGAACAGTAATTTTATATACGCCTGGTGCTAGCTCAAAAGTACCTGAGTCTACATAGATTTTTTTATCTAGATGCTGACCGGCTGGGGTTTGAATGTAAATATTTGATTTTATCGGTCTGTTATCTGCAGCATTTCTAGCAAGAATGGTTATGCTGGCGTTTTGAACCGCAGCTTCATCTGCTTCTGGAACAGGTTCAATAGCGGGTTGTGTATCAACTTGGTTAGTTTCTTGTTGAGGTTCTACTGCTTTAATTGTGACATTTTCTGTAATTTGGATGCCATTATCACTAGAGTTTCCAGAGGTTTCGGTATCATCGGATACATTGGTAGTAGACGTTTCCGTGGTATTGACGGCAACTTGAGGCGCATCGAAGCGAAAAATCTCACTCAATGATTGTCCTGCTATTACTCTTATATTCTTATTGGATTGTCCGGTTGGACCTGCAACACGAATCTTATAATTGCCTTGTGCCAGTGAAATTTCAGTTTTAGTCACTGATTTTAACTCTTGTACCAGATTTCCTTGAACATCAGAAATCGTAATATCAGCATTCACAGGGGTGCTGGAGCGAGTATCAAAAACCCTGATTAAAACACGTCCCTGTGCAGCAGCTTCTTGAAGCTTAAACGTTTCCTGTGTTGATTCGCCTGCCTCTACGACAACGGTTCTAAAGTCGCTTATGCTGCCACTTCTTACGGTTACTTTATAACTACCTGCATTCAGTTTGAAAAGGCTGTTTGTCACATTGTTTCTGGTAGCGACGGTCTCTCCATTGTCTTTTTGAACGATGAAATTTGATCTAACGGCTTTATTTCCAGCACTCGTTGAAACAGCAGATACTTGCAATATCCCAATGGTCAGTGGTGGTTTAAGTTCGAAAACCTGATCGGTTTTAGAGTCGGCACTAATCGATAGTTGCTGGGTCTTTTCTACCGTTGGAATCGGTCTATCGGATGGTGTAGCAGCGGGTGTTAAAGTCGCTGTTATTTTATATTCACCCACAGGTAGTTTATACGTGGCTGTATTTACATTACTTGTCTTTGCAACTTCAGTATTTTCTTTATTCAAAATGACAAAAGAAGCGTTAAGTTTTTCTTTATTGTCTGGATTGATCGAACTGACGGTAAGCATGCCGAATTGAATTTCTTCAGGTTTCTCCGGTTCTTCCTCTTCTAAAACAGGTTTGTCCGCATCTATAGTGGAGTCCACAATTTCGTCAGCGTTTGTTTTTTCTTGATTAGAAGTGAGTTGCCCAGATTGTTCAGCATTATTATTGGTATTGTTATCTGAGTTTTCGGTGTTTGTTGAATTTTGCGGATTAATGCTAATAGAGGGGGCTGGAATATTCGAAGAGTCTCTGCTTGTTGAATTGTTGATGTTGGTATAGTCATCTGGGGATTTACTTTTATCTAATAAGCTCATTGTTCCTACAATGGCTAATATTAGGACAATGCCAATCATGATGCCTTTTAATAACTGAGACATTCCTCCAGAGCTACTCATAAACAATCCTGTTTAAGTGATTTTTTAAAGAGCAAATAATACAACATTTCGCTTGAAAAGTTATTAATTGACCATACATTTTTGACATCTTTTATTAGAACTACCATAGGATTTATTAGGAAATTAACAATGGCTGAAACAAAAGTGAAAAAAGAGAACATGGAATTTCAAACTGAAGTAAACCAATTGCTTCATTTAATGATCCATTCTCTGTATTCAAATAAAGAAATTTTTGTACGTGAATTGGTATCTAATGCATCAGATGCTTGCGATAAGCTTCGATTTGAAGCTATTTCAGATGATTCTTTATATGAAGGAGATTCTGAATTACGCATAGAAGTAGAATTTGATGAAGAGGCTAATTCTGTGACTATCCGCGACAATGGTATCGGTATGACGCGTGAAGATGTCATCAATAATATCGGTACTATTGCAAAATCAGGAACGAAAGAATTTTTATCAAAACTCTCTGGTGATGCCGCTAAAGATTCAAACCTGATTGGTCAGTTTGGTGTTGGTTTTTACTCATCATTCATCGTCGCTGACAAAGTAACGCTAACGACGAGAAGAGCAGGTGACAAGCCTGAACAAGCTGTCGTTTGGGAATCAAACGGTGAAAATGGCTTTACCTTAGAAGATACAACAAAAGAAGCGCATGGAACTGAGATTGTTTTGCATCTTAAAGAAGATGAAAAAGAATTTGCCAATGATTATCGTTTACGCTCAATAATTTCAACGTATTCAGATCATATTCCTTTACCCGTAAAGATGCGTAAACGCGATGAAGAAGGAAAACTGACCGAAGAATGGGAAGTCGTGAACAAGGCTAATGCCCTTTGGACCGAGCCTAAAAGTAATCTTAAAGATGAAGACTATCAGGAGTTCTACAAGCACATCGCTCATGACTGGGAAAACCCGTTAGCCTGGAGTCATAATAGTGTCGAAGGTAAGTTAGAATATAAATCACTTCTTTATATTCCATCAAAAGCGCCTTTCGATCTTTGGGAGCCAGAGCAGAAAAATGGTATTAAGCTTTATGTTCAACGTGTTTTCATTATGGATGACACCAAGAACCTAATGCCTCATTACTTACGATTTGTTCGTGGTGTTATTGATTCTAATGATTTGCCATTAAATGTTTCAAGAGAGATTTTGCAAAGTAATCATGTTGTAGAGTCTATGCGCAAAGCTTCTGTGAAGAAGGTTCTGGGCTTGCTTGAAAAAATGGCGAAGAACGATAAGGAGAATTATCAAAAATTCTGGAATGAATTTGGGCGTGCTTTAAAAGAAGGTCCGGGCGAAGACATGGCGAACAAGGAACAAATCGCTAAGTTATTACGTTTCTCATCAACGCATACGGATTCAGAAGAGCAGACAGTAACGTTAGAAGATTATGTTTCTCGCATGAAAGAAGAGCAGGAAGAAATCTACTACATAACAGCAGAAACATTTGCTTCCGCTAAAAACAGTCCGCATCTTGAAGTATTCCGTAAAAAAGAGATCGAAGTTTTGCTATTGAGCGACCGAGTAGATGAGTGGTTAGTGAATGGCTTACAAGAGTTCGATGGTAAGAAACTTCAATCAGTTGCGAAAGGAGAGCTTGATTTAAGTAAGTTCGATACTGAAGAAGACAAAAAAGAACAGGAAGAAGTAGACAAGAAAGCAGACGGTATTATCAAACACCTTAAAGAAGTTCTGGGTGAAAAAGTTGAAGATGTACGTGTTTCTCATCGTTTAACATCATCTCCGTCTTGTATTGTCTTAAATGAGCAGGACATGGCGCTTTATATGCAAACGCTAATGAAGCAGGCAGGGCACGACATGCCTTCAAATAAACCTGTTTTAGAAATAAATCCAACGCATCCATTAATTGAACGTATGGAAACTGAAACGGATGATGAGCAGTTTGGAGATTGGGCAGAGATCCTGTTTGACCAAGCATTGTTAGCAGAAGGCGCGCAATTAGAAGATCCAGCTGGATTTGTAAGTAAGCTAAATAAATTAATGCTTAAAATGTCGTAATAGCCGTTTTATAACGTTACCAAAGGCGCATAATTCTATGCGCCTTTTTTATGTCTGTGAAAAAGGCACCCCCCTACTTACAGCCTATTATTTTATATTGATCATTCTTTTATTCTTATTTTAGCTCAAAGGATGGTGGATACCACTGGTCTGATAGTTTCTGATAAATGTTGATATTTAGCCGAATAACGGTAATCTGTGAGTGAATAATATAAAAATAATTGGTTTAATTTATCTACATGAAACGTAATTTTCATTATTAGTGCCCGAAAAATAATGTGTACTCAGTAATAAATAAACCTTTTACTCGATAATTTTAAAAATAATAGAAAGTAAATACATACATGTTAAACACAAGAACACGCATTAAAGGCTTTTCAATGATTGAGGTTTTAGTAAGCCTTATTGTCATTGGTGTAGGTATGCTGGGTCTTAGTGGATTGCAGATTGCATCAATGAAAGGGACGAATAACGCCCACTCGAGAACAACAGCAAGTTATCTTGCATTTGAACTTGCCGAAAGGATGCGCGCCAATCAGCCGGGTGTCGATGGCGGCTTTTATGATAATGATGTGAGTTGTGATGTCCTTGAAGAATTGTGTGAGAGTGACGGCACCGCTTTAGATGCAAATACCACCTATTGTACACCTCAAGAAACAGCAAGATTCGATACGCAAGAAGTCATGTGCGGAACATTAACGGGTGCAACAAGAGAAGGTGGCATAGCGAATTTACTTGCAAATGGCTCCCTCGACGTAAGTTGTGTTGGTCTTTGTTCGCAAGCAAATATTGAGCACAATATTACTATTAGCTGGAATGAGTCTAAAACTCATGAAGATCAACCGGACGAAGATCAAGTCCAAACAATAACAATACCGGTTATCCCTTAATCCATAAATAGGATTTCAATACTAGTGATGAAATATAAAAAATTTAAAAACACAGCTTATCATCAGACAGGTTTGTCGCTGATAGAGTTGATGATATCAATGGTAGTTGGATTATTTCTATTGGCAGGTGTAGTGACTAATTTTATTGGTACTAAAGATGCCGATCACATGCGTGATGCAATTAGTAATATGGATGCTAATGCAAATGAAGCGCTTACTGTTTTGAGAACGACAATCTCCCACGCTGGATACTCTTCCATGGAAAATATTCGTCTTGATAAGCCTTTTTATACAGCGTCTGATGGAGAAATAAAGAATGAAAATAGTTGTAGAAATGGATTAAAACCTCATCGTTGGAAACCTCCTGAAAATAGGAGAACAAGAGATCTCAATGTACAAGATAGAATAACCGTTGTTTCATTGGCTGATAACCCATGTCGTGATGGTGCGACCAGTTGCCCTAATATGGCAGATGTAAACCCAAATGCTCTACATTATACAGATTGTTTGGGTAATGGTGGCGAAGCTACAATTCGAGATACAAGAGCAGTATATTGCAGTACCGACCCAGATATAGGTATGCCGGACCCTACCCAGGCGAAGATATACAGCACCTTTAGAATTATCAGAAACCCGAATGTCCCAACCCGTGATAGAGGCTTATTTTGCGAAGGTAGCAGAACCTCAGGTCATATTGACACGAAAAAAATTGCAGACAATGTAGAGGCGATGCAATTTTTATATGGCGTACGTCAGGAAAACGGAAACACATCTTACCGAACAGCTAATCAGGTGGAAGAAGATGATCAATGGGGCATGGTAACTAGTGTTCAAGTTGGATTGCTAATGCGCTCGGAAAACCAATATTTGTTGAAACAACCAAGCACAAAAAACGTATATAGGTTATTAAAACAGCCAGTGACTATTGCAAACGATGATTTACGTCGATTATTTAAAATATACACGACAACCATAAATTTAGAGAATGTTGATAATGGAGCTCTCCTATGATCACTAAGAATAACTTGAGTTTATCTCACAGGCAGCGAGGTGCGACTTTGTTTACATCGCTGGTCTTTTTAGCGTTAATGACCGTGGTAAGTGTTTCGGCAACGAAAGTATCTTTATTAGACTTACTTGTTGCAGGCAATAATCAGCAGCAAATGCGGAATTTTCAAGATACTGAAAACGAATTAAAGAAGCTCACAAGAGTAGAAGAATTAATGATTCCTATGATTGATGAAACTCCGGGAGAAGAATTTAATACCACTACAGGTATTTGGTCCGTACCGCCTAAGGCGGGTGATCATGGTGTTGAAAGAGAGATTCGAGATACCTTCAAAAGGTACACATGTGGTGGTTTTGAAGGTCAGGCAGTAAGCATTGGTCCTGATGTTGCCCCTTGTGACTTATATGATTTTCAAGTTCGAAAGAGAGCTTCTAATTCCGGTGTAAGAGATCGCCACAATCGCGGAGCTGGAAAAGAAAAACCTAACGCGAATAAAAACAGCTACTTGTAAGATAACGACTCAATACATTTTAGATATAGACCAAATTAATAAAAATAACCTAATCCCTAGGGGATGAAAATTATGAACAAATTAACGAATAAAATCAGCACGGCAATTAAAACAGCATTATCCCTGTCGATGCTCGCATCTTGTATAACCACCTACGCAGAAGATACTGAAGTCTTTTATTCGGTCAATGTTTCTAAGCCTAACTTGCTATTTGTGTTAGATGTTTCCGGCAGTATGAACAGTACGATAGAAGTAGCATCGGGCCCAGGTACTGCGGTTACGAGTCAAATAAAAAGTTCAGTAGAAGATGGTTCTCAAAATGGAAGTAATTCTAATGTCGTTACAAATCAGAATTCTATTACCTTTAGCCAATATAATTTAAGTCGTTTCAGATTTGATAATTTAGGTATCCCACAAGACGCTAATATCACTGATGCTTATATCCAATTTGAATCAGCAGCAACCACTTCTGGCGATGTTACTGTTAGAGTTTACAGTGATGACACAGATAATTCCCCCACCTCAGATGGAAACTATTTTAGTGGTTATTTCAATCGTGGTTACGATTGGGATATAAGGGAAGATTGGGCTGCAGGTGACAGGACTGAGGATCAAAGAGTTGACGTAATGAGTGTGTTGCAGGAGGTTGTTGATAGAAATGGCTGGCAACAAAACAACGGCGTATCATTCTTCTTATATAATGTTTCAGGTGGCTCTCGGTCAGTATTCACCTTCGATGATAATTTTGGAACAGTTCCAGAATTACATGTTGAATATACAGATGGTTCTACCTACAAGAAAAAAATAGATGTAATGAAAGAGTCATTACGTACCGTTTTAGAAGAAGCACCAGACAATGTTAAAATTGGCTTGATGAATTATGGTCAGGAAGGATTGAGCATCTACAACGCTCAAGATAAAAGACATAATTCGGTTTCAGGTATCGCTTTTCCTGTTACAGATATCAATGCAAAAGCAAGAGATGTTATAACTTCTAATTCAGAAGTCTATGGTTTGCCTAATTTCCCAGATGAAAATAAAACAGTTCGTGAATATGTTGCTGATATTGCAGATGACTGGAATGCGAACTCATTTACACCTATTGTGGATGCACTTTATGAAGCTGCTTTGTATTATCGTGGCGAGACCATGCATTATGGTCAGAACTCCCCGTACATCAACGGAGCACACCCAAAAACCTATTCTGGAGATATCGTAACTAAAGATATTAGATATGTTGCGAGAGACGTAACATCATCAAATGCACAGAAGTATATTTCTCCAATTGAAAGTAGTTGTCAGGAAAACTATATCGTATTAATGACCGATGGAGCTCCTACATATAGAGTTAGTTACAATAATTCTCAAACTACTAATGAAGGGCCTTTTGCTTCTATCCGAGGAACCTCTAAAGGACCTCAGGGAACTCTGGCTTCTGCCATAGGTGCATGTGCTTCGCCTCAAGGAGCAGGTAATGCCGGTAAATGTGGTGCAGAGATTACGCAATATATAGCAACCCATGATAATTTACCTGATCCAACGGGGTCATTTCCTAATGGTCAAGAAGGCAATCAATACATTGAAACATTTACGATTGGTTTCGGAACAGGAGCGGGAACAAGTACTGAAACATATTTGAAATCATTAGCCACTTATGATGACGGTATACCAGGAACAGAAGATGATGGGTATTTTGAAGCATCAAGCCCAGAAGCGTTGGCAAATGCATTTAAAAATATCTTGGCTGCAGTTGCGGCACCTAAAGGTACTTTGGCATCACCAGGTTATAGTGTGAATGTTAAAAGTGGTTTAGAGCATGAAAAGGATATTTATATCCCTGTTTTTGATCGCAAAAATTCATCAAGATGGGCAGGTAACCTTAAAAAATTCAAAATTGTCGATGAAGACGGCCTTCGTAAAATCAAAGGTAGTAATGGAGCAGAGGCAGTTGACGAGCTTGGTGGCTTTACAACAAATGCCTTGGATTATTGGTCTGAAAGCCCTGCGGCAACTCCTGATGGAAAGTTGGTGCAAAAAGGTGGTTTAGCAAACTTGTTAGATCCATCAGAAAGAAATGTTTATTCTGATATTGTGAGCAATGATATCTCAACAGCTAGTAATCAATTGACTGAAGGAAATATAGCCAACATTACAAATGATGTATTGGGTATATCCCCAACCTCTACTGTTGCATACCGTAAGAAACTGGTTAACTTCATGCGTGGCTGGGAACTTGGAGAGCCAAATACTGAAGCCCGTTATCATATGGGAGATATGCTTCATTCTGAGCCTCTCGTTATCACTTATAACAGCGGAGAGAATGGTGTCAAAAAGCAATATATTTTTGCTGGTACTAATGAAGGTTATTTGCATGCGTTTGATACTGCAGATACGGGCTCAAATGCTGGAAAAGAGATGTTTGCTTTTATTCCTAGTGAGTTGCTTAAAACAATCACGGAATCACAATATTTAAATGAAGGAACCGCCGAAGATCATGAATACGGTGTAGATGGAAGTATTACCTACTGGTTTAACGATGTTGATGAAGATGGCGTTGTTGATGTAGGTAGTGATCAGGTTATCCTTTATTTTGGTTTGCGTCGTGGTGGAAATTCTTACTACGCACTTGATGTCACGAATATAAATGCGCCTAAACTATTATGGAAAGTGAACTCAGAAGACACAGGCTATGGTTTATTAGGACAATCGTGGTCACCTCCATATTTAGCAAGAGTAGGAGTAGACGGATCAACCTGTGTTAACGGACGCGAGAACTGTAAGGAAGTCGTCATCATCAGTGGTGGTTATGATCCAGATGAAGACAGAAATATACCTAACACTCAATTAGTCGATGACGCAAAATCATCAGTTACCGCAAACGAAGGTAATGATATTTTCATTATCGATGCAATTAACGGTGGCGCACCTTTATGGAAGTTAAGTAGTGCTGTTTCTAATCCATTAGTTAACAGCGTTCCAGGCGGTATTCGCATACTCGATACGAATTACAATCAATTTATCGATCGTATGTATTTTGGTGATACAGGCGGTAACTTATGGAGAGTCGATCTTAGTGAGTCTATTGGTTCATCTGATGAAGAGTCAACTATCACTAAATTAGCAGAACTCGGTGATGGTGGAAGAAAGTTCTTTAATGAGCCTGATGTTTCAGCGTTAAAGCTGAAAGGTAAGACGATATTTGCAGTATCTATCGGTAGTGGATTTAGAGCACATCCGTTGGATAAAACGATTGATGATAAATTCTATGTGGTACTTGATAGGTCTCCATTTAGTAAGTTGGATGAAGATAATTACAATACAATATTAACAAGTACCCTGGCTAGAATAACAATAGATGAATCGGGTGTAACCCAAACGGGAACATTAGCTGAATCTGATGGTTGGTTAGTGCATTTGCCTGATTCGGGTGAAAAAGTACTAGCGACAGCAGTTACCTTTGACGGTGTCATCACATTTACAACACTGGTTCCTGAAGTTTTAACATCGGGAGTGGGTATCGATCAATGTGCTGCCCCAGCAACTCAAGGTCGTTTTTATGCGATTAATTTGTTAACGGGTGAACCCGGTATAGACCTTGATGGAAGCGGTGATGCTGATTCAGATACATCTGATCCTTATAATCCGCAAGCAATAACCGATAATGATATATACATCACTGTGGCTAAAGGTGAGATTCCTGGAAAGCCTCAAACCATTTTTAATCCTTTAGATGTGGTTAATGGAGAATGTACTCATCCAGTAGATATTCGTATTGGTAAGAAGCTTTCTCAGGCGACGGGCTACGATGCATGTAGATTAGAGTCTGTTTATTGGAGTGATCCTGTTAGTGATCAATAAAGCACTGGATGATTAGATAACAAGTTGATAGCTTGGCAAATTAATAGCTAGCATATTAAGAAAAATAGAGAAATAACTATGAATAAGAAAATTAAACTAACAATAAGCATGCTGTTATTTTCCCCTCTATTGTTGTCTATGGAGGCGCAAGCAAAAATCTATAAATGCGTTAATACAGAAGGTAAGGTTTATTACAATGATAAGCCTTGCCCCGTTACCAGCATAGAAAAAGAAATGAAGGCGGCTAAAGATCCAGTTGATGGTTATGTGCCGCCCAAATTTGTACCGGATGCTCCAGAAGAGGGAAGTAAAGGTATAATGATTGGTGATGATTCCAGTAGAGAAATAGACAGCAAACAAAGTGAAAATGCTAAAGCTGAAGCCAGCACTACTGGTGGAGGTGGCAGCAATCAAAATTCTAGTTCTGGAACAAATGCAGATACCGCTTCCACAACAAGTCAGTCAAAAGAAACGAACAACACAAGTACGGCATCTCAAAACAATACTGAATCAGCTAATAACAGTTCACCCAATGAGTTAGAGAATGTTAAATACGTTGAAAGTAGAACTAAAAAAGAATAACTAAAATAAATAACTAAAAAAAATAATAAAAGGTCATCGTTAACGATGACCTTTTTTGTTTGAAATCAATGCTGTTGTTATTTGATTGACACCCCCCAACTTACAGGCCTTTTTTCTATAGGCTACTAGGCACCCCCCAACTTACAGGCCTTTTTTCTATAGGCTATTAGGCACCCCCCTACTTACAAGGCCTTTTTCGATTCGCAATTGGGCACCTCCCCACTTATAAGCTCTTTTTTATCTTTTTCTCTTGCCAATTTAAAATTGACGAAAGGTAGTTTTTTATTTACCGATTGTCTTAAAAAATTGCTTTTCTCGCATAATAAGTTAATCTGGTTGACATAAATAAAAATAATGTCAAATGAGTCCTCGTATAGGACTTACTAATAATAAAAATAAGCGATTTAAGCTATGAACAGATTGGCACGGCCACAACGTGGCTTTTCACTAATAGAAGTAATGGTTAGCCTGATTGTTATTGGGATAGGATTACTAGGCCTAAGTGGTATGCAGGTTGCATCGATCAAAGGGCTAAATAATGCCCACTCTAGAACAATGGCAAGTATTCTCGCATCAGAACTTGGTGGACGAATGCGTGTGAACCGCTTGGGTGCTGCAGGTGGTTTTTATGAGTCTGCGGTTAATTGCAATACATTGCAAAAACAATGTCGCGGTAACACTTATTGTACCCCTGCAGAAACAGCACGATTTGATATCCAGGATGTCATGTGCGGAGTAAGGAAAGGTTCAAAACGTGTTGGTGGAGTCGTTAATACATTGCCTGCCGGAACATTAGAAATTGCTTGTGACGGTGGTTGTGCAACTCCGAATGTTGATCACAATATAACGATTGAATGGACTGAATCTAAAGCGCATGAAGATTTAGGGGGTGAAGAAGAAAGGTCATCAGTTTCTATAGTGGTGAGGCCGAACTAAAATGCAAAAAATAATAAAAAATAATTCTAGTCTATTTAAAGGTAAGTCGGGCTTGCAGGCTCAGTCGGGCTTATCCATGGTTGAATTGCTTGTTTCTATGGTTATCGGCCTATTTCTGTTAGCTGGCGTAGTGACAAACTTTGTTGGAACTAAAGACAGTGATCGCATGCGTGATGCGATTAGTGAGATGGACGGAAATGCAAGATCTGCACTAGAGTTGATACGAAAAACTATTATGCATGCCGGGTACCCTTCGATACACAGCAAAATTATTGATAAGCCTTTTTACACTGATGCAGATGGTCCTTTGGATAATCCCGTTTGCAGAAATGGCGTCACATTAGAAAATCAACAACCGTCATGGAATAGAAAAACCAGAGATGGCGCAAGTGATTTAATTACTGTTGCAGCATTAGCGGATAACCCCTGTATTTCAGGTGTTACAGAATGTACAAATTCCCCCGCAAATTATAATTCGCGTGCCTTAGTTTATTTTGATTGTACAGGCGGAGGAACATTACGAGATCAACGCGCAGTAGCGTGTAGTGCAGATCCTGTGAATGGCATTGCTCCTCCTTTTCAACCATCAGATGCCAAAATTTACAGTACTTTTCGTGTTGTAAGGAACACTTCTAGTGTTGATGACGACAGAGTTTTATTTTGTCACGGAAGTCGTGGCGGAACTCAACCTATTATTGAAAATGTAGAGTCTATTCAGTTTCTTTATGGTGTCCAACGTGATGACGGTTCGATTAATTATCAACGAGCCGGAAAAGTTGAAGATAGAGGTGAGTGGGAAAGTATAGTGAGTGTTCAAGTTGGGCTTCTACTTCGATCTTCAAATGATAACTTATTGAAAGAAGATAGCTCGGTCACCTTTTATAATGTGCTGGATAAAAAAGTAAACATTTCTAGTAATGATTTACGCCGTTTGTTTCGTGTTTATACAACAACGGTTTACCTAGCTAATAAAAGCTCAGGGAGGATATTAAATGCTGGCAATTAATCAAAATAACAAGTCATTAAATTCTTTGAAAAAACAACAGGGTGCAACGCTGTTTACCGCACTGGTGTTTCTTACGTTGATGACAATCATTACGGTCTCTGCAACAAAAATTTCTGTGCTTGATATTTTAGTGGCGGGTAACGACCATCAGCAAATGTCCATTTTTCACGAAACAGAAAATGAATTAACTGATTTTACCGCAACAACTAAGTTGATTACGCCACTGGAAAGACAGGATGCAGGACTTACTTTTGGAAATGGCGGTGGCAAAGTTAACGGTGTAGAGACTGATGATAATACATTCAGTTTTGCTGGAGCGCCTTCTGGGACTGTAGAAATTATTACCGATTTAGAAGAGCTATATGCCTGTTTAAGAGATGGTGTGGGTTCTAGTATTGGTCCGGGTGTTCCTAATTGTAGGCTCTATGATTTTCAAATAAGAAAAACAAGCGATAAAAATAAATCGGTTAGAGATCAACATCACAGAGGTGCAGGAAAAATGGTGCCTAATTCAAAAAGTAAAGGAAGTTATCTCTAAGCGTTTGACGTTAGAAAAGTGAATTCAATACAAATAAACAATGAAAATAATTTTGAGTACTGATCGTTATGAAAATTTATCTAGATAATATGAAAAAAACTTATTTTATAAGTGCATTGGGCATAACAATGCTGGCGCTAATGGGTTTCTCGTATGCTGATGATACCGAAGTTTTCTACACGGAAAGTGAAATAAATAATAACGTATTATTTATTATGGATAACTCGGGCAGTATGAAAGAAGAGGTTGATGGAACCTCTGCCGTCGGAGAGAAGACTACAGTTTCTAGTGCCATCATAGATAAAAACGAAGATGCTGATGAGCATAATTTTCCAAGTCTGAGGGGAACTGCTCATAGTGGCAATATTCTAGAAATGACTAAAGATGGATTATTCACTCAAAAAGTTGGGTTACGCTTTAGGGATTTAGATATACCCAAAGGCGCAAAAATTGATTCTGCGTTTATACAGTTTACGGCTAGCAACTCTAGTTCTGCCTCTACTACGTTAGATATTAAAATTCAAAATCATGATAACCCATCTGCTTTTGAAAATAATCTTACCAATATTTCAAACAGAACGCTTTATGGTACATCAGTCTCCTGGTCCGTTGATCCATGGGTTGTTGGTGAGAGTGGGGCTGCACAACAAACACCAGATTTGAAAAGTCTGGTTCAATTGGTTGTCGATAGAGGTGACTGGGACCCTAATGATGCGATGGTGTTTGTCATTTCTGGTTACGGAGAAAGAAATCCTAAATCAAGAGATAACGGTGATGGTTCAGGTGCGCCAGTATTGACGATAACGTATGAAGAAGTTACCGGTAAGAAAACACGTATGCAGGTAATGCAAGATGCATTGAGAACAGTTTTGACGAATGCTCCAGATAACCTAAGCGTGGGTATCATGAATTATGGTGATAACTCAAACTGGCGAAAAAATTATCCTAACGGGATTAAGTTTCCTATTACTGCTGTTACCAGTCTCGCAAGACCTATCATAGAAGACTCAATGATGCTTAATGGAACAGTTCGTTGGGATTACAGTAATATTCCAGAGCCAAGCGATACGGTCACGGTTAGAACTTTTTTAAGTGAAATTGCCGATGACTGGGAAGCAAAAGGGATGACTCCCATCGTTGATGCGCTTTATGAAGCGTCACAGTATTTCCGAGGCGAAGAAGTCGACTACGGTTATGATTATGCGAGAAAGAATTACACGTGGGCAGCACATCCTTCAACCTATGCAGGAGAACCCGTAAATCAAAAGAATGACTCAGGTTCTTGTGATGCATCACCTTCTGGATACAGAGTTTGGAACGATAGTATAGCTGACTGGAGAGCAGGAGAAACATGGGGGAAAATATGCCCAGCTGATCGCTTTAATCCGTCTGGACCTGGTTTAGCCTCTAATTGTGCAGGTACTGAATATAATTGTAAGACTGAGTCATATTGGGGATGCCGAAGTTCGTGGGTTGGTGGAACCACAACATGTACCGGTACGGATGAAGATGGTAATCCTACAGGTTGTTCGACAACGGGTAAATATTGTAAAGACAATGATTATGGCACTATCACAAATTCATCTTGTTACTATGCGATTTGTAAAGATTCGCCATTACCAAAACCTAAATATGAATCACCCATGAAAGATGGTTGTCAGAGTAGCTTCATGATTTTGATGTCTGATGGCAAGCCTGAATACTCGAATGGTGTTAATAGAGATCCTTATTCCTATGGCAGAGTAAAAAGCTTAATAAACAAGTCTAGTTGTGACATTACGCATGGCTTCAGAAGTGGGCGTTGTGGAGCAGATTTAACGCAATATCTGGCGACTCATGATAATCAGCCAAACGTAAATGGAGATCAATTCTTACATACCTATGTTATTGGTTTCTCTGAAGGTATTACACCTGAAGCCTCAGAATACTTGCAAAGTCTGGTGACGTTGGAAGATGACCCCGAGACGGCTAAAAAAGAAGGTTATTTCTCGGCGACTAATGAAGCTGAACTTGCGGATGCCTTTTCACAAGCATTAGATGAAATAGCGGAAGAGGCACGTTCTCAAGCTTCTCCCGGTTACAGTGTAAATGTGAAAAGTGGTCTGGAGCATGAAGATGATATTTATATTCCGGTATTTGATAAATCCAGCTCTTCACGTTGGGCGGGTAACTTAAAGAAGTTTAAATTGGACGATGTTGGTGATAGTCGAATTATTAAAGGTAAAGATGGAAATGGTGGTTTAACGAGTGCCATGACTGAATTAGGCTTATTTAAAGATGAAGCCTGGGACTTGTGGTCAACAAGCGCAATCCCTGATGGTGATGTGGTACAGCAAGGTGGAACAGCAAGTTTGCTAACGAACCCTGCTATACGTAAGTTGTATTCGAATGTCTCAGGCAATACATTATCTGAGATCAATGTAGCTAATACCGGTATCACTGAGGAAATGTTATTCGATAAAGATGGATTAAATTTGAATACCGTTGAAGCAGCAGCTTACCGCGCTCAGCTAATCCAGTTTATTCGTGGCTGGAAAAATGGTCAGTTTGACAGTAATGCAACGCCTCATGGAGTTGCGCGTAAACATATGGGAGATATGCTGCATACCGAACCTGTAATCATTACCTACAAAAAATCTACAGACGATGCGGCGAAAAAACAGTACATATTCTCTGCGACCAACGAAGGCTATTTACATGTGTTTGATAGTACATCTGGTGAAGAAATATTTGCCTTTATGCCACAGGAATTATTAAAAAATATAGAGCCACAATTCACAGGACAAGGTCCTCATAAATATGGAATTGATGGCAATATAAGTTACTGGCACGAAGATGATCCGGATAACCCAAATGGTGAAGTAGATTCAGGTGAAAAGGTATATTTATACTTTGGACTTCGTCGCGGTGGTAAATCATATTATGCCTTGGATGTGAGTAATATTCACAAGGGACAAACGCCAACAATGCTTTGGAAAATTGACGGTGATGACAGTCAGTTTAGCCGAATGGGACAAAGTTGGTCGATGCCTTACTTAGCGAACGTTCTAGTAGGCTCTGGTAGCAGTGCCGTTAAAAAAGAAGCAGTCATTATTGCCGGAGGTAATGATCCTGTTCTTGATTATGACGAGGACTATGAGCCAGCTGATGTCGTGATCTCTAAAACGCCAACGATGGGTGATGATATTTATATTGTCGATGCAAAGACCGGAGATAAACTTTGGTCGATGCGTGAAACACTTGGAGCAAAAGTAACTCAGGCTTTCCCTGGTGGCGCAAGAATTCTTGATGTAAATAAAAATAACATCCTTGATCGAATGTATTTTGCAGATACGGGAGGTAGCGTTTGGCGACTTGATTTCCTAACTGAGTCGTTATCAAATAATGCTGAAGACTTTAAACTAACCAAGTTGGCTGATTTAGGGACGGCAGGATCTTCTGCGGCTCGTAAGTTTTATAATGAGCCAGATGTAGCTTCATTCAGATCAAACGGTAAAACAATGTTTACGGTTTCAGTTGGAAGTGGAATGAGACCTCATCCAATGAATGAAGAAATAAATGATCATATGTTTGTGATTCTGGATAAATCGCCATTAAATAAGTTGGATGATGATTTCACCCCAATCCAACTTTCTGATTTGGCAAAAGTTGAAATTGATGTTGTGGGTACAGGAACCACTCTTACCAAAAGCATTACACAGGATTCAGATTTTGAAGGTAAGCAGATTACAGAGACCGATAAACTCGGTTGGTATGTGAATTTCTTTGAATCTGGCGAAAAAGTATTGGCACCTGCAATTACCTTTGAAGGGTCAATCACTTTCACTACATTAGTACCTAAGGTTTTAACAACGGGTGAGTTAATAAACTCTTGTGCCGCTCCGGCAACTCAGGGGCGTATTTACGCAATGAATCTGTTAACCGGAGAAGCCAGTATAGATATGGATGGAAACGGAGTGATTAATGATAATGATGTTTTCCAGACAATATCTGCCAGTGAAATCCCCGGAACGCCTCAGCGTGTATTCAATGAATTAAGTTGTGAAAACGGAGAATGTTCACACGAAGTTGATATTCGAATTGGTAAAAAGAGTACCGAAGTCGGCACTATGGATGTTGAAGCTATAGAGTCCATTTATTGGAGTGACCCAATGTAAGTTGGGATCAGCGATAGTGTAAATTCAGTACTAGTCTCACGAGTGATTTTTATCCTCGTGAGGCTTATGTTTTAGGTAGTTCTTTAATATATAAATCCTGCTTTGCATAGGGAATTTCAATGTTTTCTTCGTTGAATCTCTTATAAACAGCACTATTTAACTTATGTAGCGTTCTCCCCCTTAATTCTGGGTTTTCTATCCAGCAAAGCAGTTCAAAATCTAGACTAGATGCCCCAAAAGCACGAAAACGTACTCTTGGTTCTGGTGATTTAGGGACGAGTGGCTCATCTTCCGCAACCTTCATTAAGATATCATTGACTTGGTCGATATCAGTTCCATAGGCAACCCCGACTTGAACCCTTATTCTAAATTTGGGGTGAGGGCCACCACTCTGATTGGTGACTTTGCTATTTCCCATGATGGAGTTTGGAACTGTCACTTCAACATCATCGCGTGTGATTAAACGCGTACTACGTAAACCGATATGTGTAACTTTGCCTCGCTGATTGCCATCCAGGACAATATAGTCACCTATTTTATAAGGTGTATCTGCGAGTATAAAAACACCAGAAAATAGATTGGCAAGGGTATCTTTAGCGGCAAAGCCCACAGCTATACCTACGATACCGGCAGAAGCTAACCAGGCTGTCATATCAATTCCCCATATTTGGAAAATGATGTAAACGGCTACGGCGACAATTAAAAGCTTTGATACGTTATCAAACAGGGGAAGTGTTTGCGGTTGAATGAGTCTAATGTTGTTTCTATTGCCACCCCATGCCAGTTGTTGAAGAATAATTTTAGATACTCTAACTAACGCTATCATCCAGATAATAACGCCTAGGGTTTTAAAACCAAAGATCAGGTAATCGGTCAATTTATCTGAGAGAGGCATACGATTAACGCCAGCAGAAAAGCCTGTCATTAAAAGTGAGTAGTAAATAGGGGGCCTGGCAATTGCTAATAAACGATCATCAAGAAATGATTTTGTTTTGCTGGTTAGGAATTTTAAGGTACGAAAAATAAACCAGGAGAGTAGAGAAGCGAAAAGAAAGGTCACTCCCATAATCGCAATACCTTGCGGCCAGGGTTCACCATCAAAATAAGCCAATAAAGGAGCAAGGTATTGTTCTAGGTTATCCATTCTATTTCCCAAGGGCGCAAATAATTTTCGCAACTGTAGCAGATAGCGTGGTAAATGGAAAAACACACCCCCCTACTTACGGGCACTTTTTCTTGATTCATTTATAATAGCTATTTAAATGCTACCGTTTGCTTTAGAAAGCTTGTGAATCATTTTCAATAACGATAAAATCCTCCCCCTTACTTTTTAGTGTGGACTTGAATTGCTGTTCAAACATAACCATTCATACAAGTACACATTATAAAATAAAGGCGCGTAGCTCAGTTGGTTAGAGCATCGTCATGACATGGCGAGGGTCCTCGGTTCGAGTCCGAGCGTGCCTACCAAACAATATTTTTACACTTTTTGTTAATTAATGATAAACACGTGGCCTCTCGTAAGGGTCACCACTGGGGAATAAAATGCCAACAATCACTTTGCCAGACGGCAGTCAGCGTTCATTCGACAACGCAGTATCCATTTTAGACGTAGCAGCAGATATCGGTCCGGGTCTAGCGAAAGCAACACTTGCAGGCGCCATTGATGGAAAACAATATGATGCAAGTCATATCATCGATGAAGATGTGTCGCTAAGTATTATCACTACCAATAGCCCAGAAGGTGTCGATGTAATACGTCACTCTTCAGCGCATTTGATGGCCCAAGCTGTTAAACAGTTATTCCCAGAAGCTCAAGTGACTATTGGTCCTGTAATCGAAGATGGTTTCTTCTACGATTTTTCTTATGAGCGTGCGTTTACGCCAGAAGATGTAGATGCTATCGAAAAACGCATGCAGGATTTGATCAAACAGGATATTCCTGTTGAACGCAGTGTGATGTCTCGTGATGAAGCCGTTCAGTTTTTCCGCGATATGGGTGAAACCTATAAAGCTGAAATTATTGAAAGCATTCCAAGTGATGAAGATTTATCTTTGTATAAACAAGGCGATTTTATCGACCTTTGTCGGGGTCCTCATGTACCAAGCACAGGTAAAATACCGGCGGTAAAATTAACAAAACTTGCTGGTGCATACTGGCGTGGTGACTCTAATAATGAGATGTTGCAACGCATTTATGGCACAGCATGGGAAAATAAAAAAGCGCTTAAAGCTTATTTGCACCGTGTAGAAGAAGCAGAGAAGCGTGATCACAGGAAAATAGGGCGTAAACTTGATTTATTCCATATTCAAGACGAAGCGCCAGGGCAGATCTTCTGGCACGACAAAGGCTGGACAATTTATCAGGTGATTTCTCAATATATGCGTGACCAACAACGCATGCGCGATTACAAAGAAGTGAATACACCAGAGTTGGTTGATTTTTCTTTATGGGAACGCTCTGGTCATGCGGCAAAATACAGTGAAGACATGTTCTCACTAGAGTCTGATGGTCGTCAGTTTGCACTAAAGCCAATGAATTGCCCTTGTCATGTGCAAATATTCAACCAGGGTCTAAAAAGTTATCGTGACCTTCCATTAAGAATTGCTGAGTTCGGTGCGTGTCACCGTAATGAGATGTCAGGTGCATTGCATGGTTTAATGCGTGTGCGTGGGTTCGTGCAAGATGATGGTCATATCTTCTGTACCGAAGAACAGATACAGCCTGAAGTTGCCGATTTTATCGATTTCTTACATGATGTGTATCATGATTTTGGTTTTGAAGATGTTATCTATCGTTTATCAACTCGCCCAGAAAATAGAGTGGGTAGTGAAGAAGACTGGGATAAAGCAGAAAAAGCACTAGCAGATGCATTAGATGCTCAAAATCTGGAATGGGAAGAGTTGCCGGGTGAGGGTGCTTTCTACGGTCCAAAAATCGAATTTTCTTTAAAAGACAGTATTGGTCGTGTGTGGCAACTAGGAACAATTCAAGTCGATTTCTCAATGCCTAATCGTCTTGATGCAGAATATGTTGCTGAAGATGGTTCCCGTAAAACACCTGTAATGTTGCATCGTGCAATTTTGGGTTCTTTTGAACGTTTTATTGGAATTTTGATCGAACATCATGAAGGTAAATTCCCGCTTTGGTTATCACCTGTTCAAGCTGTGATAATGAATATTACGGATAAACAGTCTGATTTTGTGAAAAAAGTAGAAAATACCTTGAAAAAAAGCGGTATTAGAGCTGTTTCAGACTTGAGAAATGAGAAGATAGGCTTTAAAATTCGCGAGCACACGCTTCAACGTACCCCCTACCTTTTAGTTGTTGGTGATCGTGAAGTAGAAACTAACTCAGTTGCAGTGCGTACATTATCAGGCGAAGATCTTGGTAGTTTACCGCTTGATGAGTTAATAGAACGAATTACAAAAGAAAATGCTAGTTGCGGATTACCTGAATAATAGTATTGTTCAGGTAAATTTATAAGTTATAGAGGATAAAGAGTATCGCTAAACCAAAGAAGAATCGAGTCAATGAAGAGATTAACGTGCCACAAGTTAGGCTTATTGATAAGGATGGCGAAAACGTAGGTGTCGTTAAAACTACTGAAGCAATGGAAAAAGCCGCAGTAGATTCATTAGATTTGGTTGAAATAGTACCAACAGCCGAACCACCAGTATGTCGCATTATGGACTACGGTAAGTTTAAATTCTCGCAGAGTAAACAAAAAGGCGCTAATAAGAAGAAGCAGAAGAAGACACAGGTTAAAGAAATTAAAATGCGACCTGGAACTGATATTGGTGATTACAATATCAAACTGAAGAAATTAACAGAGTTTCTTCAAGAAGGGGATAAGACGAAAGTAACTATCCGCTTTAGAGGTCGTGAAATGGCTCACCGTGAGTTAGGCATGGAAATGCTTAAGCGCGTAGAAAAAGATTTAGAAGAGTACGGATCAGTTGAGCAGTTCCCGAAAATGGAAGGTCGCCAAATGATTATGGTGATTGGTCCAATTAAGAAAGAAAAAGGTCAAGCTTAATCATTAACGTTGTTGTTTCTTCAACGTTTAATGCAAGTAGATCTGGTATAAGTAAATCAAGAATTTATATCATTCCTTAAGGAGAGGCACTCTTATAGGAATGTTTTACTCATCATAGTTTTCAATGTTTAGATTGTTACAATTTAGATAGAACTATGACCAATAATGGAGAGTTAAGATGCCTAAGATGAAAACTAACAGCGGCGCTGCAAAGCGTTTCCGCAAGCGTGCTAATGGCACGTTCAAGTGTAAGCAGTCTCACCTGCGCCACATCCTTACTAAGAAAAGCAGCAAGCGTAAGCGTCATTTACGAGCTGGTGATGTCGTCGAAAAAGTCGATACACCAATGGTTCGCAGAATGCTTCCGTACGTTTGATTGATTATTGAGGATATAGAAAATGGCTAGAGTAAAACGTGGTGTTACGGCACGCGCAAAACACAAAAAAGTATTAAAGAAAGCTAAAGGTTATTACGGTGCACGAAGCAGAGTTTATCGTGTAGCGAATCAGGCAGTTACTAAAGCAGGTCAGTATGCATACCGTGACCGTCGTCAAAAGAAACGTCAATTCCGTAGTCTATGGATTGTTCGTATAAATGCGGCAGCTCGTATGTTTGATATGTCTTACAGTGTGTTCATGAACGGACTTAAGAAAGCAGAAATCGAAGTAGATCGTAAAATGTTAGCTGATTTAGCTGTACATGATATCGATGCTTTTGGACAGTTAGCTGAGAAGGCAAAAGCTGCCCTAGCTTAGTTTTACTGTTCCGCCTCACTGTTGCTTCTGGCTTGATGTTTTTAACAGATTGCTTTTTGTCATAGATGGGCGAATAAAAGATGTAAATCAAAGCGAGGAAAGGTTTCTGCCTTCCCTCGCTTTTTTTGTGCAAAAATTTTGTAACTTTTTTATTTATCAGTAAAAGTTACTCAAATAAAACTCAACAACGGATTACGGAGACTTCAGTGGATAAACTGACAGAACTCATGCAGCAAGCTCAGCAGCAGCTTGATGCGGCAACTAACCTAACAGAGCTTGATGATGTACGTGTACATTATCTTGGTAAGAAAGGATTAATTACTGGTCAATTAAAGCAGTTAGGTCAGCTTCCTGCGGAGCAACGCCGTGATGCGGGTCAAGAGATCAATAAAGCCAAGCAGGCTTTATCTGAGTTAATCAATGCTAAAAAAGAATCTCTTGAAGCTGATGCGTTGAATCAACGATTAGAAAATGAGAGTTTGGATATTTCTTTGCCGGGTCGCAAAATGGGTGAGGGGAGTCTACATCCGGTAACTCGCACGGCTAAGCGTATTGAAGAAATTTTCATGCAGTTAGGTTTTGGTGTTGAAGTAGGTCCTGAAATTGAAGATGACTATCACAATTTTACCGCGTTAAATATTCCTGATCATCATCCGTCTCGTGCTTCTCACGATACTTTCTATTTTGGTGATGGCACCTTATTGAGAACGCATACATCTCCTGTGCAAATTCGCACAATGGAAAATCAAGAACCACCATTGCGTATTATTGCTCCTGGTCGCGTTTATCGTTGTGATTCAGATGTTACGCACAGTCCGATGTTTCATCAGGTTGAAGGTTTGATGGTAGATAAAGATGTAACCTTTTCAGATCTTAAAGGTATTTTAGAAGCATTCTTTAAAGCATTCTTTGAAGTAGAAGATTTACCTACTCGATTTAGACCTCATTATTTTCCGTTCACAGAGCCTTCGGCTGAAACCGATATACAGTGTGTATTGTGTAATGGCGATGGCTGTCGAGTTTGTGGAAATACCGGTTGGATAGAAGTGATGGGTTGTGGCATGGTGAATCCAGAGGTTTTCCGTCACGTTGGAATTGATCCAGAAGTTTATACGGGTTTTGCGTTTGGCTTCGGTATTGATCGATTAGCCATGCTTCGATACGGTATTGATGATTTACGTAAGTTGTTTGACAACGATGTACGTTTCTTAAAGCAGTTTGCGTGAGGTTGATATAAGCATATGAAAGTTAGTTTAAATTGGTTGCGTGAATGGGTTCAACTAGACGCAACAACAGAAGAAATATCTCACCAACTCATTATGTCGGGAACCGAACTGGATGGAATAGATCCAGTTGCTTCTGCGTTTACAGATGTAAGAGTAGGTCAAATTAAAAGCATTGAACAACACCCTGATGCAGATCGTTTGCGAGTCTGTCAGGTTAATATTGGTGAAGATGAGCTATTACAGATTGTGACGAATGCCACTGTCGAGCTCGAGCAAAAAGTTCCGGTAGCGATGATTGGCGCAGTGCTTCCTAGTTCTGAAGCAGGTGTGAAGCCCCTTAAAATTAAAAAGGGGAAATTGCGCGGTGTTTTATCACAAGGCATGTTCTGTGGTTCAGAAACACTTGGCATGGGAGAAGCTGGTGAAGGCTTGCTGGCAATTCCTGCAGATGCCGAACTGGGTAAAAACTTAAGAGAAATTTTTGATTTAGATGATGTTGTTCTAGATCTCGATGCGACCCCAAATCGTGCAGATTTATTATGTGTGTCAGGTGTCGCTCGTGAGTTAGGTGTGATCATGCAAGCGCCTGTTAGCGAAGTTACTGTTAATGCCGCAGCATTAGATCACGAGCAGGATTTCCCAGTAAAAATCACTGCAGACACACTATGCCAGCGCTATGTGGGTAGAATTATTAGTAACTTAGACGTTACTGTTAAGACTCCTGATTGGATTGTTGAAAAGTTACAGCGTTCTGATATTCGTAGCCTGGGGCCAGTGGTTGATATCACAAACTATGTGATGCTTGAGTTAGGGCAGCCGATGCATGGTTTTGATTTCGATAAACTTAGCGGTGGCATTGATGTAAGAACTGCAGTTGAAGGTGAAAAGCTAACCTTGCTTGATGGTAAAGAAATTACTTTAAGCGCTGATACCATGGTAATAGCGGATGAAGAAAAAGCGCTCGCCTTAGCTGGAATTATGGGTGGAGAAGAAAGCTCTGTTACAGATGATACAAAAAACATCTATTTAGAAAGTGCCTATTTTGTTCCTGAAAAAATCATGGGGAAATCTCGTAAGTACGGATTACATACAGATTCATCTCATCGATTTGAGCGAGGCGTGTCACCTGACTTGCAAGTTAAGGCGATTGAGCGCGCGACACAGCTAATAATT
Organism: Cocleimonas sp. KMM 6892; assembly: GCF_035798195.1. Classification (NCBI taxonomy): domain Bacteria; kingdom Pseudomonadati; phylum Pseudomonadota; class Gammaproteobacteria; order Thiotrichales; family Thiotrichaceae; genus Cocleimonas; species Cocleimonas sp. KMM 6892. The sequence continues at coordinate 312,281 of NZ_JAPFBV010000005.1, read as the reverse complement.
GAGATTTGTGGTGGCGAAGTAGGGCCATTCAATGATGTCAGTGCTAGAGACGATCTACAGCAGCGTGATGCTGTTTATTTCGAGCGCAGACGTATCAAACGTCATCTAGGTATAGAGATAGATGATGCACGCGTTGAAGATATTCTGACGCGTTTAGGTTGTAAGGTTGATTCAGCTGAGAATGGTTGGAATATTACTCCCCCCGTTTTCCGCTTTGATCTGGCTACACCTGAAGACTTTGTCGAAGAGGTTGCTCGCATTTATGGCTACGATAATATTCCTGCGCGTTTACGTCCTATGGAACCTCGTATCGCTAGAAAAGAAGAAACGCTGGTTGATGAGAATACCTTACGTAATATTCTGGTTAACAGAGGCTATCAGGAAGCGATTACTTATAGTTTCGTACCTCCAGAGGTTGAATCATTATTAAGCCCTGATCAAGAGCAGATAGCATTATCAAATCCGATTTCTGAAGAGTTATCGATCATGCGTAGTACCTTGTGGTCAGGATTAATTCCAGCGCTTGATAAGAACGTAAAACGTCAACAATCACGTGTTCGTTTCTTCGAAACAGGTTTAAGCTTTTTAAAGACTTCTGAAGGGTTGAGTCAGAGAAAGAAACTGGCTGGCGCAATTACGGGTAATGTTTATTCTGAGCAGTGGAATGCAGAATCTAGAAGCGTCGATTTCTTCGATCTTAAAGGTGATGTTGAAGCATTGCTTGAGGAAGCAACAGGTCAAACTTTCGAATTTGTGAAGTCTGATCATACGGCATTACACCCAGGTCAATCTGCCAATATAATTTCTAATGATCAGGTTGTTGGTGTCTGCGGAGCCTTGCATCCAGCTGTCGAAAAGGAATTAAGCTTAGATCAGCAAGTATTTGTTTTTGAACTGGATATGGATAATATCTCTCAAAAAGAATTACCTGAATACACCAAGCTTTCACCTTATCCATCAGTGCGAAGAGACCTTGCGTTATTAGTGAATAAAGATGTTCAGTATTCAACGATTGCTAAGGTATTGAATAATTTGAATATTCAACAGATGGTCGATAGCTTTATATTTGACGTTTATTCTGGGGAGAATGTAGATTCAGGACAAAAAAGTCTCGCTTTAGGCTTGATTTTTCAGGATTTTTCGCGCACCCTAGAAGAACAAGAAATCAGTGCCCATGTTGAGAAGATCATGGACGCACTTAAAAATCATACAGGGGCAGTGTTACGATAAATAATTTAAAAGGAAGTGGCATGTAATATCCTTTCCTTTTTATTATATTTCAACATACACCCATTGTTATCTATTGTAAGGAGAGCAGCAATTATGACATTGACGAAAGCAGGCATGGTTGAACATCTGTTTGATGAATTAGGGCTAAATAAAAGAGAAGCAAAAGAACTTGTAGAAATGTTTTTCGAAGAAATTAGAACGGCTTTAGAAGAAGGTCAAAATATAAAATTATCAGGGTTTGGCAATTTCATGCTGCGCGATAAAGCACAACGTCCGGGTAGAAATCCAAAGTCTGGGGAAGCTATTCCAGTCAGTGCTCGTCGTGTTGTCACTTTCCGTCCAGGTCAAAAACTAAAGCAAAGAGTAGAAAAGTATGCTGGAAGCATCCAATAATAAAGAACTACCTGCAATACCAAGTAAACGGTATTTCACTATAGGAGAAGTCAGTAATCTTTGTGGTGTAAAGGCTCATGTCTTACGCTACTGGGAGCAAGAATTTCCTAATCTAAAGCCCATGAAACGTCGTGGTAATCGTCGTTATTATCAACGTGATGACGTTCTTTTGATTCGTCAGATTCGAAGCCTATTGCATGAGCAGGGTTATACCATCAATGGTGCGCGTCAAAAATTATCAGGTGTAGAAGCAGATGATGATAGTGCTAAAGCAAATCAACTTTCTCGTCAGTTAATCACAGAGTTAGAAGAGATTTTAAGAGTACTCAAATCCTAGAAAGTTATTAATTAGTCTGGGTAAGTTTCTGTAATTGCACTAAAACTCAGATGAAATTAGAAAAAGGCACCCCCCTACTTATAGGGGGTTTTTATTGTCCGAAGGAAACGTAAAGGCTTCAGGAAGTAAAAATACACGCCTTTGTTCTTTAAGGTTGTCATGATCATCTAGACCAATTTCAACATAGCATTGCGCTCTATCTTTAAAAACCTCAACTGGGTTTTTCTGTAAATCTATGATGTCTTTGTAATTAAGCTCAGACAGCCAAAGTGTTTTATTAATCGCTAGATATTTCTTATCTGTGTTTTGAATAGTATTCGAATATATCCATGAACCTCGAAGATGATTGTCAGTGGTATCTTCAGGGGAAATTTTTGAGCCTTCAGGATAGAACAATCTTCCCTTTATGAAGCAATGGCGTTCGTCTATTTGCTGGTTTTTTAATACGTCAATTTTATGAGAAAAATACCCTTCGTGGTTATTACTCAACTGCGATTGGTGAGTTAATAAATGGTCTAATTTTTTTCCCAGTTGATCTTTTGTATTGGTGCCAAACCAGCGATATGGGTTTTTATAGGGTTCGGTTCCTAAATAAAATTTCACACAGACTTCCAGATGAATAACCTTGCCTGTCGAAATTTCCTTGATAATAAAGTCAATCTCACCATAAGTGACGCCATCCTCAATAATCTGGATATTCTGTTGAATGAGTTCGTAATTAGGACTAATGCTTAACCAATAGGAAACCAGAGTTTCAAATTTATGTCCCAGTCTTTTACTTTTTGCCTGAGATAGATGTTGTTCTAAAGGTGATGGGTCTTTATCTAATTTGAGTAAAGTCGGCAGACAATCTTGAAATTCGTTTTGGCATTTGTCGTGATCCCACCAATAGGTGTTTTCAATATGACCTGATTGTATTGGTGGGCTGGTAATCACCCACGCAAGGTCCCTAACTAATTTTGTGCTAAAAGTGGGGGGGTGACCTTTCATTGATTAATCATTTGATTATTGATTTTTCTGCCATACAAGAATGCGATTATTCGCTGGCATGGCAATATCATCGACAATCGACATATTATTTTCCTCGGCAAGCTTATTAAGCTTTTCGAAGTCTTTGATACAACTCTTGGGGTCATTATTCTTTAGCCACTGATCAAAGTTGGCGTTGCTTTCGCTGGTGTATTTCCCTTCGTAGTTAAAGGGTCCATACAAAATAAAGTAGCCATTTGACTCTAATAGGGGGCTAGCATGATTGAAGTAATCAACCACATTTTCCCAAGACATAATATGCACTGCATTGGCTGAGAAAATAACATCATAGGTTTCTTCGGGCCATTCATCTGCACTGACATCGAGGGACAAAGGGTCTCGAGTATTATCTAGGCCTGCTTCATCCAGCCACGCTTTAATACCACCGTGGTAGATACTTTGATCGCTTGTTTGCCAGATAAGGTGTGACATCTGCCTAGCTAAGAAAACTGCGTGCTGTCCTGTGCCACTTCCTATTTCAAGTAAGTGTTTTTTATCTTTTAATAGCGGCTTTAAAACGTCGAGTATGACTTGCTGGTTTTGAACACAAGATTCTGAAAATGGCTTCTGTATATGCATAAGCGTTGTCGATTACTTTTCTTCTTGATAGGGAGACTTGAGTGAGTTCATATAAGCTTTAACGCCAGCTTGTTCATGTCTCACAAAGTTTTCAATGGACTCTTGAAACGGTGAATTATTCAGCCAATGGCTAGATCGAGTCAACGTTGGAATAAAGCCTCGTGCGATTTTATGTTCGCCTTGAGCGCCAGGTTCGAATTTTTCTAATTTATGTTCAATACAATATTCGATACCTTGATAGTAACAGGCTTCAAAGTGAAGTTTGTCTATTTGTTCTATACAGCCCCAATGTCTGCCATAAAGTATCGTATCACTCGCGTACATCAGTGAGCCTGCTATACATCGAGCTTTGTCCGTTTGATTATCTTCTGTAGGTTGTGAAACATCATCGGCTAATACCAGAATCACTTGATCGGGTAAGGACTGTGCGACTTCTTTGAAAAATCCTTCATTCAGTGTCGCTGTTCCATACTTTTCAGCAAACGTTTGTTCATAGAATCTTGAGAAATTTTCCCAGTCTTCATCTGTTGCTGTATGGCCATTCAATACACGCAAATTAACCGCTTGTTGTTCAACTCTGCGACGTTCTTGTCGAATGTTTTTACGTTTCTTGGGTGTCAGCTTTGCCAGAAAATCATCAAAATGAGAATAGTTTTGGTTATGCCAATGAAACTGGCAATCATGGCGGGCAAGGAGTCCGTAATTTTCCAGCCAATCCTGTTCATCACTATTTGCAAAAAGACAGTGAAAGCTACTATAGTTTTGTTCTCCGGCAAATTGTTTGATCGTCTCTATCAAGATAGGGTAAAGCTCGTCTTTTCTATCTGCTTGGCATAGTAGGCGTTGACCACTAGCCGGTGTATAGGGAATTGAAGAAACTAATTTGGGGAAATAGGGGATGTTGTTTCGATGATATGCATCTGCCCATGCATGATCGAAGACAAACTCACCATAGGTATTGGTCTTTGCATAAAGAGGCATTGCGGCGAGTAGTTTTTCATCTTCATAGATGGCTATATGGCAAGGGTGCCAACCGAACTCTTCGCTCGCACATCCATGAGTTTCTAAGGCCGATAAAAATTCATGGCGTACAAACGGGTTATTATCCTTAACCAATGTATTCCATGCTTCGCGAGGTATCTGCGATATTCCTGAGTGAATGTTTATCTGCATTAATTTATTTTAGAAGTTATTATCTATCTGGTTACAGTATGAAATATAAGGACTATTTTCGAAATTGAAAGAGTATCATAGCTACCAATCTGAAAGTGAAAAGAAGCATAAGAAACGGGGTATTTTCTCACGTGTCTTGAGACTCTTTGCGCAAGTCACATTGCTTTCGGTACTATTATTATTTGCTGTGCTATTAGTATTTCGCTGGGTGCCTTTACCCACATCATCGTTCATCTATAAACAAAATTCTCTCGCATCTCATTCTCCTGAGATTTATGAAGCAGCCGAATACCAGTGGGTAGATTGGGATAGCATCCCTCCGCATCTTGCCTTGGCAGTTGTTGCAGCGGAAGATCAGCGATTTCCCAATCACTGGGGGATAGATACCATTGAGTTGAAAAAAGCGCTGGCGCAAAACAGTAGAGGGAAGTCTCAACCGCGTGGTGCTAGTACGATAACTCAGCAAACGGCAAAGAATCTATTTTTATGGAATCAACGAAGTTATCTGAGAAAATTGATTGAGGCGGGTTTGAGTTTGTCACTGGAAATTGCATGGCCCAAAAAACGAATTCTAGAAGTGTACTTAAACATTGCGCAATTTGGTGATGCTATATTTGGCGTAAAAGAAGCAAGCCGAATATTGTTTGATAAAAAAGTGCAGAACTTATCAATAGAAGAATCTGCGATGCTTGCTGCAGTATTACCTAAACCCGCTATTTCTAATGTGAATGACCCCAGTCCATCATTACTTAAACGTCAGAAGTGGATCTTAAAACAAATGAAGCAATTGGGCGGTACTGATTATATACGTAAGCTTTAGTTCGTTTTCTTTCAGTAAAAGCCAGGCGTAAAAAAGGAGCTATAAAAGCTCCTTTTTAGTTTCTGCATTAAGGTCAATTTAGGTTGCGTTGATCCATTGTCCGTTTGCATTTTTACAGGCTCTGCCATGTACTTGCTGCATACGACCGTCAATCCAGGCATCCATTACGTAATCACGACACTGGGTGGGTTGCCCATTTACATTACCTTCGTATTTATTGATGGGTGTAAATTCGTAATTGGTTTTGGTATTTGGATTGTCCCAGGCCACTTTTTGATTATTGGGTGCTGTTTCCAATGATTGATTGATTCTGCGTTGATCTTCCTGATCTAATCCACGACCTACGTTACCACCGATCATGCCACCAACAACCGCACCGATCACTGTCATGGCAGTTTTACCATTGCCTTTACCAAACTGATGACCAACAACGCCACCAAGAACAGAACCAGCAATAGCACCTTGTTGTTCTTTGCTGGTATTGCTGCAACCACTGACAACCAATACCGATGAAAATACAACAGCCAGCATCGCTGTGGCAGGTTTTATACATAATTTATTATTCATGTTTACCCCTTATAAGTATTCTTAGTTAAAGTCTTCGGAATATTAGATTCCTAACTTCACTATAAGTTCCAACAGAAGTAATGGACCATGACCTATATCAGGTTTTCTTTATGTTTCAGCGTTGTTTCAACGTTGTTTTTACTGTGATTCTACTGTTATTCTACAAAGGCTCTCCTATGTGTTACCTATGCTCCTCTTAAATTTCCTGCATTACATAGGATTTCATAAGGGATGGTTTCGGCCTTTTCTGCGACAGTGTCGACACTGAGATTTTTTCCCCAGAGTTCAGCCCAGTCACCAACCTTGATTGGGTTTTCCTTATGATCGTCTGCATTCACGACAATCATATCCATAGCCACACGACCGAGTAATTCAGTCGTTTTTCCGTTGATCCAAACAGGAGTGCCACTTGCTGCATGCCTCGGGTATCCATCGGCATAACCGCAGGCAATCACTGCAACTTGCATATCTTTAGGGCATTGCCATGTGGCAGAGTAACCAATACAGTCACCTTTTTTTAAGGCATGTACAGAGATGACAGGTGCTTCAAAGGTCATCGCAGCCTGCAAATCAAAAGAGTCTCTGTCTTTGTCTTTATCAGTAAAAGGAGAGCTGCCGTACAGCATGATGCCAGGACGAACCCAGTCTGCATGTGCGTCTTTCCAGACTAGAACGCTCGCTGAATTACTGAGACTCTTGGGTGCATTTATTCCTTCGCAAGCTTTGTTAAAAGTACTTATCTGATCCTGTGTTGTGGATTTATCCGGTTCATCAGCGCTTGAAAAGTGAGTCGCTAGCATCAGGTTGTCAGGATTTACTTGAGGGTGATTTTTTAACTTAGTGAAAAGTTCATGGATGCGCTCGGGCTGAAAGCCTAGTCGATGCATGCCAGAATCGACTTTCAAGGTAATGTCGAATTTATGCTTTTTTGAATATTGATCGAGTAGTGTTAATTGACGTTCTTCATGCACCATCAATCGTAAGTTTAAATCTGCCGCGATATTCAGGTCATCATTGTTTTGGTGGCCTTGAAGAATTTTGATAGGTAAATCTATGCCGCCTTCGCGTAGAACTACTGCTTCAGGAACACAGGAAACCGCAAAAGCATCCGTATCCGGGTAGAGAATGCCTGCTGTTGCTACTGAGTTGTGGCCGTAGGCATTGGCTTTTATGACAGAGAAAACTTTAGAGTCTGGTGCGCATTCTTTGGCACGTTTTAAATTATGCTGTAAAGCTTCTGGGTGAACGGTAATGCGGGCGGAACGTTTCATAAGCTACTTCAATAAAATATTAGAACAATGTGATTAGAAAGGGTTAGTTCTCAGGTGCGTAAATATCAGGCATAAAATTATCAAAACGGGTGTATTTACCGGTAAAGGTTAAACGAACTTTACCAATCGCACCTTGACGTTGTTTGCCGATGATTACTTCGGCCATGCCTTTGTCTGGGGTGTTTTCGTCATACACTTCGTCACGGTAGATAAACATGATTACGTCAGCATCCTGCTCGATCGCTCCTGATTCACGTAAGTCAGACATGATGGGGCGTTTGTTAGGGCGTTGCTCCAAACTACGATTCAACTGGGATAGGGCGATCACTGGGCATTCCAGTTCTTTTGCGAGTGCTTTCAGGGATCGTGAAATTTCTGAAATTTCGGCGGCACGGTTATCTGATTTTGCGCCGGTTTGCATTAACTGGATATAGTCGAGAACAACTAGCCCCATATGTCCATGCTCACGATGCAGTCGACGACACTTTGCACGAACTTCTGTGGGAGACATAGCAGCAGTATCATCAATAAATAACTTAGTCTCACCAAAGGCTTTTACTGCCATGCCGATGCGAGGCCAATCTTCTTCGCGAATTTTACCGTTTCGAATATCATTTAACGGAACGCGCCCCATTGAGGCAAACATTCTCAAGATCAATTGTTCCGCGGGCATTTCCATACTGAATATGGCGACTGGCTTTTTGTCATTTACCGCTATGTATTCTGCGAGGTTCATTGAGAAGGTCGTTTTACCCATGGACGGACGACCAGCGACGATAATCAAATCACCCTTTTGTAAGCCAGAAGTCATACCATCAAGATCGGTATAGCCAGTTGAAGCACCGGTAAGGGCATCTGTTGATTTACTTAGCTCATCGATTTTTGCTAGCGTCGATTTAAGTAAATCTTTGATGGTGTGGAAATCTTGTTTTCGGTTGCCTTGTTCGGCGATTTCGAAAACTTTCTTTTCAGCCTCATCAAGTAGCTCTTTACTTGGTCTATCGCCAGCATTAAAAGCTTCTTCGGCAATTTCTGAACCGATACTGATCAGCTGGCGCAATACCGATTTTTCTCGCACGATATCGGCGTAGGCTTTAATGTTAGCCGCACTCGGTGTGTCTTTCGCGAGCGTACCCAAATACGCAAGACCACCTGCATTTTCAAGTTCGTCTCTGTCCTTTAACCACTCGGATAGGGTAATGACATCACGAGGTTTGTCGGTTTCGGCTAAAACGGCGATTGAACGAAAAATGAGGCGGTGATCATGACGATAAAAATCATGTTCGGTAATGATGTCCGCAATTTTATCCCACGCCATATTTTCCAGTAACAGTCCACCAAGTACAGATTGCTCTGCTTCGATTGAATGAGGGGGAACTTTTAAATGTTCTACGGCTGAATCTTGAGTGAGGATGGCTGACATGGTGTTAGTTTATCTTGGATAGCGTTTAATAGTTAGTACCAAATCTTATGGATTGATTGGTCATAAGCTGTGGATAATATGTGTTTAACTTATTAGGGGCGAATCCATAAATAGTCAATCTATAAACGAAAGGCACCCCCCTACCTACAGGGCTTTTTTTCTGAGTATTTTATAGCGAGTCTTTATTTCATGCCACGGCTTTTCTTGATCGTGTCGTATGCCGTCTGAATTTCTTGAGATCTTTCAGTGGCTTCTTTAATCATTTCCTCAGGAAGGCCTTGGCCCATCAACTTATCGGGGTGATATTCGCGTACGAGGCGACGGTAGGCTTTTTTGATTTCAGCATCAGTGTTGTCCTCGGAAACGCCCAAGGCTTGATAAGCCGCACTGATGGCATTGACAGAGGTGTATCCACCCGCGCCAGAACTCTGTCCACTGTGTTGATATTGACCGCCCGAGAATTGATCCTGACCATGAATCATCGCCATTAATTGTTCGAAAGCCTGTGGTGAATAGCCAAATTGTTGCGCGATAGATCGCAGTAATTCAGTTTCAGCCTGGTCCAGTTTTCCATCAGCAATAGCCACTCGTATCAAATAAACCATGACCATTTGCTTCATGTTTGGAGAGTTGGCATTTACCTGGTTGAATTCCTGAATCAGGGGAGTGATATCGAAGTCTGATTTGGCTCCTTCCTGAAAATGATTGATCGCACGTTTACGATTCTCGGCACTCATATTGAGTTGTTTCATGAAGGTTTCAACGTGAGCGATTTCTTCTTCAGAAACACGACCGTCCGCTTTCGCCAGTTTCCCCATTAATGTGAAAACGGTTTTAAAGAAAGCGGCTTGTTTATTGGTTTTTATTCCGGTGATACCGCCAACATTACCAAAACCACTGAGTTGCCCTATGAGTCCGCCTGAGAGTTTGAAGCTGATAAAGCCACCAACAAGAAGCCCGATAAAAGCCATAAAAAAGCTGTCAAAAACAAAGTAGAACAGTACTGCTGTTATATATTTAATAAATTTCATCGTTGAATCATGGTGGTTTATAGGGGGTTATCAAGCACTGGGGTAGCTAAAGCCGAGTGTTTTAATGCGTGTTCGAATTCGCGGTTTAAAGTAAGGTATTCTAATTAAACAGAGATTTAATGAAAGGCATTTCGATAAAAATCGGGAAGGGGGGTTAATGTTCCGGTTTCAGACCAGCCTTTTTTTTGTGCCATATCGCTGAAACTTTCTATACGTTTTTCATCTTGTGGGTGAGTACTGAAGAACTCAGCAGGCTCTTTAGATTCCATCGCAGCGCGTTCATTGTGAAATATTCGAAACAATTCAGCGCCGCCGTTCAGATGACCGTATAGGGCTTGCAGGGTGTTCATGGCTTCAATATCAGACTGTTGCTCCATCTTACGACTAAAGTGCAAGGTGGAGAGTAATCCGGTATCACCCAGTATTTGACTGTCTGCGCTTCTACCTAATGTCGTCATTGCGATCGACACTGCGATACCTCCACCCAGGGATTTAATCGGGTGTCGATATTTTACGTGTGCAATTTCATGCCCTAACAGGGTGACTAGGGTATTTTCGTTTGGGAGTTTTTCCAGCAAGCCTTTAAACATAAATACATTTCCACCCAGTGTTGCAAAGGCATTCATCGTATCTGAATGCATATAGTGGATTGTAATTTTCATTTCTTCAGGAAGATTTTGTGCTTTGCTGATTTTATCCGCGAGTTGTTGAAGATATACGGTGATTTGCTGATGGTCACTATTGTCATCATGAGCAGAGACATCGTAGAAACTCGCTACTTTCTTTTCTGCGTTATAGGGGATTAGCCCCGCTAGCCAACTGCCGCCTAAACTGAGTACCAACGAAACCACAATCACGAGCACAATTGATCCCACCAGCAACACAGAAAACTCCTTTAAAGGGTTCTCTTTACTGGTGTTAATGTCTTCTGGTATTTGTGGGTTTTCGTATTGCATGGCTGTGAGAGTTAACCGTAAATATGGATAGTTTGTGTTTTATGTAACTAAAGCTTTTTTAAAGCTGTGCCATAGGCATGTACTTCGATAATCGGCATTTTACGGCTGTCTTGCCCAGAAATGCTGGACGTCTCGTATTTCACATTAAAGACTAATTCTGCACCAAATTGTTGTGCCTGATCTTTCATGCGTAATACGGCTTCGCGTCTTCCTCTATCTAGTAGCGTTTCGTAAGTGCTTATTTTTCCGCCGAATAAATTGCGCAAACCAGCGACAAAAGTTTTGAAGTAATCGTTAGCGATGACGACATTTCCGGAAACCAGTTTTTGTTCGTATCGATTATCCTGAGGAGGCATTCGGCTTGCCATCGCTGGCAATTGATTCATCACTTTTTCTCTTTCGATCAGGCTGATGAAATGTTTCTTTTCTGCGCGTCGGCCAAAGAAATAGCCCAGTGAAACTAGGGCAGCGACTATGAGAATTTGATCCATAATTTGTACCGTAAAACGCTTTTTTAAAAAAGTGCCCCAAAGTAGGGGGGTGGCTAAAGATTTATTTATTAATTCTAATTAGAGTCTATGTTTCAGATTCGTCAAGAATAACGGCAGTGCCATACACATAAATTTCAGCTGCCCCCGCCGTGATGCTGGAAGTGGAAAACCTCACGTTGAGTACCGCGTTAGCGCCCACCGAACGGGCTTGCTCAATCATGCGCTCGGTGGCTTCTTCACGTGACTCCTGTAACAGTTCGGTATAGGCAGTGAGTTCACCACCGAACATGTTTTTGATTCCCGACATGATGTCACGACCCGCGTGCTTGGCACGAACAGAGCTGCCTTGAACAAGTCCTAGATGTTTGGTGACTTTTCTACCCGTCATAAATTCAAGGTTTGATATCAACATGTCGTAATTCCTTAACAGATTTAATGTGTTTTAGTAGTGTATCAGTTGCTACTTAGTTCATATGTGAGTTCAAAGTAAGTTAGATTTTATAATTCAGAAACAGCCTTTGTAATGCGTTTAATCGCTTCTTCAAGCAAAGATCGACGACAGGCAAAGTTGAGTCTAATAAAGTTTTTATCACCAAAGTAGACACCTGCTGATATGCCGATGCCTGCGTTTTCAAAAAAGGATTCGGCATTGTCGAGTGCTAGATCGGAGACATCAATCCATGCAAGATAGGTCGCTTCTAAAGGGAACATCTTTAAGCCTGGTATTGCGTTGATTTCTCGTAGCAGATAATCGTGGTTATCTCTTAAATAATCGATTTGCTGGAGTCTCCAGCTTTCACCATGTTTAAATGCTGCTTCGGTCGCAGTTTGCCCAAGAATGCTGACCTCAGGGGCTTTTTCCAAAACATCCTGTTCAAACTTTTTGCGGATTTCGTCATTGGGAATAATAGCAAAACCAAAATTCATTCCTGCCAGATTATAGGTTTTGGTCGCTGCCATCAGTGTAATACAGCGGTTTGCGGCATCTTCATTCAGGTTGCCAAAGGGGTAATGCTTTTTATTTTTATCTAAAATTAAATCACAATGGATTTCATCCGAACAAATCAATAAATCATGTTTTTTACAGATAGCCTGTAGCCGCAGTAATTCTTCTTCGGTATATACGGTTCCACCAGGGTTATGCGGGTTGCAAAATAAAACCATTTTAGTTTTTGGGGTGATAGATGCTTCCAGAGCAGCGAAATCTAAAGTCCATCGTTCGTTTTGTAACTGCATCGGGACTCTGATTCTTTCCCTCTTTGTATTATTAATAACGAAATTAAAGGGAGGGTAGATAATTTCGGGCACCATGATTTCATCACCTTCGTCTCCTGCGAGAAGCGAAGAGAAGGTTAGCCCATTCACAAGACTTGAAAGCGGCACAATCCATTCGCTTTTTATGGACCAGTCATAATGATAAGAAAGATGTGAGGTAATGGCTTCACGAACACCCGCAGTACCTTGTTCGGTATAACCAAAGACACCCTGAGCAACTCTTTGATGTAATGCCTCAACAATCGCAGGAGTGGTCTCAAAGTCTGAGTCTGCAATCCAGAAGGGAATAATATCTTTGCCTTTATATTTATCCCATTTTTTACAGTAAGTGTTTTTTCTATCGATTATTTTATCGAAATCAGCTTTGCTGTTTATGTCAGTGTTTGTGTCGGGATTTACATTGGTGTTTAGATCGGTATTCATATCTACTTTGGTGTTCTCTCATTAATATTACGGCTTATCAGCCCTGATTCATTTTATGTGTGATTTCAGGCACAATATGTTGAGTTGTTACTGCTTGCAAACGAAGTTTTCAATTAATCTAAATAAATGTTTTTTCATTCATAGGATGCCATTCATTGGCTTATAGAATATGGCACAAACTACCTTGATAATCAGCACCTTAAAGAAAACGCTTAAGTCGCATGGGAAAACCTATGCCGATGTAGCAGCGCATTTGGGGTTGTCTGAGGCGAGCGTCAAGCGCATGTTTGCTCAGCAAACAGTGAGTTTGAATCGTTTGGATGCAATTTGTCAGATGCTGGATATGGAAATCACCGAATTAATGCAGAAGGTGAATGATTCTACAGCCAGACAGATCAGTGAACTCAGTGACGAACAAGAGCAGCAATTAGTCAGTGATAGAGAACTGTTACTAATTACGATTATGGTAATCAATAACTGGACTCTGGAAGAAATTCTTCAGGCTTATAATTTCACAGAAGCACAATGTATTCAGCATTTAGCGAAACTTGATCGCTTGAATATTATCGAACTACTGCCGAATAATAAAATTAAGATAAAGATATCTTCAAACTTTAAATGGCGAAATAACGGTCACATCCAACGATTTTTTAGGGAGAGTATCGAATCGGAGTTTTTCAATTCTAAGTTCTCAAAGCCGGAAGAAAAGCTAGTCGTTTTGAATGGTATGTTGTCGCAAGAATCAAATGCAATTTTTCAAAGAAAACTGGAGCGACTTGCCAGAGAATTTGATGAAATGGCAAAAGAAGACGTTACACTTCCACTGAGTGAACGTCTTGGTTATACCTCGGTTTTGGCCGTACGTGATTGGCGCTTTACTGTGTTTGATGTTTATAAAAGATAAGGCATGCAGCCTTAATTAATTTGTTAGCTGTTTGGTTCTAATCAATCGGAGCATGAAGCTTCGTACCTTCTACAATGACACCACCTCGATTTCCAACATCTATATTACCGTAGCGTTCCTTAAAGATTGGTGGCAATTCTCTGTCGTCAGGCACACTTAACCATAAGCGTAATAGGTGACGTCTGTTTTCTCGCTCTGGCCAATCCATAAAACCACGTCTGTCGTGCAGCATGCTGTGATTGTGTACAAATTGCATATCGCCCACTTCCAGTTTCATGGATAGGTTGAGGCTTTCATCATTCGCTAATTCATCAAATAAATTAAGCGCATCGACATAATTTTCTGGTAACTCTGGTACGCCGTCAAAGCGTTGTCCGGAATCGATATACTGCCTTTGATAGATAACCGTTAATTTTTCCTTGAACCAGCTAAACACAGGTATGGTGAAAAAAGGTTTTTGTCCGGGTTCGACTTCACCTCTTTTATCTGTAGCGACGGGAGAGAACAGTAATTTAACTAAATCTGGTCGACGTTTTAACATTTCATTATAGATCGACTCTGCACTCACTAAGAGCGACTCACCGCCGGACTTTGCCGTCTTTAAACAGATGAGGCCAACGACATCAGCACTATCGGTGTGAAACGTTTGGCGCGAATTCGTTTGGTAAATTCTGCTGTTTGGGTCGTTCTCATCTGCGCCGATATCACGCACATGACCCAATAGATGACCTGCGGCATTTTGTGAGCGAGGATTGCCAAGATGGGAGCCGATTCCCATAAAGAGCGTGGCAACTTCTTCTCTATTATAGGTAGAGATATCTAAACCTCTGAATAGCTTGAAGCCCAAGCCATCGGTAAGCTCTGATTTGATTTTGTTGAGCTTATTCCCTAGCAAAGGTAGTTGAAAGTTATCTTTAGTTATTGCTTCTAGCTTTAAATCAGATGCAATAAATTTTGCAACGGCCTCGTTAATCTCATCAATATCTTCCTGCTTAAACGTATAAACCCATTTTTCTGGTGTATTTTTGATGGAAGGACCTTTCCAGGCCGTTTCTGTAGTTAATGTAGGAGGGAATTTAGACGAGTAAATAGGTGGCAGGGTATTCATCAAACATTCCTTAAACTAAAAGTATTAAAAAATAAGCCTTAAATTGAACCGCTAAAAAGAAGTTTTTTCAATGGTTCAATCCGTCTAGTGATGTTTCTTTCTTGAGAATTTCAAAAAAACGGGCTCAAAGTAGGGGGGTGACTTAGTGCTAATTAGTCATTATAAATTAACTCAGGAGCAGGGCAATTTTCTAATGAATATTTATTTTTGTTCATTAATTAAATTATTCTTAAGTCAGAAAAATGAAAAATTTATAATTTAATTTTCATTTTTTTTGCTTAATTTTTAAACAAAAATTCGCTATTAAAACCATCAACTTAAGTGTGGTTTTTACAAAAAAATTGAAATTGAAATTTAGTTTTTATGAAAACTAAATGAAACTATTTGAAATTCACTTAGTCCTATTTTCCGAAGCGACAACATCAACATTATGAGGTGGCAGCGAGGGAATCGACTTGTGCCTTATTTTAATAAGTTGTTGTTTCATATTTGTTAAATAATATTTAAAAACTTTTTAAGGAGTCAAAAATGACTATCAAAAAAACAGCAGTAGCAACTTCAATTTTATTGGCAATAGGTTTTAGTTTGCCAGGATTTGCAGAAACCAAGACTGAAATGGTTGACGGGGATGCTGTGACCATCGATTGCATTACAACAGCGGAAGTGGATAAGATGTCAGACGAAGATAAGGCAAATCTTAAATTGCCGATCTGTGAAGAAGTTGAGAAGAATGCAGACGGAACGACGGCTACTCAATAGTCTAGTTTCACAAAGCACCTGTTATTTTGCAGGTGCTTTGTCATTTTTTAATCCTGGCTTTTTTGAAAAATTTGATGAAATAAAAAAATCATGATATTGAATGTTTCTGAAAAAAATCTCGATATCAAGCCAAAAGTTACGGAGTGTAATTTTACTGTTTAAAAATAAAAGTATTAAATATCGATACCCTGAATATGGATTTTTAACACTATTCTTGTTTCAATAGTCAAGAGCTGATCAGTACGATTATTCTTTTCGCATATTGATTCTAGACCTTGTTTGACGCTCTTGCGCAGACTCTCTAGTAATCAGTTTCTATGCTTAGAAAGGATGTTGAAATGATCAAAATTTGGCATATTGCTATAAATATATCTGCAACTAATACTGCAACTGCACCTAATACTGGAAATGTAAAAGAGCACAATGTATCAGAACTGATAAATCCACATCATAGATATCCAAATAGATATCAAAGAACGCTTTATACAATTTGTTTACTATTTTTGGCTGTTGTTGCCCTTTCAGGATGTTCAGGTTTAGTAAGTCAGAAATCTGGACAACATACCGTTTCAAGTAGTTTAGCGAGTTTTTTATATTCAGGAAAAGATTCTAACAAGGTTGAAAAGTCTGGCCCCGCGTTACTAGAGCTTCCAGTCAAAGTGGGAATAGCATTTTTGCCGTCGCAACATTGGCGAAATGGCTCGTTAGACGAAAGCACAAAATATCAACTTCTAAATAAAGTTAAACAGTCCTTTGGTAAACACCCTTTTATAGAAAATATATCTATCATTCCTAGTACCTATCTTAAACACCATGTAACTCGGAAAGGGCAGGGGTTCGACACCCTTCAGCAAGTGGCCAATATTCACGATGTTGATATCATTGCCTTGGTTTCATACGACCAACTCACCCGATCAGAACAAAACAATGCTTCTTTACTCTATTGGACGATTGTCGGCATGTACGTTATTCCGGGTAATGAAAATACGATACAAACCTTTGTCGATACTGCCGTATTTGATGTCCGTAGTCGTAAGTTATTGATGCGTGCGCCAGGGGTGAGTAAATTAGCTAAACGATCCACTGCTATCGGTGTTGATAGTGTGATGACTCAAAAAGCACGACAAGGTTTCGATATGGCTTTTGACGATATGATTAAAAACCTGGATCTTGAACTGATTCGCTTTAAGGACAGAATTAAACATGATGGTTGGGTTAAAACAAATAGTGGCTCGGTCAAAATAACGAATCAATCTGCTTATTCAGCGGCAGGATTTTTAGATATGAAATTATCATTGCTTTTAATATTGTTGTTTCTATTTAAGTTTATGTACCCTCAATTCAAATATCGGAAAAGCACATATCAAAATACTGCGAGCATAAAAAAAGGCTAATTAAATTAGCCTTTTTTTATATTTATATGAAAACTTACTTCATATGCAGGGCTTTTTTAACTTCAGCCATTGTATGAGTATGCGATGTGTCCCCACCATTCTTATGTGTGTGAGTAATAAAAGTGCCGTTAGGTAATTGATGCTGATGTTCAACCCCAGCTGGAGCCATTACTGCGGGAGCAGCGCCTTCAATTTGTTGTTGAGATGCTTGAGCAACAGAGATACCTGTAACTAGAAATGCAAAACTCGTAACAGCTAATACTTTATTCAAAGTCATATTTTAATCCTCTTTAGTTTTTATAAGATGGGTTAGTTCAGAGTTTAAATAAGGCGAAAAGTTCAATGATAGGCTAGATTTTAAGCTTCGATTTAAACGCAAGAACAGTATGAGAATAGCTTATGTGATAATACATTGCACAAATAAAAAGAGGCTATTAATAATTAATTATAAAAATATTTTCTAGCAAATTTTTTATTGGTTTTTCTATTGGTTCTTCTGACAATTCATCTATCTATAAAAGTCACTTAGTTTAACTCGCATGATTCATCTGACGTTTATTCGCTTTGCCTTGTTTATTGTTTTTTCTCGCGTTTAGTATCAATTCCAAGGATCCTTTCTGTTTAGTGCGTTGATGATCTTTTTCTAAATACTCACGCATTTGTTCTTCAGGAATAGCCAGTTGATCGCTTACAACTTCATACAGTAATTTATATAAACGGGGTAAAGCGATTTTCCAGGTGCTGCCTTCGGTATTGTGTAAAGCATCTGATAATTGCATAAAGCGCTTAAATGCTGAGGTGTTCTCGTTAGGGTCTTCAATACCCAGAATAAGAGGTAGTGTGTGTTTAAATCTGCCAGAGTTAGCAATCATATCCCAGTAACGCGCAAATCGTTTTACCCGCTGCATCTCAGTGAAGGAAATATCTTTGGTGGTTAATATTGTATAGGGAGGAGTGTCGCTATAGACCAATTGATAATCTTCATTGTGACGATTAAGAGGAGCGCCGCGCAGTCGCTTTAAAATTCCAAGCTGAATTTCTTGTGGGTTCAATGCCACTAACTGATCAAAACTTTTGCCAAAATTATCCAAGGTGTCACTGGGTAAGCCAAAAATCAGATCGGCATGGATATGAGCGCCAGTATGTTCTCGTAACCACAGTAGATTCTCTTTGGTTTTATTATTATCCTGTTTGCGACTAATCAATCCCTGAATTTCAGGGTCGAATGTCTGTACCCCAATTTCAAATTGCAGTGAATCTTTGGGGAAGTGCATCAGTGCTTGCTTGAGTTTTTCTGGAAGATTATCCGGGATAACTTCAAAATGAAGATACAAATTATCCGTCATGCGCTCCAGAAAAAATTCAAGAATAGCGACACTGGTACTCACCTTTAGATTAAAGGTTCGATCGATAAATTTGAAATTACGCGCGCCACGTTGATAAAGTTTATCCATTTCC
The DNA here is from genome assembly GCF_035798195.1 of Cocleimonas sp. KMM 6892. NCBI lineage: Bacteria > Pseudomonadati > Pseudomonadota > Gammaproteobacteria > Thiotrichales > Thiotrichaceae > Cocleimonas > Cocleimonas sp. KMM 6892. The sequence goes on along the minus strand of NZ_JAPFBV010000005.1, from coordinate 293,660 downwards.
TCTAGAAATGCACCTAACTCAAATGGCTTCGAGGTCTTATCTAGCGATGATAGACAAAACTCACATTTAAATGGACAGCCTCTTGATGCTTCGACGTAGATCAAACGGTTGCTTATGTCCTCATCACTGTAGAATTCATAAGGTGATGCTATTTTATCCAGTGTTTCAGCAACGCCTTCAATCACTTTGTTCAATGGTCTTTGACCATTTAGAACCTGTTCGCAGAGTACGCGAAAACTGATTTCACCCGGACCTTTAATGATGTAATCAGCGAGATCTACGCATTCTGGTTTATCCGGCAAATGACTGACTTCCGGGCCACCTAAGACAATGCTAACCTCTGGAGCAACCTGTTTTAATATTGCAACGGTTTCGCCGATTTCAGTGACATTCCAGATATAAACACTAAAACCAATTATTTTGGGGTTGGATTCAAGTAATTTTTCAACAACATCGATAGGGCGTTCATGGATGGTGAATTCTTTGAGAATGGTTTGAGATTGCAATTCGCCAAGATTAGCGTACAGATACCGTAATCCAAATGCTGAGTGTATATAACGCGCATTTAGGGTACATAAAATAATGTTAGCTGAGGGTGTTGTCATAAGGTTTGTCATTATTGGTCTAATCTGAAGTATTGCACAGCGTTATGAGCAGTGCGACTGCAATCAAAGATCTAGGTAATATTTATCTTGAGTGACTTGAAATATTAGAGAGAAAACAGAAATCATGTATCACATAAGCAGCAGGAATGTGCTTCAACAAAAAAGCAGAACATTGATTCACATGTTCTAAAAGATGTCTTTTTGTTTCGTCTTAGTTGCTTAAGATACGGTTAATTAATTTGAGTATCTAATACGCCTAAGCGAAGATCATGATACCAATCACTATTAGCGTGACGACGATCATTTCTTTTATGGCTTTTGGGTTTTTCATTTTATCGACTTTTTAATTATCTACGTTTTAAGTATTATTTGAATTATTAGTGGTTAAAAAGCGTAACAATGTTCATTGTTATAGCCCCCGATTTTACCACAAAAGTGCCCTGATTAAGTTACCCCTTATCTGAAATGTCAATTAGCCAAAATGCCTTGAAATAAAGGGGTTAAAAGGCTGATAGGTAAATATATAGAAGGGGTTTTTAGCATATTTTGGCTTCACTCAAAGTTTCTTAAAATGAAGCCAGTTAAGTCCAATGAAATTCAGCTATAAAAACACCCGCCAATCTATGTCAGTCAAACAGGTGATTTTTTGTTTAACCGATATATATTTAAGTGTTCGCTTTAACCCAATCTATGATTTGTTGGGTATTCATGGCGCCAGCTTGTCTGGCTACCGATTGCCCATTTTTAAACACTAAAAGACTGGGAATACTGCGAATATCAAATTTGCTTGCTGTTTGCTGGGCAAGTTCGGTATTTACTTTGGCAAAGATAACATTGGGTGACATCTTTGCCGCAGCTTCAGCAAAATCAGGCCCCATCATTTTGCACGGTCCACACCATTGCGCCCAGAAATCTACCACGACAGGTAGATCACTTTTTGCAATAACCTTGGCAAAGTTATGATCTCTAAGCTCTATCGGTTTTCCGGTAAAAATAGCTTTCTTACATTTACCGCACTTGGGATTATCATTTAAACGATTCTCAGGAATTCGATTTACTGCGCCACACGCGGGGCAGACACATTGTTTAGAATCAGTCATTTTAGACCTCTTTATTACGTTTGTTGATGGCTCTTGTAGAACCCTTTAATAATTAAATAGTGGCGTTTATTCTTGAAAATTCAAGAAAAAAACGCCTGAAAGTAGGGGGGTGACTTTATTAATCCATCTGGAGCTAGATGAGTCTTCAGGAACAGATAATCAGGGATAAATAAACTAAAGATTCATAACGACGCCATAAATATTCCCATAAAGAATCCCTAAAGAATTATCCAAGATTAATGACAGAGCCTGGGTAGTAAAATATAACGAGAAAGGTTTATTATTGGACTATAGTTAACTCACATTTATTTCAGAAAAAGACGCTTGTAATGACACTCGAAAAAAATACATTAGAACAATTATTCGCAGAATTAACCGATGTTGTTGGTGATCGCTTCTCTACCAATATGAATAGCCGTGAAGTCCACAGCAAAGACGAGTCCTATCATATTCCCAAACTGCCTGATGCCGTGATAATGGTTCATAGCACTGAAGAAGTTTCTGAAATTGTAAAGCTTTGCGCCAAATACCAGTGCCCTGTTATTCCTTTTGGCGCGGGTACTTCTCTTGAAGGGCAAGTAATCCCTGAAAGTGGGGGGGTGTCATTAGATTTTACAGAAATGAATAAAATACTGCGATTGAGTGAAGAGGATCTGGATGTCACTTTGCAAGCAGGGGTCACGCGCAGACAACTTGCTACTCACCTGAGAACATCTGGCTTATTTTTCTCCGTTGATCCTGGTGCAGATGCGACTTTTGGCGGTATGGCCGCTACCAGAGCATCGGGAACCAATGCGGTTCGTTACGGCACCATGCGCGATAATGTATTGGGTTTGACCGTGGTCATGGCTGACGGTGAAGTCATAAAAACAGGGGGACGCGCCCGTAAATCATCAGCCGGATATGATCTGACAAAGCTTATGATAGGCTCCGAAGGTACGCTTGGTATCATCACTGAACTTACCGTGCGTTTATACGGAAGACCAGAGGCTATGGCGGCGGCTGTCTGTGATTTTGAATCACTCGAAGGCGCGGTAAATACCGTGATTGAAACAGTACAAATGGGTATCCCTGTTGCCAGAATAGAGTTTCTGGATGAAGTACAAATCGATGCAATCAACAAATATTCAAATCTGGATTACCCCTTAAAACCCACTTTGTTTTTAGAGTTTCATGGCACAGAAAAAGGTGTCGTAGAACAAGCTCAAATGGTGGGAGAATTAGCCGCAGAAAATGGCGGCAATGAATTCCAGTGGAGTGATAAAGAAGAAGAGAAAAATAAATTATGGCGTGCGCGACACGATGCGGCTTACGCCTGTAAAGCATTACGTCCGGGTGCAGGTATGTGGGCAACCGATGTGTGTGTGCCTGTGTCTCGTTTGGCGGAGTGTATTCTGGAAACCCGAAAAGACATTGATGATACTGGTCTGCTATCCCCCATTGTTGGTCACGTGGGCGACGGTAATTTTCATACAGTGATGTTAGTCGATACGGATAATGAAGATGAGATGAAAACCGCTATTGCCTTCAATGAAAGACTCTTAGCGCGATCTTTGGCAATGGGTGGAACGATTACCGGAGAGCATGGGATCGGAACAGGTAAAATGGAATTTCTGCTTAAAGAGCATGGCCCTGCAGTGAATGTTATGAAAACCATTAAGCAATCATTGGATCCGCTAAATATATTGAATCCCGGAAAAGTCGTGGCAATCAATAGTTAATAAAAAAACGCCTCAAAGTAGGGGGGTGGGGATAGAAAAATAAACAGGTTTACACTTTTTTGTTGTTATCCATAACATCAATTTTTATGGATAACAAAGGTCTCCGTATAGGCTTATTCTTGCAAGAAGAACTGATTACGGGATGATTTCTACATCGAAATTAATCGACTTTATCAATAATTTTAGACCTACTGTCTATCTTCACCTGTAAAACAACTTCTCTACCTGATAGGTAGTGACAAAAGTTAACAAAAAAGTGGATATTTTTTGTCACTCTTTTTTTATCTCTTCTTGGCGCACTTCTTGGTTAAACAAAAAATTTATAAATAACAGTGACTTATTTTGTCTCTAAACTTGGCATACAACTTGCTTAGTTTAAACTAATACTAAAAATAAGACATAAAACTAAAATAATCAAAATTTATAAAGAGAGAAAAAATATGAGCGCAGAAAGAAAAATAGATTTTTTATATGAAAGTGCAGAACAAGTTGAAATAGCATTTTATAAAGCGTTTGGAGAGGGTGATTTTTTATTGATGGAATCTTTGTTTGCAGATTCTGGAGTGAGTAGTACGCATCCAAATAATTCTACAATCATTGGTCGTAAAAAAGTCGTTGATAACTGGGAATTTTTACTCGAAGGAATTCCACAAACCACAATCAACCGAGAAGTGTTAAGCGTTACAAAAGCACCAGGTATCGAAATTCATCTAGTACTAGAAAGCTTTGTTGCTGATGTAATCACGGGTGAGCTGTCTGAAGTCTACGCAACAAACGTTTATGTTCTACAAGAGAATGGATGGCGTTTACAAACGCAACACGCGTCTTTACCTAAGCAAGCCTCATTCAATACTGAATTTTTCTATAAAGATAAAAATGTAATGAGCATGCAAATGAGTAAATCGCTGAATTAATTTTCAGCTCTGCTTTATTTATTAATTCGTTTATTGATTCGTTTTTGATTGTAGCGGTGTATTAAAAAATATTGCTTATGATTATAACAATCGGATTAAGTCGTAATTAATCGTTAATTAGATAATGCTTATTGTTATTAGTAAAAAGTTACGTCGGTGATGGGAATTTCTTTCCAAAGGTAAAAGCTTTAGCTGTCGGTCCAAATTCACGAATCTGGTCAAGCTTGTCTTTACCTTCCTGAATAGTAGGGATGTGTCCTGCCGGCACCCACCAAAGCGTTTGATGCATTTCACCCATTTTGTCGAACCATGCATCTCTGTCTTGCAATAATTCAATATGAATCGATTTGTAAACAAAAGCTCTTAGTGAATCAATATCCCGCCAAACACTCATATTGATCAGTAATAACGGATCGTTAAAAACACTAACGGATCCATCGTCACCATCTTCTGTTTCAAGCCGCCAGATAAACCCTGGTGCATTATCCGCGAGGGTATGAATTTCATCGAGACGAGAGATAAAGCCTGACATGATTTCAGAGTCCTTATCTGCTTTCGCTTGCGCAATATTGATTTGCGCGATGTGATACGAGATATCCTTATTTTCCATAATGTGCCAACTTTGATCATTGCAAAATCAGCACCCAAGTTAACACATTGCCTGACTACTTTGAATAATACTTCAGGAGTCAGGTTATGAAGAGTCCCCCATTTTAAAAAGAATAAAATGGAAAACCCATCATCAGAACCACGCTTAAAAAAAACGCTTATAAGTAGGGGGGTGGCTTTTAAACTCTCAAAAACCTCGTCAAATCTGTTAAGAGATCATCCCAGCCCCAACGGTATTATTCGAATGGCTATCGATCACAATAAATGCACCTGTCGCTCTATTGTCTTTATAAGCATCCGTAAATAAAGTATTCGCCAGCTTAAAAGAAACCTGTGCAATATCATTCATTTGTAATTCATTGACTGATTGTTGTTCCAGATTGTTTACGTCTATTTTGTGCTTTATATCGATTAACTTTGCTTTACTTTCACGTGTCGTGTGTCGGATTTGATAGGTTTTTGATTTATCCAGAGGAGTATCGTCAAACCAGCAAATAGTTGCATCTATCTGTTTGCTTTGTGTCGGTAAATCAGACGTCTTAACAATCATATCGCCCCGAGAAATGTCAATTTCATCACTTAACAATAACGTCACAGACTGTTCTTTAATGGCATTATATTTTTGTACGTCTCCCAGCTCTATGGCTTCAACAGTAGAGGTTTTCCCCGAGGGAAGTACCGTGATACTTTCGCCTACTTTAATTTCACCAGACTCAACTCTTCCCATAAACCCACGGTAATCGTGAAGTTCGGGCCTAGTTGAATCTTTAGGTCTGCATACATATTGAACAGGGAAGCGGAATGGCTTGGCCTCATGACTTGCAGCATCATTATTTTCATTGTTATTTTCGTCAGCTATCAACTGAGAACCTAACTCAAGCCTTTGCATCAAGGTGTTGCCTTGATACCAGTCTAAGTTATCTCCTCTTTCTACAACCATGTCTCCCTTTAATGCAGATAGAGGGATAAATTCAACAGTCTCAATACCTAGTTCTTCGGCAAATTTGAGGTAGTCCTGTTTGATGGTTTCAAAGATGTCTTCGCTATAATCCACTAAATCCATTTTATTTACTGCAACAACCAGATTCTCGATACCCACTAAATGCGAGAGATAAGAATGTCTGCGGGTTTGCGTTTGAATTCCTTTGCGTGCATCTACCAAAATAATAGCCAGATTTGCGGTCGATGCAGCTGTCACCATATTTCGTGTATATTGCTCATGACCCGGCGCATCCGCGATAATGTACTTGCGTGTTCCCGTAGAAAAATAACGGTAAGCCACGTCAATCGTAATCCCTTGTTCACGTTCAGCCTGAAGGCCATCGGTAAGTAGTGCCAGATCAATTTCTTGTAAGCCTCTTTTCTGCGAGGTTTTATCCAGCGCAGACAAGGTATCGGTGAGTATCGACTTGGAATCAAATAGCAAACGTCCAATCAGGGTGCTTTTACCATCATCAACACTGCCACAAGTGAGCAATCTTAATAAACCGTTGTCTAAGTGATGGTTAGAAGTTAATGCAGTCATTAGAAATATCCCTCTTTTTTGCGTTGTTCCATCGCGGCTTCGCTTGATTGGTCATCAAGACGTGTTTCTCCGCGTTCTGTAAGTGTTGTCGATGCAGTTTCGAGAATGATTTTTTCAATCGAATCAGCATCTGAGATAACAGGAGCTGTACAGCTGATATCACCTACTGTGCGAAAACGTACCTGTAAATCAATGATGTCTTCATCTTGCTTAGCAGGGGTGATATCGGTAACAGGAACGATATTTCCATTACGTTTAACCACTGGGCGTTGGTGCGCAAAATAGATACTCGGCAAGCTTAATTGTTCGCGCTGGATATATTGCCAAACATCCATTTCAGTCCAGTTAGAAATAGGGAATGAGCGAATGTTTTCACCTTGATGAGTACGCGCGTTATACAGATTCCAAAGCTCTGGGCGTTGGTTTTTAGGGTCCCACTGACCGAATTCATCACGAAAACTCATGATTCTCTCTTTCGCTCTGGCTTTTTCCTCGTCGCGGCGTGCGCCACCGATGCAGGCATCAAATCCGAACTCTTCAATTGCCTCGAGTAAAGTGACAGATTGGTGCTTATTACGAGATTCATCGGCATTTTTAAGTACGACTGTTCCGCGTTTCATCGAATCTTCGATAGTGCGCACAATCAGTCTTTCGCCTAATTCTTCGGCGTATTGATCACGAAATTTAATCACTTCTGGGTAATTATGACCCGTATCAATATGCAGTAAGGGAAACGGAAAACGACTTGGACGAAACGCTTTTTCTGCCAGGCGAAGTAAACAGATTGAATCTTTGCCACCAGAAAATAGTAGTACCGGGTTTTCACATTGCCCCGCTACTTCGCGCATAATATGGATAGCTTCTGACTCTAACCAGTCAAGGTGCGAAAGCTGATTGTTCGTCATTTTTTGATCTTGATATAACATGGTAAACCTTCAGTTTGAGAAGCGAAGGAGTATCTACTAAATCATGTTTCGAGATTAGTGATATTAATTGATGTATTTATCTAATTAATGAATATATAAGGCAAACAAAGCAAGAGCGGCCCGTTTCTGATATTTAAACGGGTTAAAAATGATATATGCGTAAAACGTAGAGGGCAAATAAAGGACAGCAAGAGAGCTATAAAGAGAGGTAGAAATAAAGGTAGAAATAAAGCCAAACGGCTTGGAAAGAGTGCACGCTGAAACTATGGTGACCTTTTAACAGCGTGCATCTGGAGGTATTTCAGTTAAGGATAAAATTAATGATGCAAAGCATTTAAAATCTGCTTTAACACAATATCCGCACTTTTCGCATCGGGGTTTGTTTTCGCCATTACGCGAAGTCCCCAAATATTCACCATCAAAAATTTAGCTAAATCAGCGGGGGTTTTATCAGCGGATAGTTCACCTATTGCCTGAGCTTGCTGTAATCCTCTAACAAGTTCATCCTCAACCGCTTGCAACTGCAAGTTTGCTTTGGCTTGCACAGCATCATTGTGGGATGCCATTTCGAGGATAGAATTAACGATTAAGCAACCACGTTTATCTGTGCTTTTGCATTTATCTACAATACCTTTTAGAAAAGCTTCGATGGCACTTAGGGGAGAGCTTGAATCATCAAAATATTGTTTCAGTTGAGAAACAGAATTCTGGCCGTAAAACTCTAGCGTCTCAAGAAATAAACCTTCTTTGGATTTAAAGGCAGAATAAATACTGCCAGGATTCAATTTAGTAGAATCCACAAGATTGGGAATGCTCGTCATCGAATAGCCATTATTCCAAAAGGTATTCATTGCATTTTCTAGCACTTCATTACGGTCAAATTCGATTGTTCTAGCCATGGTATCGCCTGCTTCTCATGCGCAAATTTTTAGTACAAAAATTGCTTAATAAAATTAATCTTATAGCAAATGTAAATCATTTCAAGATATTACTTGAATGAGCATTCAATATAACCTAGTCTTATTCTTGAATAATCCTTCAATTATAAGAGAAATCTCCAATGAGTACACTAAAAGAAGAAATTGATGCGTATGAAGTTGTTAAAGCACAAAATGTTCCTGCGCCTACATTAGCAATAATGAATGATGCCACGACAGATTTAATTGCAACTGGTATTGAAAATAAAGCACTTAAAACCGGTGATAAAATTCCTGAGTTCAGCCTGCCTAACCAGAACAATGTGGTTAGTTCGATCACAGAACGTCTCGATGCATCTATGCTGGTTATTACTTTTTACCGCGGTGGTTGGTGTCCGTACTGTAATTTCGAGTTAAATGCTTTTCAGAAAATGATTCCTGAATTCGAAGCAGCAGGCGCAAAGCTCATCGCTATCTCTCCAGAAGTACCCGATCATTCTTTAAGCACTCAACAAAAGCACGATTTATCTTTTGATATCCTTTATGACAAAGGAAATGCAATCTCAAAAGAGTTTGGTCTGGTGTTTACTTTGCCACAAGAAATTCGTTCAATTTACGATACTTTTGGTATTGATGTTGTCGATCACAACGGTGATGACACTTTTGAATTACCATTACCAGCAACCTACGTGGTAAATCAAGCGGGTGAAATTGTTTATGATTTTGTCGACCCGGATTACACGAAGCGTTCAGAGCCAGCAGACGTTTTAGCTGCGGTAAAAGCAAACGCTTAAATAGTTACTGAATAAAGTTAACAAGGGTCAATAGATTCTGATAGCAAGCGAGTTAATGTAGCTTGTTATCAGAACTTGTTAACAGAACCGAATAGCTACTGAATAGATTAAACACAGGATGTAGAGATTTAGAATAGGGGAGTAGAAAGCAGAATCTTAGGATTTTCTACTTGCCTTAAACATTAACTTTTAAACTTTCTAACTCTTTCTTCAAGGCTTCGTTTTCTTCACGTAGCTTCTTGAATTCATGATGAGTAAAGGCTTTTACTTTCTCTAGATTAATGAGTTGCGGAATATATTTAGGGCAGTTCCAGTCCATCGCAACCACTTCAATGGTCGCAACGCGATCTACGTTTCCCTGACCTTTAGTTTCCAGCTTTTTGCAAAGTGCAGGGTCTGCATCTTTAGCGTGTTGCATTTTGATGTGACCGAGAATTTTTAAGCGGGATTTGTTTTCATAGTCCATTAAAAACAGCGCAACTTTATCGCTTATTGCTGCGTGTCCCATGGTGATGAATTGACGGTTGCCACTGTAATCCGCATACCCCAGCAGGTTATCACCAAGCACTTTCAAAAAACCTTTAGGACCGCCACGATGTTGAACATAAGGCCATCCTGTCGATGAAACCGAGGAAATGTAAAAACTTTCTCTGGAAGAAATAAAAGCAATATCTGACTCATCCAGTGCTTCTTTCGTTCGACTGGGATATATCTTCTCATAGGTCTTTCCGACACCGTCTTCATCCTGAAGATTGCGTACTTCATTTACAAAGAGTATCTCTGCGTAATTATCCATAAGTTTTAGTATGCGGCTGTATGAGTTAGCAAAATTTGTTGATTACTTTTATCATTATAGTTTATAAGCCAAATACTTTAACACAAAATTAAGGTGAATTTAATTAATACATTATTACTTATTGGTAATCTTTCTAAGGGCAGATGTCTTCTATAGATATAAAGCTGTGTATAAACCCACTTATATAAAAACATTGCAGAATTTATACTGATGAACGTTTGTAAAGTGTTCTGTATGAGTCCTCTATTGTTACCCTCTAATTTTGTCCTTTATATAGGCTCTGTGAAACGATCGATTTTTAAAGATAAACTCCGCAAAAACATATCAATGACGGGCACATTTATTGCATACTATATTTAATTATCCACACTGATAGATATCGGCATGAAACACAGTAGCTTTAGCGGAAAACCTGAATATCAAAACTTTAAAGAGTTGGATCGTTTCCTCTCTGAAGGCATTAAAGACGAAACAACCAAAGAGCAACTCAATAAAGCACTTCAATTTGTCTATGACGTTCAGGATGAGAATGATCATCGCCCTTCATCTCTCGACATTGCATATACGCTGAAGAAACTCGGTGTCGATGCGCAAACCTTAATTGCTGCATTATTAAGCGACCCAAGATTGCGCGATAACCTAGACCCTATCTTTTTGGAAGAGCAGTTCAATGAGCGCATCGCCAAGCTTGCGAATCACGTTAACTGGTTGAATACCTTTAAAGAAGCAGATCTGTCGATAGACTATATTCCCGAGCAGGCAGAAGCATTGCGCCGTTTATTATTAGCCACAGTAAACGATGTTAGAGCCGTATTAATCCGATTGGTATTTCGTTTACATCGTCTCCGAAAACTATACGAAGAAGACTCGGAAACTCAATACGCAGTCGCTAAAGAAACATTGGATATATTCACGCCTCTGGCCAATAGACTGGGTATCGGTCAAATTAAATGGGAGATGGAAGACCTCGCGTTTCGTTATTTAGAGCCTGAAAAGTACATGTCGATTGCGAATTCAATGGACGTGAATCGTGCAAAACGTGAAAGCATCATCAATAACTTTGTCGAACAATTACAAGGCTTGTTAGAAAAAAATAACATCAAGGCAGAGGCTTATGGTCGCGCCAAACACCTTTATAGTATCGCAAAGAAAATGCAGCGTAAAAATCAGGAATGCCACGAACTGGCAGACTTGTTAGCGGTAAGAGTTATTGTAGAAAATGTCACCGAATGCTACCAAGTGCTGGGTATTGTGCATGGTTTATGGAAGCACCTCCCGCAAGAATTCGACGACTACATTGCCAACACCAAAGAGAATGGGTATCAATCAATTCATACCGCTATCTTCGGCCCAGAACAGCAAATCATCGAAGTGCAGATACGCACCAAAGACATGCAAGAATTTGCCGAACACGGTGTGGCTGCACATTGGCGTTACAAAGAAGGCAGTAATCAAGATCAGGCGATGGAAAAAACCATCGAAGCATTACGTGGCATGCTGGAAAATCCGATTGACGACGACGCCTTACTGGAAGAACTAAAACCCACGTTCTTCAATGATCGCGTCTACGTGCTGACCCCGAAAGGGAATGTCATCGACCTGCCACAAAAAGCCACAGCGCTGGATTTTGCCTATTTTGTGCATACTGAAATCGGCGAACACTGCATCGGGGCGAAAGCCAATGGCCAACGAGTACCACTCAGTTACCCTTTAAAATCAGGTGAGCGCGTAGAGATTTTAACCGACCCGGAATCAACACCCAAGCTCAACTGGTTAAACCATAATAAGCGCTTTGTCACCACTGCCAGAGCCAGAGCAAATATCCGTAACTGGCTTAAAACTCATTACAAAGATACCCACTTTACCCAGCTGATTTTGAGCGACAGCCATTCGGGCTTAGGCAGTCGTGAAATCTTAACCGCACCGTGTTGTCACCCACAGATTGGTGATCGCATCATGGGAGTCTATCAACTCGATGGCACCATACAGGTACATCGTGCTACTTGCCCGAATGGGTCAAAAAGCAAACATGGGCTTCCTACACTAGATTTAGAATGGGGCGAAAAAACCGACAAGCTTAGGCATACGGTTCATCTCGAAGCGTTTGATCGACAAGGGCTGTTACAGGATATTACAACGCTGCTCAATCAATCACAGGTCAATGTGCTCAAAGTGAATTCAGAAACTGATCTGGCAGATCAATCGGTAACGATGGAATTATTTATAGAGTTGGAGCCAGAAGACGATTTGAAACATCTACTCAAACGCATGGAATATATTCCAAATGTGATTAAGGCGAATGCTGCTTAAACGTTTTTAAAGAGATAAAAAAAGTGCCCCAAAGGTGGGGGGTGCCTTTTTAAATGTTTTTTCGTCTTATTCTTTATGAAAGCCTTAATCACTAACTATTAATGAAACCTTTGATCAAATCTTTAATCTACCCTTTAATCAAACCAATGACGGGTGCGGTTGGCAAAAGCCACTAAGGTCAGCATTACAGGCACTTCTACTAAAACACCTACCACGGTGGCCAATGCAGCACCTGACTGTAAACCAAATAAAGAAATAGCAACCGCCACAGCCAATTCAAAAAAGTTGGATGTACTAATCATGCAGGCGGGTGCCGCAATATTATGCGGAAGTTTAATGGCTTTTGCGGCAGCGTAAGCAATCGCAAAAATACCGTATGTTTGTATCAATAACGGTATCGCGATTAACACGATAGCCAGAGGTTTGGCGATGATAGTTTCTGCCTGAAAACCAAATAACAACACAACTGTTGCTAATAAACCTGCTACCGAAATCGGTTTAAGTTTCTGAATGAAGTTATTAAGTGTTGAAGCGTCTTGCTTTGCATTCAGTGCTTTGCGCGTTAACACACCTGCGATCAAGGGGATTACGACATACAACACCACCGACAACAGTAAAGTATCCCAGGGTACAGTCACATCAGTAACGCCCAATAAAAAGGCAGTGATCGGTGCAAAGGCAAAAATCATGATCAAGTCATTCACCGAGACTTGCACCAAGGTATAGTTTGCATCGCCTTTAGTCAGGCTGCTCCAGACAAACACCATTGCGGTACACGGTGCTACACCCAGTAAAATCATACCTGCGATATATTCTGTGGCGGTTTGCGGGTCTACCAGATCAACAAAAATAACCCTGAAAAATAGCCAGCCTAAAAACGCCATACTAAACGGTTTGATCAACCAATTAACAACCAATGTCAGAAACAAGCCCTTCGGCTTTTTGCCAATATCTTTAATCGAAGAAAAATCCACCTGAATCATCATCGGGTAAATCATCACCCAGATAAAAATAGCGACAGGAATATTCACGTGAGCAATTTCCAGACCGGCAAACCACTGGAATAAACCGGGAATCACACTCCCCAGGATTACACCACCAACGATGCACAACCCCACCCACAAACTCAGATAACGCTCAAATAAACCCATAATAATTACCTCTCTAACAGATCATTCAATGTTGATGATGATCTTTCGCTTTGTATGTTTATGTAAAAAATCATTCATAAAAATGAGTATTAAGAACTAACAACATTGAGGACGATTTTCCATCGCCTTCAAACTTGTTTGTAGAACCTGCAAAGACTCTTTATTGGTGCGACTCGTCGTTTCTAATATTTCTGTCGCCCACTCGGGAAGGTTCTTTGATATCGAATAAAATACCCATTGTCCTCGTCTTACATCATCGAGAATGCCGCAGGCGCGGAGTTGAGAGAGATGTCGGGAAATTTTTGGCTGGCTATCGTTGAGTGCTTCTACCAACTCACAAACGCAGAGTTCGCCCTCAACAAAAATGAGGAGTGTGGCGTTTAATCGCGTAATGTCAGATAAGCATTTGAAAAACTGTAAAGGTTCTTTCATGGTTGCAATTCTTTATATATGGATATCCGTATATTCGGATATGGTGTGGTTTTAGTCAAGTCTAGAAGCGAGATTGTTTTTTGATTTTTTCATTAGAATGATTAGAGCGCGGTTATCAGGTGATTTTTTAAAAATGCCTTAACGTCGATTTATTCCGACGCCAGGGCGAATATATCGTCTCGACAGAACAAGAATTGATCCGAGAGGTGGTTGCCACAGGGGATGATGTTATTTACATGATCTGTTTAAAAAGTGCCTTAAAGTAGGGGGGTGACCTTTTTATCATCATCGTTAGGTTCTCTAACGGTATTTACCAATGTTGAATCAGAGTCTCTTTTTCGTAGCTTTGAGGCTTTTTGATTCTCTTCGGGCTTTGGTTACTGGCTACGAGTTCATTTATTTTGCTCAGCCAAAATAAACAGAACCAAACAAAAGGCTGCCCAACAAACAAGCCGTAAACGGTTCCCTCACTACTCGAAAATTGACGCGGTTTTAGAACTCGCTCCTAAAGTCGCTCAAACAGCTAAAACCTTAATCGTCAATTTTCTGCGTGGCTCGGCTTGTCTGAAAGGGGATTTACAAACATCGCTAGAATGTAAAAATTGCATAAAAGTCGATTTATTAAGCCGCTAGGGCGAATAAATCGTCTCGACAGATCAAGAATTGATCCGAGAGGTGGTAGCAGCAAGGGTTGCTGTTTATTAGATGGTCTGTTTAAAAAGTGCCTTAAAGTAGGGGGGGTGACCTAAACCTCCAAAACCGCACTAACTTCATCACCCATCCGCATAATCCCCGATTGAATCACTCGCGCATTTATCCCACCGTGTCCGCGTATTGCGTTATAACCGCCGGGGCCAAACGTTTCTTCCATAAACGAACAAGGGTGACAGAGTCCTGTGTATTCGAGTATCACTTCGCCGATCTGGAACTGTTTGTCTTTCAGTGCCAGCAGGTTGATGCTGCTGATGCAGATATTGCGACGTAGTTGAGCTGGATCTACGGATTCTAAACCGAGGGTTGCGGCGATTACGGGTAAGTGTTCTGTCTGGATTAGGGTGACTTGTCGATTGCCTGATCTGCCTGCGTAACGATCACCTGTTAAGCCATGTTGTGTTTTAGCTTCGACCGCATCGACGACTAGCATTTCCGCCCGTCGTTCGGGGCGTACGCCTATCCATGTGACTTTGCCTTTTTGCGGGAGTGTTTTGAAGAGTATGTCGAGTGTTTTCATTTTTGTATTATGTCAGGTTTTAGAAACTGGCTATAAAAAACCGCTTGTAAGTAGGGGGCTGCCATCTAAATTCTACCTAAGCCGATAATTTCAATAAAATCGCACCCATCACAGTCATGCTAACTACCACGACTTTGAGCCAGTTAAATTCTTCTTTCAGGAAGAATACGCCGATGATTAAAGCAAAGCTGATACTGGTTTCGCGCAGGGCGGTGACCAAGGCGACCGGAGCCTGAGTAAATGCCCAGACGATAATTGCGTAGGCGAAAAAGGTGGCATTGCCGCCGATAAAAAAAGCGGCTTTCGCTTCTTTAGGAATGCGTTTGATGAGGCCGGGTGATTGGCGTTCGGCAAGTACCGGGAAGATTAATCCATAACTGAGTGCGATGATGGCGTAATAGCTGAATGCATTGTTGGCGAGTTTTGCGCCCAAGGCGTCGATAATGGAATAACCAGCGATACAACAGCCCGTGATTAGCGCTAATTTAGCGGCCTGGAAATTACGTTTGCCATTCGATTGTTTGCCGATGGCGGTGACTAGAATCCCCAGAACGATCATGGTGATGGCAAGTATTTGTAATAGGCTGAATTGCTCCCCCAGAAAGAATATAGAGAACATCGCGACAATCAATGGACCAGAACCACGCGCAATAGGATAGACCTGAGTCAGGTCGCCGGTTTCGTAGGCGTAGAGTAAGATGAAGTGATAGGCGATTTGTACCGCAATGCTGGCGATGATATAACCCCAACTTTCGACTGCGGGAAAGGGGAAGATGGCTAATACGACGAGTGAAATGGGGATGCTGCCCATCACCACAGCAGCCATATTCAGTCGTTTGTCATTCCCGCCTTTTACGATCGCATTCCATACGGCGTGAAGTAATGCTGCGAGAATGACAGCGAAAAATACGGTAGTTGTCATGGCTTGAATTTACTCATAAAACAGTTAAACACTGAATTCTATTTATCACGTCGATTACAGCGAAGTGGAGATAGTATTGAAGTGAAATTACATCCCTAAATTGGCGAAAAAAAGCCCTATAAGTAGGGGGGTGACCTTATTATTCTATTCGAGTATAGCGCCAGTTAGTATTAAAGAATATCTTCTCTGTAAGAGAAATAAAATGCATAAAAAATTATTTTTTGTTGGCAAGTAGCGACAATAAAATCTAGTTGGAAATTGACGAGAAACAAGGAAAGGGATTGCTTCTCATCAGCTAAGCTTTATGCGTGCTAGTATGAATATATAAAGTATTTGATGGTTATATAGTCAGGTTCAGAAGCTAGTGTTACGACTTAGCTGCATTAAGATTTTCAGCACTAAAACTCGCAGCACAAAACAATGAGGAATACATGATTCACGCTGAAACACATCGATCGAATCGCATAGGCTGGTTGCGTGCGGCAGTTTTGGGTGCAAATGACGGCATCGTATCTACGTCGAGTTTGATCATTGGAGTAGCGTCAGCAAGCTCGTCGCACGATGGTATTCTACTTGCTGGTGTCGCTGGTTTGGTTGCCGGTGCAATGTCGATGGCAGCAGGTGAGTATGTTTCTGTCAGTTCACAGGCAGATACTGAAAAAGCAGATCTTGCCATCGAAAAGAAATCCTTAGCACTAAATTTTGAATCAGAGAAAACCGAGCTCGCGCAGATTTATGAAAAGCGGGGCATCGAACCTGTTTTAGCAAAAAAAGTGGCAGATCAATTGATGGCTAAGGATGCGTTGGGTGCGCATGCTAGAGATGAAATTGGAATTTCTAAAGATAATAAAGCCCGACCTATTCAAGCAGCCATTTCTTCCGCGGCAACCTTTACTATTGGCGCTGCTTTGCCATTGCTGATTGCATGGATGAAACCGGGAGATCAATTAGTGCTGCTAGTCGCGATTTTTTCTTTGGTTTTTCTGGCTATGCTGGGTGCCATCGCGGCAAAAGTGGGCGGTGCTTCAATAGCTGTCGGTGCCATTAGGGTCACTTTCTGGGGCGCGCTCGCAATGGCAATAACGGCGGCCGTGGGTAAACTATTCGGTGTGACAGTCTAACTTTATCTCGTCTCATCTCATTTTTAAAAAGATAGTTAATAAAGGCTCGGCATTAATATTAAGCAATTATGCTAAGCCTTAATACATAGCCTTCATACAAAGGTCTGCACCCATTCCACCAGTTTAGTCAACGATGCCTGATCGCGTTCCGACAATTCTTCGTGGGCTAATTCTTCTAGTCTGGTTTGTAGCTGTTCGGCGGTTAGGGTGCAATCATATTCACCGTCGATTATTTTAGCCTGACAGAATGCTTGCCATTGCTTTTGTTCTTTTTCATCGAGAGTCTCAGGCCAGTTTCTGGCGCGGTATCTTGGGTAAAGTGTTTGCAGTCGACTCGATTTGAATTCGGGTGTCCAGTTGCTGAGCTTTTCGGGTGATGAGGTTAATACCATATTACACAGTTTGCGGTCGTCATTGCTGATAAAACCACCGTAGAGTGCAGAGTCGGCATCTGATTCTTTCTGCTCACGTTTGCGGCTGTACATTTCTTCCAAACGTCGGATGAGTGTGTCATCGGCAATTAATTGTTGTTTGTGTGCTTCGATTTGATCCCAGTCTATTTCCCAGCGTTCTGCAAGTTCGGGCGTGAGTGTATTGGTCGGTGAAACTGCAGGTGACTTATTGATGTGAATTCCTTTTAACGCGATGTGCTGATGATTTTCATCGCGCTCAGCTCTTGGCTTGTAAAGGTTTTCGATGATCTGATCAACGCTCATAGCTAGCATAGCATTGGGGTCGTGGCGCAGGTCGTAACAGATGATTTCGTTTTTATTTACGGGATGCACAATCAACGGCACGATGGGTGAGAGACAGCCTTGAGTGGCGGGGAACATGCCGCTAACGTGTAACATGGTTTTACGTTGAGCCATTTCGACTGTGGTATTTAATAACGGCGCGACATTGTTTTTGATGCGTAGATCAAAAAAGTAATCGTACAAACGCGGTTGTTTGGTTTTGATCAGGCGTGCGATATCAATAGTGGCTTTCACGTCGACTAAGGCATCGTGCGCACCAGCTTGTTCGATATCGTTGGCGGCGGTTAAGTGCTCTAAACGAAAACTGGGTACGCCTTCTTCACCTTCACGGTCTGGCCAGTTGATGCCTTCAGGTCGCAGTGCATAAGTCATGCGGACTAAATCTAAAATATCCCAGCGGTTATTGCCGTTTTGCCATTCGCGTGCGTAGGGGTCGATAAAGTTGCGGTAGAAACCAAAGCGCGTGACTTCATCATCAAAACGAATACTGTTGTAGCCAGCCCCACAGGTGCCTGGTTGTGAGAATATTTCGTTAATTCGACCAAAAAATTCGGCTTCGATATACCCTTTTTCAAAGGCTAATTGCGGCGCAATTCCCGTAACTCGAACGGCATCAGGGTGTGGCAGAAAATCATGAGTGGGTTTGCAGTAAAACATTACTGGCTCACCGACAACTTCCAGATCTAAATTGGTGCGGATACCCGCAAACTGCGAAGCGCGATCACGTCGAGGATCAACACCCCAGGTTTCATAGTCGTGCCAGAAGATGGTTTGTTCAGTCATATTTTAAAGCGCCAAAAATCGTGGGTGTTTTTCCCATAAAAAAAACAGCCTATAAGTAGGGGGGTGACCTTCTTAGACTCACCAAAAGTCAAGAAAGTCCATCGTAGATTCCATAAGGAATCGTCGATGTACAATGGTTGAGTTACATCTTTTTTCTTTATATATGTCAATAATATAACTCCCAATATTATCAGCTGTTGCGGATAGAGTGTATTATTAGTGCTCATCTTAAAGGTAGTTTTACTATGTTGTGGTTAAAAGCGTTTCATATTTTATTCGTGATGTCATGGATGGCTGGAATATTTTATCTGCCACGCATCTTTGTGCATTTTGTCGAAGGTAAAGAGGCAGGGCAAGATGTCGATCGATTAGCGATTATGGCGCGTAAGCTGTATGGCTTTATGACAATCATGATGGTGATTACTTTAGTCACGGGAACGTGGCTATGGCTGGCTTACGGTTTTGCGGGAGGCTGGTTGCACGTGAAGTTATTGTTTGTGGGTTTGATGATGGCGTATCACTTTTGGTGTCGCTTGCGCATGAAAGAAATGCAGCAAGGGCATCTTGATCACAGTGGCGTTTTCTATCGCTGGATGAATGAGTTACCGTTGATTTTGACGATTGTGATTTTAATTATGGTCGTAGTTAAGCCTTTCTAATGTTTAAACTATTCTAAAGTTTAAGTCATTAAAACCGTGTCGCATTGAACGTACGTTGACATAAAAAAAGCCAGATTAATTATCTGGCTTTTTTTATGAGTGTGCATTTTAAAAATGACTGGTTAAACAATCTGCTCGATAAAATACTCAGACTAAAATTAATTTATGTGGATATCTCAAGGCCAGATTAATAGTAAAGTCAGCAGATAGAAAACGGGGAAAAAAGGCCTGAAAGTAGGGGGGGGGATGTAATCATTTGAACGAAAGGCTGTGTTTAAATTACCAATGGTTTTCCTTTACATAAATTTACATTTTGTACACATTCTTTGACATTTTCTCAAAATATACTCCATCGTTTACAGCAAAGACTTCAAATAATGCCTAGTACTTCTCTATCTTACCGACCAGAAATTGATGGTCTCAGAGCCTTTGCTGTTATTCCCGTTATCCTGTTTCATTTTGGTTTAGACTGGATTCCGGGTGGTTATATTGGCGTTGATGTATTTTTCGTTATTTCAGGTTTTTTAATCACCAGCATTTTATTAAAAGATTACGATCAGGGTGTTTTCAGTTTCAGCGACTTCTGGTTACGTCGCATCAGACGCATTCTTCCGGTTTTGGTGGTAATCGTTCTCGTTACACTCATCGCCAGCCAATTCTTACTCTATGCGCCAGATATTTATTATCTAGGTAAACAGGGGATTGCCTCCTTATTGTCTTTCGCCAATATTAGCCAATGGCTGACTGCGGGTAATTACTGGGGTTATGCCGCGGAGAATTCACCGTTATTGCATACCTGGTCTTTGTCAGTAGAAGAACAGTTTTATTTGATTTTCCCTTTATTCATTTTTATTGCGCTGAAGTATTTTAGAAACTGGCTCGCGCCCTTGGTTTTGGTGCTTTGTGTGTTAAGCGCGTTACTGTTTATTTATGGCACTAAAAATCATCCAGATGCGACTTTTTATCTGCTACCGACAAGAGCGTGGGAGTTAGGTGTCGGCGCATTTTTAGCGATTGCAGTGTATAAATACCCAGCGTTTTTCCAGCGTAAAAAAAGTAGCACCTTGCAGGTTTTGTCTCTTGTTGGTTTATGCGTTGTCGCACTATCGTATTTCTTCATCGATGGTCACGATGGCATATCACCGCTGCTGATTCTTCCCGTTATTGGCGCAGGTTTAATCATTGTTTTTGCCAGCGGTAGTCATACGCTGGTGAATAAAGTGCTATCAATTCCAGCGGTGGTGTATGTCGGTAAAATTTCCTATTCATTGTATCTGTGGCATTGGCCCGTATTGGTGTTATCAAAAAACTTAAGCTTGAAGACACAAACCGAATATTCGATTTATTTACTCCTCGGATTGATGCTGGTTTTATCAATTATCTCTTACCACCTGATTGAAAAGCCTACCCGTAAGAATAAGAAAACAGTCCCAGTCGTGCTGACTGTTCTGGTGCTTGGGGTTATCTATTCTTACACCCTGACGCATTCAGATTATGCAGAAGATATTTCCATGTATAGCCAGACGCAATGGGATGGTGAGCTTTACAACAGCAGCCCCAGCAAAGAAGTTATGGATGCCACCAAAAGGAAGATGCAGGGGATTAAGGTATCTGACAATAAAGGAAGAAACTGGCAAGCCTACAAAGAAGGAGGGGTGGTAAAGCATTATGGTAAGGACTCACCTGAAATCGTTGTACTGGGAGATTCGCATGCATTAATGTGGGCTAGCACTCTGGATCAAATTGCTAAACAATTGAATAAAACCATAGATTTTTATGCGGCTGATGGAACGCCAACGTTTTTTAAGATTCCCGTTACTTTGGGTGACAGAACAATCTTTTTCACGGCAGAAGAAAAACGTGATTACGATGAGGCACGCTTAAAATACCTGCAAAAATGGAAGCCTGAAACCGTCATTATTACCCAGAGTTGGTCAAATCTGGAAAGTGTAGAAAGCACGCATGATTTAATTAAATTTCTGGGGGAGATTGGCTCAAAGGTGTTTTTAATCGAGCAGCCGCCAGAGCTGTTTTATGGGGATAAAAATGCCACTCAATTTCTCTCTCATTATGGAATGAAACCACGTGAGGGCGAGAAGCAGTATGTGCCTTTTGTAAATTCTGCGTTGTATCAGTACGGACGAAAGTCGGTGAGAGACATTGTCGATGCTTGTAACTACTGTGAATTAATTGAAATCGCTGATATTTATATGAAGGGTGATCAAGGCTGGGTGCTGGATGGTTCGGATGTGTTATATATCGATGAAGATCATTTGAGCAGTGCAGGCTCATCAAAAGCACAACAAAGGATTATGCAGGCATTAGATACGCGGATCAGTACACGGATAAGTACACAGATAAATACGCACCAAATTAATACAAAAGCTGAATATCATTAATCACATTTCAGTGAAAAAATAGCGATTAGCTAAACTTGAATACAGAAAATCAGCGCAAAAAAAAGGGAGGTGACTTAAAAAGCCACCTCCCCACTTACAGGCTGTTTTTTGAAATTTATTTCCAGCCAGCTTTATCCATCACCTTAACGGCATCAGCGTTCTTTTCGCCTAGCTGAGAAAGATTTAGAGAATCAGCTTTAAACTTGCCCCAAGAAGACAGTGTTTCACTCCAGTCTGCTGAAGTTAATACTGGGTATTCATAATTCACTTCTGCGTACCATTTCTGAGAATCTTTAGTGGTTAAGAATTCCATCAACTTCTGTGCATTCGCTTTGTTTTTAGCGGCTTTAGTCATCGCAATACCACTGACATTCACGTGAGCTCCACGGTCAGCCTGGTTTGGCCAGTAAATAGCCACTGCGTTAGCTGCTTTCTGTTGGCTTTCGTCTTTGCCGTGTAACATCTTTCCGTAGTAATAGGTGTTTGCTATAGCGAGATCACATTCACCCGCAGCTGCTGCTTTAATCTGATCACGGTCACCACCTTTTGGTTTACGCGCTAGATTTTTCACAAGCTTGTCTGCCCATGCCTGAGTTTTCTCTTCGCCGATATTGGCAATCATGGAAGCAACAAGTGACTGATTGTAAATGTTTTCAGAGCTTCTGATACAGATGCGGTCTTTCCATTTGTCATCTGCCAGTGCTTCATAGGTAGATAATTCTTCAGGCTTCACTTTGCTTTTTACATAGAAAATAGGGCGTGCGCGTAATGACAGGCCATACCAGAAACCTTCAGGGTCACGATACTCAGCAGGGATTGCTTCATTCAAAGCAACAGATGTCGTTGCTTGTAAAACTCCGGCTTCTTTGGCTTTGTGCAAGCGACCTGCATCAACCGTGATGAATAGATCAGCAGGGCTATTCGCGCCTTCTGTTTCCAGACGCTTTAATAAAGGTCCTGCTTTTGCGGTGACTAGATTAACTTTTATGCCGGTTTCTTTGGTGAAGTTGTCCAGTAAAGGCTTGATGAGATTTTCTTTTCTCGCAGAATAGAGGTTCACTTCGTCAGCCGCATAGCTGATTGTTGGCGCTGCTAAGGTGCAAGCCAAAAGTGAAACGACGCTAACGATTTTTTTCATGAGGTACTCCAAAACATAACGTTTAATTAATGATGGAGTGGATGTTATTGCAAATAAGAATGATTTGCAATAACACTTGTTTAATAGTGAGTATTATTCCTATTAACTTTTTTTAATGTAGAAATAATAAGCCGTAAACGCTGGTTTATTCGGGCTCTGCGTACAAAATCAATGAATGATCCAGTAGCTTATAACCGTGCTCTTTCGCGATTTCTATTTGACGTTGTTCGATAATCTCATCATGAAACTCAATGATTTTACCGTTTTTCATGTCGACGATATGATCGTGATGTTCGCCCTTATCAAGTTCAAAAACAGCCTGTCCACCTTCAAAATTATGGCGAATAACTAAGCCAGCGGTTTCGAACTGGGTCAGAACCCGGTAGATGGTGGCTAAACCAATCTTGGAATCTTCCTCACGAAGTAATTGATATAAATCTTCCGCACTGAAGTGTTTTTCTTTAGAGGTTTCCAGAATTTTCAGAATTTGCACACGAGGCTGAGTGATCTTTAAGCCTGCTTCTTTGATATCGTTTTTATTCATAATTAGTTTGGGTGTTTTTAGTATGAGTGAACTCAGGGGTTATTATTTACTTTGATTAACTTTATAGTTTAGTTCATTTTAAGTAATACTCATAGCGGATACAAATAACTGATTCAGAGAAAATCAGGTCATAGGTTTTTAGTATGATTAATTTAAGTCGGTTTTTGCGCTTCAATAACGTTTTTAGCGCTACTTTTCCGTTGAATTTAGCGACAGATTACCCGTAACAGTAAGTAGTGTTTTAGCCAACGAATCTGCAGAGATCATCTGTTGCTTTTGGCTTTTTATCAGAGCTGATGTTTTAGATTGAGCATTCTGCCAAATAAAATAATCAGACTCCTCCTCGTCATAATCAAGCTGCTGATAGATATTCGGCATGCTCGGTATGTGGTCCCCATAAAAGCATAAAGCCTGTGGATTTTTTGATTGGGAATAGGCGTGGGTTAACTCTGCGATCATCTTATCTGCGTTTTGTAGATGCCTAAGATAGACCGTTAAATCGTTAGCGGCTGTTAACGGTTTTTTCTCAAAATAACTGTGTTGCTCTTCTGCGGTGGTTTTTTCCAAATGCAGAGGTCCATGGTTTTCCATGGTTATGGCGAAGATAAATAAGGGCTGATCAGGCTTATTTGTTTCGTGTTGCTGCGTGATTTCCAATATTTTATCAGTCACTGCCTGATCCGAAATATAAGGCCCAAAGGTGTTGTTGCTGTCGAACTCTTTAATGTCGATAAACTCATCGAATCCCATTTGCGGGAAAATTCTGTCTCTGCCGAAAAATGAATCAGGGTGCGGATGAATACACACACAGCGATAACCTTGCGCGCTAAGATAAGAGGCAATCGAACTGATCGGCATTTTGTGTAAATACTGGTAAGGGTAATAACGATAAAGCCCTAAATCTTGATATTTTAAGCCACTCAAAAATGCAAACTCGGTACGCATGGTGTTTGCGCCCCAGGCAGGGACTTTGAGTTTTCCGAACTGGGTTGATTGTTGATTACAACTATCAAAGTTCTTCAGCACATCTGGTTTTATTGAATCATGCAATCGTCGCGCATCAAAAAAGGATTCGCTCTGGATGACGGTAATATTAGAAAAAACGCCCTTAAAGTGGGGGGGTGACTTTTCATTACTTTCTTTGTTTGTTCTTCCGATTGGAGACTTAAAAGGAGAATCCGCCAAGGTAGTTTGGATCGTCTGTTGATGTTCTGGTGTGCGAGCCTGAATAGCGTAGACAAAAATCGAATTGAGCAAGCCTAAACACTCGATATCCTGATCTGGTTCCTGAGTGAGTGTGAAGCCTAAGGCTATTTTTCGGGCGATAAAAACAAACGCTGCGATCGCTAAAATACTGATTACAATCCGTTGCGCGGTAAACGCCATCGCTGGTTCCAGACTGAGTACCGTAATGATCAAAGCAATGATAATAATGGGCGCCGCAATAACAGGTAACAGCCCTAGAAAAGGGAAATACAAACGAGGGTGCTTAAACGCCTGTGAAAACATAGCGATGTCCGAGAATACCAAAGGCTCGCGTAAGGCTTTGTATTTTGCGTTACTGACACCGCTAAGAATGATTAGAAATATGGAAACCGCCAATGCCGAAAAAATAGGACGTTGCACAATGAGGGTTACGGCTAAAAACAGTATCGATACCAATAAGGCTTGCAGCAAACCAGTACTGAAATTAATTTTAGGTGTTTTTGGTTTTAGCCAGCGCTCAGGTAGAAATGAAAAAGCGATGGTTAACAACAGCGCTAAAGCAAGCGTCGGAAAATACGAGGGAAGAAAATCCTGCATCAGCGCTTTCCGGCACCAAATAATAGATTCATAAACCAATCTGCAATCCGCGCGGGCATCACGCTTAAAAACCACGTACCCAAATTAAGCGGGAATGGGAAGGTGATGCTTGGTTTTTGTTTTTCGATACCATTAACGATGATATTCGCGGCTTTTTCTGGCGTCAGCATAAACGGTCTATCAGAGATAAACTGATCACTTAAATCTGATTTTACAAAGCCAGGGTAAACCATCGAGACTTTTATACCATCGTGTTTTAACCAGCCACGGATTGCTTCGCCATAACCTTTTAGTCCCGCTTTACTGGCACAATAGCTTGGTGTGATGGGCATGCCATAAAAGGCTGCAAGCGAGCTGATGATCGCGATATGTCCCTGTTTGCGAGCCTGCATTCGCGAAATCAATGGATTAATCGTAGCCAGTACGCCATTCAGGTTGGTATCCACGACTTGGGTTATTTCTTCCCAAGTTTCAGCTTCGCCTTTTCTTCCGACGCAATTTGTAACACCTGCATTACAGATAATCAGGTCGATTGGGTATTGGGTGTCGATTTCTGTGATCAAGTCCTGAAGCTTTTGGTATTCGGTGACATCAATCGAATGTGTTATCACTTCTGCAGATTTATTGCTACAGAGCGTATTGATCGCATCCAGTTTTTGTTGGTTTCTGGCGAGTAAAATCAGGCGGTTTTCTGGTTTTGCCAAGCGTAAAGCTATGGCTGATCCTATGCCGCTGCTGGCGCCGGTGATGACGATAGTCTTCTTATTCATATGCTTAGCCTGAGCTTCTTAACAGTTGATCGGCATCCATTTTATTGTTCGTTACCGCTGCGTTTTCACAGGCCTCAACGTTGTTATTGTCTGGTTGTAACTGTGGTGTATTTTCAGCAAGGCGTTTTATCGTTGCATCAACGGCCATTTTAATGCCTTTTTGATTGTAGAAACTGCCGTTGATTTGAGTGTGTTCAATATAGCTTTGTTTGAACGCATCGAACAATTCAGCATCAGGTTTTTCGGTATTCGCCCAGAAATCATCTAATTCACCCTGAAAGGTTAGGCCAGGTATATCAAAAATGGCGGAACCTAAAGCAATCACCGGACAACCCACCGCTAAAGCGGATGTGCCTACGGTGCTATTCACCAGCACAGTGCCTTGGGCATGTTCTAGTAATGCATTCAGGTTACCTGCTTCTAGGTAAATGACTCTGTCTTTATCTATCTGGTATTGATTACAAAGCGACTCAATGATCTTAGGGTAATTGATAAACCACGGATCAAGCGGATGCAGTTTGATAACGAGTTTGGCATGCTCAGGTGCCTTCGTGGCGAATGATTCAAGCGTTGTTTGAATCACGTGTTCCAGACTCGTAAAGTCAGAATGCAGTCTAATTTGAGAATCCGCTTCTAGCTGCAAGGGCAGCAGGTAAAATGGTGATTTACTCGCAATTAACCTTTTGATTTGTTGATTAGACTGGCGTTTGTAATACAGCGAAACCATCGGCATGCGCCTGATAAATCCCCAGTACTCTTGTAATGGGCTATCTGGTCTGTGTGTTTCGTATTTCGGAAACATCGGCTTGAGCAGTGTTTTCGCGAGGTGATAACGAATATCGTGCCATGCGCGAATGGCTAAACCACCGCCAGTATTTTCACTCTTGTCTTCCCAGTCTGGATTACGTTCAACGTGTTGCAGAAACCATTCTGGTTCGTTTTCGGAATGCTGGTAGACCTTTGAGTAAGCGTTAACGCCATTACCATCAAGCGTTACCCAATTTGGTCTGAAATAACCTTCTTCGAATACGTGCACAGCGATACCTTGCTGTTTTGCTAATTCAATGGCTGGAACGTGCACAGGACGCGTATCACCAAACAATGCGATATCGGTAATATTATGGTCTGTGAAAAGCGTTTGATAGAACTCGGGAAGTTCTGCCAGTGATCGCTGAAAATTGATGTGATTGAGTGCCGTCGAGAAGAAGCGCCCAGCGAGCAAATCACCACCACAAAAATTGATTTTGAGTGCTTTATGTCCGGCGTCGATTAAGGCTTTTTCAAGCTCAGCAAAAAAAGGACTCGCTACCCCTTGTAGGAGAAGAAAGGATTTTTGCTGAGGTGTCACTTGTGCTGGCACTTGATATGGCTCTTGAGATGACAAGTGAGTAAAACTTATTCGCGACCGATTAACTCAATTTGATATCCATCGGGATCTTCAAGAAAGGCAATGATGGTGCTACCGGCATTCATTGGGCCAGCATCACGAATCACTTTTCCGCCTGACTGCTTCATTTTTTCACAGGCTTCGTAAACATCATCGACACCAATGGCAATATGGCCGTATGCGTTACCCAGATCATAACTTTCAACGCCCCAGTTATGGGTTAGTTCTAATACTGTGTTATTTGCTTCGTCACCGTAACCCACAAAAGCAAGGGTGAATTCTCCTTCTGGGTAATCTTGACGACGTAATTCCTGCATGCCTAAAACGTCTGTGTAAAAAGCGATGGATTTTTCTAAGTTACCCACGCGCAGCATGGTGTGTAGCATTCTCATTTTTATAAGTCCTGTTATTTATTACTATTCAATTACTCTACATTTAACCAAACGTGTAATTGTGGAAGTACCCGAACGTCAGTCCAGTTTAACGATTGTACTGCATCAATCAACCAAAGCATTTTTTGTTTTTGGTTGTATGGCGAATTTTCTTCCTTTGATCGGTTATCAACATTGATATCCGCATTATTATTACAAGGCTGTACATAACAAGGCAATTGTGGATATTGCTCTGCAATCTCTTTTGCCCAGAGTAAATCATCCTGATCTGCCACAACAAATTTGAGTGAAACATCGGGATGCGTTTGGCTATTTATAACCTCAAGCGTTTCACAAGCATCCAGACAACGCTGCAAGCCCTTGTGTTTGAAGCGCATTCCAGAAGAGGGTGGTTTTGGGCTAAACGTCAATTGATCGAGTAAGGCAAACCAGGGTTTTGCAATACTGCCCTGCGTTTCCATGGAAAACTTATAGCCTTTCGCCTGACCCAGTTTAATGAGTGGTTCTAGATTTTGCATCGCCGGATTGCCGCCAGATAGCGTAATCCACATGGCTTGTTTATTACTGAGCGATTCTATTTTGTTGAAAACAGATTCGGCATCCATGTTCTTCCAGTCACTATCAAACTCGGGCAAAACGGCATAACCGGTATCACACCAACTGCATCGGTAATCACAACCCGCGGTTCTGACAAAAATCGTTTGAGTACCAATCAACGCACCTTCTCCCTGAATCGTGGGGCCAAAGATTTCCGAAATACTGATTAAATCAGTAGCATCATTGCTCACAGATTCTGTAGAAAAAGTGCCTGAAAGTGGGGGGGTGACTATAGATGGAATACTCATGGTCTATATTCGGCCCATGTTTTAGGCGTCTCACTGACGCGTACCGCACTTACTTCTGGCCATTGTTTTTTTGACCAATCGTATAAGAAATAAGCCAGATTCTCGGCAGTCGTATCATCATGACCAAATACTTCATTGAGATGACGATGATCAAGCGTGTCGTCGATATATTGCTTTAAGGCATCGAGATCATTGTAATCTCGCACAAATCCAGTCGAATTAAGCGTCGCTGATCTCAACTCGATTTCGACAATATAGTTGTGCCCATGCAGTCGGTGACAAGGGTGATCTCCAGGCAAGTTAAGTAGCTGGTGCGAGGCGCTGAAAGTAAATTGTTTGCTTATTGTATACATGATGATCTTCTATTCTTCTTGTTATAAAGAGCTATGTAACTGATTGCCAGTAATCGGCATCGGCGTATTCGGTTGGATCTTCAATACCCGCAAGATGAAATGCCTCACGGCGCTCAACGCAGGTGCCACAACGACCACAGTGCTTTTCTTGTCCTTTGTAACAGGACCAGGTATCAATCACAGGTACGCTATATTTTGCTGAATCGCGGGCGATTTCAGTTTTATCCAGGTGTAAATAAGGCGTGTATAGCTCAATCTCCGACATACCGTCTAAAGCCATTTTTTGCATCGCTGCAAACGACTCAATAAAGTCTGGGCGACAATCCGGATAGATAAAATGATCACCGCCATGCACCGCCATGGCTACCGTATCTGCATTTTGTGAATACGCCAAACCAAAAGCAATCGTCATCATAATCGCGTTTCTATTAGGTACGACGGTGGTTTTCATGCTTTCTTCAGCATAGTGTCCATCGGGCACGTCGATGTCATCGGTAAGGGCAGAGGTAAGCTGTTTGCCAACCTGACTTAAATCGATAATGGTGTGTTTTACGCCTAACTGTTTTGCGCAATGTGCGGCAAAGTCGAGTTCTTTGCGATGGCGTTGTCCGTAATCGAACGATAAGAGTGATGATAGCGTGCCTTCGCTGGCTACTTTGTAGGATAAAGTAACAGAATCGAGGCCGCCCGAACAAACTACTAGGGCTTTCATATTTCCTTCTATGGGAGATAATTCTCCCCGTGTTTTTTACCTGGTGCGTCGACAGGGGTAAATCGGTTGATTTACCAGCGCGGTATTATAACCAAAGGTTTTTTAAAATGCGATTGTTGTTTGATGAGAGAATTTGATAAAACCTGACGACACACTGAGGTGTCAAACTGATGGTAACTAGAGAGTGAGTTCTGTTTCTAATATAATGCTTTGAAAATATTCATAATTTGAGGAAACCATGTTTCTAACATACTTAAAAGCAGCGCTGATGATTCTAATCCCGGGAATGATAGTCGCGTGGTTATCCTATGACTTTTATCACACCATCGTAAACGGTGTGACCTACAAACTAAGAGTGAACGGAACCCTGGATTTCAGTGAATACCCGTTTATTTTTATTTTTACGGTGGTTTTGAAATTAGTGTTTTATGTTTTTATGCTGTCTTTTATCCGAGATGGTTTTCGCGTTTTTAAAAGCTATGGCAAGGATCAAGCTAAAAAATGAGTTTGTAGAAGTCAGATTTCTAGCGTGTGAAAAAGTGCTCATAAGTAGGGGGGTGGCTTAATACATCAATTAGGCTTCATTCTCTTTTAGAAATTTGCGAATAAACAGTCTGATTTCTCTGGCGGCACTGGTATCCATATCTTCGCAGAGACTCACGAAGCGATCTCTGTCTTCAGTCGCAATACGAATCACCAGTTGGCTGTCTTTTTTGTTTTTCTTTTTTTGTTTTCTGGCTTTCTTTGTTGTATCTGAAGATTCAGTCATAGCTACTTCGCATTTCTCTTTTCAATTGGTCGTATTCCTTAAAGTGCCAAAGTTGCATTTTTTTATAGGAATTAGCTTGCCAGAGCTCTTTGTCTTTCAGGATGTTACAGGCCTTGGTCTGGTATTTTTTATTCGCAATATTATCCGTGATGTGATCACTGCCACCAAAACAACAAGTATCGTATAGGTCAGTCACATCCGGATTAATGCTCGAATGTTCGTGGCCAAGCCAGTGGATCATTTCGTGAAACATCAATGAGCTGCGGTTTTTGTAGCGATGCATCGTATCAAGATGCACGGGTTTACCGTTAGATATTTCTGCTATTTGTTCTTCGTTTAATTTGAAGAAGTTACGATAAGTTTCGGCGTTGAATTTGTCCGAAATAAATCCGCCAATTCGATAGGTATCAACTATCACACCGGGATAGCGAATAGTGCGGGTGATATCGTCTTTTTTTAGTTGGGCTTGCTTATCGGAGGGTAGTGTAGAGATTGCATAAGCGAAGGTTTTATCTTTCACACAGCGAAATGTTTTGGCCTGTTTGCTGTTCAATATTTTAATCAACCGCAAGGCTTGTTCTTCATGGTAAGGGTGTAATTTTCCTGCTGGGCTATTGCCAGCAAGACATTGCAATCCGGTTTCTAAGCCCTGTTTAATGTCCCGCAGAAGTTTTGTTTTACCTATATTGTGTTTATTGGAATTGTGCTTACTGGAATCTGCGCTTTTGTTAACGGCGTATTGGAGGCCATTTTCGTTTTGTGCTTGATCGTTCTTGTGATTGTTATTGTCATTGGCGTGATAAGGGTAGTCTTCACAATCTTGTATCTGGAAATGAATTTCATCAACGTTCAGTAGTGGGGGATTTCCTGATTGTTTGCCTTGAGACTGAGAGATTGAAACGGTATGAAGTGCGGTTGATGGCTCTGTTAAAAGAGGCTCAGAGGCATTGCTCGGTTGTGAAATTACCGATAAGAGAATGATGGCGATTGTAGCCAGAGGTCTGGCATGCCACTTCATATTACCTCCTTTTTTATTTACAGAGTCGTAAAGCTGACTATCAATATAACATACAATGTATATTTAATGTATATACGTTTTTTAGGGTGGTTGTGCGTTGAGATGATGGCAAGTGTTCTCTAGAAATAGCAAGAACGATGATTAGGCGATTAAAATAAAAAAACGCCTATAAGTAGGGGGGTGCCAAATTGTATTGGCTGATAGATATGTCTAGTAAATAGTGCTAGTTAACAGGGCTGATATAAAATTCAATCAGTGCTTTTTTGTCGTCATCAGACAATTTTCTAAAACGTTTTTTCATTCGTCTAGGCATATAGCGATCACCTTCGCTAAGCACTTCAAACTGGCTTTGAAGATAGTTTTTCCATTGGCCTCTTAATAACGATGCGTCTTCAATATTGCCGGTGCCTTCGTCAACATGACAGTTCTCGCAGAGATCCATGTGGATAGCTTTGCCTTTTGCCGCAAGCTCCTGATCAAATGTTTGTGATGCAGGTTTTGATTTCTGATTGGCCAGAAAAAAGGCAATAGCTTCAATCTCATTTGACTTCAGCGATTTGGCAATCTCATTCATGTTTGTTTCTGTCTTATCGGCAGTTGCAGCGCTGTCCTTTAGCTTAATTGGCTTCGATTTTCTATCTCCCGATTTATATTGATCCAGAATGTCGAAAGTCAAAATAGCCGAAGTCCCTGCAATATTGGGAATCTCTTTGTCTTCGCTGTTGCCATCTTGTTGGTGGCATTCGCTGCATTTTTCCTGAAATAGCTTTTTACCAATATCATCATCAGTCGCTAAAGCGTGTGTGCTTAGGCTCAGGATAAAAATCAGGAAGTGAAATGTCAGAGTAATGCGCATGATGGTAAGTGAGTGTTAGAAATAAATAATGAAGTAAAATCTTAGTTAAAAGTTATGTCAAAACCAGGTCAAAAGAGCGATTAAGTCTCTAAGGCATTATGCGGAATACGCCCCATAATGGTTTCATTTCCTGCTTCTGGATTGCTCGGTACATTAAAGGCTAAGAGCAAGGATATTCCCGCAAAAACAGCCCCTACATAGAACACCAAAGAAGGCGAACTCAACCATAAAGCGCCAAAAATCACCGGAATAACAACCGCTGCAATGTGATTAATGGTGAAAGAAACGCCGGCTGTTGATGCAATATCAGCAGGGTTAGCAATCTTCTGGAAGTAGGTTTTTTGTGCAATCGCCATGGCGAAGAATAAGTGATCTAGAATATACAGACCTACCGCAATATTTGAATTTTCTACCACGGCATAGCCGCAGAACACAGCGATCAAACCAATATATTCAAGGATTAATGAATTTCGCTCGCCGATTTTACCTATAAGCCTGCCGATTCTGGGCGCCATAAAAATATTAAAAGCGGAGTTGATAAGAAACAGTATGGAGATTTCTCCGACACTAAATCCAAACTTTTCTACCATCAAAAATCCCGCGAATACCACGAAGATTTGACGGCGAGCACCACTCATAAATTGCAAGGCGTAATAGAGCCAGTAGCGTTTACGTAGAATGAGTTTTTTACTTTGGTAGACTTTCTGCGGGAAATCATCGAAATGATTCCAGCTGTAAAAGGCGATAAATAAAGAAACGCCGCCACCGACAATGTATATCCATTTGTAATCAAAATGGAAGAATTCGAATAATAGCCACACCAGTGAGAATGCCAGGATCGATGCAGCAGCTTTTGCTGCGATCATTTTGCCTAAAAATTCAGGTGCATCTTTCTTGCTCACCCATTGCAGAGTCAGCGAGTTTTGAATGGTTTCCAGATAATGAAACCCCATCGACATTAAAATTGTAGTGAGATAAAAACCAATAGCAGAGGGAAAAAAGCCAGTGAGTAGTGTTCCCAGCCCTAGTAAAACCATCGAAACATAAGCCATTCGCTGTTCGCGAATAAGCAGTAGAACGTAGATAATCGTAAACGCAAGAAAACCGGGGATTTCGCGAAGGCTTTGTAAAATACCAATTTCCACACCGGTAAATGCAGCACGTTCAATCGCAAAATTATTCAACAGATTTTGCCAGACAGCAAAACTCATCGCTGTACCTGCAGCGATAAGAAGCAGTAATAACTCAGGAGAGTTCTTAGTGATTTTCATGTCTACGTCTTCAACTCTTGTATCGTTTAATTTGCCCCTGGTGTTTGTCAGTTAAAGAAGATAAGTGCCGAATCCCAGGGGTGAATTAAGCAGTGAAAACTAGTTGGTAAACTGAACCCATGGATACTTCTTGTCGTCTTTTACGTGTGACCAGAATAAATCACCCGAATTTCTCCAGGGGTCTAAAATGATTCCATCAGGAACGCCTTTGCCTTTGGCAGTCACAACCAGTGTACTGTGCTCTCTCCAGTAGTTACGTCTAAAGGCAACAGCATGGTAGAACTGTAGTGATTTCATTGGCTTATTGATTTGTTGGCCCATGTCATGCGTCCATTGGTAACATAATCCACGCGGGCGTTTACCATAATTTACCAGCACATTGTGGTAAAGAGGAGGGCTCATCAACTGGTAACGATTCGCTAACACCTTTGGGTAAAGTACGGCTTCTCTCGCGACAAACTGAGCCTCACTTTCAACAATATTGGGTCCTAAGCCCATAATTGCCTGTGTCAGTTCTTTAATCTTTTTGTTGTCATACTCATCAATGGCATTAACAACGGTTCTACCTTGTTTGTTTACATGTACGCCTTGGTACTGAATTGATGAACAGGCACTCAATAACAGTAAAGCAGTAAGTAATAAAGACAGTTTTAGCGTAGATTGATTTTTCATGGCAGGTAATAACATTTAATTCGTTTCTTTATTATTCACGTCAGGAACAGCACTGTAAACTCTTCGTGTGTATTCTTCCCAGTCATATTCTGGATCTTCACGGGTCTGTAGTACTAATAAATCGCCTGAGTTTCTCCATCCATCAAGAATGTAAGCATCTTTAATGCCTTTGCCTTTTGCGGCAACGGTTAAAACATTATGTTCGTATTTTCTGCCCTGATTGGCAACCGCACGATTCAAGGTTAAGGTTTTGTAAGTTCTACCTTTAACGATTTGCTCGCTCATATCACGCGCCCAGTGGTAGCATAAACCACGATCTCTACGGCCTGTGTTAACCAGTACATTATGAGAGTTTGGTGGTGCGATTAATCTGTATTGGTTCGCAAGATATCTTGGGTAAAGAACTGCCTCACGTGCTACAAAGCCCGCTTCCTCAGGATCAATGTTAGGTCCTAATCCCATAATGGTTTCAGTCAGAATTCGGATTTTAAACTCAGTACTTGAATCTATTGCTGAAACCACTGTTTTGCGATTTTCGGCATCATAGCTCACTTCGTCATAGCGAATATCTTTAACGATAGGGCTCATGGAACACGCAGAAAGTAGCATGCTAGACATGAGGAACAGGGTGGATAATATACGTTTCATAATTTACAGTTTTTAAATAAAATTTAATTTTTGGGTTTGGTGAAATACATCAAGTAGTTCACGCTAACATCGCTTTTTAATTTATAGCTTTGAAGTAGCGGGTTATACGTCATGCCTTTTATGTTTTCAAGTTGCAAGCCAGACTTTCTTGCCCATGCCTCAAGCTCTGATGGTTGTATGAACTTGGCATATTCATGCGTCCCTTTGGGTAGCATATTCAACACATATTCGGCGCCTAAAATAGCAAACGCAAAAGCTTTTGGGTTACGGTTAATGGTAGAAAAGAAAACACTTCCCCCCGGTTTAACCAAATCTGTACATGCTTGAATAATTGAACAAGGGTCTGGTACGTGCTCAAGCATTTCCATACAACTGACAACATCAAATTGTTCTTTTTCCGTTTTTGCCAGCTCTTCAACGGGAATTTTCTGATATTGAATATTCTCGATTCCAGCTTCCAGTGCGTGTAATTCAGCCACAGAAAGTGGAGCCTGTCCCATATCAATTCCCAGTGTATCCGCGCCACGCAGTGCCATGCTTTCAGAAAGTATGCCGCCGCCACAACCGACATCGATTACTTTTTTACCTTTTAAGCCGCCAGCATGCTGCTCAATATAATTTAATCTGAGTGGGTTAATATCGTGTAATGGTTTAAATTCACTGTCTCTATCCCACCATCGATGTGCTAAGTCTTCGAACTTTTTGATTTCATTGGCATCAACATTCACAGCCTTGCTTGAAGGTTGGTTGGTATTTGTATCGTTTAGTTCATTATTATTAGCTGATGCGTTTTTAGCTGATTCATTTTGAGCAGTCGCATTATCTATTGATGTATTTTCAGTTGAAGCTTGCATTGCAATTCCGTATTGAGAATAGTTAAGAAATAAGACTGTTTAAGGAGAACAATGATGGATAAACAATAATGAATAGTAAGGGCTGAACATTTCATATTTTTGAATGAATAAGTGACAGATAGCATTGCTATCGATCTTAATCTGAGAAAAATATTGAAAATTACGCGTATAACCCTGACATCATGTTCTCATGAAATAGTCTGTATACGTTATTATATCGAATATGGATTCATAACTGCGAAATAAATCTCGAGGTATTAATAAAGTCTACAATGTTTAAATATTTTTTTGGAATAGTTGCGGTACAAATTGCAACAGTTGCGCTGGTATTACTCGCCCCTGAATTGGAGGGAATAGGGTGGTTACGCTTGTTGATTCCGTTATTCGTCATCGGTTTTTTTACTGCTTTTTGGTTTAACTCAATCGCATCGCATAAAAGTAAAGATGAGGTTTATGAGGCGAAAGCTCAGCACGCACGCGAAAGAGAAAAGATTCAATTGAACGCAGAACGCGCTAAAACCAAGTTGGTACAAAAAACGCAGCAGCAAATTGCCAGAGAAGCCAAAATCACCCACAGCAAAGCCAACTTTAAAGTAGGGGCAGCATTTGCCGGTACCATAGGCGCAGGTGCTTTGATGCTATTGACGGAGTTACTGACCATGGGCTTATTAACAATTAGCACGGCTGGTGGTGCACTGGGCGGCTATGTAATGCGCGCCAGAAAAGAAACTAAATTATTAAAACAGATCAACCAGAATAGAGGGAGTGACAATCAAGCAGGCAATAACGTACTGAAAAAACCCGTAAAAACCATACCCAAATCAAAAGTTAAATCATCGCCAAAAAAGTAATTAGCCACCCCCCTACTTATAAGGCTTTTTTTAAGTGGCTTTTAACAAATTAACCAGATATCACTTCAGATTCTGTAATTGCTTGTCATGAACCTTGCTTAAAACGAGTATGCAGACAATCGCTCCTATCAGTGCTAAAAACATATCTGATTGAGTATCCCATTCATAACCTTGCGTGCCTAAAAAGGCCACTGCATCATCTCCGCTTGCTACTGCAACCCACCACTCGATGAGCTCATAAAAAGCGCTAAAAGCCAGAGTCACTGAAACGATGAAGGTATTTAACCAGGCTTTGCCGTTAACCGCATTCTTACGAATCAATATTTCTCTGGCGAGTAGGGCGGGTACAAAGCCCTGAAAGAAATGACCGACTTTGTCGTAATTGTTTCGTTCGGCGCCAAATAGACCATCAAACAATGGGACTTCAGCATAGGTGTAATGTCCACCAATCATCAGCACAATACAATGTAGCAAAATGAAAAAATACAGTATGGATGTTAAGTGAAACGTCTTGAAGGTATAAAGCATCAAGCCTGCGCCAATGATGGCTGGCGACACTTCCAGAAACCAGGTGAGTGTATCTTTGGGGTTAATTCCCGACCAGATTAAAACCACTAAAAATATTAAGCCCCATGCGTATTTCATACTCTTTATCCTTACCGTCTTAATGTTTTTTTCTGATTTGCAGTATAACAATTAACGCCATGCCGAAGCCCATAATGACAGATGCAAAAATCAACGGCATCGAATAATTACCTGTTGTTTCTGCAATCATCCCTGCAATGGCTGGTGCAACTACTTGCGCGATACCATAACTCAAGGTTAATTTTCCCATGGGTTTAGCAGGTTTGGTAGGGTAAAACTTGCCAACCATGGTCAGCAGTAAACTCACGATACCCACAAAAGTTAATCCAAAGAAAAAACCGCTGAGTAAAACGCCCGATAAGCTATGACTAAAAACCGGAATAATAATACCAACAATATTAATGCCATAAGC
Source organism: Cocleimonas sp. KMM 6892 (assembly GCF_035798195.1). Classification (NCBI taxonomy): domain Bacteria; kingdom Pseudomonadati; phylum Pseudomonadota; class Gammaproteobacteria; order Thiotrichales; family Thiotrichaceae; genus Cocleimonas; species Cocleimonas sp. KMM 6892. The sequence goes on along the minus strand of NZ_JAPFBV010000005.1, from coordinate 256,110 downwards.
CCAGAACAATGCCTTTAACTCGCCGACTTTTCGGGCAATTCGATCCCATAAAATAGCCGCCGGTGCCGCCGCAATACCGGTGACTAGCCAGACTAGCGAACCTTTGCCTGCCAATTCAGGCTGATGATCGACAATGGCGACCAGAAATGTAGCGCTGATAACATAACCGATACCGGCACAAAAATAAGCCACGTATAAAATCAACATCCAGCTTTTTTCTGGTGGCGTGTCCAATAGTGTTCCGCCAGCTGTGGTCTGATGGTGATTCACCGGCTTTGGCAACCAGCGCCATGCGGGAATAGCAATAACTACTGCAATCGCAGAATAGACATACCACTGTTGCGCCCAATCCAGCTTATTCAGCATCATCATCGAGAGTATCGCGGTAAGGCTTATGCCTAAACCGATGCCAGCGAAATGTATGCCCAGTTCGGGCTTGTGTCCGTGGCGGATCATCCAGTTAAGAATCAAACCGGTTCCCACCAGTAAGCACGCCGCACTACTCAAACCACCTATAAAACGCATGATCGACCAGACGATATAATTGTCGGTTACTCCCATGCCTACAGTTGAGAGGACTGCGACAATCAAACCCACGCGATAAAGTACGTCTTTGAGTTTGAGGTCACTGATTGAGGCAGCGATAATCGCCCCTAGCATATAACCCAGATAGTTAATGGTAGCGAGCCAGCCACCGCTGGCATCATTCAAATACGTCTCATTGATCATCACCGGCAACAAGGGCGTGTATGAAAAACGCGAAATACCCATCGCTAAAATAAGGCTAAATAGCCCCGCAAACATCACTTTTAACGGATGATCTGTTTTACTATTTGGCATATAAGAAAGGGGATTCCTGTCGCAGGTTTGGTTTTTGTAGATTTTTAAACGAAAATTACTGCGTAATAAAATCTACAGTCGTGTCGATGACTTCTTTGTTGAGTAAAATTTTACGATGACCAAAACCAGACGTGATGAGCTTTTTTGCCTGTGGTTGACTGTTGTGCAGCGGTAACACTTCCTCTATCGGAACTTCGTGATCTTGATCGTCATGGATCAATAGTAGTTCACTGTCGCAACTTTTGATGGTTTCTAGCGGAGAAATTTCATTCCAGTCCCATCCGACATGATATTCATGGGCAAACTTTTTTAATGCTACTTGTTGCATGGCATCCAGAGTGGATTGCCTTAAAGAGAAAAGATCGCCAAAGATTTCGAGGATAAATTCTACGCCAGAGAATGTACTTATCAACACCACTTTGGGCGTTTTAACGCCAAACTTATCTATCGATAATAGTGTGGTACCAGTACCAAAAGAGTGAGCGATAATCGCTTCTACCGGACCTTCCTGCTTAATGACTTCGGCAATTATCGACGCGCCATCCAGCATGTTTGAGTGTTTGCCCGTTGAGTCACCATGACCCGGGATCTCGAAGCCAACAACGCGATAACCTGCTGCAACCAACGGTTCGATGAATCCCATTAGCTGAGAACTTCTACCGCCCCAGCCATGCGCCAGTAGAATTGTTGGGCCTTCTCCCCAGCTACGCACAGAAATCTGTCGGTCTTTGATGTTTATGAAATGCAACTTGGCACTTTCACGAATGGGTTTTTCGCGCCGAGGAATAATGACTTTGGGAGGCGTCATAAACAGTCGTAAGGCTAATTTGCCCGCCAGAGTGGGTGAAATAGCGCCGACAATTTTGAAAACAAACGTGGTTAAACTAAAAAATGCCTTCATTGTGAAAGGCATATTCGTGCTTTTAAAGGGGTGATCGGTTTTATTTGTCATACATCGTTTCTGCTGTTTTATGCTGTGTTTTTGCTGAAACACACCATAGTGTTGAATTGAGCGCACCAATAATAGACGCAAATTACACCAGATACACTAAATACTAAGCGGATAGGCTTTTTGCTTAGCTAATCGATGGCTTCATGGTTTATTTTATCGAGTATCTCATCAACTATTTTATCGACTGATTGTTCTATGGAAACCGTTATTGCCAGCTCATCATTTGTCGGTTTTTCTAACGTTTCTAACTGGCTATCCAGCAGGCTGGCAGGCATGTAATGCTCTGTTCGGGACTGAATTCTTAATAACAGGGTGTCACGACTTCCATCGAGATAAACAAACAGTATTTGTTCTCCTGAAGCATTCAACAGACGTTGGCGGTAACTATGTTTTAAGGCAGAGCAGCTGACGATAACGCCTTTGCGCACAACTTTTTTCTTATCCTTTTCGACGTTACATTTTTTATGAATGGCAGCACCTAAGGCATCAAGCCACGGCCAGCGATCGTCATCGTTTAAGCCGATGGCATTTGACATTTTTTCTATGTTTTCCGGTGGGTGGAAGTCATCGCCCTCTAAAAAAGGCAGTCCTAACTGTGTTGATAATGCTTTGCCAATCGTCGACTTACCGCAACCGGATACGCCCATCACGACAATCACAGGTATGTTATTTAAATAGGCTGTAGCGTTGTTCATAAAGGTAGTGTGTTCGTCGCAAATCAGTTAAAGAAGTCGTGAATGTTATACATTAAATAGTCGATTAAGTATCTGATAGAATATTGCACTGTTATGTTACTAAATGGCTGTTGATAGATTCATGAAAATTCTTATATACATCGTACTTTTTGTGATCTTTGCTATTGCTGCCGTGGTGGGTGGGGATTATTTTTATGATCAGTACAATGCGTCTGCTGATTCATCTGATTTTTCAACTACCGATTCAGCTTTTAATTCAACTACCAGTTCAGCTGCAAATACTAATTCGCAAAAGCTTGATGTTGCAAAAGATACGCAAGCTGTTAGCGCTATCCAGAGCAAAGCTTCAGATAATAAAATAGACCAGAAGGGTAGCACTGCATTACCCCAACTTGAATCAAAGGCACCCCCCCACTTACAGCGAGGTTTTGATTGGTCGCTTCCAAGTTATGCGGGTGAAGCAAAGTATTCAGGGTTAACCACAGAACGGAAATCTACCAATAAGGCCGTTAAAAATCGCTTTTTAATGGTGTTATGGAATCAGGCAAATCCACAACCAGGTGTGTTTGATTTCTCACAGTTCGAAAAACAATTAAAAAGCATTGCACCACAACGGGCTCTAGTCAGATTAGAAGTCAACTCATCTTGTGAAGCGCCTAATTGGGTACTAAAGCAAATGCAGCAAACCTCAGACAAGTCCCTGATATTTTGGGATAAAGCCTATCTGGATACCACACGCCCCTTTATTCAGGCGTTCGCCAAGCGCTATGCAGCAAACCCGCAAATAATCGGTGTTCAACTGGGTTTGGCAGATGGGGAATTTGGTAAAGCGGCGGATTCCTGCAAAGACTACGACAATAAAAATGGCTGGGGCGAATTCTGGATGTCACCTTCCGAGCGTCAGGAAGCCGAGCAGTTTTTTGGTTTTACCCCAGAAACTTTTGAACAGGGAACGATCGCTAATATAGACCTCTATGCCAAGGCATTCGGCAAACACAAAAATAAACTGGCATTCACCAATATTGGTAACTTGTTTACTTATGGCGAAGGTTCTGAAGCTTATAATCAAAAACTAAAAAACATCGCTCACTATGTGATAGACAAGGGCTTAGGAAATAGAGATGGCGCCATCGAGCGCTGGATGAGCTACACCGATAAAGTCTATGGCATGGCATTCAGCAGTTTCACTGACGGTAGTTGCCGAATGGATTTTAATGAAGATTTTGCAGATAAAATTGAAGGACGTTACTGGGGTACAGAAAATGAATTCTATGGCGATAGCTCTTATGTGATTTCAGATGTTGGTCCAGTTGAAAATGGCCCGTATCGCTTTTTGATTACATCGTTACGTACTTTGCAAATGCGTCGTAATTTTATGTCTATCACGACTAGCATGGACAAGACTGATCACCCTGATTATAAAACTCAGGAGTTTTTGGTGTATTTAAGTCGGGTGCTGGGTAAAACCAAAGAAAATACACCAGATGCTTTCGTTTTGATGGGGGAACGTTATATCGCGCCTTATCGCTTGGCTGATCAGATGGATGCGGATTGTGTTAAGCGAGATAAGCAAAAAGTAACCGTCAGGTCTTTTGGTCGATGGTTACAGGAAAGCCCGCAAAATACGCAAGTTGAAAATCGTCCGGCACTCAAGGTTAGTATGCCTAAATCTGAAAATTACTGGTATCAGGGGTTCTATTTACCCGAAGGTATTGATTACGAATATTTTGCCCGCGAAGCCAAAACATTCAGCTTTGATGTTAATGATAAATTGGCAGAAAAACGCTGTCAGGATGGTTGCGACGTTGAAGTAAAAGCTATTTTTAAAGACACCGTAAAAACATCGCTGAGTATTGAGGTCTCAGAAGGCGTAAGTCAAAATCTCGGAACTCTGGGCGATAATAAAATCAAAACGGCAACTTTCACGTTGAACTCGCGTTTTAACAACATTAAGCAGAATTCAGATCTGGTGCTTAGGAGCGGGCAACATGCAATCCCGCTGATTATGTTGCGTATGAATCTGCTTTAGTTGTCACTAGAATATAATTTAGGACTGATTAGACCTGACTGCAAATTGATGGAAACTTACTGAACATGCTCATTATCTCTCAAGCTGTATCCATTCCCGATGATGAAATCGAAATATCAGCAATTCGTGCGCAAGGTTCGGGTGGGCAAAACGTCAACAAGGTTTCATCCGCGATTCATTTACGTTTTGATATTGCCGACTCATCACTTCCTGAGTTCTACAAAGAACGCTTGCTGGCGTTGAGTGACAGCCGCATCAGCAAAGATGGCGTGATCATTATCAAAGCACAAACTCACCGAACTCAGGAGAAGAATCGCAAAGATGCGTTAGAGCGACTTCAGTTACTGATTAAAAGTGTTTCTTTAGTGCGGAAAGCGCGCAGGCCAACTAGGCCCAGTCGAAATTCACAAATTAAACGTGTGGATAAGAAAACACAACGCGGTAAAACCAAAGCCTTACGGAAGAAAGTGGATAGAGATTAGAAATTCTTGCTTAAAGAAGAGAGGGGGTACCTTTCGTTTTTCTGAAAAGAATAATTTATCTGCTAAATAACTTTATTCACTATTTGATAAATTCTATACTCCTTTCCTATAAAATTTTTTATATGCAAGGGAGTTAAGAATGACAATAAGTAAAATGGGGTTAATCATAGCAACTGCGGTTTTGATTTCTGCGTGTTCAGGCGGATCAGATAGTAGTTCTACAGCTTCTGGTAGTAAGCCAGAAAAGAAAATGGCGGCTAAGCCAGCAAAACCTGCAGCGACAAAACCTCGTGGTAGCAAAATCACAGGAACAATCAGACCGGGCAGCAAGTTCTCAAAAATTAAACTGGGCATGAGTATGGCTCGCGTTAATTCTACAATTGGCGGACCAAACGACCTAAAGCGTCATGAAACTGGTAAGCGTTGGATTCCTTTCTACTATGGAAGTGACGTACAGCGTATGCAGGCCTTATACGATGGCGAAGGTTGCTTAACGTATAACGGTGGAAACGTATTCGGTGGCGGAGGTAATAAACTGATCGGAATCAATGTTGATCCATCAGGTGCTTGTTACTAAACACAAGAATAAACAATCAAAAAGCCCGTGAGTGAAATCATGGGCTTTTTTTTGTTCTAAAAAAAGCGCCCTAGCTCTGCATAAATTCTATTTACGTTTTAAAAAAACAAAAACGTAATATCATTCAAAGTAGGGAGGGGCCATTAATAAAAACTAAGAATAAATTGGGAGTTGCGGCAACGCCCGACGGCTTAAATATTCAGCGCCGTTTTCTGTGATCACAATATTTTCTTCATGCACCATGAGTTTCCCTGGGGCAAACTCCATGCCTGGTTCGAGTGTCATCACCGTTCCTACTTCAAACACTTCATTATCCCAGGGAGTATTCGAAGGTGGCTCAGTCAGTTGCAAACCTAAACCATGTCCGTAGCGACCCACTGAATCTCCCAAAGCACCTGCTTTTTGCAGGACATTGTTCATTGCGTGAAATAAATGGGCTGGCGTGTTGCCCGGTTTTGCCGCTAAAAAGCCTTGTTCGGTTGCTTCCCAGACAGCCTCATAGGCATCAAGCGCGCTTTTATCTACTTTGCCGAAACCATAGTTGCGGTCGAAATCACAGTAGTAGCCATCGAAGGTACAGCCGGTATCGAGTATCAAAACATCGCCATCTCGAAGAATACGCGCCCCTGCGGGTGAAATAATATCGCTATAGCCACCTTGATCAGCGCCGCCGACCAGATAAGCCACATCATCAACCCCTTCTGTCAGACATTGAATTTTAAATGCGCGAAATATCTCGCTGTCACTCATTCCGGGATGCACAAACTCAAACAGTCGCTCGAAAACGGAGGAAACGGTTTGCGCCACATAGCGCAGTTTCTCGATTTCTTTGGGCGATTTAACCATCCGCTGACGACGCATGATGTGTGTCGCATCTACAAAGTCGACCCGATTATCATGCTTGCTCAAATTAGCCTTGATTTGATCCAGGTCGCATAACGGCATACGCATGTGCGACTCTTTTCCCGCACTAATACCGATGTGTTTAAAACCACTGTTTGATGCTGCGCGCGTCACTGCTTCAACCAAAGCTTCCGTGAGTAGGCTAATGCCATCGTCTGTTGGGTGGGGCGATGACCAGTGACGAATATCACTCATCCAACCCTTTGCCATACACTCCACGCCGATAGTTGGAATTACTGCTATGGGCAAACCTTCGCTGGGTAAAACTAAATACCAGGGACGCGTTGGGCTTTGCCAAAACTGTGTCAGGTAGCCCGTGTAATAATTAATATCGTGTTCGGTGGTAAGTAAAATCGCGGCTAATTGTTGCTCACGCATTTTATTTTGAACAACCTCAAAACGCTGTTCGAATTCTTCGTTCGCAAAACCGCGTTCTGGCTCATGCAAAATCTCTGTCATTTGAACAGATTTCCTTTGTTTGTTGTTGTGTTGATATATGTGTTGTTGGTAGATGAATCAGAAGCCAAATCCAGTCCTGCATGTCTGGCTAAATCCCATGCTAAAACCTGATTACTCGATAAAGCCGTAATACCCGTTTGCGCTTCAATCTCAGCAATAATATGCGCGCACTTTAAATTGGTGCAGGCCATAAAAACGGCATCAATGTCCGGATTATCTTTCGCTAACATAATCGCATCGCGTTGAATGGTGGCAGGGGAAATTCGGCCAACAAAGCGGTCTTCTGCTTCATCATAGGTTGCTGATGCAATAACCTGAATACCATTAGATTCAAAGTATTGAATCATTTCAGCGCATACGCTTTCGCTATAGGGTGCTAGATAAGCTATTTTTTTGGCGTTAATCGATTGTAAAGCGGAGAGGGTCGCGGTTAATGGATTCGTCACCATTTTACAGGGGCGTTTTTCAGCAACTAATGCGGATATTCTGTCTTCTCCGATGAGTAAGGTGCCGGAGGTGCAGGCGTAACCCAGTGCATCGAATTCAGCTTCAATCGGAAACTGCGACATGGTATCGCCAAGATGATTTTCCATTTGCTGGAGTAATTCTTTAGTGACTTCATTCTCAAACGGAATACGATTCACAAACAGGCTGACATTTTGATTCGCAAAGTAAAAACGAAATTCATCTTCAATAGTGACATCCGACTGCAATACGATTAATCCCAGCTGTTTAACAGTGTCTTTGGCTATTAAATCGTATTTTAAGGTATCCATTTCGATGCATTAAGCTATTGCTTATTTCCTATGATTTCATTGTACAAATCAGGATCTGTCGCACCTTCGGTACCCAGCATGAAAATCACGGAGTTTTCATCGACATGGATAGATTCTTTGAGTTCTGGATTATCCATGATGGTTTTCAAGGTAATCAAACCCGAAGCCGAACATTCACCACCGACAATATCCGGTCGGTCACCTTCTGATTTTGCTAAATAACGCATCATGGGTTTTACGCCTTCATCACCCACCGTGATTACATGGCTTGCGCCGTGTCGCAGTATCGGCCAGGCCAATTCAGATACTTCACCGCAGGATAAACCCGCCATCAGTGTTTCATCGACGATATCCACTAAATAGATTTGATCGCGTTGCATGCTTTCTAAAACACAATCAGACATGTGAGATTCCATGATGATGATTTCAGGTAAATCATCGCGCCAGTGCTTCCAGAAGTAGGCGATTAACGCACCAGCCATACCGCCGCAACCGGCTTGAAGAATAATATGTGTTAACGATTTTTTTTGCTGCTCTATTTGCTCGATGACTTCAGCGGCTAATACGGTATAGCCTGCCATCACTTGTGTAGGTATTTCCTGATAATCTTCCCACGATGTGTCCGAGACAATTTGCCAGCCATTCGCATCAGCCATTTTGATGCATTCGGCGATTGAATCATCGTAATTACCATCGACTCGATGCACCGTTGCGCCATACTCCGCTAAGCTTTTTGCGCGGGCTTCACTGACTCCTGCATGGATAAAGATATGACAAGGGATGTTCTTTTGCTGAGCGCCCCAGGAAACGGAGCGGCCATGGTTTCCATCGGTGGCTGTACATACTGTAAGTGCAGACGCATTTCCGGTTCTTTCTCGCGCTTCCAAAACAGTCTGTACCGCATAAGCGCCGCCCAAGGCTTTGAAGGATCCTAAATTTAAACGTGTTGATTCATCTTTATACAGAACCTTTTTTACGCCCATTTGTTTAGCAAAATCATCTAATGCAATTAAGTCAGTTTGCTTGTAATCCGGCCACTGGGTAATTGATTGATAAGCAGTTTCACAGATTCCGGCGGGAAACAAATCATCGGCCACTTCATGCATGGCATTGTTTTGTTTTGGATTCTGGTAATAGTTAGCGTATGTATATTTCAAATGATGCTCCTATTTATAAAACAATCAGGTCAATTAAACGCATAGCTGTCTTGATAAAACAGTAAAACGGGGGAGAAACTTATACTGTGTCTTTATTACTGTTGCTAGTTATTACTGTAGCTAGGTTTCAGATATTTGTACCAAATAATATTGAACACATCAGCATTTCATTTTTCTTCATTTATCTATAACGAACAACGAAATAAAAAAGCCCCTCAAAGTAGGGGGGTGCCTAAGACCTCTTACAATCAAACAGTGCTTATATTCTGATTATATTTTATTAGAATTAGAATGAATTCTCAGTGTTGACGCTCAGTTGCACATCGTCGACATCACTATCGCCATTCAGTGGGAATGCCAAATCAATGTGGATCGCTTTGGTAATACTGCTACGGGTAGGAATCATGCGCAGTCCGACCCCAACATCGGCTAACACATCCAGGTCTTTGCCATCACCCCAGGCGCTGCCAACATCGGCGAAAACAGCCGCCCCAAATTTTGCTAAATGGAGTGGATACCAGTCAAAGTGATAGCGTTTTTCTGCGGTGAAAACCAGAGACTTATCGCCACTTTCATAACCTTTAGGGTAGGCGCGTAAACCAGTATCTCCACCTAATAAAAGTTGTTCGTCGGGCTGTAGATTCGATTGGTATTTAAACGTCCCGGATAAGTAAATATCACTGCCGTGTTCATCAAAAGAATACCATTCTGCCTGCAAGTTCAGGCTGTCTCCTTCTAACTCACCAGAACCGATATAGGAGTTGGCTTCCATATTGATAAACGCCAGACTGTTTTCGAATTCATAACCTTTTTCAAAAGACGCATTCAGGTTAAGTTGATTATCGGTAGAACCAAACTCTTCTCGCAGTATGCCGACTCCGAGGGTGTAGTTAGTCCCCAATGTAATGTCTTCCACTTCGCCCATACTTTTGAAATTGGTACGAGTGGTATAGCTTTCACTGTCGTGTTCGTATTCAAACCAGGGGTAAGACTCGGTCAGGGAATAGTAATCTTTATAGTCTGACTCTTTGTATTTCCAGCCGACCTTGTAACGGGTGACTTCGTTCTTTGCAGAGTCATCTACATCAGTATCATCAGATTCAAGACCATTAGACCAGCCCCAGTAAGCCGAATGTTCTGATTTTTTTACCGAGACTTTACTGCTAACGTCGCCCTTGTCATAAAGCGAGGTTTCTTCACTCAAGCTTGATGTCGATAGCCCCCACGCTTTGCGGCTATCCAGCTCGAAAAACGGCAGGGATAAATCAACCTCGTGCCCTTTACCATCTGAGTTGTCTTGTACCGAGGCATATAATTTTTGTCGGGTGCCTAAAAAGAGTGAATTGGTATAGCTTAAAAAGGTTTCATCACGCTCTTCATCGCTTTTATAGCCGACCACAAGGCCTTTACCCGAACCCAAGAGGTTATGTTCCTGTATTTCGAAACCGGTTTTGCTATTGCCGCCAGATTGGCTAAATGAAACTCCGGGTGACAGCGTCCATTTATCCGTGGTATTTACCTGTATGTTGACGCGATTACCGCACAACTCAGAAGGCATAATATCTGCATCTTGAATATAGCGATTACTACGAACGATACGTTCTGATTCTGATAGTTTGCGCGGCTGGAATATTTCGCCTTCTTTAAACAGTAACTGGCGACGAATAACAACCGGTTTAGTGCTCACATGCAGATTATTGGCAACCCTGTGAATCGTCTTTGATTCTTTCGGATTGTTTAAATCAAACACATCTGCCGCGTTAATCTCGACCTTGCCCACGATAAGATTAGGCTTGTTTTTAAAGTCATCCGTCCACGCGATACAGCTTTCATCTGCAAATGCTGGAGATACCGCTGAGAATGGCAAAAGGAAACCGCAACATAAAAGCAGTTTGTTGTTTGGCTTGCAGTCACAAGCGTTTTTGACTGTATTTTTTAAGATAATATTTTCTTTTGTTTTTATAGTTATGCCCATGGTCTATTTTTTGACTATTTGAGTGCTTTTGCAAGAAGAAAAAATATCTAATTGCTTATCGTGAACCTTTGTTTCAATAGACAGCATCCCGAGTATGGAGCTGAATAAATTATCATGTGAAAGTGCTGTTGCAGATTTACTCGCGACACAGTCCTTATTGATACTGTGTGTTTTTTCATAGCCCTTAGACAACCAAAGCATAAATGGAACTTTCTTTTGGTAATCTGGCGCGATCATATAGGGTAATCCGTGCAAATACAGATTATTTTCCCCCAAGGATTCGCCATGATCAGAGATATAGACCATCGCCGTATCAAATTGTTCTGAATTCTTCTTTAAAAAGTTAATTGATTTATCCAGAAAATAATCGGTGTAAAGAATCGCATTGTCATAAGCGTTTACAATTTCTTCCTGAGTACATGAAACCAGTTGATTGGTTTTACACACTGGCGTGAATTTCTCAAATTCTGCTGGATAGCGCTTGCTGTAGGTAGGGCCATGATTGCCTTTTTTATGCAGAATAATGACACGGTCACCTTGCGGGCTTTCAATCACCGCATTCACTTTAGTGAGTTGTTCATTGGGGGCAGTATTGGTGTTACTGGCATCCACAATCTGTTGTAAATCTTCAATTAATACCTCATCCACGCAGTTGCCCGTTTCACAAAATTTAGGATTAAGCTTATCCAGCATGTGTTCGTATGCAATGCGATCACAACTGTGTTGGCAGCCGGTATTATTATCCCTCCATAAGACTTTGTAACCCGCATGCGAGATCACATCGAATAAATTCTCGTACTCTCTGCCTTTATCAAAGTTAAATTCATCGCGGGTAAATTTAGAAAACATACACGGTACAGATACTGCGGTCGCCGTTCCGCAAGAGCTTACGTCACTAAAATTGATAATATCCTGTTTCGCTAACAATGGGTTGGTGTTGCGTTCATAACCATTTAAAGAGAAATTCATCGCTCTAGCGGTTTCACCCAATACCAGAATCACTAGCGAAGGTTTGCGCGGAATGCCATTTACAGCATGAACATCGCTCAGTACCAGTTGCGCATCATCTTCAATCGGCTTTAGTTCGTAATTTCTTTTTCTTAAATCTTTGGCAACAATCGATTTAATTGAGCCAATATAGTTAATTGGATTAATTAAATGACGAGCTTCACGGTTATTTCTACCGAAGAACGAAAGCTCTTTGTAATTGCTGTACAAGGTGCCACCCAATACAGCAGAACTGATTAGAATAACTAAGCCTTTAGCAGCCAGACCTTTGAAGAAGGGTTGGTAGTTGATTTCGGTTTTATACAATAACCATGCTGGAACCACGCCCAGTAACAGTAGCGTCATTACTAATTTATAACTAAATAGATCGGTCGCCTCATGCACATCAGTCGCAAAAATATTACGAATCATGCTTTTATCAATCATGATTGCATAATTATCCATAAAGTATGCAGCAGAAGCGGAGCACAACAGAATGATGATTACGATCGGTTTAAAAATGGGTTTAAAGCTGAATAAAGTCAGCAAAATATTAAACACAGTGACTAATATCAAAAAGAAGGAAATCCCAATAACGGGTGATTCGGATAGTGGTTGCAGGCTTAATATTTTTGACCAGAAAGAATAGTTAGTGAATAACGTTAAATATAACGAAATCAGTAAAGTGACTTTCCACAGTGATAATTTTAATGTCATAGAAAAATGCTCTGGTTTGGAAATCTTGAGATGAGGGAAGTAGCTAAAATGGATGACGCCATTCTCAAAAGTATTTGCCGAGCTTATTGAAACTATGTGCCGGAGATAATGGGCATGTGCCCCATAAATCGTCAATTGGGTCGAATGACCCATGCCGTATTTGTTCTATTTTTAAGAGTATTTAGTTGTTAGAATGCGCGCAATCTATGACATCAATACAAAAATTCATACTTACCCTATTTTTCATTGTCTTCGCGCTCTACAGCGCTTATGAGGTCTTTGAAGAGCTTACTGATTTTTCAGATGGGGAATCATTAGCCCAGGCCTGGGTAGAAATTGGCATTGTGATTATGTCGCTCGCCGGATTACTCTATTTTGCCTATATCATCGCCGTTCAAGCCAAAGAAAAGATCAAGCTGAAAGATAATTTAGCCGATGTGAGAAAGCAGTTAGAAAGCTCAAACATACGTCTGCAAGATGGCAAAAAAGAATACCAGAAAGTTATTCAGTGGCAATTTAGTGAATGGGGTTTGTCGCCCAGCGAGCAAGAAGTCGCTTTGCTGATGCTCAAAGGTTTGAGTGTTAAAGAAATCTCTGCATCCCGAAATACGCACGAAAAGACGGTAAGAAAACAAGCCTCAGCGATTTATGAAAAATCAGGATTGGGCGGCCGACATGAATTATCGGCGTGGTTCTTTGAAGACTTATTGTAAGTTGAAACATTAAAACACACCCCCCTACTTACGGGCACTTTTTTTGAATGATAATAAAAAAGTGCCCATAAGTAGGGGGGTGTCAAACATCTAATTATGTAGATGTTTGCTAATAGGTCATCAATCGGCCATTTCCAGATCTTCAGCAATTACTTCGATGCCGGCTTTAGCGCAGGCTTCGTCAATGTCTCCACCGGGTGCGCCGCTCACGCCAATCGCCCCGTAGATTTTTCCACCGATATTAATAACCGCACCACCGGCTGACATTAATACGCCATCGAACATGCCCACAGCAGTATTTGCACGATCTGCCATGGCTGAGGTATCAGCACTGAAATTCACCGCGGTATAAGCTTTTGCTTTACTGATCGGGATAGAAACAGGTGGTGCCAAGGTGTCACGCACAACTGCCTGAACAATTCCGTTTTTATCAACCACGGTAGCGGTTGCCTGAAAACCTCTTTTACGACAATCCAGCATGGCGCCTTGTGCAGCAGCGGTTGCCGCTTCGGATGACAAGCGCGCGATTTGCACGGTCATAGGCGCATCCTCTTCATCTGCAAATGCAGGTGTGACAAACGCAGTGACTATTACAGCGCCTATTACAGTGGCAACGCTATTCATCACTAAGGTCTTTTTTGAAATTATTCTTGGTTTTTTCATTTTACCCTCCATGTAGTAGATAAGGTCATTTTCTATCAAATGACGCAAAAATAGAATGCGCGATAACCCTAATCCCCACTGGTGAAAACCCTGTAGGTTTTTTACAATTGGGCTATCATTAGCAACTACTCTTTTAATTACTGTTGTGATTAATAATAGAACATCAAAACTCGAGTAACAAAAAACGCATCAAAACAGAGCAATTTACAAACCTCAAAATAGACTAACGAATAATCCTAACTAATCATCTAAACGAAGCCATAAAATATTATGAAAAACGCTCAAGCACAGACTATTTACCTAAAAGATTATCAGCAACCTGCATTCTGGATTGATACTGTCGATCTGGCGTTTGATTTGTTTGATGACCACGCAATTGTTACCTCTAAAGTACAATATCTGCGAAACGCAGAAGCCACGGCAACCGAACTGGAATTGTTTGGCGCCGAGTTAGAGCTGCAATCGATTACCTTAAATGGCTATGAATTGACGGATAAGGATTATGCGCTAGAAGATGAAAGTCTGATTCTGTCAAACCTGGCAGATGAGTTTAGCTTGGAAATAGTCACCAAAATTTATCCGCAAGACAATAAGTCTCTTGAAGGTTTGTATCAGTCTAGCGGAAACTTCTGCACCCAGTGTGAAGCGCAAGGGTTCCGCAAAATCACTTACTTCCTTGATCGTCCTGACGTGATGGGTAAATTCGTCACCACGATTCATGCCGATAAAACAAAATACCCAGTAATGCTTTCTAACGGCAATCTAATTGATTCAGGAGATCTTGATGAGGGTAAACACTTTGCCGTCTGGGAAGACCCATTCAAAAAGCCTGCCTATCTTTTCGCATTAGTCGCGGGTGATTTAGAACACGTAACAGACAGTTATACCACCACATCAGGCAAAGACGTTAAATTAGAAATTTACACCGAAGCGCACAATATCGACAAATGCGATCACGCCATGCAATCGCTAAAACGTGCGATGAAATGGGATGAAGATCGCTTCGGACTAGAATACGACCTAGATATCTATATGGTCGTCGCCGTTGATGATTTCAATATGGGCGCAATGGAAAACAAAGGCTTGAATGTCTTTAACTCCAAGTTGGTTTTCGCTAGCCCAGAAACCGCAACAGACAATGATTACACCAATATCGAAGCAGTTATCGGTCACGAATACTTCCACAACTGGACAGGTAACCGCGTCACCTGTCGCGATTGGTTCCAGTTAAGCCTTAAAGAAGGGTTAACCGTTTTCCGTGATCAGGAATTCACTGCGGATTTACACTCGCGTGCGGTAAAACGTATCGAAGATGTACGTAGTTTAAGAACACTGCAATTCGCTGAAGATGCAAGCCCAATGGCGCATCCGATTCGTCCTTCATCGTTTATGGAAATCAATAACTTCTACACCCTGACTGTGTATGAAAAGGGCGCTGAAATCGTTCGTCTTTACAACACACTGCTAGGTCAAGACGGCTTCCGTAAAGGCATGGATTTATACTTCGAACGTCACGATGGTCAAGCGGTTACCACCGAAGATTTCCTCGCGGCAATGGCCGATGCCAACGACATGGATTTAAGCCAAATGCAGAACTGGTACGATCAAGCCGGTACGCCAACGGTTGACGTAACCATGGATTACGACGAAGAAGAAAATAGCTGTACCTTGAACTTCACGCAGTCATACACCACCACGCCAGAAGCAAATGCAGAAGATAAAAAGCCGTACCTGATTCCAATCAAAATCGGTTTGATTGATGTTTCAAGCATCAAACCGGGCAAAGAGCTGTTAAGCGAAACCATCCAGCTAACCAAGCAAACGCAAAGCGTGCGATTTAAAGGCATTACCGCAAAACCATTGCCATCATTACTTAGAGATTTCTCGGCGCCTGTAAAACTAAACTACGATTACACCACTGAAGAAACCATCTTCCTGATGCAACACGATAGCGACCAATTTAATCGTTGGGAAGCCAGCCAACGTCTCGCAAAAACGCTGATGATGCAAATGCTCGAAGACAAAGCAATGGGCAAACCAATCGGAGTAGAGCCTGAAGTTATCAGTGCCTACCAACAAGTCCTGATGGATGATGATTTAGATAATGCGCTGAAAGCAGAAGCACTAACGTTACCATCAGAAAATGACCTGGCGGAAGCGATGGCATCGACAGAACACAAAGCCGATCCAGAAGCGATTCACGAAGTCCGCGAACTGATCTTAAAAACCATCGCATCGAGCTTACGTATTCCACTAGAAAATACCTATGGGCATTTAATCAACCAACTAAGCGCAGAAGAATATTCACCAGATGCAGTAAGCATCGGCAAGCGACGTCTAAAAAATACCTGTCTGGCTTATATCAGCCAGCTCAACGATCCTGCCGTCGGCGCTTTGATCTATCAGCAATTCTCGCAGTCATTAAAAGAAGGCGGTAATATGACAGATACCTTGGCAGCGCTAAGTTGTTTATCAGACATGCAATGCCCAGAACGCGATCAAGCCTTCGCCGATTTCGAAGCGAAATGGGAACACGATACTTTGGTGATGGATAAATGGTTTGTAATGCAAGCCACATCAAGTCTGCCAGATACTTTAGATAACGTTAAAGCATTGATGGACCATAAATTATTCGACATGAAAAACCCGAATAAAGTCCGTTCACTGGTTGGCGCATTCGCTAATGGCAACCCGGTAAACTTCCACAGCGCAGATGGTTCAGGTTATGAATTCCACGCAGACCGGGTAATAGAACTGGATGCCTTCAACCCACAAGTTGCCTCAAGAATGGCTCGTGCGCTAATGAACTGGAGACAATATGAGCCAGGACGTTCTGAGTTAATGCGTGCGCAGTTGGAGCGAATTAAGGCGGTTGATGGATTGAGTGGTGATGTTTACGAAATCGTTTCTAAGAGTTTAGATTCTTAAATAAAAAACTGCCTGAAAGTAGGGGGGTGACTTAATAGAATTATCCCCTTGTTTCAACCAACACTGCGCCATGCTTTCGCATGACCCTGCGTACCCTTCTGGCTCTTGGTGAGCCTAGAAGGGCAAGTAGGGGGTGACCTTTAGGTATGCTCAACACACATTGGGTTATGCCTTTTGTGGTATGGGATTCGTTTTATACATCAACTAAACTGTCTTGAGTTACAGTCAATCCTAACTCCAAATCACAGGAAGTTGTATGTCTGCAGAACACCCGATTATTGCATTTGTTAGTTCGGCCGGTGCTGGTAGCGCTGCGGTTACGCAAGCGTTTGAGAATATCTTTTTTCGCGAGCGCGTTAAGGCGGTTTATATTCAGGGCAATGCGTTTCATCGTTATGATCGCAAGCAAATGCGTATTGAAATCGAAAAAGCCAAGGGTGAGGGTAAAGTCTTAAGTCACTACAGTCCTGAAGGTAATCATCTGGATAAACTGGAATCTCTGTTCTTTCAATATGCGGCTGTTGGTACTGGAATGTCGCGTTATTATTTGCACACGCAAAAACTCGCAGATCGTTTTGAACAGGAATCGGGCACCTTTACTCCTTGGAAGGAGCTACCCCGAAAGAGTGATCTGTTGCTGTATCGCGGGCATCATGGTGCCGCGGTATGGGGTGATATTAATTTGGCGCAGTATCCTGATTTATTGGTGGGTGTAGCACCGAACGTCAATCTCGAATGGATTCGGAAGATGAAGCGCGACAATACCTTGCGCGATTACACGCGCGAAGAGGTTCAGGACACCATTATTGATCGCATGAGAGATTACGCAGAGCACATTACACCGCAGTTTTCGCGCACTCACATTAATTTACAAATGATTCCGATCGTGGATACGTCTGATCCGTTTTCTGCCAGAGATGAGCCGACGCTTGAAGAGTGTTATTTAGTGATCAATTTTCAGAAAATCGATAATCCGGATTTTCCCCGTTATTTACAGCATATTAAGAATTCGTTTATGTCTGGTAGAAATACCATGGTCGTTCCTGGTAGCCAGATGATGCATGCGCTGGAAATTATTTTGATGCCTATAATTCATGAACTGGTGAAGAAAAGCCGCGAACTACGCAATATTAAAAAACCACCAAAGCAGAAGAAAAGCGGTTTGTTGGGTTTATTGTACGAACTGTAGCGTAAGCTATATAATTATTTATACCTTGTTTCATTCTTTTACAGTTTTTTAATTTCTATAAAAACAACTGACCAAAGTGGATACCTCTTAGTTACCCTCTCAAATTTTTTGTCTTTTTAATGTCCTTTAATTAAGTTGTGCTATGTTTAGATAAAAGAGCACGGTGTTTGATCGTTAATTTTAAGTAATTGATATGAAATCTCGAACCCAGTGGCTATATCTGAGACCTCTGATGTATGTTTAAAACAATATGTGAAATATTTCACAGAATTGGACTAAGGTTGAGGTTATATTCCTTCGATTATAAACAGGGGTTTGGGCTCGCTAGTCAAACATCATATGTGGTTGTTTTGGCAAAATATTTATTGAAAAATTCTTGATATAAATGTGCCGCTACAACACTTGATAATGGGTTTTTATGCAGTGAACTATATGGATTTTGGGTTGCGTATGATTACTCAAAATGAGGAGCAATATTCTAATAACTATATTTATATCAAAGCTATCCAAGTTGTACATGTCTCGGTTTAAAGTTTTTAAATTTTATTGATTAATTAAGGAAAAATTATGAATTTACAAAGGATGTTCTCCAAATTAGCTGTTTTTGTGGTCTTAGTTTTAAGTAGTTCTTCTGTATTTGCTGCTGGTGGCACTGTTATTTTTTCAGCAGCTAGCCCAACAGCTGTACCCACGCTTTCTGGTTGGATGTTGATCGTACTAAGCTTATTGTTGTTTGCGGTGGCTGTTAAAGTTTCTAGGCAAAAAGGAAGTAGTAATGCGGGTAAGTTTTTTCTGTTACTACTAGGTGTTGGCGTATTAAGCAGTGGCACCGGAGGAGTTAAGTTAGTTACTGATGTGAATGCTGGCGGAGCCCCCATTATCGCAATTAATACACCCTATATAATTCCTGAGAATGGTAATAGATTTTTCTCAAATGAATCAGGTCAATCACTTAATTTTAACCTAGTCGCAGATGATGATCCGGAGTCTTTATGTGGTTATGAGATCTTAGATCTCGGTGCTAGATTTGATATTACAACAGATCCGTTAGCATTCCCCGAGGCAGCAGAATATTCAGGTGTAGTGGAAGATCAAAAATTAATTTTTATACGTTGTGAGTCAGTAGAACCTATAGATGAAGACGATATAGGTGAGGGAACAACTTAAGAAGAAGCCTTCTTAAATAGTATTTAATAGATTAAAACATGTCGCATTTGTGGCATGTTTTTTTATGGACTCTACATACAATTCTCATGCCTCTCTTTATGCTTTACTAATGAACAATCTCGGCCCATTTCTGATTTTTCTCGACAAAGTACTTAATGAATGGGCATTTGGCGATAATTTTATATTCTTGTTCGTAGCCTTCTTCTACCAGCTTTTCTAGCGTCTTTTCTATCAGTATTTTCCCGATGCCATTCCCTCGGAGTGCTACAGGCACTTCTGAGTGTGTTAAGTACATTTTGTCTTTTTTGATGATGTAATCAACTAATGCGCGGGCATTGTTTTCGCCAGCTTCTAGATAGAGTTGATTGCTTTCTTTATCGTGGGTAATTTCGCTTATTTTCATCTTGTTCCTTATTTTCATTGGCTACGGTGGGCTGTACTTAGCTGTTATTGTGAGGTTCTTAAAACCTTTGTTATGCATTATCTCAGTAAAAATACGAGTTACATAAATCACTGTCTCTTGATAAGGGTCAACTCACTCATTTCACATTGATATATGATAATCGTAGTTGAAATATACCGAAAAAACGGTTGTTTTATATGATGTAAACAGTTTCATTCTTGGAGGTATTAAAATGTATAACACAATTATTGTTCCTACCGATTTATTGAACGAAGAGTCTACTATTGCTGGGCTAAAAAAAGCGGTTAGCTTGTCTGAAAAACCTCAAATTACTTTATTACATGTACTTGAACATGTTCCTCATGATCTTTCTAAAACACGTGAAACGATGGCGGATTGGTTAGCAAAGTCCGGTGTTGATGCTGACACTGCAATTCGTGATGGTAGAACGTCTTATCATGAGATTATTGAATTTGCGAAAGAGAAAAATGCAGATTTAATCTTAATTAATTCACATAAACCAGGTTTGGGAGATTATCTATTAGGATCTACTGCTTCTAAGGTTGTGCGTCATTCACCTTGTGCTGTATTGGTTGATAGATAAAAAAGTAATCTGTCACTGACAGATACTTATTTGGGTCGGATAGCGTTTAAATATCGCCATCCGACCTGATTTTAAGCATTTAGATTCTGTATCTAACACTAAAAAAAGTGCCTCCGCAAAGCATAAATTATTCGGCTACGCCTCAGCCTAAAGGGGCAGCTAAAGCTTTTGTCTCGTAAGCTCGGCTCTACTTGCGTTTTCAAGCAATAAAAACGAGCCGAATGAAGTGAGACAAAAGCATTGTTGTTAAATGCTTACCCGAAGGGAAGGCGAAGCCGCATCAATATCATTCCGCGAAGCATAAGTTCCTTTAGTCATTTCATACAACAAAATGAGCCGAGATTTATCGAGACAAAAGCATTGCTGTTTAATGCTTACCCAAAGGGAAGGCGCAGCCGCATAAAAGTCACTTAAAGTAGGGGGGTGGCAATTATTCTTCGGTATAAGGTTCTATTTGCGCATTTTCAATGCGATAGCCTGCTGCACCAATGCTGGTTCTTTCTTCAACCGCTTTTAGTTGCCCAGTAATCCAGATAGGTAGCGATGATTCTTCTGATTTAATCCCTTCACCGTCTTTCGCTTTGATCATAACGGTTTGATTAACCGGTGGTGCTGGCACATGAATACAGGCGCCAAAATAAGGGACCAATAGAAACTCGCTGATGATGCCGTTGTTGTTTTCTAAGGGGGCAATGAATCCCGGCATTTTAATGGTCTTGCCATCTAGTGACATATTCACTGGTGCGTTATCCAGTTCAGCCTGAATTTTACCGTAGAGTTCCATCGCCTTTGGGTCATCGTCTGTAAGGCTTTCTAATTCCTCACTGTATTTGTCGATAATGACACTCGGGTCATAGCTTTCTGGAATGAGTTTATCCCAACTGATTGTTTCAACGGCATTGCTGTCTTGTTGTTTCGCGTTTGCTGTGTCTTCAGTGTCTGACTTATCAGTGGTTTCGGGAGTGGTATCGGCCACTAGTGGAACTACTGTTTCTTCTTCTTTGACTGTGGCAGTGTCATTGGTTTTAGCTTCCGCTTTAGCAGTTTTTGCAGTATCTACTTTTGATTCAGCACTGGTAGTTTGTTGTTCTGTGTCTTTTGAAGCACTATCAGCCGTTTCTTCACCACAAGCGGATAACAATAAAGTCAGAAATGAAACCGCTAATATGGATGATAATTGATTGTTTTTGAACATAAGTTGTATTTTATAAATCCTTTAAAACGAATTTAGACCTTTAGCACCAAACCGTCTTGTAACGATCGTCGGTAAGCGATGAGGCCTGGCAATAAGCTGAAAAATAATCCTAACAATAATGCGCCGCCGATAATAGCCCACTGTTCGGCATCGGGGAACATAATATCGATATGGATTCCGTATAACTGTACCAAGAGTGGTTGAGCGACCAATTGCACAACATAGCTTGCGATAAGTCCTAAGATACAGCCGCCTAAAACGACCATAAACGCTTCCAGTAAAAACAACGCAATAATATGCCAGGCGTGCGCACCCACTGTTCGTAAGATCGCCATTTCGCGCCTTCGTTCATTTAAAGTGGATAATAATGTGGTTAACATGCCAAGTAGGCCGCTGAGTAATACCAGAAAGGCGATCGCGACTAATATTTTTTCAAAGTTACCCAGCGTATTCCACAAAATAGCCAGCGTTGAGCCGGGTAAAATGGCTAATAGTGGTTCGGCCCTGTATTGATTAATTTTACGCTGCATGCGAAACGTGGCGGTGCGGTTTTTAAGCCCAAGCATGAATGCGGTGATGGTTTTGGGGTTGAGTTTCATCTCTCGTGCTTTCTCCGCAGATATTTTGATGGGAGAAGGAGAGCCTGACAACCAATCGACGTGAATCGCTTCTATGGCTTGCAAAGAGACATGCACGGTTTGATCTACGGGGGTGCCAGTTCGTTCTAAAATACCCGAAACACGAAAGGGTTTGTCGCCATGTTCGGCAAATTTTGTAGAGGTTAAACCATGCGCCAAGGTGATTTTATCGCCGAGTTTGTACGACAGTTTTTTCGCGACCTCGCTACCCAGAACCGCGTCATATAAATCATCAAATTGCTTTCCTTTGGCGAAGGCGAGGTTTTTACCCCCGGCAAAGCGGTAGTATTTAAAGTAATCCTGATTGGTGCCCAGAACGCGAAAGCCTTTGTGGGAATCACCGAGTGATAACGGCACTGTCCAGTCTGTTTCTGGAAATGCGGCAATTTCTTGATAAGATTTCCATGACACATTATTGGTGGCATTGCCGATGCGGAACACGCTGTACATCAATAAATTGAGTGGACCACTGCGCGCACCAACGACTAAATCGGTTTGAGAAATCGTGTTCACAAAACTGCTTTTGCCTTGTTTACGAATGGTGTCGACAACTAGCAATAACATGATGCTTAAGGCGATTGAAACACTTGCCAGTATCAACCCTGTTTTTCTATTTGCCGCGCTTTTGAAGGCTATTTTGAGGAGTTTCATGTTTATTTTGCATCTGCTTGATTGTGGTTTATCTGATTATTGCCTAACGCGTTATCTACGTTATTAATCGTCGCGAGACTCACCATTCTATTAAAACGGTGTTGAATTTGGGTATCGTGGCTGACGAATATCAAGGTGGAGCCGTGTTTATCCGATTCCGTAAAGAGCAAGTCTAAAAAACGATCTCGATTGTCGGTATCTAGTGCCGATGTTGGTTCATCGGCAATGATTACTTCCGGGTTGCCAATTAAGGCTCTGGCGACCGCGACACGTTGTTGTTGTCCTATACTTAAGCTGGAAACTTTACTGTGTAATAGATCGCCTGAAATTTCCATATCAAGCAATAATTGTTTGGCCGTTTCAACGGCATTTCCGGCTTTTTTAAGACGCGTTTTTGAAAAGTCGCAAGACAGTAAAACATTATCTAACACCGCTAAATAAGGCAGTAGATTAAATTGCTGGAAGATCACACCCAAATGATCGGCGCGAAAACGATCTCTTTTGGATTCTGAGAGCTTGGCAATATCAGTTCCGAGTATTTCCAGCTGTCCAGATTGGGGAGTATTGATGCCAGTGAGTAAATTGAGCAGGGTTGTCTTACCACTGCCGCTAGGGCCGTGTAGAAAAAGGTGTTCACCTTTTTCTACTTCTAACGATGGAATGTTAAGCGTAGGCTGCTGCTGACCTGGCCAGCAGTAGCTTACGTTCTTTAAACGAATGATCATTACTTTTTCAATGTTAAAATAGGTTGTTTTTTACTTAACTCAGTCGCTGATTGTTGGCCGTTTACGATGATTTGTGCATCGATGTCTTCAAATCCTGAGAAACGTTTGAAGAAATTGCTTAGATCCAATTGCGTGAGTTTAGTTGCATTTTTGCAGTTGTAAACAACTTCTACATCGATATCGGAGTGAGTTGATTCTTCTTGCTCTTCATGTTTCTCGTCGAGTTCATT
This sequence comes from Cocleimonas sp. KMM 6892, assembly GCF_035798195.1. NCBI lineage: Bacteria > Pseudomonadati > Pseudomonadota > Gammaproteobacteria > Thiotrichales > Thiotrichaceae > Cocleimonas > Cocleimonas sp. KMM 6892. Next base: position 232,455 of record NZ_JAPFBV010000005.1, on the reverse strand, counting down.
CTTTTCTTTGTGTTCGTCGTCATGATCATGCTCATCTTTTTCTTCGTGTTCATGCTCATGTTCGTCTTCATGTTCATCCTCATCATGCTTACCAAATGGCTGATCCACATCGACTTTAACGATTTCACACGCAGCGTTTTTGTCCATTTCTATGAGCGTTGAAAGCTTTTTAAGGTCTTTAACGGCATGCTCGACAATTTCTTTTTGTTCACTGTTTTTTGGCTCATGTTCAAAGCCAAACACATTCATTGCCGGAGTTTCCAGCATGATAGCTAGCTCACTTTTTTCTTGAATAACATTGAGCTGTGCCTTTCCATGTTGATGCGCACCGTGCTCGCGATGTTCGTCTTCGCTTGCAATCGTAGAAGTTGAAATTGCTACTGTTAAAGCCATAGAAGATAAAACCACAGAAGTTAGAGAAGAGGCGGCATTAGTTTTCATCTTAAAAAATCCTTAAAAATATCTGTCAATCAAAAAAAAGTAGCTGGGAAAGAAGCTGCTACCGATAGTAAAAAGATATGATAATCTTGTTATCATCATTGTAATGTTAAAGTTATGTTATATTATATCATTTAAATTTACGACTACTATTTTAATCGAGTTAAAGCATCTTATGATTCATTGTGAAAAACATAATCACTGTATATCGACGGCAATCAAACAGGGCGAAGAGATATGCAATGAAAAGGGTCTTAAATTTACCGCGATAAGACGCAAAGTATTAGAACTGGTGTGGGAGACTCACAAGCCTGCAAAAGCGTATGATATTCTGGAAAAGCTGGCTAAAGAAGATGGTGCTCCTGTGCCACCGACTGTTTATCGTGCCCTGGATTTTTTGTTGCAAAATGGGTTAGTGCATAGAATTAACAGTCTCAATGCATTCGTCGGTTGTTCTCATCCGGGCTTGCATAACCAATGTTTTTTTATGATCTGCACACACTGCGAAAAAGTAACGGAATGTTGCACCGCGGAGCTTGGCAAGGCCATTGATATTACTACCAAAGAAAATTCATTCACCAGAGAATCTGTTTCGCTTGAAATTCTGGGTGCTTGTCAGTCTTGCAGTGCTTAGATACTTGCAGTGCTCAGATAATAGAAGGAATTCACAAAGTTTGTTGTTAGGACAATTCTAAAAACAAGTTTAAAGCCAAATCAAAGAGCTAACAAGAACCTAACTAAGCTCCTAACAAGCACTTCGGGATAACTAAAAAAGGCCTATAAGTAGGGGGGTGTCAATTCAATGCTCTTCAACTTTCTCAAATAATAAACAATCATAACGTTATTTATATTGCTTGTTCTAGACGATCGGTCTAATATCGCAACTTACAACGCCTACTTATCATTTGTCTTGTCTCTACGTATTAACAGATATGCTAGAGAGAGTCGATAAACAGCGTATCTATTGCTTGTCTATATTGTGTTTAGATATGAATGAAAACCACTTAAATGACTGTCCAGACTGGAGATACTTACTGTTAGAGTGCTATGAGCTTTATCGGCACCTGGATTCTGGTGGAAGTGATGTTATCCGATCGCATCAGCGCAAGGTGCGTGAAGCCATTAGTCGCTCGATGAAAGTGAATCCAGAAATATCGATTAACGTCATAGCTGATAAACCAGTGACCAAACACTTGAAACGTGCGATGGATGAAGGTAAAAGTCAGGCCCATGTTTCGATGATTCGTTGTTTCGAATCGATTCAGGATCAACTCAATTGGCAATACGGCTATGAAAAAATGCCGAGAGGGCTAGAGCATAAATACGCGTATGCCGAAATCTGTGGACCCAGTGGGCCTGTTGTCTCTGAAGAAGTGATTTTAGGTGTGGTTTTATTTGCACCGGGTTGTATCTATCCGTCGCATGCTCATGACGGTATTACAGAAAGTTATATATGTCTTTCGGGGTCAGTTTCAGAAAACAATCAGGGTGTTTATTCACCTGGATCAATGATTTTTAATCCGCCTGCACATACGCATCGAATTACGGTGTCTAAGCGTGAACCTGCGTTATTACTGTATGCCTGGGTGGGCGAGAAAGATAATTTGAAACAACAAGAAATGGTATTTAGTCGTAAGAAGTCTAAACAGTAAATAAAAGTTTTACCGATTGATCATTTGATTATTGGTGAATTTTATTGTGAGAACTGTCATTTAATACCCTTTATAATGCCGTCAATATAAGATATTGCTGTGCAATGATTTAGCTTTGTGTGTTGTGATATTTTTATATACTAATTGGAAAATTGTTTTAAACAGAAAAATGAAAAATATCATCTTCGCTATATTTACAGTTGTTGTCGCGCTGTTTTCGGGAATTAATGTATTTGCTGCAGAGAAGCAATTTGTCATTGTCGGTGACTCTTATCCCCCTTATTCCTACATTGAAAACAACGAATTCAAAGGCACTGATGTAGATATCATCAAAGCGGTTTTTGAAAGACTCAAGATTAAACCCTTATTTAAATTCAGACCATGGGCCAGAGCCATAGCAGAGGTAAAAAGTGGAAGGTCCGATGCTATTTATTCTCTATTTCGCACTAAGGAAAGAGAGGCCTATCTCACTTACCCAGTGATGCCTTTGAGCTATGAAAAGAATATTCTCGTGGTAAATAATGACAGCGATAAAACGGCTAAATCATTAGAGGATATCAAAGGCTGGAGAATCGGAGTAGTCACTGAAAACTCATACGGAAAATCCTTTGATGAATATAAGGATGTGTATCGCGTTGAAAGCATAAGTAATGAACTTCTGGTGCTGCAACTTGACGCTAAAAAGCGTTTTGATGCGATTATTATCAACGAATTATTATTCGACACGATTGTTAATCGTTTTGTCGCCAAAGGTGAGATCAAAAACCCCGCTTTCAGAAAGTTGGAATATGTTCCTAATAATGCACCGTTGTATATGGGTTTCTCAAAAAAGAGCCTTAGTGAACACAAGGATATCGTTGAAAGGTTTAGTGATGCCTTGTTTGCTTTAAATAACGAAGGCGTGGTTGATAAAATCATGAATCAGTATTCGAATCAGACCACAATGAAAGAAACGACTGTTACTGAATAAGCACTGTTACTGAATAAGCAAAGAATTAATCAAAAAAACGCCTCCAAAGTAGGGGGGTGTATATTGGTAATATAGTAAGGGAGTAGTTGCGAAATAAGCACTTTCATAACCTACGCAAGCCTAAAAAATACATTGCTAAAAGAGGCGCATGACCATTAAACGCTTTAAAACTGGCGACTAAATCTTCTATCAATCTGGAAAGCTGATTAGTTAGATATTGGCTAATAAATGTGAATTATCAGTAAATATAAAAATATTATAGTCAATTACAGTATGTACGGTACTTTATTGCGAATAAGCGGTCTTGTGGAGATAAAAAGTCTGTTCTAATATGTTAGAAAACAATTTTAATTTAAAAATAAAAATATGAAATTACTTTTACTATCATTTCTTGTGATCTTCGCGATGACGGATGCCTTTGCAAAAGAGAGGCAGCTTACCATTGTGGGTAATTTCTATCCTCCGCATTCTTATATAGAAAATGATGAGTTTAAAGGCATTGATGTTGATACCATCAAAACAGTGTTTAAAAAGTTAGGTATCAAACCATTATTCAAATTAAGACCATGGGCAAGAGCTTTAGCAGAAGTGAAAAGTGGTGAATCTGATGCAATATTTCCCTTATTTAAAACGAAAGAGAGAAACGTGTTTTTGGAGTATCCAACCGAACCTTTGAGTTACGAAAAAAATATTTTAGTGGTTAGTGGAGATAGCAAGAGAACAGCGAAAACCATTGAAGATATTAAGGGTTGGGGTATTGGTGTAGCGGCTGAAAACTCTTATGGGGAAACATTTGATGAGTATCAGGATATTGAGCGTCTTGAGGCAACTAATAACGAACGTTTGGTGCTACAACTAAATGCCAAGAATAGAATAGATGCGATTATCATTAATGAATTAGTGTTCGATACTATCGTGAGTAATTATATCAAAACGGGAAAAATTAAAAAAGCGAACTTTAGAAAGCTCGAATACGTCCCAAACAATGCGCCATTATTTATAGGTTTCTCCAAGACCAGCGGGATTAATCATGAGCTACTTGCAAAAAAGTTTAGCGACGCAATGAAGCAGCTGAAAGAAGAAGGCGTGTTAAAAAATATCATTGTTTATTAGATCTATAAGGCCAAGAATACTCTTTGTAATAATCGATTATTTGTAGATAAAAAAGTGCCCCAAAGTAGGGGGGTGACTTAATTCATGGGATAAACGGCTTATTCACTTTGTATTAATTCAGCGTGAAATATACTCGCTGTTTACCGATAGATTTAAGCTATCCAGATATTAAAGCAACCCAAATATTAAAGCGCAGCAAATACTCATGAATAAAAATAATACGAAAACAGACTTCACTATCTTACGTTGGGCGGCTCTATTAGAAGGATCATCATTGTTACTTCTATTGTTTGTTGGGATGCCATTGAAATATTATGCTGGGATGGCGGAAGCGGTAAGAATAATTGGTCCCCTGCATGGTGTTTTATTTTTGTCGTTTATCGTTTTATTATTTTTGCATGCAGCAAAAAGAGAATTAGGGATTATAAATACACTGCTTGGTTTTGCTGCCTCATTTATTCCATTCGGTACGTTTGTGTTTAAGGCAAAAGCCTTGGCGTAACTTAGCTTTTACAAAGCTTAAAAATAGCCTCCAAAGTAGGGGGGTGGCTTCGCTTAAATTTCGATTAATGGAGTATTGGTAAAGGGTATGTTGCAAGCCTTTCAGGCTTGTTTAGATGATAACCCTGGGCGAAATCCACGCCAATCTCTGAGATTTTTCTTAAGATTTCTGCATCTTCAACAAATTCTGCAACCGTTTGAATAGACATAGCTTTAGCGGCTTCTGTAATAGACCTGACTACGATCTGGTCGATTTCATTGGTACAAATGTCACGGATGAAAGAACCATCAATCTTCAGGTATTTTACGGGTAAGTTTTTCAGGTAGCCGAATGAAGATACGCCGGTGCCAAAATCATCCAGAGCAAAACTCACGCCATATTGTGAGGCATTATTCATAAAGCGAATGCATTTGTTGAGATTGGTAATCGCTACCGTTTCTGTGATTTCAAGACACAGGTTTTTTGCTTCTTCCGGGTGTTCTGAAATTAACTGATAGAGTTGTTTTCTGGCACAATCATCACTGAGTGTTATGCCAGAAAGGTTTACATTCACATCGGTGTCTTTGCAGTGCTTTATATATTCTAAAGAATTTTTCACCACCCATAAATCGATGGCGGCTATTTTTCCATAACGTTCAGCTGCAGGCAAAAAGGCATTCGGCAGGATGATTTTGTTTTTGTGTTCCATCCGTAGAAGAATTTCTATGTGGTCTTTTTCTTCTTCTGCAATCGCCATGATTTGTTGCTGATAGAGTACAAAATTATATGAATCATCAATACTTGATAAGGACTTGTTGACGTGATTAATGTAATTAATTTGTCTGGTAGGGTCCTTTTTAGACGTGTTTAGTGCGTTTTCCTGAGCTAATGTAACCTGATTGCGCCCATTATTTTTGGAGAGCATACAGGCATCATCTGCTTTAAAAAATACCATATCAGCATCTTTATCTCCGGGTTTAATCGATGTTACGCCTATGCTGATTCCGATGGTAAAGACGTTGTCTTTCCACTGAAATCTTAAACGTTCCACTTTTTCCCTGATTCTATGAGAAAGTTCTACGGCATATTCTATTTCGCAGCGTTTGGTGATGATACAAAACTCATCACCGCCAATTCTGGCCAGATGGTCTGATTCTCGTATTTCCTGCTGCATGATCTCTGCAACCTGTTTTAAAAGAGCATCGCCTGCCAAATGTCCGCCTAGGTCATTGACATACTTAAAACGATCAAGATCCATGTAAATCAACGCATGATTGTGCGATGTGTTTTTAATTACAATATGATCGAGGATCTTTTCGAAACCACTGCGGTTTAAGCACTCTGTTAAATGGTCATGGGTTGCCTGCCACGCAAGTGTTTGTTCCATTTCATAGGTTTCTGTGATGTCATGGAAAGTAATCACAAAATAGTAATTACTCCCTGTATGATTTTGTCGCTTATCTTTTATTTTTTGTACATTAATTTCACAAACGCTGGTTTTTCCGCTTTGTGTTTTAAATACAACCGACTCCTTGGGGGACCAGCTGGTATTTTTTGATGCGTATCTTTCTAATTTTTGGGTGATATCTTCAGTTTGATCGATATTGAGCAAGCGAAAGTATTCATAGTACTTTTTATCAATATCGGTATGTTTTTCAACGTCCATGTAGGCACGTGCAGAATCATTCGCATAAAATATTTTTTTGTTAATGTTGATCGCAATCACGCCATCTTTGATTGCGCCCAAAATGGATTCAAACTTTTGTTTATCAAGCCTTAACATGCTTGATATTTCATGGATTTTATTTCGTTGTTTGGTATTTAATTCAAACTGTTTACGGCTAAGATAAGCAATAGAAAAACGAAGCACAGGTGGAATTAAAGCCTGAATTAAACTTTCATCGAAAGCCTTTAATCGTCTCTCTAATAAAATATAACCGAAATTTTTGATACCGAAACTATAGAAAAAACTGCCGTTGTGTTCGATTTCTTCGATAAAACTATTTTCTGTCGGTAAAAGTTTATTGTAATAACGCGCAAGTTTCTGGTTTTCAGAAATAATATCTTTTGCAGATAATGGAATACAAAATGACTTTTTACGAATGCCAACGAGTTTATTGCTTTTCTGAAAGAAATGAATTCGCTTCAAATTAAGCGTCTTGATTGCTTTAAAAGAAAATTCTTTTAGCAACGCTTCAGGGCTTGTATGAGTACCGATTGATAACAGTAATTCGTGTTGTAACGAAATTAAGCTTTGTGCTTCACAATGAATCATTTGTACATCCTGGATACCACAAGTGACATATTATGCAAACGTAATAAGCCCGCTTCGTTGGTTACCAGTTCCCCTAGGGAAGCGGTGCCAATAATTGATTCTGTGGGTTTTAATGCGTTTGAAATTCGAGAAAGCTCTGTATCACTGACAGATCCCATGTGCGCGCGTCTACCGACACAACTAAAGATTAGCGATAAATTATTATCTGGTTTGTTTTCAATGATTAGATTATTCAGGTTTTGATCAACATAATTGAGTAAGGATTTTGGCTCACCTGCAAGAATGTATATATTAGAAAACTCTGGGATATCCCCCATAAATTCGATGGCACCGTCACTGTAACGAAATGCATCACGCACGATGAGTTCTTCGTCGTAATACTTTATTCCGATGGGGTGTTGGCTTAATAGTTCTTCGATGGATTTGTCAGAAATATCCTCGTCCACATTGTCTTGAATAAACTTACGATATTGCTCTTTAATGGGCAGGTAATCTAATGCTTTTAAACGGTAGCCTGATGCCTCGGTAACCAGGTGCGGACCAGATAAGGCTGACCAGCCATGACAAAGTTGATTGTTTTGATAAAAAGGTAAGTTAATCGTTTGTAAGGCGTCCTCAAGAATGCCGTCATTGGTAAAAATACAAGGTCTTTTATTGTCCTTTAGGTAGCCGGCACCGCCACCTGCAAATCTATAATCGAATTCATTTCGGTAGTAGAGGGCATCTAATGCTTCTTCCAGGCATTTTGCTTTAGCATCGATAAAAATTAGGCAACCTTCGACATCGGGTGGTTTGCTGTCTGAATTTGATTGGGTATACAGCTCTGACTGCGTATTGCTTATTTCCAGAAATGTCTTAACCTGAATTGGGTGGTTCCATGCAATAACGACAGCCCCATCGTTGTAATAGCTGTCATCATGTATTATTTCTGGGAAAATTGCTCCAGACACAGTAATGTCAATTGTCTTTAAATACGCGCTTAAAGAATCCATTTCAGGCATATAGTCTGCCGCTATAATCAGGGTAACGCCTTTTGCGCCTGATTCCATGGCATTGTTTATCAAATTTGAAATATGTTCTGTGGTTCTTATTTGATTATCAAAACTGACTGAGAAATGGTTTTTATGCATAAAGTGGATGAGTTTATTTTTATTATATTTTTTTGTTACGATTAAAATTTCGAGGAATAAGCCCAGAAATACTGAATAATTATTATTAACATAATAGCTAATAATAACTGTAGTGGTAAAAACTTCGGATAAAAGGTTTGTATAAAAAATTCTTTTCTATGAAAACTATTTTTAAATAGAAGTAAAGTTTTGATATTCGAGTATTTACTCCAGAAGAATTACAAAAAAATGCCATAAAAGTGGGGGGGTGTACTTTATTATTCTATACTCTTACTTTTACCTAGAGTGTTAATCATGAAGTTGCGATTGCCCTTTCTTCTCAGTGTGTTTTTTCTATTCTTTCTCTCTTTCGCATCAGGGGTTATTCACGCCAAAGAACTTAAAAACCAAATTGATACAAAAGCACTAGCGGATAAGATGGTTGGTCATTTCATCAAAAAAGAATTTACTGAGGGAATGGCAGTAGCTAAGCCACATTGGCCTTTACCTAAAGTTGAGCTTGATAATCTTATTAAAACCATAGAAAAGCAGTGGCCCATTGTTGATCAGCGATTTGGTCAGGCTGTCGGTTTGGAAATGGTGAGTAAAGAAAAAATAGGAGATTCATTTTTACGTTATTACTATCTACATAAATTTAATAATCACGCTATTTACTGGAAGATAACGTTTTATAAGCCCGAGAAAAACTGGGTTGTGAATGGCGTTAGCTTTAAAGATAACTTGGACATTCTGTACAAATAAACGATTACTAATCAACTATGAATAATAAAACACAAAATAACGAAGCAGCAGACAACGACACTGAGCTCGAACTACTCGCCTCTCAAAATCTCCGTGATGAGTGGTTGATGCTTGAAGACATTAAAAGGGGGGAATCTAAAACGCCTTTGGAATGGTTTATTGCAGCATTAGCGGTAGCCTTTGGTGTTTGGCACATCCTCACTAATATCTTTCTTAATGAGCCGGGGCTTTGGCAAAATGCGATACATTTTGCAGGCTTTGCTTTTTTAGCTTCTACTATTTATAGCGCTTTTGGCAAGAATAAACACAAACCCTGGGCAATTAAGCTTGATCTCTTTTATGGTTTACTCGTTGCTGCATCTGCGCTCTGGGTGGCCGCATCTGAATCGCGAATTTATGATGATACTTTAGCGGTTACCGGTCAGTCTTGGCAGTTTAGTCCTGTGGATTGGTTAGCAGGCGGAATACTGCTATTTGCTGCGCTGGATTTATCCCGAAGAGTATCTGGTTGGGTTATTCCAATACTAATCCTGTTGTCGCTCTCCTATATTATGTTTTTAGGCGAACAGTTACCTGGTGTTTTTCGTTCGGCTAGTTTGCCCCTTAATGACATCATGTTCCGCTCTTTGTTTAATGACGAAGGTATGTTTGGAATTCTGGCGAGTATCTCATCCACAAATATTACCTTGTTCATGATTTTTGGTGGTTTTCTGGTGGTCTCAGGCGCCAGCGATTTTGTTATCGAAAGTTCAAAATTAGTTGCAGGTCGTATCCGTGGTGGTGCTGCATTTGTTGCGGTTCTATCATCTGCCTTAACAGGCACGATTAGTGGTTCAGCGATAGCCAATACAGCGTCTACAGGCGTTATTACGATTCCATTAATGAAGTCTAATGGTTTTCGTGGCAGGTTCGCAGGCGGTGTTGAAGCGGCGGCATCTACCGGTGGGCAGTTAATGCCACCAATAATGGGTGCTGGTGCCTTTGTTATGGCGAGTTACACGTCTATTCCGTATTCGACCATTGTGGCTGTTTCGGTTGTTCCTGCGATTCTATATTTCCTTTCTGTTGCATTTATCGTGCGTATCGAAGCGGTTAAATACAAAGTAGGTGATGATCAGGACTTGGTTATTGATAAAGGTAAAATCATCTCTGGTGGCTTAACCTTTATCCTTCCTTTAACGGTGATGATCTGGTTGCTTATGACAGGTGTAACCCCGAGTTATGCAGCGTCATGGGCGATTGCAGCATTGGTGTTGGTATCATGGGCAACGTTAGTGATTGGTAAAATATTAAACCGCGATGATTTTAAACCTACGGTGATGGGCCCCTCGCGCATTGCGGAAGCGTTTATGTTTGGTATTAGAGCATCGATTCTGACGGGTGTTTTGTTAGTGGCTATCGGTATTATGAATAATGCGATTGTTACCAGTGGTATCGGCAATAGCTTCTCGTTGATGATCGCTCAATGGTCTCAGGGGTCGATGGTAGTTGCCATCATACTCATAGGATTAGCATCATTGGTCTTGGGCATGGGGCTACCGGTTACTGCCGCTTATATTATTCTCGCTATTTTGAGTGCTCCTGCTTTGGCTGGGATATTAGCGGATGGTGTGATCGTCGATCAATTGATCCAAGGTATTACAGATCCCGCTAAATCTGCGATGTTTATGTTAGTTGATAGTCCACACGTGGCATCAATAGCCACAGGAATGACTCGACCCGAAGCGTTAGAGTTAATGTCTGCTATTCCGTTTGAAGTGGCTATTACGCTTCGTCCAGTATTGGTCGATGCTGAACAATTAACCATGTACTTACTGATTGCGCATTTAATCGTGTTCTGGCTGAGTCAGGACAGTAATGTTACTCCACCAGTGTGTTTAGCCGCATTTACCGCTGCGGGTATTGCAAAATCACCGCCTATGGCGACCGGTTTCCAAGCATGGAAAATCGCAAAAGGTTTATATATTGTGCCTTTGATGTTTGCTTATACACCTCTGATTAGTGGCAGCTGGATGGAAATTATTCAGATTGGTTTCTTTGGGCTATTTGGCATTTATGCACTGAATTGTTTGGTACAGAATTACGCTGAAGGCCCCTTGAAAATCTGGCATTACCCGCTATTAATCTTGGGCATTATTGGTGCTTTCCTACCTTTAAATATTATGGCGAATATAGTGGGTGCAGCGTTGATTACCCTTGTCGTAGTGTTGACACATAAAGGTTTATTGAAAGAAAGCCTGACTGAAAGCGCAGCATAAATTAACGAGACAATCGTTTTAATGCGCGTTTTAATGCGCGTTTTTATACGCATTGTATAGATTAAACAAACATCAGACTGATACAGGATTATGTTAGATCAAACAAATAATAAAGTGATAGAGACGATGTTGAGTCATCGTTCGATTCGGAAATTTCAAGATAAATCCATAGATACCGAAACACTGGAAACAATCATTGAATGTGGGCAGGCAGCGGCATCATCCAGTTTTATTCAGGCTTATTCAGTGATTCGTGTTACCAATAGTGATACGCGACGTCAGATTGCAGAAGCCGCAGGTGGGCAAACCTGGGTAGAAGATGCCCCTGAGTTTTTAGTGTTTTGTGCAGATTTAAAACGTATCGAAGTAGCCTGCATCGAACAGGGGGCAGGTAAGCTAGAGGGAAACACCGAGCACTTTTTGGCAGCCAGTGTTGATGTGGCTTTAATGGCTCAGAATGTCCTGCTGGCCGCTGAATCGATGGGTATGGGCGGAGTGTTTATCGGCGGGATTCGAAATAATCCGCAATTGGTGTCTGATTTACTCGGATTACCCGATCAGGTTTATCCGGTATTTGGCATGTGTTTAGGTTGGCCTTCGATAGACCCTGATGTTAAACCTCGCTTTCCAGTAACAACTATTTTGCATCAAGACCATTACGCAACTGAAAAAGTGGAATCTCAAATTGAGTCTTATGACGCACAGATGGAAGCTTATTACCAATCTCGCTCAGGTAAAACACGTGTTTCTAATTGGTCAGAGCAAACAGCGAAAGCCGTTCAGGATAAAAAGCGCGAGCATATGCGATCTTTTTTAAACAATCGCGGATTACTCATTAAATAATTTCACATCCTTTGCCATGCTCCTTTTTTCTAAAGGAGTATGATATTTATTTCTAAATATCAAATAAAAACAATCTCTTGATGACTCTCGAATTAAGTCTATTAACAAGGCTGAAATTGATTTAAGTCAACTATTTTAATAGTGTGCAAATAAAATACTTTACTGACAAGATAATTGCGAGTAAATTTAAACCTACGTTAAGTAAGTTAATAATAATTAAAAGCACAAAACGCTTAAGAGAGGGAAAACAGCACGTATTCTGATTAATTCATATTTATATAACTGAAGAATAAAGCGAAAGAATAGTTGTTCTTAAATAGTCAGTAATAATTATCAGAAATCCGAAAAAATTAACTTACAACAAGTCATTTTGAAAAGCGTTTTTTATAACGTTTTTCGATCAAGAATTGAGTCTTAAGGAAGAGAACTTAAGTATCATTTGGGCTCAATGTGAGGGTATAAGAGAATAATCGTTAGTGGTTTTATTTCATTGTCTACTATCGATTAGTTGGTTATTAATCTCATTATGGTTTGGTGAGACAATCAATTAAATCTTAAATCCATTATATAAAGCGGACTCCGGTCCGCTTTTTTTTGTCTCATATTTATCTATTTTTTTGAAATTTCATCTAAGTCATTGAGTTATAGCGCTTAAAGACATTGTTATTAAATAGACTATAATTATTAAAGCTGCTGAGCAATAATTCTCAGGTTTTAGTAGATTATCAGCGTTTGGTATAAGGAGCTTAGTGACTTATAGTAAATCTTCCACAATATTTTTCACCAGTAGAACGACTATTATTGTCATTCTAAGTATTCTTTTGGCATTTATTGCGATGAATACCAAGCGTATAGATCATCCCCAAAGTAGTATATCAACCAGGAAAAACACCGATTCAGCAAACGAACAAAGTTTCTTCTCTCAGCTTTTTCATACAATACAGAAATTAAATAAGCAGGTCGATACTAACAAGCTTCCTATTATTCTTGCAGACTTGAAACCTTCAATTCCTTTTTCAAAATTAAATTTCAGGCTACATGGTGTTGTTTACAAAGGCGATAATAGCAGTTATGCATTGATCTCTCAGCATGGAGGAGTGCAGGAGGTTTATCAAATAAAATCAATGATCTACCAAAGAGCGATTGTCGAGGAAATCACTAGGAATCAGGTTGTGGTTAACTATTATGGCGAAAAGCATGTGTTAGAAATGGGGGGCTATGGAAGTCAAACCAAGGTGCAATATTTGAATGAGATTTTTAATGATGTGAACGGCGCTGATGAAGATATTTTTCAGCAACGAGTTATGCTGGAACAGGATAAACGTAGAAACCCAATTCGCTTATTAATGATCAGGCGGCCTTATGCCGTTTATGAACAGGGGCAGTTTCTTGGGTATAAAATTATGCCAGGTGGAAATGCAGATCAATTTATTCGACTAGGCTTTCAAAGCGGTGATATTTTAACCAGCCTCAATGGTCAAACTTTTGAAGGACCGAGCATGCAACAATTTATCATCAATGAATTAACTCATTCCCGTAACATTGATTTGGTGGTCGTTCGTGATCAGGACACTTTAAGTATTATCTATGGGTTTTAAAAGAATGGCTTTTTTATCGGGTGGATTAATTTTAAAAATTGCTCGATTAATTGAGAGTCTTGTATAATCAAATAATTGCACACAATCTAAATAAATGATATTTATCAATATATATTAAATGTTATATGCGATAAGGTTGCCTGCAAATATCATTTATTGTTGGTTGCATAGTGAAAATAAGAGGTAAATAACAGATATGTGGCTAGTGAAATCCAAGTTGCTTTGGGGGAGACTTTTTATTAATTTGAAAAGCCAATGCAATGATTAAAAAACTATTATTTATAACAATACTTTTTGCTCAACTATCAGTACCTGTATACGCGGAAACCGTAAAACTAAACTTTGGGGTTTATGGTTCTGAACGGCGAAACTGGGTGGATGATCAAAATGCCCCCATTCTGAAAAATCTTGAAAAAAATCTGGGTAAGCAACTTAATCAAAAAGTAGAAATTAATATCGTCTTTTTTCCTGCCTACAAAGATGCCGTCGATGCGCTGGTGAATAAAAAAATTGATTTCTCACGTTTAGGCGGTGCTTCATACGTTGAAGTCAAACGTAGAAGTCCAAATGTCTCAATCCTTGCGGCAGAATCCAATAAAGGCCAACCTTATTATGATGGGGTAATCGGCGTACTTAAAGATAGTCCTATAAAAAAGTTGGAAGATCTGAAAGGTAAGAGTTTTGCCTTTGGCAATAAATCATCCACGATAGGCAGATATTTATCTCAAAAATTCTTATTTGAAAATGGTATCAGCGCAGATGATTTGGCAGGTTATAACTACCTGGGACGACACGATAATGTCGCCATAGCGATTATTCGTGAGGTTTACGATGCCGGGGCTTTCAAAGAAGATATTCTTAGAAATAAAAATTTTAGTAAAAGAATTAGAGCATTAGCAAGATTTAAAGCGCCGACACAATCCTGGGTTGCTCGTGAAGGGTTGGACCCCGTTTATCTAAAAGGTCTTAAGAAAGGTTTGTTAAACACGCCTAAAGAAGTATTCATCATCAAGAATAGAGATGGTTTTATCGAAAGTAAGGATAGTAATTTTAAAAGCCTCAGAGCATCGATAGAAAATAATGCATTCTTTTTCCTGAACAATGTGGCCCCGGCCAAGCAGTAATTATATCTCTGCGTCTATCTTGTAAAAAAGGCCCCAAAGTAGGGGGGTGACATTTAGTTTTGAAGAATATGTGTTAAACGCTCGTACAAGATTGAAATCAGCTTAGGATGCTCGCTGATCAATGGGCTGATCGAAATCTTAAACGCTGGATATTTTTTCATCACGTTATCACAAATTTCGATAATATCACCGCCTTCACCCGCATGATTTCCCGGAAGAAAAAACATCAATATAACCGAAGCCTGTGTTTCACCTGCCTCTGCTTTTTGTATTAACCAGTCTTCTAAAAGATCACCGTTGAAATCATATTCTTTCCCTTCGCGTCGTTCCATTACCGCTTCTTCTAACGCTGCAGGATTTGCTCCGTTTTCAGCTAACTTTTCTCTAACACGATTCGCCAGATGTTGCCTTACTGCGGTAACTCTGGGAACCGGCGAGCCGTGGTCTACAAGTACCACATTTTTAAGCTCAGCATAGTTTTTAGATCGATAAGAATCGTTAAAAACCTTTAATGCTGTAGCGATAACATGATCATATATGATCGTACTCAGTTCCTCTTCCCCCTGAGGAAGCGGATAGATGGTGTCGGCAATTTTTATCGTAATTGGTCCGAAGGTTTCTTCCAGAGTAACAACCTCGTCCGGAATGAAAGAGGTCAGTGCTCTACTATTCCCAAAGAACAGGGGTAGCAGAATAAACTCTTTCTCTCCTTTGGATAGCTGTTGCTCCATGAAATAGCTAAAGGTATATGCTGGTCTGCCATTTAGTTCGCTCTCGGGAATTCGATTGGAGTGCTTGCAGGATACGGGGTGAATTTTAAATCCGGATTCTATGCTTAGAATTTCAGCCAAATTTCGAAGTTGTAACGTGGCATTGGCACGAAGAGATCCATTATCAATGAGCAGAATGCATGGCATTTATCGTTTTCCTGTGTCGTAAAACTGAGTAAAAATCATAGTAATAAAAATGCTTAAATGATGTCTATCTACCTTAAGTTCATTGTGGTGATCGAACAATTTATTGTTGATGTGTCAGCTTCAGAAAGCTTATCCAACAATTTAAGTCAACAAGCGTTATCAAAGTTAAATCAAGGGAATCCACATAACGTTCTATAACTCACTGAGAAAGAGGGCTTTATCTTTTCGGAGCAGGTCCTGTGGTTTCTCTTACAATTAATTCTGCTTCTAACTCAATACGCTCAATAATATTAGTCTTATCTTTTATCTGCTGCAAAATGTAATCGGCCGCTTTTTCACCCATGCGTCTAGAGGGTGAATTTATGGTCGTTAGTGATGGCTTTAAGAAAGGCAATATCTCGATATTATCAAAACCCGTAATCGATAAATCTTCAGGAACTCTTATGCCTCTCTCCTGTGCGCCATGTAATGCACCAATCGCGAGAACATCATTACCGCAAATGATCGCGGTAATATCCGGGTGCCTATCCAGTAATTTATGGAAAGATTTGCTTCCATTTTCTACGCTGAAGCGACAGTCAATTACTCGGTCGTCCTCTAGTATAATTCCGGCTTCATCCAGTTGTTGTTTCAGTCCTTTAAATCTTTCTTCTGCACGGTCATTGTTTTCTCTGGTACCAGAAATGACACCAAAACTTTCATGACCTAATTCAAGCAAATGTTTAGTGATTTGTTTGCCCGCCTTAATATGATCAAAACCAATACAGCTATATTCTGAATCAGGATCATAAATCCACAGATTAACAATAGGGATCTGATATCGATTGATGGCCTTGTAAATTTCGGGATGATGTTGAGCACCTACCATCACTATCCCATCAATGCCTCTGGATAATAACGTTTGTACTTCGCGTAATTCTATTTCTTCAGAAAAGCTATTGTTGGTTAACAGCAGGGTGTAATTAGCTTTGTTTAAGCCTGTTTGTAAGTATTGAAGGGCTTTAGAGAAGATACTGTTATCAATCGTAGGAACGATAACACCAACCGTATTTGTGCGTCGAGATGCAAGCGCTCTAGCCGCGCCGTCAGGCACATATCCTAATTCATCAATCGCCTGATTAATTTTCTGTTGGACTTCAGTGCGAACCTTATCGGGGGCATTCAGGCAACGCGAAACAGTCGCAGTAGACACATTAGCTTTAGCGGCAACATCTTGTAGGGTCGGTTTTTTCTTTTGCATATGGGGCTCAAGTGTAACAGCGAAAAAATAAATTACCTACAGGTCTAATTTAATAGTACCTGTTTTCAATAGCTTAACTTTTGTGTGACAAATAAATTGTAATTTTATCGCGTAATAAATTGACAAGAATCATTTCCATTACTAATATGTAAGCGCTTACATTAAATTATTCTGGAGAACACAAATGGCTGTTACCTATATCAAAAAAGCGGAAATGAACGCGACAACATTAGAAGACGATACACGTGAAATCGTTTCAAAAATGCTTAAAGAAATTGAAGCAGGTGGCGAAGAACGCTGTGCTGAATATGCAAAACAGTTAGATGGTTACGAAGGAAATATCGTCGTTACACCAGAAGAAATCGAAGCTGCTGAAGGGCGTTTGTCTCAACAGGTTAAAGACGATATAAAATTTGCTTACGATCGTGTTTATGGTTTTGCCGTAAAGCAACGCGAAGCACTCATCGATTTTGAAACGGAATTGTCTCCGGGCTTATGGGCGGGTCAACGCCAAATACCAATGCAAGCGGCTGGTTGTTATGTTCCCGGTGGACGTTATGCTCACGTTGCATCGGCGATTATGTCTGTGGGTACTGCTAAGGCAGCGGGTGTTGATCACGTTATCGCATGTTCTCCACCTAAACCTGGCCATGGAATTAATGATGCGATTTTATACACTGCCAACTACTGCGGCGCAGATACAATCCTGGCACTTGGTGGTGTTCAAGGTATCGCAGCAATGGCCTTTGGTTTATTCACCGGTAAGCCAGCCGATATTCTGGTTGGTCCTGGTAACCGCTTTGTTGCTGAAGCAAAACGTATGTTATATGGCAGAGTAGGTATCGATCTATTTGCAGGACCAACGGAAATCGCCATCATCGCTGATCATACGGCTGATCCGGTTCTTGTGTGTTCGGATCTTGCAGGTCAGGCAGAGCATGGTTTCGACTCACCAGCATGGTTATTTACAACAGACAAAGCGCTAGCAGATAAAGTGATCGAGATGATGCCAGGTGTTATCGCTAAATTACCAGAAACTGCACGCAATGCTGCAACAGCAGCGTGGCGAGATTACGGCGAAGTTATTCTTTGTGATACTGATGAAGAAATGGCGGTAATCAGTGATCAGTACGCAGCTGAGCATTTAGAAGTTCAGGCTGAAAATTTAGATTGGTGGGTTCAGCGTCTTCGCAATTACGGCTCACTATTTGTTGGTGAGGAAACAACGGTTACCTACGGAGATAAATGTTCTGGTACTAACCATATTCTTCCCACTAAAGGTGCAGGCCGTTACACGGGCGGCTTATCTGCCAGTAAATTCGTTAAAACAGTGACGACACAACGCATGACTCGCGAAGCAAATCGTGAAGTAGGTGCGGCAGCGGCAAGAATCTCACGTCTTGAAGGTATGGAAGGTCATGCCCGTTCAGGCGATGATCGTCTCGCTAAATACTTCCCTGAAGAAGAATTCCTACTAGAGATTCCAGGACATGGCGTTGAAGCTTGATCTTAGCGGTAAGGTAGCACTCATAACGGGTGCTACTTCCGGAATCGGTGCGCAGCAAGCGAGAGCTTTAACCGCTGCGGGTGCCAGTGTGGTTTTGATCGGGCGTCGTGAAGATCGCCTGAAAGAATTAGCCAAAGAAATTCGTGATAGCGGCGCAAAAGCGGAGTATTTAGCCGCAGATCTAGCTGATGAAGGCCAGTGGGATATCATTGTTGGAGCGAGTCTTAATTTTTTCGGTCGCGTCGATATTCTGTGTAATACCGCTGGTGTAAACCTGCGTCAGCACGCAGATGATGTGACCTCAGAAAGTTGGGATCAAACACTCACATTGAATTTGAAAGTGCCTTTCATGTTGGCACAAAAGTTAGTCCCTAATATGCGAGAGCGTGGCTGGGGCAAGATTATCAATGTCGCCTCATTGCAGTCCGAGCGAGCATTTGCAAACGGAATCGCTTACGGCGCATCGAAAGGCGGTATTAGTCAGTTAACGCGTGCAATGGCCGAGGCCTGGTCAAAAGATGGAATAGGGTGCAACGCGATTGCCCCTGGATTTTTCCCCACTGAATTGACGGCTCCGGTTTTTGAACAGTCTGAGCTTGCCGATAAACTGGCACAACAAACCGCTATTGGCCGTAATGGCAATCTCGAAGATCTTGATGGCCCCTGTGTGTTTTTAGCGAGTCACGCGTCTGATTATGTGACAGGACAAACGCTTTATATCGATGGTGGGTTTACTGCCAAGTAAGGCTTTTACACTTTCTGGATATCCCCCAAAAAACCTGCTCAAAGTAGGGGGGTGCCATCAGCTTAAGACAAGTATGCACCGATTCTTTTACAACGAAGGAAAAATGCATAACGCAGAAAAAATCAGAAAAAAATAAGAGAAATATCAGAGAGATTTAACTAAAAACAGGAGGATAAGATGAAAGCACTCGTTTACACAGATACGCAAGAAATCACTTACCGTGACGAACCACAACCGAGCCCAAGAGTAGGCGATGTTGTGATGGATGTGTCTGCTGCAGCAATATGCGGTTCTGATATGCATGCGTATCATGGGCATGATGAACGCCGAGTTCCTCCATTGATTTTAGGTCACGAAGTCTGTGGCACAGTTATCGATGGTAAACACGCAGGTAAACGCATGGTTATCAATCCATTGATGACCTGTGGGGTTTGTCATGACTGTTTGAGTGGACGCAGTAATCTTTGTACCAAACGGGAATTAATTGGCATGTACCTGCAAGGCGCATTCGCTGATCAAGTCGCGATTGAAGAGCGCAACTTATTGGAAATCCCTGATGATATGAGTCCTATCAGTGCGTCGATTACAGAGCCAACCGCAACCGCATTACACGCGATAGCTTTAGTTGAAAGAATTGCTTATAGACCATTGTCAGAAATGAAGTGTCTGGTTTTAGGTGGCGGTGCTATTGGCTTGTTAGCGGCTCTGGTACTGAAAGCGAAAGGCGCGTCACAAATAGACCTTGGAGAAACCAATGCATTAAGACGCGCGAGTATCGACGAACAACATTGCGCGACAACCTATGACCCAATCAAAGAGCAACCAACGCATTCGGGAGATTACGATGTGGTTTTAGACTGCGTTGGTTCTGGTATTACCCGCAATGTGTCATGTGAAGCCGTAAGACCAGGTGGCATCATTTCACACGTCGGATTGCAAGACAGTGAAGGTGGTTTTGATAGTCGCAAAATCACACTGCAAGAAGTTACAGTGTTAGGTAATTATTGTTACACAACGGCTGATATGAAAGCGTCAATCGACATGCTTTATCAACAAAGACTAGGAAATTTAAATTGGATTGATGTGCGCCCTATGTCTGCAGGCGGACAAGCATTTGATGATTTACATAACGGGCGCGTCGCTGCAGCCAAAATCGTACTGCAACCTGATCATCTCATTAATTAGTGATCGAGTAATTTTAGATCGCAAAATTAGAACTACCTTGTTTAAGAAGAAAATGATTAAGGATTTACTATGAACAACCCTCAAAAAATCTGGGCAGCTTTATCATATAACTCAGTAGATACTGTTGCATATTTGCCCTGTAATAAATTAAATAATGTTATGAAATACAAGCCAGATGAGTTTGATGTTTGGGATATCACCAAAGAATCAGCAGGCTTGGGTTTATGTTTTGGTCGAAGTCTGGCGGATAAGCGTACCGCAATGATGATTCAAAATACCGGCTTGGGCAATCTGGTCACAGACCTGTACACCATGCAAAAACTGTATCAAACCGCATTACCCATTTTTGTTTCGTGGCGTGGACATTACAAAGAGCCTATCGAAGCACAGATTATCTTTGGTGATAAAGTCGAAGACTTACTCAATGCGATCGACGTTGAATATAAAATTCTCGCAACTGCCGATGATCTTGTCGGTTTAAATGAGGACGTTGCGACTTGTTTTAGCGAGAACAAAGTAAAAGTATATCTACTCTCTCCTGAATTATGGGAAGAAAACCTGCCAGATTACCATCAGTTTGGTGAGCCTAAAATCAATGCGATTCAGGTTGAAGCACCAGCGTACGACGGATCTCCTTCGGTAAACCGAATCGGTGCGATAGAGCAGATTATGGAAGTGGTTGATGATAATGACATCATACTGTCCCAAATCGGTTTCCCGTCAAAAGAGGTGTACAACACCAAAGACAGAGATAACAATTTCTATATGTTGGGTGCATTAGGTTCTGCAACGGAAGTGGGCATCGGGTTGGCAAAATCAATTGAAGGTAAACACGTCTACGTTATCGATGGCGATGGTTCTTTCTTCTTTAACCCGAATCAACTGTTTGATCTGGTGGCGTATAACCCATCGAATCTTACAATTATTTGTCTGGATAATGGCAGTTGGGGATCGACCGGTAATCAGCCAACATTGAGCTCGCAGGGTTATAATTTATCAGCTGTGGTTCGTTCTATGGGTATCGAATCTAGCGTGATGACGGATAATGTCGATGAAATGGCACAAGCGATGAAAGATAAAACACGTTTCTTACATTACATGATCAATGCGGGTAATGATAAAGTCGGTGGTGAAATCCCGATGAAAGCCATTGAGATTAAAGACCGTTTTATGAAGTCTATTCGTTAAAAATAACGTTAAACTTAACGGTAAAAATAGAAAGTCCCCAAATACAGACTGATATTACGAATGAGTTTTTCATTGAAAAAATGAAAAACTCATTCGAGCGTATACAAAACGGGGGAAGGGTGGTTGCATAGTCAGTGAGTATTATTCAAATGCCAAGTTCTTAAAATACAAGAGGCTGTTAGAGACAAATGGTACAAGCACTAATCAGAAAATCTGCCTGTGTTGCTGATCTTAAAAAAAGAGCGAAGTGGCGTATCCCCAAATTTGCATTCGATTATATTGAAGGTGGCTGTAACAGTGAGCTAGCCTTAAGCAATAACAGAACAGCATTAGATGATATTTTTCTTAGACCCGAGTATCTACAGAAATACCAAACACCAGAATTAGGTACGACGTTATTTGGCAAACAGTATGCCTCACCTTTCGGGATTGCGCCCTTAGGTTTGTCAGGTTTGGTTTGGCCAGATGCCTCAGCAATGCATGCGCGAGCAGCGCTCAAAGCCAATATTCCATTTGTTCTAAGCACGGTTTCTACAATCTCAATTGAAGATGCAGCGAAGAACGCAGAAGATAATTTCTGGTTTCAATTATACCCACCTGCAGATGAAGAAATCCTCGATGACATGCTCAAGCGATTGCGTGACGTTGGTTGTCAGAATCTAGTCGTCACGGTTGATGTGCCAACACCCAGTCGACGCATCAGTGCGATTAAAAGTGGTTTGGCAGTACCGCCTAAAATTACCGTGAAAAGTGTGTTAGAAAGTACCATTCGACCATTCTGGTCATTGGCCACGGTAAGGGCTGGGTTACCGCAATTCGCCACGCTTCGACCCTACATTAAAGATGCCAAAAATATTGAAGACATTGCCACGTTTATTCGTGTCACCCTGCGCGATGTCGTTGATGAAAGTAGCTTAAGAAGCCTTCGGGATAAATGGCTGGGTAATTTAATCGTCAAAGGCATTAGCCATGTCGATGATGCACTCACGGTAAAAGAAATTGGTGCTGATGGCATTATCGTTTCAAATCACGGTGGTCGTCAGTTGGATGCCTCTTTACCGCCAGCAGAAACCTTGGAAGAAATTATCGATGCTGTGGGCGCTGATCTAACTGTGATGGCAGATAGTGGCGTGGAAACCGGGGTAGATATCGCCAGATATTTAGCACTTGGTGCTGAAGCGGTATTTGCCGGAAGAGCTTTTTTATATGGCGTTGCAGCGCATGGAGAGCAGGGCGCAGAACATACCATCGATTTATTAAGAGATGAGTTGGAGCAAGTTATGTCTCAGGTGCATTGTGCTAAACCCGAGTTAATGCATCAGTATCTGGAGTGATCTGATTATTAGTGATAAATTGATTCTCTCTAATTCCTTTTTAATGGAGTTGTTATAGGCTTGGTTTGATAGAGAAAGATCAGAGGCAAAGATTAAAGCCACCCCCCTAGTAACAGATACTTTTTCAATCATGATATTCTCACCCCAATGAAGATATCTAAGAACACACCACACTTGACAGAAATAGCGCAGCAACTAAGCTCTGTCGTAGATAGAGACCTAGAGTTTGTTCGGTCAGAACCCATCGGTGGCGGCTGTATCAACCAGATATCCAGACTCATTGATAGCAACGGGAGTGACTGGTTACTCAAAGAAAACCATCCCACATATCTAGAGATGTTTGCCGCTGAAGCCGATGGTCTGGCAGAGATTCAATCCAGCAAAACGATTAGAGTTCCAGATGTGTATTGCCATGGAAAGACACAACAAAGTGCTTACTTGGTGATGGAATATATTGAACTATCTTCTGCCAGCGCGAATGCTAGGACTGGCGCACAATTGGCGCAGATGCATCGACATGTTATGCCTGAGTTTGGTTGGTTTAGGGATAATTATATCGGCACCACCCCACAGTCAAATAAACAGTATTCCTCATGGATTGAGTTCTGGAAAAGCCAGCGTTTACTCCCACAGCTAGAACTAGCCAGAAATAAAGGCTTTTCTAAAAACGATTACGATTCTGGCGTGCGTTTGGCAGAGAGCCTAGGCGTTTTCTTCGACACTTATCAGCCACAAGCATCTTTGTTACACGGCGATTTATGGGGAGGAAATCAGTCACAGGATGACATGGGGAATCCTGTTATTTTCGACCCTGCTGTGTATTACGGGGATCGCGAAGCGGATTTGGCAATGACTGAATTATTTGGTGGATTCAGCGCACAATTCTATTCCGCCTATAAGGATTGCTATCCAGTAGATGAGGGCTATTCGACGCGTAAAACATTATACAACCTCTATCATATTCTCAACCATTTCAACTTATTTGGCGGCGCTTATGCCTCTCAAGCAAAGACTATGATTAACAATTTATTTTACGAATGTTAAAAATGTTTAAAAAAATATGAAAAAAAAACGCCTCAAAGTAGGGGGGTGGCTATTAATTTCTTCTGTTTAGTTTTTAAGCAAGAACAAAACCTTAAAAACGCTTTGTAATAAAAGGCTGAAAATTACGCGCTAAAAGCACATTAGAATTACTGTTGCCCATATAAACTTATTTATGTTTTTGTGGTCTAACCCCGTTACCCGAGATTATTCTATTTCGGGTTCAATGTGAGGGATACACTATGATAATTCGTACAAGATTTAAATTTTTTGTTTTCTCCTTTTATACCTTGTTATTTTCTGCTTTATTCTCCTTGTTACTCTCTTCTCCTCCTGCCTTTGCAGACCTCCCCGAAGCTGTCACCACTAAAAAAGAAATGGTGGTTACGACAAACCCGCTTGCGACAGCTGCGGGTGAAAAAATACTGAGGAATGGAGGTACGGCTGCCGATGCCATGGTCGCAGTGCAAACCGTACTTGGTTTGGTTGAACCACAATCGAGTGGTTTGGGCGGCGGGGCTTTTGTGGTTTATTACGATGCCCGAAAAGGTAAATTAACCACTTTCGATGCTAGAGAAAAAGCACCCGCATCAGCCACTGGCGATCGTTTTGCAGGGCTAGGTTTTGTTGAAGCCTGGCAAAGTGGTTTGTCCGTAGGTGTGCCAGGTACTCCCAGAATGATGGAATACGTGCATGATAAATATGGTCGTTTACCGTGGCGAAAACTCTTTAAACCAGCGATAAAACTGGCACAAAAAGGTTACCCATTGACGGGACGAACCAGTGAACAGGTTCAAGGTCTGCTAAGCCGAAACGCTGCGTGTGATGATCGACTCTATTTCCGTGATCCCACCGCTTTCGAATATTTTGCAAATGCTGACTGTACGGCAAAAGCTGAAGGAACCATGATGTTCAATCAACCTTACGCCGATACGCTCAAAAAATTGCGTAAAAAAGGCGCAGATGGATTCTATTCTGGCGATATCGCTGAAGCCATTGCGGCAGCGACACAAGGTGATTTAGCCATTGCAGGTGATATGACGGTTGAAGATCTTGCTAACTACAATGTGGTTGAACGCGAGCCAGTCTGTCTCGATTATCGTGGTCATAATGTCTGTGGCATGGGCCCACCTTCTTCAGGTGCGCTTGCTGTTGGACAAATCCTCGGTATTTTAGAGAACTTCGATATCTCTGGAGATCCGTTGGCCGTTGAAAACGTCCATCTGTTTACGCAGGCAGGCAGATTAGCTTTTGCCGATCGCGGAAAATATGTGGCTGATAGCGATTTTGTCGAAGTCCCTGTCGATGGCATGTTAAATAAAGATTACCTGGCAACACGCGCAGCGCTGATTGATCCTGAGATGGATATGGGCACGGCATCTCCGGGTGTACCTCCCGGGGTTATCGAATTAGCAGCCGCTGATGTGACCGCAAAAAATAGCGGTACCAGTCATGTTTCTATTGTGGATCAATGGGGCAATGCCTTATCAATGACGACCACTATCGAGAGTTCCTTCGGTAATGGCGTGATGGTGCATGGATTCTTATTAAATAATGAGTTAACAGACTTCTCATTTTCCGCAGAAGATAGCGAAGGTGTTCCGATAGCTAATCGCGTCGAAGCGAATAAACGCCCTCGTAGTTCCATGTCACCTACCATCGTGTTTGATGAAGATGGTCGATTAGAAATCGTGACTGGATCACCGGGTGGATCAAGAATTATTGGTTATACCGCACAATCAATCATGAATATCATTGATTTTGGACTTGATCCTCAGGAAGCGATTAACGTTCCGCACTATATGAATCGTAATGGTCGAACGGATGTAGAAATACCTATTGTTGATGTAACGCTGGATTATGATGCCGAGGCACTTGCCCTATCACTGAAAGAATTAGGGCATAGTGATCCAAGTGTACCTCTGGAAGATCGGTCTGTGGGTGTGATTACCCAAACCAGTGGACTATCGATCATTCAGGTCGTAAGAAAGTCTAGAGGTCACGGACATCATCACAATAACTATGGTGATGAAGAGGAAGAGGAAGTTAACGATGAGGTGATCGATGAAGTGGAAGAAGCAGATGAACTGGTAGAAATAGAAGAGTTGCCAGAAGATACTTTGACAGATAATGTATCAGCCAAAGTGTCAGCTAAAGGTGCTTCTAAAAATCGTGGAAAACACGATTACTCCAAAAGACACTGGAGAAATCATTATCGTACTACTTTAGTCGGTGGTGGTGATTACCGTAGAGATGGAACGGTAGGCGGAAGGTAGTTTAAGCTTATTGTTAACATCTCAGGTGAGGGCGCTTTAGAGCGTCCTCGTTTTATAACGTTCTCATTTTATTCTTAAGGCACCCCCCTACTTATGGGCCGTTTTTTTTAAGCAACTAATCAAGTTGCTTCATATTCGCTAAAACAGTCGTTCGTAATTCATGCAGAGCGCCATCTATTTCAGCCACACTGAATTCATTATCTTTACCGAGTTTTTGCCAGTTTTCTCCCCAGGTAGTGACTAATTTTTCTGATTTTTCTAAAGTGATGTCAGACATTAAATGACTCAAATCTTTAATCAACAATACTTCGGTCCAGCCGCCTCTGGGGCTTCCCTGATAATTATCTTTTTCGAAGTGCGATAAATAGGCTATTTTCTGCAATTCACCCACGTGCATGATTATCTCAAAACCTGCGGTACGGATGTTTCTATTAGACTCACTTTTCTCATTTCTCCAGGTGTTGTATCCCAACGCAGAAAAAGCGACCAACAGGCTAATGATAGCGAGTGAGTTTTGTTTTATTTGTTCCGAAATCTTCATTGTTTACCTACTTTTTCGTTGATTATAGATTGTTAAAAAAATCGTAGAAATCACCTAAGTTATTGATAAATAAATGTATAAAATTCTCTTGAAAAGTACTTAAAGAACCACACTATTGTAAGTGTAAGACATAAGTCGCTAGCCGATTATGACTTATAACTTTATTAATTAATTTATTGCTTCTTAGGAGAATAAAAAATGAATACTATAGATTTAACCCCATTTTACCGCAGTAGTGTAGGTTTCGACCGTTTAGGGTCTTTGATTGATTCTGCAATGCGTTCAGAACAATCAGCTGGTTATCCACCTTACAACATCGAGGTCGTTGGAGAGAGTCAATATGCAATTACACTTGCCCTAGCAGGTTTTGATGATTCGGAAATTGACATCCAGACTGAGAAGGGTGTATTGACCGTAAAAGGCAAAAAAGAAACCAAAAATGAAAAGGCTAATTACCTACATCAAGGCATTGCTAACCGTTCATTCGAGCGTAAGTTTAACCTTGCTGATTATGTAGAAGTCAGTGGCGCATCGCTCGATAAAGGGCTGTTGACGATTCATCTGTTACGCGAAATTCCAGAGGCCATGAAGCCAAAGAAGATTGCGATTAACAGTAACGCTGGCGATACCCTTTCGGTTGAAGACAAGGTCGCTAATCAAAACAACAGTACTCTCGAAAACAAGGTTGTCGAGAATAAGGTTGTCGAGAATAAAGTTGTTGAAAACAATGCACCAGCTAATAGTAACCCAGCCAATAATGCTTCTGAAAGTTACCTCAACGAAGCATCTAAAGGGCAAGCTGCTTAATTAGCAACATTGAGTTTAACTTTTGTTTTTACTATCGTTTTAATTCAGGTTTAACATAAGTTTAACTGAGGTTTAACTCAATTCACTAAAGACGGTGAAAAAGGCAGTCGTAATGACTGCCTTTTTTTGTGTGAAAATTTCATGCATTGGCTGCTTATCGTTTACAATTCTCAGCACTTAACGATCAAAAAGAACTTAACGATCAAAAAGAACTTAACGATCAAAACAGATAACTTAAATAGACAATTCAAATGGCAAACTATGGTGAAGGTGCTGCAACCTATAATGCAGTTGGTGGCGAGAAGGGTTTAACGGCTCTGGTTAACGACTTTTATAAAATCATGCATGAGTCTCCAGATTATAAAAAAATCCGTGATATGCACCCGAAAGATTTAGATCTAACCACCGATAAGTTGTTGGTGTTTTTAACTGGCTGGATGGGCGGCAAGAGTGAGTACTCGAAAAAATACGGTCCAATGAGTATTCCTGGTGCGCATAGTCATTTAGCCATCGATGAGCTGGAGCGTGATATGTGGCTAAGCTGCATGACAGAAGCCTTAATCAAACAAAATTACCCTGAAGACTTAATTGAATACTTAATTATTCAGTTAGGCAGACCGGCAGAGAGAATCAGGGAAGTTAGCGTGATGATGCGCGGGAAGAAACAGAAGTAAGCCACAATAAACTTCAGCAGAACCCAGCGAAAATTGAAAAAGCCACCCCCCTACTTATAGGCACTTTTTTATATGGGTGGCGGGAGAGCAATTACCAGATTTTGATTTTATGGCGATGGCTTTTAGCTGACAAAATATACCAAAAAAGGCCACTAAAGTAGGGGGTGGCTTTTATAAATCGTATAACGGGTTATTAGACTACGGTTAATACATCACAAGGCGCATGATTAATCACACCATTGGTTGATGACCCTACCAAACGCGCTAAACCGCGACGTCCGTGAGAACCCATCACGATTAGATCCACATTGTTTTTACCCGCGTACTCTACAATTTCATCGACGCGATGACCGGATAAAACATGCACATCAATGTTTCTATCAGCAAAACCGAGTTTTTCGATGTGTTCTGTTAATTGTTTCTCGATGTTGGCAATGTGCTTTTCTTCTTGTTCCGGGTTATTGATTAATACCGGTACAGCCAACTCGCCAATGCTGGGGTAAAGCTCCGCAGAAAGTGTTTCAGCCGCATGCACCAAGGATACTTTTGCAGAAAAAGGCTTGGCCAGTTCAAGCGCTTTTTTCAGCGCGATATCAGCGTATTTAGAGAAATCAGTCGCGACTAAAATGTGTCTGTATCCCACGTATTCATTTTCCTCGGCTTTGTTATCGACTTCTTTGAGCCAGTTGATTGCATCTGAATCATTATCAAAAAAGTGAACTTCGGCCTTCATAAATAGATTACCGAGTTCGATCATGACTTTTTCCCAGAGGCTTTCTCCGACAAATGCGATTCGCAGGAAGTCTTCTCCGTGATTCAGTCCAATCTTTAAATCTTCCCACGCAGCTTTAGCTGACCAGCCTTCAAAATCCTCAACCTTTATCAGTAAAGACAGCGGGCTTTCTTTTTTTAAGATTCGCTCTAGCTTAGGGCGAAAAACTGAATAATCTTCCTCGACCAGTTTGCCACTAATTTGAAAAGCATAAATATGGGGTTCGTTTAAGGGAATCTCTTTAATCATGACTTATCTCCAATTAGTTTTTGGTATAACTCATCCACTGAAGCGGTGATTTCCTGATTCATTTGAGCCAGTAAATCATGCTCGTCCTGATCGCCCAGATCTTTGCTTACATTTTTGCTGTAACGGTTGGTTCTAGTAATTTGCTTTCTTACACCAGCTCTTAACTCATCCAGTTGTTTTAAGGCTTTTTCATAATCACCTTGCCATTGCATGGCGTCGTTAAACCAGATTTGTTGCTGTTCAGAAAATTTACTGGCATCGGTTGCCATGTGCTTTTGTAAGTCTTCAGTAAACTCGTTAAAGTCTACAATGGTTTTATCCGCAACTTTTGATAATGAATTCCAGATATTCTCAACCAGATAGGCCTTATCAAAGGCGAAGGTTTCTTTAAGACTTTGATTAAGACGATTAGAAGCATCACCCCATTCACTGAGATTGTTTTTTAATTCGTCGCTGACTTTATCGACTTCTTCGCGGCTTAATTCACTCCATTCGCTGATCTTTTCTTCGGCTTCCTGAAAGGCTTCTTTTAAAGGTTTTTTTTCTTCATTAACGAGCTCTTCAACATGTTTTAGCATGCTCTTGTATGCTTTTTGTAGTTTGTCTTGTAGTTCTATGCTGTCCATTTTGTAATCCTCCCACTGAATATAAAACGACTAAATTACTTATCTCTATGACTTTACTATAGTTTCAATGTTCAAAAATGTATAAGACTTAAGTCAACAATCATGCGTTTTAGACCGCGATTGATTAAGTTGGTTTACTCATGTGATCTTTAAAATAGTTAATAAAATAAAAATGAATCATCAATGGCATGCCGTTTTGCGTAAGGTTTTTAAATGACTGCAATGGTTCTAAATAGATTTTGCTGGCACCTTTGGGGTGGAGTTCATCATAGGAATTCTTGTACTGTTGATAATGCTTTTTAACCATTTTATTGTTACTTATATCAGCACCTTCGGGTACCTGATCGATGGCATTGAATAGAAAGGTTAACGGGATCATTATCCTTGAATTGAATATGACATAATCAGGAATGATTCCAGAGTCGTTCTCACCATATTCCATAATGTACATGAGCTTGTCGCTATCACGATTGAATAGGTTTTGATTAAATTCGGTGAGATTGGTCTGAAAAATCTTTTCACCTTCCAACAGTAAATAATCAGTAAAGGCGTGGATCGACTCAGTGAGTTTTTTATTCGATTGGCTTAAGCGGAATTTCCACAAGCCCAATACATCTAATCGGTTTTTATATTTAGCGATGCTTTGATCCATTACCTCATCAGAGTTAATCATGAGGTTGGTATAAAAATGCCAAAATGCAGGATGTGTATGGGGTTTTTGTTTTTGCCAGCGTAGAATTTTCCCATGTTGTAAGCCTAAATCGCAATGTATCGCCTGGTCTTCTCGCTCAAACTTTACTTTGATAGATTGGCGATAAAAGTCATCATTGAGGTCATCCGTCTTTTCGTCATATTCTTTGTTATCTGCGTACCAGAGCCATTCCACGGCATGTTCTGTGTCACTAAGGCGTTCGTGCGTCCAGCCATTTTCCTTGGTTAGGACCTTGTTCAATTCATCTGCTATCAGGTTTATTTTTTTTTGCTTGTTTCCATCTTTATTAAGCTGTTTAAGCTTGGCTGATTCGATGTTATACGCACTGAGCAAATCATCATTACTGGTTTCAAAGTCCAGCCAGAAACGATGGATGAATAAGATATCTAGCTTATCCGGCTGGATATTGTCTTTGACGTCATCCCATTGTTGTAAGGTTAAATAACCATCTCTTTCTTTATAGGTTTTTATGCCTGCATCAATGGCTAAAGCCTTGCTTTCAATGACGTTTGAATCGGTTATAAAAGCGGGAAAATCTTTATACGCGTTTTCATCAATATATTCTTCAGCGAAACAATTCGATGTCATTACATACCATTGAAGGGTCAGAACTTTGTTTTTCTGTTCTGCCGCTTCCTGCATAATAATATAGGCAAGTTGAGTGATGCTTAATCGACTGGGGGGCGTTGCTGAATCAGTCAGTGTTTTGTTTTTTACCAGTTGATCCCAAAGCTCTGACCCGTAATCAAAATACAGTATTGGTGCACCAGAAACACTGTCTTTTTCGGCGTAATACTGATCAACCCATGTGCCTCTTTGTTGCTCTAAAGTTTTCTCAATATCGACAAGTTGTTCTGGTTTCTCTTTAAAGGGTGGGTAATCTTTTAAGGGGATTTGATACAAATAGCCGGTTTCGATCAAAATCTCTTTGACTCTAAAGTGGGTGAATCCCGTATCGAATAATGCTTGAAATCGATAAAGGTTATAGATGAGTTCGCGTTTTGCTTGTTGTTTTTTCTTAGATTGATTCAGCAGAATAATACTGTCTTCGACCAACCCTTCAATTTCGTGCATCGACATTTTGCTGGTGTATCCCGTAAGTTAAGATTTTATCTATATTGAAGCTGCGATATCGTCCATCGCCTTAGCCAGTGCAAAATCTTTTTCAGTAATACCGCCAGCATCATGGGTCGTTAAATCTACTTTCACTGTTTTGTACACATTAAACCATTCTGGGTGATGGTTATCTCGCTCGGCAATAATGGCTGCCTGAGTCATAAACCCAAAAGCCTGAATGAAGTTTTTAAACACAAATTCACGGTGGAGTTTCTGTTCTTTGATCTGCCATTGATTATGGCTCGCTAGAAATTCCTGTATCTGTTGTTCTGTTGCTTTGCTGGTGCTCATAATAACTCCTTAAAAACGTTATATAGTATTGGGGAGAGGCTTTAGATATACATCTACATCTACATCTACATCTACATCTACATCTACATCTAAAGTTAAAGTAAAACTATTATCGTTCCACGCTAGCCATTTTTAAACCGGCAAATATAAGCATGGCTCCGGCTGATTTGTTGATGATTTTTATCGCTAGCGGTTTCAGGCCAACACTCATGGATTTCCATCCCAGATAGGCGTAAAGGCTATAACAGACTATATCCAGGAGGAAGGTGATTGCACATAAAATCAGTAGCTGAGGAATGATGGCTTGCTCAATATTGATAAATTGAGGAAGCAACGCCGAGAAATAAAGCAGTGCTTTAGGGTTTGAGAACTCAATGATAAATCCCCGAAAAAATACTCGGTGATGACGTCCTACCTGCTTTTCTTCTGGCTTGATAGAAAGTGGCCCTGAACGACTTAGTAATGCGCTGAGACCTAGATATAACAAATACGCTACACCGATCCATTTAATCACTGAAAATAAAGTACTGGAGGCAACTATCAGGGCCGCGATACCTGTAGCGGATAACACAAAATAGACGATATTGGCTGCGGCAATGCCAAGAATTACAAACAGTGAACGTTTGAAGCCATTGGATGCCGCTTCAGCAGTAACGGCAATGGCTGCCGGCCCGGGGGAGAGTACGACAACAAAGGTTGTGAGAAAGAAAAGTAGTAATGTATCAAAGGGGATAATCATATTTCGTTCTCTTTAACTGTTTCTAGTTGTCTGTATTTTTTTAGTGCTTTCTAATTCCCTGTTAAGGAAGCGTTATGTGATTAATTTCAAGGCAAAGTAGGGTGTTATATTTAGCATGATTATCGCAATTTTATAATAGGCGAGGTAATGCATATACAAGCCTTGAAGCTTCTCTTTATCCATACCCAGAAGACGACTGTGTATAGTGCTAATAGGGTCTTTTAGAACGATAAGTAAGATCGTGGAAAAAACCAAAAGACCCATATTGATCACTGAGCACCAGCCGAAGAACGCTATTAATTGTTCCGGGTTGTCCATAATGGCTGTTACTTAGCATCCTCAGTGGCAGAAATAGATGTGTCTAAATCCTTGACGATACCGTCTTCGATACCATAGACCCAGCCGTGAACCGTTAAATCAGCGCCATTTTTCCATGCTCTTTTAACAATGGTGGTGTTCGATACATTCTTTACCTGCTCAATGACATTTAATTCACAAAGACGATCTACTTTTTCATGCTCATCCAGATGATCTAGTTCACCTTCATGAAATCGCTGCACGTCTTCAATATGACGTAACCAGTTATCAATCAGACCATAGCTCTCATCATCCATCGCTGCTTTAATCCCGCCACAGCCATAATGGCCCACCACAATAATATGCTTTACCTTGAGTACATCAACAGCGAACTGGATGACTGATAAACAATTCAAATCAGTATGTACCACGACATTGGCAATATTTCGATGAACAAAAACTTCTCCGGGAGGAAGATTGATAATCTCATTCGCAGGAACACGGCTGTCTGAACAACCTATCCAAAGAATTTCCGGTGCTTGTTGCTTAGATAGGGAAGAGAAAAATTCAGGGTCTTTTCTCTTGATAGAGTTTGCCCATTTCAAGTTGTTTTCAAATAAGTGATCTAGATTTTTCAATTGAAATATTACCGTGTTTTAGTTGGTTTTAATTGGCCCCTAATATAGTGGTTTTTTTCACTGAAGCGAATTGAACTTTTATTGTTTAGGGTTATATTTTATTGATTGTTTAGTGAAATTTAATAATTGGGGATGGTATTCATAACCACTGCCCAGCAGTTTAAGACAATGATAATCAGTAAAAATAAATTACCTACTTTTTTACTCAGTGAGACGATCAGGACTACCGCGATTAATTGCAAAAACTTACCAATGAAAACACCGATGTATAGTCCAAGATTATCGATCAACCACGCGACTACGTTATTCGCTTCTGCATCTGAGCTTAATTTACTCACGAAATACAAGGTGGTGAGATAATCAAAAATGATGGTGACGATGAGTATTGCCCACCAAACGCGATATCTTTTTAACGAAAATAATAAGTTATCTTTTAAGGGTATATCCGAGCCTAAAATTTCCATGGTGCTGTTATTTGTTTTTTCTGCTGCTTATACGTGTATTGATGATTATAAATGACCCACTTTACCGTAAAGTATTAAAATGGCTGCGCCAATAAACACAATAATACCGGTTGATATAATCAGTACTTTTTTTATTTTATCTTTACGAAACTCGTTTTCCAGTATTTTTCGTTGTTCTTCATTCATGCAACTTAGCCTTTTATTTTCATGTTATGACGCGTTTCTCGTGTGATAGCTATCTAATTTCTGAGCTTACTCGTAGGAAAAGGTCTCATCGTCTTTAAGAAACTGTAATATAGGGAGCATATTATCAAAGCAGGCCTTTTATGTCTTATCAAAACGGTTCATCTTCATCTGGTCAAAACAAGTCACGTTCGTCATATCAGGCAGTAATGCAAAAACCTTACTGGGTGTTTGATATGGACGGCACTTTAACCATAGCGCAGCATGACTTTGATGCAATTCGTGAAGAATTAGGGCTACCGGAAGGTTTGCCTATTTTAGAATCCCTGGATAAGTTGCCTGCGGCAGAAGCCAACGCCTTACATACTAAATTGAATCAGATAGAGTTAGATATCGCCCATCAATCAAAACCTGCAGAAGGTGCGGCAGATTTATTAGAATCTCTATCACAGAAGGGATCGAAGCTTGGTTTGCTGACCCGAAATAATGCAATCAATATTGAGGTGACATTAAAAGCAGCAGGGTTGTACGAATTTTTTGACGTTGAAAACTTACTCAGTCGAGATTGTATTAACCCGAAACCTGCTCCAGACGGAATCAATAAATTGCTTTCAGGCTGGCAAGCTAAACCTCAGGATGCTGTCATGGTCGGAGATCATTTACATGATTTACTGGCAGGGAGAAATGCACAAACATTCACACTTTATGTAGATCAGCAGGGTGAGTTTCCGTTTAAGGATCATGCTGATATCTGTATCCAGTCCTTATCGGTTTTACATCAAGTTTGAAGCTGTTCTTGATGTAAATTTTGACGTTCAATGGTCTGGAATGCATTCTGGCGGATATTCATGACTCTATTTATTGGTTTTTTACACCCCCCCACTTTTAGGCCGTTTTTTGTATCATTCTTTTAACTACATTCTATAGCGATATTGTTTAGTTATATTCTTTAGTTATTTTCTTTAGTTACAACAAAAGTGTGAGACCTATTAATACGGGAGTAACAAGCGTCATACCAACATTTAACCCTAACAGAGGTTCAATATTGGCAAACTGCCGGGTTCTGATTTCTTCAATATGAGCATGAAGTCCACGAAAGACTTTGATGCTCGCCAATAACGGCAGTATTGATATCAATGACAGCGCAGGCAAAACTTTTAGACTCACAAGCATAATAATGATTAGACCCGTAATCATGGTGTTGATTGCATACAGCTTTAAGCTGTTCTCAATGCCATAAACAATAGGGAAGTGACGTCTTCCTACCGTTTTATCTGCCTTAATATCGGGGAGTTGATTTAATAGCAGCAGATTATTCGCCAGGAAAAACGGAATCAATGAAAGAAAAAAAGTGTGTATTGAAAGGCTGCTTGTTAACACTAAATAAGTGCCCATTATCATTATTGGTCCGAACGCTAAACCAGGGGCAATTAAGCAAAAGAAGGGGCTACGGTTCAGCCAATTAGTATAGCTTATTATTATTATAATGCCGAAAAGCCCAAAAGGTAGTATACTCGGGCCGTTCTTTATAATAAAAAACAGACCAACCAATATGGTTATGGTTAAAAACACTAGAGCGCTAGAAAAAACGTTGCGAGATGAATTGGGGTTAATAATTAATGCACCACTGCCACCACTGAAACGGGTTTTTTCAGTGAGTGCGTCCAATCCACTTTTGAAGTCGTAGTACTCGTTAAAGCTATTTACACTGATATGTGCTGACACTGCACCGAGGGCAATCAGCAACAAATCAATGACTTGAAAGGATGAACGGTTGTAATAGACTGCCGAATAGGAAAGGAAAATACTGCTGAAAGTAAGCGTTAAAAATGGCAAACGCATTGATTTTAATAGAGTTTTAATGTTCCCCTTCCTCATTCAGTGTTTTTTATATTTATAGTGAAATAGTGTTAGAATACCAATAGAAAAAATTTGCACACAAAAGTTTTGTGATTAATTTCTAAGCAACGTGCATGTGTATTTTAAACTACAATTGTTTTATAAACCTATAACAGAGACAACAATGATGAACTTTGATCTAAATCAATTTATATGCTTTAACTTTTATAACGGCTGGCGAGAGATTACCGGGTTTTACAAAGATACCCTTGGTATGGATGTAACTCCTCAAAAAGTTTATGTGTTAGAAATTCTTGATACCAAAGAAAAACTGACCATGAATGAATTATCAAAAAAGATGAATTTGGATAGTTCTGCCGTTTCTACGCTTATTTCCAGAATGGAAAAGAAAGAACTGGTAAAGCGTACTCACGGAACAAAAGACAGACGTACAGTATATGTGCAACTAACTAGCGAAGGGGAAGCGGTTAGAAACACCTTACGTGAAAACTTTGGTACGTTAACAGACAATATCAATGAAAATATTTCTGAAGAAGACATCAATAAACTTCAAGAAATCGTTGGAAAAATTACAGAAAATCACAAAAAATTAATGGAACAATCTTAATTTATTTTCTATAAAAAATACTATCATTGTTAATTCACAGGCTCTTTATAGAGCCTGTTTAGTATGTGTGACTTTTAGACATCGCTTTTTATACCTCGATTTTTATACCTCAATACTAGAAACAAATGTTTGAAACTCGTGCCTATTAAAGGCACCTAAAAAAGGTGCTCAAAGAATGCGTTTTAAAAAGCATGAGGCGTTAACACTTACAGTTAACGTTTAGTCACTATCCGCATTTTATCTACCTCCAGTTACCTCAATAAAGGTACCCGTTGTATAGCTGGACTCATCCGATACTAACCATGCGATAGCAGCTGCTACTTCCTCGGCTTTGCCACCACGTTTCAGTGGAATATGCTTTTTTATCCTGTCCACGCGATCTGGCTCACCGCCATCGCTATGTATATCGGTATAAATTACGCCAGGCCTAACCCCATTTACACGAATGTTCTCTTCTGCAAGTTCAGTTGCTAAACCTAATGTTAGAGAATCAATAGCCCCTTTTGACGCTGCATAATCAACATATTCACCGCCAGAACCTAAACGCGCAGCCGCTGAAGAGACGTTGACGATGGTTCCGCCTTGCCCTCCATGTTTTGGCGACATACGTTTAATCGCTTCTCGGGAACAAATGAAATAGCTGGTGACGTTAGTGGTCAGGATTTTATTGATTCTATCTGCATCTAATTCTTCCACTCGACATTGCTGCATTAAGATTCCTGCGTTATTGATCAGCGTGTGTAGTGTTCCAAATTCCAGATCGATGATATCGAATAGATGTGCCACGTCAGCTTCAATTGAAACATCAGCTTTTACAGCAATCGCTAAGCGCCCGTGTTTTCGGACCTCATCCACAACAAGGTTCGCAGATGCTTCGTCGTTGTGATAGTTAACGCAAATATCATAGCCATCTTTTGCCAAACGAATAGCGGTTGCCGCACCAATACCCCGACTGGAACCTGTGATCAATGCAACTTTGTTCATGCTTTCCCTCTCATGTTTTATTACTCTATGTGTTAATTCTTTAATCTTAATTTAAGAATAGAATAAAAAAGGCTCCTAAGTAGGGGGGTGACAATAATAGTTATCATTAAATCAAAAACACCGATTAATTTGGCAAGCTTCGAGTTTTAGAACTATCCTTTTGAATACAAAAAATGGGAGATTCAAATGGCTTGTCAATATTTCGCACCCTGCGATCATGGGGCTGATAGTTTTACTATCGCAATTCCAAAAGTAACGTTTGGCAGAGGCACACTGGCTGAAGTCGGTGAACGTGCTCAATCACTAAAAATGTCGAGTGTTGCAGTATTTACCGATAATTTTTTGAAAGAGGGACCCTATATAGAGACGGTTACCAATTCACTAAAAAAAGCGGGAATTGATTACCAGGTTTTCTCTGATATTCTTATCGAGCCGGATGATGTGTGCGTTGACGATGCGGCAAAATTCCTTACTAGCCATGATTTTGATGGCGTGATTTCGGTCGGTGGCGGTTCGGTTATTGATGTGGCGAAAGCTGCAATGGTTTGCGCGAAGTTTCCTGCGCCAGTACGTGATTACTTTGCACCACCTGTGGGTGAGGGTAAGCCAATACCAGGACCATTGTTGCCGCATATCGCTTGCCCAACGACTGCAGGTACGGGTTCTGAATGCACCTCGATTTCAGTGATTCGAATTCGCGAACTGAATACCAAATTTGTGTTTGCCAGCCCGTATATGTTGCCCGATCAGGCTGTCATTGATCCGACCTGTTGTGAGTCTCTCACGCCTAAAGCGGTTGCGTCGACAGGCTTTGATTTACTCAGTCATGCGCTCGAATGTTATACCGCAAGAGCTTATACGCAATGGGATAAGGTTAAAAACCCGAATGCTCGACCACTCACTCAGGGAGCAAACCCCTGGAGTGATCTAGCGGCTACTCAGGCCTTAAAAATTGCTGGTGAATACCTAATACGTGGTGTTACAGATGCGAGTGACCATGAAGCCAGAGATCAACTCATGTGGGGATCAGCGTTGGCGGGCATGGCTTTTGGTAATTCAGGAACACATTTACCGCATGCCTTATCGTATGGTGTGACCCACTTAATGCATGACATCACTACCGAAGGTTATGATGTTAAATCTCCGTTTGTGCCACACGGTATCAGCGTTGTCGTGACTGCACCCGCCACATTTAGATATACCGCGGAAGCAACACCTGAAAGACATCTTGAAGCAGCGACATTTTTACAAGCAGACCAACGCGGCGCTAGCACAGCAGATGCGGGGGAAGTGGTTGCCAATCGTATTATCGAATTGATGCGTGGCACGAATATTCCAAATGGTTTGAGTGGCGTTGGTTTTACTGAAAATGATGTTACACGATTAGCTGAATCTTCTATTCGTCAAGGGCGTGCGATCGCAAATGCACCGAGAGAAAGTAACCTCGTTGATCTTGAAAATATTTACCGTGACGCAATCAGTTATTGGTAAAAAAAGCCCTGAAAGTAGGGGGGTGTATTATTCATAAACGAATAGTACATTCCCTTATTCCTATTCTCGTTTTCATCCTTCATACATCCTTTCTTTGCTTTCAGAGAGCAAAATACTCGAATTCAGACCTAGTTCAGTGAGTAACACTTAGAATACTCAGACTATTAATATATCCAGAACACCGGGAAAATAATAGCTGCAAAATAAAAACAACAGTATTCAACAACAAGGTATTCAACGTGAACAAACAGAGATTAGGTCGTCTTTCAATTCTTTTGCTATCTGCAATTATGCTGAATGCTTGCGAATTATCTTATGAAAGTACGTCACCAAATGACGTTGAGCCAACTGAAACCGAGGCTGCAAAATCCAAGTCAGAAACACACAAGTCAGCATCTAAACCTATAAGCAATCAACCGTTGTCGATTACATGGAACAACGGTGAAAAGCGAATCCCTGATGATGTACGCCTATCAGACCCGTCTTCTTCTATGTCTTTTGTTGATGGGAAAATGGTAAAGGATGATGCTATTCCCTTGATCGATTATCTGGCCAAAAATGGAAAAATAGAATTCAGAAAGGGTAAGGACTTTTTTCCTGATTGGGCGTTAGATATCGATGTTAAAAACCTAAAACCCGATTCTATTATTCGATTAAGTAACCAAACAACGACACTACAAATAACACCAGCAGGAGAAAAACTACCTAAATCAACTTTTCTAAGGAATACCAATGGGGTAATAACCACAGGCAAGTTATCCAACTTGGGAATGCCTATTAACGTCGATGTTAAAACGGGTGATGCAAAGGACGGTATTTATCATGTTCAAGGGAAATCATTCGCAACCATCGGTGATATTCGTGTTAAGGATGGAAAACTTGATAGGCATTACGATAGTTTTCGCACACTAGAACTTGTTACAAGAGATTACCTCAAACAAAAAACAGGTGTTTCGGCATTAATTTTGAAGCACGTTCAATTCAGCAGTGATAAAAACGCCAAAGGCAAAAGCGAAGGCGTAGCAGGATTGCTAGTTTTTAGCCACAAAACGGCGGAAGATCAAACGGCACTCACACGCGTGCACATGCTTAAACAAGCCGAAGGGTGGGTAGCTGATAGAATACTGACGCCAACAGAGCTGATCCAGGTTTCTAGAAAGGGCAAAAAGCGAGAAACGGATCAAATGAAAGTGGCAACGTATGAGAAAGTCGAACGTTTTCTTGAAGAGAAAAAACTCTACAATCACATTGATTCCAGTATTCGTTGTAGAAGCACCAAAGAGATTGGCCTGTGCACAGCCAATATTACGGTATTAGAAAACAACGAAAAGACGTGTACGCGAAAGGCTTACCTCTTTAACAAAGCAAAGGAATGGGAATTTAGTAAAGAAGTCAGCCCAGACCTTAAAATTGATTACAAAACTAAACAGCTGGTTAAAGATAAGAGAAAGGCTAAAAATCTAAAAGAATATATTCTTAATGAATCTATGGGTTTGATGTTTGGTAAATGTTCGATGTTTTAGGTAAGTGTTGACCGAATCGATTTTTGAAAAAACAGCCTCAAAGTGGGGGGGTGTGTTCTAGTATTTTCCATGCCTTGCCATCGGGTTCAACCTGATTTTTAGCCCATTCCAGAAACTCCTTGCGGGTTGAGTAGCCAGAGCTGCGTTTGTTTTTTCCTTCGATGACTTTATAAATTACGATATCTTTATCTGGATCTGCACTTTTAGTGCCTTCAATAATAGGAGAGGATTCATCGACAATCTGGCGAACCGTCCAGTTCTCGCCATGTGTAGCGCTGCTGTAATAACTGCCTACAATCATTTTCTTCGGATCGAATGATGCCTGCTGCGATTTTTTAGTCGCAAGGTTATAGATTCGAATCAAATCATATTCACTAACATCAATAAAAGAATCAATCTCACTCAGTGCATAGACGAAATCTTCGTGTGTGATTGATGGAATCACTTCAGTGTCAGGACTTGGTGTCTCAATCTGGTTTTGCTTTTGTTGTGAAAAGCGATGCAATAAAAAGGGGTAACGACGCCAGGCAAATGGATAGTTAAATAAAATGCCGACCATCAAAATCACAACAACATTGAGCAGAATAGGGGTGAGAATAAACTGGTAGCCTAACTCATGCGTGGCACTTCCCCCGATGACTGCTGACAACGCCGTTGCGCCACCAGGCGGGTGTATGCACTTCAAATAATACATCGCACCAATCGCAATGCCGACCGCAAGGCTCGCTGCCATCAATTCGTTGGGTATCAATTTCGCACAACTCACCCCAATCAAAGCTGAGATCAGATGACCGCCTATAACCGGCCATGGTTGGGAGAGTGGGCCGTGTGGAACAGCAAACAGTAATACCGCAGAAGCGCCCATAGAAGCGATGATTAAGGCGGCACTGCTAGTATCACCACTCAGCATTTGTTGGCTAATAATGATAATGAAGAAAATAGCTGTGAATCCCCCCGTTGCGGATACTATTTTCTCAATG
Organism: Cocleimonas sp. KMM 6892; assembly: GCF_035798195.1. Lineage (NCBI taxonomy): Bacteria > Pseudomonadati > Pseudomonadota > Gammaproteobacteria > Thiotrichales > Thiotrichaceae > Cocleimonas > Cocleimonas sp. KMM 6892. The sequence goes on along the minus strand of NZ_JAPFBV010000005.1, from coordinate 190,845 downwards.
TGGCTGACTGGGGATTGGGCAATTCCGAAGATTGTTTTTAGCTTGGTCATCTACTCGCTTTTAAACTTGGTGAGTTTACTTTCATCAAAAACTAACCTGTCAATTTTTAAGTAGGCGACACGTTCTTCGCTGGAGATGGCTACTTGTTTTATGCCTTCTAACGCTAACAATTCATTTCTTGTTTTTTCAATGTTTTGTAAAGCGTTTAAATTCAATTTAAAAACCTGGTTTTTGAAAAAGTCGGGCTTTGGTAAGCTTACTGCTACGATTAAAAAGACAATCGCGACCAATGCCCCAAAAATAAACACACCTGAAATGCCCCATGATTGCATCACCAAGCCACCGACTGTGCCTCCGAAAAAGATACCTAAAAACTGGGCGCTGGAATATACCCCCATAGCAGTACCTTTGGTGTTCACATCTGAGTATTTAGCGACCAATGAAGGTTGTACGGCTTCCAGAAAATTAAAACCAATAAAGAATAATAAAAAGGCAAACATCAAAGGATAAAAACTGGCCTGACTAATACCTAATAAGCCTTGAGAAAGCACCAGTAACACAACGGCAATAACGAACATGACTTTAATTTTGCGGTATTTCTCCGCGATGATAATCATCGGTAAAGAAACGATGATTGAAATTAACAGAACAGGTAGGTAAATCTTCCAGTGCTGGGTCGTTTCGAGGTTTAAGTAGTCCCGGAATATTAGTGGTAAAACCGTGAAATTAGCAGTCATTAAAAGGTGTAATAAGAACACACTGAGATTCATACGTAATAGGGTGCTTTGCTGCAATACAGGTTTTATATAATCACCAATAATTCCGGCATCACGATGTGTTTTCGTTAGTGTTGGGGTTGGTACTACAAACTGTATTAACAGTATGCCAATAATCGCTAACACGGCAGTTACCCAGAATACGCCAGAAAGCCCGGCAACCTGGCTAATCAAGGGTCCCACGACCATTGCTACTGCAAAGGCTATACCAATACTCATGCCGATAAACGCCATGACTTTTGCACGGTGATCTTCTCGGCTTAAATCAGCAGCTAAAGCCATAGTGGTTGCTGCAATCGCTCCACTGCCTTGAATTGCTCTGGCTAAAATAATGACATAAATATTATCTGAGAGCGCTGCAATAACACTGCCAAAAGCGAATACCAGCAAGCCTCCAATAATGACAGGCTTGCGACCAATCTTATCGGAAAGTAGCCCCAAAGGGATTTGTAACGAGGCCTGAGTTAGGCCATAAATACCAATACATAATCCTATTAGAAAAGGTGTGGAATTTTGTAGCTCTTTGGCAAACAGCGGCAAGATCGGTAAGATCATAAATAAGCCGAGCATGCGGGCTGCAAAAACAGCAGCTAATGATAGTGCAGTGCGGGTTTCGAGCTTATTCATAAATCAGAGCAGTTTTCCTTCGCAGGGCTTTTGTGGGTGCTTTAATGCTGTTAAAAACTTCTTAATAACTTAAAGGTTGCTATCTTTTTATCAAGACGGCGATAATAACAGATTAACTCAAAAACACAGATACTGAATTAAGAATGGATAATATATCTTTACGCGGCGCGCGAACACATAACCTTAAAAATATTGATCTGGATTTGCCTCGCGATAAACTCATCGTCATTACGGGGCTTTCTGGTTCTGGTAAGTCGTCGTTAGCATTTGATACGATTTTCGCCGAAGGGCAGCGTCGCTATGTGGAATCACTGTCTGCATACGCGCGTCAATTCTTATCGATGATGGAAAAACCCGACCTTGATCATATCGAAGGTTTATCTCCTGCCATATCCATTGAGCAAAAAACAACTTCTCATAACCCGCGTTCAACCGTAGGAACGATTACCGAAATCTACGATTATCTTCGTCTTTTATACGCGCGTGCGGGTGAGCCACGTTGTCCGGAGCACGGCACTGCCTTAGATGCGCAAACTGTCAGTGAAATGGTAGACCAGATCATGGCTTTACCAGAAGGCAGTAAGTTAATGATGTTGGCACCTGTGATTCGTAATCGTAAAGGCGAGCATTTACAGTTGTTTGAAGACTTTAAGAGTCAGGGATTTCTGCGTGTCCGAATCGATGGCGTGGTTTACGATTTAGATGATGTGCCGGAACTTGAGTTACGTACAAAACACACAGTTGAAGTCGTTGTCGATCGATTTAAAGTCAAAGATGATATGCAACAGCGTTTAGCGGAATCTTTAGAAACAACCTTACGTTTGGCAGATGATTTAGCTGTTATCGCGTGGATGGATGAAGACGATGCCAAAGCCAACGAAGAGATCCTATTCTCTGCTAACTACGCGTGTAAATTATGTGGCTATTCTCTGCAAGAGTTAGAGCCGCGCCTGTTTTCTTTTAATAGCCCAAGTGGCGCATGCCCGACCTGTGATGGTTTAGGTGTAGAACAGGTTTTTGACGAAGAGCAAGTGGTCAGTAAACCGCAGCTGAGTCTTGCAGAAGGCGCGATCCGAAGCTGGGACAAGCGCAATAATTATTACTATCAAATGATTACATCGTTAGCGGAACACTACGATTTCGATATTGAAGCACCGTTTCAGGATCTGCCTAAAAAGATTCAGAAAATCGTGCTTTATGGTAGCGGTAGAACCAAAGTAGATTTTACCTATGAAGGTAAGAAAGGGCAGCGTTTTATTCGTACCCATCCTTTCGAAGGAATCATTCATAATCTAGAGCGCCGTTACAAAGAAACCGATTCAAATGGGGTGCGTGAAGAGTTAGTAAAGTACATGTCGGTACATGCCTGTTCGAGTTGTCATGGTTTGCGTTTGAACGAAGCGGCACGCAATGTATTTATCACTGATTTAAATTTACCAACAATAACGGATAAAGCGATCGGAGAATGTTTTGAGTTTTTCGAGACGCTCAACCTACCTGGAAAGCAGGGGAAAATTGCAGATAAAATTATCCGTGAAATCAAACTGCGTTTAGAGTTTTTGGTGAATGTGGGTCTTGATTACCTAACCTTAAGTCGTAGCTCAGAAACACTATCGGGTGGAGAAGCGCAACGTATACGACTGGCTTCTCAAATAGGAGCTGGCCTGGTTGGCGTCATGTATGTGTTAGATGAGCCATCGATAGGCTTGCATCAACGCGATAATGATCGTCTGCTGAAAACACTCAGGCATCTGCGTGATCTTGGCAATACCGTGATAGTGGTTGAGCATGATGAAGACGCAATCCGACTCTCTGATTATGTCGTCGATATTGGTCCTGGTGCAGGCGCTCATGGCGGCTATATTGTTGCGCAAGGTAAGCCAGAAGAAATCGAGCAGAATAAAGATTCTGTCACTGGTCAGTTTTTATCCGGTGTGCAGAAAATAGATGTACCGAAAAAACGCGTAAAAGCTGATAAAAAGAAAATGCTTAAGGTGATTGGTGCAACGGGTAATAACTTGCAATCAGTTTCTGCGGCTATTCCCGTTGGCCTTATGACGTGTATTACAGGTGTTTCTGGTTCGGGTAAATCGACCTTAATCAATGCGACTTTATATCCAAATATCGCTCACTTTTTAAATAACAGCTCGCTACGTCGCGCACCCGTTGAAAAAATCGAAGGTTTAGACTTTTTCGACAAGGTTGTGGATGTTAATCAAAGCCCAATAGGTAGAACTCCACGCTCAAATCCAGCAACGTATACGGGCGTATTCACGCCAATTAGAGAGTTGTTTGCGGCAACTGCCGAAGCACGATCTCGTGGTTATTTGCCGGGACGTTTCAGTTTTAACGTTAAAGGCGGTCGCTGTGAAGCCTGTCGTGGAGATGGTGTAACGAAAGTAGAGATGCACTTTCTGCCTGATGTTTATGTTCAGTGCGATGTCTGTCACGGCAAACGTTATAACCGTGAAACCTTAAACGTTCATTACAAAGGTAAAAACATCTACGAAGTTCTGGAAATGACCGTCGAAGAAGCCCGAGTCTTTTTCGATGCGATACCAGGTATCAAAACTAAACTGCAAACCTTATTAGATGTTGGTTTGTCGTATATCACTCTGGGACAAAATGCGACAACTATTTCAGGCGGTGAAGCACAACGCGTCAAACTCGCAAAAGAGTTATCTAAACGCAGTACTGGTAAAACGATTTATATACTGGATGAGCCAACAACCGGATTACATTTCCACGATGTGAAAGTATTGTTATCGGTATTACACCGCCTGCGTGACGAAGGTAACACCATCATCGTTATCGAACATAATCTCGATGTTATAAAAACAGCAGACTGGATTATCGATTTAGGACCTGAGGGTGGAAGCCGAGGTGGACAGATAATCGCCACAGGTACCCCAGAAGATGTGGTTAAAGTTAAAGGTTCGTTTACGGGTGAATATTTAAAACCGATGTTGTAAGTCTTATTAATAAAAAAAGTGCCCGTAAGTAGGGGGGTGATAAGTGTTTTTGCTTTTAATCTAAAGATTAAAAGCAGCTTTCACTAAGCTTGATTCCTGCCAGTACATCAACCACATGCCGTTTTGCTTTCATTACAGTATCAATACTCATATAAAAATCAAAAAAAGTGCTGTCATTTCTTTGGCAACAACTTAAGGTTCATTCGCTTTAAGCTAAATAACCCTATTTCAGATTGAAATCAACCTTCTCAAAGTAGGGGGGGGGCGACCTCGCTCTATAGTTCTGTGTGTTTTTAACATGTAGTCTTTTAATAAAAACTAAAATAAATTATTAAACAATAACTTAGACTAATCTAAAAAATGCTTTGCATATTAATAATTCGTTAAGGTTGTCTTTGATATATTGCAGCCGATCTACTGATATTAATCACATAATTTTAACAATAGCTGAATTAATTCCATTTCAATGTTTTCTTTAGGAATGTCGATTCCAAATATGAATTTACTTTCAAGCTAAACACACTCTCTCAAAGAGCTGGGGAAAAATGATTATAAATACACTTACGATATTTAGTTTACTGCTCCATAAATTTGATAGTTTTTTCAAATTTGTTTTGGCGAGTTTATTCATAGTATCCACTACAGTTATTCATGCTGCTACACCAGTGGTAAACACGACAATAACGTTAGAAAAAACGGGTTCAGAACCTTTTGATACAGGTGTCAGCTGGACTGGTGATGGCCCAGGTGGCGTCGATGGTGGAGTTAATGCAGGTTTAGATGCTGACGAAAATAATAATATCGTCCGTTTACAGGATTCTATTACTTATCGTGTAGAAGTATCAGTGAATGATAGTGACGTCGAAGATTTGACCGCTACTGTTACATTAAATGAAAAACAAAAATGGATCACCATTCCTACGGGCTGTAAAACAGATCCTAGTGAGGTCGGGTCAGAGGGTATTTCTGAAATTCGTAATAGTGATACTGAGTTATTTTGTAATATGGGTCCAGCTATCGAGGGGACAACACGTGTGTTTTTCCCTGCTGCCAGAGCCGTAGGTCTTGATCCTTTAACTGGCGATGTGACTCGAAACGACGATATCGTTACTGCTGGCGTAGTTGCCGAGGCAGTTTCTGTAGAAAATGGAAATTCTGCTCCTGCGTCTGATGGTCCTACTTCCGTTGTTGTTACCGGTTTTTTCCGAGTTGATTTGCAAAAAGAGCTTAAAAGTACAGCTGTTGATCCTGATACAGGTGCTTCGCTTTATAGCGCTCCTCTAAAAAAAGGTCCTACCGGTAGAGCGGGCTCTATTATCGAATACACAGTCTTGGCTGAATATGTTAAAGGGTCACTTCTCGCTGATGGTGATAATGATACAACATCAGGAGGAAGTCCTGGAATTGCAAGCTATAGAATTATTGATGTTTTGACAGATGACAATGAGCATAACAATACGGCAACTCTTTCAACCGGTGCTCAATTGTATACGTGGGATTCACTGACTCCTGCCTGTGAGTTATTAGGAGACCATGGAGCAGCAGCTTCTGTTACCTGTACTCAGCTTTCAGCTGCTATAGATGATATAGGCCCAGGTGCATCAGCTCCAGATGGTTTGAATGATTTAGTGATTCAGATTGATCTAGACAATATTGATGTATCGGATCCAGACAATGATGCGAATTTATTCGAGGTTCGATTAAATGTTTGGTTTGATAAAGTAAATGATATTGATAACCATCAAACCTGTAATGAGTTAAACCAGCCAGAGTGTATTAATACAACAACTAATCGTGTAGGTTTTTGGGATGGCTCAAGTACGATTTTAGACTCATTCGATGAGACTAATGATAATGCTCCTACAGGAAATAACCCTGGTATCGTCTCTACAGAAGATTCAGCGGGCAATCATGTTAATAATTATAATGCTGGTGAAGAGCCATTTCCAAATGAGGTTTCATACCCGTTGACGACGTCTTCACCCGGTTCTTTTGTGGTTCATAAAGCATTTACTAATCTTTTTCCTTTTGCTGATAGGAAGTTTCCTGATCAGAACATGGCTGCTGGTGAGACGCGCCCATTCTTAATGAATGTCTATGATTATCGTTTGATTGATCAGGCGGAAACCCAAGTGTGCGATAAAATCGATACGCAAGTGTTTGAATACGCAGGTGTTGCGCCACCGAATCAAATAGGGAGTCCTGCTCTATATGGTTGGAATCAAAACCAGCCTTGGAATCCAGTTGTTTCTACATGGGGGGGAGCTGTTGGAACGACACTAGCCGATGGCTCGAGTTTAGTAAACTTTCTATTTAGTAATTATCCATACGTTGCTGACCCTGTCACTAATCAAGCCGGTTATCTGGAAGAATTGAGAACTGCTAGTTGTAATGATGATATTAACAATGATGGTTTTGTTGTTATACAAAACGAAGATGGATCATTAGTTGATGAAAACGGTGATGCTGCCACAGGTACTATTATTGATTGGTGGCGAAATGCTGATGATGTACCTCCTCTGGCAGGTGGTGCTGGTGCAGATGAGAATGTTACCCGTGTTAGACAAAACTCAATTTATGATGCTGCCCTTGCTACTGCGCAGGATTCAACACATAAAAACTTTGCAGTTACCGTAAATCATTTAATCACTGCAAAACTTATTACTGCAAGTCCTTATGGTACTAACAATAGATTACCTAACTTTGCTTCATACAACCGTCAAGAAGCTGACGGAACTTACACGGGCTGGACACATGTTGGAGCGAATACTGTAGATCCTTCAGCAGATGCCACGTTTGCTATTCAGTCAGGAACAGTTGATAGAATGACTTTAGTCCCTTCTTCTCATTCCATAGAAAAATACACTGAACCTCGTGGAATTAAAGTAGTACGCGGTGGTGATACTGTCGATTTTATTATAGAACCTGCTGTATTTGGTTTGTGGGATGACACCTCTGTAAACACTGCAACAATCGGTGATAACTTGCCCAATGGCACAGACTATATAGCTAATTCTGAAATGTTTAGTTCTGATGGTGGAACAACCTGGTATACCCGTGCGGAATGGGATGCCCGATTTAATGGTGGTATGGAGGATGTATCTGTAACAAGTGCGGCACATGCGGGTGGTGCAGATCCTCTTAGCTGGGTGTTTGGTTCACTGAATTCTTCAGGAGGAAATAGTGATCAGCTGCCGTTAATAAAATATTCGGTTTATGTTGATCCTGCTAGAGTTTCGGGTACTTTCGTCAATACCGCTACTATAAATTCAGGAATTATCGGTGGTGGTGTAAAACAAGCGAAATATCAGTTAACGATATTGCCTGAATTTGGCTTGGATGTTTTAAAGAGTGTAGATGAAACTGTTTATCAGACAAATTCGCCGTTTACTTTTGATTTAGTCTATAAAAACCTCGGTGGTGAAGATTACAGTGGTGCTGAATTTATTGATATTTTACCTTATAACGGAGATGCCGGAACAACGACGGGGGGATTAAATAGTACCCGAGACCCTCAGTCACAATTCAATGGTACTTATGAAGTTACTTCAATCTCAAAAAGTAATGGAGAAATTTTTTATGCGACAGTAATGACTCCATCTAATATTGAAGAAGATCCTTGTCACGCAAGTAATCTACCAAATGGTTATGACCCAGATGAAGACGGTGGCGTGTGTAATCGTTATTTCGATAATAATGGTAGTTTACCGGGTGGTGGAACTGTTGGCACAAATTCAACAGGGTGGGTTCAATGTACCGCCTTAAGCCCTTTGGCTTGTGGTGGACTTGCTAATGCGGATATCACAGCTATCAAATTTACTGTACCTACATTGGCTGCTACTGATGGTGGACAAACAGTGTCTATTGAAATTACACCAGCTGGAAACGTTGGAGGAACCCCTAGTTTTGATTCCGAAGGGAAAGTTACCGATGCGTCAACTGGTGATATCTACACGAATACCTTTGGTGGACGAATCCCTGAGATTTCTTTAAATGTCATTTCAAACGATGTGAGTGTGACTGTTGTCGCAGGAGCAATTGAAAGCATTTTGTGGGTTGATGGTAATGGTGATGGTGACCAAGACGCTGGTGAACCAGGTATTGGAGGTATAACGGTCAACCTTTTAGATGGCAGTGGTAATCCTATCTATTTCGACCCCATTACTGGCGGTATTGTTTCTGCTGGAACTTCAGGTGCGATTCCTTATGTAACTGAAACAAGTACAGATGGTTCGTATAGTTTTGATAATTTACCTGCAGGTGATTATCAAGTACAAGTGGATTTTACTGATACTGATTTTCCAGCTGATACTGTCCCATTTTTTGATGGCGACGGAAGTACTAGTGCAAATATATCGAATCTTACGTTAGGGGTTTCAAGGGATCCAATTACTGGTGAGCTGACTAATGTGGTTGATAATACAGAACAAAACTTCGGTTATATCGTTCCTCCTGCTATAGGTAATTTTGTTTGGAATGACCTGAATGGAGATGGTATTCAAGATGCTGATGAACCCGGAGTAGATGGAGTTACTGTAACTTTATTGGATAATAATGGTGACACTGTTTCTACAACGACTACATCTAACGGAGGGGCATATAGTTTCTCAGATTTAGAACCAGGTACTTATTCCGTTAAGTTTACAGATATTCCTTCAGGTTATATCGTAACTAACCCAAACCAAGGCGGAGATGATACTTTAGATAGTGATGCTAGCGCTGCAGATGTTCCTACAGATACAGTCACTATTACTTACGGTGACTATAATGATACTTTAGATTTAGGCTTGGTTACTGCCTCTCTTGGTGATTTCGTTTGGAATGATGTTAATCATAATGGTATCCAGGATACAGGTGAGACGGGTGTTGAAGGTGTGACCGTTTTCTTACTCGATGAGAATGGAGTTCGTACCGGAGAACAAACAACTACGGATTCAGATGGTTTTTACCAGTTTACAAACCTATTGCCTGGAGACTCCTTTGGCGTTGAGTTTGATTTAGCAAATTTACCAACCGGCTACGAAGCTACGATTAAAGATGCAGGAAGTGATGACACTAAAGACTCTGATGCTGATACAACAACAGGTAAAACAACTCCTGTAGAGCTTGGGCCAGCAGAAAATAATACAGGTTTTGATCTGGGTATTTTTCAGAGAGTGAGTTTAGGTTCATCTGTATTCATTGATAGTAATAATAACGGTGTACATGATGAGGGTGAAAGTGGGATTGAAGGGCTTACCATACAGTTGTTTAATGAAGGTGATGATCCCACGAGCGCTACTCCAGTAAAAGAAACAGATACCAATTCTGCAGGAGACTACCTATTCAGTGATCTTGTTCCTGGTAGTTATTTTGTGTACATCCCCAATCCGCCTATAGAAGCACCTTTTTCTAGTACGGATATCGTTAGTTCAGCGACAGACAATCAGGTGGATGGTGATGATAATGGTCAACAAGTAGTTAGTGGTGGTCCTGTTCAAAGCCCTGTTATCGAATTAATTTCAGGCGATGAACCCGTTGATGGAACTGAAGCAAATTCCGAGAAAGATACAGGAACTAATACTACGGGCAAGTTCCTGGACTCGAGTTTTGATGAAAACGGTGATATGACGATTGATTTTGGATTTGTACCTTCTTCAATCGGCGATACTATTTGGCAAGATGTTGATTATAGTGGTGGTACAGCGCCTAATGCAGGTGATATCCCTTTAGCAGATGTAGAAGTAACACTCACGCCTGCGAGTGGTGTAGATGCGGGCGCTGGTGATGGTGTGGCAATAACTACCACGACTGATAGTAACGGTAAATACTTGTTCGAATTGTTACCGCCCGGTGAATATACGATTACGGTAGACTCTACATCAGGTGATTTGGGAGCTAATTCTGACTTGAGTATCTTTGTTGATCCTGAAGGCGAGAAAGATTCTTCTTCAAGAGTCAATCTGGCAAGTGGTGAGCAAAATCTCGATCAAGATTTTGCCTATGCAGAGTTAGTAAGTTTAGGTTCATCTGTATTCGTGGATAGTAATAATAACGCTCTACACGATGAAGATGAAAGCGGATTCGAAGGCCTTACTATACAGTTGTTTAATGAAGGTGATGATCCAACGAGCGCTACTCCAGTCAAAGAAACAGATACCGATTCAGAAGGGGATTACCTCTTCAGTGATCTTATTCCAGGCAGTTACTTTGTATACATCCCCACCCCTCCAGTACTTGCTCCTTTATCTAGTATCGACATTGCTAGTTCAGGGGCGGACAACCAGATAGATGGTGATGATAATGGGCAACAAGTCGCTAGTGGTGGACCTGTTCAAAGTCCAGTTATCGTATTAACATCGGGCGGCGAACCGGTAGATGGTACCGGAGCAAATTCCGAGAAAGATGCGGGAACTAACCTCACGGGTAAACTTCAAGACGCTAGTAACGATGCCAGTGGTGATATGACGATTGATTTTGGATTTGTTCCCTCTGCAATAGGCGATACTATCTGGTACGACGTTGACTCTAGTGGTGGTACAGAGCCTAATGCTGGTGATATCCCCTTGGCCGATGTAATAGTCATACTAACGCCTGCAAGTGGCGTCGATGCAGGCGCTGGTGATGGTGTAGCAATAACGACCACGACAGATAGCAACGGTAATTACTTGTTCGAATTATTGCCCCCGGGAGAATATACGATTACGGTAGATACAGCTTCAGGTGACTTAGGTGATAACCTTGATTTGTATGTTTTTGTTGCCCCTGAGGGAGCTATAGAGTCTATCTCAACAGTTAATCTAGCAAGTGGAGAACAAAACCTAGATCAAGATTTTGCTTATACCGAATTAGGAGTGATTAGTGGTAATGTTTCTATAGATACTGATGGTGATGATATTGGTGACGAACCAATGTCTGGCGTACTGATGAGATTATTAGACAACGAAGGTAATCCGGTAATGGACAGTGAAGGTAATCCAATTACCGCACTGACGGACGAGCTTGGTAATTACAGCTTTGCCAATATCATACCGGGTGATTATCAAGTCGCTCAATCTCAACCGGTTGGTTATCAATCAACCACGGGTGAAGGTCAGCCGGATGATCTGATTAGCGCTATCAATGTTAATGGCGGAGAAACGGCAGTGTCGAATGACTTTGTCGAAAGAGTGGTGAACCCTGCGAACATTCCGACACTCAGTGAGTGGGCAATGATCTTCTTGGTGATGATGCTTGGTTTGATCTCTCAACGCGAAGCATTAGCGAGGAGAAGGCGTTACTAAGCTTAACTAATACGTTTAACGTAAAATGAAAAAGGCGAACTGAAGTTCGCCTTTTTTTTGTTCGCAATATTAAGTAAACCACTGTCTTATATGGCTTTAGCCTAGACTCAAATGTATGGGGTAAATTGGCAAAATCATTATCATGCTAAGACTAGAAGACATGGTTAGGATCAAAGCTCATTTACGGATAATCAGGAATAAGCCCATACTATGATGCATCTAAAAAAGTGCTTCAAAGTAGGGGGGTGACATTACACTTTTATTTTTGTGCTTAATTTGCCTATTCGCATAATTAGGACTACGTTTAGTTAGCGATTAACAACAAATCATATATCCAAACATAATCACTTAATAAAGGAGTTTTACAATGACCGCTATTACATTACATGGAAATGCCATTCACACTAATGGAGAGCTACCATCTGTTGGAAGTCAGGCACCTGATTTCGTTTTAACAGCAGGTGATCTTTCTGATGTGTCATTGGCTGATTTTGCCGGCAAGAAGAAATTACTGAATATCGTTCCGAGTCTTGATACGCCAACGTGTGCGCTGTCTACCAAGAAATTTAACGAGTCTGCCGCACAACACGATGATACTGTTTTCTTAACTGTTTCTGCAGATTTGCCATTTGCTCAAGGTCGTTTTTGTGAGGCTGAAAGCTTAAACGTCATCAAGCCATTATCTATCATGCGTTCACAAGCTTTCTCTGAAGATTACGGTGTTAAAATTGTTGATGGTCCACTTGCAGGGATTACTAGCAGAGCGATTGTTGTTATGGATGAGAACAATAATGTTGTCTATAACGAAATGGTTCCTGAAATCGGTGACGAGCCCGACTATGACAAAGCTTTAGCTGCACTTTAAATTTTTTGAAGGGGCTTACTTTTTTAATTATTTTAAAAAAACTGCCCCAAAGTAGGGGGGTGTATTTAACATTCCCTTGCTTCAAAAAATCATTAAAGTATTAAGAATAAAATAGCTAAAAAGTGAATATTAAGATACTTTATGCGAAGTTTGAGATGTACCAAGAACTATCCAGATTTTGGATTCTTAGAAATTAATTAGAAAAGGAAAGTAATAATATGGCCAGCATTAATAAAGTCATTCTTGTCGGAAATCTGGGTCAAGACCCAGAAGTAAAATACATGCCTAGTGGCGGTGCAGTAACCAATATAAGTATTGCAACGACAGATTCGTGGAAAGATAAAGCGAGTGGCGAGAAGAAAGAAAATACAGAGTGGCACCGAGTGGTATTCTTTAATCGTCTTGCGGAAATTGTTGGCGAATATTTACGTAAAGGTTCTCAGGTTTATATCGAAGGCAACTTAAGAACACGTAAATGGCAAGATCAAAACGGTGTTGATAAGTACACGACTGAGATCGTTGCACGTGAAATGCAAATGCTAGGTGGCAGAACAGGTGGAAGCAGTGAGTTTAATCAAGCTCCACAAAGAGAGTCTCGTCCTCAGCAAGGTAGCGGCGGTGGAGAAAGAGGTGCACAAAGAGCGCCACAAAAAGCCCCTGCACGTGATAATACGCCCCCACCACCACAGAATTTTGATAACTTTGATGATGATATTCCATTTTAGGGAACATCTTATGGTGTGATTGTAGAGATTGAATAGCATTTCTACAGTACCTATAAATAGACAATAAAAAACCCGCTTTAAGCGGGTTTTTTATTGTCTGAATTGTTTTTAACGTATATCCAGAGAATTTAGATCTGTAGAGTTATTAACTACTGTCCAACAACCTCACAACATCCCGTATAGAACTCACGATTTACCGTAGCATTTACTTCGTAGGTGAATCGGGTTTTTGATAAACCGTTGTAACAAGCATTGGTCTTTTCCAGGTTAACTTCTACATTGTTACGTCCCTGGTTACCTCCAATATTCATACGCACCTGATTAGGTGTTGCCCAGGCGTGATAGTTAATGGGTACATTAAAGGCTTTGTTTTTGCCGAATTTGATATTCATATTGCGATTAGCAACATTCATTTTAATGTTCCACAACTTAGGGCTTTTACCATTACAAAGCAGCATTTTCGCATTAGGCTGGTTTGATTCGTTTATGTCGAAAGCCGTCTTCATTTCAGTAGCTGCGCCTTCGACAGGTTGATCATAACGATCTCCACCATATTCTGCGGGTCTATCATTGAGTGATTCAACAGGAGCAGCTAATACTTTTGCAGTGCGTTGTGGTGCGTTGATGGATTTATTATTTCTAGAAGCGGCAGCAACATTACTGTTTGCTGGATTAGGTCTTAACAACACCCCCGTTTTTACGAGGTAATTAGAATTGACCCAGCCTTTATCTTTTCTCCAGTTAACTTCCACCCACTTAGTGCCGTTTACAACACGTTGCTTGCCTGTTTCAGTCAGGTCTATGGCGTTGTAAGGTAGTCTTTGTTTGATTCGAGATTTAGTGCTCGGCCACGCACGAAGTTTAAGTGTGTTATTTGGTGAGACTTTGTTTACTTTAAATATTGTAATTTTTTTATCTGTCGTTTTTGCATAAGCCATTGTGATGGACGCATCAACAGTGATTAATGCAAACACAATGAGCGTCGATATTGATACGCGCTTCATAGCTAATTCCCCTTTTTTTTATGTACACATCTACTTAAGATTTATACAGCCCGTGGACATATTAGCGCAAACTATAGGATATATCAAACAGTTTACTTTAAGTGATAAGGCCTAAACTGTTGCTATATATAGTAAAATTAGCTTTTTAGGGTTTTGATGACAATAACGCTAACATCGCGGATAATGGGCGTCCAATTTGTTAAATAGTAATTAGTTATGTCCGTTAAAGAGCCAAATGAAATGGCAGATACAAACATCAATGAAAATGCTGGTGTAAACCTAGGTAAAGACGTCGGTAGAAAAGTCGATTCACAAACCATAGATACCAGTAATACTTCAGGCAAGAAAGCCGGAAAGATATTTATCCAGACACATGGTTGTCAGATGAATGAGTATGATTCAGCGAAAATGGCTGATGTGCTCAATGATGCTAATGGCATGGAATTGACAGACAACGCTGAAGAAGCGGATGTGTTGTTATTGAATACCTGTTCGATTCGTGAAAAAGCGCAAGAGAAAGTATTCCATCAACTTGGTCGCTGGCGAAAACTCAAAGAGAAAAACCCTAATGTGATTATCGGGGTAGGTGGTTGTGTGGCGAGTCAGGAAGGCAAAGCCTTGCATGATCGTGCGCCGGTTGTGGATGTTGTATTTGGTCCTCAAACCTTACATCGTTTGCCTGAAATGGTTGCCGAAGCGAAAAGAGATAAGTCGTTCGTTATTGATACCACATTCCCTGAAATTGAGAAATTCGATCGTTTGCCAGAACCAAGGGCAGATGGGGTAAGCGCGTTTGTCTCGATCATGGAAGGTTGCAGTAAATACTGTACCTTCTGTGTTGTGCCTTACACACGCGGTACTGAAATTTCTCGACCTTTTGATGACATCATTGTTGAAGTCGCAGAGCTTGCGAATCAGGGCGTTCGTGAGATTAATTTACTCGGTCAGAATGTAAATGCCTACCGCGGAACCATGCACGATGGTGAAATTGCTGATCTGGCAATGCTTATTCATTACGTTGCTGCGGTTGAGGGTATTGATCGAATTCGTTACACCACATCACATCCGGTTGAGTTCAGCGATAGTCTGATTCAAGCGTATGCAGAAGTTCCTGAACTTGTTGACCATTTACACCTACCCATCCAAAGTGGCTCAGATAGAATTCTGGCAGCGATGAAGCGCGGGCACATGGCAATCGAATATAAACAGAAAATTCGTAAGCTTAGAGAGGTTCGTCCGAATATTAGTTTATCGTCTGATTTCATTATTGGCTTCCCGGGTGAAACCGATAAAGACTACGAAGATACGATGAAACTGATTGAAGATGTGGGCTTTGATAAAAGCTTTAGCTTTATTTACAGTGCACGTCCGGGAACACCTGCGGCATCGTTTGAAGATAATGTACCAGATGCGGTTAAGAAAACGCGTTTATACCGTTTACAACAACGCATTACTGAGATGGAACAGGAAATCAGCCAGAAGATGGTTGGCACTGTACAGAAAGTATTGGTAGAACGCGCTTCTAAACGTGGTGAAAATCAGGTTGCTGGTCGAACTGAAAATAACCGCATTGTGAATTTTGATGGCGATGCGTCATTAATCGGGAATTTTGCTGAAGTTGAAATAACTGAAGCACAACCAAATTCTTTGCGTGGCACGTTGATTTAGAATTCTAAATGAGAAAAAGTAGTATATTTGTATGACTTTACAATATCTTTACAAGTAATAAACAAAGGTTCCAGGTATGAAATGGCGTGATAGAAAACAAAGCACACATGTTGATGATAGACGTGGTCGCAGCGGTGGTGGAGGCGGAAGAGGATTGCCTTCAATCGGTACATTAATGTTTTTATGGCCGATAGTTAAGCCATTATTACGCTCGAAACTTGGAATCGCAGTAGTAGGCATTGGCGCTGCAGCCTACTTTATCGGTCCATCATTATTAGGCATGGGTGGCAGTTCTAGCTCAAGTGATATTGATCCTAATAGTGAAGATGCGGCATTTATCAAAACCGTTCATGGTGATATAGAAACAGTATGGGCTAAGATTTTTGCTCAGGCTGGGCAACGTTACCCAGTGCCAGAATTGGTTTTATATACAGGCTCAACCAGCAGTGGTTGTGGTCCTGCAAGTTCGCGTATGGGGCCATTCTATTGTCCTGCCGATACAAAGATTTATGTCGACATGGGTTTCTTTGATGATTTAAAGAACAAGCATGGAGCAGGTGGTGATTTTGCTCGTGCTTATGTCCTTGCGCATGAAGTAGGGCATCACATTCAAAATCTTGAAGGTACGCTGGATAAAGTTGAAACGGCTAAACATCGCGTTACCGGAAATGACAAGAATCAATTGCAGGTTCGTGTTGAACTTCAAGCTGACTGTTATGCAGGTGTTTGGGCGAATCACGTACAAAAGCAATTTAAAGCGTTAGAACCAGGTGATCTGGAAGAAGCGCTTACCGCAGCTGCATCCATTGGTGATGACCGATTGCAAAAGCAGGCTCAAGGGTTTGCAATTCCGCATACGTTTACTCACGGTAGTTCAAAACAACGCGTTGAATGGTTTGCTCGAGGTGTGAAAAACGGTCGGGTTCAAGATTGTCAAACCTTTGGTGGTTAAAGCTAAGCGTTCTCAAAGCTCAAATTTATTAATCATAAAGACAAGGCTCTGATTGTTAGAGTCTGGTCTTTATGCATTATTCAGTCTGTATTTGCCTTTCTAAAAAAGTGCTTGTGAGCCATTATGATAATGGCACCCCCCTACTTACAGCCCTTTTTCATAAGAATTTCGTATAAATCTCCCTGTATAGTTTCTCTGACTTGGTTTATTCATGCTAGAATAAATTTTTGAATAAAACTATGAAACGGAAAAATAACCTCATTTGAACATAACAAAAGCAGCTTCACCTGCAGACGGCTCTAAGCACGTCACTGACTCTAATCGTCACTCCCTTTCTTTACACCTTGAACCAGAAGACAATCAACGACTGACAAATTTGTGTGGTCAGTTTGATCAGCACTTGCATCAAATAGAAAAACATTTTGATGTGATAGTGAGTAATCGCGCCTTCGATTTCACTATTTCAGGGTTGCCGTTACAAATTCAGAAAACGATTAATCTGTTACAAGAGCTTTACGATTTAACGGCTACGGAGCA
The DNA here is from genome assembly GCF_035798195.1 of Cocleimonas sp. KMM 6892. Taxonomy (NCBI): domain Bacteria; kingdom Pseudomonadati; phylum Pseudomonadota; class Gammaproteobacteria; order Thiotrichales; family Thiotrichaceae; genus Cocleimonas; species Cocleimonas sp. KMM 6892. Next base: position 173,457 of record NZ_JAPFBV010000005.1, on the reverse strand, counting down.
ATTGGCTCCTGAAAAAATTCATTTGTTTTTGCAGGAATCAAATCACTCAGAAGCGGTGCTAGATGACGACGGCAAGGTGGATCCTAATAAAGACGCGAGTGTCACAGCCACAATCAGAACCAAGCGTGGTTTATTGCGTGGTCGTGGTCCGAATCAGAACTTTTATATCCGCAGTATTCAAACACACGATTTAACCTTTGGTATTGGCCCTGCAGGGACGGGTAAGACCTACCTTGCTGTTGCTTGTGCCGTAGAAGCTTTGGAGCGAGATGAAGTAAGACGCATCGTGCTGGTAAGACCTGCAGTTGAAGCGGGTGAAAAGCTCGGGTTTTTACCGGGTGATTTATCCCAAAAAGTAGACCCTTATTTGCGTCCGATGTATGACGCACTTTACGAGATGCTGGGCTTTGAAAAAGTCGATAAGCTGATTGAAAAGAACGTCATTGAAGTTGCACCATTGGCTTATATGCGTGGCCGTACGTTGAATGATTCTTTTATCATCATGGATGAAGCGCAGAACACCACCGCTGAACAAATGAAAATGTTTTTAACCCGTATTGGCTTTGGTTCAACCGTTGTTGTTACGGGTGATATCACTCAAATTGATTTGCCGAATAATCAACGTTCTGGTTTAAAGCATGTAATTGACATTCTTCAAGGGGTTAAAGAAATACGATTTTCCTTTTTTGAATCTAAAGATGTTGTCAGGCACAGTCTGGTTCAGCGCATTGTTGATCTATATGAAAAGTATGAGGCTTAATAAACCGTTGCTGATAGTGCGACGGTTAAAGCAATCTTAAAAAACAGTTAAATTGAGTCATGAAGATTTCTGAAAAATTACCGCCTGTTGATGATATGCCCAGCATAAATGTCGAGGTGGAACTGCAAAATCCCTGCAATTACTCATCGATTCCTTCGATATATGAGTTGGAATCCTGGAGTGCCAGTGCCTTGCAATCAGGAGTTGCCGAACAAAAAAAACTGCCTGAAAGTGGGGGGGTGACTTTAGTTGTTCGTGTGGTTGATGATGAAGAGGGGTTAGCGTTAAATCAGACCTATCGAGAAAAACCTAGTACCACTAATATTCTTTCATTTCCTTATGAGTTTCCAGAGGAACTCTTGGCGATTCCAGAGCTCCAAGATCAACCTGTTCATTTAGGAGATCTGGTGGTTTGCGAAAGTGTTGTGAATAGAGAAGCGAAAGAGCAAAATAAAACAGCAAAGCAACATTGGGCACATTTGATTGTACATGGTGTCTTGCACCTGCAAGGCTATGATCATATAGAAGATGATGAAGCTGAATTAATGGAAGCTTTAGAAATAAAAACGTTAGATAAATTGGGATTTAAGAACCCTTACTCATGAATCAAGAAGATAAAAAAATTAAAGCACGACCGTGGCTTCATAAATGGTTGAGAAGCACGATAGATACCAGTGTCATAGATCAGGAGGAGTTAGTTGCTGAGCTAAGACAATCACAAAAAAATAATATTATTTCATCTGAATCTTTGGGAATGCTTGAAGGTGTTCTGCAGGTGGATAATCTTCAAGTGCGCGATATTATGATTCCGCGTGCCAATATTGGTTTTTTACATCTGAATGACAGCTATCACGATATTTTAAAAACGGTGATGAAGGCAGGGCACTCACGCTTTCCGGTCATTGATGAAAACAAAGATGATGTTGAAGGCATTTTGCTCGCCAAAGACCTGCTGAAATATGTCGGCGATGAGGAAAGTTTCGATATTGATGACATCATCAGGCCGCCTTCGTTTGTGCCTGAAAGCCAAAAACTTAATACACTGCTAAGCCAGTTCAGAAACAGTCGCAACCACATGGCGATGGTAGTCGATGAATATTCAGGAACTTCAGGATTGGTAACCATCGAGGATGTTCTGGAACAGATCGTCGGTGATATCGATGACGAACATGATGATGTCGACGAAAAGAAGAATATTCTGGCGCAAAGTGATGGCAGATATACGATTCAGGCGAGCACTGAGCTAGAAGAATTCAATGAATATTTTAATTGTGATATGCCATTGGATCAATATGACACCTTGGGCGGCTTGATTTCACAAAAAGCGGGCAAGATACCGAGGCAGGGCGAGGAAGTGAAGCTGAATAAGTTTTCCTTCAAAATATTACGCAGTGATGGCCGCAGAATACAATTGGTAGAAGTACGAAGATTAGAGAAGTTATAAGCATAAAAGTATGAAGCTGCCTGGGATTCAATCACATTTATCTAAATGGAATTACTTGCTCGTATTGCTTGCAGGCGCGATGCTGGTTTTTGCATTTTCCCCTTTTAATATTTATCCGTTGGCGTGGTTTAGTCCTGCCATCTTGTTTTATTCCTTAAGCAAAGCGCAAACCAAAAAGCAGTATTTTATGCTGTCCTGGTTTTACGGAATAGGCATGTTTGGTGCAGGTGCATCCTGGCCTTTCTATAGTTTGTACTTTTTTGCACATGCTCCATTGTTTGTCGCGATACCGGCTACAGTCGCATTTGTCTTGATCGTTTCTTTATTGAGTCTCGGCTCCTTTGGTTTGCTCGCTTCTTTATTTAGGTACAGACCGTTATTCTTAAAATTGCTGATTTTCTATCCGGCGTCATGGGTGATCGCTGAATGGTTTCGTTCATGGTTTCTCACGGGATTCCCCTGGCTCTATTTAGGCAATAGTCAAATTGATACTTTTTTTGCGGCTTTTGCTCCACTTGCGGGTGTATTTGCGGTGAGCCTATCGAGTGTCATTATTGCTGGTGCCTTACTGAGTTTCGTCCTGGGTAATTCAGTGCAACGACAGGTGTATATCAAATCTGACCCTGTGCATCAATCTGTCAGTGATAATGCCTTGGTGGAAGAACGTTTTGGTTCGTCTATTCGAATTTTATCGGCACTAATTATTGTGCTGTTGGTGAGTAGTGCGTTTGCGTTACAAAGCATAAACTGGACAGAGAAAGTTGATAAGCCGTTGAAAGTGAGTGTGCTTCAGTCAAATATTTCTCAACTCGAAAAGTTGAATCGCGATAACTTGATACCCTCGATAGATCTTTATCGCAGTATGACGTTGAAAAGCATGAGGAGTGATTTGATCGTTTGGCCGGAAACGGGCTTATTCGACTCATTTGATCGGCACATGGAATCACTCATTCAGCCATTACAAAAATCAATTGCTAATACTAATAAAACCATACTGATTGGTGGCTTTTATATCAATGAAAATCAGGGAGTAGAGAATAGCGTATTGGCAGTCTCTGCGGATAATCGGGAAATATATTCCAAACGACATCTGGTGCCCTTTGGAGAATATACGCCTTTATTAGAGTACATTCGCTGGTTGAGCAAATGGATTCAATTGCCTTACGACAATATAACCCCGGGTGTGAATAACGGCACACTGAATATTGGTGACCAGATTGCCCAAATGACAATTTGCTACGAAGATGCATTTGGTTCTGAGATTATTCAATCCTTGCCGCTGGCAACTATGTTAATAAATGTAACGCACGATGGCTGGTTTACGGGGTCTTTAGAGCCGCAACAACACATGCAAATAGCCAGAATGAGGGCGTTGGAAACAGGGCGCTATATGGTGCGTTCTACAACCACGGGACCATCGGGAATAATTAATGAAAAAGGCGAGTTAATTGAAACTGCGCCATTAAACACTAAAAGTATCATTACAGGTAAAGTTCAGCCATTTGCTGGTGTAACGCCTTATGTGCGTTGGGGAAATTGGTTGATTATTGGTATCTTAAGTGTCATTTTACTACTTGGCATAAGCTGGAAAAGGGAAAGGTAAACAATGGCTACGATAAAGAATGTCGCTCAATATATTCATGAATTGCTCGACGTTGATGCATTCAAGGATTACGCACCAAATGGCCTGCAAGTTCAGGGTAAAGAAAAGCTGAAGAAAATAGTCATGGGTGTTTCTGCGACTCAGGCATTCATTGAAGCTGCCATTGAAAAAGAAGCCGATGCCATACTCGTTCACCATGGTTGGTTCTGGGATAAAGAAGACCCAAGAATAATCGGCATGAAGCATAAACGACTCCAGTTATTGATGGAACATGATATAAATCTACTCGCGTATCATTTGCCTTTAGATGCTCATCCTGAACTTGGTAATAATGCTCAGCTAGCCAAAGTATTGGATATTCACATGGAAGATGTGATGGATGGACAAGGTGTGGGTAATTATGGTCGTTTAGAAGAATATATGAGTCTTGAAGAACTGGGGCAAAGTATCGAAAAGAAACTGGGGCGTAAGCCGATGCTGATAAATGCAGGTGACCATGCCATCAGAAGGGTTGCCTGGTGTACCGGTGGTGCGCAGGGATATATTGATAAAGCAGCTAAAGCAGGGGTCGATGCTTATATCAGCGGTGAGATTTCAGAACATACCACGCATACAGCGCGTGAAAATGGTGTACATTATATAGCGGCAGGTCATCATGCGACCGAGCGTTATGGTGTGCAGGCATTGGGAGAGCATGTTGCTGCTAAATTTGGCTTACTCTATGAATTTGTGGATATCGATAACCCTGCTTAAAAAAACGCCTCAAAGTAGGGGGGTGACTTATAGAATAATGAGTTAGAAGTACTATCTAAGTAACTTTAAATAGTTCTGTTTAGTTCTATTTATTCCGTTCTGATATGTTTAAAAGAGATCTATTGCGTTGTTACGGTTACGGTCACGACATCTCTGTAGATACCAGCCGGAATAAACGCATCAAACCCAGCCAAAGACCATCCAACAAGAATAAAATCTAAATCAGTTGGATTTGTATTACATGGAATGCTTAGCTGAGGATTGCTTGTCTCTTCAAAAGTCACCGTTCTATAAATGATTCTATAATTCGCTAAATCATCATTGTTCACTGTATGACGAAGTTTGAAATTATTCTGTGTAGAAAAGTCTAAATCACAATCTCCCGACACATTTGATGCAAGTCCCATCGTTCCCAGATTTACTTGAACTGGAAAGATAAAATTCAATACATCGCCATTGTCGTAAAAACGTGACGCACCAGGTGCTGTCCCTGTGAAATTCACATAAGGGGCGTAAGTATGAGATAGTGTTATTTCTGTATTATCCGACGCTGCGCGAGCTGTAGAAAATGCAGATACAGTTAATAGTAAAGCTATTGCTGTATTTAAGGGTTTGTTTAATTTCATTATCATTATTAGTATTATTTGGTGGGTTGCCAAATTTGTATGCATCAACAATATCTGATTTTAACTGAACCTTACCTGAATACGCCGTTCAGTTTGTCGGAATGGCGTGAACCTAATGCAATTCCAGATTGTTATTTCAGGGTAAAAGAAACCCTTTAATTCGCAACATTTCAGAAAGTTTAATTAAAGGTAGGCCTATCAAGGATGATGGGTCTTCACCTTCTAATCGTTTGAATAAGGTTACCCCTAATCCTTCAGATTTAAAACTGCCAGCGCAGCCATAGGGTTGCTCTGCCTGAAGGTATGATTCTATTTCTCTTGCAGACAGATCACGAAAATCAACATGAAAAGGTACCATTTCTAGTTGATAGCTCTGGTCGCTGCAATCATAAAGGCAAAGACCAGTGAGGAAGCTCACCCGGTTGCCGGAGCTTTCTGTTAATTGTGTGACTGCGTTCTGATGATTGCCCGGCTTGCCTCTAATTTCGTCATTTAAAACTGAACACTGGTCTGATGCAATGATCAAGGCATCGTCATGCCTTGTTGCAACTGCTTTTGCTTTTTCCAGAGACAGACGAATCACATAGTCTTCCGGAGTCTCGTCTTGTAATGGGGTTTCATCGATATCAGGTGAGTCAGTGGTAAAATCGAGCCTTAACCTTTCCAGTAGTTCTTTGCGGAAGGGTGAGGTAGAACCTAAAATGAGGGGTTTTTGTTGCTTATCTGGCATGATTTTTTAAAAGACTCTGGTGTAAAATTTATGATTATTACGGTTGGAATCGTATTTTAGCGTTAGCGTATAAAATAAAGAAGTAAATAAAAACATCGTAATAGTATTAATAATACTTTACAGCAGGGGTATATGCTTAATATAATTCCGCTCTTATGTCGGATAACAGTCAAATACAACGTTTACCGGTTGAGGTAGACCCATTCAAACTAGTAGAACAGGGTCGTCAGTTCAAAGGCAGAATGCCTTTAAGTGATTTTCCTCGCCTTAAAGATTTACTTTATAAGAGTGAATCTAAGACTAACGAAAAACTCGTTAAGGTGGATTTAGAGTTCGCCCGGAACGAAACAGGTTTACCTGTTATCAAAGGACAGATTACAGCAGAAATGCAAATGATATGTAATCGATGTCTTGATGCTACAGCGTTAACCGTTGAAACTCAGACTGAAGTAGTGCTGGTTGGAAGCGATGCGCAGGCAGAAAGATTGCAGGATAGTTTTGATATTTGGTTGGTAGAAGACCAAACACTGGTTTTAAAAGACTTCATCGAAGATGAATTATTACTGGCAATGCCTTTAGTGATAGCACACGATGAATGTGAACCGGCAAGAAGATTGATCGAAGCTTTACCTGAAGATGAATATAATGATGAGCAGAAAGAGAAAGATAACCCTTTTGCTGCTTTAAAAGATATAAAACTTAATTAAGAAACTAGAGTTGATAAATATTGTATTTATTAATTTTTTTTACGTATTGGAGTAACTCATGGCAGTTCAAAAAAGTAAAGTAACGCGTTCAAGAAGAGGACAGCGTCGCTCTCACGATTCTTTATCGAATCCTACATTATCTGTTGATCCAGTTTCTGGTGAGACTCATTTGCGTCATCATATGACACCAGACGGATTTTACCGTGGTCGTCAAGTTATCGCTTCTGCAGTAGAAGTAGAAGACGAGGATGATGACGAGTAAAAATTGTGTTTTACCATATTGAACATTAAAATCGCGGGCATAGACTCGCGATTTTTTGTATATAAAACATAAAAGGTTTGCACGTTAATGACAGAGTTACATCGTATTGCAATAGATACAATGAGCGGAGACAACGGCTTATCAGCTGCAATACCTGCAGCATTGTTATTTTTAAAAGAATACAATGATACCGCTCTAATCCTGGTTGGCGATGAATCTAAAATATTAGATGAGTTAAGAAAGCATAATCAGGAACCTAACGAAAGAATAAAGGTTCAGCACGCATCTGAAGTCGTGTTGATGAATGAGTCACCCGCTTTGGCCTTACGCGGTAAAAAAGACTCGTCAATGCGCGTAGCGATTAATCTTGTTAAAGATGAGTCTGCTGATGCTGCTGTAAGTGCTGGTAATACTGGTGCTTTAATGGCCACTGGCCGTTTTGTTCTGCGAACATTGAAAGGCATCGATCGCCCAGCTATTTGTGCGCCAATACCTGCTGCATCGGGTCACACTTATGTGTTGGATCTTGGTGCTAATATTGACTCAACTTCAGAACATTTATATCAGTTTGCTATTATGGGTTCAGAGCTAGCAACGGCTATTGATGGTGTTGAAAAACCGCGTGTGGGTTTGCTCAATATCGGCTCTGAAGATATGAAGGGTAATGAGCAGGTAAAAGCTGCACATAAACAATTACAAGATGGTGGTTTTAATTATATTGGCTTTGTGGAAGGTAATGATATCTTTCATGGCGAAGTTGATGTCATTGTTTGTGATGGTTTCGTGGGTAATGTTGCACTGAAAACCTCTGAAGGCCTGGCAAAAATGCTTTCACAAGAAATTAAAGCAGGCTATACCAAATCTATATTTACCAAAATTGCAGCTTTGGTGTCTTATCCGGTACTTAAATCGTTCCGTCAACGTTTTGATCACAGGCGCTATAATGGTGCTAGCTTTCTGGGCTTGAAAGGTATAGTGATAAAAAGTCATGGTGGGGCGGATGATGTCGCTTTTGCTAACGCGATAGGGATTGCGCGAAAAGCAGTTATTGAAAAAGTACCTGATAAAATAGAAGAGCAACTGCAAAAACATTTAGTCGATTAGTTCTTTAATATGTCTGTAGTAATATAGTAACCAAATAAAATAGAGAAAATAATAGGATACAGGATGAATTCTAAAATCACAGGCACAGGTAGTTACTTACCTGAAAAGGTATTAACCAATCATGATCTTGAAAAGATGGTTGATACCACGCATGACTGGATTGTAGAGCGCACAGGTATCGAAAAACGTCATATTGCAGCAGCGGATGAAACGACTTGTGATCTTGCTGAAAAAGCCGTCTTAAAAGCCATGGAAATGGCGGGTAAAACGGTTGATGATATTGATCTAATTGTATTTGCTACAACCACTCCTGATCTCATTTTCCCAAGTACTGCGTGTCTATTGCAAAAAAAATTAGGCATTAGCGGCTGTGCGGCTTTTGATATACAGGCTGTTTGTACAGGCTTCGTTTATGCATTAGGCGTTGCTGATAAGTTTATTAAAAGTGGCTCTCATAAATGTGCGTTGGTTATTGGTGCAGAAAAGTTCTCCAATATTATCGACTGGACCGACAGAGGAACCTGTATTTTATTTGCAGATGGCGCTGGAGCTGTGGTTTTAGAAGCAACTGAAGAAGAGGATGGTATTCTTTCTACTCATCTACATGCTGATGGTAAGTATGAGAACTTACTCAATACCACTGCTGGTGTCTCTAAAAACAAAGCCTTGATGGATTCTGGTGGGGCTTTTGTGCAAATGAAAGGTAATGAAGTTTTTCGTGTGGCGGTGAATACGCTTGGCCGTATTGTTGACGAAACACTTGAATACAATAATATGGAAAAGTCTGATATCGATTGGTTAGTACCACATCAGGCTAATATTCGCATTATAAAAGCGACAGCTAAAAAGCTTAAGATGCCAATGGATCGAGTTGTTGTTACTGTGCACGAGCATGGTAATACCTCTGCAGCGTCTGTTCCGCTAGCCTTAGATGTGGCGGTTCGTGATGGACGCATCAAGCGCGGTGAGGTCATTCTGCTAGAGGCCTTTGGTGGTGGTTTCACCTGGGGTTCTGCGCTCATTAAGTTTTAAAAGGTTATTCTAGCTAATTAATGATAGCTCGATATGCGATAAACGGAATTGGTGTTTGTGCTTCGCGAGCTGTTTCTTATTGAGTGCTCTTCGTTTGCTATTATGATGCTTCTGTTTAGTAAGTTATTATGATTTTTCCATTGTTGTAACACTCAGTACTCTTCTTGGTTTTTTGTTGTTTCACCGCTAGTTATTAATATCTTCTTATAAATTATATGACGAACGATCCTAATCAAGATGCTGAAAATCACGAAGAAGGTAGTCAAACCTTTGACAGTAAGTCTTTCTTAAAAACAGTTCCACATAAACCCGGCGTATATCGCATGATTTCGGAGGATGAAAAAATCCTCTATGTGGGAAAAGCAAAAGATCTAAAAAATCGAGTATCCAGTTATTTTCGTGGAAACATCGTAAATTCTCGGACCTATTCAATGGTCAAGCAGATTCGAGACGTACAGGTAACGATAACTGCGACGGAAGCTGAAGCCCTATTGCTCGAAAGTAATTTAATCAAAAAACATCAGCCTCGTTATAACATCTTGCTTCGAGATGATAAAAGTTATCCGTATATTTATCTGTCTAAGCATAAATACCCGCGTTTAACATTTCATCGTGGTGCTAAAAAAGGGAAAGGACAGTACTTTGGACCTTATCCAAGCGCAGGTGCAGTGCGTGAAACCCTCGCTTTGTTGCAGAAACTGTTTCAGGTTCGACAATGTGAAAACAGTTATTTCAGTAATCGTTCGCGGCCTTGTCTGCAATATCAAATCAAACGTTGCACAGCACCCTGTATAAATGAAATATCCGAAGAAGAATATAAAAAACAGGGAGTTAGTCATACCATTAAGTTTCTTCAAGGTAAGAGCCAGCAGGTTATTGAAGAATTGGTAGAATTGATGGATAAGGCTTCGAATGAATTAAATTTTGAACAGGCTGCTAACTACCGTGATCAGATAGAACAATTGCGACAGGTGTCTCAACAGCAAAGTATTAGTGTTGGTCAGTCTAGTGTGGATGTGATTGCATTGCAGTTCGCTTCTAATATTGCCAGTGTTCAAGTGTTAACGATTAGAAATGGGCACAATTTGGGTAATAAGAATTTTTTTCCTAAGTTGCCTACTTTTTTTAAAGAAGCTAAGGGAGAGAAAGGCAAGGGAGAGGATAAGAAAGAATCGGAGATTATCAGCCCTGAAAAGAGCATTCTTTCTTCGTTTCTTTCCCAGTATTACATCTCGCGTGAAATTCCCTCTGAGATCTTATTGAGTCACAAACCTGAAGATAATGAACCACTGGAAGAGATGCTGTCACTGAAAGCCGAAAAGAAAGTGACTTTGGCTTATAAGCTCCGCGGAGATCGACAACGCTGGGTAGACATGGCGGCAAGAAATGCCCAGCATGCCTTGTCTACGCATTTGGCATCTAAAGCAGGTGTTCAAAAACGTGTATTGGCGCTTCAGGAAGAGCTGGGTCTGGATTATATACCTGCACGCATGGAGTGTTTTGATATCAGTCACATGATGGGTGAAGCAACGGTGGCTTCTTGCGTAGTGTTTGGTCTGGAAGGTGCAATCAAGTCCGAATACCGACGATATAATATCAGTGGAATTGTAGGTGGCGATGATTATGCCGCGATGCATCAGGCTTTAGAAAGACGTTATAAGAAGGCCATAGAAAAAGACAGCAAGCTACCTGATATACTCTTTATTGATGGCGGTAAAGGTCAGGTTACACAAGCCGTTGACGTACTCAATAAATTGCAAATAAGCGGTGTTGATATAATTGGCGTGACCAAAGGTGAAGGCCGTCGTCAGGATATGGATACATTAACGGTACTTTCGCAGGAGGACGGCGTTTCATCGGTGAAAGAGAAAATAATGTTGCCTGCACATTCAAGTGCGCTGCATTTAATACAACAGGTACGAGATGAAGCGCATCGATTTGCCATAAGTGGGCATCGACAAAGACGTAAAAAAACGAGAAATACTTCTCCTCTGGAAGGTATTGAAGGCTTGGGTCCAAAGCGGCGCCAGGATTTATTAAAACGTTTTGGTGGAATTAGAGCGATCACCAGAGCAAGTGTGGAAGAGTTAAGTAAGGTCAATGGAATTAGTGCGAAACTGGCCCAAAAGATTTATGATGTATTTCATTCAGAATGATTTATATGAAACCCAATAAACACCCAATTTATAAAGGTAACCGTGACTTTTAATCTACCTATTTTTCTTACAATACTGAGAATACTTGCGATTCCTTTGGTGGTTTTGTTTTTCTATCTGGATATGCCACTTACGGCATCTACTATATTTGGTTTGGCAGGTCTGACAGATTTTGTTGATGGCTATTTGGCACGAAAATATAATCAGGAATCACGGTTTGGTGCTTTTCTTGATCCAGTAGCGGACAAACTACTCGTCGCTGTAGCCTTACTGTTGATTGTAGAGCGCGAAGGCACGATGTGGATAACCATGGCTTCCGTTCTGATTATCTCTCGTGAGATTACAATATCAGCGCTTAGAGAGTGGATGGCAGAAACAGGCCAGCGAAGTAAAGTTGCAGTGGCTTATATTGGCAAGGTTAAAGCCGTTACCCAAATATTATCGTTAATCTTTTTGTTGTATAACCAGGACTTGTGGGGACTCCCACTTAGAGAAGTCGGACTGTTTTTCCTTGTGATCGCGACGGTATTGACTGTGGTTTCGATGGTGCAATATTTACAATCGGCATTTTCATCAGGAAACACAGAGAAATAAATTAAAAAAAGTGCCTGAAAGTAGGGGGGGTGTATTAAATGTTTAAATTATCCTTCATTCAACGATATTCACCAGAGTACCTACTTCTACTTGATCGAATAGGTCCATGATTTCTTGATTTCCCATGCGAACACAGCCATGGGATGCTGGTGTACCTAAGCGGCCTTCTTCGTCTGTGCCGTGAATATAGATATATCGATCGTGACTATCAACGTTTCCACCTGCGTTAACGCCTTGTTCCATCCCTGAAAGCCGGAGAATACGTGAAGTGATATAATCACCATCACTTTTTTCATCCGGTTTTTTGAGAATTTTTACAATCTTTTGGGTGTTTTTACGTGCTTTGAATATTGTACCTAACTCAGCGCCTTCACCAATTTTTTCATCAATTTTGTGCACGCCTAATGGTGTTTTAAAGCTGCCTGATAAATTCCCCAGACCTGCTTCTGCGGTAGATATGGAATAGCTGGAATTAACTTTGTGGTTTTTAATTAGAATTAATTGCTGACGCGTTGCAGAAACAACGATTAGAAGGTCGTGAGGGGAGTCAGGAAAGCGCTGCTTCAGCTCATCAAGCATTGGTAACAAAGCTAGACTATCGGGCTTAGCAGCGCTCATCTTTAAATAGTATGTAACGTCATTAGATTATTATGTGTTTATTAATCGGTATCTGACATATCTATAGCAACCATATTGGCTTTATCTTTCTTTTTGCCGTCATTACGACGTGCTTCCAAGTCAGTAAAGTAGCTTTCTGATTCACCAGTGATATATTTTCCTGTAAATACCGAGCAATCAAACTGTGTGAGTTTAGAATTACCTTTGGTAATTGCGTCAATAAGGTCATCCAGTTCTTGATAAACAAGTCGATCAGCACCGATTTCTTTAGCTACTTCTGCTTCTGTTCTGCCATGCGCAATAAGTTCTTTTGCGGCTGGCATATCGATACCATAGATATTAGGATAACGAATTGCAGGTGATGCAGAAGCGAAATAAACATTCTTCGCGCCAGAATCTCTTGCCATTTGAACAATCTCTTTTGAGGTTGTTCCGCGAACAATAGAATCATCAACAAGCATGACGTTCTTGCCTTTGAATTCAATGTCGAGTGGATTCAATTTACGACGGACAGATTTCTTGCGTTGCTTTTGCCCAGGCATAATGAAGGTGCGACCGATGTAACGATTTTTAATATAACCTTCGCGATATGGCACGCCCAGGGTAATGGCCATTTCAAGTGCGGATGTTCGGCTGGTGTCGGGAATAGGGATGACCACATCAATGTCGTGATCAGGCCATACCTTCATGACTTTTTCAGCAAGGTTGTGTCCCATTCTCATACGGGCTTTGTGCACATATACCTTATCAATAACAGAGTCAGGGCGAGCGAAATAAACATATTCGAAAATACAGCTATTGTAAGTCGCTTTGTCAGAACATTGTTTGGTATGCACTTCGCCATCTTTGGTGATGAAAATAGCTTCGCCAGGTTCGATATCACGAACAATTGCGTATCCCTGAGTTACCAGAGCAACACTTTCAGAGGCTAGCATGTAATCAGTGCCTTGCTCAGATTCTCGTTTTCCAAGCACTAACGGGCGAATACCATTAGGGTCGCGGAAACCTACAATGCCATCACGAGTTATCATGGCAATAACCGCATAAGCTCCGACACAGCGTTTGTGTACGCCTTCAACTGCAGCAAAGACTTCTTCTGGGTGAACACTGTAAGCTTTGTATTTCTGTAATTCCTGAGCAAATATATTAAGAAGAATTTCAGAATCAGACGATGTGTTTATATGTCTTCTATCTTGTTTATAAAGTTCTTTCTTTAATTCGTGAGCATTGGTCAAATTCCCATTATGCGCCAAAGAAATACCGTAAGGAGAGTTAACATAAAAAGGCTGGGCTTCAGAGTTTGAAGAACCACCTGCTGTTGGATAGCGCAGATGACCAACGCCCATATTACCTACCAGGCGTTTCATGTGTTCTTTACGGAATACATCGGTTACTAAGCCGTTTTTACGACGAATATAGAGTCGTTTGCCATCGCTGGTGGCCATTCCAGCAGAATCCTGGCCTCGGTGTTGTAGGACGAGCAAGCCGTCGTAAATTTCTTGATTGACGGGTGTATTACTTAAAATACCAATTATTCCACACATGGAAGATGACCTGAAAAATTAATTACTAGAAGGGACGATTGTATTGATGGGGGTTTCTGTGTCATCTATGGCAGAGTCTCCAGAATTAGAACCATCAGATGGCGTGAGTGTCGTTGTGCCACTCCCACCGTTGTTATCATTAATGTACTGATTTAGATTATCAGGAATTAGCGTCTGTAACCATGCTGAAGCTTCCTGAAATTTAGGTATCAAGGCAGACTCGCTCCACGATTTTTGATTGGGTAACTCTGTCAAGCCTAGTAGCATGGTCAATAACGTAATGGCCAACGCGCCCAGTGCCACGCCGAGACCAGCACCTAATATTCGATCAAATGCACCTAAGCCTACGGCATCAACAGCTTTACTAAAGAGGAAGTTAATAATTGCCCCTAATATCAGTACGCCAAGAAAAATCAGAAGTGCTGCTAAACCAGTCTGTGCAATTTCACTACTAAGTTTGATAGGTAACGCTGCAGCGACTGCATCTTTGTACTTAATCGCTAATAAAATTGCGGCTGCCCATGTGGCAAGGAAAATTCCCATCCATACTATACCGCGCATAAAACCAATCAAGGCAGTAATTAATATAATGACAACTATCGCTATATCAAAATAGTTTAAGTCCATTTAAATATCCTGTGTTTTCAAATAAGTGTCTAAAAAGTTTTCCATGATTATAGTTTCTAAAGAGTATGAGTCATGAAAGAAAGTATAAAACTAATTTAGAAAGACTATTTTGAAACCACTAAGCTATTTTGTACAAAGAAATTTTTCTTATAGCGTCTTTTCATTGAGTCTTGAGCTTTGATTGCGCTATTACGATCGTTATGACCACCAACACGAACACGGTAAAGTATTTTGTTGTTGCTTGTTGTTTGTGTGATGAATGCTACATAACCTTCGCTATTCATGGTGCTAGCTAGTTTATTAGCGCGTGATTGGCTTGATGTCGCTAATAACTGGATAGAGTATTTCCCGCCAGTAGGGTTAGTGTTAGCTGCAGGTGCTGCTTTCTTTGGTGCAGGCTTCTGTTCCACTTTCTTTTTTGCAACCACTTTTTTCTTGGCAGGTGCTTTTGCTTTAGGTTCTTCTTCGATAGTTGGTTTGAATACTTTTTTGGCAGGCTTAGGGTTACTGCTTGCGACTACAGTGTCTTTTTTCACTGGAGCTGCCGTAACAGCCGCCGTGGTAGCTTCGGTCGCGCCTTGGTCCGATGTGCCAACATTATCAACAATTTCTTTTTGTTCATTAAGATTAGGAGGTCTGAATGAAAAGCCAGGTTTAGTGCCGTCATTAGTAGCAGAGCCAGTGTTTGTAGACGTTACATTTTCAACTGCTGTTTTAGCTGAATCGGTAACAGATTTTACACTATCAGTTGCTGTTTTTAAGGTGCCAGTAGCAGATGCGACAACTGCACTTCCTGCATTTGTTACTGTGTCTTTCGCTTCGCCAACTAAGCTGGCAGCCGAATCTGTTACTTTGCTCGTCGCTTCGGATAGGCTTGGTATATTAATTTCAGGTGCTCCAGGGAGTTTCATGTCAACCACTTCCTGACGCTCGCGACTCTTGTCTTTTAGCAAGTACCCTAATAGTAACGCTGCAATTATTGCTAAAACAATTGCCCCAATTCCACGTTTTACCATTGCATTATCCATGATTAAAAAATCTCCTAAAATTACTATTATCTAATACTTCTGATACTACCAGAAAAGAGCCAAAGGCAACTACTCTATCTTCATCTTTAGTGATGTTTTTAAGTAGTTGGCAGGCATCAGAAAAGCGCTCGTGTGTGACTAAATTTGAATCTATAAAACTGTCTGTAAACTGTTGTTTTAAATCGGTTAAGCTTGTGCCTCGTGATCCTTCTAACGGCACTATATGCCATTCGTCTATGACTGGATCCATGAGTTTTAATACTTCATCGATATCTTTGTCTTTCAGCATGGAGAAAAGCGCAAATGTCTTTCCTGATACCTTGTGCGTATCGATGTATTTTGATAATTCTTTGGCTGAATGAGGGTTGTGTGCGACATCTAATAACCATTCGGGAGATTCATTGATAATCTGTAATCTTCCTGTGATGCTGGCTTTTTGTAAGCCTGCAGAGATTGATTCTGGGCTTGTAGGTAAACGATCTTGAATGGCCATTAAACCAGCGATGGCAGTTGAAGCGTTATTGATTTGAAAGTCTCCCTGTAACCTGGGTTTTGGTAAGGAGAGTTCTATTTTTTCATCGCGCCAGATCCAATGCTCAGGATCATTCTTATCTATTGAAAAGCTAAAGTCTTCGTTTAACTGAATCAATTTTATACCTAGGCGTTCGGCCTCGGTTTTAATCATTTCAGGTGGGGTAGGGTCACCGCAAATTGCAGGAGCGGTCGATCGCATAATTCCGGCTTTTTCTTTGGCGATTAGCTCGCGATCATCGCCTAACCAATCGATATGATCGACATCGATACTGGTAATAATTGCCAGATTGGTGTCCCAAAGATTTGCAGCGTCTAGCCTGCCACCAAGGCCTACTTCCAGAACTGCAACATCAATGTCTTGCTGTTGAAAGCACCACATTGCCGCGAGTGTTGAAAATTCGAAATAGGTTAAGCTTACTTCTTCTATCTCATTGTTTTTGTTAGTGATGAATCTAGCTTGGTCGATTGCATCAAAGGCTTCAATAATTAGCGCATCACTGGCTTCGTTACTATTGATGGTGATGCGTTCGTTGTAATTAATGAGGTGTGGAGAAGTATAAGCACCGGTTTTATAGCCCTCAGCCTGTAACATTTCATTTAGAAAAGCGACAGTAGAGCCTTTGCCGTTTGTGCCTGCAACAGTAATGATAGGAAAAGACGGGGTGAGAAGTCCAAGTTGTTCTGCTACACGACCAATTCTTTCTAGCCCGAGATCTATCTCAGAAAGATGTAGTGTTTCCTGCCAGCTCAACCAGTCTTGTAAAGTTTTTTTCATTAGTGGTTAGTATGGAACGCGAGAAGAGAGTTCAAATTTAATGTTGCGTTCAAATAAATAGTGAAGAATCAAAATATAAGTATTAATCAATTAAATCAAACAGCGTAAAAAAGTGCCCCAAAGTAGGGGGGTGACTTTATTGAATGAATAAAGTTAATTTCCTGTATTTATTTAAAGTGAGACATTTGTGTGAAAGAAATAATTGCTGAAACTGATTTAAAAATCAGAGGCTTATAATCATCGTACTTTCACACAAAGGTATTATTGTCCGTATCATGAATGATACTAACAGTTATTGCTCTGCTGGTTTTTCTTCAGTTTCATCATCTTCAACTGGCTTAATGACTTCTGGCTTTGCAATGGCGTCGATCTCTTCCATGTTTGCTGGTTGTGGTTTGTGCGTCAACATACACAGCATATCGATAATATCAGCACGAAGTTTGTGGCGGGTGATGATTCTATCAATCGCACCTTTTTCAATCAGAAACTCGCTTCGCTGGAACCCTTCTGGAAGTTTCTCGCCCACGGTTTGTTCGATAACTCGAGGGCCGGCGAAACCGATTAAAGCGCGCGGTTCTGCAACGATAATGTCACCTAACATGGCGAAACTCGCCGAAACACCACCCATGGTAGGGTCGGTAAGAACAGAAACATAGGGGATGTCAGCTTCAGCCAGCTTGGTAAGAACAGCACTTGTTTTAGCCATCTGCATTAATGAAGAGAGTGCTTCTTGCATGCGTGCTCCGCCACTGGCAGAAAATACGATGTAAGGAATGTTTTGACGAAGCGCTTCGTTGGCACCTTGAACAAATCGTTCGCCAACGACAGACCCCATAGAGCCTCCAAGGAAACGAAAATCAAAAGCAGCAGCGACTAGAGGAACACCATGAACTTGGCCTTTGATCACGATCAATGCATCTTTCTCATCGGTTTCTTTTTGTGCTGCAGTTAAGCGATCTTTATATTTTTTGCTGTCTTTGAATTTTAAGAAATCAATAGGCTCTATATTGGCCGCAATCTCTTCGCGATTACTTTCATCCAGAAACATTTCGAGGCGTTTGCGTCCGCTAAGTCTTTCGTGATGATTACACTTTGGGCAAACTTCCAGATTACGCTCTAAATCTGCACGATAAAGCACTGCTTTACATGCAGGGCACTTATGCCAAAGCCCCTCAGGTATGGTTTTCTTTTTTGCTGTAGTAGCATCAGTACGAATTCGTGAAGGTAATAATTTTTCGAACCAGCTCATATTGAGGGCGTCTCTCATTTGTTTGTCTCAGTGTTACTTTGTGCTAAATCTATCTCAAGTTAATGAAAATACACTGTCGTTTAATTGATGTGTAAATTTCCAGTAACTGTTATTTGTCCATTGCTTCACGCATAGAACTTAACAATGCACCGATTTGGTCTAATATTGTATCAGTATCATCTGGATTGTTTTCTATAATTTTTACAATTGCGCTACCAACAATTACGCCATCAGAAACTGCTGCAACCGCTGAGGCACTTTCCGCATCTTTAATACCAAATCCAACGCCGACAGGAAGCGTCGTATGTTTGTTGATTTTTGCAACATTAGAGGCTACTTCGTCGACATTCAATGCGCTCGAACCAGTAACACCTTTTAGCGAAACGTAATACAGATAACCCGAGCCAGCATGAACGATTTTATCAATACGTTCTTCGGTCGTTGTCGGAGAAAGTAAGAAAATAGGGTCAATCTCGTACTTTTTCAACACATCAACAAGTTGTGTGCTCTCTTCTGGTGGCAAATCTACCGTGAGTAAGCCATCGATACCGCACTCTTTGGCGGCTTTGGCAAATTCTTCATAGCCAAACGCTTCAACGGGGTTTAAGTACCCCATTAGTACGATAGGTGTTGTTGTATTGGTTTTACGGAACTCTGACACCATGTCGATAACATCGTGCAAACTCGTGTGGTGCTCTAACGCTCTTTCACAAGCAAGCTGAATGGTCGGGCCATCAGCCATAGGATCCGAAAATGGAATGCCCAATTCGATGATATCTACGCCCGATTCAACCATGCGATGCATTAATGGTACGGTGATTGTAGGGTTAGAATCACCTGCAGTAATGTATGGAATTAAGGCTTTGCGATTATTTTCTTTGAGAGTGGCAAAGCACTCGGTTAATCTGCCGCTCATAACTTGATCCCTTCTAATGCTGCTACTGTATTAATGTCTTTATCACCGCGGCCTGACAGGTTGATGATAATGGTTTTATCTTTATCCATAGTTGGTGCAAGCTTCATTGCATACGCAAGCGCGTGACTGCTTTCCAGTGCTGGAATGATGCCTTCAATACGGGTTAATGAATGGAAAGCTTCCATCGCTTCATCGTCAGTTACTGCAACTGCGTGAGTTCTACCCAGATCTTTGAGCAAGCAATGTTCTGGCCCAACACCTGGGTAATCCAAACCTGCAGAAATTGAATGTGGTTCAACGACTTGGCCATCTTTATCTGCCATTAAGTACATACGGTTACCGTGCAATACGCCAGGTTTTGCCATACTCAATGGAGCTGCATGTTCACCAGTTTCCAGACCGTGGCCTGCAGCTTCAACACCGTAGATGGCAACATCTAGATCAGGTAAAAACTCGTGGAACAATCCGATGGCGTTTGATCCACCGCCAATACAAGCGATTAGTGCATCAGGTAGGCGACCAGTTTGTTCAAGACATTGCTCTTTCGCTTCGCGACCAATAATGGTTTGGAAATTACGTACCATGCTTGGATAAGGATGTGGGCCAGCAACAGTACCTATGCAGTAAAAAGTATTATCTACATTGGTTACCCAGTCACGCATCGCTTCATTCAAAGCATCTTTCAGGGTTTTAGAACCTGAAGAAACAGGTCTAACTTCTGCGCCTAAGAGTTTCATTCTGTACACATTAGGTGCTTGTCTTTCAACATCGACTTCGCCCATGTAAACCACACACTCAAGACCTAAACGAGCAGCGATTGTAGCTGTTGCAACGCCGTGCTGACCTGCGCCAGTTTCAGCGATGATGCGTGGTTTGCCCATGTGTTTAGCTAATAGAGCCTGACCAATGGTGTTGTTGATTTTATGTGCGCCAGTGTGATTTAAATCTTCTCTTTTAAGGTAGATTTGCGCACCACCAAGCTGTTTAGACCATCTTTCTGCATGATAGAGTGGGCTAGGGCGACCGACATAGTTTCTTAAATCATTATCGTAATTCGCTTGAAACTCAGGGTCATCTTTTAATGAATTGTAGGCTTCGTCGAGCTCTTGTATGGCTTCCATTAATGTTTCAGAAGCAAAGCAACCACCATAGATTCCAAAGTGTCCATTTTCATCTGCTAAGTTGTCCCAATCAATCGTGCTTAAGTCAACATTGCTTAAATCGTGATCGTTTAGGTCATTCTTTATTTGGCTGTTTTTACGGCCATTTACTGTTTCAGTTCTTACAGTGGACACGTTGTACCTCTTTCATTAACTGTGTAATTTTTTGTTTGTCTTTAATTCCTGGCTGGCTTTCTACGCCACTACTGAGATCAATACCATACACATTACAGGCTTGCATAGCATCAGCAACATTATTGGGGTTTAATCCACCTGCTAAAATGATGGGTTTAGCGTAATTTTGTGGAACATGACTCCAGTCGAATGTCTTTCCCGTGCCGCCTGCTTTTCCGGTTGCATGGCTATCAACTAAAAAACCTTTGGCTGTTGTGTATTGATCTGCAAGCTTTTTAAAATCATCTTCTGTCTCTACAGATTCCATACCTATCGCTTTGATGTAAGGGCGTGGAAATGATTGGCAAAAGTCAGGTGTTTCAGAGCCGTGAAATTGTAACAAGTCTAAACCCACATTAGCTAGTACAGTTTCTACAAATTCAATGTCTGGATCCAGAAACAAACCAACGCAAGTGACAAAGGGCGGTAATGAAGTATAGATTTCAGTTGCCGTTTCTATACTTACATTTCTTGGGCTTTTTTCATAAAAAACAAGTCCAATAGAATCAGCACCAGATGCACAGACATGTTGAGCCGCTTCAACGGAAGTAATGCCACAGATTTTCACCCGTGTTCTTGAATATTTTTCGTTTCGATTTGCCATTAGCGGAAGTTAGCATAAGCGGCTGTAACAATGAAGTTACAGTTATAAAGATAATGATTATAAAAAATAATGTTTAGAGGGTTTTTCTAAGCTTATTTTTCTATTTTGATAAAAAAGCCTTCCAAATTAGGGGGGTGTGTTTAAATATACGCTTTTATCGATTGCGATATAGATAACGGTTTTTGTGATGAATTTATATGAACAGGCGTTCTTATGTTTGATGCATAGGGATACTAGCGAAAAACAAAGCATGGTTGCTCAATTAAGAGATGCTTGGGAAAAAGGGGAACTGGATAGAAAGGATTCTGCGTTGATAGAAATTCCTGTTCCTGGTCGTCCTGATCGTCCAGATTTATTAAACCCTGGGTTACTGAAGCAACGAAAGTTGGGTTCTGAGTTAGGTCGTGCAACGCTTGTCCATGCTATTTTGCATATTGAATTCAATGCGATTAATTTGGCGCTTGATGCGGTTTATCGTTTTCGCGATATGCCAGAAGCGTATTATTCTGATTGGTTAAAAGTAGCTGCAGAAGAAGCATATCATTTTTCTTTACTGGAAAAGCGCTTAGCCGATTTAGGATATGCGTATGGGGACTTTCCTGCACATAATGGTTTGTGGGAAATGGTTTTGAAAACAGACCATGATGTGTTGATAAGAATGGCATTGGTGCCCCGTGTTTTAGAGGCTCGTGGTTTGGATGTAACACCGGGTATGATCGAACGTTTCTTGAAAGCGGGAGACAATGAAACGGTAGATATTCTACGCATCATTCTTAACGATGAAATTGGGCACGTAGCGATTGGATCTCGCTGGTTTAAGTATTGTTGTGCAAATAAAGAACTGAATCCGGAAGAGACATTCCGTAATCTCCTCATCGAATATATGGGGAAGGGCTTAAGCGGTCCGTTTCATGAAGAGGCTCGCCTGCAAGCGGGGTTCACTCAGGAAGAAATCGATGAATTAGTCAAAATGGTCTAATTTTATAGGCTATTATCCACTTTAACTTGTTAGGCCATAAGAAGTTGTCGTTTAAATATGTTTTCTGAAATCCTTTAAACTATCTATGTATTCCCTACGATTGTTTCCACTTCGCTTGTTTTCCCCAGGAACTGGTATGGCTCTTTTAAAGTCATGTCTTCTGATTGTCTTGTTTGGCTATGCAATAACTGCGAGCGCCATAGGCACAGAGTCTCATCCGGAAAAGTACTGTAGTGTAGGGAAGATAGAAAGCTTTAAGAAAAAGTTGAAGACTTATAATCAGTTAATTTCAAAATACAGTCAAAAATATGGGGTGTCAGAATCCCTGATTAAAGCCGTAATAACTGCTGAAAGTTGCTTTAATTCATCGGCAGTTTCTCCGGTAGGTGCGCAAGGTTTAATGCAATTGATGCCTGCCACAGCGGCACGTTTTGGTGTTCTCGACAGTTTTGATCCAGAACAAAATATTCAGGGTGGAACCAAATACCTGAAGTTTCTACTGTCTTATTATGATCAATATATCCAGAAAGCGGTTGCTGCCTACAATGCAGGAGAGGGTGCTGTAGATAAGTATCAAGGTATTCCTCCATACAAAGAAACGATTAACTATGTTTCGAAGGTCTCTCAGTTACATAAGATCTATTCTAAAGGGGTCAAGGTTCATGCGGTGTTTCGACAAGGTAAATCTCGATCCTATCGTCCTTTTAAAACGACGAAATCTCGCCTAAGTCCTTATAAAAACGGCAAACGAAATTATGCGCGTAGTAGCTGTTTTAAAACAACATCTCGTCTTAAAAGGGCAACTCGTTACGTCAAAAGGGGCAGGATAAAACAAAGGCTTTATTTTGCCAAAAAAGGCGATACCTTGATGAAAGTGATGCGTAAAACAGGCGTTAATAAAAGCAAAATTAAACTAATGAATAACTTACGATCCAATGCAAGATTGAAAAGAGGGCAAAGATTGTTGTTGTGGGAATGTAGATAATTAAATCGTAAAATGTCGTAAAAACAAGAAGCTTATATTTTAGCCAATAGCTTTTAAGAATGAACGGTAAAGAAAAATTTATCTACATACGTTATAATTACGCACTATAAACGCGCTTTACTGGGCTGTAACAGTGCGAGTTGTAGTTGATGTATCCGGAATCATATAGACCATCTATAAGGCTCCTTAAGTTAGTCAATTATAATTACTAAAAAGTTATCAGAGAATAAATATGAGACCTGCAAGAGTCATTCTGAACGCTAAGTCACCTCTAATCAATACACCCGCCTGGGTTGCACTGCTTGAACATTTTGAGCGTGTAGAAAAAGTCCATATGGTCGAGCTCTTCGATCAAGATCCTGAAAGATTCAAGAAATATTCTATTCAGTTCAATGATATGTTGTTGGACTATTCCAAAAACCGCGTTACCGACGTGACGATGAAATTGCTGTTTTCACTGGCCGAACAAGCGGGGGTGGAAAAGTGGCGCGATAAAATGTTTTCTGGTGAGAAAATCAATAATACTGAAGGTAGAGCAGTATTACATACGGCGCTTAGAAACAGATCGGGCAAACCTGTTTTTGTGGATGATGAAAACGTCATGCCGCTGGTCGATGCCGAGCTAGAGAAAATGCGGGATTTCTCGGACAAGGTGCGTAATGGACAATGGATTGGCTATGCCGGCCTACCCATCACTAATGTAGTTAACATTGGTATTGGTGGTTCTGATTTAGGCCCTAATATGGTTTGTCGGGCATTAGAGCCTTATTCGCACAAAAGCCTTCGTGTACATTTTGTATCGAATGTAGATGGTTCGCACATCGGCCAGATGCTTAGTTATCTTCGTCCTGAAACTACGTTGTTCATTGTGGCGTCTAAAACCTTCACCACACAGGAAACACTCACTAATGCCAATACTGCGAAAAAGTGGTTTTTAGAAGGCGCTGGGCGTGTTACTGAAGGCGATATCTCAAAACACTTTGTCGCAGTGTCAACAAATGAGAAAGAAGTAGAAAAATTTGGAATAGACCCGGTCAATATGTTCCGTTTCTGGGATTGGGTGGGCGGACGTTATTCATTATGGTCTGCCGTAGGTCTGGCTAGTGCGATTTATGTTGGCATGGATAACTTCATCGAAATGCTGGAAGGCGCTCATGAAATGGATAATCATTTTCAAGAGCAACCACTTGATCAGAATATTCCGGTGATTCTGGCAATGCTAGGAATCTGGTATGGTAACTTCTTCCATGCGGAATCCAGCGCTGTTCTTCCTTATGATCATAACTTGCGTATGCTACCCGCTTATCTTGAGCAGGCAGATATGGAGAGCAATGGAAAATCTGTCGATCGAGAAGGTAGGCAGGCAACTTACTCAACAGGAAAAATTATTTGGGGAGCTGAGGGTATTAATGGTCAGCACGCTTTCTACCAGTTATTGCACCAAGGTACGCGTTTAATCCCGACGGATTTTATTGCGTCGATTCAATCTCACGGCAATCATAAAGAACATTGTGACATCCTTGCTTCTAACTTCCTCGCGCAAACAGAAGCGTTGATGAAGGGAAGGACGATGGAAAAGACGCGAGAACAGTTAAAGGAAGCTGATATCGAACTTCATAAGGCAGAGAAACGTTTGCCTCATATGATTTTTAGTGGAAATCAGCCTAGTAATTCAATCGTTATCAAGAAATTGACGCCAAAAGCTTTAGGCTCTTTGTTGGCGATGTACGAACACAAAATTTTTGTTCAGGGTATCGTATGGAATCTAAATTCTTATGATCAGTGGGGTGTTGAGCTAGGCAAGAAGCTAGCGAAAAATATTCTTGAAGAGCTCGAAGACGGTGAAAACCTATATGAGCATGATAGTTCTACGCTTGGTCTGCTCGATTGGTTTAGAAAGAATAGCGCAAAATAAATGCACAAAAAACCCCCTATAAGTAGGGGGGTGTGTTTTGATTTTTATAGATGTGTGTTTTTGCTGATTAACAACAAATTTAACGTTTAGTCACTTTGGTTAAAATCCCGCCTTTACCTAAAGCAAAGATACTGTTTCCATCTACTTCAGGCTCGATTGAATAACCACGTGGATCACCTTTGCTTCTCGCGCTGAACTTTCCATTCGTTGCGTTTATCCAGTGAATATTGCCTTCTTTGTCAGTAATGACAATATCTGAGCTTCCTACAATAGCTGGCACTGAAGGTAATCGTCTTTGAAGGTCGTCCATGCTCCATACTGGTTCTCCAGTTTGCGGATCATATTTCCAGACGTTGCCTTTGTCATCGCTACTGTAAAGTCCCAATTGGTTTGCGTTAACACCTGTGGGTGTTGAATAGGCGCGAGACCAGGCTTTTTTGCCATTCTCGATATTAATTCCAGTAGAACTACCATTCATTGATGCGGCAAATAAAGCGTTACCGAGTTGTTTGATTTTTCCATCGACGTCTGTGATTTGTTCTGGCTCAGTGCTGGCACGAGGCAAGGCTAGAATTGCTTCCCAAATTCCCTGACCATTTTCAATGTTGTATGCAGCTACCTTGCCGTTATCAAACCCTGCGATCACTAATGGTGGTACTAATATTGGTACACCGGCGCCTAATTGACTAAGGGCAGGGGGGCGTTGAGAACGCTGCCAGACTAACTCTCCGGTATTGACTTGTAACGCATGAAGTTTGCCATCAACGGTTCTGAATATGACTCTATTGTTGGCGCTGGCAGACACAGAAAGTATTTCGCTACTGAGTCTTTCGATCCAGAGAATTTTACCCGTTTTGGCATCCAGTGAAATCGCATTGCCATTTATGGTACCTATAAATACCTGATTGGTATTAACAGTATTTGAATTGCTGAAATTACCATTAACGCCTGCGCTAATGGTTTCGCCAATAGCGCTTCTCCACAACATTTTGCCGTTGCTTTTTTGCCATGCGCTGGCAAAAGTGCCGCCAGCAACAAAGACATATTGTTTGTCGATAAATGGGTGAACCTTGTTCTCCCCCATTGCGCTTCCTGTAGCAACTTGCCAATCAGTGCTAGCTTTTATGGTAGGAGTGACGGCTTTTAACGCTTTAAGTGGTGCTGGGCCAGATTTCTTTCCAGTAATTTGGCTGCATCCACTTTGTAGAGCGAATAGCCCGATTAAAAGCAGTACGTAAGGTTTTAAAGTCACTATTTAAGCTCCGCTTTTTAGTTGGTTACCCAGATCATCGCGCTTCATTTTTAACAACTGTGTATTTTGATCACCTGCGCTCAAAATAGCTTTATCGTATGCTTCGTATGCCTGTTTCAACTCTTTCTTGGCAAAATGGATATCGCCATTTAACTCACTAACCAGTGATTGGTATGACGCTGGCATTTTTTCAGCAAGAATTGATTTAGCTTCATCTAATTTGCCGGTACTCACTAGCGCTCTAGCGAGACGAAGTTTAGCCAGATTTGCGAGACTATCTTGTGGGCTCTCAGCAGCTTTTTTTAATTGCGCTATACAGTCATCTGTTTTACCTGCTTCACAGCTGGTTTTTGCAGATTCTAAAGCGGCTAGATATGAATACGACGTGCCACTGTATTCATCATTGAGTTTTTTCAATATTTCTGCAGAGTCAGTGCCTTCCTGGCCAAGCTGAGCATATAGTTTTGAAGCGCCTTCAGACTGAGTTACTTTGTGTTCTTTCCAGTAATTCCAGCCAAACATGCCGCCAACGGTAAGGGCAACGCCTGCAATTACAGAGGTTCCGTTTGAACGCCACCAGGCTTTCAGTTCTTCTGCTTTTTCTTCATCTGATTTAAGATCGTAATCTGCCATTTCTGTTACTGTCCTATAAATAAATTGTGTCTTTCAATACGGTATTTCTTAAGGTGGTGCGACTATACCATGTTGATAATATGTTCTGCTATGAATTCGCTTAGCGCATCTTGCGCTAAGGTTTGTTGTTGGAAATCGTCTTGTAAGCTTTTCAATAAAGGCTTCACTGTGATTTCGTTATTATTTAACTCGCTCTCTCCAAGTATTAAGGCAAAAGCCGCTCCAGATTTATCGGCACGTTTGAGCTGAGATTTAAAACTGCCTGAACCTGCATTACACATTAAGCGTAGCTCAGGGTTTGAGTCGCGTAATGACTCAGCTAAAGCAGTACCTGCTAATTCAGCCCCATCTCCTGCCATCACAAAGTAAGCGTGTGGGAGTGTTTCATTCTTATTAAGACCTTGCTCTTCAACCAGTAGTTGAAGTCGATCCAAGCCAATGCCAAAACCGCAGGCTGACGTTTCTCTTCCGCCTAATTGTTTTACTAAACCATCGTACCTGCCGCCTGCGCAAATAGTGCCTTGCGATCCGAGGTCTTCAGTAATCCATTCAAAAACAGTTCGGTTATAGTAATCGATGCCACGAACCAGGCGCGAGTTAACCTGGTAACTAATGCCGATTTGGTCCAGGCGTTGTTTCAATCCTTCAAAGTGTATTTTAGATTCTTCATCTAGATAGTCGAGTAGGTTGGGGGCATTCTCAACCAACTCTTTCATCGATGGGTTTTTGGTATCCAGAATTCTAAGTGGATTTTTGTGTAAACGTCTTTGAGAATCTTCATCGAGTTGGTCTTGATGAGCGCTAAAATATTCGATTAACACATCTCGATATTGTTGGCGTGCTTCATTGCTGCCAAGTGAGTTGATTTCAAGCCTTACGTTTTTAAAGCCAAGTTTCTTCCAGAAGCGAGCAGCAATTGCTATTACTTCTGCGTCTATTTCAGGGCCATCAATGCCATAGGTTTCAATGCCTGCCTGATAAAATCCTCTGTAACGTCCTTTTTGAGGGCGTTCATGGCGAAACATGGGACCAATGTACCAGATGCGTTGTTGTTGGTTGTGAAATATACCGTGTTGTATTCCCGCTCTCACACAGCCTGCAGTACCTTCGGGGCGTAATGTTAGGCTATCGCCATTTCTGTCTTCAAAGGTGTACATCTCTTTTTCAACGATATCGGTGGCATCGCCAATCGAGCGTTTAAAAAGGTCGGTAGATTCGATAATTGGGGTACGTAACTCGCTATAGCCATAACTGTTAAAAAGCAGGCGTGCGGTGTTTTCGATATATTGCCAGGAGGAGGATTGTTCAGGGAGAATGTCTCGCATTCCGCGAACTGATTGCAGATTTTTTGCCATTATGTATACCGAACTTGTTCCTGAAACTATTAAACGTTTATTCTAAGGTGAAATTGGCAATACTGCCATTGATATACTGGCTGATATCAACCGCTTTGTCATCAACAAATAGTGATAAACCCTGAGCATTTCCTACTCTAAAAGTTAAAGGTTTTTCGATGGTTAGGTCTTTATTGGTGCCTACTTTGTTCAAGCCTTCAAATACGGTTTTGTTATCTTTGTTTCTGATTCTTAACCAGACATCTTTATTGAACACTAATTTAATCTTTAGCTGATCACTTGATCCTGTTGAAGGTGTTTCTTCGTCAGCGGAAGCTTGTTCTGTGTTCTCGTCTGAAGTGTTAGCGTCATTTGTTGTGCTTGTTTCTGTGTTAGTTGCTTGTTGAGTATCTTCTGTTGCCGCTTCAGCGGTGTTTGAGGTATCCGCGGCAGTTTCTGTTTGAGTGTTTGGTGTATCAGTGCTTGTAGCATTGTTTTGATTGTTTGCAGTCGTGTTTGTCTGGTTATTTCCAATATTCAATGGAAGATTAGTGGTGTTATTGTTATCAGGAAGATCGCTATCAGGTAACGGGACGGGTACAGGTAAAGATCCAGTTAGCAAAGGATTGCTACCAGATTCACCGTTAGGTGATTGCAACTGTGTCGATAAGCTACTCCACGTGGTTTTAAACCATTGGTTAACACCAGGAATCATGGCTAACAGGCTAATACCACCTATTAAAAAGGCCAGTAAAATGAGCTGTGCCCAGATAGGGGACATGCTTTTACGTTTGCTGATATCGATATTAGCTGATGTCTTTATCTGATAATTGAGTTCATTTGCATCGGCACCACGTAATGATTCATAGCGATTAATCAGCTCGTTAGGATCCGTGTCACCAAGTTTCGCATAGTTGCGTAAATATCCGCGTACATACGGTGGTTCGGCTAACTGGTCGAAGTCTTCATTTTCGAGGTGAAGAATTACTTCTTCAGATAAGCACATCGCATCAGCGAGTTGCGATGTCGAATAACCAGCATCCTCTCGAAGTTGAATCAGGCGAGCCTGTAATTCGCCTTCGAGGACGACTGGTTGTTCCGTTTTATTTTTTTCTTTGGCCATTGAATCTTCGTGTCTGGTTAGTTGTGCAGTTGTATGGGTCAGTGATGCTGAGATGTTAGTTAGCCTGTTGTGCTTCTTTGCTGGCTGGGAAAAGTCTTAATAATGCGGCTTTACATTTTCCAGCTTTTGCGTGGTCACCCATTTTAGTGTTGATTTTACTACAGAGCTCTAATGCTTCTGGAGATGAATGTCCCACACTCTCATAGCGTAACATGAATGCTTGTGCTCTTGGATAATTCCCGCGATCACTATATAGCTTCGCCATTTCTAGTAATGCGGAAGGGAAAGCTGATTTTTTCTTTAGCGCCTGACGAAAATAAGTTTCGGCTTTAGCATCGTTGTTGGTTTTTCTTAAGCAAATTCCAGCATTAGTATAGGCAAATTCAGGAGTACGATATAGTGGGTCGTTAATTGCAACGTTAAACTGTTTAATCGCTGCCTGTGGGCGTCCTGAGTCGCATAAAAAAGAACCGTAGTTGTTCCTGATTTCAGGGTTTTTAGGACTAATATTTACTGCTTTCAGAAAATACGTTTCTGCTTTTTTTGTGTTGCCTAATTTCTGCTGCAAAATCGCATAGTAATGATTCGATTGTGCTGAATTTGGGTTTTGCTCAAGGGCTTTTAATAACTTTTCATTGGCAAGGTTCAAACGACCTTTTTGTAAATAACGGATACCTAAATCAGAATTATAATTTGAAGCTTCGCTAGATTTAACGGTAGTAGAAGAACATGCACTCAGAAATAAAGCGCTTGCAATAAATGCAGAAGTTAATAGTGTCTTGGTTTTTATAAGGTTAAAAGAGTTAACATTGTTAACCGAAGCTTTTATGTCAGTAATCCCGGAGCTATATATGGTGCTCATTGAAAATCCCCTTTAGTAAGCATCGTAAGCATTGATGATTAGCAAGTAATCAGCAAACTATTCTTATTTTTTTAAATCTTAAGCTATAAAAAGCCAAAAGCTACATTATAAATTAGGATCATAGTTTCGATAGAAGGTTCAGAATTAAGATTCTATCCGCGCAAAATGTACTTCTCTACGACTTTTGTCATTAACTTTTCCAGCTAACTGCCCGCAAGCGGCGTCGATATCTTCGCCTCTTGTTTTCCTGGTCATCACGATTAGCCCACCGCTTTCCAGTATTTCCCTGAATCTATAAATTCTATTATTAGAAGATCGCTTATAACGCGTTTCGGGGAACGGGTTAAATGGTATCAAATTCACCTTTACAGGTACATCCTTTAATAATTTTATCAACTCTCGTGCGTTTTCGTCGCTGTCATTGACCTTATCTAGCATCACATATTCGATAGTGATTTTTTCTCTAGCTGCTTTACCGTCCATAAAACGTAAACAGGAATCGAGCAATTGTTTGATAGGGTATTTACGGTTTACAGGGACTAGCTGATCACGCAATGCATCATTTGGTGCATGTAATGAAATTGCCAGACTCACATCAACGCGGTCGCGCAGGCGATCAAGAGCGGGCACAACACCAGACGTACTCAAAGTAACACGACGTTTACTTAGTCCGTAGGCATTGTCATCAAGCATTAATTCCATCGCTTTAACGACTTTTTCAAAGTTAAGCAATGGTTCACCCATTCCCATCATCACCACATTACTAATAACGCGGTCAGATTCAGGATCAGGTTGTAGAATTTTCTTGGCTATCCATAATTGACCGATGATTTCACCAACGGTCAAATTACGGTTAAAGCCTTGTCGAGCAGTCGAACAAAATGTGCAGTCAAGTGCACAGCCGACCTGTGAAGAAATACACAGCGTTCCGCGTCCATCTTCAGGAATGAAAACGGTTTCTATACAGTTACCGTCTTCAAGTCTAAGCAACCACTTGTGTGTACCATCTTCTGATTTGTCATCGATGGCTACTTCAGGTGCGCGAATTTCAGAAATATTCTGTAATTCTTCGCGAAGTGCTTTGCTCACATTGCTCATGTCATCAAAGTTATCAACGCCATGCTGATGAATCCATTTGATTATCTGCGTGGCACGAAAAGGCTTTTCTCCTCGCTCGAGGAAAAAGGCTTTTAAGTCTTCTGTATTATAATCCAGAAGGTTGATTTTCTTTGTTGTAGTCATTTTATGTTTTTACTCTAAAATTGCGTTAACAATTTTAAGATTAAATTATTAACGAGTACGTGGGCAGATTTCATCTGCTGAGAAGAAGTAATCAGTTTCGATCTGTGCATTCTCTAAGCTGTCTGAACCATGTACTGCATTCTCGTCAATGCTTTGAGCGAAATCAGCACGGATAGTTCCAGCGTCTGCTTCAGCAGGGTTAGTAGCACCCATAAGTTCACGGTTTTTGCTCACTGCATCTTCGCCTTCAAGAACCTGAATCATTACAGGACCTGAAGTCATGAACTCAACTAGATCACCAAAGAAAGGACGCTCTTTGTGTACTGCGTAAAAACCTTCTGCGTCAGCTTTAGAAAGGTGCTTCATTTTAGCTGCAATGATTTTAAGTCCGCCTTTTTCAAAGCGAGAATAGATTTCACCGATAACGTCTTTACCGACTGCATCAGGTTTGATGATAGAAATAGTGCGTTCAATAGCCACGATAGTATACTCCAAAAACGTGTATTCGCGAGTATGCGAATATCATTAAAATAAGACTCACCACGGATATTCCAGAGATGAGGGTCAAAACCGCGCTATTGTACTGTTGTGATGGGTATCAGTAAAGGGTGCTGTCCATTATTAAAGTGATAAAATTAAGGGCTTTTTAAGGTTAAAAATAAATAAAGTATTTGGTTTACACACTCTGCGCGGTTATATTTTCCTTTTTATTTACTATTACACGGCAAAACACATGGCAGACGATCAGTTAAACGAACAAGAAAGCAAAGAATTTTACGCAATGGCAGATACATTTATCGATGTGGCGAATGGACATTGTGATAAAAAAGAAACCAATCATGTAGGTTCAGCAATGCTTTTTGCGACTGCTAGATTCAGCTCCTTTGTGGTTGCATCACAATCACCAGACAAAGATGCGTACGAAGCAGAAATAGAAAATGCTACGGAATTTTTCAGCAACGAATTTAAACGCATGCTGACTCAGAATCTTGAAGATTATAAAACCGCATTTAAAGCGCAGGAAGATGAAGCTCGTTATGAGCACCTAATGAAAAAAGATTAAAAAAGGTAACAAGGTAAAACAAACAGTCTAAAAAACTGCCCCAAAGTAGGGGGGTGTGTTTAAACCATTAATTTAAGCAGGGCGATGTAACAGATTGAAACTTGAAGAAATCATCGATTTAAAGCGTTATCCGATTATGGACGACGCCTTTAAAGAGCAAGCACGTCAAAGGGTGGCTAATAAAGGTGCCTTAGCGATGCCTGGCTTTTTAACTGAAACGGCATTAAACGCAATCCGCGAAGAAGGTGAGCAGAAACAAGATCAGGCTTTTTTCAGTCGTCAGTTGCACAATGTTTATCTGACCGAGAAGAATCCTGAGTATCCTGATGACCACGCATTTAATCGTCAGGTAGAATCTTCTAAAGGCTGTATTACGGATGATATTGTGGGTGAAGAGTCTGAACTTCGTGTGTTGTATAACGCGACGCCCTTCAAAGATTTTTTGAGTTATGTGTTTGGCGAAGATGCCCTTTACCCTTACGCCGATCCTCTCTCTTCAATTAATTTACATTACGCAAAGACTGGTCAGGAATTGGGGTGGCATTTCGATAATTCGTCGTTTGCCATTACCCTCATGATTCAGCCCACTGAAAAAGGTGGGCAGTTTGAATACATCAAAGAAGTGCGAGACGCGGACGCGGGTGAGATGAATTTCGATGCAGTGAATGATGTGCTTGATGGGAAAGTAACACCGAAACAATTATCGATGGATGCTGGCGCTCTAGTTTTATTCAGAGGGCGTAATGCGATACACCGAGTGACACCCAATGAAGGTGAGCGCACTCGAATGTTGGTTGTTTTGGCGTATAACTCGCAGCCTAATATTGCCTTGTCAGAATCTGCACGAATGACGTTTTATGGAAAATTGGGCGAATAAGTTAATGTGTTGTGTTTTCAGCCCTGATTGGCCGAGCTGAATGTTTCATCCGCCTTCCAGATACGATATTTGACTAACTGCCCTTTCGGTACATAAATCACAATCGGTAAGCGGCTATTGTAATCAATGGTTAATGGTTGCCCCGATACGAAAGTCTGTAACGATTGTGTACCTGCGGGAACCCCCATCATAGTGCTCATACCCACATCTTTACCTGTTACTTCGTAATAAGTATAACCCCAGCCTTTTAATGGGCGAGATTCGATACGAGTTCCAAGGCGAATTCGGTTCACGCCATCTGTCATCATCATTTTTCCTGGCAGTAACTCAACTTTGAATGCGTTTTCTTCGCCACGTTCTTTATGCGGTAAGGAAATTACAAAACGTTCCATTCCGGCTGTAGCTGCAGGAAATGCGTTGAGTTCTTTGTGGGTATTGTTTTGTGATGAGTCTTGAGACATTGCTGGCGAAACAGTAAGCATTAGACTAATAAATATAAGAGCACTTAAAATCAGACTATTTTTCATGGTAGTTTTGGCTGTATTTTATAAAATAAGTTCAACGTGTCTTTACAACGCTAAGTCAAAATTATCAGGCTAAAATTCTACTCCTTAATCATGCCCCATAGCACCTTCAGTGCGTCACCACTATCACCACGTTCGTTATAGAACTCGACATGTTGAGTAGGCTTGGCATTGGGTGATAATTCGATCCCCCATAAAGGAATGATTTGATGCGGTAATAGTGAGTAACGTATGTCGACAACACGATGAGGATTCTGTTTATCTAAAGCTATGTATCCATTTGAGAACCAACGAAATCGCTCGATATCTTTTCGTTGTTGTGATGATTTGTCTAACCATGGTAAATCTCTATCGATATCCAGCTTTTCTACTGAATCTCCTTCCCAGGTTTTTACTTTTGTGAGACCTATTTTAATCGCATCCACATGATAGCTGTCGTTTGTTTCAGTGATGATTTTCCAGATGAGTATATTGGCAAAGCTGGGTTTTGCTTCAATACTCAACGTATCTAGCCCACGAGTTGCAGCGAGTTTTTTGCCTTCTTCTAACGCACGTGCGTGTTGATAAGTCGATAAACCAAAATAAAGACCTATCCAGATGAGGCCGAAAAGGACATAACGACGCGCTTTTCTTCTCGCTGCAATGATTACCATGGCCAATAGGGGCAAAGTAACCAATGGGTCGATTACGGAAATTACATCCCAGGAAAAACGCTTGTCCGTCAAAGGCCAGAGTAATTGTGTGCCGTAACTGGTACAGCCATCTAATAAGCCATGTGTTGCATAGCCAATGATGCACCAGATAAGGGTTTGCCAAAAGGTGATGCCAAAACGGCGCCCCAATAAAGGGTGAAGAAATAAGCTACAAATTAATCCGCCGATGGGAATAAAGAGTAAAGAATGGGTGAAATGACGATGGTATTCTATAGCTAACAGTGAATCTTCGGATGAGCGAATCAGAATATCTAAATCAGGCGCCATGCCTGCAAGCCCGCCAATAATGGCGGCTTTGGCGATGTGTTTAACATTGCCCTGAGTTTGTGCAAAGACTGCTCCAAAAGCGCCTTGAGTAATTGGATCCATAGAATTCCTAATATCTGCGCCATAAAGCGTGTGTTTTTGGCAATCGTTGTAATGATGAATAGTGAATTAAGGCTGAGTTTTTATCAACATAAAGTGGATAACTATTTGGTGATTACTTTGTAATCGTTATTGCTTATGCCACCCCCCACCTTTGGGGCACTTTTTACAGATATTAGTGAAAAATGAATGAGAGAGAGGCAAAACGATCAGCGTTCAATTCATCATTTTGATCGTAGCGCTTTCTTGAAAACGCACCTCTTAAGCTGATAGCTTTTGCATGATTTCTATTGCTATAGTAGTTGTTCGTGAGGCATCGGATTTGATGTGGATCTCGTATAAGCATAAATTCATCGTGTTTTAAAATCCCGTGTTAAACAAGTGCCTATCTACACATTGTTTACACGCAAATTCAATTCATATTTATTTCGTATGTATATAAGAGGGAGCCACCATTAAAACGATTCTTTTTACGGTCTTAGCACTTTTGGCCTTTGCCGGAAACTCTGTTTTGTGCCGACTTGCTCTGAAAGGTGATGTCATTGATGCGGCCAGTTTCACTGCGATAAGACTGTTCTCCGGAATCGTATTCCTAATGCTTCTAGTGGTCATCCAGACAAAGGGAAAAGTGAACCTTAAAAAGGGCAGTTGGTTATCTGCTTTTCTTTTATTTCTATATGGAATCACTTTCTCGTATGCCTACATTTCATTAGATACGGGAACAGGTGCGTTGATTTTATTCGGCGTGGTTCAGGTCACTATGATTTTGACAGGTTTATTGCAGGGTAAAAGCCTGATTCCGATAGAGTGGATAGGTCTATGTTTGGCATTTTCCGGATTGGTTTTGTTTTTGGTTCCAGGAGCTGCAGCACCATCCTTGAGTGGTTTTGGATTGATGACATTGTCAGGCATCGCCTGGGCGTTTTATACACTAGCCGGCAGAGGATCCCAGAATCCCTTGTTAGATACGACGAATAACTTTTTAAGAACCTTGCCCTTTATATTACTGCTGATTTTTTTCACTGTTGATAAAGCCCAGCTATCCAGCCAAGGTGTGTTATTGGCGATACTTTCTGGCAGTGTAACGTCTGGACTAGGCTATGCCATTTGGTATTCTGCTCTGTCGGGTTTGACTATCACAAAGGCAGCAATCATTCAGTTATCGGTGCCCATAATCGCGGCGATAGGTGGTGTCATTTTCGTTAGCGAAGAGATCACTACTATGTTGATAGTTTCATCATTGCTGGTACTGGGTGGGATTTTGGTGGTTATTCTTGGTAAGAATATTGGCAAGAGAATTGGTAAGAACATTGATTAGATCTACTCAAGATATTGAGCAGGTCAGGATGAAGTATCTTAATCTGACATATCCATTAATATATTAATAGCTAATATAACGTTTGAAAAAAACGCTCCAAAGTAGGGGGGTGGCTTTGGTATTAAAAGAACTAAAAGTATTAAAGCTTGGTGTATTGCTGGACTGAACTGACTGTTTTAGCAAATGCAACGTCTTCGCCTTTCTTAAGGCGTGCGATCAAGTCATGTAAACCCTTGGCACCAACTCCTTTATACCAGTTTTCCATTGCCTGTCTGGCGATATTATAAACGGGTTTCTCATCACGAACTGCATCTAGCCATTGGTCGTGAGTTTTTAGTTTATTCAAAGGCATTGTCGGGACTGTTTTTGCGTATTTCGGGTTTTTGCAAATCAATACGGCTAAACCTTCATCAAACCACATCGGTACTTTATTCCAGTGAGATTTGCCTAAGCGTTTGTTGAACTCGGCATGTGCGAGCTCATGGGTGATGGTGGTTTTATTCTGTCCTTTGTTGGATAGAAAAACCGTATCATCATTAATGGTCTTGGCATTTGCATATACGCCGCCAAATTTTTTGAAGCACTTTCTTGTCGAGCAGGCGTATATCTTGGGCGATGACTCTGTGCCACCAAAAAAGGTATGAATACTTTCTTTGGATTGTTTGATGTTAGATAAAAGTTGTTCTCTTTGATGGGTTGACATCTTAGGGTCAACGTAGATATTTGGGGCAATACGCATCATGCCAATGCTAAAGTGATTGGCATTGGAGCTAGTTTTAGGTTTAGGATTCTTGTTGCTAACCTTGATGGGGGCATGGCTACAGGCAGAAAGAAAACTTAACGATATTGTTAAGAACGTTACAACTTTTATCATGGTTGGAATTACTTTTTCCAATGGTAAGTATTTGTTTATCATAATATAGAGGTTTTAGTTTAAGCAAATAAAATAAAATTATATGTGCTTGGTTTGCTTTTCTATTTAGATATCGGTTTTGTTTGTTAGTGTTTTTAGGGTATCACCGGGCTTTATTAGAGTTTGATCAAAGTTGAATAAGAGTTGAATAAGAATTTGATTAGAAATTAAACTTGAAAAATGGCTCATAAGTAGGGGGGTGTGTTTTAATAAAAACCTATAGTAATGACCTTATTTTAAATTTGTATGACAAAACAATTTTTAAAACGACAAAACATTTTTAAACGACAACACCGTAAATAACCCGATAACTTTTATAGCCTGAAAAACCATGTTAAATATTACTACGCCACAAATAATGGGAATCCTCAATGTTACGCCAGATAGTTTTTCTGATGGTGGGCAGAACTATCAAACAGAAGTGGCGATTAAACGCGCGTTTGAAATGATGAAACAAGGCGCTACGATTATTGATATTGGGGGTGAATCGACTCGCCCTGGTGCGGATGAGGTGTCTGCCGATGAACAAATTGCCAGAGTGGTTCCCGTCATCGAAGGCATTCGTCAGCAAGATAAAGATATCACCATAAGTGTAGATACCACGTCTAATAAAGTGGCGGAAGTCGCGATTGATGCCGGCGCAAACTGGATCAATGATATTTCCGCCGGTGAA
Organism: Cocleimonas sp. KMM 6892; assembly: GCF_035798195.1. Classification (NCBI taxonomy): domain Bacteria; kingdom Pseudomonadati; phylum Pseudomonadota; class Gammaproteobacteria; order Thiotrichales; family Thiotrichaceae; genus Cocleimonas; species Cocleimonas sp. KMM 6892. Next base: position 135,685 of record NZ_JAPFBV010000005.1, on the reverse strand, counting down.
GATTCGGTAAGCGCCGATGGTTCTGAGGAAATTCTTAGATTAGCCGCGGATAAGAATGTACCAATTGTGTTAATGCATCGTCAGGGCAAATCGAAAACCATGCAGGATGCTCCTTTTTACGAAGATGTTTGTGCTGAGGTTAAACACTATTTGAAAGAGCGTGCGGAACTGGCACAGGCTTCTGGTGTTCCTAAAGCTAATATTATTCTCGACCCTGGAATAGGTTTTGGCAAGTTACTGGAACACAATCTGGCTTTACTGTCTAATTTGGAATCGTTAGTCAATCTGGGTTATCCGATATTACTAGGAACCAGCCGTAAACGCTTTATAGGTGAAATTATCGGCGCAAGGAATGGCGATAAACAAGGGGAAAAAAATCCTGAGCAGCGTGTTGCTGGTACTTGTGCGACAACTGTATTAGGAGTTCAGGCAGGTGTTCTTGTATTTAGGGTGCATGATGTTATTGAAAATAAACAAGCCTTGGATGTTACGTGGCGAATTAAAAACGGTTAATTATATTTAATTATCAAGTCAATAATAAATACTTATTCGACAAGTTTTGTTGTTCGCCTGTAATATTCATTTAAATAGAGCGAACGCTCGCTTTTTATTTTTTCCGGATTTCGTGTAAGTATTTAACGGTCATTAACACTACATAACCACCACATAAGCACCACATAAGCACTAAAGGTATCGCATGAAAGAAGATGATCGAATTTCTGAAGTATTGTCATTCTGGTATAGCGATGAGATGAAAAAGCAATGGTTTTCATCTACCCCCGAATTGGATACGCATATCAGGATGAAATTTGAATCCCTTTGGGAGGAGGGGGCAAATCATCAACTGGATTCATGGAAGGATAGTGCGGATGGCTGTTTAGCTTTGTGTATTGTTCTGGATCAATTTCCTTTGAATATGTTTAGAGGAGAAGCAAAATCCTTCTCGACAGAACAACAGGCTGTGACTGTTACAAAGCATGCCATTGAATATGGGTTTGATGATGAAATTGACGATAGCCAGCTGTCGTTTTTGTACATGCCTCTTATGCACAGTGAAAACCTGAGTGATCAGGATTTATCCGTCGAATGTTTTAAGCGAAGGAAGCTAAATGGCAATACGCGTTTTGCTGAGCACCATAGAGGACTCATTGTTAAATTCGGGAGATTCCCACATCGAAATGCGATTTTAGGCCGGCAAAGTACTGCGCAAGAAATCGAATATTTACAATCTGATAAGGCTTTTAATGGTTAGTTTTTAACCATTTTCTACTATACTAATTAATAAAGAATCGTTCATAAGTAACTTACTTTATGAGCTTTTTGAGGAGCAACCTTGGAAACAACACATCAGCAAACCTTAAAACCTTCAAACGTATCTGGGCATCGCGTTATTCAACTCTGGAATAAGTTGGGCCATAACAAAGCAGGTCGCTTTCTCTATAATATTCTTCTGGGTCGTGCTGTACCTTATACGGGATCTATCGGCGCTCAGGTGTTAACGCTTGAACCGGGTTATGTAAAAGTTGCACTTAAAGATAGAAGAGCCGTTCGAAACCATTTGAAAAGTATTCATGCAATAGCGTTGGCGAATTTAGGTGAAATGGCCAGTGGGTTGGCAATGATGTCGTGTATTTCAACATCAACCAAAGCCATAGTGGTTAACTTGGAAATTGAATATGTTAAGAAAGCTCGTGGTCGTTTGATTGCAGAAGGGCACGCTAATCCACCTGCTAATGTCACGGAGAAAACCACCACAATCGTTGATGCGGTGATAAAAGATGCTGACGGAGATGTAGTATCACGTTTGAAAGTACATTGGTTACTTTCCCCCGCAACCGAGAGTAAGTCGACAAAATGAGCCTGGCTTCTGTAACAGACATAATTACTACAACAAAAATAAACTCGGGGCATTCTCCTATGAAGACAGCATTTACCGAACATGCAAAAGTTGAAGTTCCACTCATTTGCGGACCTATGTACCCTTGTTCGAATTTAGAATTGGTAGCAGCTGTATCAAAAGCAGGTGGATTGGGAGTGGTGCAGCCGGTATCGCTTACCTTTGTCCATAAGCAGGACTTCAGACAAGCCCTACGAGACATCAAAGCAATTACAGATAATCCAATCGGGATGAATGCGTTGATTGAAAAATCATCAAAACGCTACCATGATAAAATGGTGGAGTGGGTCGATATCGCTTTGGAAGAAGGCGTACGCTTTTTTATCACGTCTTTAGGTAATCCAAAATGGGTGGTTGATGCCGTAGAGCCACACGGTGGTATTGTTTACCACGATGTCACTGAAAAGAAATGGGCGCAAAAAGGTATTGATGGCGGCGCGCATGGTTTGATCGCGGTGAATAACCGGGCAGGCGGACATGCCGGTGCGAAAAGCAAGCAACAATTGCTGGATGAGTTACAGGGTTTCAATGTACCCATTGTATGCGCTGGCGGGATAGGAAACGAACAACAATATGTCGAAGCAATGGACATGGGTTTTGCGGCGTGTCAGTTAGGTACTCGCTTTATTGCAACTAAAGAGTGCACTAGTAGCGTACCTTATAAAGAAGCAATCGTTAAAGCCGATGAAGATGATATTGTATTGAGTGAACGCATTACAGGCGTCCCTGTTTCAATCATCAATACGGACTTAATTCAGTCTCAGGGCACAAAGCCAGGGAAGTTTGCTAGCTGGTTATTGAAACATCCCAAAGGTAAGCACTGGATGAGAATGTTTTATACTATTCGGGCAGCGTTTAAATTACGTAAGTCTTCGATGGATGAAACGGGTAAACAGGAATACTGGCAAGCCGGAAAAAGCGTGGCAGGTATAAATGAGATAGAACCTGCGGGAGATATTGTTGAACGTTTTAAACAAGCATTAATTAAACGTTAATCAAAACATCGATAAAGACATAGATAAAGACATAGATAAAGAAGGAATAAGCGTAAACCGAATTTTAAACAATTATTGCTATCCATCTGAAAAACCAAAAAAATTAGAGAAATAGAGCTATATTAAAGACATAGACAGTTTGAGTGAGTTATCAGACTACATAGTTTCATATAGTTACATAGTTATAAAATAACGATTAAAAAATAAAAAGACAGATAGAACAATTACCAAGGAGATATTTAGTGGAAAAGGTATGGTTGAAAAGTTACCCGGAATGGGTTCCAGAGTTCATAGATACGAATGAGTATAAATCGTTAGGGGATTTATTCGAAAAGTCGATTAATCAATTTCGCGATAGACCTGCTTATTCCAATCTCGGTACAACTATCTCGTATGATGAACTTGACCAGCAAACCCGAGATTTTGCTGCATATCTGACCAATGTACGTGGTTTGAAGAAAGGCGATCGTATTGCGATTATGATGCCGAATCTTATCCAGTATCCTATTGTTTTATTCGCGGCGTTACGTGCTGGGTTAATCGTGGTTAATACGAATCCGCTATACACGGACCGTGAGCTAGAGCATCAGCTAAAAGATTCCGATGCTACTGCGATCGTGATTCTGGAAAACTTTGCGCATACTTTAGAAGAAGTTATCCAGCATACCAATATTAAAACCGTTATCACCACCAAGATAGGTGATATGGCGCCTTTCCCTAAATCACTGCTGGTAAATTTTGTAGTGAAATATGTGAAGAAAATGGTGCCTTCTTTTAGTTTGCCAATGGCAATAAGCTTTAAAACAGCGCTTGCTGAAGGAAAAGGCAAGCCGTTTACGGAAGCAGAAGTAAGTCATGATGATGTCGCCTTTCTCCAATATACTGGCGGCACTACAGGAGTCGCAAAAGGTGCTGCATTAACGCATGAGAATATGATTGCGAACTTGCTTCAGGCATATCACTGGGCGTCTAAAGATTTAATCGATGGCCAGGAAACATTTATCACTGCCTTGCCGCTTTATCATATCTTCTCGTTAACTGCGAATGCGATGTTTGCGTTAAAAATTGGTGCAAAAAGTGTATTAATAACTAATCCAAGAGATATGCCTGGTTTTGTAAAAGAGCTATCTAAGGAAAAGTTCTCGTTTGTGACAGGGGTAAATACACTCTTTAATGGCCTGTTAAACACCCCGGGTTTTGACCAGTTAGACTTTTCAAACCTAAAACTGGTTTTAGGTGGTGGTATGGCAGTACAAGAATATACCGCTAAAAAATGGAAAGAAGTTACTGGGCATGTTCTTGTAGAAGCTTACGGTCTTACCGAGACTTCTCCAGCCGCTACTATTAATCCGCTCGATATTGATGGTTTTACCGGAAGCATTGGTTTACCTATATCTTCGACCGAGATTAGTATCCGCGATGAAAGCGGCAAGGAACTTGGTTTTGGTGAGGCAGGTGAGTTGTGTATCCGTGGACCTCAAGTCATGCAAGGTTACTGGAACAGACCGAAAGAAACAGACAATGTGTTGAGTAAAGATGGCTGGTTAAAAACAGGTGATGTTGCTGTCGTGTCTGAGAATGGCATGGTAAAACTGGTTGATCGCTTAAAAGATTTAATCATCGTCTCAGGCTTTAATGTATATCCAAATGAGATAGAAAACGTCGTAGCCTTACATCCAAAAGTACTCGAAGTAGGGGCAATTGGTGTTGAACATGCAAAATCAGGTGAAGCGGTTAAAATATTTGTCGTTAAAAGTGATGACAGCCTGACTGAAAAAGAACTTCAAGATTATTGCCACGAAGAAATGACAGGATATAAATGTCCTAAGTACATTGAGTTTGTTTCTGATTTACCAAAAAGTAATGTAGGTAAAGTATTGCGTAAAGATTTGCGAAAACTAAACGAAGCAAATGAAGCATATTTGAGTCTTTAGAAATAGTAATTGAAGAGTAATGAATAGATAAACCAATAACCGGTTTATCCATTCATACCCTGATCATTTTTGAGATTCTAATCTTAAGCTTAAAAAAAACGCCCCAAAGTAGGGGGGTGTATTTGGTTTGTTTCTATAATAATCAGCGTAATAGAAATTATTTTGCATGCTATGTATCCGACTAACAGTAATGACTACAGAATAGTTTTATGAGAAAATAGAGTAATAATTAGGCAAATCGTTATATTTGCGAAGGATTTGCTGGGCTTAATTATTTTTTTAATTTTGGAAAATACTAATAATGAAAAAAACAAAAGAAATCCGTAAAGCTGTCATTCCTGTCGCTGGTCTAGGTACACGTATGTTGCCAGCTACAAAAGCAATTCCTAAGGAAATGTTACCTGTCGTTGATAAACCAATGATTCAATACATCGTTAATGAATGTATTGCTGCCGGTATCACAGAAATTGTATTGGTAACGCATTCTAGTAAGAATGCCATCGAAAACCATTTTGATACGAGTTATGAGCTGGAGTCTACGCTTGAAAAGCGTGTAAAACGTTCATTGCTTGATGAAGTTAGATCTATTTGCCCTGAACATGTAACGATTATGCATGTAAGACAAGGCGTTGCTAAAGGTCTTGGGCATGCGGTTTTGTGTGCTAAACCTCTTATCGGTGATAACCCTTTCGCGGTTGTATTACCTGATGTTTTGATCGATGAAGCGAGCAGTGATCTGTCGACTGAAAACATGGCCGAAATGCTCAGATTATTTGATGAAAACGGCGAAAGCCAGATTATGGTCGAACCTGTTCCTATGGAATTGGTTAGCAGCTACGGTGTAGCCGATTGTAATGGGCATGAAATTTCTGCAGGCAAATCAGCGAAAATGACACAGGTTGTTGAAAAACCTCCAGTGGATCAGGCGCCATCTAATCTTGCTGTTGTTGGTCGATATGTTTTACCTGCTACAATTTGGGATTTATTAGCACATACCCCCGCAGGTGCTGGAGACGAAATCCAGTTAACGGATGCTATTGCGATGTTAATGGATAAAGAAACAGTAAATGCTTTCCATATGACAGGTAAAAGTCATGACTGTGGATCTAAGTTGGGTTATATGATGGCTAATGTTGAATATGGTCTACGTCATCCAGAAATTGGTGATAGATTTAAAGCGTATTTGAAGACTATAAAATAATCTATAGCTGATCTATCAGTGGTCTAACATTGATAGTTCACTCGCCTATTACTCAAGATATGCCGTCTATTAAGACGTGTAAAATAATTCTTTAAAAGTACTGCTGTAAGTCTAATAAATAGACTTGCAGCAGTCACTTATCTCACTCTTCTACAGTATTTTTAATTAGGTTTTTTACAGTATAAATTACGTAAATACCTAATTTTTCTATGATTTTAACTTCTTGATTATCCGTTAATTGCTGACATCTCAAATGCTTTCTCTGCAAAAATATTAGACGCTATTTGTTACCGTTCTATTAAAAACTACCTATTAAATGGTACATGCTACCAATTATCTCAACTCCATTTGGTTAATCTTTGATCAGTTTTAGAATATTCGCATAACAAAAATAATTTATTTAATTTCTAACAAATATAAGAATTATTATGATCTATGTAACCAAAATATACATGCCTGATAGGGAAAAGTTTAAGTCATATATCGATGGTATCTATGAAAGTGGATGGCTAACGAATAATGGTCCTTTAGTACAAGAACTCGAGAAAAAGCTCGAAGATTTCCTTGGAGTAAAAAACTTACTGTGCCTTTCTAGTGGTACTGATGCGCTTCAATTTGCGTATCGTTTACTAGAAGAAGAAGACAAAGAGGTAATAACAACGCCTTTTAGTTTTGTATCTACAGTAAGTGCAATAGCAGCTGAAAGGTTAACACCTGTATTCGCTGATATTGATAAGGATACATACAATATGGATCCTAAAAATATTGAACGATTAATCAATGATAAAACCTGTGCAATCGCACCGTGTCATGTGTTTGGTAACGCTTGTGAGATAGATGAAATTGACGCTATCGCAAAAAAGCATGACCTAAAAGTGATCTACGATGCTTCTCATGCATTTGATGTGGAATACAAAGGCAAACATATTCTGGGATATGGCGATATGTCGATCATCAGCTTCCATGCTACCAAGATGTTCCATACCGTTGAAGGCGGAGCCATCGTTATAAAAGATGATGCACTTTACGAAAAGGCCAAGGTCGTTCGTAACTATGGTATTGATGCGCCCGATTCTGTTTCTATGTTAGGAGTGAACTCTAAGCTTAATGAAGTAGGCGCTGCAATGGGTCTATGCATGCTTGAAGAAGAAGACATCATCCACAAAGAGCGTAAAAAAAGTCACGAATTTTATACACGCAAATTAAGAGAGTTCGTTCAACTGCAAGAAAAGAACCCTTCAGCAGATCAGAGCTATAGTTATTTCCCTGTCGTATTTGATGACGAAAATGAAATGGATCAGGTAAGAACAGCATTGTTTGAAAAGGGCGTGGCAGCTCGTCAATATTTCAAGCCATCTTTAGATACGCTACCTTATGTAAATTGTAGTGAAGTCATGGAAAACTCAAGAGATATCGCTAGCCGTATTTTGGTTATCCCAATGCATTCAGGCGTAGAGCCAATGGTTGCCGAAACGATTATTGATACGCTGAGCAATATGCGCACTTACGAGCAGGCTAGCTGAAAGTGTTAGTTGGTAGTAATCAGCCTTATTTGTTTCCGTATATTGGGTATTGGCAGCTAATCAATCTGTCTGACACATACGTGATATCAGACAGCATGCAATACATCAAAAAAGGTTATGTAAATAGAAACTATATTTTGTTAAACGGTGAGCGCCATAGATTTAGCCTGGAGGTTATGGGCGTTAATGGAACGTCGCTGATTAACGAAGTAAAAGTCGGAAATAATGCCCGTAAAATAATTAGCACGATTAAGCTTAATTATAAAAAGGCACCTCATTTCAATGAGGTATTTCCAATGATTGAAGCACTATTACAAAATCAAGAAAAAAACTTAGCCAGATATTTGGGGCATTCAATTCAAGAGATCGCAAAATACCTTGGAATGAATACCCAGTTTGTCTATTTAAGTGATTTGCAAGGTGAGACAACCTTAAAGGCGCAAGATAGAACCATTGATATTTGTAAAAGGGCAAATGCTGAGAAATACGTTAATGCCATAGGTGGCCAAAGCCTTTATGACAAAGAGTCATTTAAAAAAGAAGGTATGGAATTATCTTTTTTAGAAGTGGCGGATGTTGAATATAAGCAATTTTATAATGACTTTGTCCCTCATCTATCAATCATCGATGTTTTGATGTTCAACTCTAAAGCTGAGGCGAATAAACTGCTAGGTCAGTTTGTTCTTAAATGAATGAGTTCTCAGGAAATAAAATTTGAAATCAAAGAATTATCCATTCTGGAAATCAGTGATTTTTTCAAAGTGCATGATAATGACTACTTCGAGAAACTCAGTGATCGAGTAAACATTAATGAATATAGCGAAAAATTATTAGAAAGCTCCATTCAGTTTACTCTATGGGATAACGTCAATTTGATCGGTCTTTCGCCTTGTTACTTCAATAATGCTGAAGAGAAAATTGGATATATTTCTTCTTTAACGATTAAAGAAGGATTTAGAGGTCGAAAATTAGGATCAAAGTTAATTACCAGGATTAGTGAATACGCAAAAGAGCATGATTTCAATGTAGTGATGGTCAAAATTCATTACTTGAATGAAATGAGTCATAAATTTTATAAAAAAAATGGGTTCACTGACTTCATTGCAGATAAAGAAAATGCCTTTCGATTATTAAGACTTGAAGTAGAGTGATTCAAGTTTTTCATCACACATTATTTTTAAAGCTCCACCTTTAAAGACTATAAAAAACAATATTTTAGGAATACATCCAATGAAAGTATCAGATTATGTGATTCAGTTTTTAGCAGACAATCATATCGATAAAGTCTTTAGCTATATCGGAAAAAACGCGCATTTATGTGATTCTATTGATAAACACCCAGAGATAGAGAACGTCTTTACGATTCATGAGCAGGGCGCAGGATTTGCCGCTGATGCGTATGCGCGTGTTACTGGCAAAAGTGGAGTAGCTACGGTTACAAGTGGCCCAGGTGCGACTAATTTGCTGACTTGTATCGCAGATTGCTATTTCGATTCAGTGCCCACTCTATTTATTATTGGAGATGTTCCTCCGAGTGAATGTAAAGGTGATAGAAATATCCGCCAGTTCGGATTTCAGGAAACCGATATGGTTGTTCTTTCTGAATCAATAACAAAATATGCCATTCAGATCACTGATTTAAAAGATATGCGATATGAGTTAGAAAAAGCGTATTTTATTTCACAGGAAGGCCGAAAAGGTCCTGTGTTAGTCAGTATTCCAGAGAATCTACAGTTCTTAACTGATTTTAATCCAGAAGAGATTGAATCATTTTTTGGTAGCGATGAGCACAAAGAACTACTAGAGAAAAATGCGGTTAATGCTAAATTAGCGGCTGATATAGAGAAGACTGTTAAGCTAATCAATCAAGCAGAAAGACCGGTCGTTTTAGTAGGTGGTGGGGTACGACTTGCTGGTGCAGAAGCTGAATTAATGAAGTTTCTCGAAGCGACTCAAATTCCGATGGTTTACTCCTTAATGGGTAAAGATTCTATTACCAGCGAATATAAATATAATCTGGGTTTTCTAGGTAATTTCGGTACGCGTCACGCAAACTTAACAATCGCAAATTCTGATTTATTAATCGTGCTTGGATCTCGTTTAGATAACTTGCAAACAGGTAGAAAAATTGAAACGTTTGCGCGCGAAGCTCAGAAGGTTCAAGTCGATATAGATGCTAATGAATTAGGTATCAGGGTCGATATGGATTTATTGATAAAGGAAGATGTGCGTGAATTCCTCTATCAATTGAATCTCAGAAAGTATTCAAATGAAATCGACTTTTGGCATGAGAAGGTCCTAAGCTACAAAGCGCAATACCCAGCAGAATACAATAATGATAAAACTGATAGATTGGGTAACCAGATCGTTTACCAAATTTCTAAACATTTAGAAGATGATGATTGTATTTGTGTCGATGTAGGCGAGCACCAAATGCTGGTTGCGCAATCACTTAAACCTAAAGCAAAGCAACGTGTTTTGTTCTCTGGTGGTTTTGGCTCGATGGGGTTTGCACTTCCTGCGGCAATTGGCGCAACACTGGCGACAGGAAAAAGAGCGGTTGTCATTACTGGTGATGGTGGTTTCCAAATGAATATTCAGGAATTGGAAATCATAAAAAGACGAAAACTACCAATTAAGATATTCGTGATTAATAACGAAAGTTTACACATGGTTAAACTTCGTCAGGATGCTTATCTAGAAGGAAACTCTGTAGGTTCAATTAATGATTATAGTGTACCTAATTTTAAGAAAATCGGTAAGGCTTATGGCATCAAAAGTCATCAAGTGACTGACATGGAAAAAATTAAAAAGAGAATCGATAAAAGTTTACAAACTGATGATTGTGAAATAATCGATATTCGTGTGCAGGCGGACATTACAACCGTTGAGCCGAGATTAGACTTTAATCGTTCTTTTGAAGATATGAGGCCGTATTTATCCGAAGAAGAAATGAGTGATCAAATGGTCATAGAGCCAAGCAAAGTTAGCTAGTGAAAAACAAAAGGTGAATTTGTCGATATAATCGTCTATTCGCCTTAGGAAAAAATAGTGAGCGATCTAAAAACAAAAGGGCTAAAGGCATTTATCTGGGATTTACTTGGAAATCTGGGTACACATGCGTCTAGCCTGATCGTCACTATATTCCTTGCACGGCTACTGGAGCCAAGTGACTTCGGCTTGATTGCCATCATTATGGTTATTGTTTCCGTTGCAACCATCTTTTCAGATGTGGGTTTGGGTGGAGCTTTAATTCAGCGATCAAAACTACTACCCATACATTATTCATCCGTTTTCTTTTTCAATATTACAGCGGGATTTTTACTTACCTTACTGACGTATTTATCTGCTGGTCAGATAGCGACATTCTATAACAATCCAGAACTGCTACCTTTGATACAGGTGATGTCATCGCTGTTTATTATTAGTGCTTTCCATGCCGTGCAAAGCGTTATTTTAAGAAAAGAACTGAATTACGAATTACTCACAAAAGTTAACTTGATAGCTTCAGTACTGAGTGGTGTTATCGGTGTTCTGCTCGCGTTTTGGGGAGCAGGGGTATGGAGTTTAGTCGCTCAACTAATATCAAGAGAAGTGTTAATCAATATCCTCATTTGGAGTAGAAGTAGCTGGGTTCCTACTTTAGCTTTCTCTTTCAAAGCATTAAAGCAGCTGTGGGGGTATGGAATGAATATGTTCCTCGCAGGGCTTTTGGATACCATCTATGAGAGAGCAGACTACCTGATTATAGGAAAGCTGTTTGCTCCTGCAACCTTAGGTTTCTTTCATCAGGCGAAGCAGTTGAATATGCTAGTGGTAAAGTACTCTGCGGGTAGTTTGATGTCAGTGCTATTTCCTGTTTTGAGTAAAATTCAAAATGATCTGGAACAATTCAGAAGAGTCGTTATTAAATCTACCGGAATCATCAGCTTTGTGACTTTTCTGATTTTAGGTGGCTTGTTCTTGGTGGCAGATGAGTTAATTGTTTTGTTATTGGGCGCCAAATGGGAAGCATCTATCTTCTATTTTAAAATACTGGCTCTCAGTGGTTTTGCCTATCCTATCAGCGCACTCATGGTGAATGTACTTAGTAGTCGCGGTAAATCCAGAGCTTTCCTAAAGCTGGAAATTTATAAAAAAATAATTCAATCAATCACATTCTATGTGTTGTTTGCCTTTGGTATTAAGGCGTTTTTATATAGCTTGATCGTTACTTCAGCTTTGGGAACCTCACTGAATATATATTTTGCTGCACGTGAATTAGGCTTGTCATTCTTATCTATTGTCCGACCTATTTTGATTCAAACGTTTATCGTTTTTCCTGCTGTTGCAATTACACTGTTCATCAGTTCGCAGTTAGCACTCTCAGACTTTCCTAGTATGCTATTAAAAGGAATAATTTTTGTTGCGTTATATCTGTTATTCAACGGAGTTTTAAAAGTTAAGGCTTTCAAAGATGTTCTAGAACAATTTGATTCTTTACTCACTATATTTAACATTAGAAAAAAAGAAAAACTCACATGATAAATAAAACAGAAAAAGAGATTAGTCAAAACTGGCAAGGGGATGGCATCAAGGTCAGCATTACCTGTGTTGCCTTTAATCATGAGTACTGTATCAGCGAAGCACTGGATAGTTTTCTAATGCAGGAGACAGATTTCCCCTTCGAAATTATCATTAATGATGATGCTTCCACGGATAGAACTGCAGAGATTTTAAAAGAGTATGAAACTGCATTCCCCAACATTGTAAAACCTGTGTATCAAACAGAAAATCAGTTTTCACAGGGCGTAAATACCATGGCAATTCTGTTTCCCAAAATTAAGGGAGAGTATGTTGCATTCTGTGATGGCGATGATTACTGGATAGATAAAGATAAACTAATGATTCAAGTAGAAGAAATGGAAAAGCACCCTGATGTAGATATGTGTTTCCACTCTACTTATAAATTAATCGATAATGTCAGAGAAGAAGTGGCCTCTAGACATGCCGATAAAACAAAAGTATTTACACCTCAGGAAGTCATTCTAGGTGGTGGCGTTTTCTGTCCCACAGCATCATTGTTATTTACCAATCGTTTAATTTCTTCATTACCAAACTGGTTTGAAACGGCAATCCCGGGTGATTTTGTTTCGCAAATAATGGGTGCAGCGAGAGGTGGAGCCTTATTTTTAGACCGTAGCATGGCTGTTTATAGAGTAGGGGTTGAAAGCAGCTGGACAGTTTCTGAAACACTTAAAAGTTCAAAGCGCAGACAGAGTGTTTTGAATAGATTTAAAGAGCAATTAGATTTCATCAATCAATATTTAGACTTCAAGTTTAAGGATGAAATTGAGAAAGTCATACACGATGCTAATCTTGACTTTATTAAAACAAGGACTATCGACGTATCAGTAAGAGAAAGCGTGTATCAACAAAATAAAGAGTCTTTTTCAGTTAAGACAAAAGCATTGTGGTACTTATTGTTTAGAAATCAGCAGTTGCTCAATTCCTTGAAGTTTCTGGTTACACTAAAAGATAAAGTTTTCTTACGGGCTTAATTAAAATCGAAATACTCTTTACAAAAAAAGCGACCATAAAGAGTCGCTTTTTTATTGTCTGATATATTTTTCTATTCGTGTAATTTAAGTCTTTTGCCAATAGTGTAAGACAAGATCAATATTGTTATTTACTCTGTAATGAATAAAAACGTCATAAGCCATGTTGAAGAAAAATACATAATTACTGTAGCTAATCATTTAAACTAACAGGCTTAAAGGACTAGAATAAAAGGATTCTTAATGGATATTGTTTATATTCGTGATTTACGTTTGGATGCTGTGATAGGTATTTATGATTGGGAAAGGCGAATACATCAGCAAATTAATGTGAATATCGAAATGGGCTGGGATAATCGCAATGCGGCTCAATCTGATGATATTAAAGACACATTAAACTATAAAGAAGCCGCAAAACTAGTGAAAGACCTTGTTGATAAAAGTGAATTTCAACTAGTAGAGGCGCTTGCAGAACACATTGCTGAATTATTGTTGGATAAAATGAAGATTCCATGGATAAAAGTATCTCTTGGTAAACCCATGGCAGTCACAGATTCTGCAGAAGTGGGTGTTATAATAGAAAGAACTCGAACAACAGGTTAATTCCTTTTGTGTCAGTTAGATTTTTTAAATGTTAGACCTGATTAAGGTAATGTAAATGGTTGCTGTATATATCGATATTGGGAGCAATATTGATCGAGAAAAGAATATTCAGTCCTGTGTTGATGAATTACAAAGAAAATTTCCTGATATGGTATTTTCTAAGGCGTACGAGAGCGCATCCTTTGGTTTTAAAGGCGATGCTTTTATCAATATATCTGCCGGGTTCGAAACAGATTTAAGCTACGCTGATTTAAAAGATTTTCTAAAAAGTATAGAGAATCAACACGCACGAAAAAGAAGTAAAACCAAATTCATATCCCGCACTTTAGATGTTGATGTACTTCTCTATGGTGATGAAATTTTACGCCCAGATAATGATGTTCCGCGTGCTGAAATACTCAAATTTCCTTTTGTGTTATTCCCTTTGGCAGAAATAGCGGCTGAAACCATACACCCAGAACAAAAGAAAACCATTGCTCAACTAGCAAAAGAGTCAGATTTAGATAAAAATAGTCTCACTGAAGTGCCTGATTTTCCAAAGCTCAAGATTCAATAAAACCCTCAACAGAAAAGCTGATTCATCATGTCCAAAACAAATCGTAAAAAGACACTCGCCGTTAATGTAGACAATATTCTTATTGGTGGAGATGCGCCAGTAGTAGTGCAGTCAATGACGAATACGGATACAGCTGATGTCGTTCGAACAGTTAAACAGGTTGCTGAATTAGCCAAAGCAGGTTCTGAACTTGTGCGTATTACGGTAAATACCATGGAAGCTGCTGAAGCCGTTCCGGAAATCAGAGAGCGTCTAGACAAAATGGGGTGTGATGTTCCATTGATTGGTGATTTTCATTTTAATGGACACAAACTGCTAAGTGCGGTGCCTGAATGTGCCAAAGCCTTAGCTAAGTACCGTATCAATCCCGGAAATGTGGGTAAAGGTAAACGCGGCGATGAGCAATTCGCGCAGATGATTGAGTTCGCGGTTAAATACGATAAAGCGGTGCGTATTGGTGTGAACTGGGGATCATTGGATCAGAAATTATTAGCAAGAATGCTAGACGAAAATCATCAGCTAGATAAACCAAAAGAGCTTTCTGAAGTACAGCACGATGCCTTGATAGAATCAGCATTAAGCAGTGCCGCCAAAGCCGAAGAATATGGCTTACCCGCTAACAAAATTGTTATTTCATGCAAGCTCAGTAGTGCGCAAGAACTTATCAAAGTGTACGAAGAGCTTTCTGACAAGTGTGAATACCCGCTGCATTTAGGGTTAACAGAAGCAGGAATGGGTAGCAAAGGTATTGTCGCATCTACCGCAGCGCTATCTATATTATTACAACAAGGCATAGGGGATACGATACGTATTTCACTAACACCAAAACCGGGTGAAGCGCGCGAAAAAGAGGTGATTGTCGGTCAGCAAATATTACAGTCTCTGGGTCTACGCTCATTCACGCCTCAAGTTGTTGCGTGCCCGGGTTGTGGTCGCACAACAAGCGATTATTTTCAGCATTTAGCGCAAGATATTCAAACCTATCTACTGGATCAAATGCCAATCTGGAGAGATCAATACCCGGGAGTTGAGGAGATGTCAGTCGCAGTCATGGGGTGTGTGGTTAACGGTCCAGGTGAGAGTAAACAAGCAAATATAGGCATCAGTTTACCCGGTAGTGGTGAAAAGCCAGTCGCTCCCGTTTATGAGGATGGGGAGAAAACGGTGACCTTGAAAGGCGATAGCATTGCAGAGGAATTTCAGCAGATAGTTGAAACCTATGTTCAAAGTCATTACTCCTGACTGCTTCATGCTGTTTAAATCACAGCCTATAATTCAATTACTTTTAATTCATAGAAAAATATCGTGCTAAATAATATTCGTGTTGTGCTCGTACGCACTTTTCATCCCGGCAACATCGGCTCGGCGGCGCGTGCGATGAAGACAATGGGCTTAAGTGAGCTTTACTTGGTTGCCCCAAAAGATTTCGAAACGCAACAAGCCAGAGATGAAGCGACAAAGATGTCGACAAGTGCTGACGATATTGTGCAAAGCGCAACACAAGTCGATAATTTATTTGATGCAATAAAAGACTGCACGGTGGTTGTTGCGAGTACGGCAAGAACACGCGGTTATGATCTGCCCGTTTTGAATCCTGAAGAAACGGCAGAAAAGCTTTATACAGCATCGGCCACGAATAAGGTAGCTTTGGTCTTTGGTCCTGAAAGAATGGGGCTGATCAATGAGGATCTCTCACTGTGTAAATATCGTGCGACTATTCCGACGAATCCTGATTACAGCTCTTTGAATATTGCGGCTGCTGTTCAGACTTTTTGTTACGAAATTTTCAAGCAACACCTGGCTGTTTCAGGGGATGGGGCGCTAAATTCAGACGATAGAAATAAAGCGCCAAAACAATACCCTAATACGCAACAGATGGATTTGTTTTACACGCATCTCGATGAAACATTAACTGAAACGGGATTCATTTTTAAGAAGCACCCCGGTGAAATAATGCAGAAGTTACAGACCTTGTTTAATCGCGCTGAGATGGATGAGACAGAATTGAATATCATGCGTGGCATTCTTGCTTCTATTCAAAAAGAACTTAAAGACTAAAAGCGTTATTCAATAACAAAGTAATATCATTAGAAAAAAGTGCTCCAAAGTAGGGGGGGAGACTTGATAATTTCTCAATTACACTAATAAATAAAACCTTGAATAGACAGCTCTAAATCCTTTAATTAAACTAGCTACCTTGACCATTTAAAGCGCTAGGGGGTTCAGATGAGCTCGGGTTTGATTCGTTCCGTAACCACAGATGATGCAGCTGCAATCTGTGAAGTTTATAACTACTATATCGAGAACACCTGTATCTCTTTTGAATACGATCCTGTCTCTGTTGAAGAGATGACTCGTCGCATTAGCGCTACTACCGAGTCTTATCCGTGGATAGTCTATGAGCAGCAAGGCAAGATCATTGGCTATGCCTATGCCAATAAATACGCTGTGAGAGAAGCCTATAAGGGCACTTTAGAAGTGACGATTTATACGGAAAATGGAAACGGTGAAAAGGGTCTTGGCACAAAGCTCTATCAGCACCTGTTTGATCTCATCGATAACACCACTTCAGCGCATACCTTGATGTCAATTATCGCTTTGCCAAACGAAGCAAGCGTGAAACTTCATGAAAAATTAGGTTTTGAAAAAGCGGGCCACTTTAAAGAAGTAGGTTTTAAATTTGATCAATGGGTCGATGTTGGCCATTGGCAGAAGATGCTCTAGTTCATATAACTATATAAACATCCAGTTCTGCACTAGCTCTATTTACCTTGAAAAAAGCCCTCAAAGTAGGGGGGTGACTTAGTAACGTTTAAAGCTAAACCGAAAACGTTATTAAAGTGGCGTGATTAATAATTAATTGTGCCGTGTTTCTCGTCGAGCTAGCTACTCATTTATCAGCTTACGAATAACCTCAACCGCACGATCGACTTCGACAGCATGTGGAAGATATTCTCTGATCTTTCCTGTTTTATCCAAAACGAAAATATAGGCTGTGTGATCAACAAGGTAGCTAGCCGCAGTTGTGCCCTCTGCTTTTCGATATTTAACATCATACCGCGCAGCGATTTCATCAATTTTTTCTTTAGTACCCGTTATTCCCACTATTTGAGGGTGAAAGTACTTTGTATAGTCCGCTAGTTTTTGCAGTGTATCGCGATCTGGGTCTACGCTGATAAGTATCCCTTGAACATGTTTAAGCTCATCTTCGTTGAGCTTTTTAAATGCTGCCCCTACCCGAGATAGCGAGGTTGGGCAAACGTCTGGGCAAAATGTATAACCAAAATACAGAAGAGTAACCTTGCCCTTGTAGTCGCTTAAGCTGACATCACCGTTAATACTTTGTAGCGTGAAATCACCGCCAGGTGGATCGATGTATTCACCAGATTTTGGCTTTGGTGCTTCAAAAAAGCTATTCCCAATAACTAAGCCTAATACAAGCGCGATAATAGAAAGTGGGATAAGGGCTTTTGACATAATTGTGTTTCTCTGGATTTAGTTGATTTAAAATCAGTAGCTTAGAAGAGGTGAATTAATTAACGGCTATTTTCTTCACTTCTGTTTTTACTGTTTTACTCGAACCGTCTTTAAAGGTCAGCTTAATATCGACCATTTCGCCGGGTTGAAGGTCTTTTTTCAAGCCAATCAACATAATGTGGTAACCACCTGGTTTCAGTGCTGCAGATCCATTTGCCTCAACGGATATTTTTTCAACCTGTCCCATTTTCATCATGCCATCAATCATTTTGTGTTCATGTAGCTCCGCATGTTCACTGGCAGTGGTATCTGCAGATACTAGATCTTGTAATGAAGGCGATGAATTTTCCATCGTCATAAACATTGCCGTTACTTTTTGACCGGGAGGCATGGCTCTTATGTAAGGGTCAACAATTGTTATTGAATCTGCAGCTGACATCTCGGCTTTTGCTTCTGTCTTTTTCTCTGACTTTGTCTCTGTTTTAACCACTTTTTTGGTCTCTACCTCTGCTTCAGGTTTGCTGTTGTCACAGGCATTGAGAACAAAAGAACACAAAAGAATTAACGTCAATTGATAGGTTCTAGACATAAGAAATACCGATATAAGTTTATAAATGAACACGTAGTATATAACTGTGAATACGCATTTTCATAGGGTAGTTATGATTAAAAATTGTAGAGAGAAGTCAGCACGATCCATAAAATATTTTAAGGCTGCGGAAGTCTAAGAAATCCTTATATTTCTTAGCTATTTAGGAGTAAGTTAGTCTTAAGTTACAACTCGGTCACGAGTTTTTTGCTGTAGAATAATGGTGTAAAATACGCCTATCATAAATAATAAAATCGTAAAGAGGTAAAGCTATGCCATCGTTTGATGTGGTTTCAGAAGTTGATATGCATGAGTTAAGAAATGCCGTCGATCAAGCCAATAAAGAAGTCAGTACTCGTTATGATTTCAAAGGCTGTGATTGCTCATTTGAATTAAACGATGAAGTCATTACGTTAAAGGCTGAAGGTGAGTTCCAGATAAAACAGATGCGTGATGTATTGCGCTCTAAAATGGTCGCTAGAAAAGTAGATACCAGTGCTCTGGATATTCAGGATATCGAAGGACAGTTAAAAAATACGCGCCAGAGAATTTTACTTAAACAAGGTTTAGATGGTGATGCTGGCCGTAAAGTGAGCAAATTGATTAAGGCTGGTAAATTTAAGGTCACCACTCAAATGCAGGACAAGCAAATGCGAGTTACCGGCAAAAAGCGCGATGACTTGCAACAGGTAATGGCAATGCTACGTGGTGAAGATATTGGAGTACCTGTGCAATTTACAAACTTTAGAGACTAAGTCTGCAGCAGTATTAATCAGGGTTGATTAATGCTGATAACTGAGACTTGTTAAAGAGAATCCTGCCCAGATACCGTGCGCCATCTTTACTGAGATGGCCACCATCAAAAGAAATTAACTTCATGTTATCAGTGAAAACAGGGCAGCTTGCTTCTCGCCCACATACCCAAAAATGTACATCTACAAATGTCTGTACATCCAGTACCTTGGCCATTGCTTTATTAATGGCTTGTTGATGAATATCTACTGCTAATCTCAAGTTCTGCTGTTGGCCCTTAGATAGGTTATGCAGTTGTTCTTTGTTAGGCTTTAAAAAGCTACGTCTACCGATTACATACAGTTTTTGTTCTGGAGAAAGTCCAAGGTTACTGATGGTTTTGGGTAAGGCCTTTACTGCCCACATTCTCCAGAGTGCTGAAAATATAATGATATCGGCTTCTGCTATTTGTCCTTTCGCATTTTCCAGGCTATCTGATTGATTACAGAGGCTTACATCATTTTTATGAATTTCTTTATAAGCTGATTTCCCAAGGTATATCTGGCAACGGGTGGGAATATAGCGCGTTCTTATCTGACTGTTTTTCAAGAACTTGTTTTCAGCAATGGCATTTAGAAAGTCCTGAGCGTGACTATCGCCGATTATCAGAATTCTGGTTCTTGAGTCTTTAGTGTCGAAAGGCTTTTTCATTAAGCGCAGAAAGCGTTTTCTTACATATTCACCATTCTCTTTGTGATTCGTTTGTTCGCTACTGTGCCCACTTTCTTCAAGCGCAATAACATTTGTATCTGCGCTAGTATCAGCCCAAACAGTATTAACAAGAATAAAACTAAATACTATTAAGAAAAGGCGTGCTGCAAGTTTATTAATGGTTTTCATTCTCTGCGTTTTTTCGTTGTCTTTCATCTTCAAATCGTTACGTTGCTATGACATTTGATTGTCGAACAAGTGCGATTTGATTAAGTACGATGTTGATTAAATGTCATGTTGAATATTATAACGCGACGGCATAGTAAAAGATGAAAGCATAGAAGCTTTAGAATGTTTGTAATCATTTGAAAGGCAGGAACAAAAAAACGCCTCAAAGTAGGGGGGTGACCTAAGCAATATAAACAATATAAACAATAAGAGCGTGTCATAAAAAAAGGCGTTCAAATGAACGCCTTTTTTGAGTTGCTTATCTATTCATTAATTAAGCGAATAATTAATGAATAGAGTCGCTAACTAAACATTTACTTTCTTTTTGGTACGTAAATATCCGTACAAGTACCTTCAGCAACTTCTGCAGCGAAGTTGAATGTTTCAGAAAGTGTTGGATGCGGATGAATAGTTAAACCAATATCTTCAGCATCAGCACCCATTTCAAGTGCCAATACAGCTTCAGCAATTAACTCACCAGCGTTTGTTCCAACGATACCTGCACCGATGATCTGGCCAGTACCTTTATCAAACATTACCTTAGTCATACCTTCGCTACGGCCGTTACTTAATGAACGTCCACTTGCAGCCCATGGGAATGCACCTTTGGTGATTTCAATACCTTCTGCTTTACACTCTTCTTCTGTTTTACCCATCCATGCAATTTCAGGATTAGTGTAAGCAACAGATGGAATGGCACGAGCATCAAAGAATGCTTTGTGACCCGCAATCACTTCGGCGGCTGTTTTGCCTTCATGTGTTGCTTTATGCGCAAGCATTGGTTGCCCAACGATGTCACCAATTGCAAAGATGTGAGGCACATTAGTACGCATTTGGTTATCAGTAGCGATAAAGCCATGATCATCCACTGCAACACCTGCTTTATCAGCGTCAATCAATTTACCGTTTGGTGAACGACCGATTGAAACAAGTACGCGATCGAATGTATCAGACTCAGGTACGTTCTTAGCTGTCTTTTCATCAAGCGCTTCAAATTTACAAAGCATACCTGCGTCAGATGGCTCAATAGAAGCAAGTTTAGTATTTGTGAAAATGTTTTCGTATTGCTTGGCAATGCGACGCTCTAATGGCTTAACAAGATCGCGATCAGTACCAGGCATTAGGCCCGGAGATAGTTCTACGATGGTTACTTGAGAGCCAAGTGCATCATAAACAGTAGCCATCTCTAAACCAATGATTCCACCACCAACAACTAGCAAACGCTTTGGGATATCTTCCAGTTCAAGAGCGCCTGTAGAGTCCATTACACGTGGGTCATCCCAAGGAATGAAAGGAAGTTTAGTTACACGAGAACCAGCAGCAATAATACAATTATCAAAAGTTACTTCTGTTTTAGTACCATCTTCCGCTTCAACTTCAATCGCTTTATCAGAAGTGAATTTTCCGTAACCATGAACGATAGTTACTTTACGTTGCTTAGCAAGTCCTTTAAGGCCACCTGTAAGTTTGCCAACAATATCATCTTTGTTCTCACGAACCTTATCAATGTCAATTTTTGGTTTGCCAAAACTAACACCGTGGTTTCCGGCTTCTTCTGCTTCAGTAATAACTTGAGCAGTGTGGAGTAAAGCTTTAGATGGGATACAGCCTACGTTTAAACAGACTCCTCCAATACTTTCGTACTTTTCAATCAAAATAACTTCAAGACCTAGGTCTGCTGCGCGAAAGGCTGCTGTGTAACCACCTGGGCCTGAGCCTAGGACTACTAGGGGTGCGTGCATATTAATACTTCCTTCTATTGTTTGCGGTAAACTTTATAATTAAAAAAGTCAATCATATAATCAATTATTATTTAGCCGTATACTTTAAACCATCATGCGACGAATGTCAGATAACATTTTACTTAAATGTGAAGTAAATCGTGCGCCATCTGCTCCGTCAATCACTCGATGATCATAAGAGAGGGATAATGGTAACATTAGGCGCGGTTTGAACTCAGTACCATCCCATTGCGGTTGCATGGATGACTTGGAAACACCTAACACTGCAACTTCAGGCGCATTGACGATAGGCGTAAATTTAGTTCCGCCGATACCACCTAAACTAGAGATCGTAAAACAACCACCTTGCATATCAGAAGGTTTCAATTTCTTGTCGCGAGCCAATTGCGCATATTGACGAATTTCTTGTGATATTTCTACCAGTGACTTTTGATCAACCTCCCGAATAACAGGAACAACAAGCCCATCTGGCGTATCAACTGCCACACCAATATTGAAGTATTTTTTAAGAATCAGGTTTTCGCCGGTATTATCTAAAGAGCTATTGAAACGAGGGTAGAGCTTAAGCGTTGTAACAACGGCTCTAATTATGAAAGCTAATGGCGTGATTTTAATGCCATCTTTTTCCATCTCCTTGCCCATTTGCTTACGGAAAGCTTCCATTTCTGTAATGTCGGCTTCATCGAACTGTGTAACATGCGGCACAGTCACCCAGCTACGATGTAAAAACTCACCAGTAAGCTTGTTTATCTTACTCAGAGATTGCGTTTCTATCTCGCCAAATTTTGAGTAATCAATTTCAGGCATAGGTGCTACGCCTAATGATGAACCGGCTGATTTGGTCGTTAAAGCCTTCTTAACAAAACCTTTTACATCGTCTTTATTAATACGTCCTTTACGACTTGTACCTGAAACCTCGCCTAAATCTACACCGAGTTCACGTGCGAATTTACGCACAGACGGACTGGCATAAGCTTTACTGAAGCGTTTTTCATCCAGATGTACTGTTGGTGATAATTTATCAACGGAAGATTTACTTGGCTTAGCCTCAGCGGGAGCAGTAACATTGAGTTTCACTGCATCTTCTTTGGGTTCAGGGGCCGCTTCTGGTTTGGCGTCGCTTCCCCCACTATTAACTTCCATCATTAATAGTACAGAGCCTTCTGAGACTTTATCGCCAATATTTACTTTAACCTTTAGGACTTTACCCGAAGCGCTGCTGGGGATTTCCATAGAGGCTTTATCTGATTCAACCGTGATAAGTGAATCTTCTGCTTCTACCATATCTCCTTCTGCAACAAGTACTTCGATAACCTCAACTTCATCAAAATCACCAATATCTGGTACTACGATCTCTTCAATGCTGGTTGTTCCGGCTGAAGATGTCGAAGCTGCAGCGGGCTTTTCGCTTTTCGACTCAGGTGTTGCTGGTGCTTCGGTTGTCACTGGTTCAGAAGGTTTCTCGGCCGTATCTGTTGCCGCGGAGTCTTTTGATGAAGGTTCTGCTTTTTCAGAATCATCCACTTCTAACATCAACAGCACAGTGCCTTCGGAGATATTGTCTCCGAGTCCAACTTTTAACTTAAGAACTTTACCTGACGCGCTACTCGGGATTTCCATAGAGGCTTTGTCTGATTCAACCGTTACGATTGAATCTTCAGCTTCAATAAAGTCTCCCTCTGCGACCAATACTTCGATAACTTCAACGGCATCAAAATCACCGATATCGGGTACTACGATTTCTTTAATACTCATGATCGTGGCCTCCCTTAAGCTTGTAGTGGGTTAAGTTTATCGGTATCAATACCGTACTTTTCAAGCGCATCAGCGACTTTCACCGCAGGTAATGTGCCATCATCAGCTAACGCTTTCAGCGCTGTAACTGTTATCTGGTAACGATCAACTTCGAAATGCTTACGTAGTTCAACACGCGTATCGCTTCGACCAAAACCGTCTGTGCCTAAAACGGTATATGCACTTGGTATCCACTTTCTTACCTGTTCAGGATACTGCTTGATATAATCAGTAGCCGCTACTGCAGGACCACGATGACCTGTTAATTGCTTGGTGATATAAGGCACTTTCGCATCTTCTAATGGATGTAATCTATTCCAACGCTCAACTTCGTGTGCTTCACGAGCGAGTTCATTAAAGCTGGTGCAACTCCAGATGTCAGAATCCACACCCCAGTCTTCGAGTAATAAATCGGCTGCTGCGATGACTTCAAGCAAGATAGTTCCAGAACCCATTAACTGGACTTTGTTCTTTTTCTTGCCACCATTTTTCAGCAAGTACATGCCTTTAACGATGCCTTTTTCTGCGCCTTTAGATAAAGCAGGTTGTTTATAATATTCATTCATTGCAGTGATGTAGTAGTAAACATCTTCCTGCTTGTTGTACATGCGATTCATACCGTCATGAATAATGACTGCCATTTCATAGGCGAAAGTAGGGTCATAACTGATACAGTTTGGAATCAATCCGGCTTGAACCATGCCGTGTCCATCCTGATGTTGTAGGCCTTCACCAGCGAGTGTTGTTCTACCCGCAGTTGCCCCAATCAGGAATCCGCGTGAACGTGAATCACCTGCAGACCATGCAAGGTCGCCAATACGTTGGAAGCCGAACATAGAGTAGTAAATATAGAACGGAACCATATTAACGCTGTGCGTACTGTATGCCGTAGCAGCTGCGATCCATGATGAGAACGCGCCAGCTTCGGTGATACCTTCTTCAAGGATCTGACCGGTTTTATCTTCCTTATAGAACATCACTTGTTCTATATCCTGCGGATCATATAGCTGACCGACAGATGAGAATATGCCGAGCTGTCTGAACATGCCTTCCATACCGAAGGTGCGCGCCTCATCAGGAACGATTGGTACCACGTATTTACCCATCTTCTTGTCACGGGTAATCATCGTTAATATACGCACAAATGCCATGGTAGTAGACATTTCGCGATCACCCGAACCATCAAGCAATGGCTGGAAGATATCGATAGGTGGAACTTCAAGAGGAGCCGCTGTACTTTTACGCACAGGTAATGAGCCACCGAGTTGTTTACGACGATCTAGCAGGTATTTTTTCTCCGGACTGTCATCATCCAGTTGATAGTATTGTGCTGCCGCTGCATCTTCATCGCTTAATGGAATATTGAAACGGTCCTTGAAAGCGATCATTTCATCTTCTGTTAATTTCTTTTGTGAGTGAGTACGATTCTGTCCTTCACCTGCAGCACCCATACCGTAACCTTTTACCGTATGCGCAAGGATAACCGTAGGGCCGTCTTTGTGATTCACTGCAGAATCATAAGCGGTATAGACTTTATGTGGATCATGACCACCACGATTCAAACGCCAGATATCATCATCGGTCATGTTTTGAACCATTGCGCTCAACTCAGGGTAAGCACCAAAGAAGTTTTCGCGAACATAAGCACCATCTTTCGCTTTGTAGTTCTGGAATTCACCATCAACAACTTCAAGCATGCGCTTTTTCAAGATGCCGTCTTTATCTTTAGCCAGTAATGGGTCCCAGTAGCTTCCCCATAATACTTTGATAACGTTCCAGCCTGCGCCACGGAAGACTGCTTCCAATTCCTGAACAATTTTACCGTTACCGCGAACAGGGCCATCAAGGCGTTGTAAGTTACAGTTAACAACCCATGTCAGATTCTCTAGTTTTTCACGACCTGCCAATGAGATCGCACCCAGTGTTTCGGGTTCATCGGTTTCACCATCACCTAAAAATGCCCATACGCGTCTGTCTTTGGTATCAGCTAATTTACGGTGTTGCAGATACTTCATGAAACGCGCCTGGTAGATCGACTTAATTGGGCCAAGTCCCATCGAAACAGTAGGGAACTGCCAGTAATCAGGCATTAACCATGGGTGAGGGTATGAAGATAAGCCTTTGCCGCCAGCTTCTTGTCTGAAAGTATCGAGTGTTGCTTCGTCGAAGCGTCCTTCTAAATAAGAGCGCGCGTAAATACCTGGGGAAGCATGTCCCTGAAAATAGATTAAGTCGCCACCATGATCCGGAGTAGGTGCGCGCCAAAAATAATTGAAACCCACATCGTATAAAGTTGCGGATGAGGCAAAAGATGCTATATGTCCGCCAAGTTCACTCGCTTTGCGGTTTGCTCTTACAACCATTGCCGCAGCATTCCAGCGTATAAAGGAACGAATACGACTTTCCAGTCCAGCATCACCCGGGCAGGTTTTTTCTAAATGAGGAGGAATAGTATTTATATAAGCAGTACTTGCACTATAAGGGAGGTTTGCACCGTTAGTACGTGCTGTATCGATTAACTTTTCGATAATGAAGTGAGCGCGTTCAACGCCTTCGGCCTCAATTATCGCTTCGATAGATTCTGTCCAATCCAGCGTTTCCTGTGGATCAACATCATTTATATGGTCGTTACTCATTATTTCATCTCAGTGATTTTATTGTGCCACAAAGTGTAGCTTCTATTTATTTTTTGTCAATCCAAAATAAATCGGTTTAAATTTCAATGTGTTACAGAGATAGAATAATATATTAATCGTCTGGTGTTATTTTTAGGGCGATTGTTGTAAGCTCGCCTGATGGAAATAAATCTAAAAACACCACTGCTTAATACAAGTACATCAGAAACAGAAGAGACTGAAAATATTGAAGATTGTCTTCATCCACTAGGAGGAAGATTTCGCGGCTTTTTACCCGTAGTGATTGATATGGAAACGGGTGGTTTTAATCACCACACCGATGCTCTATTAGAAGTTGCTGCCGTTACACTGAGATTTGATGAACATGGCATGCTTGCACCTCATCGTACTTATGGTTGGCATGTCAGCCCTTTTGAAGGTTCTAATCTTGAGCCAGCTTCTTTAGAAGTAAATGGTATAGACCCAAACCTACCGTTTCGTCAGGCTATTGCCGTCGATGAAAAGAAGTGTCTGGATGAGCTTTTTCTGATTGTTAGAAAAGAAATGAAGGCGAACAATTGCAAGCGTGCCATTTTAGTAGGCCACAACGCGGCGTTTGATCTTAATTTCTTGAATGCAGCGGTACAGCGAATTGCTAAAAAACGTAATCCGTTTCACCCGTTTAGTACATTTGATACGGTGACATTAGCGGCAATGGCCTATAAACAGACGGTTTTAGCTCGCTCTGTTAAAGCAGCCGGATTCCCGTGGGATGCTAATGAAGCTCATTCGGCTGTGTATGATACTGAAAAGACAGCAGATTTATTTTGTAATATCATAAATCAATGGGAAGACAAAATAGGAACCAAGAAACTAGATGGTGCAGAAGACTAGCGTTTAAGGTCTACAAACGAGAATAACAAATATAAAAAATAACCACGTAAAAGCCATAATGAAACTCAATGAAAAAAGACAGCGCTGTAACTAATCAATTTCTGTGTAAGCTTTCTGATCTTGAAGATCTATCCTGTAAAGGTTTTACCGTTGATGTAAAACAAAACTCATCACGAATATTTATAATAAGAAAAGGTGATGAAGTTTTTGCTTATCTAAATGTATGTCCGCATGCCTTGGCTCCTTTGGAATGGAACCCCGATGACTTTCTCGATGAAAAAAAAGAACATATTATCTGCGCCATGCACGCTGCAAAATTTACCATTGAAGAAGGCGTGTGTATTGAGGGACCTTGCAAGGGTGATGGCTTGACACCAGTTGATATCAGCGTTTCTAACGGTTTGATTTACTTAGATTAAATCTGCTTTATTTAATCAATATATAAGAATATAAAAAAAGCCCTGTAAGTAGGGGGGGTGGCTTTAGAGTTTCTTTTAATAGGTCTTTTGGTCAGTAGTTCCGGTATCTCTACCGTTTATCCTTAGTTTGCATCAAAGTAAATTTAAACTATATATAAAGGGTAGTTACCCCTTAATAGACTCCGGAAAAATTATGAGTTCGTCTAAAAAGCCCGCTATGTTTCGTCTTTCTTTATTATTACCTGTGTTTATAGGTTTTTCTTTTTCTACAGTCACACATGCTGATGTCCTATCGACCAGTGTAGCAGCTGATATTCAAGAACCAGCGGGAACGTATGATACTGGAGCACCCACTTTACTTAATTTATATGCAAAAACAGTCTTAGAAGAAGGTGTTTGTCTGCCTGATGAGTACGATGGGTGTACCTTCAATGATGTGTTAAACGATATTGATCCATCAGATGATTTTAAACCAGAAGTAAAAGTACATATCACAGGTGATGGTTATCCAGATGATGGTTTGCTAACAAATGGTGCAATACGTCAGCGTGGCGGCTTTAGTCGAGCGGCACCACAGAAGTCATTTCGTATTAAACTGGATAAAGATATACCGTTATGGCGTGGAGAACGACGTATTCAGTTAAATAAGAGTTTTTATGATCTGAGTAGAATCCGCAATAAGATAACGTTTGATCTACTGGTTGATGTACCAAATCTACCAAGCATGAGAACGCAGTTCGTAAATTTGACGCTTGAAGATCAAGGGGTAACTGACAATCTTGGCGTTTTCACTCAACTTGAGTATTTTGGCAAAGAATATTTAGAAAGACGCGGTTGGGATAAAGATTCTCGAGTGTATAAAACTGAGTATTTCTTTTTTCAGGAAAGCCCAGACTATGCATTGGATGGAGAGGGTGAACCTGTTGATATTGATGCTTTTGAAAAGTTAATTGAGATAAAACGAGGGGATACTCATAACGAGCTAATCAGCTTTATCGATGATGTAAACAATCCAAACTTAAATTTTCAAACCGATATTTTTAATAAATATTTAAACCAAGATAATTACTTATCCTGGTTTGCTTTAAATATATTAACGGATAATGCAGACACCGTTGGTAAAAATCACTACTACTATAACCCCATCGATACCGAGAAGTTTTATCTGGTTCCATGGGATTATGACCTAGGCTGGGAAAGCAGTACTCAGGCAGATGATGTTGGCCCGACAGATAGACCACGCTGGTGGTACTCACACGCTTATGCCTGGCCAAATAAACTTCATAGACGTTTTTTACAAACATCAGGTAATTTGGCGTTGTTAAAAAGTGCTGTTATTGAATTCAAACAAAAGCACCTGACGCAAGCGAAAATAGCCGCTAAACGAGATTCATACTACGATGTGATTTTCCCGACTATTTCTACGAGTGTGGACTGGGACTATATTTATTTCTTTGGTTCTGATCCTGAAAAAGTCGCGCAATTCAACCAGATGTTTGAGAGCTTATCTTCGAGTGTAGAACGAAACTTTAATCGTTTTTTAGAACGTGAAAATGATCCAATGCCGTTTTATACAAATACTCCATCAATTGGCGAGGATAGTATTCTATTTAGTTGGGAGGAGTCCGAGAGCCTTACTGGGCAAACTATTAGCTATGATTTAGAGCTGGCTACAACCCCAGAGTTCACGCCTGGAACTGTTGTTGAAGTAATTACTGGTATATCGCAATTGAGCTATAGAC
Organism: Cocleimonas sp. KMM 6892; assembly: GCF_035798195.1. Taxonomy (NCBI): domain Bacteria; kingdom Pseudomonadati; phylum Pseudomonadota; class Gammaproteobacteria; order Thiotrichales; family Thiotrichaceae; genus Cocleimonas; species Cocleimonas sp. KMM 6892. The sequence continues at coordinate 106,496 of NZ_JAPFBV010000005.1, read as the reverse complement.
TGGATTGGGGACATCCAGCCGGAACCTATTATTCAAGGCTTACAGCAAGAGATTCAGCTAACCCTCAAAATAGTTGGATGACGTCATTAGATAGCTCGATACAGTTATCTAATTATGAATCAGCGCATGGTGTGAGAGCGTTATATGTCAATATTGATGGTACAGATCCAGAACCTCCGGTAGATGGCGTATCAAACCCTATCGTGGAGACATCGATTATTCTGGATGGAAATACAACTGACTGGAACGGTTTAGTCGCTTTTCCTAATGACCCCAATGACATAAATAATAATGCTCAAAATGTCATTGACTGGAAAAATGTCAAGATCGCGCATAGCGATGATAATGTGTATTTCTTGTATGAAAACTATGGAGCCATTAATACGGATGGATCAACCTACATTCCCTGGGGATGGCAAGTTTATATAGACAGTGATAACAACCCGGATACTGGTTTTAAATACAGTGCGGTAGTGGGTGCTGACTATATAATTGAAGGCAGTTATGTGCAGCGATACAGCGGCACAGGTACAAACTGGAGCTGGGATACAGTAGGTCGTGTAAGTGCTGAAATGACGAATAATATCCGTGAATTTAGCTTTCCTAGAAGTTGGTTGGGTTCTTCAAGTGGCATGAACCTCGTGTTTCAGGGAGCAAATGTGTCTTATGGTGGAAATACTACAGACCTCTATCCGGATGGAGCTTTGACTCAATCAGCAACCGTAAGGTCATGGAAATATGCTTTTGGCACAGTAACACCGCCTACTAATGAGGCGCCAGTAGCCACAGGTCAGAGTTTATCGCTGTTGGAAAATACCACAGTGACGATCTCTTTAAATGCCACTGATGCCGATCAGGACTCATTAAGTCTTGTCATAACAAAACAGCCTGAGCATGGAACATTAACGTCAAATCCAAACAGTTTGATTGTGTCATACATACCCGATACAAATTATCAGGGGTCAGATAGTTTCAGCTTTAAAGTTAATGACGGACAGGTGGATAGCAATACTGCAACGGTTAATCTTGAAGTGGTTCCTCAACAGACTAACGAAGGAATTTCAAATCCAGTAATCGCCGGTGGTATCAGTATCGATGGAAATGATTCTGATTGGAGTAGCTTAGAGTTCTTTAGCGCCGATCCTGCAGACGTTTCAATCAATAACTCGAATCCAATAGATTGGCTCAGTGCCGGTATGGCGCATAGTGCTGATACTGTTTATTTAACCTATAAGAATGCAGGTCCGGTTAATCCTGGTGCTAATTCTGGCTCGTCGGTTTCATGGGGTTGGCAGACATTTATTGATGGCAATCGTGACCCACAAAGTGGTTACTTACTCAATGACAATATTGGTGCTGAGTATCTGGTAGAAGGGCGTTATGTTTATCAATATGCGGGCACTAACGGTAGTTGGGAATGGATTCAACTTGGCGTCGCCCAACTCAGGTATGTTAATAATACTGTAGAGTTGAGTTTTCCACGTAACTGGTTAAGCCAACTTAATAATATAAATGTAGCATTCTATGGTAATAATACAGCCGCTGGTGGTAGTCAATACGATACCTATCCAGATCAGGGAGCTCTTTCTTATAGCTTCGGCGGTACCGGTGAATTTGGTGAACAGGTTCAGGTGGCGGAAGCACAAAGACAATCGTCGCCTGTGTCTCATCAACCTGTTATGGCAGCGACCACCACACCAACAGATACAGGAAGTTCGACGGATACACCTACTACGACTCCACCTGCAACATCAAGTGGTAGCTCAAGTTCTGGTGGCGGTAGTTTCTCATGGATGTTGTTATTCGCATCGGCGTTATTCATAAGAAGACGTATTGGGTTGACTGTAAAATAAAAGACACACTGATTTAAGTCGGTTTTAAAAAGCCTGATGCGTTAACTCAACGTATCAGGCTTTTTTTATGTATCCTTATAAATGCATGAACCTTCAAGGTTTTAATTTTCTCTTAAGAACAGCTAATTTGGTTATTATAAAAGTGATTCATGGGTTTCTCATGTATCTCTGAAAATGGAGAATTGAAAAGGATGGGTCGCAGCAATATGGTTAGATTTAACGGGATGATCAAATACCTAACGTTATACAGTTTTTGCATGGTTCTGTTTTCTGCTTCTCCTGCTTACGCCAAAAAGCCAAACCAATGTTTTGAAATTCAGAAATCATGTCCCGCATTTCAATCTTTTCGTAAGAAAACCAACCCTGGTAATGTGACTGTCACAGAAGGGAATAGCTATTCGATCATTCAAAAAAGCAAAAAAGGTACTCACTATCGGGTCAGAATAGAAGGTATCGATAGACAGGAACGTTGGATTGATAGCCGCTGTGGAATAAAAACAGATCAATGCGGTATTTCGAACAATAACAAAAATGCTCTAAAAACAATCGTATCAAAACCTGGCAAGACAAAAGCAAAATCAGGACAGTACTTATTGGCATTGAGTTGGATGCCGACCTTCTGTGAGTCGAAATCTAGGAAAAAAGAATGCCGCAGCCTGGGTGAAAATAGATACGACGCAACGCATCTTTCGTTGCATGGCTTATGGCCTCAGCCACGTGCAAATGCTTATTGCGGTGTGAGTGATACCGACAAAGGTATCGATCGAAATAAACGCTGGCACCTTTTAGAGCCACTCAAACTCTCTCATGAAACGGTTAAAAAACTCGCATTTGTGATGCCCGGTTATGCATCAAATCTGCATCGACATGAATGGATAAAACACGGAACCTGTTATGGTACCGATGCCGATACTTACTACCAGCATTCGATCGCACTAACGCAAAAAATTAATGAGTCTGCTGTCGGTCGTTTATTATCTAAAAATATCGGTAGAAAGGTTTCCCTCAAGCAGATACGTCAATCCTTCGATAGTTCTTTTGGCAAAGGTGCGGGCAAAAAAGTCGATTTACGCTGTGACCGCAAAGGTCGAATCAGTGAATTATGGATAAACTTTACCGGTGTGGTTACGGATAAAGCCGCAGAGGATTTAGATGTTTCTAGATTAATGAAATCTGCCATTGATGCAGGCTCTACCTGTTTTAAAGGTTATGTAGACAGGGCAGGTTAGAGCTTGTTTAAGATATCTCACGCACATTTAGTAAGATAGTCTTAATCATTTAATTTCAAGCGTTTTAATCAAGATCTTAACCAAGGGCTTTTACTATCTCGGTCTCATCAAACGGTCGTGTAAATACAGCGTGCAAGGGTAAAATATCGTTCAGTTTATCCACGTATTGACGTTCGTTTTTATCCACAAAAACTAAGACCTTGGTATTCGGAGCATAGCGTTGTAAGGAGTACAGCATGACATCAAGATTGCTGATATTGACACCTGCGTAATTATTTCCATAACCGTAAAAGAATTCAGCGGCGATAAAATCAGGTGGTGTATTTTTTATTTTAGCCATCAACTTACGCATCGATTTAAAACACAGCTCTTCAATACCTAGTGTTTGATATAACGCAGTTAAATGAGGGTGTGTTGGAGATTCAATCACACTGTAAATCGTTCGTTGAGGCATGCAGTTATTGTTGTCTCAATTAAATCATTTGTATATATCTCGAATAGCTAAAGCGATGGCTGGGTTCATCTTTTATAAAAACGAACAAATAAAAAAATGCCCCTAAGTAGGGGGGTGACTAAAAAGTCTTTTATTGATATAAGTCACGTTCAAAAACGAGAATCATTTGCATTTAAGTATTTGCTTATTTACACTTTAAATATCCCGTTTATTAGTGAAACCCAGTTTGAGCTAAACATGTTAAAAACCAGCCCTTTAATTAATCAACAAGAGTCTTCTCACGTTTATGTAAAGAAGATTGTGTCTGACTGTAAAACACAGGTTCGTCTTCTCGGGCTGGGTATTGGCATTGGTTCTAACCTACAGATATTACGTAATCGCGGTGGTGATATGGTACTGGCAAATAACAATAGCCGTATTAGTCTCGGAAGATCAATCGCAGAAAAAATTCTTGTTTCTAAGGAACATTAATTAGCGCCAGCTTTGGTAAAAAAAAAATGGCAAAAAAATGTTGTGGTAATGGTTGTGATCAAGAGCAAGTCTCTTGTGATAATCTGAAAGTCGCATTGGTAGGAAATCCCAATGCGGGTAAAACTACCTTATTCAATAAACTCACAGGTGCGCGACAAAGTACGGGTAACTGGCCAGGGGTAACGGTTGAGCGCAAGCAGGGTTATTTCAAATATAACGGTGAAAGCATTCGCGTTATTGATTTACCCGGAACCTATTCACTGGATTATTCCGATGCCTCTGAAGATGAAGTCATTGCACGAAAGTTCTGCCTTGATTGTCCCGAACATATCTTCGTTAATATTCTTGATGCGAGCACTCTGGAAAGAGGCTTATACCTAACCCTGCAATTGCGTGAATTAGGTATCCCGACACTGGTCTATCTGAACATGATGGATGTGGCGAATAAACGTGGGATGACAATCAACGTTGAAGAATTAGCTCATCAACTAAAGTGCCCAATCATCCCGATATCTTTGAAAGGTAGTCAGACCTCAGCGCAGATACAAAAGCAACTGATTAAAACCAGTCAGGCTAACAGAAACCCTGAAGATTTTACCCTGCAATACGATGAGAATGTCGAGATTGCCTTAGCTGAATTGCAACGCAAACATGAGTGTAATCGCCCACAGGCACTAAAAATATTACAGGAAAACCAGTCTGATTTGACAGCAAAGATGATCGCTGAGATTGAAACAAAAACAGGTGAAGAACTTGATTTTCTGCTGGCCGAAGTACGCTTCGAAAAAGCCACAGAATTAGCCAAAAAAGTCGTTACAGAACAGGGAAAAGTCAGCCGTACACGATCTGACAAAATCGATAAATACGTACTGGGTAACTGGCTCGGTGTGCCAATATTTTTAGCGATGATGTATTTGCTATTCACCTTCAGTATCAATCTTGGTGGAGCCTTCATCGATGTTTTCGACCTTACCGCACAAGCATTCTTTGTGGATGGCTTGGGCAGTTTGATGGCAAACATCGGCTTACCCCAATGGTTAATTACTATTGTGGCCAATGGCGTTGGTGGTGGTGTTCAGGTTGTTGCTACATTTATTCCTATTATCGGCGCTTTGTTTTTGTTTCTTACGGTTCTTGAAGAGTCCGGTTATATGTCGCGTGCGGCATTTGTCATGGATCACTTTATGCGCAAACTGGGCATTTCTGGAAAAGCCTTTGTACCGTTGATTGTCGGATTCGGCTGTAACGTTCCCGGTATTATGGCGACACGTACTCTGGACGATGCGCGCGAACGCATCATCACCGTAATGATGTCTCCTTTTATGTCGTGCGGTGCGCGTCTTGCGGTGTATGCCTTATTCGCTGCGGCTTTCTTCCCCGTAGGCGGGCAGAATATTGTTTTCTTGTTGTATTTGATTGGTATCTTATTTGCCATTATGACGGGTTTCATTCTGCGTAAAACCCTATTGAAAGGCGAAGCGGAAGACTTCTTTATGGAGCTTCCCAATTACCAGATTCCTAGTGTAAATAGCGTTTTGATCAATAGCTGGGGCAAGCTCAAAGGGTTTATTTTTGGTGCGGGCAAAATCATAATCATCGTCGTAACCTGTATCAATGTAGCAAATTCATTGGGTACAGATTTGACCTTTGGTAATGAAAATTCCGAAAAGTCAGTGCTCAGTGCCACAGCCAGAACGGTTACCCCAATCTTCAAACCGATGGGAATAGAAGAAGATAACTGGCCTGCAACCGTGGGAATTATTACCGGCCTGTTAGCTAAAGAAGTGGTGGTCGGAACTCTCGATGCGCTTTATTCTCAAATCGATAAGCCACAAGTGGCAGATGCAAATAAGGTTGTAGATGGAAATACAGACGAAAATAAAGAAGACGCTTTTGATTTATCCAGCAGTTTAAAAGCCGCATTTTTAACGGTTCCAGAAAACTTAACAGGCGTCGCAGATAGCCTGCTGGATCCATTGGGCTTATCCATCGTCGATGATATTTCGGATAGCGAGAAAGCAGCCGCGACTCAAGAGGTTGATATTTCAACTTTTGGCGCAATGCACAAACGCTTCGATGGAAAAATTGGCGCTTTCGCCTACCTATTATTTATTCTGCTTTATTTTCCCTGTGTTGCAGCGACAGGTGCCATGATTCGTGAAACCTCAAAAGGTTGGGGAATGCTGGGTATCGCATGGACCACGGGGTTGGCCTACGCATCGGCTGTTATTTTCTATCAATTAGCAACGATCTCACAGCATCCAGCTCAATCAATTATCTGGGTGGTGTGTTTGTTAGCGATACTGACGTCAACAATTTACGCGTTTAAGGTCGTGGGCAATAAAGAACCGGATAACCACAAGCCATTGAACTCCTCGGTGAGCTAACCATGAAACTCGGTGAAATCAGAAACTACATACAACAACGTCAGCAATCTTCGTTAAACGATGTCGCGATTCATTTCGATATCAGCAAAGAAGCTGCGAAGCTCGCGCTCGAATACTGGATTAAAAAAGGAAAGATCGCAGAACAGGGCGCATCGTGCGGAAGTAGCTGTAATGGCTGTGGTGATGCAGATGAAAGTTATCAATGGGTAACGAATGAGAAGATCGTTCGCTGGTTGTAGCTATTTCTACTTTATGATTTTAAATGCACCCCCCTACTTATAGCGGCTTTTTTATATGACCTAAAAAAGCCGCTATAAGTAGGGGGGTGGCTATCGATGCTTTAAAGCACCGATAGCATTAAGCCTTTGGCTATTGCTTTCAGGCAGGCTTCAAAGCTTTTGCAGCTTTGCTTAATCCAAGATACAAACTGACGCACATCGCCAAAAGTACAAAGGTAAACGGCAAACCGGTTGAAACGGCCATGGCCTGTAATGCGCCTAAGGCTTCTTTACCACCCACTAATAATAGTGTGATCGCAACAAGCCCTTCGAAAGTACACCAGAAGATGCGTTGTCCTGCGGGTGCATCATCTTTACCGCCGGCAGTAATAGTGTCGATAACCAAAGATCCAGAATCGGAAGAGGTTACAAAGAATACCAGTACCAGGATAATACCGAGCAGTGAAAGTACGCTGCTAAACGGAAAGCCTTTAACCATTTCAAACAGCTTTAATTCTTGCGCGACTTTTGCCACAGGTGCAGAAGCGTCTGCGATAACTTGTGATATTGCTGCACCACCAAATGCACTCATCCATAAAACACACAGAAGAGTTGGGACAATGATTACCGCAAGCACAAACTCTCTAACCGTTCTGCCACGAGATACGCGAGCGATAAACATACCAACAAAAGGAGACCATGAAATCCACCACGCCCAGTAGAACGAAGTCCAGCCTTGAGAGAAGTTAGTATCTTCACGACCAAATGGCGTAGACAACGGGATTAATTGTTTAAGATATTCAAATCCGCCGGAAAAGAAGGACTTAAAAATATCGGCTGTCGGCCCAACGATAATGATGAAAAGTAACAGTAAAAGCGCTAGCCCCATATTAATTTCAGAAAGGATTTTGACACCGCCGTCCAAACCACGCAGTACCGAAATTAAGGCTATCGAGGTAATCACTGTTACCAAAACAAGAGCAGCGACACCGCCAGTTCCCCAGCCAAACAAGAAGTTGAAACCGGCAAGTGCCTGTGTGGTGCCAAAGCCTAATGAAGTGGTTAAGCCAAATAAGGTTGCAAATACAGCGGATATATCAATCAGATGACCCGGCCAGCCCCAGACTCTTTCTCCCAGTAATGGGTAGAACGCAGAGCGTAAGGTCAGTGGTAAGTTATGATTGAATGAGAAAAATGCCAGTGCTAATGCCACTGTGGCGTAAATCGCCCACGGGTGTAAACCCCAATGGAAAATGGTAGCCGCCATCGCCAAACTACGGGATGCATCAGCATCACCAGCTGCGCCGCCTAACGGAGCCCAGTCGGTTCTGACACCACCTTCACCTAATGTGACACCGCCCATGGAAGAGCTGAAATGAGACATCGGTTCGGATACGCCAAAGAACATCAAGCCAATGCCCATGCCTGCGGCAAACAACATCGCAAACCAGCCTATATAGCCGTAATCTGGGGTAGCCTCTTGACCACCTAACCTGACTTTACCCAGTGGCGATAACGCGAGGAAGAAGGCAAATATGACAAAAATATTTGCAGCACTTAAAAAGAACCAATCGAATGTACTGGTTACAGCTGGCCGCAACCACTTGAAAAATGTTGCGGCTTGTTCTTGAAACATCAAGGTTAGTAGTACGAATGCGACTACTGAAAGTCCTGAAATGATGAAAACGGGATTGTGAATATCCATTCCAAATGGTGTTACATTATCTTGTCCTATTTCATAATCAGTTTTAATTTTGGGCACGAGTTCCTCCGTAAATTGAATTAGGGTGGAGTCAAGTTATAGCGTTTTTTGAAAGTTGCTAAGGACACGACTCCGGCATCTATTTACCCACCAAAAAGAGATGGATTGTAAATAGTAAGCCTCAGGGTAACGCGTACAGTCTGAAAAAAGTAGGGGGTGACAATAATTAACACTATTTAATCAGTTAACGTCTAAACACAACCGTACGCTTACCGTTTAATAGAACTCGACCTTCTGCATGCCATTTGACTGCGCGATTTAGCACCACCGTTTCGATGTCACGACCGATGACGACCAATTCTTCTGGCTGATTTGCGTGTGCAATTCTTTCAACAGCCTGTTCTATAATAGGTCCTTCATCTAAATCAGAATTTACATAATGAGCCGTTGCGCCAATGAGTTTTACGCCGCGTTCATACGCTTGGTGATAAGGTTTAGCTCCTTTAAAACCAGGTAGAAAAGAATGATGGATATTGATCGCATTACCTTTTAGCTGCTGGCACATCTCATCAGATAAAATCTGCATATAACGGGCAAGCACCAGTAATTCAGCATCTGTATCCTTCATCAAATCCATGATCTGTTTTTCTTGCTGGGGCTTGGTTTCTTTGGTGATCGGGAAATAGTGATATGGGATTTTGTACCAGTCCGCGATTTCGCGTTGTGACTCATGGTTAGACACAATACCCACTATCTCAACCGGCAAGTCGCCACTGTGCCACGTATTTAATAACTTGGCTAAACAGTGTCCCCAATTAGATACGGCAATTAAAACGCGTAATTTATCGGCTTTGCTGCGCATTTCCCATTGTATTGATAAATGCTCAACGGTTTTATCAAATGACTGTTTTATTGATTCTAATGCTGAGTTGTCATTGCTTGGGTGGGCAAATACCGTACGCATAAAAAAAGTTTTAGAATAAGGGTCTTCGTATTGTGAAGATTCTAAAATGTTGTAACCGAGCTCTGAGAAAAAGCTCAAGACTAAAGCGGCGATACCGGGTTGATCGGGGCAACTTAGTCTTAATACGATGATGTTCTCATCTTCGCTGATTTGTGAGTCCATTATTTGTGAGTCCTTGTATTAATGGTTCCTTGATTTAATTCCAAGGGAATGGGCTGTTAGAAACAGGGTGAAATTTGCCTTCTGCATAACGATAAAAACTAAACGGTGTAAATAGTGAGGAGGTTTCGCTATTTACTCACTACGAATATCTTCAGCAACTAACTTACGTTTAGGAAACGTTTTCGATGGACGTTAAAATCATATGTAAAAATGCGTCGGCTGATGAGCGAGGAGAGAACAGTAAATATTCATCTTCTGCTCCTGCCACTGGTTCATTTACTTGCATAATGATTACTCCAAGATATTCCATCGATGTTCTCGTTACAGAAAAAGGTCCAAAACCTGAAGCGTCAGAACTAGGTTGTAAATTAATCGAGCAAATGCGTTCCAAAGCTGCTCGTGTATTTGAACCACTAATTTTCAACATGGCCCAACTATCGGACTGGTCGCTTAAGTAAGCAGAATCTTTAACCTTTTCCTGAATATGCGCTACTGCAGTGCAGTTTTGGTAAACAGTTTCATTTTCAAATAACACAAAACACTGGTCTTGCTGAACGCTCAGGATTCGCGTGTTATCCACAGCGGATGTTGTGAATTTGCCGACTTCAGGTAGTTCAGCATCGTAAGCGGCTTTAATGTTCTCTACTAAAGCTGGCTTTTTATCTTGAGATGATGAATTAGAAGAAAACGCCATTGAAACCATGGAATACCCTAAGAGTTCAGAGACGTTAATACCATCAAATTGCTGACTGAAACCATCAAAAGGAATTTTTTCTTCTAGTTTAAATGTATTGTTAGTTGTGGGGTTAGGATTAGACACGTAAACGTTCTCCTTCTGGATCTACAAAATGTGCTGAAACTATTTCGACATCGATTTCTTTGCCTTGTAATAGATTACTTGCGGTAACAATTTCGCCCATGCGTTCATGGCCTTTTTTGATAAAGCCGATACCAATTGAATGACCAAGCGAAGGGGAGAACGCTACGGAACTCATCCAGCCTTCATCGTTTGCTGTGACAGGTTTATTACCTTTGCTAATAAAATGCGCACCAGCTGAGAGTGATTCGCTCTTATCCACCGGTACAAAACCAACTAATCTATTCGCATCTTCTTTAACCAGATTAGGTCGTTCCGACATCATATTGCCGATGCTGTCTTTCTTCTTCGACACCATGCGACCCATACCCAGGTTGTATGCGGTGGTTTGACCGGTTAGCTCATTACCTGCAGCATGACCTTTTTCGATACGCATGACACTCAATGCTTCGGTACCATAAACAACCACATCGAACTCTTTTCCTGCCTCTGTCATGGCTTTCATCATGCTGTAACCATAACGAGTCGGAACTGCGATTTCGTAGGCGAGTTCGCCGGAGAATGAAATTCTAAATAGTCGAGCAGGTGTTCCACCACAAACTGTAATATCGCTACAAGCCATAAACGGAAACGCTTCGTTACTGATATCGAATTCAGGATCAACGATTTTCTGCAATAGCTTACGCGCATTAGGTCCGGCAACTGAATACTGTGCATATTGCTCGGTGGCTGAAATCATGTGTACGTCTAAATCTGGCCATAAACACTGGTGACAAAACTCCAAATGTCTGGCAACAGCAACGGCATTGACTGTGGTGGTTGTCATCAAATAGTGATGCTCACCAAGACGCGCGGTTGTGCCGTCGTCCATGGCGAAGCCATCTTCTCTTAACATTAAACCGTAACGCACCATGCCGACTTTGAGGGTAGAAAAGGTATTGCAGTAAACACGATTGAGAAATTCACCCGCATCACGACCTTGAATATCTATTTTTCCTAAAGTGCTGACATCGCAGATACCCACTGATTTACGCGTTTGAGTGACTTCGCGATCAACACTTTCACGCCAGTGTGTTTCACCGTCTTTAGGGTACCATTGCGCACGTAACCACGCTCCGGCTTCAACAAATTCTGCACCTTGTTCTGTTGCATATTGATGACTCGGCGTATATCGAATAGGGCGGAACTCTTTTCCACGAGTTCGACCTGCATACGCCGCGATAGATACGGGTGTATATGGCGGGCGGAATATCGTGGTGCCCACTTCAGGAATGGTTTTGCCTTCGTTGTCAGCCATTACTGCCATCGCAGGAATATTGGACGTCTTGCCTTGGTCTGTCGCCATTCCTAATGTGGTGTAACGCTTCACATGTTCAACCGCGGTGAAACCTTCCTGCTGTGCCAGTTTTATATCTTTGGTGGTTACATCGTTTTGTAAGTCTAACCAGCTGCGTGACTTGGTATCCGTTTTAACAAACCAGAATGCGGAGTTTGCAATCGACTCTGCATTAGTAACGTCAGCCTGAGGGCACCCCCCCACTTTGAGGCTGTTTTTTAATTCCTTTGAAAGCGTTATTGCCAATTCGTGACCGCTTTGCAGGGCAGAGGATAAATCCAGTTGCCCATTTGCTGCCCCAGCCACATGCATATTTGGTGGTAACTCACCACCGGGAACGAATGCGAGAAGATCTTCATTCCATTGAGGTCTGCCACGATGATGGCAACTTAAATGTACATTCGGATTCCAACCACCTGAAACCGCAAGACAATCGGTGTCGTATGTTTTGCCATTAGAAAGCGTGATCGATTGAAGCGCATGACGACCTTTGGTGTCGATAACGTGCGCGTCCATTTCAATGCTAGCGCCTGCGATATTAGCAACAGGCTGAATAGCTCGGCTATCAATCACAGCTTGAACATTGATACCTTTAGCAACCAGATCACTCGCTGTTCGCCAGCCATCATCGTTATTGGTGAAAATACTGACGTTTTGGCCTGCTGCTACATCATAGCGGTTCGCATAGGTTCTTACCGCACCTGCTAACATCACTCCAGGTCGATCATTGTTTGGGAAAGCAATGGGTCTTTCTGTCGAGCCTGCGCTTAAGATGGCGCGTTTAGAATAGATGCGCCAAAGCACTTGTCTTGGTTTGTTTCCATTTTCAGCAATATCACTTGCAGAAAGGTGATCTGTTTTACGTTCAAGTGCGCTGTAAATGCCATGATCGTAAGCACCCAGAACGGTGGTGCGTTTCATTAAACGGACATTATCCATCGATGCTAATTCAGCAAGAGTAGCCTTCGCCCATTCGGCCCCGTGCATACCATTCACTTGGTAAGTTTCGTTATTTAAACGACCACCCATAACGAAATCTTCATCCGCAAGAATCACCTGACTACCAGCTTGTCCAGCCGCTAATGCCGCAGCTAATCCACTAGGACCTGCGCCGATGATTAAAATATCGCAGTGCAAAAAGCCTTTGTCGTATTTATCAGGATCTTCTTGTCCTGATAGCTCACCTAAACCCGCAGATTGGCGAATAATTGGCTCGTAGATTTTTTCCCAAAATGCCTTTGGCCACATAAAGGTTTTGTAATAAAAACCCGCGGTTAGGAAAGGGGAGAGGAAATCATTGATCGCCATTAAATCGTTTTTAAGAGAACCACGATGGTTTTGACTGCGCGCTTCCAATCCATCAAAAAGTTCAGCAACCGTTGCTCTAACATTGGGTTCTTGCAAAGCACCACTTCGTAAATGCATGAGTGCATTAGGCTCTTCAGAACCTGCAGTGAAAATGCCACGAGGTCTATGGTATTTGAATGAACGCGCGACCAGTTTTTGGTTATTCGCTAACAATGCAGAGGCGAGGGTATCACCTTGATAGCCTTCAAATTGTTCACCATTAAAACTGAACTGAATGGTTTTATCGCGATTAATAAAGGCATTGTTGTTTTTGCTTTTATCGTTGCTGATTCTATTGTTCTGGCTCATTTTTCACCGCCTTGATTTTCTATCGCTACTTTATTAGCTCGCGCGGTTTTGTTAGCTAACGCGGCTTTATTAGCTAACGCGACGTCTTTAGCTAATTCAACATTATAAATTTCATGCGTGATGGTATTGCGAGTCACAACTAACCATGATCGGTCACCTTGCTCGTGATACCAAAGTTCTCTGTGCTCACCTGCGTTGTTTACGCGGATGTGAACATAGTCGTGGTATTGCTGTAATGCTTCTGCAGTTTTTGCTTCGTCTGCATCCTCGCCTTTCCAGTCTGGTCGGTCGATGAGACAGGCATCTCCCAGATAAAGAAATTCAGACGAATCACGAGGCCCAAGAAGAGGGTGGTTGATAATCATTGTTTAGTACCTCTTGAAGTCATTGAGAATGACACCCCCCCACTTACAGGCAGTTTTTTAAATGAGACTAATTCGTTGTAATTTAAGATATTCATAATTAATGCGTATTCGGTTGCGCGCCTCGTCCGTTTTCATCAACAATATTGCCAGTCTGGAATCTATCGAGACGGAATCCAGTGGCGACTTCATGTGGTGTATCCGTTGCTAGTAAATGTGCGTAACACAAGCCACTGGCAGGGGTTGCTTTAAATCCGCCGTAGCACCAGCCACCGTTAAAATACAATCCTTTAATATGGGTGCGATCGATAAAAGGTGAACCATCCATAGACATATCCATGACCCCCCCCCAGTTACGAAGCAATTTTGCACGGCCGATTGAAGGCATAATAGCCATGCCGATTTCGCAAACATCCTCTACCACAGGAAGATTGCCGCGTTGTGCGTAAGAATTGTACATATCCAGATCGCCGCCAAACACTAAGCCACCTTTGTCAGACTGAGATATATAGAAATGTCCTGCGCCAAAAGTCACCACTCCATCAACAATAGGCTTTAAACCTTCGCTAACAAACGCTTGTAAAACATGAGTTTCAATCGGTAAATTGATTCCTGCTTGTGACATAACCCGGCTAGAAGAACCGGCTACACAAGATGCGACTTTTTTAGCGCCAATATCACCTTTATTGGTTTTAACGCCAGTGCATTTTCCATCTTTGATAATGAAGCCAGTGACTTCACAATTCTGGATAATATCGACCCCGCGGCTATCAGCGCCACGCGCATAACCCCAAGCCACAGCATCGTGTCTTACCGTGCCTCCGCGTTTTTGTAATAGTCCACCTTTAATAGGGAAACGTGCATTTTCGAAATCAAGGTAAGGGTAGAGTTGACGAACGCCATCCTGATCCAGTAATTCTGCATCACCACCAGACATATGCATCGAGTTGCCTCGACGAACCATCGCATCTCGTTGACCATCACTGTGATAAAGGTTCAAAATACCGCGTTGAGATACCATCGCATTGTAGTTAAAGTCTTGCTCAAGTCCTTCCCAGAGTTTCATCGATAACTCATAAAAAGGCTGGTTCTCTGGTTGAATATAATTAGAACGAATAATCGTAGTATTACGTCCTACATTACCGCCACCAATCCAGCCTTTTTCTAAAACCGCTACATTGGTGATGTTGTAACGACTCGCAAGATAATGCGCCGTGGCTAAGCCATGACCACCGCCACCAATGATAATAATGTCATATTCTTTTTTTGGTTCAGGTGTGCGCCAAACGGGCTTCCAACCTTTGTGACCCGTAAGGGCTTCTTTGATAACTCTAAAACCGGAGTAACGCATATTTAATTCTCTAGCTGCTTGATCAATAATTAATATTAAGTAAGTGTTGATTAATAGTGTCAGTTTTCTAGGAGTTGATATTTCTTAAAATGGACGGAATATGTTCTAATATAGAAATGCCAAAAAATAATAAACAATTATTCAGAGTGGGTTTTTTGCTCATCGATGATTTTGCCTTGATGGCTTTCTCTTCGGCGATTGAACCATTGCGTGCTGCAAATACATTGCTTAAGCGGGCAAAGGAACAGGCGTTTTATAAAATTGATCTATTTTCTATCGATGATGTTTCAACAAAAAGTTCGATGGGTATCCAGGTAAATGCAACCGCCAAACTGGAAGACGCAGAGAATGTGGATATTCTGTTTGTGGTCGGTGGTGGTGAATTCAATGTTTTGAAGAAACCAGAGATTTATAAATTACTCCGTAAATTAAGCAATCAAGGAATGATCTTGGGCGGTGTTTCAGGTGGGCCGGTAACATTGGCTTTGGCGGGCGTTATGAATAACCGTCGGATGACCGCGCATTGGGAATACACCACAGCATTGCAGGAATTAATGCCAGACATACTGCTTGAAAACTCATTGTATGTTATCGATCGTGACCGCTATACCTGCGCCGGTGGTGTTGCGCCAGTAGATATGATGAATGCGATTCTCACCAAACATCATGGTGCAACATTTGCGCAAGAAGTCAGCGACTGGTTTATTCATACCGAAGTCAGACCTTCGGCAGGGCCGCAACGTTCAAGTTTGGCAGAGCGATATCCATCAGCCACACAACCGGTAATTCTTGCGATTGAAGCGATGCAAAACCATATCGCTGACCCTCTGGATTTGGAACAGCTAGCGCGACTCTCAGAAATCAGTCCGCGTCAATTAAACCGCTTATTCAAAGATAAACTGGGACATAAAACCATGGAGTTTTATAAACAATTACGATTGCAAATAGCTAACAATTTACTTAAACAGTCTCCAATGAAAATTATAGAAATTGCACAAGCTACTGGTTTTGTCAGTGCGGCGCACTTTTCAGCTTCGTTTAGTAAGCTGTTTGGGGAGACGCCATCTGAATTGCGGAAGAAAGGTTAGGAATGCCACTCCCCACCATTTAGGCACTTATATTAAAAAGTGCCCCAAAGGTGGGGGGTGACTTTGACTAATTATCATTTGTTGGATTGGCATTTATTTCTTCTAAAAGCCTATGCAGTTCAATTTTCCAATCGTCTTTCAATTTTTTCGCAAGTCTGGATAGTGGTCTGAAATTAGAAGATAAAACAGCATAATCATAGCGAAGATGTTCTTTTAAGGGTCTGAATACTACTTTGCCATGGGAGCTATCCATTTTTAATTCAGTCACCATTGTCAAAGGGTCGGTAATCGCCACGCACTGTCCTGCGCTGACAAACTGAAAAGCGGGTAAAAAAGTCTGGCTATCTACGATTTGATTAAACAGTAGACCTTGCTCTTCAAATAAATTAATGATTCTTTTGGTATTGATGTGTTGTTTCATCAAGCCACCGATGGGTATGCTATCAAGGTCTGTTACGCTGATAACTTTTTTCTGTGTCAATGGATGATTTTGCGGTAGCGCAACAAAGCAGTCAGCAGATATTTTTTCTATTGCGTATTGGCTTGCTTCACCACTCAGATTTGCAGCATCAGCAAAACCAAAATCTATACTTTGGGTGGCAGCTAATTCATGAACCTGATTTGAAGAGTGGGCGAATAACGTCACTTTGATATTGGGATTTTCACCAATGCTACGACTGATGAATCGAGGGAATAGGTACGTCGCAGGTCCTGGCATTGCTGCGATTCTTAAGCTGCCTATTTCGGCATTTTGCATACTGTGCAGGGTGCGTTCAATCGTTGAAACACGTTTTAATATACCTTGCGCTTCCTCTAGAAAATAATAGGCTTCGGGTACTGCAACCAGTTGCCTTCCTTGTCGTTCAAATAACTTAAAGCCAATGGAGTCTTCAAGATTTCTTATCGATAAACTTATCGCCGGTTGCGTTCTGTGGAGCAAAACGGCTGTTTTAGAAATAGAGCCAGTTTTCATGACTTCGGTAAACACTTTTAGCTGGGTTAGGTTCATATAATCATCGTAAGAAATTAATAGTAAGTATTTTCATATAAGTAAAACTTCATAAAAAGCAATATAAACAAATTAGTATTTATATTGCAAGCGACTACACTCTTATCATCGCAAACCTGAATTACGGTGGTTAAGCGTGATCTTTTTAATTTAACAGGAGTATAACGATGTCCATGAGTTCCAAGTTAGCAAGTGCGTTGCTTGCCACAATAGTTACAGCCGGACCAGCAATAGCGGCTGATCCCACATTCTTTCGTATAGGTACAGGTGGTGCTGGCGGCACTTACTTCCCTATCGGTGGAACCATTGCCAATGGTATTTCTGCTCCTCCAGGCTCACGCCCTTGTGAGAAAGGTGGTCAGTGTGGTGTTCCTGGTTTAATCGCTATCGCACAATCTACAACAGCTTCTGTATTCAATAATGCAGCTGTAGAAAACGGTGAGTTAGAAGCCGGTCTTGCTGCAGCTGATGTCACACGCGCCATGTTCAAAGGTGAAGGTAAATTTGAAGGTAAACCACATCCGAAGTTACGCATTGTGGCAAATCTGTATCCGGAAGATTTACATTTAGTTATGCCAAAAGGCAAAACGATTAAAGATTTGGGTGATTTAAAGGGTAAACGTGTCGGTATTGCTCAAGCAGGTTCTGGTACCCAGGTTGCGGTATTGCAGATGCTAGATAAGTGGGGCGTCAATCGCGATAATATGGAAGAGGCTGAGTTAAATAATTCACAATCTGCAGAACGTTTGGCTGACGGACAGATCGATGCGTACTTTTATGCAGCTGGTTGGCCGGTTGCTGCAATGATACAACTTGCTTCTACAAAGGGTATGAGCTTGCATTCATTTACCGATGAAGATTTAGCTAAAATCAATGAAGCCGTTCCAGCTTATATTCCTTCAATGATTCCAGGTGGGGTTTATGAGGGGGTAGATAAGGATGTTAAGACGCCAGCTGTAAGTGCTCTATTGGTTGTTTCTTCAGATTTATCAGAAGATATGGTTTACAAACTAACGTCTGCGTTATGGAACGATAATACGCGTAAACTGTTGGACAATGGTCATGCCAAGGGTAAACAAATCACGCTGGAAACAGCACTCGATGGTATCAGTGCGCTTGGTGTTCCTTTACATCCTGGTGCAGAAAAGTTCTATAAAGAAAAAGGCAAACTCTAAGCCTATTCGTTTTTTCAGTTAAAAAAAATGATGTTGAAAAGTGACCGGGTATCTCGATAAATAACGAGATACCCAGGTTTACCCTACCCAATAACAATTGACCAAGTTGCAGCATTAATATGAATCAAAATACCAAACAAAATACAGATGACCTCACAGCAGAAGAGCTTGAAGCGATTGAGCGTAAATACGATGAGAGTAGCGCAACGCGTGCTGTAACCAATAGGGCAGGGTCTATTTTACGTGTAGTTGCATTAGTATTTGCTGCTTATCACTATATTACCGCTGGTTTTGGTTTGCCAGCAGATCACTGGCACATGGGTTGGCATTTGTCTGGCTTGTTTATACTGACCTATGCATTTTTCCCGGTTTTTAATACAAAGGGTTTATTCAAGCTAAAGTCCACACCTTTCAGAATCGGGAATATTCCTATTTATGATCTGATACTGATGATACTTGGAGTGTCAGCTGCGCTTTATCTTGGATTTGCATGGCGTGGAGTGCCGTTTTTAGGGATAGAAGAACAAACGTTCAGAATGGGTAATCCAAATAAGTTCGATTTGTTCTTTGGTGTGATTATTATTTTGTTGGTGCTTGATATTGCGCGTCGTACGCTAGGTTGGGTGCTGCCATTTATCATTGCAGTGTTTATATCTTATGCTTTATTGGGGCCTTATTTCCCCGGTTTACTGCAACATCCAGGGGTTAAGTTTAATACGTTTGTATCATCCATGTATTTCCCGCAAGAGGGAATATTTGGTGTCACACTCTGGGTTGTATCAACCATCGTGTTTCATTTTGTTTTGTTTGGGGTTATTGCACAACGTACCGGATTAGGTCAGTTGTTTATCGATAACGCCACGATTCTCGCAGGACGATATACAGGTGGCCCTGCAAAAGTGTCTGTTATTTCTTCTGCTTTCTTTGGCACGATATCAGGTTCATCGGTTGCCAATACGGTTTCTACAGGGGCACTGACTATTCCCAATATGAAGCGTTTGGGTTATCCCGGACATTTCGCCGGTGGGGTAGAGGCTGCTGCATCTGCAGGTGGTCAAATTACGCCACCTATTATGGGTGCAGCCGCATTTATTATGGCTGAGTTTTTAGAACTGCCGTATACCACAATTATTATTGCAGCCATTTTCCCTGCATTTTTACATTATGTCGGTGTATTTACCGTTGTCCATTTGATGGCGCGTAAGCTCGATCTCAAGGGCTTAACTAAAGAACAATTACCTTTGTTAAAAGAAGTCTGGAGCAAGGGCTGGGCAAATATCATTCCGCTTATTGGTTTATTAGCTGTTTTATTTGCCGGGTATACCCCATTTATGTCAGCTTTCTGTGGAATTTCGTTGGCTATCGTTACAGGTATGTCGCGCATAAAACAACCGATAACAATGGTATATGCCGCGGCGTTCATAGCTTTTGTTGTCTGGAAGTTTTCCAATGAAGGCTTTAGCGGAACAATGTCTCTGATTCTAATCGCGGGTGCTCTAGTCGGAACACTGAATCCTGTAGAGCGTACAAAACTCCCTGAAATGTCGGAGTCTGTGCAACTGGGTGTTAAATATGCCTTAGCTGTAGGTGCTGCATCTGCTGCTGTGGGTATCGTAGTAGGTGTTATTAACACTACGGGTATCGGTTTTCGTATCGGGTTTATGGTAACGCAGGGGGCTGGTGCCTTAGCGTCTGATTTCCACTCAATAGTCAGTCTTGGTTCGCTAAACCTGTTTTCTGTAGAAGATTTACAGCTCTTTATCTCACTTGTTTTTATCGCGATTGCTTGTATTTTAATGGGAGCAGGTATCCCGACTACCGCGTTGTATATCATGCTGGTTTCTGTAGCTCAGCCTGCATTGGCACAGTTAGGTATACCGCCAATAGCGAGTCATTTATTTGTTCTTTATTATGGTGTGGTCGCTGAGATAACCCCACCGGTCTGTACGTCCGCTTATGCCGCAGCAGCCATTGCAAACTCTAATCCTTTCCGAACCGGTATTTCGGCATTCACACTCGGATTGGGTAAAATCATTGCGCCCATGGCCTTTGTCTACGCACCTGTATTATTGATTGTTTCCTCTGCTGGTTTTGATTTATGGACATTTACATACTCTGCTGTGAGTTGTGTGATGGGGGTCATCTGTTTGTCTGCAGCTGTGGTTGGGTTCTGGTTAGCACCAATGGGAGTGATTGCACGTATTCTGGCTGCTATTGCCGGGTTGGTGTTTGTGGCGCCATCTTTAAGCGCGGATCTTGCTGCGCTCATTATCGTTTCACCTGTGATCATCACGCAGGTTTTAAGTAAGCGAAGCGCAGTGTTGGTTTCATGATTGCCATGAATAAAGAACCTGTCACTATTATCGGCGCTGGCATAGTTGGTATCTGCTGTGCGCTATCGCTTGCAAAACGCGGAGTACCCGTTCGACTGATTGATCGCGATCAACCAGGTCAGGGAACATCTTTTGGGAATGCCGGAGTCATTTCGCCTTGGTCAATCATACCGATGGCATTACCTGGTCTCTGGAAAAAAATACCGAGTTTATTGTTAAGTCGGGATCGACCTTTGTCTGTGAGCCCTGAATTCTGGCCTCAAATGATTTCATGGGGGAGTAAGTTATTATTAAATTCGAATGAAGAGTCAGTGCGTAAAACAGCTGATACGATGTCTTATTTGTGCGGCCCTTCAATCGAATTATTCCGTGAACACCTATTAGGAACGGGTCACGAAAATCTCATCGTGGATAGTTATTACGTGCATGTATTTCGGGATGCGAACAAGGTTAGTCTGGATAATCTTGATTACCGTATTCGTCTCGAAAAAGGCGGAGATCTTGAATTAATTACCGATAATGAGTTGAGACGTTTTGAACCTGCGTTGTCTCCTAAGTACAAAGCAGCCGTTATCATCAAGGGTCAGGCCAGGACTTTATCCCCTGGTAAGTTGAGTGAAGTATTAGTTGAAAAAGCAAAATCTTTAGGGGTAGAGGTTATTAATTTAGATGTGTCTTCGATCCGAAAACAGGCCGATGGTTGGGAAATTGAAGGAAATGGTAGTCACTTAACGAGCAGTAGGGTAATACTTGCCGCGGGTGTCTGGTCTAAAAAATTATTAGAGCCGTTAGGCGTGAAGGTGCCATTGGCTACCGAGCGTGGTTATCATATCGAAATATCTGATCCTCAAGTCGAGTTGAATAATTCGATTATGGATATGGACGCAAAGATTGTTGCTAGCACAATGATGAATGGTTTACGTCTGGCTGGAGCCGCAGAATTTGCTCATCCTGATAAACCTGCCGATCAAAGTAGGGAGGGTTTACTAACAACTCAAGCAAAAACAATGTTTCCTGATTTGAAAGTCGGTAAAACTAAGTTCTGGATGGGACGACGCCCTTCATTCCCTGATAGTTTACCGTTGTTAGGAGAAATAGAGGGGCAAAAAGATCTTTACGCTGCTTTTGGACATTCTCACTTTGGTCTTATGATGGCACCTAAAACAGGTGAAGTACTGGCTGATATTTTGAGTGGTCAGCAACCCGATTTTGATATGAATGCTTTTTCTCTTAAGCGTTTTAAATAGAAAATTTCAAAAGTCGTTTAACACTATTCAGTTATCGATACTTTATTATCGATTTTTCTGTCATAAATAAAACTATCGTTTATAAAAAACTGCATGCGCATTAATGATAATAGTAATTAGAGTTTCTAATACTTATGGATCACTTTATCCAACTATCGCTTAATTATTGAAAGCAACCGCAATTGATTTATAAGGTTGCTCAAATAAAAAATGAGTTGTTCATTTTTAAGCATAGATATTTTTGATAAAGAGGTTTATCTGATGCGTATTGAATACGACGCCCTTGGCGAAAGTCTATTAGACGACGCTGTATATTATGGAATTCAAACACAGCGAGCAAAAGAGAATTTTGATATATCGAATAAGACCATAAGTGATATTCCCTATTTTGTGAGTAGTATTGCCCAAATAAAAAAAGCAGCGGCGATTGCAAATTATAATGTTGGGGCATTAGAAGAACCCATCTATAAAGCGATTTGTCAGGCTGCAGACGAAGTGATTGTTAATCCAGATGCTGCGTCCTTTTGTATCGATGTATATCAGGGTGGTGGCGGAACGTCTGCAAACATGAATCTCAATGAAGAACTGGCGAATCGGGCAAATGAGATTTTAACCGATCATAAAGGCTACGATACTGTTCACCCAAATACGCATGTCAATATGGGGCAGTCTACTAACGATGTGATTCCTTCAGCGATGAAGTTAACTGTCTATCAAACACTTGAGGTTTTGGAACAAAGGCTTATAGATTTTACAGTGTCGTTGAAGCGTAAAGAGCATGAGTTTAATGAAGTGGTTAAGCTTGGTCGTACCTGTTTTCAGGATGCGCTTCCTATTACATTAGGTCAGCAGTTCAGCGGTTATCGCAGTGCTTTCGAGAGAATGATTGTTGATGTTCGTAATGTACGAAAACTTTGTTTGGAGTTGCCGTTATCAGCCACTGCAGTAGGTACTGAGTTTGGTACGTTTAAGGGGTATAAAGAAAACTTGTACGCGTCTTTGCAACAGGTAACGGGTTTGGATGTTGTCGTTGAAGATAACTTGTTTGATGGTTTGCAAAATGCTGATATTTGGGTGAAAGTTTCCGCAGTGACGAAAGCTGTTGCTTTAAATCTGAATAAACTTTCTAGTGATCTACGTATAATGTCATCAGGCCCTAGAGCAGGACTGGGTGAAATAAGATTGCCGGCAGTACAGCCTGGTTCATCAATTATGCCCGGAAAAGTTAATCCGGTAATGCCAGAGATGGCAATGCAGGTTTACTTTCGAGTACTCGGTAATGATGTTTCTGTCACCCGAGCCTGTGAAGGCGAATTGGATCTGAATGTTTGGGAGATGCTGATTTTAAACTGTGTCACTGAATCTTGTGGCTTACTTAGTCGATGCTTGCCGTTACTTGCTGAAAAGTGTATTGATGGTATTCAGGTAAATCAGGAAAAGTGTTTACAGGATGCAGAGCAATCAATTGCGCTATCAACTGTTATCGCGACCTTATTTGATTATCAAACTGCCTCTAAAATTGCTAAACAAGCTGAACTTGAGAATAAGACAATCAAAGAAGTAGTGGTTGAATCAGGAATAATGAGTCAGGAAGAAGCTGAAACATTTCTTAACCCATTGATGATGACATCTCCAGAGCGATTCAATACCTTTTTTAATACTAAATGGAAAAACCGTGAATGAGTGCTCAATCGCCAATCTTATTACAAGCCGCTCGTTTTCTGAATGAAACGACTTACGATCAATTGCCTATAGAAACGGTCGAAATAGCCAAACGAGCTGTACTTGATTATGTAGGGGTTGCGATTCCTGGTAGTACACAAGAAGTGACTAAAAACTTAGTTCAATGGGCGAAAAAAAGAAGTTGGGGAGAGTCGGCTTCAATCATCGGTAGTGATCTTAAGATGGATGTGGAACATACTGCATTGGTTAATGCAGCGGCAGGTCATGCGCTTGATTTTGACGATACTAGCTGGGCAACGATTGGTCATCCTACAACGGTAATTCTACCCGCGCTTTTAGCTGTATCAGAGGATCAGGGAAAGTCTGGTAAAGAGTTACTATTGGCTTATATTACAGGTGTTGAGGTTGCCCACAAAGTCGCTGATTTAATGATGCCTGAAGCATCAGAACAGGGGTGGCACACAACTGGAATTTTTTACTCCTTTGGAACGGCTGCTGCAACGTGTCAGCTTTTACAACTCGATGAAGAAATGACGACTCGAGCGTTAGCGCTTTCGCTATCGCGAGCCAGCGGCATACGGAGTAATTTTGGTACTCAATCAAAACCTTATCATGCGGGCATGGCTGCCAAAGCAGGCTTGGAAGCGGTAAGTCTGGCGCAAGCAGGGATTACGTCTTCTGCGATGGCACTGGAAGGCCAAGATGGTTTTATTCAATGCTTTGCCGGGGATGAGCTGGCGAATAAGGCGAGAAGTCTTACTGAATCGATTAAATTTGGTGAGGAGTGGGATATTTCTACTCGCGGTTACGCATTCAAAAAATACCCTAACTGCAGTGGTAACCACCCCGCTTGTGATGTGATTCTTGAATTTCTTAATCACAATAAAATTGATTCAGAAGATATTGAGTCCATCGATTGCGGTGTTAGTTTACTCGGCCCAAAAGAGTTAGTGTCGCATCAACCAAAGACACCTGTTGAAGCCAGATTCTCTCTGGAATTTTCTCTAGCTGCTGCTTTTATCTACGGTCAAATTACACTTGATGAATTTACCGAGGAAAAAATTCAAAATCCAAGAGTTCAGGCTTTTATGCAGCGTATTACCATGGAAGTGGATGAGGATCTTGCCAAATTAGGATTTATAGGAACGGCACCCATAAAAATCTGGATTACCAAAAAAGAGGGTGAGAAGCTCTTTTTAGAGAACGATCTTGCAAGAGGCAATCATGAAAAGCCATTTACCGACGAAGAATTTATCGATAAGTTTTGTAAGTGCACAAAAGCTAGTATGAATACAGATCAACAAAATAAGTTGATAACCATGATTTTGAATTTAGAAAAGCTCGGATCGATCAATGATTTATTCACTGTTTTACACATTGAACGTTGAGAGAAAAATGAGAAACAAATGAGATATTTAAACCCTAAATAGTGTTAAGAATTGGCCTGTTCATTAATAATAATTTCCGAGGCAGTCCAAGGGAAGTTATCTCCAATTTTAGGCAGAAGGTTTTCTCTCAATTGTTGTGCACATTCTTTCTGAATAATATTCACTAGACCTTGGTATTCTTTATCTCGGGTAATAATGTATATAGCTCGGTTAAACGAAGGTTTCGGTGATGGCTGTATATGAACGTCAGAGAGAATATCTTTACACTGCAACAAGCATAGAGGTGTAGAAACAGCCCATCCCAATCCATCTGCAACCATAGATAATAAAACACGAGTGGTATCTGCTTCTACTTTCACAGAAGGTGTAAGGCGCATACGTGAAAAATGGTTTTCGGCTAATCGTCCAGAGGCTGATCTGCGAGAATATCGAACCAGAGGCAAGCCACTATCTATTAAATTTATCCATTTATCGGCAGAATCTACTAAGGTTGATTTTTTCGGTAGAACAAGTAAATGTGGTTCTTCACAAAGGAAAAATCGATTAAGTCCTTCAATACCATCCAAAGGGTCGCTGGTAATTATAATATCGACTTCTCTATTCATTAAATCATGTGCAATATTGGGCGATATCCCACTCAATACTGAAATTTGCCGAGTCTGTTCTGACAAAGCGTGAATAAGTGCCGGAGCTACGCTAGATGATAGGGAGTCGATAATGCCGATTTTAACAATAGGTTTCAGTTTATTACGCTCTCTAATTAGAGAGATAGTTTGTTCGATATCAGAGAACTGTCCTTCTAAAAGATCTCGTAACAGGATGGCATCCTGATTCATCGTTATTGGTCGAACTTCGCGGTTAAATAAACTGACCCCCAATGTATCCTCGAGTTTGTGAATGTTTTGCGACACAGAGGATTGGCTTAAATCTAGTTCTTTTGCGGCTTTAGTAAAGCTTTGATGTTGGCAAACGGCTAGAAAAACCCCCAGTGTTTTACTGTAAAGCAATTGAGTAAATTTTTTTGATGTTGCAGATTGCATCTACGTTTCCAGGTCAATATAGGTGGTTTAAAGGCGGAGTGTATCGCTATTAGTTACATTTTGGCATATTACTTATAATTATTTAAAATGATTGTTGAATCGGTATAGCTAATAGTAATAATTAGAGTTCCTTATAATTCTGGTTCATTATTTCATCCTGTAACAAACTCTTTTTAGAGAAAGTAATTAGGGAAGTGCTCTAAAGTAGGGGGGTGATAATAATTCTTTTAGAATAGAAAAAAATTCACCTTATTAAAAATGATTCAATTCTGACAACTTGTTTTTTCTCTACTAGTCTTACTTAAATGAATGAATTGTAAAGAATAGTTGTCACCTATCTTGAGCAATTTTTTTTTCGGTTGTTGTGACAAAAAAAATAGAGGATCCACCATATGATTAAACCAATTCTTAGTAAAATTGTAAGCGCTTCAGTACTGTGCGCAGTTGCAATGAGTAGTCAGATTGCTCAAGCTGATGTCATAGATGATATTAAAGAACGTGGAGTTCTGAAAGTTGCTGTAAAGGCAGATTACAAACCTTATGGTTTTCGTAATCCTGAAGGAAATATCATAGGCATCGAGCCAGAACTGGCTAAAGATGTTGCTGATCGTCTAGGTGTTAAGATTGAATATGTACCTGTCGTTAGTTCAAATCGAATGCAATTCTTAGAACAGGGCAAAGTTGACTTAATGATCGCTACCATGACTGATAAGCCAGATCGTCGCAAAGTCATTTCGATAGTAGAGCCTAATTATTACTCATCAGGTACTAATATTTTATCGGCTAAAAAGTACGGATTCAAGAAATGGGAAGACCTAAGAGGTAAACCAGTTTGTGGTATTCAAGGTGCTTTCTACAATAAGAAAACCGGTAAAGAATTTGGCGCTCAAATTGTTGCTTTTAAAGGCACTGCAGAGGCTTTAGCAGCGTTGAAGGGTGGTAACTGTGTAGCTTGGGTTTATGATGATTCATCAATCGTTGCTAAAACCAAAGATGAAGCATGGAAAGATTATGAAATGCCATTGAAAACCATTGATGATGCACCTTGGGGGTTAGCGGTTAAATTAGGCGAGACTAAATTCCATGAATTGATGAGTGATCAAATCAAGAGCTGGCATAAGTCTGGTCGTATTCTTGAGCTTGAGAAAAAATGGGGTGTAGAAAACACGCCTTTCGCACTTAAAATGCATGAAGAGTACAAGTAAACTTTAGTCCTTTGCTAAAGTTTATCCTAATGGGTGGAATTCGATTCTGATCTTCACCCATTTTTGTTTATTTACTTCCCAATACTGAGATCCATACATGGAAGCCTTTTTTGAATGGTTTAAAATCCTCTACGACAACACGGGGATAAACTTACCTTTTTTATACGATAGTTATGATCGAGCCCGAATGTGGAATGGCTTCTTGATGACAATCAAACTATCCGTTGTAGCATTATTTTTCTCCGTAATTATTGGAATCATCGGTGCATGGCTACAAAATTCGCCACTAAAATGGACGCGCCGAATTGTTAATGGCTATATCCAGATATTCAGAAATACTCCTCCCTTAGTGCAGCTTTATTTCTTCTATTTTGCGATAGGCGCATTACTACCAAAAGTATCTAATGGATATGGTGGTGAAATGCCATTGTTGGGTGGCTTCGCTTGGGCTGCGATCTCCTTATCGTTCTTTGCTGGTGCGTTTAATGTTGAAATTTTCCGCTCTGGTATGGAAGCAGTTCCCAAATCTATGACTGAAGCCGCAGAGGCTTTGGGTTTTTCACGTTTACAAATTTATAAAGATATAACACTGCCTTTGGCATTTCGTGTGGTATTACCTGCGTTAAATAATAATCTGGTCAATCTGGTCAAAACAACTACCTTAGCTTATGCGATTGCAGTACCAGAAATGCTTTATGAATCTAATCAAATCTGGTCTGATAATGTCAATGTCACCGAGATGATGATCTTCTTACTACTCGCATACTTCTTTTTAGTCGGCGTTCTGGTATGGGGTATGAATCGCTGGGAAAGATCGCTTAAAATTCCGGGGTTTGGCACATGAGTCACTCTACTTACAACGGCTTTAATAGTCGTAAAAAACAACAGCAATATAAAACTGATCTTCCGGTGATGATCACCCCTGAAGCAAAAGTACCCGGTTCACTTACTTCTAGTTTAAGTGCTTATATTTTTAAGCCGTGGCATGGCTTTATGCTTATCTTCTTTTGTATCGTTTCATCGAGTATCGCCTTTGGTGTCGATGAAAATGCTAAGTCTTCCATTCCCGAAGTTTTATGGCGCTGGATGCCGCTGTTATTGAAAGGTTTTATCTTCAATATCGTGATTTCTATTTGTGCCATGGCAATTGGTACAGCAATAGGAGCGGTGTTAGGGCTAGGGCAGATTTCATTGAATAAATGGATACGAAGATCTTCGTGGTTTATCACTCAATTCTTCCGTAATTCACCGTGGTTGGTTTTACTCTTTTTCGCGATGTTCTTACTACCGTTTGAAATAAACATTGGCGGATTAGCTATACCGTTACCTGACTGGGTAAAAGCCATCATTGGCTTATCATTACCCGTTATGGCGAATGTTTCAGAGATCGTTCGCGGTGCCGTTGTATCGCTACCGAGTGGTCAATGGGAAGCCGCAGAAAGTCTGGCATATACACGCAGACAAACGTTGTGGTTAATCATCTTGCCGCAATGTGTAAAACGCATGTTACCGCCATGGATGAACCTCTACGCGATACTTACGATGGCAACTGTATTGGCATCTATCGTTGGTGTATCAGAGGTAATGACGCTTACGGGACAAGCATTGGCAGCAGAAGGTGGTAGAACGGATTTACTCGCCCCGTTCTATTCATTTGTATTGTTGATTTTCTTTATGTATTGCTACCCGATTGCACGCTGGACAGTACGTTTAGAAAAGAAATTCTCAGTGATAGGTTAAGGAGCGTTTTCTTAAGAAAATACTCTTTAAGAAAAATTAATAAACACACTGTTGTTCTTCAGAACAACAGTGAGATTAAAAGTCAAAGGAATAATATATATGAACTGGGATGACAGCATGCCAATGGTTTCGATTAAGGATGTGCACAAAGCATTCGGTGATTTTGAGGTTTTGAAAGGTGTCTCGATGGACATCAAAAAAGGCGAAGTAGTCTGTATTATTGGACCATCTGGTTCTGGTAAATCGACACTGATTCGCTGTATCAATGCACTTAACGATATCCAGCAGGGATCAATTTTAGTTGAAGGGCAAGAAGTTAATGATCCTAATCTTGACAAGCTAGAACTTCGAAAAAAAGTGGGAATGGTGTTTCAACAATACAACCTGTTTCCACATAAAACCGCGCTTGAAAATGTCATGATGGCGCCCATTCGTGTATTGAAACAAAGTAAAGCTGAAGTAGAAAAAACGGCAAGAGCACTGATTAAAAAAGTACGTCTTGACGGTAAAGAGGATAGCTATCCGGGTGAATTATCTGGTGGTCAGCAACAACGTGTTGCTATCGCGCGATCACTTGCAATGAATCCTGATGTAATGCTATTTGATGAAGTTACAGCAGCACTTGACCCTGAGACTGTTGGCGAAGTTTTGCAAACGATAAAAGACCTGGCAGAAGAGGGTATG
Organism: Cocleimonas sp. KMM 6892; assembly: GCF_035798195.1. Taxonomy (NCBI): domain Bacteria; kingdom Pseudomonadati; phylum Pseudomonadota; class Gammaproteobacteria; order Thiotrichales; family Thiotrichaceae; genus Cocleimonas; species Cocleimonas sp. KMM 6892. The sequence goes on along the minus strand of NZ_JAPFBV010000005.1, from coordinate 76,942 downwards.
ACTTGTATTCTGGTAACCCATGAAATGAATTTCGCGAGAGAAGTGGCTGATCATATCTACTTTACGGATAGAGGTGTCATCGTTGAGCACGGCTCACCAACTACATTTTTCGATGAAGCGAAAGATCCACGTACCAAAGAGTTTTTGAGTCAGATTCTTTAGTTAGGCACCCCCCTACTTATAAGGGGTTTTTTTATTAATCAATAGAAAAGCCTCTTTATATCCTCAACTATTTCCCTTGAATTTACGATTCTGCAAAGGTCGCGATAACTCTTATCGAATTCAGAATCATTCTATCTTTATTCTATCTTCTTACGGCCTTCATCCCACTAGCGGATAACGTCTCACTAATTTAAATGGCTCATGGTAGTTGGTTTGGTGAAACAGACATATTTGGTCGACGTGGAAGGGCTTGCCTAAAAAAGATCTGAATAATTGTTTGAGGCACTTGCGAACAATCTTGATGTCTTTTTTCTTCAATTGATTACTCAGCGTCATGTGAAAATTAAACTCATCCATCACAAACGGATAACCCCATTTGTCTAACAACTCGGTTTGATGGGGGGTTAAATTATCGGGATCTCTTCGTGCTCTCTCAATCTCTGTGTTGGGTGCGCGGAAATCTTCGAATGTGGTGACGCAATCAGACGCTAGAGCAGTTAATTTTTTACACGGTTTAATCGGGGTCAATGCTAAAAGCTTATCCATTTTTTTGATTTTTAGTGGTTTGCATTTAAAGGGATTATAGTTTTTGCTGAATTCATCCAGAGCTGATTCTAGCTCTTCAATATTTTTTCCAGATTGCAGTCTGAATGGTGCTTTAAGTGTTGCATGAAAGCCGTACTTTTTGGGATTTGTCGAAAATTTAGCTAATTCATCCAGGTCACGGTGGTAAACAGTTTTTTCAAAGTCTTCAATATGTCTGCCGGTGCATACATCGTACCCAAGCCACAAAGTTGCTAAACGATAAACTGGATGATCCGTTGGCAGAGTGAAATAAATCGCATAGCGCTCCTGACTTTGTATGTCGCTTTCAGGTATCTGAGTAGATGAGCTAGGGTTATTCATTCTTATTGATGTGTCCATAATAAAATGTGGTTAGCAGTGGTCTCTATTAAACCATCGTTACGATAGGTTTTAAATGACCTGAACCTGATTCTCCATCTATTTTTGAATTATTAGTTTTGAAAAAGCGGTGAGCCGTACTGATTAATCTTCCTAATAAAAGACTAGCTAGCATACGCATGTAGTGAGTTCAGTAGTGGAAGGTAGTGATCAAAATCTGCATTTGAATTTTCTGACGTTTTCCCACAATCATCAAATCGACTAAGTTGAACGGCTTCCTTGAAATACGGCTTGTTTTCAAACGCTTTGATTTGTTGCGTGTTTTGGTAGCGTCCGCCTTGTAGCTTTAAACTCTCTTTAGAAGTTGGGGGGAGGTCGTTATAGTAGTGATTATCAATGGTGCATAAATACCTTTTGGCCTCAACGTGATAGCGAACCGGTTGAAACACCTCGGGACCAAAGAATTGACTTAAAATGATCGCGCCATGTACTTCGTGCACATCATCTCTGCCTTCAAGTGTCAGGTCAGTATCAAAAATTAAATGGCCAATATCATGTAATAGACAGGCAGCAATCTGTGCATCGGTTGCAAAGTTTTGCTCAGCAAGTTTGGCAACTTGCACAGCATGCTGAAGCTGCGATAGCGCTTCGTTATATTGGTTTTGATTATCGGGCGTGTAGAACGCTTGTAATTCTGAGATTTTTCGCATTCTAAGCATCCTCTGTCTAAAAAACAGAAGATAGTAGACGCTGAACATGACAAGAATATTACAGATTTATGATTTTTCAATTTATAATATGCGCCATCTAGATTCAATCCTTACTTCGTTTTACTGTTTAAAAAAAACTTCAAACGTAAGAGAGAGTCTATAGATATAAGCTGAACTATAAGTTTTTTCATGGTTTGCATAAAATACTATGAATACTTGTGAGACTGTTTTGTATATAAGATATTATGGTGAGTAATGTATAGTGAACATCCGCTAGTGTGCACACTACTCACTAGTACTCCCCTTTATAGAAGTTAAGAAATGACCATGCTGATAAATAAAATACGATCCTCCTGTTTGCGATCATTTCTTATAATTATTTCTTTTTCGGTGTTTTCGCAATCTCACGCGAATCATGAAATTGTACTGTCTTATCCCAAAGAGTCTGCCTATCAATTTATGGCTAAGCGGGTACTTACGGAGGCTTATCATCAAATTGGCATCAATATTACTTTAGAAAAATTGCCTGCAATCCGTTCGGCGTATTATATTGAAAATGGTTCTGCGGATGGTTTACTGGCAAGAACTATAGGTATTAAAGAACTACATCCAGACCTTATAATGATTTCTGTACCAGTGGCTTATGACGTGATTTCTGTTTATGCCAAAACGGATATAAAAGTAGAAGGATGGGAAAGTCTTTTACCCTACAGTATTGGGTATGTTACTGGTTCTAAAACGATTGAAGATAAAACTAAAGGGATGAAAGTAGAAGGGGTCAGATCTGAAAAGCAAGGTTTAATCAAACTGGACTTGGGAAGGAATGATGTGTTTATCGGATTAACCGGTGCTCAGTGTGTTATCAATAAACTGAATTTGTCAGATATTAAATCCTTAGATCCACCCTTGGAGACAGTGATTTTATTTCACTTTTTAAATAAAGAGCACAGTGAGCTCGCTAAAAAATTAGAGCTGATTCTAAGAAATATGAAATCAACTGGACGAATTGAGGAGTTACAGAAACAATCTGTTTTAGAGTTTATGAATCAATGTTAATGTCTGTTTTATAATATAGTTAGAGTTTACCCAGATAGAAGCTAATCAGCTAATTATCGTAGCCATAGTAGTGACTATGACAGTGCTTATATAATTATGAATTTACACAACTATTCAAAACAAACAGGTTTTTATGCATAAGCTGCAACAGCTTTTCATCGCTGCTATTTTCGCTATTTCTACAATGGCGTCTATTTCAATTGCATCTCAACATGTTTACCCAAGCGTTTCTCAAGCAGAGCCTCAAGAGCAAAACGATAGTACTCCTGTTAACAATAGTACTCCTGATAACGATAGCCTAGATAGCGGTAACAAAATTGTTATTTCTCAGCCAGACCTTGATAGTTCATTATTTATAGAAACAGCCAGACGCATTCTTAAAGTCGCTTATTCGCGAATTGGAAAAGAAGTCGAATTTGAATTGTTCCCCGCAGAACGATCTTTAGTATCTGCTAACTCCGGGGTGACAGGTGGTGAGTTAGTGAGAATGAGTGGGCTTCAAAGTGAATATCATAATTTGATAAAGATACCGATTTCGATTGTTTCAAATGAGATTTATGCGTATACCAAAAAACAGGATTTTGTCGTAGAAGGGTGGGAAAGCCTTAAACCATACAAAATTGATTTTATTTTTGGTAATAAATTTGCAGAACAAAAAAGCAAGGGTTTCAACTCAGCAAGAGTGAAATCTAGCTACCAGGGTTTAAGGAAATTAAGTGCCGACAGGAGTGATTTTTTTATTGGGGTATATGGCGTGAGATGTATCGCAAATAAATTCCAGTTCAACGATATAAAGGCATTAACTCCCATTTTAGATAACTTTCAGATGTACCATTATTTGCATAAACGTAACGAGTCTATTGCCGAACAACTAAAGTTAGAGCTGCTAAAAATGCAAAGAAGTGGTGAGATGGAATCAATACAAAAGGAAGCCAAAAAGGCGTTTCTGAGTCAATGCCAATAAATTGCCAATCCGAAAATCATAAAGAATAAATCTCTTTTTCTCCTCATTCACATTTTTTCTCTAATTCACTCTTCCTTCGCTTCCTTACAACTATCCAGTCAAAAGCGTTCAGCTTTATGATCACATTAAAAACAAAGGTAATGTGCGTTTAATTAATAAACGTAAAATAGCCTCCAAAGTAGGGGGGTGCCTTTAGTTAATAAATGCTGAGAAGTATTTCGACGCTAACATTGCTTAAGCCCTCATTAGGGTTGTTTTGCTATAATCGGCAAAAAATAATAAAAAATGGCTTAAATGCATAAGCTTAAAAGAGCATAGGACTCGCTAACAATGAACGAAGAATACCAATACAAAGAAAGGCAAATAGAGAAAGATTCATCCAAAGAATTTCGTTTTGGCGAAGGCAAAATCAGCGGGGTTTTATCTCTGGTTTTAGGTGTTTTAAGTTTGTTGGCGGTATTTGCGTATTTATACCCTTCATACCTCACCACAACCGATTTGCGTAAAACCTATGATGCGGGGCAATTACAAATAGTGCTCAAATACGGGATGTATTTCTCATTATTGTTTGGTGCGTTGACGCTTATTTTAAACAAAGCTCGCTATAAATATTTTGGTTTGGCGGGCATTACACTGACCTTGATAGGCTTTGCTTTGGGTGGGTACAAAATACCTGTCGGGGCGGTTGAGCCTAAAGAGTTATCGTTAGGTGTCGATTGGTTAATACTCGCATTTTTAGGGTCAACTATCATTTTTATGGTGCTGGAAAAACTGTTTCCTAAATACCGTGATCAGATCATCATGCGTCCCGAATGGGATGTTGATCTGTTTTATTTTTGCTTCAATCATTTGGCTATTTCAGCAATCCTGATTTTTGGCAACTACCACGCCAGTCATTTTGATTGGGCATTAAGCCCATCGTTACAAGAATCTATTCAATCCATGCCGATTACGCTGCAAGTGATTTTAATTGTCTTGAGTGCTGATTTTGTCTTGTATTGGGAACATCGGGCGTATCACGAAATCAAGCTACTGTGGCCAGTACATGCGGTGCATCATTCGATTGAAAACATCGATTGGCTGGCAGGGTCACGCGGTCATTTCATTCAAGTATTTTCCGAACGTGCCATGGTGATGATTCCATTGTATTTATTAGGTGCCGATGAAACGGCGTTAAATGCTTATGTGGTATTTGCCGCCTTGCAAGCGATCCTGATTCACACGAATTTATCGATACCGTTTGGGCCATTGAAATACGTGTTCGTGACGCCGCAATTTCATCATTGGCATCATAGTTCGGAAAAGCCCGCGATCGATACGAACTACTCAGCGCATACCGTTCTGTATGATCGATTATTTGGCACCTATCACTTACCCGGAGAACATTGGCCGGCAGAATATGGCACCACCAAACGTATACCAAGAACGGTGATGGGACAGGTATTGCATCCTTTCTTTCCGAATAAAAATACATCCATGAAACAAATGAAAGACAAGTCTTGAAACATACTTCCATAGAACATGCTCTGAAAGTCATGTTCTAAAAAAGTCATACAATAAAACCTCAAACATAAAGCCAAACCCAAACATAAAAAAGCCCCCCAAAGTAGGGGGGTGACTTTGATCTATGTATGTTTTTCCAACATTACTCGTAACTATGATGATTATTTTCAAAACAAATCATTCACATAGGCTACAATCAAACCAACTGATCTAAGAAAAAAATTATACGTGTTACAAATAGATAATCTGCATAAAAGTTTCGGGTCCCTGGAAGTTATCAAGGGTGTTTCAATCGATGCTGCCAAAGGGGACGTAATATCCGTTCTAGGTCGCAGTGGTTCAGGTAAAAGTACCTTTCTACGCTGCATCAACTTTTTAGAAACCCCCACAGAAGGGACAATCAGTCTCAACGGAGAAGCTATCACGGTTAGCCCGAATAAAAAGGGTGACTCAGTCGCGAGCGATAAAGCACAAATTCGTCGTTTGCGCACAAAAATGCCGATGGTGTTTCAGCAGTTTAATCTCTGGTCTCACATGACTGTTTTAGACAATGTTACGATTGCATTAAAAACAGCCCTAAAACTTCCTAAAAAAGAAGCCAAGCAGCGCGCCGAAAAATACCTCGCACAAGTCGACATGATGGATAGACTGGATTATTACCCCGGCCAGTTATCTGGTGGTCAAATGCAGCGTGTGGCGATTGCCAGAGCGTTAGCGATGGAACCGGATATTTTATTATTTGATGAACCAACATCTGCACTCGATCCCGAGCTGGTTGAAGAAGTGCTGAATGTCATCAAGAAATTGGCCGAACAAGGGCTAACGATGCTGGTGGTTACGCATGAGATGGCATTTGCCAGAGATGTGTCTAACCGCGTTATTTTCTTCGATGATGGCGTTATTGTCGAAGACGGTCCTCCACAAGAAGTATTTACCAATCCTAAATCCCCCCAATTTACGCAGTTTATTTCAAAGGAGTATTAGGTATTACTCAATATAACGATTTTTAACAGTCTGTTATATAAAGCGTTACACAGGAATTTGATACTTATAGAGTTTTTATTAAGCAAAATCTGAGATTCCTCAAAACAAACGCTCGTTTTTTGTCTAAGATAGACGAGTGTATTGATTAAATACATCAATTAAACCAATAGAAAAGGATTTACCTTATGAAAAAACGTTTAACTATTAGCTCATTGTTATTGAGTGTTTCTTTGCTTTTTACTGCATCGGCATTCGCAGAAACGCTGCGCATCGGTGTTGAAGGCGCTTATCCTCCATTTAGTAAAGTAGATAAAGATGGAAAGCTTAGCGGTTTTGATATCGATATGGCTAACGCACTTTGTAAAGAAATGGGTGTTGAGTGTAAGCTAATCAAACAAGATTGGGATGGCATTATCCCAGCACTTATCGCTAAAAAGTACGATGCGATCGTGGCTTCTATGTCTATTACAGAAGAGCGTAAAGAGAAAGTTGATTTCACTAATCATTACTACAAATCACCTGCGCGTTTCATCCACAAAAAAGGTGCTGACCATGTGATCTCTGCTGAAGGCCTAAAAGGCAAGAGCGTAGGTGTTCAACGCGGTACTGTTTCTGACAAGTTCATCACTGGTACATTTGGTGAAGGCGTTGATATCAAACGATACGGCACACAGGAAGAAGCGTACCTAGACTTAAATGCAGGTCGTTTAGACTTTGTATTCGCTGATGCATTCGTACTGCTTGAGTTTATCAACTCTGATAACGGAAAAGACTACGAGTTTATCGGTGATAGCTACACAGATCCGAAATACTTCGGTGAAGGTATCGGTATTGCAATCCGCAAAGGTGATACAGAGCTAGCGAATAAATTCAATACAGCATTAGAAAACTTACGTAAGTCTCCTTACGATAAAGTTCGTGAAAAATACTTCGATTTCGACGTGTTTGGCGAATAAGATCTCTACCAGCCTCTCCTCATAAATCGGGGAGAGGTTTTTTAGTTAACCTTCCTAACAGATTTATCCTATGACAGAAATATTTGGTGGCTATCTTCCCATGATCCTAAAGGGCATGGTTGTAACAGTCGAAGTAGCCCTGCTGTCATTAATTCTATCACTTGCTTTAGGCATTCTTGCCGCATCCGCCAGACTCTATGGTGGTCCTATCGCGAAAGCTATTGCCGGCACCTACACCACTGTCATCCGTGGTATTCCAGACCTTGTTTTAATGATGCTGATTTTCTTCGGTGGTCAGGTTCTGGTAAATAAAGTGGGTGATAAATTCGGCTGGGGTTATATTGATATTGACCCATTTATCGCCGGCATTCTCACCATTGGTTTTATTTTTGGTGCCTATATGGGCGAAACCTTCCGTGGTGCGATTATGGCGGTTTCCAAAGGTGAAATCGAAGCAGGTCATGCATACGGTATGACAAGTTTTCAGGTATTTACCCACATTACTTTCCCGGGAATGATTCGTCATGCGATTCCAGGGTTTTTCAATAACTGGCTGGTATTGGTCAAAACAACGGCGCTAGTGTCTGTTATCGGCCTCGAAGACATGGTCTTCAACGCGAAAGTTGCAGGCGATACATTACGCCAGCCATTTACGTTTTACGTATTAGTGGGGGTTCTATTCCTGCTGATTACAGCGATCAGTGATCTCGCCATGAAATGGTTAGAACGCCGCTACAAAATAGGAGGTCATTGAAATGGATTTTTCGATTATCTTCGACAATCTACCGCTGTTATTTAAAGGCTTAGGTCTTACTTTACAGTTACTCATTATATCTTTAATCGCTGGGTTTGTTATTTCCATACCCTTGTCGATTATGGCTGCCTCAAAAACGAAGTGGGCAAGAATACCGGCTAAAAGCTTTATCTATGTATTCAGAGGCACCCCCCTACTTATACAGATATTTATTATCTATTATGGTTTATCGCAATTTGAATGGTTACGCGAGAGTCCATTGTGGGGCTTCTTCAAAGAAGCTTATTGGTGTGCGATTCTCGCATTCGCACTGAATACCGCTGCTTACACGGCAGAAATTTTCCGTGGCGCGATTGTACAAACACCTAAAGGTGAAATAGAAGCGGCAGTGGCTTATGGTATGTCCAGATGGGATCAATATCGCCATGTTATTCTGCCGAGTGCGTTAAGGCGTTCTATTCCCATGTACGGCAATGAAGTGATCTTTATGTTGCACGCGACGGTACTTGCTGGTGTGATTACACTGGTGGATTTGTTCGGTGCGGCGAAAATACTGAACTCGCGATATTATGCGCCGTTTGAATCTTTCATAAGTGCAGGTCTTTTCTATCTGGTGATTACATTCACCATCGTGTTTATCTTCAAGCTTATAGAAGGGCACTTCCTTAAGCACTTGAAACGTTAATCGTTTAGATATTACATTAGCCGCTACTGCAAATTTCCCGGGATGAAGACAACGCCTTTTTATACGGTAGAAAAATTATAAAACCTCATTAATTTCGTACATTTACGTGTATAACGTTTTTAATATCCTATACTAGTATCGACGAAAATTATTTAGAGATTTTTATAGGTTTTGTTAATTTTTGTATAATCCATTTACAACTTTTAGCTAGACCTAATTTTGTTTTTAGTCGTTACATACATAAAAATTTCAAAGTTAAAATTATTATCTAATAGGAGAAATTATAATGAAAAAAACACTGATTAAACTACTTTCAGTAAGTGCACTAACTCTAGCTGTCGCTGGCGTAAATGCGGCAGATACAAAAGACTATGTATTGAATACAGCGTCAACAGGTGGAACATACCACCCGGTTGGAACGGCTATTTCTACGTTATCTAAAGTTAAATTGTTACCAAAAGAAGGCTTCAGCCTTACAGCAGTTAACTCGGCAGGTTCTGGTGCTAACGTACAGGCATTAGGTGCTGGCACTGCAGATTTCGCAATCCTTCAGGGCCTTTACGGTTCTTACGCGGCAACGGGCACAGGTCCGGTAACGGCAAAACAAACCAATATGCGTTCGGTTACCATGCTTTGGCAAAATGTTGAGCAGTTCATCGTAAGTAAAGATGATGCAAAAACCGGCACTATGGCTGATATGGTTGCATTAAAAGGCAAGTCGATGGGCTTTGGTAAGCAAAACTCAGGAACGCTAGGTTCTAACAAAGTATTGATGCAGGGTCTTGGTGTTGATATCGAAAAAGACTACACGCTGGTTTACTCTGGTTACGGTCCAACAGCAGATGCATTAGCGAATGGTCAGGTATCTGGTGTTGGTATCCCATCAGGAACGCCAACGGGTGCAATCACTAAGTTGATGGCAGCAAACACAGGTAAATTTACACTGTTAAATACAACTCCTGAAGAAATGAAAAAGATGGATGGCGGACGTGAATTATGGACACCGTTCACTATTAAAGCAGGTACTTACCCAGGACAAGATAAGGATGTAACAACGATCGCACAGCCTAACTTCCTGGCGGTTAATGCAAGCGTTGATGAGAATCACGTTTACCTATTAACTAAAGCACTGTATGAAAACCTACCATTCTTGCAAGCGATTCATAAAGCGACTAAAGCGATGAATAAAGATGCTGCAATGGCTGGTCTACCTGTACCACTTCACCCGGGTGCAGTTAAGTACTACAAAGAAATTGGTTTGACAGTTCCAGATCGTTTAATCGCTAAGTAATTTCTTAGTTCGATTAGTTAAACTAGATAAATAAAAAAGGCGGTCGTTAGTAATAACGACCGCCTTTTTTTATGTTTAGTGATAGCGTTTTTTGTTGGCTTGATTGGCTACCTGTCTACTTAGATACCTACTTACCTACTTACTTACTTACTTACTTACTTACTTACTTACTTACTTACTTACTTACCAACAAAGAAACCATTCTGTACAGGCATCAACACTTTATTCGATACGCCTAACTCAGTCGCAGCATGTATTGGCCAGTAAGGATCTAACAGGCTCTGACGAGCCATTAGCGCGATATCTGCATGACCGCTGGCAATTAATTCTTCTGCCTGTTTCGCGTCTGTAATTGCACCCACTGCCATCGTCATGATGTTTGCCTGTTCACGAATTTTTCCTGCTAAAGCAGGTTGGTTTGCGGTACGTTCACCCATCGACGCCCTGGCTTCCGGGGTTGCGCCACCACCTGAACAATCGACAATATCGACACCACGGTCTTTCAGCCATTTAGCCATTTGAATATTATCTTCAACGGTTAGCCCGCCTTCGATCCAGTCAGCTGCAGATAAGCGAACAGCCAGGGGTAGATTTTCTGGCCATACAGCTCGTACAGCATCGACGGTTTCCAGCATCATTTTTGCACGACCTTTGATATCTCCGCCGTAGGCATCATCACGAGTATTTACTAACGGTGTGAAAAAACTGTGCAATAAATAGCCGTGTGCACCGTGAATTTCCAGTAATTGGTATCCGGCGGTTAATGCGCGTTTAGCGGATTCTGCGAAAGCGTTCTGGATATGTTTGATTTCATCCAGACTCATTTGATGCGGTGCCCTCATCAAACGCGTGCCATCCTGATCGAACGCCTGATCTGTGGGTGCGATCATCTCCCAGCCACCTTCATCAACGCTTAAATGCGCACCACCGTCCCACGGAACAGCTGCAGAGCCTTTACGGCCAGAATGACCAATCTGAACGCCAATCACAGCGCCATGATCTTTCACAAAGCTATTGATGCGCGTTAGTGGTTCTATTTGCTCATCGTTCCACAAACCCGCACATTTAGGTGTGATTCGTCCATCCGGTGTTACTGCTGTCGCTTCTGACATGATGAAACCTGCACCACCGACAGCACGAGAACCGAGTTGCACCAAGTGCCAATCATTAGCCATGCCATGATTCGACGAATATTGACACATGGGTGAAACACCAATGCGGTTACGAAAAGTAATATCTTTGATTTTGAGTTCAGAAAAAAGCGCTGACATCGGATTGATCCTTAAAATACAATTAACAAGAAGTAAGGATAGTACAAAAGACACCCCCCCACTTACATGAGTTTTTTATTTCAAGGTGCTATTTAATTCTTCCAGATAGCTTTCTAAAATCAGATTGGTTCTTGCACCTTTGCGAACAATCGCGGAATAGTGCGTGATGAAGTTATTTTGTTCGGGCTGAATCGCTACCATCAAATCATCCTTAACCCAGCGTTCGGCAAAGTGAGTCGGCAAGAAACCGATGTAATGTCCTGTTAATATTAAGAAAGCGATACCTTCGCGATCTGTCGATGTCGCCGTTGCTCTGAGTTTTTTCTGTTGTTGTTTGATTTCTGCGGCTTGTGGGTAGGCGGGTAACACAGCATCAAATTCAGCGAGTTGCTCCGAACTCAACTTGGTATTATCTTTTGAAAATAGGGGGTGTTCCTTGCTGCAATAGAGTAATGATTTTTCTTTATAAAGCGGTATGTAATTCAACCCCGAAAGCGCGCGCAAATCTGGCACAACACCAATGTGAAGTTGTCCATCGATGACCGCCGTTTCAATATCTTTTGGCGGAATCATGCGGATATTGACGATGATTTCAGGTCCACGATTTTTTAACTTGGTCAATGCCCGACTGATGTACATTTGCGGGATCGTCGCTAAATTATCCGTAATGCCGATATTGAACTCGCCTTTTAATTCTCTGTTGATGGCATTCACTTGCGATTTGAACGTCTCAAGACTACCCAATAATTGCAACGCCGCTTGATACACTGTTTCGCCTTCATTGGTCACCGAAAAACCAGCGCGACCACGGTGACACAGTCGCATATCGAGTAATGACTCTAATTCAGATATAGCCAGACTGATTGCGGGTCGACTGATATTCAATTCAATTTCTGCAGAAGCAAAGCCACCCGATTCGATAACGGTTTTATAAATCCGTAACAAGCGAATATGGGTGTCGCCAATCTTGTGGGGGAGTAACGTTTTTTTAGCGTTTTGGCTTGTCATCTGATGGGAGTGGGATAGAAAGGTTTTAAGAAAATTCTGTTAGTTAAGTAAAAGCTTAAACTAAGTTTAATATGTTTTGATTTAATAACCTAATAATAAGTCCATAATAGCGTACTCACATTTGATAGGGACAATTGCTGGGTATGCAAAGCCATACAGCAATACGAGGTAGATATGCAAAGTAAGAGTGAAGTACTAGCCAGTTGTAATCTTTCACAAGAGCAACTAGACAGCTATTGGATGCCTTATACGGCGAACAGAGAATTTAAGAAAAATCCTCGTATGATTGTTTCTGCCGAAGGTAAATATTATACCGATGCAGAAGGACGTCAGGTATTTGATGGACTATCAGGATTATGGACGTGTGGAGCAGGGCATAGTCGCCCTGAAATCACCGAAGCGGTGAGTAAGCAAATCGCACAACTGGATTATTCACCCGCGTTTCAATTTGGTCATCCCAAAGCCTTTGAATTAGCGCATCGCATTACTGATTTTATGCCTGATGGGATGGATCGTGTGTTTTTTACAAACTCAGGATCAGAATCTGTAGAAACTGCGTTAAAAGTAGCTCGTGCCTATTGGCGTAAAAAAGGTCATGGAACTAAGAATCGCTTTATTGGCCGAGTGAAAGGCTATCACGGTGTGAACTGGGGTGGAATCAGTGTCGGCGGAATAGGTCCGAACAAAGCTATGTTTGGTCCGGCGTTAGAAACCAGTCATATACAGCACACCATGTTACCTGAAAATCTGTTCTGCAAGGGTATGCCAGAAACGGGTGTGCATTTAATCACTGAGCTAGAAGAAATGATTGCACTGTACGATGCGTCGAATATCGCTGCCGTTATCGTAGAGCCAATGGCTGGTTCGGCGGGCGTTATTCCACCGCCAGTGGGTTATTTAAAACGCCTGCGTGAAGTGTGTACCAAACACAATATCTTGCTTATTTTTGATGAAGTTATCACAGGTTTTGGTCGAATGGGATCAAACACGGGAGCGGAAGAATTTGGCGTAACGCCAGATTTAATGACCATCGCTAAACAGGTCACCAATGGCACGGTGCCGATGGGTGCTATGATTACCAGAAAAGATGTGTATGAAACGTTTATGGAAAATGGTGGTCCGGAATACGCGCTAGAGATTCCTCATGGCTATACTTATTCAGGTCATCCTGTGGCATGTGCAGCAGGCTTGGCAGCGTTAGATGTGTTAGAAAATGATCAATTGGTTTCACGCGTGAAATCGATGGCACCCTATTTTGAAGAAAGTGTACACAGCCTCAAAGGTACGCAGTATATTAACGATATTCGTAACTACGGTTTAGCGGCAGGTCTCACAATAGAGGCAGCACCGGGAGAACCAATGTTGCGCCCTTATCAGATCGCGATGAAATGCTGGGAGAAAGGATTTTATGTCAGATATGGTGGCGATATGATCCAGCTAGGCCTACCTTTTACGGTAGAAAAAGAAGAGATCGACAGCCTGATCAATGCGCTGGGCGAGTCAATTAGAGAACTGGATTAAAAGAGAGCAATTAGAGACTTAAGCGATCTTTTTAACCCATGAATTAAAGAACAAAAACATAACGATATAGGACGGAAAAAATGACAACGATTGGACACTTAATTAACGGCGAGACATATACGGATAATGGCCGTACTCAAGATGTATTTAACCCAGCAACAGGTGAAGTAAGCAAGCAAGTTGCACTGGCATCAAAAGAGACAGTTGAAGAAGCAATTGCTGCTGCACAGGCTGCTTTCCCCGCGTGGAGAAACATGCCCGTCGGAAAACGTTCTGCGATTATGTTCAAGTTCAAAGCATTACTAGAAGCAAACGCAGACAAGATTTGTGAATTGATCGGTGATGAGCACGGTAAAATTTGTCACGATGCAGCGGGTGAATTACAGCGCGGAATCGAAGTAATCGAATACGCATGTGGCGCAGGTGAATTCCTGAAAGGCGAGCACAGTAAAAACGTTGGTCCAAATATCGATTCGTGGAGTGAATTTCAGCCATTAGGCGTTGTTGCTGGTATTACACCATTCAACTTCCCTGCAATGGTACCTTTATGGATGTACCCAATGGCGATTGCTTGCGGTAATACATTTGTACTTAAGCCTTCAGAAAGAGATCCATCATCGACTTTATTCATTGCTCAACTATTCAAAGAAGCAGGGCTTCCTGATGGCGTAATGAATGTTGTTAACGGTGACAAAGAAGCAGTTGATACCTTATTGCATGATAAGCGTGTTCAAGCAGTTAGCTTTGTTGGTTCGACCGATATCGCAGAATACATCTACACCACAGCGACTGCTAACGGCAAGCGTTGTCAGGCACTTGGTGGTGCTAAAAACCACGCAATCGTAATGCCAGATGCAGACATGGATAATGCAGTAAACCAACTATTGGGTGCGGCGTTTGGTTCATCAGGTGAGCGTTGTATGGCGCTATCAGTTGCGGTTGCAGTGGGTGATAACGCAGCAGACGCATTGATCGAAAAGATGAAAGTTGGTATGGCGCCGCTAAAAGTCGGTGAAGCGAAAGTAAAAGAAAATGACTTCGGTCCGTTGATTACTCGTGAAAGTCAGGAAAGAGTGGTTGGCTATATCGATAGCGCAGAAAAAGACGGCGCAACGGTTGTCGTTGATGGTCGTAAACCAACAGTTGATGGTTTCGAAAACGGATTCTTCGTTGGTGCAACATTGATTGATAATGTAACGCCAGAAATGGATAGCTACAAAAACGAAATATTCGGCCCAGTTCTACAAGTGATTCGCGCTGAAACTATGGAAGAAGCAATGCAGCTAATCAACGATCACGAATACGGTAACGGTACTTGTATCTTTACCCGTGATGGTGCGGCAGCTCGTTACTTCTCAGATAATATCCAGGTGGGAATGGTTGGTATCAACGTACCGTTACCAGTGCCAGTTTCTTATCACAGCTTTGGTGGTTGGAAGCGTTCATTATTCGGTGATTTATACGCATACGGCCCAGATTCAGTAAGATTCTACACACGTCGTAAAACGATTACACAACGTTGGCCATCAACCGGCGTTAAAGAAGGCGTTAGTTTCTCATTCCCGAGCTAAAACGCTTTCGGTATAAGACTTAGTGGTTAGGCTATCATTTTTGATAGCCTTTTTTTTGTTTTAAAAAAAGTGCCCCAAAGTAGGGGGGTGGGTTACGCCCCTTTAAAAGCAATGCGTATCGCAAGAAAGAATGGATCGGAATTATCTGAGAAACTGATATTATATCGATAATTACACATTGAGTAGGAAGCATGAACCGTCGTAAGAAAAGCATTCAGATCGTAAAGTCTCGTATCAAAAAGGCCAAAGCCAAATTAGCGACAAATAGCAAACCTAAATACATTAGCAAAGCTGAGCGCGCTAAATTAGCAGAAGCGGCAGATCAAGAAACTAGCACAGACACAGAGGGCTAATCTTAGGGGGTTTCAGATAACAACGATGACACCATCATTAGAAAAATACGCGCTCCTCATGGTTATATGAGCACAGCACAACAAAGATTTTTGTTCTTCATATAAAAACAGGTAAACAATGAAATCATTGATTACCTGATAATTCTAACTAAGTAAAAAAGGCTTCGGAATCCTTCTTTCAAGAACCTAGTTTCGGCCTGCGATTACGCCACCATCCACATCCCATATTGCTCCTGTGACCCAACTCGAGTCATCACTCAATAAAAAGCTAACGGTTTTAGCGATATCTTCTGGTTGGCCAATTCTGCCGATTGGGTGAAAACCGTTGAAAGTAGCTAGTGTTTCATCCATAGCACTTGGGTCAATGAATGATTCAAAAATCGTTGATTTTACCAAGGCAGGCGATACCGCATTCACACGAATATTATGATCTGCCAACTCCATAGCCATATGTTGTGTCAGTGCGTGCAAGCCTGCTTTAGCCATTGAGTATGCAGAAGAAGGGGTTGCCTTAATCGCTTGTTTCGCCCACATAGAACCAATATTAACAATTGAGCCACCACCGTTAGCAATCATGTTTTTAGCCACAGCTTGAGAGATAAAAAAGATGGCTCGGTTTAATTCCTGGTAGATGTCATAGTCGTCATTGCTGTGATCAACAAATGGCGTTGGTTTAAAATAACCCGCAGAATTCAGTAGATATTTAATGTGTTGATTACCGCTGTTCGCGAATTCAATAATAGTCTGTAAATCTTCAGCCTTGTATAAATCTGCCTGCAGGGTTTCAACGTCACCAAATGCAGAAAGCTCCTGACTTGCCTGATTTAATTTTTCCGCGTTTCTGCCGACAATGATTGTTTTTATATTACGTTTCAATAATAATTTCGCGCTCTCTAAACCCATTCCACTTGATCCACCAATAATAAGTGCGGTAGGTTGGCTTGTATTTTCCATCTCATAATCCTCTTTGTATTGTGTTAACTATGTTTTGTAAACTAGTTGTGTAAACTGAATTGTTTGAACCAATCTGTGTAAACAAATCAGTGCAAAGTGAAATGAAAGATTACAAGTAAAGGTTGTTCCTAAACAGTAGGTACAATTCAGTAAGGTAGGTACAGTTAGGTATATCTTTATGATAAGTAACAGAAAAATATTTTTGAGAAACTCCGCTCCGGAACGCAGTGCGCGTATGGTAGAGAATGTGTTTCGCTGTAAATGGTCTCTGACGGTCTATCAACTTCTGTCCGAAGGCATTAATCGCCCGGGAGAAATGGTACGAAGTGTCGAAGGCCTAACCACAAAAGTACTGAATGAATGCCTGCGCAAAAACATGGAATACGGCATCATCAAACGCATCGAATACAACGAAGTTCCACCAAAAGTTGAATACGTCGTGACACCTTTCGGCAAAAAATTCATTCGTATTCTTGATGAATTAAAAGAATTACAAAACGAAATGAGCGCTTAACTAACACCAGAAACGTAACAACAGTTAGTTATTCAATGTTGAGTTATAAAAATAAGCAAATACTGCAACGCCTATAAAAATCTGGCACTTTACCGTTAGGAGAATAACAAGATGTATAAGCTATTCTATGCCCCCAGAAGTGCATCAATGGGCATTCAGGTCATTCTGGAAGAAATTGGTGTTCCATACGAACTGATCCCCACGACCACCGACAGAAACAAACCTTGTCCACCAGAACAACTAGCGATTAATCCCAATGGCTGGGTGCCAGTTCTCTCATGGGACGAAAGTACGACAGAAACGACAGGCGCGATGTACGAATACGCCGCGATTACCATGTTCTTATGCGATCGTCATCCGCAAGCAAATCTAGCTCCTGCCATCGATGATCCTGCTCGAGCGCTTTATTTACAGACGCTGGTCTATTTCTCCAATTCCATACAGAACGCATTCCAGCTCAGCTACTATCCAGATCGATTTGTCGACTCCCCAGCAGATGAGCCCAGTGCACAACGACGTGGTAATCGACGCCTCAAAGAAACATGGAAAGTGATTGACGATCAAATAGGGGATAAGCAATGGATGCTAGGCGATCGCTTCAGTGCTGCTGACATTTACCTTTATATGCTTAGCACCTGGCTAAACCCTGTCCTGGGTCATCCAGCCATCGACGAATTTGCTAATATTAAACGCATAGCCAATTCAGTGGCGCAACGACCAAGTATCCAGCTCGTTTTTGAAACCATGATGAATCATCAATAGCCGGTAAAATTTAAAAGTAACAGGAGTAGTTTAATTTGGAAAAACTATCTTCATGCAAAATTCTCTATCTATTTTTTATTGCAGATATTTTTTTCAGATATTTTTTAAATACTAAACTAGAATAATTTATGTCAATTAATGGAGATGAAAGGAATGAAATACTTAAATTTATTAAACTTCGTATTCTTAGCAGTATTTATGGCAGGTTGTGGTGGTGGTAGCAGTAGCTCAACTACAGATACAGGAACAGGAACAGGAACAGGAACAGGAACAGGAACAGGAACAGGAACAGGAACAGGAACCAATAATACTGATGCCGAATTAACCGGGGTTTGGAAATTAACCGAACGTCCACCTAATTCATCTGGCAGCGCTGATCTAGCCCTTCATACTTATCTACCAGATGGCACATATTATTTTGCTGAAGTAAATGAAATTAATGATGGGGATGATTTTGAGTATGGTACTTATACCTTCGCAGATGATGTTATTACTGTTAATGCTGTAGTTGACACTAACTCCAATATTGGTCTTTCATCTTTTGCAAGTTCTCCTGGGCAAGAAATCAGCTTAATTGAAAATACTTTCTCTTGGTATGACTCCGTAGACTCTGGTAATTATAGTTATACAAGACAAGATTTATCTTCAGGAGGTATAGTTGGCGCATGGCAATTTAATGATGTGTTATTTGTTTTCATGGATAACGGTCAATATGTTGGGCATCAGCCAACAGAAGAGAACGATCTTATAGGATATGAGTTTGGTACATATACTTATAATAACAATTTGTTAACAATCTCAACTATCGATAATAGTGATGGGGAGGCATTATTCTGCGACTTGCCTGAATCTTCTAATTGCACGGACACTTCCTTTAGCGCGACAGTTTTTACTGACTCATTAACTATTACTTTCCCTGACTTTGGTGATGTTACTTTAACCAAAGTACTATAAGAATTAAAAAGTGATAAATATTCAAAAATAATGAATAAGGATAGATTGTGAGGGCGAAGCACTCATAATCTATCCTCTTGTTGGACAAACCCAATATACTTTTTAAGAAAATTGTTTTTCGATCTCAGGATGGAAAGTGACCTTTTATAAAGGTAGCTTTGTTGACTCCCCCGCAAATGGGCCCAGTGCGCAGCGACATGGTAGCCGACGCCTCAGAGAAACATGGAAAGTGATTGATGATGAAAAAGGGGACATCAATGGATGCTAGCTGACCGCTTCAGTGCTGCTGACATTTACCTTTATATGCTTAGCACCTGGCTAAACCCTGCCCTGGGTCATCCAGCCATCGACGAATTCCCCAGCGTCAAACGCATAGCCAATTCAGTGGCGCAACGACCAAGTATCCAGCTCGTTTTTGAAATATGATGAGATAGATTAAGGACTTAACAATATTTTCAATAAATAAAAAAGTGCCCCAAAGGTGGGGGGTGGCTTTTAGTGATCAGTGGACAGTAAATTGTGCTTAATCGATTAGAAATTTTACACATTACTTATAAATGAGACACCCTTTCTTATCTTGAAGACATATTGGAATTTATGCTTTGCTAGTCGTTTTTAAAATTATATAAAAAAGAAAAAAGGTAGCTTCTGGTATATACGAAATAGACAGGAGCGTCACTATCTGGAATAGATAGAATCCGTCTATTTCTAACAGTTCGCATAAAAAAAAGTTATACTAAGGGTACATTAGGCTTTACTTTTATTTATATAGATTTTCGGCGCCGATAATGACGGGGACAGAAAGAAGCTGTGTAATAAACTGTTATGTAGTCTGCGACGCAAAAACGATGAATATCAAATGAAAACTGAAGATAAATTAACAATATTTGGCTATACAAAAGAATGGTTAGATTTAGGTATTCTAAGTACAGATACTCTTGAAGATCAGCTAAATGATTATCAGGAGACAAATCATAGTTGTTTTGAACATTATCGATGTGGGGCTTTTTCAAAATGGATATTTGATACTAAAGAAGCAACAACAGAAGAAATTGAAGGCTTTATTAAATTAGCTCTGTCTGACCCAGAAGAAGGAATGGGATTAAGTGCAATTGTTGACCTAATAAATGCTTCTTGGTTAACAGATGAGCAATTTAAAAGAATAACTTCATTAGAAACACTTAAGCAAAAAATTCCTCAAGAAATAAACAAAATATATATTCTAAGAGAACTTAGAAAAGATTCTATCTCTGGAGAAGTTTTTAAAAAATGTATGGTCTCAAACAATAGTGGTATTCAGCGTAAACTATTAGACCATTCTCAAATAACTAAAGACATGATTGATGAATTAGCTAAAAATGGTTCAAGTAAAAAAATCAGAAACATTGCTACTCAATTATTACGAAGTAAGCAATATCAATAAGTTACATAACAAGTTGCAGCATTGGAAAAACTACTCGCTCACGCTCGCATTTTTCCACTGTGCAAGGCGTTATATTTAAAGGAGATTATCGTGAACGAAGTTATAAATCCGAATGAGTTTTATATTACTACAACAATGGCGACAGGTAATTCCAACTTTAAAGATGCTGCAATGCTACTAAGATTTACTGGTTATAGCCCTGTACTACTTAAGAATGATGATAAAGAAAGAATATCTCTTCAAAAAGCTATCGAGTGGACAAAGAAAGAAATAGTTTCTAGTGAAGGCGTAGAAAAAGAATATAGACAAGCCATGTTAAAAGAACTTACAAGTATGATTTATGCGGACTTACCCATGTCAAAAGAAACGCTGATTTTACAGGCAAAGGTGTTCCCTGAGCAGGCACAAGCACTTTACAAGTCAGAAAAAAAGAATCTTTCAGCTTCTGCACTAAGTATATTAGAAGAGTCAGGGGTCATTTAACAAGATATAACAAGGTGCTTAAACAGGGAAAACCTATGCAAGCTTCGGTTTCCTCTTCGCAATGCGTTAGGTTACTAAATTATGGCTAGATCTATATTAGAACGTATAAATATTCTTCAGAAAATTGGTGCTCCCGAATTATTTTCAAATTTAAATAATGGATTTAAAGCCCCAGGAAAATACAAATGGCAATATCAAGAACCTAGTACCTTTAATTATCTGACCACTGAATATCCTGACAACATGCCGTTTGAAAATGATCTAATCCCACTTTGGGAGACAAACGGTGATTATATTGTTGCGTACGTAGCTCAAGATGAGCCAAAAATAATTAAATATTATTTTGAAGACTCTGCTGAAGAATTTGAAATAATTGGCTCATCTATACTAGATGCAGTTGAGCATATTCTTAAATTTGAATTTGTTGAAGGAGAGGCTGTAAAGAGTGAGTTTTTTGAACTCGCTGCTCTCCTGAAACATCCAAACCCTCACCAAATTTACAAAACACTTGTAGCAGAATATGGTGAATAATTCTGCTAACTTTCACAACAAACCTAACAGTTTGCTGCATCGGAAAAACTATTCGCTCACGCTGGCATTTTTCCGCTGTACAAGTCATGAAGCTTAAAACAACTCACTCATTGAAAACATAATATGAACTGGAAAAAACTCTCTGATTTACCCAATAATAAATTCAAATGCAAGGAGTACGGAATCATCTACTGGGAAATCAAGAACGACAAAGTCTTCCACCAAAATAGATTTATTAGAGGTGCGGATACATCAAGCTTTGAGGTACGTATAGAAGAAGATTCAGGAAAAGTATCAACTGATCATCAGCAACAATTTTTTGGTCGTGATAAGAACCACATTTATCATGCCTGGGATAAACTTAAGAAAATTGATAGGGATTCTTTTGAAGAAATTGGGAATAATTATTGGAAAGACAAAAGTTTAGTATATTTTGAATATGAAACTTCTCTCAGACCTTTAAAAGGTGGAAGTCTAGATACTTTTTCATACTTAAATTCTGGATATGCAAGAGATTCTTCTTTTGCTTATTATTTTGGTAAACCCATTAAAAGCTGTAAAGAGCCTATGGCATTAACAATGACCGACAGCGGAAATGATATTTATGCTAGAGATAATGTAAATGTTTATTATGATGGTGCAGCTCTAAAAAACTCTGACCCTTCAACATGGGAATATATCAGTAATGGTTACTCAAAAGATGCCAAAAGTATCTACTATGGTTCGCATAAAATACCAAGAGTTCATCTAGAATCTTGGAAACCTGTTTCAGGTGTTTATTCAAAGGATAAGAACAGTGTTTTTTATATGTGGTTTAAGTTAAAAAATACTGATCCAGAAACATGGATATTACTCGGAAATAATTTTTCTAGAGATTCTAAGAGCTTATTCTTCTCAAATAATTTATTAGAAGGATTAGAGGTGAGTAAATTTCTGACACTTCCAGAAAGAGAAGCTAAAGAACAATTAATACTTCACCAAGAAATTTTATATAAACGTACGTTAAGCGATCATGAAGTAAAAAGTATTAATGATTTATCCATAATATAAAAAATTGACTGATAAGTTTCATCGGAAAAGCATCAACTTTCAAAAAGAATAAAACCATCTCTCCTCTAAAAAATGCCTAAAAGTAGGGGGGTGTCAAAAAAGGATAGAAAATGCCATTTACACCAATCCATATGGGCCCTGGAATTCTGATAAAGTCCTTGTTACAAGGAAGCTTTAGTTTGATGGTTTTCGGGTGGGCACAAATAGTCATGGATATACAGCCACTAATTGTACTCATAACCGGTGAGGGACATTTACATGGTTTTTCACATACTTATGTTGGTGCTTCTTTATTAGCTGTTTTTGCTGCATTATCAGGTAAATATTTGTCTGAGTTTGGTCTGATGATTCTTGGCATCTCTAAGAAAAGTAATCCGATTAAAATTGCATGGTGGGTAGTTTTTTTAAGTGCATTTATTGGTACATTTAGTCATGTTCTTTTAGACAGTATCATGCACTCTGATGTTGAGCCATTTTACCCGATCACTTTGCAGAATAACTTTCTAGGTTTCTTAACAATTGATCAATTACATAAACTTTGTTTGTATAGTGGTATTGTAGGTGCAGGGATATTCTACTTTGTACAACTTGTTAATAAAAAGACGTAAATAGTTTCTTAAAAGGTGCGTTAAAAGCAGGCGTCCGCTGAGCAAGGCATTAGGAGTGCGAATGAGATACACACACGATACATGGTCTGTTGATCTGCCAAACCACTGGCAAGTTGAAGAAACTGATGAGTGTCTTGCAATATACGATCCTGATGGTGTTGGTGCTTTTCAAGTCAGCTCTTTCTTCAAAGAGGGTGGAGACATAACCTTTGAAGATCTATTGGAGTTCGCAGAAGTTGAAAGTCCAGAGAAAACGGATTTGCCATTTCTAAACGGTATATTTAAAAAAACAGTGAGCGGCGGCGATACCTTTTTTAGTTGGTGGTTGTCTGGAAAAAACCATCTTGTGTATGCTACTTATATTTGCAGTACGGAAGGTGAGAATATTGAAAAGCGAGAGAGAGAAGAGATTATTCACTCTTTACGGTCACATCATGCGTAAGCACACTCTTAAAAAGCAATGAAAAATCACCCGCAAAAAGCGTGGGTTGGTCTCACTATCACTTTCCATTTATTGCGGCATTAGCTTTCAAACATAATTTGTAAATTTGCTGTAGTGATACTATAGTGGCACTATTATGAAAATAGAACTTGTAACTACACTTAAGAGACAAGCAACTAAAATACTTGCTGAGCTCCATGAATCCAAAGAACCTGTTCTTATTACAGAGCATGGGCAGCCTTCAGCTTACTTAGTTGATGTTAGCGATTACGAACTTACACAAAATAGGATGAAAATCTTAGAAGGTATTGCTCGTGGTGAAACTGCAATTATAGAAAACCGCACTTTTACACAAACAGAAGCAAAAGCAAAAATGAGTAAATGGCTCAAATAATATGGACAGAGCCAGCACTACAAGACTTAAATGAAATAGCTGAATTCATCGCTCTTGATAAAATTTCTGCTGCTAACAAGCTTGTACAAAAAGTCTTTTTTAAAACTGAGAGACTTGAGCGGTTTCCAAAGTCAGGTCGTAAGCTGCCTGAACTTGAAAATTCTCGTTACCTTGAAATAATTGTAAATCCATGCCGTATCATTTACAGAATCGATAAAGAGAAAGTATTTATTTTGTACGTAATGCGCAGTGAAAGGTCACTTAGGAACTTCATACTAAATGACCGTGAAAATGAAAGCAGCTAACAAATACACTCATCCAACCAATAAAAGCAAGTTTTCTGCGTCACCCCACTTTTGCAATAGGCTGATGTAGGCGTCAGCATTCCGGGTTATCCACGAAAATCAGATATCCTATTTCCATTAAGAAAGATATACGTCAGTTCCCACATTTATTAGCGCTTGTGAGCTTATGTCTCCGTAAATACCTAGATTTTGATCTGCTTCGTTTACAATTGTGCGCAGCATCGATTTGTCTAAGCCAAAAGTTTGTTGTTTTCTCGTTACGGCACCACAGCGCGGAGCTGCATTCATGCACTTAATACTCGTATTGTCGATATGTAAGGTTTTACCAAGCCATTCTTGTTCGACTAAACCTGAGATTCCTTCAGTGGTCTCGATCAAAATGTTAGGGCGGAAACGTCGTATGTCCCAATCTGAATCAGGGTGATTCTTCTTGAAGTGGTCCATGGTGGCAGTAGTAATGATGTGACAGGGCGATACGAGAAAGAATGTTCCGGGTAGCGTCACATAATCAATAAAGTCCTGAGGTAGGTCGCTAAAGTCTGGCAGACTCTCGCCCGGTTCGCGCGTAAATGTGTCTTTCAGTTCCTGGAGCCAATTGTGATTTTTAGCTTTAAAGCGCTTGTACAAATCATTATCGCTATCAGGCTGAAGTGTTTCGAGTATGGATTCGTGGCCTAGCAGCTCTGAGATTTTTTGATTAATTTCAGCGGTCACGCCCGAGTTGAATATTTGTCCGTCGGGGAAGTTTAGTGAAAGAGGCGCTTGGTCAATATTTGCTGCATTGTCAGTATTATAGGTTGCGATACAGCTGAGTAAATTGGGCCTGAATTTACAGCTTTGGATTTCATTTCTTTTTACGTCACGAACGGCAAATTGTCGGTCACCTTCTAAACCATGCTGATCGATATGACAACTCTCAATACTTTCACCAGCCATGCCTTTTACGGGGTAGCGCCATATCTCTTTTATTGTTCCGATTTTAATCATGGGGTGCTCGATACTTGTCTTTGGTTTGAATAACGCTCTGTTATTGAACCTGATTTTATGAAATATGGGTTTTTTTGGTGCAAAATCAGGGAGAATGTTTATTCCGGTTTAGTTATGCCTAGTAGAGCAAAATATATGCCAACAATGCTAGGACTTTTAGCTTTGTTGAAAAATACGTAATCTGGCAGTATCGAAGTGCCAGTATTGTTGGCCTAATATTGCTTGTATTTTAGGTACACTATTTGATTTTGGCAATATATGTATAACCAATATGTCCAGTGGATATTTTTCACTTCGGTTTTTTTACAATAGCTCCGCTATTTTATTGTAAAAATACTACGTTAAAAATGTCGTTGAACTGATCAGTTATATATTTGCGACGCTGAATAGAAAAAGTGCCTAAAAGTACGGGGGTGTGCTTTTATTAAACCAAGGTTACAAATGAAAACATATAAAGGCTCATGTCACTGTCAAACGGTTCAGTTCGAGATTCAAACTGACTTTCCTGAACTTACTACTTGCGACTGTTCAATTTGCCTTCGCAAAAACGCATTGATGGTGAAAGTACATGAGAGCAAACTGAAAATATTAAGCGGTGAGGAATCGCTAACAACGTACACATTTCATACGCATACAGCTGAGCATTATTTTTGTAGTATCTGTGGCATTTATCCATTTCATCGAAAACGTGTTGCGCCTGATCACTATGGTGTCAACGTATATTGCCTTGAAGGTTTCGACCCTACTGGTATTCCTGTTAGGGCTACAGATGGAAAGGGTATGGCGTAATTAGTCGTTAAAATAAGGCATCACATATAAGTAGCAGAGCAATCTTTCTAGATCAGAGAATTTTAATGACAGTAGTTTGTGAAACAGACAGATTGATTATTAGGCGCTTTCAGCTTTTAGATGCTGAGTTCATTGTCCGATTATTAAATGAAGAGTCTTTTATTCGTTATATTGCTGATAAAAATGTCCGCACGAATGCTGATGCTTAAAACTATCTATTGAATGGCCCTTTAAATAGTTATAAAACTTTTGGCTTTGGTCTTAATCTGGTTGAATTAAAAAGCTCGGGAACTCCAGTAGGCATGTGTGGCTTGTTGAAAAGAACAGAGCTTGATCATCCTGACATTGGTTTTGCTTTTTTACCTGAGTTCTGCAGTAAAGGCTTTGCCTATGAGGCGACTTTATCAGTGCTAAATGATGGGTTTTCAACGCATGCTTTGCAGACGATTTTAGCGGTAACACTGCCAGATAACGTAAGCTCTAAGGCTTTGTTAAGAAAAGCGGGGTTTAATGCTATTGGTAAAATGGAGTTATATGGTTCTGAGAATAATGTCTATGAATACCGGGTAAAAAACAACTAACAACTAACAACTAACAACTAACAACTAACAACTAACAACTAACAACTAACAACTAACAACTAACAACTAACAAGAATACCGAACGTTTCATATTGGGCTTTAGCAAACTATCTACTCTGCCCTTCATTTCCTTAAATGAATATTAAAAAACTGCCCCAAAGTAGGGGGGTGACTTTGATTCTTATTCAACTAAAAAAACAGAGAACTACAACGGTTCAGACGCTGTCTTTTCTCGCAATAACAACATCCCGGCAAATATTAACGCTAGCGCGATATAGTCCAGTGTTTGAATTTCTTCTCCGAGTAAAAATACGGCGATGATCATGGCGATCACAGGCGGTAGATAGGTTACTGATGATGCTCTTACTGCGCCGAGTTTATCGACGACGTAATAGTAAGCAATAGAAGCGATGGCGGTATTGATTAATCCCAAACCGATGATAGTGCTGGCGATGGCTTTAGGCGTGCTCCAAACGTTTAAGATACCTGTAAAATCGATAAACGGAATCATCATCAATAAGCCCAGACCGAGTTGATAGGCGGTTAAGGCGATGACTGAGATTCCGAGTGGGGCGATATATTTTTTGGCATAAACAAATGATGCGCCTACCGCGGCTGAGCCCAAGAGTAAATACATCACGCCATAGAGGTTTGCACTGCCTGCGCCTGCATTAAACGGGTTGGCAATTAGTACGACCCCAAGAAACCCTAATAGAATCCCGCCTAGTTTTACCCAGGTGGCGTGTTCTTCTTTGATGAAAGCGATCGATAATACAAACGCAAAAAGCGGTATCGAACCACTTAAGGCGCCGGCTATGCCTGAATTTAATAATACCGTTCCTTTAGCAAAAAACAGGAAATGCATCAGGGAAGCCAGCACTGCTATCGCTATTAAATGTTTCCAGTGTTTTAGGTGTTCGCGTTCGAATGATTTGCTGATGATTCCGTAAACCGCTACCAGTAAAAACCCTAAAAATACGCGATAAAAGGCAATCTGTTCGGCACTGATAAATTCGTTAGCGATTTTAATAAAGACAAAAGTACAGCCCCACGCCAGCGCCAATAATAGGAAGGTTAGATAGGGCAGATATTTTTGCATGGAAACGGGTAGAAATTTCATGGGAATCTTCTTCTAAAAAAAGCCCTGAAAGTAGGGGGGTGGCTTTTTTGTTTAAGTGGGGTTTATGTAAGTGCTAGTGTTTGATAGGAGCTTAAGTATAAACAAAGTCTTGTTCTACCGTGAGAACAATGGCGCGAGAATGTATCCTTATGTCGCGCAGATACTTTTCGTCTCTACAAGCACGTAAGATAATGTTAAATGTATAAATAACAACTAAAGAGCGTATCACTATGCCTAGTCCAAGTCGCGGTCGTCGTAATCGTCGTTCCAAAGGTGGCGAAAAAGCAGCTCCAGTCGCTGCACCAGCTTACATCACTCGCAAGATTCCCGAATACGAAATACTCGGCGAAGAAGGTTTGGCGATTATCGAGGCGAATGCCGATACGATTCTGGAAGAAACCGGCATCGATTTTAAAGATGATCCGGAAGCGTTGGAAATGTGGAAAGAAGCGGGCGCTTCGGTTGATGGACAACGCGTGCGTTTTCCCAAAGGTATGTGTCGTAAGATCATTCAGGACAATGCCCCTAATCAATATACGCAGCATGCGCGAAACCCAGCCAAAAGTGTCGAAATAGGTGGCAAGCATACGGTGCTTGTACCAGCCTACGGCAGTCCGTTTATTCGTAATCTGGATGAAGGAC
The DNA here is from genome assembly GCF_035798195.1 of Cocleimonas sp. KMM 6892. Classification (NCBI taxonomy): domain Bacteria; kingdom Pseudomonadati; phylum Pseudomonadota; class Gammaproteobacteria; order Thiotrichales; family Thiotrichaceae; genus Cocleimonas; species Cocleimonas sp. KMM 6892. The sequence goes on along the minus strand of NZ_JAPFBV010000005.1, from coordinate 48,711 downwards.
GACGTTATGCCACTATCGAGGATTTCCGTAATTTCGTGAAGTTGGCATACATGACGCCGCATCTGCATCATTCTGGTGGTACGGTTTGTGAGCCGGTAGATTTGCCCGTCAACAAGCGCCATTTTGATATGAATTATGCGCACATGAAGTATTCGGATAAACCCTTCATGGGCTCAGTAACGGCAGGCGAGCGTGCGCAAGATACGGTCGATATGTGCGAAATTCTATTTGGCGATAACTATATCGATGAAGCAACGGGCAGGCCAAAAACAATTACGACGAGTTTAATCAACGCCAACTCGCCGATGTCATTCGATGACACCATGTTAGGTGCGCTTAAGGTTTATGCGAAGAATAATCAGGCGTGTATTGTTTCACCGTTTATTCTCGCGGGCGCGATGTCGCCAGTTACCGTTGCAGGAACCTCTGCTCAAGCATTGGCAGAAGCACTCGCAGGGATGGCGTTTGCGCAGTTAGTAAACCCGGGAGCCCCCGTTATTTTTGGCACCTTCGCCAGCTCCATGTCGATGGCATCAGGTGCGCCTACATTCGGTACGCCAGAGCCTGCATTGGTATTAAATGTGATGGCTTCGCTGGCTCGTCGATTAGGCGTTCCGTTCCGTTCTGGTGGTGGTTTCTGTGGGGCTAAAGTTGCAGATGCTCAGGCAGGTTATGAATCATCAAATTCACTCTGGCCAGCTATCAATGCGGGTGTGAACTTCGTATTACATACCGCGGGCTGGATGGAAGGTGGTCTGGTAATGGGCTACGAAAAATTCATTATGGATTGTGATCAGGCAGGCATGCTAGCAACTTACGCTAAAGGCGTAGACCTAAGTGAAAATGGACAAGCGATGGATGCCATCGAAGAGGTTGGTCCAGGCCAGCATTTCCTCGGTTGCGCGCATACTCAGGCAAACTTCCGCGAAGCGTTTTATCATTCACCCATCAATGACAATAATAGTTTTGAACAGTGGAAAGAAGACGGCGAACTCGATCTCGCACAACGCGCCAATGCCTATTACAAAAAGCAATTAAACGAGTACGAATTGCCAGCTATGGATCCTGCTGTGGATGAAGCACTGATTGAATTCATGGAAAAGAGAAAAGCCTCTTTTCCTGATTCGAATATTGCCTAGATAGGTGTTTCATTGAACGCTGTTTATAAGCTTAAAATATCACCTCTGTAATTGTTTCTACCTGAGGTATATGCCATACGGCAATAGTTTATAAATGCTTTTACATTAGCTTCATTGTTTGATGTTTTCCAAGCCAGTCCGATATCCATAGTGGGGATGGGGTCTGATAGTGGGATGGTAATTATTCTATCTCCCTCAAGTGACCATGGTCGATAAACCACATCAGAAAGAATAGTTATTCCTGCTCCTGTAGCAACTAAACTTCTCATTGCTTCGATTGAATTCGTCTTAAATGTAATATTGGGTTTTAAATCTAACTTTCCCCAAAATCTTGGGTGAGTGACTCTGGCTTCGTCTATTGTTAATTGTATATAAGGCTCATGAGAGACATCTTCTAAACTAACTGAATCTAGTTCAATAAATGGATGATTAGGTGGAACCCATAATTGTCTTGAAGACTCAATGAGGGTTTCGCTGGTTATGTCCGAATTGTTTATTAGGTTTGACGTAATTACCAAAGCAATATCTAAGCTTCCATTAATCAGCTTTTTCTCAACTATTGATCGTTTGTGTTCACTTATTGTTATATCAAGATTTGGGAATGATTTTTTAAATCGTGCAAGCAAAGGCGCGAGAAAGTATGAGGCTATAGTGTAAGTCACCCCAATCGACAGTTTTCCTTGTGCGGTCTCTTGTTGACTATCAAGAGCATATTTAGCATTAGATACGGCATCTAGAATATTCTGGCTGTGTTGTACGAAACGATGTCCATCGTACGTCAACTTTAATCCTTTGCGATGTCTTGAAAATAGAGAAACCCCTAATTCCTTTTCCAAATCTTGTATGGCCGCTGTCACGGACGATGCTGAAATACAAACTTCTATAGCAGCAGATGATACCGAGCCAAGTTCTGCTACAGCCATAAAATATCTAACTTGCTTTAAAGTGAAGGACATTTGTTGTTCTCAAGGGTGAAATTTCTAGGTAGCGAGCAACTATAGCAGTAACTCGAAAGGCATGTAAATTCGGAAAAACAGAATTTACATTTGTAATTTTCATAATTTACTTAAAATCGATTTTATAGAATTATGGACTCAAGAATCAGTTCTTTAAGTAAGTCATCATTATTTGATACAGATTATTTAGAGTCTTTTTTAGTTCCTTAAATCACATAAAGGTATTTATCATGAAAAAAAACATTACTTTACAAGCTACGAAAATAGTAAGCACGGCAGCGTTAGTTTTAGCGACTACCGGAATGAGTTTTGCAGCGGAAGTATGGTATCCATTTCCTGTAGAAGAGTGGACCCCAGCGTTTGACATGACAAGCCCAAGAACTTCTATTGAATATAAACCTTTAGAAAAAGCTGAAAAGAAGTGGGATATCTGTGTCTCTTTTCCTCACATGAAAGATGCATATTGGTCAGCGGTTAATTATGGCGTAGTTGACGAGTCAAAAAGACTCGGGGTGAAGATGCAACTTGTAGAAGCTGGGGGCTATACAAATTTAAGTAAACAAATCTCACAAATTGAAGATTGTGTTGCCGGTGGTGCTGACGCGGTAGTTATTGGTGCAATTTCTAATGAGGGTTTAAATAATCTTGTTAAAGAAGTTCGCGGCAAGGGTGTTCCCGTTATCGATATTATTAATGGTATGTCTTCTCCAGATTTGTCTGCAAAATCATTAGTTTCGTTCGGCGAAATGGGAGCCCAGACAGGTGAATATATTTCTAAATTACATCCTGCGGGTGGCAAGCCTGCCAAAGTAGCATGGTTTCCAGGTCCTCCTGGAGCAGCTTGGGTAGAGGCTGGTAACAGTGGTTTTCAGAAAGGGATTAAAGGCAGTGCTATAGAAGTTGTTGAGACTAAGTATGGCGATACCGGTAAAGAGGTGCAGTTAAAATTAGTCGAAGATACTTTGGAAGCTCATCCAGATATTGATTACATCGTAGGTACTGCTGTAACAGCAGAAGCAGCAGTGGGTTTACTGAGATCAAGAGGTTTACTGGATAAAATCAAAATAGTTTCATACTACTTTACTCCAGGGGTGTATCAGGGCATCAAAAGAGGGCAAATTCTTGCCGCTCCAACAGATTCAACAGTAATTCAGGGACGAATAGCAATAGATCAAGCGGTTCGTATATTAGAGAAGAAACCATATAAGAAGCATGTCGGTCCTAAGCTTTATGTGATTGATAAGCAGAATATCGAAACGTTCGATCGTAATTCAGCTTTAGCTGCAGACGGTTTCAAACCTACATTTTCAGTTAAATAATTCTTCATTTTGGAACTTGGTTATTTTTATGAATAGTAAGTCTCAACATTTATCTGACTCTGTTAAAGAAGGCGAAACATTATTAAGAGTTGAAGGGGTTAGTAAACGTTTTCCTGGGGTGTTAGCCCTCGACAATGTTTCATTTAATCTAAAAGCTGGAGAGGTGCATGTACTGTTTGGTGAAAATGGTGCAGGTAAATCCACAATGATTTCAATGATTGCTGGTGTTCATACCCCTACAAGCGGAGAAATTCGCTTTAGGGGAGAACCCGTGGATTTGAAGTCAGTTCGTTATGCTAGATCTCTAGGTATCAGCGCTGTTTTCCAAGAGTTTTCTCTTGTGGGGCAACTAAATGTTGAGCAAAACTTATTTTTAGGTGATGAGCGAGTTAAGAATAAGATTCTTAGAAAAAAGGAATTGCACATTGAAGCTGAGAGGATATTGAAAGACTTAGGCTTTGATCTGAAGCCTTCTCAGATCGTGTCTTATTTATCTAGGGCTGAGCAACAGATGGTAGAAATTGCGAAGGCATTTAGATCGGAGGTTTCAGTCTTAATTCTGGATGAGCCGACTGCTTCTTTAACCGAACGTGAAACTGATCAATTATTTAGATTGGTTGAAATGCTAAAAGCTCAAGGCGTTGGTGTTATTTATATAACGCATCGTATGGCAGAAATCCGTCGAATAGCAGATAGGATAACTGTGCTGAGGGACGGTAAATATGTTGATACGGTTGACGCTAAATCTACCACTGAATCAAATTTAATTAACCTGATGACGGGGCGAGTTGTTGGTGAAATTTTTCCTAAAATAGATTTTAAGCCCAAAGATAAGATTCTCTCCATAGAAAACTTAAGTACCAAAAACCACAGAATCAAAGATGTGTCAGTTCATGTGTCTCCTGGCGAAATTGTTGGGTTAGCAGGTCTTGTTGGTGCAGGGAAGTCAGCTTTAATCAGAGCATGTTTTGGAATACAAAGCGTTTCCTCTGGGAAAGTCATATTTGATGGTGAAGATGTTACCAATATGACTACCAGGCAAATGCTAGATAAAGGGTTTTTCTATAGTCCGCCCGATAGGAAAGGGGAAGGGTTAGTGATGATTAGAAGTTGTCAGGAAAATATCTCTTTACCTTCCTTGCATTTACCAAAATTTAATAAATGGAATCTTCTCAGGAGATCTCATGAATTAAAGGAGACCCTAAGTTTAGCGACAAAGCTGCAATTGCATCCTTTAAAAATTAATCGAGAGGTAGAGCATTTTTCTGGAGGAAACCAGCAAAAGGTCCTATTGGCTAAATGTTTAACAAGAGATGTTAAGTTATTTGTTTTTGATGAGCCAACGGTTGGTGTTGATGTAGGTACAAGGGTAGAAATATATAAATTCATTGCGAAATTATGTGAAGAGGGTGCAGCTGTAATTATCATTTCTTCAGACCTACCTGAGGTTATAAATATGAGTCATCGTTTATATGTAATGCATCGCGGTAAGTTACAAACAGAGCTTCGTGGTGATGAAATCACACAAGAAAACGTACTAATGAACTTTTTTGATAAAGAGGTAGCTTAAGGTGTCAGCAGAAATAGAATTACAGCTTGAAACAGCGAATACAGATTCTGAAAAGAAAGGAGCTTTAAATTTTTTCAAAATGGTGTTTGTGAAAATTGGCGTTTTGCCCTTTCTTTTGATTATTGCAATTATTGTATTTGCAGTAACTTCAGATAATTTTTTAACCAGCCGAAATTTATCAAGTGTCGTTCGACAATCATCCTTTCTAATTTTAGTTTCAGTGGGGCAAATGTTCGTACTGTTAACCGGTGGCTTTGATCTTTCGGTAGGGACTATTGTTGCTCTAACTTCCGTTGTAAGTGCAACAGCAATGGCTATTTTACATACGATTATGCCAGATTCAGTTTGGTTGGTTATAACACTCGGCTGTTTTGCAGGAATTTTAGCGGGTAGTTTTGTCGGAGTAATAAACGGACTTGGTGTTTCCTTATTAAATGTTTCTCCTTTCATGATGACGTTAGGGATTTCATCTGTTGGATTTGGAGTTGCCTTATACATGACGGGTGGCACACCAGTATATGGAATGCCTCCTGAGTTCGGAAATATATTCGGTTATGGCAAATTTTTAGGAATACCTGCTCCGGTTTTCATTGGCGGGGTACTTATTTGCATGCTGTATTTCCTTCTAAATTGGACTCGTTTGGGTAGATATTTCTACGCAGTTGGTGGGAATACCAAGGCTGCGAGCTTATCTGGAATAAATACAGGACTTGTGAAGTTTTTAGCTTATTTGATTTGTGCCGCAACTACTGCAATTGCTGGTCTACTGTTAACTGCTCGATTGGATACTGGTGAAGCCAATATTGGTTCAGCTATGCCTTTGGAGTCGATTGCTGCATGTGTCATTGCAGGTGTCAGTTTACGTGGTGGGCATGGTCGTCTAGAAAATGTCGTATTAGGTGCTTTGTTTATAGGCCTTGTGCAGAATGGCATGAATTTAGCGAGGGTTGAATCATACTTGCAGACGGTCGTTATAGGATTGCTTTTAATTTTGGCGGTTATTGCGGATCAGTTGCGAATTCGAGTCATGAAGAGTCTTTATAATTAAATTATAAAAAGTACATAGGAGGGAGTTATGAATATAGATGTAAATATTAACTGTGATATGGGAGAAAGCTTTGGAATTTATCAATTAGGAAATGATGAAGCAATTATGCCTTTTATTACTGAAGCAAATATTGCTTGTGGGTTTCATGCATCGGATCCAAATCACATGATGAATACAGCAGTGCTAGCAAAAAAGCACAATGTCAGAGTTGGGGCACATTTTTCACTTCCAGATCTAGTTGGATTTGGTCGAAGAGAAATGAAAGTAAATAAAACCGAACTTTACAATATTGTGGTTTATCAGGTTGGCGCATTAATGGGTTTTTTAAAAACGCTAGATGTTCCACTAAGCCACTTAAAAGCTCATGGAGCTTTATATGGAATGGCATCAAGACAAGAGCATGTTGCTGAAATCATTGCTGATGTCGGAGATTTATTTAAAGTCCCTGTTTTAGGGATTACAGGAACAAAACAAGAAGAGCAATGTAAAGCAAAGGGGGTTGAATTTAAATCTGAGTTTTTTGCTGATCTCGATTATGACGATAATGGTGGGTTAATTATCAGCAGAGTGCATGAGGCAGTGGACCCAGAAGAAGTTGTTGAGAAATGTTTAAGTGCAATAAAGAACGGCACAATATTAAGTGTCAATGGGAAAGAGTTAGCGGTTAAAGCTGAAACCATTTGTGTTCATTCAGATACACCAAATGCTGTTGAAATTGCTGAAAGTTTATCCACTGCTTTGAAACAAATGTAAGTTGAATTATTTGTAATATTTATAAGAGGATTATGTCATGGCTATTAAAGAATTTATGTCTCCAGTACCAGGAATATTTTATACACAGCCCAGCCCAGATGAACCGGTATATAAACAAGTAGGTGATGTTGTTTCAGAAGGCGATTCGCTGTGTTTGGTTGAAGTGATGAAATCTTTTCACACAATTGTATCTGACACATCAGGAACATTTAAAGGTTACCTCGTTGAAAATGAAGATGAAGTTTCTCCAGGGCAAGTTTTACTAGAAATAGAAATATCAGAGTAATAGGACATCTGTCATGAGTATAAATAAACTGTTAATTGCAAATAGAGGCGAAATTGCTGTACGTATTTGTAGAGCAGCACAAGAGCTTGGAATAAAGACTGTTCAGGTATACAGCGATGCTGATGAAGATTCTCTGGCTGTAAAAATTGCTGACGAGACTGTAAATATTGGTCCAGCTTCGGCAAGTAAGTCTTATTTAAATATGGAAGTAATACTTCAGGCAGCAAAAGAAGTAGATGCTGATGCTGTTCATCCGGGTTATGGGTTTTTCTCAGAGAATGCTGAATTTGCTGAGGCAGTTACTAACGCAGGGATGATCTTTGTCGGCCCTTCTGGAGAGACTATACGTCAGATGGGAGATAAAATTTCAGCACGTTATGCAGCGGATAAAGCAGGTGTTCCTACTGTTCCTGGAAGTAAAGGTTTATTAAGTGACTTTGCTGAAGCAAAAGATGTAGCCGATCAATATGGATTTCCTTTAATGGTTAAAGCTACAGCAGGTGGTGGCGGAAGAGGAATTCGAATTGTAGAAAATATAGAAGAACTTGAACGTGCTATCGCTGAAGCCAGTACTGAGGCTAAAGCGGCTTTTGGAAATGGAGGGCTATATATTGAAAAATATATAGAGACTGGTCGTCATGTTGAGGTTCAGTTGTTAGGTGATGGTACTGATGTAGTGCATTTCTTTGAAAGAGAGTGTTCTCTTCAAAGAAGAAGGCAAAAAGTTTGGGAAGAGGCTCCGGCATTTTTATTAACCGAGAGTGTTAGAAATAAACTCTGTGAGTCTGCAGTTTCTTTAGCCAAGTCAGTAAATTACAAAGGTGCTGGTACCGTTGAGTTTTTATACGATGAGACTTCAGAAGATTTCTTTTTCATAGAAATGAACACTCGTATACAAGTAGAACACCCTGTGACAGAAATGATAACGGGCGTAGATTTATTGAGAGAAATGATTCGTGTTGCAAATGGTGAAAAACTTAGATTTAAGCAAGATGAAATTAAAATTAAAGGTCATGCTATCGAAGTCCGTTTAAATGCAGAAGATGCTTCTAATAATTTCTTACCTAATCCTGGTGTTGTAAGTAAAGTTCATTTTCCTGGTGGTCCTGGTGTGCGAATGGATACCCATTTGTTTGCAAATTATAAAATTTCTCCATATTACGACTCTCTACTCGGCAAGTTGATTGTTCACGATGAAGATAGGCTTAGTGCAATCAAAAGATTAGAAAGGGCGTTATCAGAACTTGAAATTGAAGGGGTCAAAACTACTAAACCTCTCTTTCAAGCGTTAGCTAAAGACCCATCAGTAATATCAGGTGATTACGATACAAAATGGCTTGAATCTTGGTTAGAAACAAATAGTAGTAATTTGAGTCGCTAATTTAAGGAGAAACAAAATGAAAACACGCTATTCCTTTGGCGGTGATGAGCACATTTTCGTTGAAGTAGATAAAGAAATGTCTCTAGAAGCTTTTTTTAAAAGCCTAGCCATGACCAATCAAATTAAAGAAAAAAATATTGATGGGATTATTGAAGTCTGTCCTGCAAATGCCTCTTTTCAAATAAAGTATGATCCCGACAAAATACATCCAAACGATATGATGGATACATTAGTTGGAATTGAAAATGATGTAGATCATATTGAAAATGTTTTAGAAACACGAATTATTGAAATTCCTGTTTACTACAATGATCCATGGACCCATGAAACGTTAATGAGATTCAGAGAAAGACATCAAGATCCTGATGGAACTGATCTAGAGTATGGGGCACGCATTAATAATTTTGATTCTGTTGACGATTTCATCAACGCTCATCAAGAAACACCCTGGATAGTCACAATGGTAGGTTTTGTTGCGGGTTTACCATTTATGTATCAGTTAGTTGATAGAGAACATCAAATAGAAGTTCCGAAGTATCTTCGACCTCGCACAGATACCCCAAAGCATACTGTAGGTCATGGAGGTTGTTTCTCGTGTATCTATTCCGTACGGGGTGCAGGAGGCTATCAGATGTTTGGTGTTACCCCAATGCCAATTTTCGATCCAAACCAGGAGGTAAATCATCTGAAGGATTTTATGTTGTTTTTTAAACCAGGAGATATTGTTAAATATAGATCGGTCGATAGAGACGAATACGATCAAATACTACTTGATGTGGAGGAGGGTACATTTGAACCTCTCACAAAACCGGTGACTTTCGTGTTAGATGATTTTAATAATGACATGGAAGGCTATAACAAAGTTATTAAGGAGGCTTTATATGTCAATTAAAGTAATCACACCTGGGTTATCAACTAGTGTTCAAGATCTTGGTAGACCTGGTTATTATCATTTAGGCATTCCTTTATCTGGTGGAATGGATCGTTACGCTTTAAGAGTTTCAAATTTATTAGTCGGTAACGATGAAGGTGCCGCAGTTCTTGAAACAGCTTTTATGGGGCCTGAATTACTCTTTAACAAAGATGCCATTGTTGCAGTCACTGGTGCAGGAATGCTACCTAAAGTTGATGGTGAGGCTAAAAGTACATGGGCTTCTTTTGTGATAAAAGCAGGTCAAACTTTATCGTTTGATTTTCTTACCTCTGGAGCAAGAGCTTATATTGCGGTTTCAGGTGGAATTGATGTACCAATAATATTAGGTAGTCGATCAACATACACGCTTGGAGCACTAGGAGGTTTTGAAGGTAGGGGTTTAGCTGCTCAGGATGAGTTGCCAATAAACGAGTCTGACATTAGTAAACATACTGAAAAAAGTATTGATGAAAGCCTAAGAAATCTTCCACAGAAGCCTGGTGAACTAAGATTTATACCTGGAATTTACTGGCATCGTATAACAGAAAAATCTCAAGCAACTTTTATTAATGATACATGGAAAGTTGCACCTGAAGCTGATCGTATCGGTTACCGTTTTAAAGGCGGGGAAGCATTAGATTTTGTTGATAGAGAGCAGGCCTTTGGTGCGGGTTCTGATCCATCAAATATAGTTGATAGTTGTTATCCATATGGATCAATTCAAGTTCCTAGTGGCTCAGAACCTATTGTCCTACATCGTGATGCCGTCTCAGGTGGTGGTTATTTCATGGTTGGTGTCGTTATTTCTGCTGATATGGATTTAATCGGTCAACTTCAGCCAAATAAACCTAGTACGTTTGTCCCTGTCACTATGGAAGAAGCTCTTATTGCTCGAAGAGAAAGAAAAGAAAAGCTTTCAAAAGTAAGAGATTTTCTTAGTTAAATCAGAGTGATGATTTAGCAATAAATTTGATTTTTATACGCTTTTTAATTTGGACATATATTGAGGATATAGGAAATATTAAACAATCTGTTAAATGCATTTCTTAATCAGCATATATCTATTTACTTAACTAATTAATAATTGGAGGAACAGTATGTTCTTTAAACAAATTACCTACCCAACACTCATCCAGGAAGTATCTGGATTAAAAGACTCGATGCTGACAAAGGTATTTCTAGCCCTTGTGGGTTCCTTAGCTCTATGGGCGTCAGCCAAAATTAGTATACCTTTCTATCCTGTGCCAATGACAATGCAAACGTTTGTTGTCTTGATGATAGGGATGTCTTATGGTGCGAAGCTCGGTGGAGCAACTATTACGTTATATCTAGTTGAAGGAGCATTAGGACTTCCTGTCTTTTCAGGAAGCCCAGAGCGTGGTATTGGTCTTGCCTATATGTTTGGCCCAACAGGTGGGTATCTTTTAGGATTTTTAGTATCAGCTGTAACTGTAGGTATTCTTGCTGAGCGTGGTTTTGGTAAAAATATTTTATCTACCTTGATTTCTATGACAATTGGTACCGCAATAATTTTTGCTTTTGGCTTACTCTGGTTGGGCAGTATTATTGGTTGGGATGCATCTTTGTTAGAACTAGGTTTTACGCCTTTTGCGTTAGGAGCAATTTTGAAAATAGGTTTAGCTACTCTTTCACTACCTCTTGCTTGGAAATTACTAGGAAAGAAAAGCTAGAAGGATAAAGATATTGTTAGTGTATTCTTTGAAGTTATCCAAGGGGTACACTAACAATTTCTAGCATCACCCAAATCATAGTAATCCTGCCACACAGAATCAGGAACCATACTGCCACCCGTTGCCCATGCAATGTGCGTGGCACTCTCCATTTTATCTAGAAGTCCTTTAGCCTCTAAATAATCATTGGCTTTGTTGACGATGGAGATGCCGGGAAAACCGGCGAGTGCAGAGGGTTCTAGTTGGAGCTTTTCAGTATCTGCAACTAATCTAAGTAGTTGATACAGTTCTTTGTCTTCAACGGTGTATACGCCATCGAGTAATGGCTCCATGTTTTTACACACCAAGCCAGAGGGGCGACTCACAGCTAAACCATCTGCTGCTGTAAGACCATCTAATCCAATATCTTTAGCGCTGATGTCTTCTTGTAATCCCGTTCCTAAACCTAAAATAACAGCGGGTGCATGAGTGGGTTCGGCGAATATGCAGTGAACATTATCTCCAAATGCTAATTTTAGGCCAAAGCTAAGACCACCAGGGCCTCCGCCAACGCCACAGGGGAGATAAACAAATAATGGATGTTCGTTATCGACGTTAATTTCAAGTTCTGCTAATTGCTTCTTCAATCGTCTGGCGGCTACAGAATAGCCGAGGAATAAATCGGCTGAAGATTCGTCATCGACAAAGTGACAATTTGGGTCTTTTTCGGCTTCTGCTCTACCTTGAGCCACCGCGAAGCTGTAATCATCTTCGTATTCTTGAACGGTCACGCCTTTACTGCGCAATAAGTCTTTCTTCCATTGTCGGGCATCAGCTGACATGTGTACCGTGACTTTTAAGCCAAGGCTCGCACCCATAATGCCAATGCTCATGCCGAGGTTTCCGGTAGAGCCGACGACCAAAGCGTAATCACCAAAGAATTCGGTAAACTTTTCAGTGCTTAAAACGGAGTAATCATCGTTAGTGTTGAGTAAACCTGCTTTGATTGCGAGACTCTCGGCATATTTGAGTACTTCATAAATGCCGCCACGTGCTTTGATGGAACCAGAAATAGGTAAGTGGCTATCGAGTTTAATCAGTAACCGACCGGCAAGATCCATATCGTAAAAGGTTTCAAGCGCTTTTTTCATCGCAGGAGCAGTGACTAATTCGGATTCAATAATGCCGTTAGTAGAATGAGTTTCAGGAAAGGTTAGAGCGATATAAGGGCTAAACCGATCAAGGCGAGCCGCCGCATCGTGCTCGTCAGATTCTGAAAAATCTAGTGCAGAGTGCGCATCAGCAAAAGGTAGTTGATGGTTGTTTATCCAAAATACAGCTTTAGCATTTGCTAGGTCTTTGATCTCTGGGAATTTTAAAGAGTGCTCTGATATTAGGTTGGATTTAAGATTTGAGTGAGTATCGCTGCTGCGGGTCATTGATTGAAATTCCTGAGTAATCGTATCTTTTTTAATTATAGATGACTGACCAGAAGTATTATCTTAATTAGCGTTTTTTTGGAAAAAATGTAGGTGGTTTAAGTAGCCTTTGTGTTATTTATAGGCAAAAAATAACCCACCCTTTAAAGTATTTCATATAACATTGGGTGGGTTATTTTAGTGTTTAAGCGATAGCCAGTATGACTTAGCCAGGTTGCTTAGTTGTTCTTAAGTAAGGCTTGATAGTTTTCCATCCTGCTGGGAAAAGTCCTTTTGCTTCTTCATCAGAAACAGTCGGTACAATGATCACGTCATCGCCATCTACCCAGTTTACTGGTGTTGCTACTTTGTACTCTGCAGTTAACTGCATTGCATCAATAACACGTAAGATTTCCTGGAAGTTACGACCTGTAGCCATTGGGTAAGTCAGCATTAGTTTAATGCGCTTATCTGGTCCGATAACGAATACAGTGCGAACGGTTTGGTTGTTAGCCGCTGTACGACCATCTGCATCAGCTTCTTCATCTGCAGGAAGCATATTGTAAAGCTTTGATACGTTAAGGTCTTCGTCGCCAATCATTGGGAAGTTAACGGTTGAACCTTGCGTTTCTGCAATGTCTTTTTCCCATTCGCCATGATTATCAATTGAGTCTGCGCTGAGTCCAATTGTTTTTACATTGCGTTTTTCAAACTCAGGTTGTAGACGTGCAACTTCACCTAACTCTGTGGTGCAAACTGGTGTGAAGTCTTTAGGGTGTGAAAATAAAACAGCCCAACTGTCACCAATCCACTCGTGAAAGTTGATCGTGCCTAAGGTTGTGTTTGCGGTAAAATCTGGTGCTACATCATTTATTCTTAATGCTGACATGTTTAATCCTTTTTATTTGGTTTGAGTGTTGTTGTTAATGTGGAATAGATTATTCATGAAAAGTAATTTCTGTAAAAGTGATATAAATAGATTTATATATTACATTTTAAGATAAGTATTTTATGTCTGGTATTTGCATTTTTGTCTTCGTTGAGATTTGAAATCAGGAAGAAAGAGCCAAGAATTAGTTAAAAAAGCTCACCCATTCTAATATTGACTTAAAAAATGATAGTAGTATCGTGCGCAAAGAATCACGCAAAAACTACACTTATTATTTACTTTAAGTAGCAATAGGTAGCATTAGGTAGAAAAAATTATAAAAATGCGTTTTATTAAATTGTCATTTATTCTGTGTTTGGTGTCGCTGTTCTTTATCGTCAGCGTCTCAACGGATACCTTTGTATCGAATGATGAGCATGCGAGCGTCCATAAATACTATATTCCTGATGTCGTTGATTTTGACGATAGTCCAGATCTTGCACCTGCGCCTCAAACAAATTCCCATTTAGTAGTAAATGTATTTAGCATCGGCTTATTTGCTGTCTTGCAAAAAGCCATTCTCAAAGTCAAAAAGACCCTTTATATTCGCGGTCCTCCTATTTTCTGATTGATCTAGCCCAAATCAGTTTAAACAGCTAATGCATATGCCTTTTATTTATTCTCCATAGGAATTCCTGGGCGTGTGTTTTGTAAAAAATAGAATAGGTATTTGATTATGAAGAAGATGAATTTACACCCATTAAACCGTGTTGAACATTTGGTTCGTCCAGAAGATTTTGATGAAATAACCCTGAGTTCACCGGCAGTTTCTGTGTTTACAGACTTTAAAAAACACATGCCGTTAATGATTGAATCTGATATTTCAGCGGTTCAAGCAAAATATCTCATGCAAAAGACGCATGTACGTTTACAGATCGCGGTAGATAGAGAAGGGGAGCTGCTAGGTACAATCAGTTTAGATCAGCTCAGCGATCAAAATTTGTTAAAAGAGCACACGAAAGGACGTGATCGTGAAGATGTTCTGGTCAGGGATTTGATGACACCAAGAGAAGATATCATGGCTCTGGAGTATAAGGAGTTGATGGCATCTACCATTGGAGATGTTGTAGAAACGTTGAAAAAAGATGGGGTGCAGCACTTTTTGGTAGTCGAGCCGAATAAGCATCAAATCAGAGGAATTATTTCAACGTCTGACATCGCGCGTCGCCTGCATATTCCGTTGGATATTGAGACCAAAACCGCATCGTTTGCGGATGTGTTTAATGCTATAGGAAGTCTTTAACTAACAGAAAGTCTTTAACTAATAGAAAGTCTTTAACTAATAGAAAGTCTTTAACTAATAGAAAGTCTTTAACTAATAGAAAGTCCTTAACGAATAAAAAGACTTTAGGATAAAGACGTATCAGTGAATAACAGACGCCCATATTACATAGGCGTCTGTTTTTTCCAGATAATATTGCTTGAATCAAGAGTGCGTTTTAATTCCCTCTGGGTCGTACATCGCGCCGTATCCAACCGATTCGATTTTTACTTTGTAGATTTCATCGAAGTAGTCCATATCTAATATTCGACCTTCCTGACAGTATTCATGTGGAATGAACGCCAGCGCGATATTTTTACCAATGCTTGGACCGTATTCGATACTGGTGGTGTAAGATCGTCTACCCACTGAATCGATAAGAACTTCACCGGTTTCTGGATCGATGATTGGACAATTCCCTAGTGGATAACGTTTTACGCCATTGGCATCGGTATTGTCTTCCATGCTCAATGTACACAATGTCGCTGGTTGGTGTTCTCTGTCGCGAATTTTCAGGTAAGCTTCTTTACCGTAGAAATCAGCGGCTTTTACCAGTTTACGTGCAAGATCGACTTCTAGCAGATTGTATTCGGTGAGGATGTCGGTGTTTTGAATACGCAAACTCTTTTCTACACGACGACTGCTGGCGTAGGTTTCGATGCCCACCGGTAGCACGCCTTCTGAGTAAAGCGCATCCCATACTGCGAGCCCATCTTCGTATTTGAAATGTAATTCCCAGCCTTGCTCACCTACGTAGGAGATACGGAAAGCGGATACTGTTTTACCTGCGATTTCGATATCTTTAACTGCTACGAATGGGAAGTTTTCATTGCTGAGCTCTTCCGGATTGGTGACTAACTTTTCTAAGGTAGTACGTGCATTTGGACCCCAAAGTCCGATACAGCCAAAATCAGGTGAATGATCAACAATAGATAGTTGTTTGTAGCCGTGATCTTCAGACAAACGCTTCATCCAGACAAAGTCACGGTTACCGTTGTAACCACCATCGATAACACGGTAGTGGTTTTCAGCCAAACGCAATACCGTTAAGTCAGCGCGAACACCACCAGTGTGATCCAGAAAGTGCGTGTAAATGCCTTTGCCTGTCGGCGTATCACCCGCAACTTTTGCTACGCAGAGGAATTCCATAAAGTTTGCGGCTTGGTCACCCGTCACATCGTAAACAGCAAAATGACAAAGATTGATCATTCCCACGTTCTCTGACATTTCCAGATGTTCTGCATTGGATACGCGCCAGAAATGACGGTTTTCCCATTCTACTTCGCGCACAGGGACTTTATCTCCCCATTTTTCGAGTAGATGTTCGTTAGAGGCGTAACCGTGCGCTCGTTCCCAACCCACGGCTTCCATGAAGTAACCGCCGAGTTCTTTTTCGCGTTCCCAGAAAGGGCTTTTGTGATGATTACGAGCTGCAGTATAAGGTTCGCGATTATGTACTGGCGGATTATAAATTTTGAATGCCGTTTCATAACATCGATCAGCAATATACTGTTCAGTCTGTTGGAACGGGTAATAACGGGCAACATCGATACTGGAATGATCAAACTCGGTAACCCCATCAGTCATCCAGTCAGCAACTATTTTGCCAGTACCAGGACCATCTTTTACCCACACAGATTCAACGTACCAAAGGCCACGAACATTGGCTGATTCGCCAATAGAAGGGCCACCATCAGCGGTAACTTGTAGTAAACCGTTAAACGAATATTTCTCGTCATAACCCAGATCACCAAGAATAGGGGTGAGCTCCATGGCGCGTTCCATCGGCTCTATCACTTGTTCTAATTCCAGATCGCGCATCGACGGTGATAAGCGGCAATCTTCTTTTTCTAATATATCGCGTGGGTGACACATACGCGGCGCTTTCTCTTCGTAATAACCCCATTCTATTTGACCACCTTCGGCAGATTTAGGGTCGCCGGTATCGCGTAAGTATGCGGAGTTACCCTGATCTCTTAGTAATGGATAACCGATTTCTTTGCCTGTATTGGCAAATTCGTCAAAACCGCCAAAGAAGGTTAGTGGGTGATCGACAGGCATAATGGGTAAATCTTCACCGGCCATTTCTGCGATTAAACGTCCCCAAAGTCCGGCACAACACACCACATAATCTGCTTCGATATAGCCGCGATTAGTTTCTACCCCTTTGATATGACCATCTTCAATTTTTAAACCGGTACAGGAAGTGTTGGCGAAGGATTGTAACTTTCCGGATGCGACGCCCATCTCCACTAATTCACCGGCAACGGTTTGCGAGCGTGGCACAACCAGTCCTGCATCAGGATCCCAAAGCGCGCCCTGGATTACGTCTTCTTCAAGATGCGGAAATTTCTCTTTGGCTTCTGCGGGTGTAATCATTTCAACGCGATTACCGAAAGCCTTGCCAGACGTTACACGGCGCTTGAGTTCGACCATGCGTTCATCATCACCAACACGTGCAACTTCGATACCGCCAATGCGCTCGTAGCGACCCATTTTCTCGAAGAAGTCGATACTGTATTTCGTGGTGTGCATGGTCATTTGATCGTGCATGGTGTTAAAGCAAAAATCAGATGCGTGTGCGGTTGATCCAATATCTGTTGGAATGGCTGACTTATCGATGCCGACAATGTCATCCCAGCCGCGTTCGATTAGGTGATGCGCTACTGATGAGCCAGTAATGCCGCCGAGGCCGATAATGACGACTTTTGCTTTTTCCGGAAATTTTGCCATGTGTTTCACTCTCTAGATCAATCGGTAGTATGGGTAGGTTTCAATTTCATTAAGATGCTTGCTCTTACAATATCCTAACGTGATTGATTTTGCCTGAAACAAATTACTGACCTTATTTAAAAACGATATTTTATGTTTGATATGCGTCGGACTCGCTTATTAAGATAAACCATTAGTAAAAGAAAGCTGCCTAAAAAACGCCTGTAAGTAGGGGGGTGGCTTAATAAATTATACAAAGCTTTAAAATTCATATTTCTGTTGAATGAACCAGTATCTTTAATCACAGTCTGAGTAGTTTCAATATTTGCAGTATCGACGCAACACGTTTATTAAACTGATACTGCAAATGATTAAAATGGGTTTGCGAGGTTTACATGAATATTAATAGTGACAATAAACAGAAACAATTAGCAGAAAAAAGCCGTGGTGGTTTTTCGATCAGGTCTTTATTTGCAGGGGCATTTTCTTTCTTGTTTTTTGTCTTATCAGGGCTGATCGCCATCTCAATGTTGGTGATGGTGGGTGAAAGCATTATTGCTGGTGAAGAGTTCATGCCAGTCATTTTAAAGAGTATTAATACCGGCATTATTGCTTTAGCGGTGTTTGAGCTGGCTTTGGTTATCAATCAGGAGTACCGACTAGATAAAGGTGAGCATAATGTAATCACCAGCCTTAGAAGAACACTGCCACGTTTTATCGGCACGGTGTGTGTTGCCTTATCTCTGGAGGGGTTGATTATGGTGATTAAGTATAGTCAGCTTGATATGGCAGGAAACTTGTATTATCCCGTAGCCATTATCATTAGTACTGCGATATTGCTTGCTGCTTTAGGTTTATTCCTGAAGTTATTACCAGAGCCAACACAAAGACAAAATGAAGTGAAACTGATGACTGTTCCGTCGAACAATAGCCTAGATAGAGAAAGAGCAGATTTTCCCGTACCTACATATAACTAGTTTACTTATTACATATAAAGACAAGCAAAATTAAGATAGGTAAAAAAAGATAGGTAAAAAAAGATAGGTAAAAAAAGCCCTCAAAGTAGGGGGGTGGGTATACATTTTAAAATAACCAGACTAGTAAGGCACTAGTCTGGTTGTCTGCTAAATGTCGATCATTTTGTTCTTATTGTTAGATCCTGATCAGTGCCAAATGGGTTTTTGTGGACTTCTAATCCAGAAAAACTATTGCGTGCGTTTAAGCGGTTAAACTTACTGATTAGGTGTTTAATTAATGATGACATTCCTTTCTCCTTTTATGAATTAACCTGTTCCTTTCAGGTTGAGATCAGTATAGGACTTGAAGCGAAAACACTTTGTGACATATTCACGGTGAGTTTGTGAGATATTCACCTTTATGGAGTGATAACCGATGCGGCGAGCAGCTCTTCGTGAGTTGGGAACCACATTTGATCTGGCTTTTTACTAAAGACTTTATCCAGAAAGCTTTGATTGATTCCTCTGGATTTAAACAACTCAATATCCCGGCGTTGTTCCTCTTCCGGCTTGTGAAAGGGGACGAGCTTTTTGTGGTGTGAATAATCCAGTTTGTACTGGTGGAAGCCTAGTTTTGCGCCTTTTGAAAGGTGGCGTTTGTTACCGCCAATGAACGCACTGGCACAAGCACTGCTGCAATACTTATCTACTTCTGTATCGAGGTTATATCTGGAAAATAATTTAGATAAGCCTCGGCCTTCATAAATGTGCCCACCATTGCTTTCTAATAGCACCGAGGTAATGGTTTTATTCTTTTCAATCAATGAGGTGACGGCTTTTGTGATACCAATGTCTAAATCGCCTTTTATGGTTAATTGTTGTTTTTGTGGGTCTATAGAAAGGGTGTAAGACGGTTGCTCCTGTTTGGCTGCCAAACGTTCGATTTTGTTCTTATACAAGTACGCATCCTGAATTAATTCAAGACTGTAAGACAGCGTGAATAATACCGAGAGGACCATTACTGCCTGAATAAAACGCGTTTTGATTGTACTTGAGGCTTTAACAAAGTCTCTGTCGACAACACGTATCAAACCGATCAGTTGCCAGGGAAAGATAATCAGTCTGGTAATAGCCAGCGATATAAAGGTTGCACTAATGCGTTGCTGCGGGTCATCAAAGAAAGTGCGGAGTATTAGTGGTTCTAACAGGCTCAATAATATCAAAAGAAAAAGAAACACAACCCAGAATGAGAAGCTGATATTCAGCTTTCCATTCCAGTAATTGATTAAGAATTTGATAATCGACCCTTTGCTCAGTGAAAGCCTTTTTTAAAAAAAAGGCCTAAAAGGTGGGGGGTGGCTTTTCGTTTTTAGCCGTTGTTTGTTCTCAGATAATGAGTCACAACTTTATTCTTCATTGTTTACGTCGTTCGTTAGTGAGGTGTAATGCCTCTTAATCTTTCATTTCTACGGCGTAGTAATTCAACCATAAACAATAATATTATTGAGAACGTAATCAATAGCGTCGCAACTGCTAAAATTGTTGGGCTAATCTCTTCACGTATACCTGAGAACATAGCCCAAGGTATGGTACGTTGATTAACACTACCTACAAATAACACCACTACCACTTCATCAAAAGAGGTGATAAAAGCGAATAACGCGCCTGAAATAACACCTGGTGTAATCAGTGGAACAGTGATGCGGAAGAAGGTATTGGTAGGTGATGAACCAAGGTTTGCTGCTGCACGGGTTAAACTGTGGTCAAAGCCTGTCAGCGTCGCTGTAACGGTTATCACAACAAAAGGTGTAGCTAACGCAGCATGCGCAAGGATTACACCAATGTGTGTGCCTAATAAGTTAATTTTGGCGTAGAAAAAGAACATACCTGCAGCAGAAATAATAAGAGGCACAATCATTGGCGAGATCAGGATACCCATCATCGCTGTCTTGAATGGAAAATCTTTTTGACTTAAACCTAAGGCGGCTAAGGTGCCGAGGAAGGTTGAGATAATAGTCGAGAACAACGCGATGATTAATGAGTTTTTAACAGCGGCTCGCCAGTTAGAATCACTGAAGAAGGCTTCATACCATTTCGTTGAATAACCTGCCGGATCAAACGCCACCATTTCAGGTGTAAACGTAAAATAGGGCTGTGCATTAAACGATAACGGTATGATGACCAAAATCGGAATAATAAGGAAAGCAAAGATGAGCACACAAATTGTTAAAAATGTGTAATGCCAGATTCTTTCGCCAGTTGTTGCGTGTAGTGGAAGTGCCATATCTATTTCCTTTTCCTTAACCCAGTTTCATATTGTCGATGCCGACAATTTTGTCATAGAGGATATAAAGTGCGACTACTAGCAAGAGTAATAGCGTTCCTAAAGCGGCAGCTAAGCCCCAATTAAGTGATCCTGAAATATGATAAGCAATAAAGTTACTGATCAACGTACCTTGTGTTCCACCAACTAAAGCTGGGGTAATGTAATAACCGATTGAAAGGATGAAAACCAGGATGCCTCCTGCGCCGATACCCGCTATGGTATTGGGGAAATATACGCGTCTAAATGCCGTGAATGAATCTGCGCCCATAGAACGCGCGGCACGCACATAGCTAGGATTAATGGTCTTCATCACACTAAACAACGGCAGAATCATAAAGGGCAATAAAATATGTGTCATGGCGACCACAGTACCTGTCTGGTTGTGGATCATCGCTAGTCTGCCATCATTACTAATCAAGCCGATGGCGAAGAGGAAGTCGTTGATAACACCTTCCTTCTGCAATAAGGCAATCCACGAACTGGTTCTTACCAGTAGTGATGTCCAGAAGGGCAGTAGTACCAAAATGATTAATAAGTTACTGGTGCTGGTTTTTAATGTTGCTAATAAATAGGCAATTGGGTAACCCAGTAACACCGTTAAAAAGGTAATTAAAAAGCTCAGCCACAGCGTGCGTTTAAACAGATTTAAGTAAATCTGGCTGTCTTCCGCTTTCCAGGTGACGCCATCAACGTCCTGTTTCATATCAACAGCTGATAGGAAATACGATTTGGTATAAGGACCGCTTTCTCTATGAAGGAGTTGCCATGTTTCCAGTTTGCCCCATTTTTTATCCATGCCTATGAGGGCTTCTTGATACGTGGTTGTGAGTTTTTCAGGGTCTAGTTTTCTGAGTTTACGACCTGTTTTTCTAAACAGACTCGATGTGCCTGATTTTTCATAATTCAAACGCTTACCTAAGCGATTGATGGTTTTCTCTTTGGCTGCGACCTTGCCATCGATGATGAATGCTTTAAATACTTCTTCATCGGGAAGCTCGCCCGATTTGGGATCCCACTTTAATAATAAGGGTGCTGCAGTGGGTAGAATTTCTTGAGTAATAGAATTGTCGACACTTTTCATTAACATGTAAAAGATCGGCAATATAAAGGTAATTAGAATGAATAGGAATAAGGGAGCCACTAGGAGTAGGGCGTTGCGTTTTTTTCTTCGTAAAGAGCGCTGGAGGCTTAACTTTAATGAAATGCCGTCTGCTGTTTTTAAATCGCCCGTTTCGCTTTTTGTCATTCTAGATCCATGAATTTAGGGTTGTACTTTTATGATGAGAAACTATTAGTAAATGCTGTTTCTAGCTGTTCTATTAGCTGTTCTATCTAAATATTGTCTAACGTGTATAAACTATCTAGCTTGTGTAAATTAGATTAAAGTTGAATAAAAATAGCCGGAGTAAATCCGGCTATTTTTAAGCGCTTTAATTAGCCTTTAGCTAACCAAGCTTCAAACTTCTCAGCAAGTTCTTCTTTGCGATCAGCCCAAAAGTTAATGTCTTTAAACAGTGTGTTTTTAGCATTAGCTGGGTTTGTAGGCATATGTGGAGCCATATCTATACCTAGCTCAGCATGCTTACCTACTAACGCTGCAGACGACTTACGTGCTGGACCGTAAGAAATATACTTAGCCTGATCTGCTAAACGCTGTGTATCTGTAGCGAATTTTAAGTATTTCTTAACTTCTTCCAGGTTAGGAGCACCTTTAGGGATAATCCATCCGTCTAGTTCGAATAACTGAGCATCCCACATCATGCCAACAGGTTGCTTGTTTTCTACAATTGCAGAGAATAGACGACCGTTATAAGCAGAAGCCATTACAACTTCGCCATCAGCAAGTAGCTGACCAGGTTGAGCACCTTTCGTCCACCAGATTACGTCTTTCTTAATGGTGTCTAGCTTTTTGAATGCGCGTGCTACGCCTTCTTCAGTCTCTAGCTCTTTATAAACGTCTTTACCTGCAACACCGTCAGCCATTAAAGCCCACTCAAGGTTACCGATTGGGTTCTTTTGTAGAGCACGTTTTCCAGGATATTTTTTAGTATCAAAAACATCGTTTATGCTTGTTGGTGGAGTGCTACCTACTTTATCAGTACGGAAACCGATAGTTGTTGAGTAAACAATCTGTGGAATGAAACATGGTGAAACAAGTGAATCGCCAAAGTCTTCAGAAGCAGGTGTTCCATCTGGAGCTGGTGCTAATAGTTTATCAACATCAACTTCGAGGGCTAGACCTTCGTCACACAGTGCGACAGCATCATCAGGAACAACATCGACCAAATCCCATGAGATTTTTCCAGCTTCTGCTTGAGCACGCAATTTAGATGCGCCTTCAGCTGCAGAGTCATCATTGATGATCTTGACGTCTGGATGTTCCTTCATGTAGGGCTCGTGATAAGCTTTCTGCTGACTTTTTGTATAAGCGCCACCCCAAGATACAACAACCATTTCGGTTTTTGCTTGAGCTGTGCTTACGCTTGCTGCAAGTACTGCAGTAGCTAGGCTACACTGGATAAAAGTTTTCATTATTAATCTCCTTTGATGGTAATAATGTTCTTGATGAAAAGTGCGGATATTGTTTCTTCCGCACAGGTAAGAGGCTAATGCCAAATCCGTATATGACTCTGGGGTTTAGAGTCTTTAATTATCAAACGCGTCTAATGCGCGACAATCATATTCATTCCAGCCGATCTTGACGGTATCGCCTTTATTAAGATCAGCATGGTGTGAAGAATTGGGAATCTTCACGTAAAAATTATCATTTCCACAGACTTCCATGCGCGTACGAATGTGGTCGCCGAGGTAAATGAGTTCCGCAGCCTTGGCTTCAAAGATATTAGGTACCTGACCAGGTTCTGGGTTAACAATAACGCGTTCAGGTCGGATAGATAATGTAGAAGGCTGTCCGACTCCCTTGATATTAATTTTATTCGCTTGTATCTGAGAGCCATCATCGGTTTTAACTACGCAGCTGTTTTCAGTTTCACTGGTGACTATGCCATGGAGGCAATTGTTATCACCAATAAAATCAGCAACGAATGCATTTTCAGGCTCTTCATAAAGAATATTGGGTGGTGCTAATTGCTGGATAACACCAGCATCGAATACTGCAACGCGGTCTGACATTGTCAGCGCTTCGCTTTGGTCGTGCGTTACATATAAAACTGTTACACCAAGTCTTTCGTGTATGTGTTTGATTTCATACTGCATTTGTTCGCGTAAGTTTTTATCTAATGCGCCTAAAGGTTCATCCATCAGGACAACATCTGGATCGAATACTAAAGACCTTGCTACGGCAACTCGTTGTTGCTGACCACCAGACAATTGAGCTGGACGTCTATCTGCAAAGTTACCTAATTGCACCATGTCTAAGGCATTTTTAACTTTTGCTTCGCGCTCTGATTTCCCCATTTTTCGAACTTCTAAAGGGAAAGATAAATTTTCACCGATAGTCATGTGTGGGAATAGTGCGTAGCTTTGGAAAACCATGCCGATACCGCGTTTATGCGGAGGAACACGGTTTATTGGGACATTGTCTAGGTATATTTCACCGTGTGTGGCTGGCTCAAAACCTGCGAGCATCATGAGGCAAGTTGTTTTGCCTGACCCTGAGGGGCCTAACATGGTGAGAAACTCACCTTTTGCCATATTTAAATTTAGGTCTTTAACAACGAGGATTTCGCCATCATAACTCTTTTGAACATTTTCGAATCTAACTAAGTAATCTTCTTTGTTTACAGGCATAAATTTAAGGGTCTGTGGTTTTATTATTAAAAAAGCTGGTTTTATTCATTAATTCTGTAAAAAATATAGGTTAAGGAATATTCATTGTCAAACTTATGATTAATATTAATTTTCTAAGTGTTTAATATGTATTTATATGTCGTTTTATGGCAAATAACAGGATTAAATCCTGTCTTTAAGAATTATTTAGTCAGTTTTTGGAGTTATATATTTCTGAGGTCGTTGTACGTAGTGTCTTTCACTTCTTCACTGACAATATTGGTATGAGTGAGTGAAACATAGGGCAATGTATCTAACCCTTTTCCCAGAAACTCTCGATATTGTTGAATATCGCTAAAGCGAAGCTTCAATAGATAATCAAAACCACCTGCTATCATGTGACATTCTAGTATTTCAGAATAGTTTTTTACTCTGTTGGAAAATTCTCTAAACACTTCATTGTTCGTTTTTTCCAGAGTGACCTCGATGAATACTAATAAAGACGTGTTTGTTTTTACGGGACAAATGATGGCGTGATAGCCTTGAATAACTTCTGCTTTTTCAAGACGTTTGACTCTTTCAAGACAGGGTGTGGGACTTAGGTTAACACGTTTTGATAATTCAACGTTTGAAATTCTTGCATTATGTTGTAGCTCTTCCAGAATGCGTTTATCTATTGAATCCAGTTGAAGTACTTTATTTTTTTCTATCACGATATTTCATCCTGTTTACTAATGCAGATGTTTGGGTTTGTTCTTGGTACTGAAGGAATAGAGAGATATTATGCCAAAAAAGTTCATTATAAAGCATCTTAATTTCTTATTAATTATAAGGGCAGTTTATCTGAGTATATAAAAGGCACCTCCCCACTTACAGGCAGTTTTTTTATAAGCTATGAAAAAATACATAAGGATTTGCTTATCAAATAATGATAATAAAAAGAGGCTAATTTACATTATTAAATTATACTCTGAGTAATATTGTGACTGTTACATAGGTATAGGCATCGTTGATCACTGAAGACTTAACTAGTGAGAATTTCTCTCCGAAACATTTTGGATTTCTGGCGTTGCCCGGATTTTCTTTGATTGCGTATGCGGCTGCAATCGATACGCTGCGATTAGCAAATCGTTTACAAGGCGCTGAACTGTATACCTGGGAGACGATTACGCCTAACGATGAATTAGTCATGGCAAGTAATGGGCTAGAAGTTAAACCTAACCGTAATTATCAAGATACTGATGTTTATGACATGCTGTTTGTTTGCGGCGGCGTAAAAATCAGCAGTACCTGGTCAGAATCAATAGGCAAGTATTTACGTTATCAGGATAAAAGAGGGGTCGTGCTCGGTGCCTTATGCACTGGTGCCTATATTTTAGCGAAGGCAGGCTTACTTGATGGCTATCGTTGTACTTTGCATTGGGAAAACATAGCGTCTATGCGCGAAGAATTTCCCCATTTAAATATCACTGATGACATTTATGAAGTGGATCGTAATCGTTATACCTGTGCGGGCGGCACAACGCCTTTCGACATGATGCATCATTTGATTTCACGTCAATATGGAAGAGTACTTGCGGCGGCTGTGAGTGAAACTATTCTGGTTGATCATGTGCGTAATATGACCGACAGACAACGTGTTCCCTTAAGACAGCAAATCGGTACGAGTCAACCTAAATTGACCGAAGCCGTAATGCTGATGGAAGCAAATATTGAAGATCCATTAACGCCTGACGAATTATCCAGTTTAGTCAGCATTTCAAGACGTCAACTCGAGCGTTTATTCCGAAGTTATTTGAACTGCACACCTACGCAATATTATTTGGGATTACGTTTACGCAACGCCAGAAGACTGTTGTTACAAACAGAAAAGGCGATTATTGATATATCACTTGTCTGTGGTTTTTCATCGGCCCCTCACTTTAGTAAATGTTATCGCGATATGTTTGGTTTGCCGCCACGAGATGAACGACGCCTTCTTCTTAAGCGAGGCGAGTCTGAAGACGATTCTTCTTTTGCAGGCAGTAAAACAACCTGAGATAGGTGCTCGAAAGTATCTATCTTGTGTGGAATTGCCATGGCATTTACGAAGTAATCCTGAAAACTGGCTTCCGTAGCTGTTTCAATTTTTTCCATGCGCAATACTTCATTTTCGATTTCACGACGTCCCGCCAGATTGGTTAAGGCAATTCTTGCGCCTGTTCCGGCGGCATTGCCTACAGATTGCACCTGATCGAGAGGACAGTCTGGAATCATTCCCAAAAGCATGGCGTATTTCGGATCGATGTGCGCACCAAATGCACCGGCAAAACGGATCTGCTCGATTTTCTTGACGTGTATCTTATCCATCAATAATTGCACGCTGGCATAGAGCGTGCCTTTTGCGAGTTGAATGGCACGAATATCATTTTGAGTTATCAGAACACCTGTTTCAGATCTGGCCGAGTTGATGTCGCTATCATCGTTTTTACTCGCCACCATTTTGTAAGCCCAGGTTTTTCCATCGTTAACAATGCGCGCAGATATACTGGCTTTTTCACCGTTAATGACGCCATCAGTGGTCACAATGCCTGCGAGATACATGGTGGCAATAGCTTCGATGATGCCCGAGCCACAAATGCCGGTGACGCCCGTCTCGCCAATAGCTTCATCGAAACCAGGGTCGTCCGACCAGAGATCTACCCCTATCACTTTATAGCGTGGTTCCAGCGTTTCAGGATCAATTCGAACTCTTTCAATCGCGCCCGGTGCAGCACGTTGCCCATTATGAATTTGTGCGCCTTCGAAGGCAGGCCCAGTTGGGGATGAGGCCGCTACCAGCTTTTTCTTGTTGCCTAGAATAATTTCAGCATTGGTGCCCACATCAATAATGAGTGTCATCGCGTCATTTTTATAAGGTGCTTCAGAAAGCACTACTGCAGCTGCATCAGCACCAACATGTCCGGCAATACAAGGCGGTAAATAAACCTGTGCGCCGGCTGCCAAATGTAGATCTAAATCTCTAGCGGGTAAGGTCATCGAAGCTTGGGTCGCTAATGCGAATGGCGCTCCACCTAACTCAACGGGATCGATCCCAAGAAAAATATGGTGCATAACCGGATTGCCGACAAAGGTGGCATCTAGCAGTAAATCTTTAGACACTGGCTTGTCGTCAGATCGAGGTGAGGTATTTGCCTCAATCAACAGCTGATCAACTAAATGGTTAATGCCTTCTCTGATTGCAGCGGTCATTTTTAAATCACCGCCTGGATTCATCATTGAATACGAAACCCGACTCATCAGGTCTTCACCAAAGCGTATTTGAGGGTTCATAATGCCGTGTGATGCGAGCACTTCACCGGTAGCTAGATGACACAAATGACCAGCAATGGTGGTAGACCCCATATCGACTGCCAAGCCATAAGCATCTTCTTGTTTACCTGACCAAATACCAATAATGCGCTGGTTCTCATAAATGGCAACAGTCACTGTCCATTTACCTTTTCGAAGCGCAGGTTGTAGATCGCGTAATAAATGGGTTTCAATCGATAAGTCAGTGAGACTTGTCTCGAACTCAATGGCATCTT
Source organism: Cocleimonas sp. KMM 6892 (assembly GCF_035798195.1). Lineage (NCBI taxonomy): Bacteria > Pseudomonadati > Pseudomonadota > Gammaproteobacteria > Thiotrichales > Thiotrichaceae > Cocleimonas > Cocleimonas sp. KMM 6892. Next base: position 20,780 of record NZ_JAPFBV010000005.1, on the reverse strand, counting down.
TGAGCCTTTCCAAATCTCCCGTGGGTGAATTTAAATCTGGTTCTTCAACATCGACTGTGATCAGTTTAACGGCTGGTTTGTTTTCTATATCTAACACGGTCGCATCTTTACGAATGACCTGCTGGTGTGTCTGACTTTCTGCTGGAACATCGATGACGATGTCGCCTTGTATCTTTGCACTGCAACTGAGTCGGTAGCCTTGCTCTAAGTCTGCTTCACTGATTCGCTCTCTTTCGGCAGAAGTAATAGGGGAGAGGTGTTGTGTCTGAGATTCTATTTGGTGTTTAGGAAACGAGCCTGTACTTAATTTAACTTTGCAACGGGTGCATAAGCCATTGCCACCGCAGAGTGAAGCAACATCTGCGCCTAATTCTCTCGCTGCAGATAATACATCTGTGCCTTCTTTTATGTCTCCGCGAATACCTGATGGCGTAAAAACGACTTTAAAAGTGCTCATTCATTTATCTCAATCTATTTATCATTTTCTAGAGCAGGAATAACACAATAATCACTGGCATCTTCAGTATGTATATTGCCTACCGTTTTTAAGTGTGTTGGTGCATCTAGAGTTCCCGCACCAATGCTGATTTGATTATCCTTATTGTTGTCCCAGAAGACATTACCACCACAATTTTCGCAGAACCCCTTAAAAGTGCCAGGTGAACATTCATACCACTTTAAGGTGTTTTCAGATTCCATTGTTAAATGATCTTTATTGACGCGTGTTGCCGCAACATGATGACCACTGGTTTTACGACATTCTGAGCAAAAGCAATTAACTACGTCCCGTGCTGGTCCATCGATGCGGTACTTTACGCCACCGCAATGACAACTCCCGGTTAGGTGAGAATCCTCTTTGTTATTAATGCTCAAAATGTCTGTCATGTTAACCTCTGCGGCGGCGACGTCCAGAACGTTCGCGTGCTCCTGCTGCAGGTGGTTCACGATAATTAGAAAGCCATTGTGCGCAATCAGGGTCATTGCCCATCACCACATCAGCTGCTCGTACAGCCTGAACCACTTCTGTGTGTAATGGATTCACGATGGCTGATGTCATTCCAGCCCCCATTGCCATACTAATGAATGACGCATTCATACCGTTTCGGTTAGGAATACCAAAACTAAAGTTAGACGCGCCACAGGTGGTATTTACTTTTAATTCATTGCGTAAGCGACTGATTAAATGCAATACCTGTTTTCCAGCATCGTTGATTGCACCAACTGGCATCACCAGCGGATCGACCACTATGTCCTCGGCTTTAATACCATAATCCTGAGCTCTTTCGATTATTTTTTTCGCTACTTCAAAGCGCACATTCGGATCTTCCGAGATTCCTGTTTCATCGTTTGAGATTGCAACCACAGCACAGTTGTATTTTTTGATGAGGGGTAATACATCTTCCAGACGATCTTCTTCACCAGTAACTGAATTCACTAAGGGGCGACCTTGATAGACTTCAAGTCCCGCTTCCAAAGCAGCGACGATGGATGAATCAATAGACAGTGGGACATCCGTAATTGATTGGACCAATTTGATGGTGTCTGCGAGAATTTTAGGTTCGTCAGCTAAGGGTATGCCGGCATTTACATCCAGCATTTGAGCCCCGGCAGCTAGCTGAGCCAGGGTATCCATTTCTACACGTGTAAAATCACCGTTTTTCATTTCTTCAGCAAGAATTTTCCTGCCAGTGGGATTGATTCTCTCACCGATCATAACAAAGGGCTCATTAAAACCAATCGCAATTTCTTTACTGTGCGAGCTTAATACCGTTCTGGTCATTTTACTTCTCCTCTTTTACATTGAGTTTATCCAAGGTACAGCAAATGAATATTCAGATTACTCAGCCTGATCTGGGTGCCAAGGAATTCTATCTCCTAAAACGCCAGATTTTAAAACGATGTCTTTTACAGAGGATTCTTGTCTGTATGCCATCACGTGTACTCCTGCAACACCTTCGATTTGTTTTAGTTGTTGCATGAGCTCGATACAAATTTGCTGACCTTCCTGTTTCGGGTTTTCAGCATCTTTCAATCTTTTTATGACCCAGTCCGGGATATGAATCCCTGGCACGTTGTCACGTATCCAGGTCGCAGAACGCGCTGACGCCATAGGACCAACTCCGGCTAAAATAAACACTTTATCTAGTAAGCCTTTATCACCAGCACGCGCCATATATTCTTTAAATACCGGAATATCAAAACAGTACTGTGTTTGTATAAACTGTGCGCCAGCTTCGATTTTTTTTGCCAAACGATCAACCCTGAATTCCCTGGGTTCTGCAAAAGGGTTTGCGACAGCGCCAAGAAAAGAATGGGGTGGTGTATCAAGTTTACGCCCGCTTAAAAAACGTTTCTCATCACGCATTATTTTAATCGTTTGAAGTAGTGTCATTGCATCAAGGTCAAAAACGGGTTTAGCCTCTGGATGGTCACCCGCCTGAACACCATCGCCAGTTAAGCAAAGCATATTTGCCACACCCATGGCAGAGGCACCCAAAACATCACCTTGAATAGCGATACGGTTTTTATCTCGACACGAAATTTGCATCACCATCGAATAGCCTTTGCGGGTTAGCAAAGAGCATACGCCAACACTCGACATATGACAGTTTGCACCTGAACCATCTGTGGCATTAATGGCATCCGTGACGCCATCGAAAAGGGCTGCTTGTTTATAGACTTCTTGCGGGTCTGCAGAATCTGGAGGCGCCATTTCAGAGGTGACGGTGAAATGTCCTGCGCGTAAAATACGTTCTAATCGACCAAACGAATTGTGCCCCGGTAATATGCTCAGGTTTTCTCCTGGGATAGGTTCGTCCGAGAATTTCATTAAACCTCATCCTTCACTGTTAGATGTTTTTCACGAACCTCTTTAAGCCATGAAGAACGTCCTTTAAGACTATGATCTACCGCAATTTGTACATTTAAAATAGATTCTCTTGACCCAGCTATTGATTGATTATTGTTGATAATTTGATCGCCACGCCAGGCTTCAACCCATACACAACGCATCTCGGGTTTTACTTCGCAATTGCCGTTAGCCCTCACGCCACCACAAGGACCATTTCTTAATGTTTTAGGGCAATTCATGGGGCAGGACATACCGGTTTCATGAAGTACGCATTGACCACACATTTGACAGTCAAAGAGTAAGCCTTTTACGTGTTTCTCAACAAAGGCGACAGGCTTTTCAACACGCTCATAACCTATTAGTTTCCAAACAGGGTGCAGGGCACTTAGAGTATTTTCTAATATTTTATAAACGCTATTGAAGCTCTTCGCATGACTCACTGTCCATTTACGAACCGAGTACATTTTTAAGCGTCTCCGCATGGGTTTGCCTGATCTGTGTTTTCTGGGAGTAAGCCTTTGTTTCTGACAATGCTATCGAGTTTTTCATCAGTGAACTCTGCTTCAATCTGATTAGCTACGCTTTCCACAAGTTCGTTTATATCACCTTCTTGTTTGGTATTTGTGCGCTTCCAGTCCTCAAGATAAGCATCACTATCGATTTTCTTAGCGCGCATAGCAGCGCGGTCAATTGCTTCTTGAAATCGAGCGGGTAATAGCTTTTTTGCTCGTTTACGTCCTTCCTGAACGGTGACTTGCGATGGAATATCGCGCCAATAAATGATCACTACTTTAGGCACTAGGCTGTTTTCTCCAGTGAAGTGTTTAATGTCAGGTTTTCAATATTAATAACCTGATTTGATATTTTATTTAATTCGTCTTCCATTTCACCATAACCGGTGAAAATGCGCTCATAAGCAAGACCAAGACGAGATGCGGATTCCTCAGCTTTCTGATCGAGTTCCGGGTTATCGGTTTGCGCTAAATAAATAAGTTTTTTGTAATTGCCAAAATACATTTCAAGCAGTTCCGGCTTACGATCAAGACCTAGCATTTTCCACACATAGGTCTCGAAATGCTGGGTAAGGAAATCAGTGAGATAAAAAGTGCCAATTTCGGCTTCATGCAAGTCATTAAAGGCATCATGACCAGCAAAAAACTGATAACAATGTGCCCCAGGTAATCTGCTTGTGCCGGTTTCTTCTAAAACAACATCTAATAAGCCACCAGTGCCGCAATCCCCATAAGCGACGAGAATTTCCCCGTCGTTATGTGTTCGAATTTGTATGATTTTTTCGCGAACTGCATCAGGTATTAATGCCGGTGTTGAATGGTATTTCGCGGGTAGACAGTCAATATTAAAATGATCCCATTGGTTTAATGTTTTCAAAGCAACAAGCTCATTCGCGAGTGCACCACAAGCGATAATATTTACAACTTGTTTGGGATCAGATTTCATTACATTAGCTGGCTCTGCGCAGAGCAACCTGCTCTTTGGCAATATCAACGGCAGAAGCCGCATCACGACAATAGGCATCGGCACCAACTGCTTCACTAAATTCTTCATTGAGTGGTGCACCGCCAACGAGCACGATGTAATCTTCACGCATGCCTTGTGCAACCATCTCATCGATGACAACTTTCATATACGGCATAGTTGTGGTGAGAAGAGCTGACATTCCCAATATATCCGGTTTGTGTTCTTCAAGCGCCGCGAAGAAATCTTCGGCAGACTGATTAATACCAAGGTCGATCACTTCAAAACCAGCGCCTTCCATCATCATTTTTACCAGATTCTTACCGATATCATGGATATCACCTTTAACGGTGCCAATAACCATTTTACCTGCACGACTTCCGTCTGATGCAGATAGAAGAGGGCGCAAAATTTCCATTCCGCCTTTCATGGCATTCGCTGAGGAAAGCACTTCGGGTACGAATAAAATACCATCTCTAAAATCGATGCCAACGATGGTCATGCCACCTACTAAGGCTTTGGTTAAAACATCTCCCGCTTCCCAGCCACGTTTTAATAGAATTTCTGTTCCTTCAATAACTTCTTCTCTGAGACCGTCATAAAGATCATCTTGCATTTGCTCGACTAATTCATCGTCATCGAGTGCATTTAAATCAATATCTTCTTCGTCATCATAGTTTGAATCATTATCGTTTTCAGCCATATCTAAACCCTGTAAAAGTGAACCTGATTAGTGAGCGCATTTCTGTATCTTTATTAAGTGTATGGTTTAACCATTATTTATGCTCCAGAATTAACGACTTACCGTTATCTGATTACGACGTACTCAGGTGAAATTACAAAATCTTTTATTCATATCGTGGGCGAAGGCTCTATGGGTGATATAAAATTTATGAGTTATTTAAAAGTAAAATTAAATCAAAACGCAAACTAAACTAAAAGTAAGGTTGATTATTAAACGCGAGTGAGAGGAAATAAGTTATGGATAAAGAAAGATTTGAATTGGGATTAAACCAACGGAAAGCGACGCTAGGTGCGGAATATGTGGAAAACACGCTTCAATCCGCAGATGATTTTAGTCGACCGTTTCAGGAAATGATGACCGAATGGTGTTGGGGGTTCGGTTGGGGCGATGACGTAATCGATCTCAAAACACGATCACTGATGAATCTCACCATGATTGCGGCATTAGGCAAAATGCAGGAATGGGAATTACACCTGAAAGGCGCGTTAAAAAATGGCGCATCGGTTGAAGAAATTCGGGCGGCTATTCATGCGATTGCGATCTATTGTGGCGTGCCACAAGGGGTAGAATGTTTTCGTATTGCGCGAGAGGTTTTAGAAGCAGAAGGTAAGCTTTAATCCAAAAAAGTGCCTCAAAGTAGGGGGGGTGACTAATATTGGTTCTTAAATACCTTATTTTAAGTCGTTGCCAGTTGTGGTTGGCGTTTTGCCCATGGTCGTTCATCAATGGGCAAATGGATAATTGCTGAGAACCCGCCTACACCAACACCAATCCACCACACAATATTGTAGTTACCGAATAGATCGTAGAGGCTGCCACCCAACCAGACACCGAGGAATCCGCCGAGTTGGTGTGAGAAAAATACCAGTCCATAAAGCGTGCCCATATAACGTAAGCCATAGATATGCGCAATCAGACCCGAGGTTAATGGTACCGTTGCTAACCAGAGTGCGCCCATAGTGACAGAGAAAAATACCACAGAAGCAGGTGTTATCGGATTAAGAATAAATAGCGCAGCGATAATTGTGCGCAACATGTAAATGCTTGCTAATAAATACTTTCTTGAATATCTGCTTCCGAGCCAGCCAGCGAGTAAAGTGCCGCCAATATTAAACACACCGATGATGGCTATCGATAACGCCCCAAGTGTTGTGGTGCTCGAAACCCCAAGCGTTTGCATGATGCTGTCGGGCGAAATAACGCTACACATTTCCGCAATAAACGCGGGGAAGTGCGCGGTGATAAATGCAAGCTGGTAACCACAGGAGAAAAAACCGAGGAAGATAAAAGCAAAGGTAGGGTCTTTAAAAGCCTTCTTTAAAACAGTACCGAGGGATTCATCATTTTTTTCAACTTTAGGTGGCGGTGGCACGCGCATAAAGGTTAATGCGAATAACGACAATAAGATAAACCCTGCAAACATCATGAAAACAGATTGCCATTGCATGCTTTGAAGCATGGCTTGCGCTAACGGAGGCCCCACAATCTGACCAGCAGAACCCGCTGCCGTTGCGATTCCAAGAGCCATGGAGCGGTGTTTATCAGATGCGGCGCGCCCAACGACCGCTAAAATGACGCCGAAACCAGTTCCGGCAATTCCAAAACCAACCAGAATTTCCAGAAACTGGTGTTGACCAGGGGTAATCGCAAACGAAGAAAATATCAAACCTGCGGCATAAAAAAGTGCACCCGTGATAATCGCTTTACGGTCGCCATATTTCTCTGCAAGTGCACCAAAAATAGGTTGTCCGATACCCCAGAACAGATTTTGAATGGCAATGGCAAAAGAAAAATCAGCCCTTAACCAGCTGAATTCAGTGGCGATAGGAATTTGAAAAACACCAAATGAAGCCCTGATAGCGAAGCTCACCAGAATAATAATACAGCCCGCAATTAATACAGGCGTAAATAAAGAAGCACTCTTGGTTGTCGTGTCAGCAGTAGTCATAAAAACGATGTTTAGGGAGAAGTAGCTTCTCGGATTAATTTATTATAGACACAAACGGAGTCCTGCCTAGTTTTTAGTGATAGTTTGTTTAACGATGATCAAAATAGTCTTATTACAAAAATATATCTAATTGTTAATACAGAAGGCTATCATCACTAAATCGGATTGGTTTAGCTTCGCATCCTATTGCTTCGTTCGATGAGATAAAAAAGTGCCTCAAAGTAGGGGGGTGACTTAAACAATAATATGCACCCATAGTGATACTTAATTTTTTGCAGGATCATGTTAGCATAACGCTTCTTCAACCTAGTCCAATGAGAACCATTAATGGAAGACAAAATCGATGGGGTTTTTTATCCCAGTGAAAACCCGGGCGCGCATGAACGTCACTTAATAAGACGCAATAACAATGTATTGTTTGGTACACGTCAAACTGAAGTCGACAGTGATTCTTTGCAAGAAAATCAGAAAAAAGATCACGATATTTTGCAGCAATTCATGTCAGATTTTCGCGACTTGATGACTCAGGCCGTTTCTCTTGATTTGAATGAAGACAGCGACGTCATTCTGAAAATTAAAGACCGTCTGGATAAGATGTATGCGGCGTCAGTCAGTGTTGCGGATGATCAGAGCAGAGTGAAAGAGTCGATTAAAAAGTTATTGGCTGTGATTATGCAATCTGTGCGTCAGGGAGCGGGAACGGACTCTCATGCATTGCAAGAACTAGATCAGGAAGATGCTGCACGAAAAGCAAATTTTGCCTTTTTAGAATCTAATTTAGTGGCTGATATTCTGGACCCTGATTCACCAATCGAAAATGTTGATTTGGTACCTACGTTATTATCAGCAGAGAAAGATGACTTGGCGTTGGCAACTCAGTTATTTGATGAACAGCAAATGGAATATGTCTTATCTCAAAGCGAAAGCTTAGTGACAAAGTTAGATGCAGAAGGTCATGATGTAAAACAGGCTGCTGAAAATTACGTATTTATGGAAGGCTTCATGACATTCTTAAAAGAACAGATGGCTCCCAAATAGTCTTTTAATAACATCAGATGCAAAGCATATATTTAAGGCAGTTTTTGTAATAATTGCTTTATGAAAATATCCATATCCGGGAAGCTTAGATTGGCTTCTCGTTGTTTTTTGCCCCACATCGGTTCGGGGAAAAAACTATCTTCTTTAAAGCGCGCCATAATGTGCCAATGCACCTGAGGTAAATAATTGGCGAACGATGCGATATTGATTTTTTCAGGTTTGAAGTATTCCAGCATCTCTCGTTCGATTAGATCAAGCAGCATCCAGATTTGTTGCTTTGTTTCCTGATCACAATCGGTCATTTCTTTGCTGTTGTCTTGAGCAAAAATCTTCAGCCATGGAATTTCAGAATCTTCTACTTCTATGCGTATGTGTTCGTTTTGGTAAATGCTAGTCATTTGCAGAGTTAAACACGGATGCAAAAAAAAAGCCAAGGAGATTCCCTGGCTTTTGGTGTATGAAAATTGAGTTACTCAGTAACTGTGATCGTTACATTACCTGAGCCGTTGTGCCCATGGCCATCGTGAACACCGTAGTAAAAAATATCAGTGCCTATAAACCCAGCATTAGGGGAGTATAAAACACCACCGCCACTCTGTTTAACCACGGTACCATTATCAGGAGGGCTGATTTGATCAAGTATCAAAACATCACCATCAGCATCGGAGTCATTGGCTAATACATCAATAAAGATTGCAGTGTTCTTAGGCGTAGTGACAACTTCATTGGTAATAGAAGGGTAAGCATCGTTACCGTCATTAGGGTCAGTGCTAGCAACTGTTAATGCTGCTACATCTGTACCACCTCGACCATCAGAAACCGTGTAGAAAACTGTAATACTTCCAATATTTCCTTCAGGATTAAAGAGAATCGTACCATCGTTATTCAGGACAGCTGATCCAACCGTAGGTTGAACGATTGACTGAACTGATAACGTGTCACCATCAGGATCTGTGTCATTGGATAATACATTGACTAATACGGTCTTATCGAAATCTACATCTGCCACATCTTCAACAGCATCAGGGGAATTGTTTGGTACCGTAACAAATACTGTAGCTGTCGCTGTAGCTCCACTTCTATCTTGAATAGTATAGGTAAATGTATCTGTACCCGTAAAAGTTGAATTTGGCGTGTAATCAAGCGTTGATGGTGTATTTCTAGCTACAGTTCCATTACTTGGTTGAGTGTAATCATTGGTAAGGTCAGTGCCATTATTATCTGGGTCAAAGTCGTTGTCTTTTACTCGAATTCGTAAAGTATTAATACCATCAGTAGTTACATTATCATCAACAGCCACTGGAGGATTATTTTTAGTAACGACAATAGTTACAAGGGCCTTATCTGTTCCACCATTTCCATCGCTAATAATATAAGTGAATGTATCAGTTCCTAAGAACCCAGTGTTTGCCTTATATCTAATAAACGCTGAATTTGAATTATAGGTAACAGTTCCATTTGAGCCTTGAGAAATCTGTATGATTGCTAAATTGTCTCCATCTGGGTCAAAATCATTACGTAATACACTTATTGATGCTTCATTAGTTTCAACTGTTGTTACTGAGTCATCCTTTGCTTCTGGGTCTTGATTTGGTATTGACTGAACCGTAATTGTTAATACAGCAGATGCAGTTCCTCCGTTGCCATCACTAATTTTATAAGAGACTGAATCAGTTCCTGTGAAACTTGTGTTTGGTGTGTAAATAATATTTCCACCAGAACTTACAGCTTGACCATTTCCTGCTTCGCCAACACTAGAAATACTTAACGTATCGCCATCAGCATCACTATCGTTCTCTAATACATTAACTGCAATTTGCGTATTATAAGGTGCGCTGGCAGAGTCATTTTTAGCAATAGGTGCACTATTAGTTGGTGCTGCTACCTCAACTGTTACAGTGGCTACATCTTCGTAAAGTCCTGTTGCTACATCTGCGATTGAATAGCTAAAGGTGTCTGTACCCGTAAAGTCTACATCGGCTTTATATTTTATTTTATTTGAAACAATAGTCGCCGTTCCGTGACTAGGAAGTTCATCTATAAGAATAATTTCAAGTGCACTACCAGAATAAGAAATATCATTTGCCAGTACATTTATAGTGATGGTTCCTGCATTAGCCACAGTGATGCGGTCGGCATTTGCTTTCACTTGATTAGAGTTTGTTGGAAATAGCAAGGTATAAACAGGCATTGCTTGCTCAGGAATCTGATACATCACATTCCAGTTTTCATCACGACTCATAAATGCCATTGGAATTTTATTCCCTAGATATTCAAAGTCTGACTTTTTGATGGCGACTTCCAGAATATTTCCTGCTTTAACAAACTCTGTATCACCAATTGTATAGTCCCATGCCCATAGCGCTGAGTTACTTGTTGATTTATCGAGTGAGTTGTTTTCTAACATATAGTCAGCACCTGCCGACCAGCCACTCATGTGTGCGGCTAGATCTAAGCCGGTGCTCGCTCTATTATCGTTATCCATGAAAATTTGAGTGTTTTCATTGAGGTTATCGGCGTTTACTAAAATATAGATTTTTTCAGCATCATCGGTGACCTTCATGATGCCATTTGATGAGCTCGTTAAGGTCGGTATATTTATCCAATCTGAAGCATTTCCGTCAACAGTAATGCCTTCAGGCGTAACTGCTGTGATTTCAATTTTTCGAGTTTTTGTTGCTTTATTACCTGCATTATCTTTAACGCTATAGTTAACAGTGTAACTACCTGCTACAGCAGTGTTTACATTTGATGAGATAACAATACCTGTACTTAAATCACCATCGATATTGTCAATAGCTGTTGCACCTAGTTCACTATAGGTAGACCCAACTTCAAGATTAAGTGGATTTGCACCAATCAAACTAAGAACTGGCGCTTCTATATCTACAGGTGTTGTTGAGCAATAAGATAGGGTGAATGACTGCATCTTCGCAGAAATTGGGTAGAAGGTTGCTATATTCCAATCATCATCGCGAGTCATTACACCCACGTTTAGGTTGTTACAGATGTCACCAAGTAGGGCGAGATCGATATTGATTTTTAATTTATCAATGCTTACTGCATAAGTGATATCGCCTGCATTTGTATCCCAACTCCAGGTGGTGTCGTTTGCGGTTGATTTGAATAGGTCACCGTCTTCTATGATGAAATCGACCCCACTTTGTGACCAAGCCTGATTTTCAAATTGAAAACCTGTTGCAGCGGTATTGTCAGTATCCAGATAGATTTGAACATGATCACCATGACTTAAATTATCAGACTGAATGGTAATGAGTAATTCATTGCCAACCACTTCGACTTCTAAGTCGGTATCGCTTTGGGGCGTTAGTAACGGAGCACTTTTCCAGTTAGTGGTATTCACTATTCTCGGCAGTGCGGTGACTGATGGTGCATCACTGATAACAACATCAACAGTGTCATTTGAGTTTGAATTATCGGTTGAGTCAGATGAAGCAGACGAAGAGCTTCCACCTCCGCCACAGGCACTTAAAATTATAGATAATGATGCAGCAAAAACGATAGATAGAGATCCATTCAGTTTCATCAGTGAGTCCTTTCAGTATGAAATATAGTGTGTTTGAACCATTGATAGATTCAAGCGAAGGAATTATAGGGGTAATAAAGAACAGAGTTTTCGAATCACTCTAAACTAAAGATAAGGGGTTGTATTCATTGGATGTAAGGATTTTATGCAAGCGTGGAACACGAGCTTGGTATGCAAGCCCATTAATGATCTTATGCGCAGATAGATTACAAATTGCATCGTTGCAGACATCGCTCTATTATCGACTTTTTCCAGAGTCTTGTGTTTAATTGACAAGACTAAGTAGGCGATAGTAAATAGAATGAGTTTTCTCGATCATATCAAGCAGTGTAATCATTATAATCCACTGAATTACATGCCATTTCTTGTGAATGGTATTCAATATGGATGGGCAAAAAAAGAGTTTGTCGAACAGCTAAAAACCTATGACAAGGTTTTCGCTATCGAATCAGATTGTCTAACGATTAATCCTGCTTTAAGCACTTGTGAAGAGCGTAGTGCCGCAATAAAACCTGTGTTGGAACAACTCCACAAAGAGGGTGTTATTGATACCTGGGTGAATGAGCTGTATGCCATTACCAATCATTTCGGTGATGAGCCTGCGGTGCTAATTGAAAGAGCATCCGTCAGCTACTTTGGAGCACGAGGTTATGGAGTACATATCAACGGTCTGGTAGAAAAAAATGACGGTGTGTACATCTGGATTGCAAAACGTGCCAAAGATAAACCGTTCTGGCCCGGTAGTCTTGATCAGATCGTCGCAGGTGGTCAGCCTGCTGGAATAAGCTTGATTGAGAACGTCATCAAAGAGTCGGCAGAAGAAGCGGCAATCCCAGAATCTATTTCAGCGAAAGCCGAATTAATGAGCGAAATTCATTATCGGGGTGAAACGCATAGCGAAAAGAATAGAGGGTTAAATGTCGATACATTGTTTAATTATGATTTATGGCTACCCGACGACTTTACACCCGTCAATACCGATGGCGAAGTTGATGAGTTTATCTTGATGTCACTAGAAGAAATGGCAGATATCACAGATACAAGTAATGACTTCAAGGCTAATTGTAACCTGGTCAATATAGATTTATTAATCAGACGAGGTTTGATAAGCGAAAGCCACCCAGACTATAATGAAATCACACAATTACTGTATGCCCCCGCGGCACTGTAATCTGTCTTTTTAGAAAAGATTATTAACGAACACAAACTGAGAAATTTATGAGCTATACCACCGAGAATAACCACAGTATTCCTTTGAATCCTGTGTCTAGCAGTGAACTTGAAACTACTTTAAAACAGTACCCAGAAAACGTATCAAAATGGGTTGTGAGTAACGGTTTCGAGGCCAAGCCAGATCAGTTTTGTGTCGTGCCAGATGCAAATGGTGCGCTATCAATGGTATTTGTCGGTGTTGAAGAAAACATCACCAATAAACCTGAATTATTAATGTGGTCAATAGCTGGTTTACCAAAGAGTTTGCCTGCGGGTCAATACCATCTGGAAGCGAACTGGTCAGAGGCTGAGAAACTAAAGGCCACTATCGGCTGGGGACTTGGCGATTACAGTTTCGATTTCTTTAAAGCTGATTTCCTGGAACCTAAAGAGAAAGCCGTATTGCGCGTTGAAGAGCAACAGCTGGATGAAGTAAATGCCTTTGTAGATGCATTCACACTCGTTAGAGATATGGTCAATACACCAGCAAACCACATGATGCCAGCAGATATGTCTTCGCTAGTTCAAGAGTTAGCCGAACAACACGATGCAACTTTTAGTGAAGTGGTCGGTGATGATTTACTGGAAGAAAACTTTCCCGCGATACATGCGGTAGGTCGTGCCAGCGATCACGCACCAAGACTTTTGCAAATGAATTGGGGTGATGAGAAAAACCCAGTACTTAGTTTGGTCGGTAAGGGCGTTTGTTTTGATACAGGTGGCCTTGATTTAAAACCATCCAAGTTTATGCGTAATATGAAAAAGGACATGGGTGGTGCAGCGCATGTGTTAGGTCTGGCGCATTTGATTATGAGCAGAAACCTACCTGTTCGACTTCAAGTATTGATTCCGTCTGTGGATAATGCGGTTTCAGGAGATGCCTATCGTCCGGGAGATATCATTGATACCCGCGCACATAAAACCGTTGAAATCGATAATACAGATGCTGAAGGTCGCGTTGTATTGTGTGATGCATTAGCCCTGGCGTGCGAACAAACGCCAGATTTAATCATCGATTTCGCCACCCTGACTGGCGCTGCTCGTGTTGCCGTAGGTACAGAAATACCGGCACTCTTCAGTAACACCGATTCAGTTATTGCTGATTTACAAAAAGCCTCGAAAGAATCCGGCGAGTTACTATGGCCGTTACCTTTACACCAAGGTTATCGTTATCAATTAGAAAGTGCAGTCGCCGATATGGTGAATAGCTCATCAGAAGGTTACGGTGGTGCGATTACTGCAGCGTTGTATCTCAATGAATTTGTTACTGAAGGAACTCAGTGGGCACATTTTGATGTGATGGCGTATAACACAAGAGATCGTGCAGGAAGACCGAAAGGTGGCGAAGCGATGGGCTTATTGGCTACGTTTGCTTATTTAGAAAGCCGTTATTCTTAATCTACGAATTAATCTAAATCTAATTAGTCGTACAAAAATCTAAATACACCCCCCACTTATAAGGCTTTTTTTAAATAAAGCCTTATAAGTGGGGGGGTGTATTAGTTTATAAATTAGTGTTCGGAAGGCTTTTCAGGTTTATAAAACTGAATAGGCTGTTCTTGTTGCGATTGTTCATAACTTCTATCGTAGATGAATTCGATAGAAATTCCGCCGTCTTTTCCTTTCGAAGTTACATCTTTCTCACTGCTATCCTTCGCGCCTTCTCCTTCAGTACCTTCGCACTGTATTTGTTGTAACTCTGGCATGCGTTTTCCCAGAAAAGTACACATCGCAATCGCCTGGTTAAAATCCTGTTTTAATAATGCATTGACCAAAGAGTTGGCGACAAATTGTGCGCGTTGCAAAGGGTTGGGATTTTCGATAAAGGTATCTCCCAGCTGAATACCCTGATTCATGCGTTCATCCATACGATCCAGGTATTGCCGTTGTTTTCCGGGAAGCGGTTTATTTCTATCAAATTCTAATACGGGCTCTTTATTGAAAATGACGAGTAACTTGTTATCTTGCATGGCTATTAATCTTGCGTTGCTAATTATCCTGAAACACTTTTAAGCGCTGGTAAAAAAGTGCCCCAAAGTAGGGGGGTGACTTTAATTATATTTGATAATCTATCGAGAATACTTAAACAGATGAAGGAAGAAATAGTTTAAGCAAGATCATCAAACCCCGCCGCTTTATACAACTCTTTAGCCTTTTCTGCATTCTGTTCAACGCCTTCACCTTGTTCATACATCATCGCAAGCGTCGTCATTGATCCTTGCAAACCTTGTTCTGCTGCTTTTTCAAACCACTCAACGGCTTTCGCTGAATCTTTCACAACACACTCACCTTGCATATACATAAAACCTAAACCGTGCTGGGCGATTGGATAACCTTGCTCGGCAGATGCCGTCATCATTTTCACTGCCTGCGTGGGGTTTTCAACAGTCCCCAGACCATTTTGATACATGATCGCCAGCATGTGTTGTGCGTGCGCATCTCCATCGTTGGCAAAGGGAGAAAGTAATTGCATCGCGCGGGAAAAGTGTTTGGCTTCAAAAGCGGCGAGGCCACTGGAAAAGTCCATTTCTTGGTTATCAGAGCGTGTCTGTTCAGTCATATTATTTTCACTATTAAGGATTGATAAATAGAGTTCTAAGTTTGAATTTTAGCTGGAAATTACTGGTGATTGAATATCTCTAAATACCCAATAAATACGTTTTCAGAGAGAAAGTTGGGTCATAAAGGATGCATTGCTTTGTTTATAAAGAGAGTGATCGTTCAGGTTCAAAAAAAAATTAAAAATATTTTTACTGGAAATTCATCTTGTTTTTCTGCGGCTAAAAATAGACTTGGATATAAAAATATATATTTAATTATCAGTCCATTAAGAGGTCTTATGAAATCATGTTATGGGATGAGAATTAATCTTATATTTAATGCAAATGAGAATGATAAGTATTGGATTCATTCAGTTCGTTCATTTTAAATTCAGTAACAATAAAATAATATTGCATGCATAAACATTGCATAGCAGCATTTTGCAGATTTATTGTTAACGTCTTCTCGTTCAATGAAAAAAGTAGATTGCTAAAAATAAAAATTTATATCTACACATTTAATATTCCATAAATAACTAAATAAAATACACGGGTTTGGGTATGGCATTTCTAAAGGAACTTCAATTTCTAGTTTTCTCACTTTTAGCTAAAAAAACAAATAAAAATAGAGCTAAAAACAATTTTGAGGTTATACAGAATAGTCGTATTAATCATACGAACGGCCCATCAAATAATATAAAAATTAGACCCTTAAATTCTAAAAAAATTACAGCATTAGTATCATTATTCCTGTTTGCGTTTTTAACTCCTAACATCGGTTTTGCTGAAACAAGAACTTTAAATCAGGCAACTGCGATAACTAGCGGTATGAGACTTTGTGATTCGGCCGCTGAGTATTGTGTCGATATCACTCGTAATTCATCAAGTTCTCTGGGTGCATCTACGGTATTTGTCCCGGGATCGACGCCAACAATAGGGTCGACAGGTTCTGACGTAGGAAATGATGAGTTAATAACTCTTGATTATGCTGTGTCGGCATCATCTCTACCATTCGAGTTAGATGATATAGCTATTGAAAACATCCAGAGTCTGACTGCGGGTAAAAGTTGTGTAATCGGAGCGTTAGGTATTGAAATTCTCTGTACATACAGCGCTACGAATATCAGAGATGCCTATGCATGGTCAGCGCCAGGCAGCTGGACACTAGGCACTAATCCAGGAGGTGCCGTAGTTTCTGTAAATACCGGAAATTCGGATAATGTGGGTTCATTTCTGATTAATGATCCTGACGGGGATAACAATCTAAATCTCATCGGACAATTTACTGAGTTACCTGCAGATGCGACATCCGTATTGTTGAATATGAAAGGTGAAGAGAATGGACATACCGTCGGTTACAATTTAGATACGCCTACTAGTAGCCTGAAAATGTATATTTTCAATTCAGGTGGTGGTTTGATGTCGTGGTCTTTTGAACCATCTATGACCATAACTCTGGATACTACTGCTCCTACCGTTAGTGTCGATATTGTAGATACTGAGCTAAACGACTCCGATCTGGAATCATCAGTAATCTTCACCTTTAGTGAGCCAACTTCAAATTTTGATAACAGCGACATCACCTTAGTAGGAGGTGTTTTAAGTAATGTTACAACATCAGATAACCTGACTTATACCGCAACATTCACGGCTACTGATGGATTGAGCACAACAGGCTCTGTCACGGTAGATGCTGATAGTTACACCGATGCGTCAGGCAATTTAGGTGCAACGGCTACAGATTCGGTTGCAATTGATACTGTAAATCCATCCGTGAGTGTTGCTATTGCGGAGTCTGATTTAAACGATAGTAGCAACATATCATCGGTAACTTTCATTTTTAGTGAAGCTACAACTGATTTTGATAACGCTGATATTGCCTTAGTGGGAGGTAGCTTAAGCGCTGTAACAACGTCGGATAATATTACTTACACAGCTAACTTCACGGCAATTGATGGCGAGAACACAACAGGTTCAGTCACTGTTACAGATGCGAGCTACACAAATGCAAATGGTAATGTAGGAACATCAGCTTCAGATACTGTCGAAATCGATACTGCCAACCCATCCGTCAGTGTTGATATTGTAGACACTATTTTGAACGGTGCTGATAATGAATCTTCAGTTATCTTTTCTTTCTCTGAAGCTACTACTGACTTTGATAATACCGATATATCGGTGGTAGGAGGTACATTAAGTAACGTTTCAACATCTGACAACATCACTTATACCGCAACATTTACTGCAACAGATGGGCTTAGTTCAACCGGTTCTGTGACTGTTAATGGAGATAGTTATACTGACGAAAGCGGCAATTTAGGGGTAACAGGCACAGACACAGTTGCTATCGATACTATTAATCCTTCTGTTAGTGTAAACATTATTGATTCCAGCCTAAACGATGGGGATAACGAATCTACAGTTACTTTCACCTTTAGCGAAACCACCATAAACTTTGATAATACTGATATTACTTTAGTAGGCGGCTCTTTAAGCGGCGTAACAACATCAGACAATATTACTTATTCAGCCACTTTTACAGCTACAGATGGTTTGAGCACGACAGGGTCTGTGACAGTGGATGCGAATAGCTATAGTAACGGCACTGGTAACCTTGGCACAGCCGGTTCAGATACGGTGATAATAGAGACAATTAACCCATCAGTCAGTGTCGACATTGTTGATACAGCGTTAAATGATGCCGATAAAGAATCATCAGTAACGTTTACTTTCAGTGAAGCGATTACAGACTTTGATAATACAGATATCTCTTTAGTAGGCGGTACTTTAAGCAATGTGACGACGTCGGATAACATTAATTATTCGGCTACCTTTACTGCAACAGACGACACTAATACCACCGGTTCTGTGACCGTAACAGCAGGCAGTTATACGAATACAGCAGGGAACTTAGGAACTACTAATTCGGACACTGTCGTTATCAATACAGGAAACCCATCAGTCAGTGTCGATATTATTGATGCTAACTTAAACGATGCCGATAGTGAATCTACAGTAACTTTTATCTTTAGTGAGGCGACTACAGACTTTGATAACAGTGATATCACTGTAGTAGGTGGTAACTTAAGTAACGTCAGCACATCTAACAATATTACTTATACCGCCACCTTCACAGCAACAGATGGTGAGAACACAACTGGCTCGGTAACTGTTAATGAAAGTAGCTATACAAGTGGCGCTGGTAACCCCGGAGCCTCAGGTACAGACACAGTCGCAATCAATACATCTAATCCATCAGTGAGTGTTGACGTCGTCGATACAGAGTTAAACGATAGTGATAATGAATCAACGGTTACTTTTACCTTTAGCGATGAGATAACTGACTTTGATAATAGTGATATTACTTTAGTAGGTGGCAGCTTAAGCAGCGTAACAACATCAGACAATATTATTTATTCAGCAACATTCACGGCTACTGATGGATTGAGCACAACGGGCTCAGTCACAGTAGATGCTGATAGCTATGCAAACTTAGCTGGAAATTTAGGAGCCACAGGTTCAGATACGGTTGCCATAGATACTGTCAATCCATCCGTGAGTGTCGATATTACAGATACAAATTTGACTGATGTTGATAATGAGTCATCAGTGACTTTCACCTTCAGTGAAGCGACAACAGATTTTGAAAATAGCGACATCACAATAGAAGGGGGTAGCTTAAGTATCCTAACAACATCTGACAATATTACTTATTCAGCTATCTTCACGGCTACTGGTGGTACTAATTCAACAGGTTCTGTAACTGTTGATGCAGGCAGTTATACAAACGCTGCTGGTAACTTGGGTATAGCAGGTTCAGATACAGTAACAATTAATACCACTAACCCATCCGTTGTTGTAAACATTGAAGACACTGATTTAAACGATACCGATAGTGTATCAAATGTCACTTTCATATTTAGTGAAGCAACATCAGATTTTGATAACAATGATATCACTCTAGAGGGCGGTACCTTAAGTAACGTTAGTACATCTGACAATATTAATTATTCAGCAATATTCACCGCAACAGATGGTGTTAATACGACTGGTTCAGTGACGGTTGATGCCGGAAGCTATACAAATTCAAGTGGAAATTCAGGTACAACAAGCACAGATACTGTTGCTATTGATACCGTTAACCCATCAGCAAGTGTCGATATTACAGATAGTAATTTGAGCGACCTTGATAATGAATCCAATGTGACATTCACCTTCAGTGAAGTGATAACAGATTTTGATAACTCCGATCTTACTCTGGTAGGAGGAACGTTAAGTAACGTCAGTACATCTGATAACATCATTTATACCGCAACCTTCACCGCGACAGATGGTGTCAACACTACGGGATCCGTGACAATAAATGCAGGTAGCTATACAAATGGCGGTGGGAATTTAGGTACAACAGCTGACGCTACGGTAGCTATTAATACCGCTAATCCTTCGGTGAATGTGGATATTACTGATACTGAATTAGATGATACTGATAATATTTCTAATGTAACCTTCGCTTTCAGTGAGGCGACTACAGACTTTGATAACAGTGACATTACATTAGTAGGGGGCACACTAAGTAACGTCAGCACATCTGATAACGTTATTTATACCGCTATCTTTACCGCAACAGACGGCTTGAGTACAACTGGTACGGTCACCGTAAATGCAGGTAGTTACACAAATGTTGGGGGTAATAGTGGGTCAACAGGAACAGATAGCGTTTCTATCGATACTGCTAATCCATCTGTAACTGTCAATATCGAAGATACTAATCTGAATGACGCTGATCTTGAATCAAATGTCACTTTCATATTTAGTGAAGCAACACCAGATTTTGATAATAGCGACATCACAATAGTAGGGGGTACCTTAAGCACTCTAACAACATCTGACAATATTACTTATTCAGCGACATTCACTGCATCGGATAGTGTCAACACGACAGGGTCAGTAACTGTAGAAGCAGATAGCTATAGTGATAATGTTGGTAATCTGGGTTCAACTGCGACAGATACAGTGACGATTAATACTGAAAATCCATCGGTAAGCGTAAACATCGTAGACAGCACATTAAGTGACGCTGACAATGAATCGACAGTAGTATTTACCTTTAGTGAAGCCACCGCAGACTTTGGTAATTCTGATATTTCGTTATCTGGTGGCACTCTTAGCAATGTAACAACTTCCGATGGAATTACTTATTACGCAGTATTTACCGCAACAGATGGTTTGAACACGACGGGTTCAGTCACCGTAGATGCGGATAGTTATAGTAATGCAGCTGGGAATTTAGGAACTGCTGGTTCTGATAATGTGGTAATCGACACTTCTACAGATACCACAGCACCAGATGCACCAACGCAAGTGATTACGGTAAACACTGACGGTACACTCAGTATCTCTGGTACGGGTGACCCTGGAAATAC
>NZ_JAPFBV010000004.1:0-470352 GCF_035798195.1 Cocleimonas sp. KMM 6892 | reverse complement strand
CCAAAGTCAATTACGCCGCATACAAAGTTTGAAGCAGAAGTATATGTTTTATCAAAAGATGAGGGTGGTCGTCATACGCCATTCTTCGATGGTTACCGTCCACAGTTCTACTTTAGAACAACAGACGTAACAGGCGCATGTGATCTTCCTGATGGAACAGAAATGGTTATGCCGGGTGATAATGTCAAGATGACAGTAACCCTAATCAATCCGATAGCAATGAATGAAGGTCTACGTTTCGCAATACGCGAAGGTGGTCGTACAGTTGGTGCCGGTGTTGTTGCAAAAATTATCGAATAATACTTAATTGAGTATATAAATATGTCAGGTCAAAAAATCCGAATCCGTCTTAAGTCGTTCGATCATAAGTTAATTGATCGTTCAGCTGGAGAAATAGTAGAAACAGCAAAGCGAACTGGTGCTCGAGTTAAGGGTCCTATTCCGCTTCCGACAAGAAAAGAAAGATTTACTATTCTTGTTTCTCCTCATGTTAATAAAGATGCTAGAGATCAATATGAAATTAGAACGCACAAGCGCCTAATGGATATTGTAGAGCCAACAGATCGTACAGTTGATGCTCTAATGAAGCTAGATCTAGCAACTGGTGTGGATGTACAGATCAAACTTTTATAATGCGTGTGTGAGGGTTTCTCTAAGTTTTTTTGTATATTTTTTTGTACTTTAAAAAATATAAATAAAAAATAATTTTAGAGTTCCCTATCTCAGATTTATCTGGCATAATGCGCGGCTTTCTTCGGCTCGACACTTATTGTTTCGGGCCGATTTTTTCCAAAAAATATCTTCTGATATGGTTTAGATACTTATATCGGTTTTAAGTTTTAATGAGGTGGCCAAATGGCAATCAGTCTACTGGGTTCTAAAGTAGGAATGACCCGGATATACAATGAAGATGGTAGTGCAACACCAGTAACGGTTTTGCAAATGACGCCAAACCGTATTTCTCAAATAAAGACATTTGAGACTGATGGTTATAATGCTTTGCAATTAACCGCAGGCGTTAAAAAAGCTTCAAAGGTAAACAAGCCTGGTTCTGGGCATTTTGCAAAAGCATCAATGGAATCTGGTTTGGTTACTCGTGAATCAAGAGTTGATTCGGTCGATGGTTATGAAGTTGGCTCAGAATTGTCTTTGGATTTGTTTGAAGCAGGTCAGAAGGTAGATGTTACAGGTACAACTATAGGTAAAGGTTTTGCTGGTGTTCTGAAGCGATATAATTTCGCTGGTAAAGATGCTACTCACGGTAACTCTATAAATCATAGAACTCCTGGTTCTATTGGTCAGAATCAGACGCCTGGTCGAGTTTTTAAAGGCAAGAAAATGTCTGGTCACATGGGTGCTGTTAAGCAAACAACTCAAAATCTTACTGTGGTAAGTATTGATTTGGAAAGTAATTTGATGTTGGTTAAAGGTGCAGTCCCAGGTTCGCGTGGTGGAAATGTGCTCGTGAAGCCAGCTGTTAAGGTTTAATTCTTATGAAATTAAAGAGTGTAGAAGGCAAAGCGGTTGAGTTGGATGATGCTGTTTTTGCAAGTGAATATAATGAAACCTTGGTTCATCAGGCAGTTGTTGCATATATGAGTGCGGGTCGTGCTGGTACTAAAGCACAAAAAACTCGTTCTGATGTTAGTGGTGGTGGTGCTAAGCCATGGAGACAAAAAGGAACTGGTCGTGCTAGAGCTGGTACTTCTAGAGGTCCAATTTGGCGCTCTGGTGGTGTTACGTTTGCTGCTAGACCTAGAGATTATTCTAAGAAGCTCAATAAGAAGATGTATAGAGCGGCAATGAGGTCTATTTTTTCTGAGTTGGTGCGTTCAGAATCATTAATAATTATTGATGATTTTGCGATTTCTGATCCTAAGACTAAAAGCATGGTTAATGCGTTAGCAGATTGGAAGGTGTCTTCAGATTCTCTTTTGATTGGTGTTGAAAAAGAAGATAATGTAAGTCTTTCTTCACGTAATATTCCAAACTGTGAATATGTTGAGCTTGCTCAGCTAAGTCCTGTAAGTTTGGTTTCTCACGACAGTGTTGTTATGACTTCTTCGGCTGTGTCTAAGGTTCAGGAGTGGTTGTCATGATAAGTAAAGTAGAAGAAAGGTTGTATCAGGTTCTTTACGGACCTCATGTTACAGAAAAAGCAGTTTCAGGTAATGAGTCTAATACACATGTATTTAAAGTTGCTACTACTGCTACAAAAGGTGAGATTAAAACTGCTGTAGAGACTCTCTTTGAAGTCAAAGTTGCCGATGTTCGTTCTGTGAATGTTAAAGGAAAAAGCAAAAACTTCGGAAAAAGAAAAGGTTCTAGAAAAGACTGGAAAAAAGCCTATGTCAGATTGGCAGAAGGTTCTACTCTTAATGTTGAGGCAGAGGGTTAAGTCATGGCTATTTTAAAAATGAAACCAACTTCCCCTGGTCGTCGTCATCAGGTAAGAGTTGTAAATAATGAATTGCATAAGGGGAGTCCTTGTAAGTCTCTTCTTGAAAAGAAAAGTAAGTCTGGTGGTCGTAATAATAATGGTCGAATCACTACTCGCCACATCGGCGGTGGTCATAAGCAGCATTATCGTGTTATTGATTTTAAGCGTACTAAAGATGGTATCTCTGCGGAAGTAGAAACTATCGAATACGATCCGAACAGAACGGCTAATATTGCTCTTCTTAAATATGCGGACGGTGAGAGAAGATATATCATTGCGCCAAAAGGCTTAAAAGCTGGTGGTTCGGTAATGTCTGGTTCTGAGGCTACTATTGCTCCAGGGAATACTCTTGAGATTAAAGATATTCCAGTTGGTACCGTTATTCACTGTATCGAATTGAAGCCTGGTAAAGGTGCTCAGATTGCACGTAGTGCTGGTACTTCTGCTCAGTTAGTTGCTCGTGAAGGAAGATATTCAACTTTAAGATTACGTTCTGGTGAGATGAGAAAAGTTTTATCAGTGTGTCGTGCAACGATAGGTGAAGTAAGTAATTCTGAGCATAGCTTAGTTAAGCTTGGTAAAGCTGGTGCAAGTCGTCATCGTGGTGTTCGCCCAACGGTTCGTGGTGTTGTAATGAATCCGGTTGATCATCCACATGGTGGTGGTGAAGGTAAAACATCTGGTGGTAGACATCCTGTGTCTCCATGGGGTACGCCAACTAAAGGCTTTAAAACACGTAAAAACAAACGTACAGATAATCTTATCGTACGTCGTAGAAACAAGAGGTAATTGAAGTGCCACGTTCATTAAAAAAAGGCCCATTTATTGATCATCATCTGATGACTAAAGTTCTGAAAGCTGTAGATGCTGGAGATCGTAAGCCAATTAAGACCTGGTCAAGACGTTCAATGATAGTACCAGATATGGTTGGATTAACTATTGCTATCCATAATGGTCGTCAACATGTACCTGTATTGGTTAATGAGCATATGGTTGGGCATAAGCTAGGTGAGTTTTCACCTACTAGAATGTTTCGTGGTCATGTTGCTGATAAGTCGTCAAGATAATAGGCGTTAGGATTTTATAATGGAAGTTAAAGCAAAATTAAAGTTCGCACGAATCTCTCCTCAAAAGGCTAGATTGGTAGCAGACCAAGTTCGTGGTATGCCTGTAGAAAGTGCTCTTGAGGTTTTATCATTCAGTCAAAAGAAAGCGGCTGCAATGGTTAAAAAGATACTAGATTCGGCAATTGCTAATGCAGAACATAATGAAGGCGCTGATATTGATGATTTAACTATTACTCAGGTAATGGTAGATCAGGCACCTACAATGAAACGTATACGTCCTCGTGCTAAAGGTCGTGCAAATAGAATACTAAAGCGAACTAGTCATATTACTTTGTTTGTTGGCGATGGTGAGGTTAAATAATGGGACAGAAAATACATCCAATTGGGTTTCGTCTTGGTATCGCTGCAGATTGGCGTTCTAAGTGGTATGCAGAAGGCAAAGAATATGCTGAGTTTTTGCATAAAGACCTGGAGGTTAGAGCTTCTATCGAGAAAAGCCTCAAGCATGCATCTGTTAGCCGTATTCAAATCGAACGTCCTGCTAAGTCAGCTTTCGTAACTATTCATACTGCAAGACCTGGTGTGGTTATCGGTAAGAAGGGTGAAGATATAGAACGTCTTAGAACTGATACTGCGAAAATGATGGGTCTTCATCCTAATAACGTTAAAGTTAATATTGAAGAAATTCGCAAACCAGAATTAGATGCAAAATTAGTTGCGGAAAGTATTGCTAATCAGCTAGAAAGACGTATTATGTTCCGCCGCGCTATGAAGAGAGCAGTTGGTAATGCAATGCGACTTGGAGCGTTAGGAATTAAGATTAGTTGTGGTGGCCGTTTGAATGGTGCTGATATCGCTAGAACTGAGTGGTATCGAGAAGGTCGAGTACCTTTACATACAATGCGTGCAGATATCGACTATTCAACTGCTAAAGCTCATACGACGTATGGTGTTATTGGTATTAAGGTCTGGATCTATAAAGGCGATGTTTTCGATCTAGAGCAAAAACAATCAAATTCTGCTGCCCCTGCTGGCAAAAAGAAGAGATAGAGGTCTGAGATGTTACAGCCTAAGAGAACAAAATTTCGTAAACAGTTTAAAGGTAGAAATCGTGGCCTTGCAACTGTTGGAAGTAAAGTGAGTTTTGGAGAGTATGGTCTAAAAGCAGTTGGTCGTGGTCGTTTAACGGCAAGACAAATTGAAGCTGCTAGACGTGCCATGACTCGCCACATCAAACGTGGTGGTAAAATTTGGATACGTGTTTTTCCAGATAAGCCTATTACTAGTAAGCCATTAGAAGTACGTATGGGTAAAGGTAAGGGTAATGTAGAGTACTGGGTATGTTTGATACAACCTGGAAGAGTGCTTTATGAAATGGAAGGTGTTTCCGAAGAGTTGGCAAGAGAGGCTTTTGCGTTAGCAGCTGCTAAATTACCAATCAAGACAGTGTTTGTCACTAGGACGGTGATGTGATGAAAGCGAATGAAATTCGTAAGAAGAATACAGAAGAACTTTCTACTGAGCTTTTGGAAAGTCTAAAAGAGCAATTTGTTTTAAGAATGCAAAGAGCAAGTGGTCAACTTAATCGTCCATCTGAGATGAAGAAGGTTCGCCGTAAAATTGCTCGAATTAAAACAATTATGAATGAGATGCAGTCAACAGGTGCAGGTGAGTAGTATGTCGGAAACAGCTAAAGTTGAGCATAGCGTAACTGGTAAAGTCGTTAGCAATAAAATGGACAAAAGTATTGTCGTAATGGGTGAAAGAAAAGTCAAACATCCTCTTTATGGTAAGTTCATACGTAGATCAACTAAATACCATGCGCATGATGAAAATAATGAGTGCAATATTGGTGACACTGTAGAAATTCAAGAGTGTCGTCCTTTGTCTAAGACTAAGTCATGGACATTAGTTAAAGTGCTTCAAAAAACAGCTTCTTAAGAAAGCATAAATCGGTATATTACAATGATTCAAATGCAAACAAATTTAGATATCGCGGATAATAGTGGTGCTAGAAGAGTACAGTGTATAAAAGTACTTGGTGGCTCTCACCGTAGATACGCTGGTATCGGCGATATTATTAAAGTAAGTATTAAAGAAGCTATTCCACGTGGCAAAGTTAAAAAAGGTGATGTTTATACAGCTGTTGTTGTTAGAACGGCTAAGGGTGTTAGAAGGAAGGATGGTTCAACTATCCGTTTTGATAATAACTCTGCGGTATTACTTAATACAAAACTTGAGCCAATTGGTACTAGAATCTTTGGGCCTGTTACACGTGAGCTTCGTGATAAAAATTTCATGAAGATCATCTCTTTGGCTCCTGAAGTTTTATAAAGGTTATCTCATGAATAAGATAGTAAAAAATGACCAAATAGTAATTGTGTCAGGTAAAGATAAAGGGAGGCGTGGTAACGTAACTCAGGTTCTTGATAATGGTAAATTACTTGTGCAAGGTCTAAACCTAGCTAAGAAGCATCAGAAAGGAAATCCACAAGCGGGTATTCCTGGTGGGATCATTGAAAAGGAAATGCCAGTTGATGCGTCTAACGTAATGTTGGTAAATCCTGCAACTGATAAAGCTGATCGTGTAGGTTTCAAAATACTTGAAGACGGAAAGAAAGTACGTTGTTTCAAGTCTAACGGTGAAGTCGTCAGTTAATTTTTTAATTGATAGATGAATAGAATTTAAAAGGTATTAAGATGTCTAGATTGCAGGATTTTTATCAGGAAACAGTAATACAAGAGCTTACTGAAAAGTTTTCTTATAAAAATGTAATGGAAGTTCCAAAGATTACTATGATCTCATTGAATATGGGTTTGGGTGATGCTGTTGGTGATAAGAAAATAGTTGAACATGCTGTTTCAGATATGACTAAAATTAGTGGTCAAAAACCAGTAGTTACTGTTTCTAGAAAATCTATTGCTGGATTTAAGATTCGTGATAATTGGCCAATAGGTTGTAAAGTAAATCTTCGTCGTCATCATATGTACGAATTTTTAGATCGTCTAATTAATATCTCTATTCCTCGTGTAAGAGACTTTCGTGGAATGAATCCGCGTTCATTTGATGGGCGAGGAAACTATAGTATGGGATTCAATGAGCAAATCATTTTCCCGGAAATAGATTATGATAAAATTGATAAGCTACGTGGTTTAGATATCGCTATCACAACTACAGCTAAAACCGATGAGGAAGGAAAAGCATTGTTAGAAGCTTTTAATTTCCCATTTAAGAAAAAGTAAATACAGGATAGTTTAAAACATGGCTAAGAAATCAATGATAGCACGTGAAGATAAGCGTACTAAGTTAGTTGCTAAATATGCTAAGAAGAGAGCTCAGTTAAAAGAGATTATCCGTTCACCAAAGAGTAGCTTTGAAGAAGTAATGGCGGCAACAGATTCGCTTCAAAAGCTTCCTAGGAATAGTTCAAAAGTTAGACAACGTAACCGTTGTGTAATTACTGGTAGACCACATGGCGTTTATAGCAAGTTTGGTCTTTGTAGAAATAAATTAAGAGAGTCTGCTATGGAAGGTGATATTCCTGGTTTGACCAAAGCTAGTTGGTAAGGAGTACGTATCATGAGTATGAGTGATCCTATTGCGGATATGTTGACACGTATTAGAAATGGACAGCGCGCTAATAAAGTTGATGTTCAGTTTTCAGCTTCTAATAAAAAATCTGCAATCTTAGATGTCCTAAAAGATGAAGGTTACATAGTTGGTTATGAAACTGCAGAAGTAGAAGGTAAGCCTGTAACAACTGTTGCATTAAAATATTTTCAAGGTGAGCCAGTAATTAATACTTTGAAAAGAATTAGTCGTCCAGGACTTAGAATATTTAAAGGTAAGGAAGAGTTACCAAATGTTATGTCTGGATTGGGTGTTGCAATTGTATCTACGTCAAAAGGTGTTATGAGTGATCGTGCAGCAAGAGCTGTTGGTCATGGTGGCGAAGTTCTTTGTATAGTTGAATAAGCGGTACTAAATCATGTCTAGAATAGCAAAAATGCCGATTGATTTGCCTGCAGGTGTTGAGGCAAAAATTAACGGTCAAAATATAAATATCAAAGGTGGAAAGGGTGCCTTTGATTATACTTTAAACAATCACGTTGAAATTACTCAAGAGGGTAGTCAACTTATTGTTAAACCTAAGAACGAAAGCAATAAAAAGCATTGGGCAATGGCTGGAACCATGAGAGCAATTACTTTCAATATGGTTACAGGTGTTAGTGATGGTTTTGAAAAGAAGCTAGAGTTGGTGGGTGTTGGTTACAGAGCACAGGCACAAGGCAATAAATTAAACCTTACTTTAGGTTTTTCACATCCTGTTGTTCACGATATACCCGAAGGTGTTACTGTTGAGACTCCTAGTCAGACAGAAATTATACTACGTGGTATAGATAAACAAGTTATCGGTCAAACTGCGGCGGAAATTAGATCTTACCGTCCACCAGAGCCTTACAAAGGTAAAGGTGTTAAGTACGCTGATGAAAGAATTATTCGTAAAGAAGCTAAGAAAACCTAAGGTAATTGTAAGATGAATAAAAGAGAAGCCAGAATTCGTCGTGGCAAACGTTCTAGAATGAAAATGCGTGAGTTGGGTGTTACACGTCTTTCTATATATAGAAGTTCTCGTCATATCTACGCTCAAATTATTTCAGGTGATGAAAATAAAGTTATTGCATCTGCTTCAACAGTTGAAAAGTCAATGCGTGATGAGCTTTCTTATACAGGAAATTCAGATGCAGCAGCTGCTATCGGTAAGTTGGTTGCAGAACGTGCAAAAGAAAAGGGTGTAGAGTCTGTAGCGTTTGATCGTTCAGGTTTTAAATATCATGGTCGTGTTAAAGCGTTAGCAGAAGCAGCACGTGAAGCAGGATTACAGTTCTAAAGGTTAAGACAATGGCTAGATCAGATAATACAGAAAAGGCAACAGACGGCCTTCAGGAAAAACTAGTTCACGTTAATCGTGTTGCTAAAGTAGTTAAAGGTGGCCGTGTTTTTGGTTTCACAGCATTGGCAGTTGTCGGTGATGGAAACGGAAGAATTGGGTTTGGTTACGGCAAAGCTCGTGAAGTACCTGTAGCGATTCAAAAGGCTATGGAAAAAGCACGTAAAAACATCGTAAATGTAGCTTTGGTTGATGATACTCTGCAATATGAAGTGAATGCTAGACACGGTGCTGCACATGTATTCATGAAGCCTGCATCTGATGGTACTGGAATCATTGCTGGAGGAGCTATGCGTGCGGTATTTGAAGTTGTTGGTGTTAAAAACGTATTAGCGAAATGTGTAGGTTCTAGAAATCCTATTAATGTTGTTCGTGCAACAATTAAAGGTCTGGCTGATATGAATTCACCAGAGCTAGTTGCTGCTAAACGTGGAAAGACAGTAGAAGAGATTAGAGGTTAAAATGGCTGCTACTAAAGAATTAAAGCTTACTATGTACCGTAGCATGAATGGTAGATTAAAAGCTCATAAATCTTGTGCTCGAGGATTAGGTATCAGAAAAATGCATAACAGTGTTATTGTTACTGATACGCCAGAAAATCGCGGCATGATTAATAAAATTTCTTACATGTTACATGTAGAGGAAGTTTAAATGAAACTTAATACATTAAAGCCAGGCGAAGGCAGCGTTTCTAATCGTAAGCGAGTTGGTCGTGGTATTGGAAGTGGTTGGGGAAAAACTTGTGCTCGTGGGCATAAAGGACAAAAATCACGTTCTGGTGGATTTCATAAAGTAGGTTTTGAAGGTGGTCAGATGCCACTTCAAAGACGTCTACCTAAAGTTGGTTTTACTTCTCGTGTGGGTCGTGTTTCTGCTGAAATTCGTTTACATGAATTAGCTTCTGTAGAAGCTGATGTTATCGATCTTGATTCACTTAAAGAAGCTAACCTTATCAATAAGAGCATACTTAATGTAAAAGTAATGCTATCTGGTGAGCTTAATAAACCTGTTACTCTAAAGGGTATTAAAGTTAGTAAAGGTGCTTTAAAAGCTATTGAAGCTGCAGGCGGAAAAGTCGAAGACTAACAGGGGTTAATAAAGTGGCAACAAATAACGCTACAGGAATGCTTTCGGGTGTTGGCAATATTGCAGAAATCAAACAAAGGCTTGCCTTTGTTTTTTTCGCTTTGATTGTATATAGAATTGGTACTTTTATCCCGATCCCGGGTGTTAATCCAGCTGCGTTACAGTCATTCTTTGACCAAAACTCAGGAACCATATTAGGTGTTTTTAATATGTTTTCTGGTGGTGCATTGCAGCGATTGAGTATTTTCGCTCTTGGTATCATGCCGTACATATCAGCCTCTATTATTGTGCAGTTAATGACGCATGTAGTACCAACATTAAAGCAATTAAAAAATGAAGGTGAGTCTGGGAAACGTAAGATTACTCAGTACACAAGATACGGAACGGTTGCGTTAGCTCTTTTCCAAAGTATTGGTATATCTATGGCCCTGGGTGGTCAGGACTTGGGTGGTGGTCAAACTATCGCACTTAATCCTGGGCTAGGATTCACTATTACAACTGTAGTGTCTCTTGTTACAGGTACCTTGTTTTTAATGTGGTTAGGTGAACAGATTACAGAACGTGGTATTGGTAATGGTATATCACTTATAATATTTGCTGGTATTGTTGCAGGTCTACCTACTGCTATTGGCGGGACACTAGAACTTGCTCGTAACGGTGAGTTGTCTCCAGCTTTCGTTATTATATTATTAGCATTAGCAGTACTGGTTACAGCATTTATTGTTTTTGTTGAAAGAGGGCAAAGACGTATTACTGTTAACTATGCGAATAGGCAACAAGGTAGAAAGATGGCTATGGGTCAATCAAGTCATTTACCTCTTAAATTAAATATGGCAGGTGTTATACCTCCAATATTTGCATCAAGTATTATCTTGTTCCCTTCTAGTTTAGGGCGTTGGATATCTGATGCGAATGGTGCTGAATGGCTGCAGGATTTTGTAACTATGGTACAGCCAGGGCAACCTTTATATGTTCTGTTTTATGCCTTAGCCATCATATTCTTTACATTCTTCTATACAGCTCTAGTTTTTAATTCTAGAGAAACTGCTGATAATTTGAAGAAGGCAGGTGCTTTTATTCCGGGTATTAGACCAGGAAGAGAAACAGCAAAATATATTGACGGTGTGATGACTCGTCTTACTACTGTTGGAGCAATCTACATTACTTTAGTATGTTTGTTGCCAGAGTTTTTGATTTTAGGTTGGAATGTCCCATTTTACTTTGGTGGCACTTCACTATTAATTATTGTGGTTGTTGTTATGGACTTCATTGCCCAGGTTCAATCGCATATGATGTCTCATCAGTATGAAGGTTTGATGAAAAAAGCAAACTTTAAAGCTGGTGGTAAAAAGCCCAAGAAAACACGTTAATTGTTTCTTGGTATAAGATTTAATTAGAGGTTTAACTCATGAAGGTTCGTGCATCTGTTAAAAAAATGTGCCGTAATTGTCGTACTGTAAAGCGTAAAGGTATTGTGCGTGTTATATGTACTGATCCACGTCATAAACAACGTCAGGGTTAATATGTTTTTTTTATTGATTAACACTGTGAATTCGGGTATTGTTGCCCGCTTTTCCAAGCAGTCAGGAGAGTTTTGATGGCTCGTATCGCGGGTATTAATATCCCTGTTAATAAGCATACTGTAATAGCATTAACTTCTATTTACGGTATAGGTAGAACACGTGCAGCTAATATTTGTGTTGAAGCTAATGTAGCTCCAGCAACTAAGATTAGTGCACTTTCTGAAGATGAAATTGAACGCATTAGAAGCGCTGTCGGTAAATTCACTGTTGAAGGTGATTTGAGACGTGAAGTTTCTATGAATATCAAAAGTCTTATGGATCTAGGTTGTTTTAGAGGTGTTCGTCATCGTCGTGGATTACCACTACGTGGACAACGTACTAAAACAAATGCTAGAACACGAAAAGGTCCAAGAAAACCAATTCGTAAGTAATTAATCGATATAGATTATTAATCTATATAAAACATTTATTTTAGTGGGTAATTAAAGATGGCAACAGCCACCAAATCACGTAAAAAAGTTAAAAAGTCGGTTAGCGATGGAATTGCACATGTGCATGCTTCTTTCAATAACACGATCATTACTATAACCGATCGTCAAGGCAACGCTTTAGCATGGGCTACTGCTGGTGGTTCAGGATTCCGTGGGTCTCGTAAAAGTACACCTTTTGCGGCTCAGGTTGCTGCTGAAACAGCAGGTGAAACTGCTAAGCAATTTGGTTTGAAAAACTTAGATGTTCATGTCAAAGGACCAGGTCCAGGACGAGAGTCTGCTGTTCGTGCCCTTAATAACATCGGTTATAAAATTACAAATATTATTGATGTGACACCTATTCCACATAATGGTTGTCGTCCACCTAAAAAGCGTAGAGTGTAGTCGGAGAAAAGTAATGGCCAGATATATCGGACCTAAATGTAAGTTAATGCGTCGTGAAGGTACAGATCTTTACTTGAAAGGACGTGGACGTGCACTAGAGAACAAATGTAACTTAGAAAAAGTTCCAGGTGTTCACGGTGAAAGACGTACGCGTTTATCAGACTACGGATTACAGTTACGTGAAAAGCAAAAAGTACGTCGTATTTACGGTGTTCTTGAAAAGCAATTCAGAAACTATTTTAAAGAAGCAGTTCGCCTTAAAGGTTCAACTGGTGAAAATCTGCTTCAGCTTTTAGAAAGTAGATTAGATAACGTTACCTACAGAATGGGTTACGGATCAACTCGTGCAGAAGCTCGTCAATTAGTAAGTCATAAATCAATACTAGTTAACGGTAAAGCTGTAAACATACCATCTTACCAAGTTAAAGCTGGTGATGTTGTTTCTGTTAGAGAGAAATCTAAAAAGCAGACAAGAATACAGGATTCCGTATCAGTTGCTGATCAGATTGGAATTCCAGAGTGGCTTGAAGTTGATGTTAAAAAACTTGAAGGTACTTATAAGGCAAACCCAGAACGTGAAGAATTGCCCGCAGAGATTAATGAATCTCTAATTGTGGAACTTTACTCTAAGTAAACTTCTTAAGTTTGTCTCAGTAATATTGAGGTTTATATTTTGTCTAAAACAACAGATTTATTGAAGCCACGTAATATCCAGGTCAAAGATCTGGGTAATCATACGTCGAAGATTGTACTAGAACCACTTGAAAGAGGGTTTGGTCACACGTTAGGTAATGCCCTACGTAGAATTCTTTTGTCGTCTGTGCCTGGTTGTGCTGTAACAGAAGTTAAGATCACTGGTGTTGATCATGAATACACAGCTCTTGATGGTGTTCAGGAAGATGTAGTAGATATTCTTCTTAATATGAAGAAGCTAGCATTCCGTTTGAATACTAAAGAAGAAGTATCACTTGACCTTAGAAAACAAGGTCCGGGTGTTATTACTGCTGGTGATATTCAATTGGATCACGACGTTGAAATTGTTGATCCTGATGCTGTTATCGCTACTCTAACTACTGATAGAGAGTTAGAGATGACGATTAAGGTAGAAAAGGGAAGAGGGTATCAACCAGCTCCTGTTCGCCGTGGTCCAGATTCTCCAGAGCTTCCTTTGGGAACTTTGGTTTTGGATGCATCTTTTAGTCCAGTCGTGCGTGTGTCTTATGATGTTGATAGTGCTCGTGTAGAAAACAGAACTGATCTTGATAAATTAATTATTGAGCTTCAGTCTGATGGATCAATAGACGCAGAAGAAACGATCAGTGATGCTGCAACTATATTGCATGAGCAATTAGCGGTATTCTTCGATCTTACTATTATCGAGCCTGAGCCAGAAGTTGAACCAGAGCCTGAAATAGATCCAGTTCTTCTTCGTCCAGTCGACGATTTAGAGCTAACTGTAAGATCAGCTAACTGTCTTAAAGCAGAGCAAGTTTACTACATTGGCGATCTAGTACAGAAAACTGAAGTAGAGCTACTTAAAACACCTAATTTAGGTAAGAAGTCTTTAACAGAAATCAAAGATATCCTTGCATCTCATGGTTTGACGCTTGGCGCTCGTTTAGAGAACTGGCCTCCTGCATCAATTGAGACTAAGGATGTAAGAGTTGGTTAATTCGATATAATCGAATAATTAACTAATTAGAAACAAAAATTTAAGGTTTACAACATGCGTCATCATAAAATAGGCAGACAACTTAGCCGTAACAGTAGTCACCGTAAAGCAACATTGCAGAGCTTATCTACAGCTTTAATTAAGCATGGAGCTATCAAAACAACTGTTGCTAAAGCAAAAGAATTGCGTCGTGTGGCTGAGCCATTAGTTACACGAGCTAAAGAAGATTCAGTTCATAACCGTCGTACTGCATTTGCAAGATTGCGTGACGATGAGTGTGTAGGTATCTTATTCAATGAATTAGGTCCTCGTTACAAAGAGCGTCCGGGTGGATACACAAGAATCATTAAGTGCGGTTACCGTGCTGGTGATAATGCTCCAATGGCTTACATTGAGTTTGTAGATCGTCCTGAAGCTGCAGAGTAATCTGTAACTAAGAAATAAAAGAAGCCGAGTTTATCTCGGCTTTTTTTATGAATTTTATAAAGTTTATTCGTATCTAAAATTACATAGATACTCATTAACTTATTCTTGAAAGGAATTTGTAAGAGTTGAATAGTTTAAATTTAAGAATGTGACCTTGTGATAATTGCGAATATATTCGTATTACTTCAAAAGGTTATTTAATTATATCTATCTAACTCTTGTACTCAGTACTCAGTACTCAGTACTCAGTACTCATTGCATAGGAATAAGATATCTTTTGGTTGGTCTTGGTTATTCTCTTTGTTATTTAATGCGGTTTAAAGTTACAAATGATATTACTTCAGTGCGTTTGATTTTCGTCATTGACTGAAAATGATTTGGGGCTACACTGTTTGCCTCTTATTTAACAAGTACAAGATAATGTCACTAGGAAGCAATAAAACTGTTACCGCAGAACAGGCAAAGAAAAATGCGCGTTTATTTCATTATGGAAATATTCTATCAATAGCTATCCCTTTCCCGTTATTTATATTCTGGTTTGGCGCATCTATGTTTGTTTACGCATTATATCGTCATCATCCTAATCCTAGAGTCGGTTACTACACCCAGAAGGGTGCTTACTATTTTTATTCTCTAGCTGGTTTTTTGGTTGTTATTCTTACTTTTGCACCGAGAGTATTATTTGAAGATATTCGTTATGCGCTTTTATTGTGGGGATTATGTGCATTAGTTTTGATTCCTCTGTCTATTAAAGAGATAATGCAGATCAATCGTGAAGATTGGAAAGATACAGAGTACAAGGATAATACAAGGAATACAGGTAATACATGATGGTCAAAGTACGTAACAACTGGAACACTGAAGAAATTGAAGCATTATTCGATTTACCGTTTAATGACTTAATGTTTAAGTCACACTCGATACACAGAGAATATTTCAATCCCAATGAGGTTCAGATAAGTACTTTGTTAAGTATTAAAACAGGCGCTTGTCCTGAAGATTGTTCTTATTGCTCACAAAGTTCAAAAAATGATACTGGTCTAGAGCGAGAAAGATTATTGCCTATATCTGAAGTTGTTGAAGCAGCTACTGAAGCTAAAAACAATGGTGCAACTCGTTTTTGTATGGGTGCAGCGTGGCGTAATCCTACAGACAAAAGTCTTGATCATGTCATTGAGATGATTAAGACAGTTAAAGACATGGGGATGGAAACTTGTGTAACGCTTGGAATGTTAAAAGAGCAGCAAGCACAAAAGTTAAAAGAGGTTGGTTTGGATTATTACAACCACAATCTTGATACTTCTCCTGAGTTCTACGGCACTGTTATTTCAACGCGTACATATCAGGATCGTTTAGATACGCTTGAGCATGTACGAAATGCAGGCATCAACGTTTGTTCTGGTGGTATTTTAGGTATGGGCGAGACACGCAGAGATCGTGCAAGACTTTTGCAAGAACTTGCTAACCTACCTCAGCATCCTGAATCTGTACCTATCAATGATCTGGTTCAAGTCAAAGGTACTCCTTTAGATGGAATTGATAAGCTTGACCCGTTTGAATTTATACGTACCATCGCTGTAGCTCGTGTTATTATGCCAAAATCATATGTTCGTTTATCTGCGGGTCGAACAGAGATGAATGACGAAATGCAGGCCTGGTGTTTCTTCGCTGGAGCTAACTCCATGTTCTATGGTGATAGGCTGTTAACCACTGATAATCCAGAAGAAAGTCACGATCAAAAATTGTTTACTCGCTTAGATATTAACCCTGAAAAAGGACTTAATGCAGAGCAAGAAAACATGCCAGAAAAACAATTAGCTTAGGGTACAGAATCACTAAGTAAATTTATTTTCATTTTTAATGTAATTGTGCCGAAAAGACTGTTGAAGTTGTAAATAAAAATCGGCATAATACGTCCCTTGTTTTTAAATGCCCATGTGGGAGAAGTACATTGCCAAATATTACATCAGCTAAGAAGCGCGCACGTCAATCTGAAAACAGACGTCAGCATAATAAACACATCCGTTCTGGTATGCGCACAACCGTTAAGAACGTTCTATACGCTATAGAAGCTGGTGATAAAGAAAAGGCTGTAGCAGCTTATAAAGAAGCTGTGCCTGCTATCGACTCTAGCGTAAACAAAGGCATTATTCATAAGAATAAAGCTGCAAGATCTAAAAGCCGTTTGAATGCAAAAGTTCAAGCAATGTAAGATCTGAAAGATTTAAAAAGAGCCAGCTTTATTAGCTGGCTTTTTTTTGCCTAAAATAAACAGGAAATGTCTCTAAAGTAGGGGGGCGGGGTATTTTAAATACCATCTATTTCAGAGGGTATTTCCTTATATAATGTGCCTCATAATCATCTAACAAATTAACATTAGAAGCCGATAACAATGCATACAAGAAAATTAGGTCCGTTCACAATATCTTCACTCGGTTTGGGGTGCATGAATTATTCTATGGGTTACGGTCCAAGGCCGACTGAAGAATATTCTTACCAGCTACTCAACGAAGCGCTAGATAGTGGCTACACATTCCTTGATACAGCAGCAATGTATGGAATGGGTCATAGTGAAGAACAAATTGGTAAAGGGCTCTCACATCGTCGTTCAGAATTCACGTTGGCAAGTAAATGTGGCATCTATAAGAATGCAGAAGGTCATACAGAAACAAATGGTCGGCCGGAAGTACTCTATAAAACCTGTGAAGACAGTCTTAAGCGATTAAAAACCGATGTGATTGATCTTTATTACTTGCACCGTATAGATCCTAATATCCCCGTAGAAGAGAGTGTAGGCGCTTTAGCGCGTTTAGTTGAGCAAGGGAAGATTCGTAGTGTCGGGTTGTCAGAAGTCAGCTCTGATAGTCTCCAACGTGCGCATAATGAATACCCTATCACTGCATTGCAGTCTGAATATTCATTATGGTCACGAACCCCTGAAAGAAAAGTATTGGATACCTGTCGAGAGTTAGGTGTGACCTTTGTTGCGTTTTCTCCCTTAGGTCGTCAATTCTTGACGGGTAAGAGTACTGATGTCTCCACTCTGGGTGATGATAATTTTCGTGCGACTATTGCGCGTCCTCGTTTTGAACCTGAAAACTTTGCTGAAAACGCTAAATTACTCGTGCCTTTTGCTGACATTGCTGAACAAGTCAATTGTACTATGGCGCAATTATCACTTGCCTGGCTACTTGCTAAAGGTGAGGACATTATTCCAATTCCAGGAACCAGCAACATTGATCACATGTTAGAAAATGCAGGGGCCGGTGATATACAACTCCCTACAGAAATCGTTGAGCAGTTAGATCAATTGATTAATGATAAAACT
Source organism: Cocleimonas sp. KMM 6892 (assembly GCF_035798195.1). Lineage (NCBI taxonomy): Bacteria > Pseudomonadati > Pseudomonadota > Gammaproteobacteria > Thiotrichales > Thiotrichaceae > Cocleimonas > Cocleimonas sp. KMM 6892. Next base: position 452,983 of record NZ_JAPFBV010000004.1, on the reverse strand, counting down.
GTCAAAGGTGAGCGTTATTCAAAAGCATTGATGGAAAGCATAGATTCAGAAAGAGATTGATTATTGTTAAGTATGAGCATCACTTAACTAATGACTGGTTGATTCTGCTGCTGCTGCTTTTTCAAGATATGAGCGCGTATCATCATCTGCAGGGTAATACGATTCGATCATAATTTCCGCGGCTGTGATATCTATGGGGGTGCCAAACGAGGTTAATGTTGTGAGAAATTTCAATGTCTGTTCTCCCATACAAAAATCAACATAAATAAAAGGCTCGGATTTTCTTTCGAGTGTTGCAGATAATGCTAATTCTGCAACACCGGGATAATTCTTAAGGTTGTTTAGTATTTTGTGATGACGTCCAGGAGACTCTTGTTGTTCTTGTTGTAATCGTCTTAATGTCGTGATGGCTACTTCTTTCCAATTTTGTAAGAAAGTTTTAAATCCATTGGGTGAGAGAACTAATTCAGCGATATTCATTGAAGAGGTAAATTCTGGGAACTCGGCTCTTATTGTTTGAGTGATATGATCGAATGCATTATTTTTTAAAATGATATTCCACTCCCAATCCAAAACTGTCAAAGGATATGGTTCTTGCTTCTCTAAAATAATTTCCAAAGTTTGTCTTAATCTCGACATTTCTGCATGATCAATAGGAGTCCGTGTGTAATGATCTGCAAAACCCGCGGCAGATAGCATTTCATTGCGATTCCTTATCGGTATATTGAGTACATCACAGAGGGTAAGGATCATTTGCTTACTCGGTTTACTACGTTCAGTTTCAATAAAACTAATGTGTTTGTTGCTTACGCCGGACTCTAAGGCTAAATCAAGTTGACTCAAGTTTTTGTGTTTACGCCAAAAACGTAATTGTTCGCCGATATTCATAGTTAGTTTATACAAATAGAATACTTCTAGTGATTCATATTATATGACGAAATGACTTTTTTAAAATTACCTCTGAGGTAATTGTTTTGATTACCTGTCAATGAAAGAATGTATTCATCAATTTAAAAATTAATGGAATACGTAATGACAATTTTAAGAGGTTTCCTCATGCTATCCTGGCTGTTAATTATGGGTATCACTCTATATGCCGTAACTCAGCTTGGCTTCAATTGGCCTGCGGTTTTCTTTGGTGATCTGTTTGGTAATGAATGGCGTTCTCAGTTTAATACTGATTTCCTGATACATTTGTTGTTACTTTGTGCTTGGGTTTATTGGCGGGAAGAATCCAAACTGAAAGGTTCAATATACGGCTTTCTGAGTATTTTCATGGGGGGTATGTTTGGTTTTGCGTATTTGTTATTTCACTCATATAAATCCAAAGGAAATATGAACGCTTTATTGTTGGGCTCACATTACGAAGGCGAGTAATTAAGAGTTTGGAAAATCCTTTGTAAGCAATATCTAGTACTTCATGAATTTAATATGGGTCTTAAAAGCATTAAAATCTAAAAACTATCCAAAAGTAGGGGAGGGACTTAGGTTTATTAAAAGAAACTTGTGTTTTTTATGATCTTGTATAGGCAATTCCATTAGATATAGCTAATTTGACACCCCTCTACTTATAAGCCTTTTTTTAAATTCTTTTAACTCCCGAGGCTAATTGCTTTGTAAATTCGGTGGCTGAGATTTCTTTACACCCGCTGGTATTCTGGCCGCTCCATAAAGGGGAAAAATCTGATGAGCCTTGAGCTTCTGCTTTATTTCTCAGGGCCGAAATAGCTGTCAATGCTAATGGAAACTCTGGTGTTTGAGTGCTTATCGGTCCTAGTTCTGAAATTATCCGATTAATTATTCCTCTAGCTGGTCTGCCAGAAAATACATTGGTGATAGCTGTTTGATGAGCAGTGTCACTTTTAAGAGCCGTTCGATGTAGTGGAGTAACATTTGCTTCATTGCAAAGTAGATATGCCGTGCCAATTTGGACCGCTGATGCACCAAGTTCTAAAGCAGAGGCAACACCGTGTTCATCTGCAATGCCTCCAGCTGCTATTACGGGCACATTTACTCGTTTAACAATTTGAGGCAGCAACGCGAATGTTCCCATTTGGGTGTTCAGATCTTTTGATAAGAACATGCCTCTATGTCCGCCTGCTTCTAGCCCTTGAGCAATAATACCATCCGCCCCATTGGCCTCTAACCATAATGCTTCTTCAATTGTGGTGGCAGAGCTAATGATTTTTGTGCCCCAGCCTTTAACTCGTTGTAAAAGATCTTTTGCGGGTAAGCCAAAATGAAAGCTTATTATCGTGGGTTTAAAGGCTTCCAGAATATCAGCTATATCGTGGCTAAATGGTTCGCGACTTGGGGCGTCTGGAATGTCATTAGGGTCAATACCACATTCACTAAAGAAGGGCTGAAGTGCTTTGCGCCAATTGTTTTCGGCGTCTTTATTAGGTGTCGGTGGAGTGTGGCAGAAAAAGTTAATATTAATTGGGTTATTAGTTTGAGATTTCAGGATATCTAATTCTTTTTTTAATGCTTCATTGCTCAGCATTGCACAGGGAAGGGAGCCTAACGCACCAGCTGCTGAGACAGCCAATGCGAGCGTACTATCCTGAACTCCGGCCATCGGAGCCTGGATGATAGGGTATTCAACCTCTAGAAATGCATGCTTATTCATATTATCTCCTTTAGTAAATTGTTCCCTGGGTTATTCCAGTATGTGAAATATTGATTTGTTAGGCAAAGCATAGATTGATTTTTAGTTAAAGCGTTGGAAATATATTAATCCATTGTATAAATTTGGTAGAAGTAAAAAGAATTGCATTTAAAAATTGATTTTTCAGATTCACTTTCTGGTTTTTTTATGTGACTGCTTATGATTTTTTCTTCGTAAAATTAATTGAAATAATTATTGATATTCATGGTTTTTTTCGAATGTTATTTTGTTAATTTTCCTTAATCCAAGCTTAACAATGACTTAGCGTTTTTTGAATATATGAACATCGATTTCCGTTTTATGCACAATTTAAAAAGCAAGCATTAATTCGGTCATAAAAGTGTAACATTCACGCTTTTTCTATTTTAATCTATTAATATATCTATGTAACATATTGATATAAAAACGAAATGCTAATATGATCAAAAATTGATCAATTAGTAAGGGAACTAAATAGAGTAAGGCTTTTAGGATTAATTCATAGGGATATGCACAGAGTTATCCACAGGTTTTGTGGGCAAGTTAGTGTGAAAAAATAGTCAAGCTTTTTAATCGAAGAAATGTGGTTTTATTTTTTAAATTATATGAACCAAGAGCATATAAAAAAGTGCCCGGAAGGTGGGGGGCCAAAACAGATCTTCGATTATCTTTATTTTGATATAATTGCTTCCGTATCTGCGAGTGATGCCTATGCAGTTGTCTTGATAAAATCAGGAATGTTGTTTTTAGTTTGATAAAGAAAAGAGGTGAGGGTCTTTCGTTTTAGCAATAAGCATGGCGAAAATATTGGTCTTTGAAAAATTAGATGTCTATCTCAGGAAAAACACCACAGACATAATCAAACCAATGGCAATTATGAAACCTCGCATAATATTCTGGGGGATGCGATAGGCAAGCGCTGCGCCAGCATAACCACCAACGATTGCAGCTAAGCCCATAATGACTAAAAATTTGTATTCAATAACGCCGCCAGAGGCATACACAAGGACAGCGATAGCGGTTAATAGCGCGGATACGTAATTCTTGATGCCATTCATGCCCAGAAGATTTGTTTGCCCTAAGAGTGCTAATGCAGCGAGCAAGATTATGCCAAGCCCGCCATTAAAATAACCGCCATAAGCGCAAACGAAGAACATCACTAAAAAAACCGTTACTTTGCTTTTATTATGGTTCGTTTGATTTGCTAGAGCGTCATTATTAGTTTCTTGTTTCTTTGGTAGTAAACGCGGCCCAATAATAAATAACAACGTGGCAATAAGAATCAACCAGGGTATCAATGACGAAAATACCTGTTCGCTGGTAAATAATAAAATTGTGGCACCCAGAGAGCCACCGAGAATTGAAATGGTAGAAAGCGTTTTAAAGCTTAAGTTGGCAGGAAACTTAATATCTTTTCTAAAGCGCCATGCGCTAGCGATATACCCGGGAAGCAGGGCGGCAGTGCCCGTTGCATTAGCCATGACGGGTGGTACGCCAACAAATATTAGGGCAGGGAGTGTAATGAAGCTTCCTCCACCTGCGACGGCATTTAACATTCCACCGAGGAAGCCAGCTGCGATAATTAAAAGATACTCTAACAAATTTGATAACTCACTTTTTTGTTTTGGCTTTTAAGGGTCTACCCATCATTAGCGCAAAAACGACGAGACCTCCTCCTACAAAGGTTAGCCAACTTAACTGTTCATCGAAGAAAAGCCAACCTTGTAAAACTGTAATGGGAGGTACTAAATAAAAATAACTCGCGACCTTGGTAGCCTCGCCATTCTGGATCATATACATCAGGAGTAAAACAGCGGCGAATGAGAGCACGATAACTAACCATGCCAGTGTGGCGATAAAAGTCAGGTTCCATTCTACTTCTCCCGTTTCTATGGTGAAAGAGAGAATGAGATAGAGCAATAAGGAGGAGGCATATTGATACATCGAACCTCTAATTAATCCTACATTTTGTGCATATTTTTTTTGTATTAAGGTACCCGCGCAAATGCTTACTAATGCCACAGTTAGAAGGCCTATACCCTTTGCGCTAATGACACCCTCCCACTTTGAGGCGCCATAGATAACGATGGCTACGCCAAGGAAGCCCAGAAATAAACTCAACCATTCACGCTTGGTAATGATGGTGTGTAAAAATATCCCGGAGAATATCGCGATAAGAATAGGGTTTAAACTAACGTATAGAGAAGTGAGTCCGGTTGGCATCCCTACAGATATAGCGGCAAACACACCGCCGAGATAGAAGCCATGAATCAGCAATCCGACCAGTCCTTGTATTGCGGCATCTTTGCCACTAATACTCGGACGCTTCATGATAAGTACCACGAGGAAGAATAGTGGTACGACGATTATCATGCGCCACATCAACATGGTGAAGGGTTCTGCGTACGGCAGGCCAAACTTGGCGCCGATAAAACCGGTGGACCAAAGTAGTACAAATATTATTGGGATGAAGCGAGTCATCGGTGGAGTATAGTCGTAAAGTTTAAAAACAGAATAGACAGATTGTTTTTAAAATTTGAATACAGTGTATGTTCTTAGTATTTTTAGAAAGAGTGAGACTAGTCGATTAACTTCCACTCTTTTGTTTTATGGTTATAAAACCCTGATTCTTCATAGGCTTTTTCAATTAGCCCCTCCCTGTGCATTAGCCGAATGCCTTTGTTAAATGCTTTTATCAGTGCTTCCCCGTTTCTTGATTTTTTAGAGATGATAAATACCCGTTTGCCCGGAAAGCTGGTTTTTACATTAGGGACGGGCACTAATTTTTCTCCAAATGCGATCAAGCTCATATCTTTGCTAGCCTGAAAGGGGGCAAGAACTATATCTGCATGTTTGTTTTTGAGTTTATCTACCATCGCTTTCCAGGTGTTTGAAAACATGCAGTCGACATTAAGATGCTTTAATAATTCGTTGTCTTTTTTCCAGTGTCGATTGCAACTAAACTTATAGTTGCTGAGGCTATCTTTGTCTTTGATGTTAATCTGGTTAACGCGGTCAGGCGTGGTGTAAAAAACTGCATAAAACTTATGTTCAGGTATGACAGCCTCAGTTATATAAAACAACTCTTTATAATTTTCATGACCTTCAATGTCATCTAGCCAGACTGAGTTGGCAAATGCCGCAATTGTTCCGTGTTTTATTTCAAGGATGACTCGTGAATACGTAATATCTAATGCCTCGATATTTATAGTCTTGTTATACCCGCCTTTTTTCAGTGCCTGTTGCCAGATAATAGCTTCAACGACATCTCTGTTGGTGTGTGAGCCAGAGTAATCTGTTATGTCCAGTGCTGACCTGTTTTTAAGGAGTTGGGTATATGCTTTATGGGCATCATTTGGAACAACCGCATAATCACCATAAACAACGCTTATAGAAAGTGTGAGCAGGAGTGATATTATTGTTTTCCATATATTCATTGATAATATATTTTTCTTGGTTTTTGATGATACCTTTGCATTAAAAATTAAACAGAGTTAATAGGTTTATACCTACTTGTGATGATAGCGTATAATTGCCCGCACTATGGAAATTACAGCCCCCAAATTATTCTCGTACAGGAAGTTCTGGCCTCATAAGTTCGGAGCCGCCCCTGTATTGCCAATGTCACGTGATGAAATGGATGATCTCGGTTGGGACTCCTGCGACATCATTATTGTAACAGGCGATGCTTATGTCGATCACCCTAGCTTTGGTATGGCTATTATCGGCCGATTACTCGAATCTCAAGGCTTTCGTGTTGGGATTATTTCTCAGCCAGATTGGCGCTCAGCAGACGATTTTTGCAAATTAGGAAAACCGAATCTTTTCTACGGAATTGCCGCAGGAAATATGGATTCGATGGTGAATCATTACACTGCAGATAGAAAACCACGTTCTGATGATGCTTATACTGCTGGCGCAAAAGCGGGTAAACGCCCAAATCGTGCAACCGTGGTTTATGCGCAGCGTGCCAGAGAAGCTTACAAAGGTGTGCCGGTAATTATTGGTGGTATCGAAGCGAGTTTACGTCGTATTGCACAATACGATTACTGGACAGAAAAAGTAAGGCGTTCAATCTTGCCAGATTCAAAAGCGGATATGTTGCTTTTCGGTAATGCAGAAAGAGCTATTGTCGAAGTCGCGCATCGTTTAGCGGCAGGCGAAAAAATCGGCGAGATTACCGATATTCGCGGCACTGGGTTTATGCGTCAGGGAGTTCCGGAAGGCTGGACGGTTATCGATTCTACAGACCTCGATGAAGTCGGATCTATCGAACACCCAGATTCAAATCCATACATCGATACTACGCAAACTGCTGATTGCGACAAGAATAGTCAGCAAGCGATTGATGATGAAACAGAAGCCAAATTAAACAGTGCGGCGGCTCAAGTGATTCATTTTCACGAACGCCCTAAAAAATTAGATCGCACTACAACGGTAATTCGATTGCCGTCTCACAATCAAGTGGTTGATAGTAAAGTATTATATGCGCATGCTTCACGTGTGTTTCATCTGGAAACAAATCCGGGTAATGCGCGCTCGTTAGTGCAAATGCATGGCAAGCGCGATGTATGGTTAAACCCTCCACCGCAGCCGCTGAGTGCAGAAGAATTCGATGGCTTATTTGAATTTCCATATACGCGTAGACCGCATCCTAGCTATGGTGATTTAAAAATTCCGGCTTACGATATGATTCGTTTTTCGGTGAATATCATGCGTGGTTGTTTTGGTGGCTGTACTTTCTGTTCAATTACAGAGCACGAAGGGCGTATTATCCAAAGCCGTTCGGAAGACTCGGTAATCAAGGAAATCGAAGCGATTCGCGATAATGTTCCCGGGTTTACTGGGAATATTTCCGACCTTGGTGGTCCAACAGCCAATATGTATCGCCTCTCTTGCAAGAGTAATAAAATCGAAGAATCTTGTCGTCGCTTATCTTGCGTGTATCCGGGAATTTGTGAAAACCTGAATACCAATCACAAGCCATTGACGAAACTGTATCGTCGTGCGCGTAAAATTGAAGGGGTAAAGCGTATCTTTATCGCTTCTGGTTTACGTTACGATCTGGCGGTTACAGATCCCGAATATGTAAAAGAATTAGTGACACATCATGTTGGTGGACGTTTAAAGATAGCGCCAGAGCATACAGAACATAGTACGCTTTCTAAAATGATGAAACCGGGCATTGGTAGCTATTACAAATTTAAAGAGTTGTTTGAGAAGTACTCGAAAGAAGCAGGTAAAGAACAATACTTAATCCCGTATTTTATCTCATCGCATCCGGGTACGACGGATGAAGATATGCTTAATTTAGCGCTTTGGTTAAAAGAAAATAACTTCAAGCCAGATCAGGTTCAAGGTTTTATTCCTACGCCAATGGCACTTGCTTCGGCGATGTATCACAGTGAAATCAATCCGCTTAAAAAAGTGGGCGAAGCTTCCGAGCATATTGATTCGGCGCGCGATGCTAAATCACGACGTTTGCATAAAGCATTTTTGCGTTATCACGATCCGGATAACTGGCAAATGATACGTGCAGCTTTGAAACGCATGGGCCGTACTGAATTAATAGGAAATACCAAAGAACACCTGATTCCAGAGTTTAATGCTCGTCTCGAGAAAAGAGGTGGTAATGCAGGTGCTAAGAATGGCCAGGCTAAAAAAGGTAACGATTTCCATCATCGTATAAAAACAAAAGCGAATACGCAGAGTAAGGGTAAGCCTGGAGCTAAAGCAAAAACGGGCTTTGCCAAAGCAAAACCCGTTAAAAATTCAAGAAAGAAGCGTAGTTCAAATAGATAAAATACGTTTTGTATTTTATCTATTTGATTTGCTGAATAAAAAAGTGCCCCAAAGTAGGGGGGTGACTTTTTATTTAAAGTTGGATTGCGTTTGTGTTGAGGTAGCCACTGAGGTTAACTCAGGTTCGTCGCTAGGAAAATCTGGCAACTCGGGAAGTTTCAAGAATGCTTCCAGTAGCTTTTCAGCCCAGTTAGAACTCAGCAATTGCCAGTAAGGGTCATTAGCACTAAAAATTTTGTACTTGCCAGGCTGCAAAGAATTAATGTGGTAACTCTGGATCTCTATCGGTGGTCCAACTGTAGAGTTACTTCGCATGGTTGAATCCATAGATACCATGGCTGCACGAACGGCATCACGCTCTGTGGTTTTATCCGTGATTACTCTATCTAGTAGTGGTTTTCCGTATTTGATTTCACCAATCTGTAGAAACGGTGTGGTTTCTGGGCAGGTGATATGATTTCCCTGTGGGTAAATCATGAAGATGTTTGCAGGCTCTGTGCCAATTTGTCCGCCTAGAATGAATGTCGATTCAGCATTGAAGCCAGCCATCATTCCCAGATTGTTATTTTTGTTTTGTGCTTCTAGACTAATTCTGCCAATGTAGTCAGCAACTGCTGATATATACTTAATATTAAGAAGATTTTCTGCAGCAGACTCCTTCATATCTCGTTCAATTGTCTCAACCACTGCTTGTGTAGTCGCAAGGTTTCCAGCACTTACCAGTAAAAACTGTCGCTCTCCGGGTACACCCCACTTAAACATTTTGCTGTAGGTGGATACATGATCAGGACCAGCATTGGTTCTGGAATCAGAGGCGAAAACCAAGCGGTTGTTGGTTTTAATGGCAATACAATAAGTCATACTAAACGTGTTTTAACCTTGGTTATAACGAAATAAATTTGAGTGAACAGAGATTTTAGAGTTGTTATTCTTCTGAATGTGTAATGCGAATATTGAATTTTGCTGATGTATATGCGTTACACAGCCATACAGTATACGCCTGTTCGTACCTTTATATATAGCTATTTCTTCATATTTCAATCATAGAAGTATTTTATCAGTTTCATGTTAAATAAAAATGTACTGTGGCACACCTTTTGCACTATAACTTATAGAGACAAGGGTATAGAGGTACAACATGGGAACAGTGATATTCTTTGTTCTATATCAATCTTCAATTAGGTAAGAATAACTCTCAGCTATTTGTGATTTATAGTCTGAGCAATAATAAAGTCAATAAATAGGTATTTTATGGAATGGAATGATTACAATTCCGGGGTATTCTTTGATGAGATCATGGAAACGAGCTCACAACCTCGAACTGTCGCAAAAGAACTATATAACTACTTAAAATCTCTTGATAAAAATGAAGTTCTGGCACGTAAAATGGCTTCGGAACGCTGCATAGAAGAGATGGGGGTATCTTTTACCATATATTCGGAAGGTAATAATATCGACCGACACTGGCCATTTGATATCATACCCAGACCAATCCCATCTTCCGAATGGAAGATCGTTGAAAAAGGCCTGATACAACGTATCAAGGCGCTAAACATGTTTATCAATGACGTCTATAACGATCAAAAAATCTTAAAAGATAAACTAGTCCCGAGGCATTTGATTGAAGGCTCATCAAACTATTTAAAGGCATGCCAGGGTATAACGCCCCCTCATGGTGCATGGGCGAATATTTCGGGCACTGATTTGGTGCGAGACGGTGATGGTGTCCTAAGAGTGCTAGAAGATAACTTACGTGTTCCTTCTGGTGTTTCTTATATGATCGAGAACAGAGAAATCACCAAAAGAATATTCCCTGAAGTGTTTGATACTCAATGTATCTCGCCAATCACAGATTATCCAATCCGATTACATGAAATGCTGGCTTCATTATCTCCAAGAAAAGATGTAGCCCCAGTGATTGCTGTACTAACACCGGGTATCTACAACTCAGCTTATTACGAACATTCCTTTTTGGCGCAGGAAATGGGTGCAGAATTAGTCGAAGGGGCGGATTTATTCGTCGATAAAGATGACTGTGTTTATATGCGCACAATAAACGGCCCACAACGCGTTGATGTTATCTATCGCCGTGTCGATGATGTGTTTATCGACCCAGAAGTATTTAATAAACATTCAATGTTGGGTGTGCCAGGAATCATGAGAGCATGGAAGAAAGGCAATGTCGCCATTAGTAATGCGCCCGGTAGTGGTGTTGCTGATGATAAAGCGGTATATGCCTACGTGCCCAAGATGATTAAGTATTATCTCGATGAAGAGGCAATTCTGCCTAACGTTAAAACCTATCTGTGTTACGAAGACGATGATTTTGCTTATGTGAATGAGCACCTTGAAGATTTGGTCATCAAACCGGTAAATGAGTCAGGTGGATACGGCATTCTGTTGGGTCCGAAAGCGACTAAAGAAGAGATCGAAGAATTTCGTGGTTTGATCGCGAAGAACCCTCGTAATTATGTTGCACAACCCATGCTAGATTTATCAACCGCTCCTGTCATAACCGATCAAGGGATTGCACCTAGGCATCTTGATTTACGTCCTTTTATTTTACAAGGTGAAAATTGTTGGGTGACTAAAGGAGGTTTAACACGAGTTGCAATGGTAGAAGGGTCACTTGTTGTGAATTCATCGCAGGGTGGTGGTAGTAAAGACACCTGGATTGTTGAACAGGAGGATGAATAATTATGTTATCTACAAGTGCAGAACGTGTTTACTGGTTAGGCCGTTACATCGAAAGAACTGAAGATACCGCAAGAATGCTTAAGGCATTTTCGCAAGTCATGATGGATATTCCCAAGGCTCAGAAGCTAGATTGGAATATGTTATTGCGAATTCTGTCTTCTGAGCATGAATTTAATAAACTTTATGACGAAGCTACTGAGAAGAATGTAATCAAGTTTCTGTTAGCCGACATCAGAAACCCAAGTTCTATTCGTTCATCCATTAAAGCCGCTCGCGAAAACGCAAGAACATCCAGAGATGTTATACCTACGGCAGCGTGGGAAATGCTCAACGATTTGAATTTATTTATCAAAGAATCGGTGGATGATTCGACGCACAAAAGAGTGCGTTATAAATTCTTAACAGAAATCATCTCCAGGTCATTGCAATTTAATGGCATGATACAAAATTCATTAAGTCGAAATCAGGCTTACGATTTCTTACAGTTAGGCATCATGCTCGAGAGGGCTGATATGACATCCAGAATATTGGATGTGGCAGCGGGTATCCTCTTGCGTCGAGATAGTTTAGAAATTAATTCTTTTGATATGCTGATCTGGCTTGAAATACTGAAAGCGCAAAATGCCGTGCAGATGTATCGAAGTGCGAATGGTCCAAAGATTGAGCCGACCAAAGTCCTTCACTTTATTTTATGCAGAGAAGAATTCCCTCGTTCGATTAAGTACTGCTTATCTGAAATTGAGAGAAGTGCCTCTAAATTACCGGATAATCAAGACGTTTTTGAAGGCTGGGATTTATTGCTAGGTCAGTTGAACAGTTTCGATGAAAACAAAGATGTCTCTCCGGAATTCTTACATCGTTATTTCGATGATATTCAAAAAGGAATTATAAAAATTCACAACAGAATCAGTCTGACCTGGTTTCCAAAGTCGATAGAAGTAATAACCGAACAAACGTCAGATGAAGAGATTGATGAGTCGCCGCTTCAAATCGACGAAGATCTTTCTCAAAAACAAACCCAAGCCTGAATCAGGAATAATAAAATATGACAATAGATGTAGCTTTAAACCATAAAACGTCGTACACGTATGATCGCGCCGTCAATCTTTCCCCGCATGTTATTCGTTTGAGGCCGGCTCCACATTCACGTACTCCGATCAAATCCTATTCTTTGCGAATTGAACCAGCAGATCATTATATCAATTGGATGCAGGACCCTTTTGGAAACTATGAAGCACGATTGGTATTTCCTAACAAAACCACCAAGTTTTCTTTCGAAGTCGACTTAGTGGCAGAATTGACAGTCATTAACCCTTTTGACTTTTTCGTTGAAGAGTATGCTGAAAATTATCCTTTTGAATATAAAGCCGAACTAAAAAATGAGCTATCACCGTATTTACATGTCTCTGAAAATGGAGACAAGCTCAACGAGTGGCTAAAAGGTGTTGATAAGTCTGAAGTACGTGTACAGGATTTCCTCGTACAGTTGAATCAACGCTTAGAAAAAGAGATCGGCTATAACATCCGTATGGAGCCAGGTGTTCAGACCTGTGAAGAAACGCTCGAAACGGCAACGGGTTCTTGTCGTGACAGTGCCTGGTTGTTGGTACAAATTTTACGTCACCTCGGCTTAGCTAGTCGTTTCGTTTCAGGTTATTTAGTGCAGTTGACTTCGGATGAAAAATCACTGGATGGACCTTCAGGCCCTGAAGAAGATTTCACCGATTTACATGCATGGTGTGAAGTATTTATCCCAGGTGCTGGCTGGATTGGTCTTGACCCAACATCAGGTTTATTCGCCAGTGAAGGTCACATTCCGCTGGCATGTACTGCTGATCCTGGAAGTGCTGCACCGGTAACAGGCGGCATGGATGAATGTGAAGTTATCGACTTCAATTTCAGCAATGTAGTAACACGTGTAAGAGAAGATCCTCGTGTAACCAAACCTTATACAGAAAAGCAGTGGCAAGCGATCAATGCTCTGGGTGAGAAGGTTGATGAAGTACTCATCGCTGAAGATGTGCGTCTTACCATGGGTGGAGAGCCAACCTTTGTCTCCATCGATGACATGGAAGCACCGCAATGGAACACCGATGCACTTGGAGAACATAAGCGCATTCTGGCAGGGCAGTTACTGTTAAACCTCAAGGATCGTTTTTCTACAGGTAGCTTGCTACATTATGGTCAGGGTAAATGGTATCCAGGGGAAGAGATTCCACGCTGGGCGCTAGGTACTTATTGGCGTAATGATGGAAAAGCGATCTGGAAAAACCCTGATCTTATAGCGAAAGATTATGAAGATTACAAACAGACGCCTGAAAATGCGAAAGAGTTTGCGCGTATTTTAACCAGGCATCTTGGACTGTCTGATAAGTACATTATTCCGGCGTTTGAGGATCAGTTATATTTCCTTTGGAAAGAGGGTACGATCCCGATAAATCTCGACTCACAAAAAGCGAGTTTGAAAGACTCCTTAGAACGTCAGGCAATTGCAAAAGTGCTGATGCAAGGTTTGGACAGTGAAGTGGGTTATGTTCTGCCGATTAGCTGGGATTACAACGAACTAAAATGGCACAGTGCGCCTTGGCAGTTCAGAAATGATCGACTGCAATTAATTCCGGGTGATTCACCGATGGGACTTAGATTGCCACTGGATTCATTGCCATGGCAAGCAGAAGATGAGCGCGAAATACAAACAGATCGCGACACCATGGAAGAGCTAGGTGAGCTAGATGATTATTATGGTGAAGTTGTTGATCGTTATGAAAATTCAGATGACGATGAAAATGAATCTAATGTAGGTATTCTTGAAAGTTACTTTGGCTGGTTGAAGCGTAAGTCGAAAAAGAGACAGCAGCCGACTGCCGATATGAAGCTGGAAAAAGACTCAGGTAAAGAAACCAGCAGTAAGAAAAAAGGCAAGAAAGGAAAGAAAAAGGAAACCGAAAAGTTTATTGTTGATGTGCCGCATACCGCGCTGTCTATCGAAGCACGAGATGGCTATTTGCACGTGTTTATGCCGCCATTGAGTTACCTTGAGCATTATCTGGAATTGATCAGTGCCATAGAGTTAACCGCAGAAAAACTGAAAACACCGGTGCGTATTGAAGGCTACCCGCCACCACGTGATCATCGTGTTACTTCATTCCAGATTACTCCTGATCCGGGCGTTATCGAAGTTAATATACACCCATCGAACAACTGGGCAGATCTGGTTAAACACACTGAAATTCTCTATGAAGAAGCACGTATTTGTCGCTTGGGCACAGAGAAATTCATGCAGGATGGCAGGCACACCGGTACCGGTGGTGGTAACCACGTAACACTGGGCGCTGCGCAACCTACGGATAGTCCATTCCTGAGACGACCTGAGTTGTTACAGAGTTTTGTTACGTACTGGCAACATCATCCAGCCTTGTCTTATTTGTTCTCGGGATTATTTATTGGTCCAACCAGTCAGGCTCCGCGTGTCGATGAAGGTCGTGATGAAAAACTCTATGAGTTGGATATCGCATTCTCTCAAATGCCAAGTGGCGAGACTGATCAGCCTTGGTTAGTGGATCGTTTATTACGTCATTTATTGACGGATATCACGGGTAATACGCATCGTTCAGAGTTTTGTATCGATAAACTATTCTCTCCAGATTCGGCATCAGGACGTCAGGGGATTCTAGAGTTCCGTGGTTTTGAAATGCCACCACATCCTCACATGAGTTTGATGCAAGCCTTGTTGATTAGAACCTTGCTAGCTTGGTTCTGGAAGAATCCATACAAGAAGCCTTTGGTTCGTTGGGGTACAGAGCTCCACGATCGTTTCATGCTTGGTCATTATGTCGCATCGGATATGAAGGAAATTATCCGTGACATCAATGATGCTGGTTATGACTTCAAATTTGAATGGCTTGCGCCTTTCATTGAATTCAGATTCCCACGTTACGGAACGTTGCAGTTAGGTGATAAGCAAGTCGTATTGCACGGCGCAATTGAACCATGGCATGTACTGGGTGAAGAATCTGGTAGTCAGGGTACAGCGCGTTATGTGGACTCCTCGGTAGAACGTGTTCAGATAACCGTCAACGGTTTCACTGATTCACGTTACATCATTGTGTGTAATGGTCATCGTGTTCCGTTAAAGAGTACGGGTACTCATGGTGAGTACGTAGCGGGTATCCGTTACAGAGCGTGGAATCCACCTTCGGCATTGCATCCAACGATTGGCATTCATGCGCCATTGGTTATCGATGTCGTGGATACCTGGAATGATCGCTCAATAGGTGGTTGTACTTACCATGTGGCACATCCGGGCGGATTAAACCCTGAGAACTCACCGATTAATGCGGTAGAAGCTGAATCACGTAGAGTCAGTCGTTTCTGGGACTTTGGTCATACACCTGCGAGTGCTCCGGTAGTTGCTCCACCATTATTGGGTGGTAAGCAGAGCTTTGTTACACATCAGAAGAGTAGTTCTGATTTCAGTGAATTGTCAGAAGAAATGACAGCTGAATATCCGTACACCTTAGATCTAAGATGTTTTAAATCGTAATGAGTTTGTGACATTGATTAGGTAAATACTGGACTAAGCTTATAATGTTTGATTGTTATAAGCTTAGTCTTTGTATTCAATATTTTATAAAAGCATCAATAAAAAAGTGCCCATAAGTAGGGGGGTGACTTAAGCAATAACCAATAACCCTATGTATTATCTACAACGCATCCATTCTTAAGTTCGTCTTCATCAGGAATCTCAAATCGTGGTTCCATAAAATCAAACATCATCTCAGTAACTTCAAAAGCATAAACGTCGGGGTCTTTCTCCGCGTTGCGTTTCTCCACACGTTTCCTGCGAATATCTGTCGGTGCATCTAAATAATGCACTTCGGCATCTATGCCTAACTTTGCTGCTCGTTGAGAAAATGAATCTCTTTGTTCTTTGGTAGTAAAGCCCAGATCTAAAATAACATTTCCATCTATTGCCAGGATTTGTTCGCTGATTTTCCAGATTTGCTCGTAACAGCGGTTAACTCTTTCAATCATCCAGGAATAATCTAACTCAGTCATATCGTCTGCGAATAGCGTTTGCATCCATGGGTCTATGGAGAACCTGATAGCTTTAGCATCTTTAGCAAGTGCTACGGAATAAGTGGTTTTACCAACGCCTGTAGGACCGCAGACTAGAATTAATCGTGCCATTTTTTCTCCCTGATCATGATCGATAGTTTGTTATAGCAGGATAGCGCTTCATCTACCAAAATAAGTGCTGAAAGTAGGGGGGGGGGTTGTGATTAGTTAAGCGTCACAACAGCTTAAGCCTGATACAATTCACCGCAGACAGTATCGCTAAATTTTCTGATTTACAGATTTTTAGGCAATAAGATGTTCTGATGGAACTTAAGGGATAGTATTTTGATACTATTTCGGCATTGCTGTCTTGGGTTGAACATAAAAAGTATTATACAAAAAAATACAAATGGGTAGTTTTAATGAAGTTTCTTTTCGCTGGAATATTTCTGGTTGTTTCTGTGTTGTTATCTTTCTCATTGGGAAGCAGAGAGTGGCAATTAGCATTTATTGGACTTGCAACCATCGTCGGTTTTTTGCTGGGTCAGGTTTTAGGCTTATCTAAAGAGATAAAGTCACTGCGCGATGCGCTTGCTAAAGACTGGGAACAAAGACAAGCTGAGACTCAGGCAAATCAAGCTATAGCAAACTTTTCCAATGCTAATAAATCGCAAGTGGAAGACGAACAAAGCATCAGTCAGCCATCATCGCAGACGAATACCCCGCAAACTAATACCTATGGCGAAAGTGGTGATGATCAACAACAAGAATATCTAGATACGATTTCGCAAGCAGCTAATAATGTTGCCCCAGCTGATGAAGCAAACCTTGAAACAGGTCTTGAGACAAATACAATAAATCAACAAGCCGTCCCAGAGTCTATTGATCAAGTCGCTTCAACGCCTTACATCCCGCCTGTTACAGAAGCGACTGACGCTATTGAATCAACTAATGCTTCGCGCGAAGACAATATTCTGGAAAAAGTCGGGGATAAAATTAAAGAATACTTTATGGGCGGAAACCTATTCGTTCGCATTGGTATCATTATTCTATTCTTTGGTGTTTCCTTCCTACTCAAATACGTGTCTGATCGAGGCTTTTTCCCGATCGAATACCGTTTGATTGGCGTCGTCGTTGGGGCGATGTTCTTGCTCGGTCTAGGGTGGCGATTACGTCACAAAAATGAAACCTACGCCTTATTATTGCAAGGTGCAGGTATTGGTATCTTATATCTGGATATTTTCGCAGCCTTCAGTATGTTCAAGCTCATTGAGCCAACGTTAGCCTTCGGTTTATTGTTTGTCGTCAGCATGTTAAGTGCGGCATTAGCCGTATTACAAGACTCAAAATCACTCGCTGTTTTAGGCTTTAGTGGTGGTTTTCTCGCGCCGGTTTTAGCCTCAAGCGGCTCAAACAACCATGTTTATTTATTCAGTTACTATGCCGTTCTCAATATCGCGATTGTGGTGATTGCATGGTTTAAAGCATGGCGTCCGCTGAATCTATTAGGTTTTGCATTTACCTTTATTATCGGCACCGTTTGGGGTGTGTTGAGATATGACGATAGCAAGTTCGCAACCACCGAACCATTCCTGATTATTTTCTTCCTATTCTACGTATTAATTGCTGTTTTATTCGCATTACGTCAGCCACCAAAGCTGCGTGGTTATGTTGATGGAACCTTACTGTTCGGCGTGCCGCTTGCTGCATCAGCGCTACAATATTCACTGGTAAAAGACTTTGAATACGGCGTGTCGATTTCATCGTTTGCGATGGGTTTATTCTACATCGTACTTTCATGGTTTGTATGGAAGCGTAAAGGAGATGGCTTAAAACTGTTATCCGAAGCTTTCCTCGCATTAGGTGCAATCTTCGCTTCAATGGCGATTCCATTCGCTTTGGCTCCAACCCAAACGGCCGCAGCCTGGGCATTAGAAGGTGCAGGACTACTCTGGTTAGGTTCTCGTCAGGATCGCATTTCTGTAAGAGCCTTTGGTTTAATCTTACAGGTGGGAGCGGGTGCCATTTTCCTCGCTCGATTCAGCCATATCGGCGACTTAAAACCTTTTGTAAATGGTCACTTTATCAGCAGTATGATGATGGCAGTTGCGGGCATTATTTCAGCCCGATTACTCTTTAAAGAATTCGAAGGTCGCAGAGTGTGGGAAAAAGGTATCAGCCCCTTCGCACTAGGCTGGGGTTTGATCTGGTTGTTCGGCGGCATTAGTTTCCAGCTCTTCACTTATTACGACCTTAAATGGATGGCGAGTAATTTACTCATTCTAAGCGCGATTGTGAGTATTGGTTTCACCCTTGCTGCAACTCGGTTAAAACCAGAATGGAAGCACGCCTGGTATGTAGCCAGTGGTTTGTTTGTATTGGTGATACTGCTTGGGCTTTCTCAAGTCGGGGCAACTGGTTTCCAAAGCGCTTACCATCCGTCACAATGGAATGGTTGGATAGCATGGCCGATTGTCTTTGCAGCGTTCTATTTCCATTTATATCAGCTACAAAAGCACGCTGTGTTCCAGAAAATACAGCCGATATTCCACAGTTTATTACTCATTCTACTGGTGACATTAATTACGCTAGAAGGCACATGGTGGTTGAATAAACACTTGTCCAGTTCTTCAGCCTGGTTGAATATCTGGTATGTGATACCAGCGACACTGGCGCTCTGGATGATTATTAAAGCGAAGTTTTGGCCATTCAGTACGCATCAACTAACGTATCGACAGCAGACTGGTTTTGCGTTCGCTGCCTATTTAGCGCTATGGTCATTGATGGCACTGGTATCGAAAGGACAATCAGAACCTTTACCGTGGATTCCATTATTGAACCCTACGGATATCATGGTGGTGATCGTTTTCATCAGCTTGTTCAAATGGTGGCGTGCTAGTGGCATAGGGAACGTTGCCAGCGACATCGGTGACACGGCATCGATTGGCAATCACAATCCTGACAGAACGTTATTCAATCAGCGTGCGCTAATGATTGGTTTTGCCTCTTTAGTATTTTTATGGCTCAACTTCACTCTATTTAGAGTGGCACATCACTGGTTTGGCATTGCATACGATCCTGATGTCCTATTCTATTCAAACTGGGTACAAACCGCTGTTTCTATTTTATGGGCTTTGTCGGGTGTCATACTCACCTTGTATTCAAGCAAAAAACAGATTCGCCCATTGTGGGTTGCAGGTGCGGTAATACTGGGACTAGTGGTATTGAAATTGTTTGTGATTGATCTGGCTGCGTTAGGTAGTTTAGGCCGAGTAGTCTCATTCCTCGTAGTGGGTGTGTTGCTAACCAGTATCGGCTATTTTGCGCCATTGCCCGATAAAAATGGAACTGACAAGCAAGTAGAAGAACTAAACGAAGACAATGCCAGCGAAGAGAAAACTAGAGAAGAGAAAATCAACGAAGAGAAAATCAACGAAGAGAAAACCAGTGAAGAAAGTTCGATTGAGGATCAAAAATGAGGATGAAAGCAAAGCATCAATTACTTAAGGTATATGGAGTATGTGCAATAACGGCGGTACTGCAATTTTCGCTAAACGCCGCGCCATTTACTCTCGAAGACTTTGCGCATTCGGCAGAATTAACCAATGCCACAACCTCATTAAGAGAGGTTGATTTACCACTGATAGTCTATGAAAAAATGCAACGAAAAGATTATGGTGATATCCGTGTTTTCAGCGCAGATGGTCAACTGGTTCCCTATCAGCTGAGCCGGATTGAAAGAGTTAATTCGCAACAACAAAAGCCTTTGGTGTTTTATCCTTTTACCAAAGAGCAGGCGGCGGATACTGGCAATATAAAAGTAATCATTGAGCAGAATAAAAATACCAATCAGCAAAATGGACAACAGAGTATAAAAATCGCCCAAAAGTGGGGGGGTGACCCTGATAATCATCAGGACGATAAAGAATACCAGTACATTATAGAAAACCCCGAAAACACATCTGCAGCGCATAAATTGAATATGTGCGGGCTGAAACTCGATTGGGCACAAGAAAAACCGAGCATGGTGCTACCGCTCAAATTAGAGAGTAGCAACAACTTGCAGAATTGGTCGAACTTAAGCCGAAAGCAGACCGTCTCTAAACTCAATTACGCAGGCTCTAAACTGATACAGGACCAGATTGGCTTTTCCTGTACATCTCAAAAATACCTGCGACTCACCTGGTTGAATCCAAGTTCTCAAGCTCATATACAAAAAATTCAGGGTATCTACAACAGCACTGGCAAGCAGCAAACACAATGGAAAAGCCTTGGAAAACCAGGTTATGACAAAGACGGAAATTGGCTTTTTGAAAGCGATGTGGTTGCCGCAATTACACAAATGGAATTTGTCGCACCGCAAGACGGATTACTCTATAAGGGTAAATTGTATTCACGAAATCATGACAATGATGAGTGGCGATTTTCGCATAACATCAGCCAATATCGCTTAAACATTGGAGACACTCAATTACAAAGCAGTGCCTTTTCAATTAACCCTAATAAAAACCGTTACTGGAAGGTAACGCTAGATTCAGAAGGGCAGTTTACCGATGAACAACTCCCTGAAATCAGAGCGGCATGGTCACCAAGAAAGCTGCTATTTTTAGCACAGGGAAAAGAGCCGTTTAAAATTGCCTTCGGTAATCCAAACATAAAACCCTCGCAGCAAAACGACCTGAATAATTTGATTACAACCATCCGGGATTCAGGCTCTATGGTGGATAATGTCAAACTGGGTGAAATCAAAAACAGTGGAAAAGTCTTCTCTCCAGATACCAACTGGAAACTGATTATATTCTGGGTAATGCTTCTACTCGGCACATTGCTCATGGCTTATATGGCGTTCAAATTGTATAAGCAGATGGGTGAGGACAAAGCAGGTGAATAATTAGTTCTTACGAACTGAGAACTGCCACCCTTCGTTTCTCTGCCTGCAACGATAACCAGGCGTGGATAAATAGCGTCAATAAGATCACAAACCCACCGATCAACGTCATATTGGAAGGTCTTTCACTTAAAAATGCCCAACCTAGGTACGAACCCATAACCGTTTCTAACGGCATGATCAAACTAACTTCAGGGGCTGAGATGTAACGCGGCCCCAGCGTTATTAACGCAAATGCAATCGTGACGACGATTCCACCGATAATTAAATAAGGAATTGATGCTTCAGGCAGTGCGTATGCTTTGGTAGTCTGGCTCAGCATTAATGCGCCGCCAGTTGCCGCCACAAGCCCACTAATGACCATAGCTGGGACCATATTGATGTCCTTACGACGACGTGTCAGGGTAAAGCTAACCGCCATAAATATTGAGGTACCAAGGGC
Source organism: Cocleimonas sp. KMM 6892 (assembly GCF_035798195.1). Taxonomy (NCBI): domain Bacteria; kingdom Pseudomonadati; phylum Pseudomonadota; class Gammaproteobacteria; order Thiotrichales; family Thiotrichaceae; genus Cocleimonas; species Cocleimonas sp. KMM 6892. Next base: position 431,449 of record NZ_JAPFBV010000004.1, on the reverse strand, counting down.
AAATAAATCACCAAGCAAGCTACCAGAACCAAGGCTCTTGGATACGATTAAAATGATCGCGACAAAGATAACAGCCATCGCTATCCAGGTGCGCAGATGCACTTTTTCTTTTAAAAACAGCCAGCTAAATAAAGACGCAAAAGCAGGTGAGGTGCTGATGATCACCAGTGTGTTTGAAATACTGGTATTTTGAATGGATGCCGTAAAAAAGAACGAGCTAACCCCAAAAATCAAACCAATTAAAAGTCCTGCACGACCAATATTCTTAAATTGTTTGAGGGTTTTTTCACGATACATCAACAACATCAGAATAGAAATGCCAGCGGCAAAGGCAATCCCACGCCAAAGCACTGCAGTCCAAGTCTCAACGTCTAAAAGACGAATTAAAAGCGCATCCGGGCTTAAAATAAGAACCCCAAGGGTGGTAATTAAAATACCTTTTAGATGATCGGATGTGGGATTAGCGTTTGTCACGATAGTGTTCTGCTTTGAGTTTACGTCATAAAAAATCAGATAAGGCGAGGATTCTCACCCATCTGATGCTAAAGCACAAAGCTTAAATAAAAAAGAACCCTGGATAATACTTACAAGTCTGATGTTAAGATTTCATAAAGCCTAAGTTTTTCTGACTGAAATTAGCCAGATTTGGCAGCATCGCTTGTTGTTCTGCGGCTGATACGCCCATCCAGTCAGCGAGTGTTGCCCCATATTGTGCGACTGACGTTGTCGGGATAATACGTCCTGCAAAGTTCTCATCATCGCCAGCATCATCAGGATTGTTCTGTGATGCAAAACTGGGGAATGCGCCATAAATCTTACCACCCTTAACTTTGTTGCCCATTACCAGCGAATGCCCACCCCAACCGTGGTCAGTTCCGTCACCATTGGTGGTGAGTGTTCGACCAAAATCAGAAGCCGTAAATGTGGTCACGCTATCTGCCTTACCCATGTCATCAATGGCTGTTTGAAAGCTAGTAAGTGCTGCATTTAACTCCGTCATTAATGGGATCATTCTGACGTTTTGATTGCTGTGAGTATCCCAGCCACCGAGCCCAACAAAAAATACCTGTTTACCCATATTCAATTGTTCGCGGGCTGAAATCATTCGAGCCACTAAATGCAGCTGTCGTTGCAAATCTCCTGCGGGTGAAAAGCTGCTCACGGGGTGATCATTAATTGCTTCGGATAGACTATTCGCCGTGTCATTTGCGCGTGTAATGGCGTGCGCAACCTGCTGTTTAAACGGCGCTGCCTGATCAGCTTTACTGGCTGCTATCAACGCTTCCAATGTTGCCTGGGTGCTACTCGATGCATTGTAACCGACCATGCGTTGGATGTTTGCATTGGCATTCAACTGAACGTAATTCTGTTGTAAATTATTTAACCACGAGTTCGAGCCATTAATTGAAATGGACGTTGCCACATTGGAGGTAGCGTTACAGTTCGCAATTCGTTCTGCAATCGAACCACCCCAGCCGAAGGCATCTGCTAAATTTCCACTGCCTGTTTGCCAAAGCTTTTGTTGTGCATCGTGGGCAAACAAACTTTGGGGCAGGGTGGTAGACGCATTGAAATCAGCCTTAGTTGTCGGTTGTATTAAATTGCCGACATTACTGACGACAGCTAGTCGGTCATTTTCATAAAGATCGTGTAACCCCGACAGCCTGTTGTTAAAGCCAAACTCACCCTGAGTCGCATCGGTGCTGGCTAACAAGTCAGATTTATTGACCGCCATCGCCCCGCGAGTTGCAGCGTATTGATCGTAAGCTGAATCAGTTGGCACCACAAAATTAAAGCTATCTGCGCCACCTAATAGAAACACACAAACCAGAGATTGTGGCAGATCGCAATCAGCCGCAGCCACCGATGATGTTAAACCCGTTCCTAAAAAAGTGCCCGAAAGTAGGGGGGTGTACTTCAAACTACCCGTGGTTAATGCCGAGGCACCAGCACGTTTAAGGAATGATCGTCTTGAGATGTTATTACTGTTTTTCATATCTATTCCCCTTATCCCTGAACCTGAAAGCCAGCCGATGCAACAATCAGGAAGATTGCCTCTTGCGCGCGTTCACTGCTGTCTGAAATCGTAGCAAGATGGTTGGTAATGATGGATTTCTGGCTCGCACCTAAGCTACCAGCAAGTAGTAATTTATTCAGATACTCAATCAGTGCATCAACATCTGGTGCGAGTTGCACCGCTTTATCAATATTGATACGAGTCGCACCATCCCAACCGCCAGTATCCTGACTGTTTAAGGTATAGATTTGCTGGTGAAACGCATTGTGCATGGAAGCCACATTTGCCTCGGTCATAATCTGCATTTCAGGTGCATACAAACTGGAATCGCTGGCTAAAAGATTATCCGGCAAGAAGAAATTAAATACCGAAGGTGATTTAAGCACCGCCTGACCAAAGACCTCTTCCAAGCGGTCACTAGACTTGGCATATAAACGATAGCTGTTATTTATTGCGCCAGAACCCGGTTGCGCATCAAAGGCTCGCCATAGTTGGGCCAACTGCATTAATGGTTCTTTCACTTTACCAAAATCAGGGTTGACCGATTTTCCGTTAACGGCTTCCTGATCTAATAAAATAGCTTTAACTACTGCACCAAGATCACCTTTTTCACCCTGTCCGTTATCGTTGAAAACGGCTGCTACTCGCTCTACATAATTAGGACTTGGGTTACTGGTGGTAAAACGCTGAATCAATAACTTACTAAAAAACGGCGCGACATTCGGGTGGCTCGCAATGTTATCTAAAGCCGCTTCCATATCATCTTCAGCAGGCGTTGCAGAGCTTGCACTACTCATTAATTGCGCACCATTCAGAAGCACCTTGGTGGTTGTGTCGTGATAAGAATCAGCCACTGGTGTATTGTAATCCGCCACCATTGCCAAGCGTTTGTCGTAAGGCGTAAGGTCGTTTGAAACCCATGTGCCGGACGAATCCGCAAAGTTCCAACCCGTAAATACCTTGGCAAAATCTTCTACGGTATTCTGGCTGTAAGTAGGAATTGGATTTGCTAGTGGTAAGGCTTCACCACGATCATTCAATTTATACAAACCCACCGAAAATAACTGCAGTACTTCGCGTGCATAGTTTTCATCAGGGCGTATTTGCAAAGCAGGATTGGCTTTTTGATTGCGCACCATGCTGAGGTAAATGCCCATCGTAGGATGCAACGTGACCTTCTCTAAGAGCTCTCGATAATTACCAAAGGCATTTTCAGCGAGCATATCGTAATAATGGCTGACGCCGTATTGCGCATTACCCAAGGCATAATCAAGATCAGAAATAACAAAAATCTCGCTCAAGGCAAATGCCATGCGTTGCCTGAGCTGATCATCACCCTCTATCGCATTCTTCCACCAGATATCATGGCGCGTAGAACGCAGGCTTCCATTTGAATTTGCTTCAACATACGGAAGCGTGCGTGACATTGGTAAGGCAATTTGCTGATCAATCCAGGCTTCCAGATTGTTTTGTGAAACAAGGTTATCAATAGCCGCTTCCGAAGGCCCAAAAGTCGCTTGAGTCAGAAACTTGGCAGCTTTTTCGGCAGTGACAGTAATTGCAGCTGCGGAATAATCTGGATCGTCGTTAGTTTCTGTAGCTGCAGAATTGTCAGTTGAATCCGAAGAGTCCGAAGAGTCCGAAGAGTCCGAAGAGCCTGAAGAGCCCGAAGAGCCCGAAGAGCCCGAAGAGTCCGAAGAGTCCGAAGAGTCCGAAGAGTCCGAAGAGTCCGAAGAGTCCGAAGAGTCCGAAGAGTCCGAAGAGTCAGTCGATTCGTTAGCATTATCCTCAGAGCTTGAATCTACAGGGCTACTTGTATCTGGTGGGCTAGAGCTTTCGCCATTGCTTGAAGAGCTACTTCCTCCACCACAAGCACTCAGTAATAGAGAAAATAGTAACAGCGATAGAATCCGCATAAGTAAGCCCTTTATCCTGAAATGATTATTTATTGACCAATTGAATGAATTTAAGTTCTTGAAAATTATTATTTATTAATAAAATCAATTGAGTGATTAGTCTATTTATTATAGTCAATAAATTTGAAATTATTACGCAAAGAGTGTTGTACAAAAGGGTTTTCGTACAATCAAAACTCAATAAATAATAAAGAAAAATGCCTATGAAATTTCGTATCTACGATTAATTAAAAATTTATTTTGTTTGAAAGAAGTTTATAAACTGAATTTTTGTCATGATTGACACTCTGTAAGGTAAATAGCAAAAAAATTAAATTATTTTTACGAAAAATTTAATTCAGCTAAGTTGTTATTTTATATCAAATTATTATAAGTAAAATCTATTATATCCATAAATTATTTTACTGCTTTTTTAAGGTTATTCTGAACTTAAATTATTTTTCATGTTCACAATTTGCGTCTCAAAGGATTGAGACAAACGTACATTTTTTTAAGTATTTATCAAAAGATACGATCATGAAAAATATACTTTTTAGCAAGGATGTTATTTAAGATTTTTAGATTAATTGTAATCTTAGATAAGAATATTGATTTTAAATCAATTGCTTAGAGAAATGTTTCTATAATTTCTACGGAAGGATAAAAACATGAAAAATATTCATTCACTTGCAATTTTAGGAACGGCTTTAGTTTTAAGTCAAACTGCTTTTGCCCAGCCCAGTGTTAATGGAAATACAATATCTTGGCCTGCAGACGGCCATTGGTACCAAGTACAAAACCCCAGTAAAAATCAGTGGAATCTTTGTAGTAGTTCGAAGAATCTAGATAGACAGTGTGAAGTCGAAAATGGCAACTATGTTGTTATTGATCACACGATACAAAAAAGTTACAACATAAAAGTACCTTCAGGTCAGTCAAGCCAATTACCAACGGTAAGTGGAAGCACAATATCATGGCCTCTCAATGGTGATTGGTATCAAGTTCAAAGGCCCGAGAAAAGCCAATGGAATCTTTGTAGTAGCTCCAAAAATAAAAATGGAAAGTGTGCAAATCTTGATGATGGTAACTACCTTGTAATCAATCATTCAACGGGAGTAAAAACAAAGCTTGTTGTTGGGAATTATAGTCAAATTTTCAGAGAAGATTTTAGTGGTAACTCGATATCATCAAAGTTTAAATTAGCAAATTGGTCAATTCCAAATCGTGATACCACAAATAATATTAATTCTTGTTCGCAGTCTGGTGGAAAGTTAAATCTTTCGATTAAAAATGTGGGAAATCAAAGACAAGCTTGTTATTTACTTTCAAAAAAAAGTGACTTTGGTCCTGGTAGTAGCTCGACTCTGAAAGTTGAAGTCAATGCTAATGTTTCTCAGGTAAAAGCTAAGGGTGCATGGTTTGCGGGATGGTTATATGCGGAAGGGAGAAACGCTAATGGAACTCACCCTTCTGAGGATAATAATCCAATTACAGGAATGGAAATAGATATCGTCGAGTATATGCGAGCAGATAATCGATTGTATCAATATGTTACTGCTATTCATGATGGTGCTAAAGAAGATGAATGGATACAAGCGTTAGATACACACGGCATTAATCTTACACAAAACAAATATCATACTTTTAGTGTTGAGTGGAATAAAGAGTGCATTGCATACTTTATTGATGGAAAAAAAGTTTCTACAAAAAATTCCAGCTTAATCTCTTCAGCTAAAAAACATTCATTAAAGCTAACCATGGAAGGGCAAACAGGCACTCAGTGGGGTTGGCCAGTAGGAAGTCTTCAGAATAACCTTAGAGATCATTCTGCTACTGCAAAGGTAGATTGGGTAAAAGTTTCAGAAAAGAACTCTATCGATTCAAATTTATGTAATTAGTTTTTAGATAGCTCCAAACAGAGGAATATTTTATTCCTCTGTTTCTGGTCAAACTATTAATCTCATTGAGGTGGAAGAAACTGTTTATTAATTCGTTGAAGGGTTGTTTCATAATCCAGCCTTTATAATAAAAACAGCCCATAAGTAGGGGGGTGGCATTATCAATTCTCTAAACAGTAGTTATGTTAAGTATCAATAAATAATACTTAAAGTCTCCAATAAACTAACTATTGTTCTAATAGTTGCTCCTAAGTAGCTTTCATTTAATCTTCGCTTGTCCTTACGAATCTCGTCAGAGACATACTTAGACTTTCAGGAGAAAGAAAATGAAAGCCCAAACTACTAATAATTTTGCACAAAAACTTAAACTAAAATTTAAAAAAACGTTTAAGAAAATACTTAAAAATACGTTAGCTGTTGCTACCTTAGGCATCGTCCTTTTAGGTGCAACCACATCAGTAATGGCGGCAGGTTTAATGACACCTGTCGATTCCAGCAAGCCCGCATTGTCCATCAAATCGCATCATGTAAATGTGACGATTGAAGATGGCTACGCGGTTACCGAGGTTGATCAAACCTTTAGCAACCCACATCAACAGGATCTGGAAGCTACTTATAGTTTCCCCGTACCTGAAAAAGGTGTGGTATCAGAATTCACCATCTGGATTGACGGCAAGCCCGTAATCGGTGAAGTGTTGGAAAAACAAAAAGCCCAACAGCTTTATGAAGAAGAGAAAGCCGCAGGTCGTGATGCAGGTTTAACCACCAAGGTTAAGCATTACCGTTTTGAAGTAAAAGTAAGCCCAGTACGTGCGCAACAGGATGCACGCATTCGTTTGGTGTATATGCAGGCCGCTGATATTGATAACAGCATGGGTCGTTATGTGTATCCGCTAGAAGAGGGCGAGACCGATGATCAAGCCAATGCATTTTGGTCTTACGATCCAGTGGTTAAAGAAGACTTTTCATTCAATGTAAATTTACGTTCTGGCTACCCTGTAAATGGTGTGCGTTTACCACAACATTCGCAAGCAGTCGTGACACAATCTAATCCGCAAGAATGGTCAGTGAGCTTGGGTAGTAACAACTCTGTAGAAACATTAAAACAGACACACGTTGAAGAAGTGGTTACGCCTACTCAGGAATCAACAGGCACATTAGCTGAAGATCTCATCAAGGCAATAAAGAACAAGCCAATCAGCAATAATGAAATCGCCGCGCTCGAAAGTGGAGAAACGACTACATCAAACACAAGCACAGCTGCCGCGACGCTTGATAAAGACATCGTCATGTACTGGCGTTTAGCACCGAACCTACCGGGGTCGATTGATCTGGTTACACATCGTGAGCAAGGCGCAAAGCGCGGCACATTTATGATGACACTGACACCAGGTGATGACCTTGCGAAAATCGAAGAAGGTCGTGACTGGGCATTTGTACTCGATATGTCAGGCTCAATGAGTGGCAAATACCAAACCATGGTCGATGGTGTGCAGCGTGCAATCGGTGGTTTAAACGCACAAGACCGTTTTCAGATAATCCTGTTTGATAATGCGGTCGAAGACTTAACGCAATCAACATGGATAAATGCAACACCAGAAAACGTGATTCATTGGAGCAACGCACTCGCCGCAACAGGCCCGCGTGGTGGCACCAATATTTATGCAGGTTTAAGTAAAGCACTGAACAATCTCGATGCTGATCGCACCGGCGCAATCATACTGGTAACCGATGGTGAAGCGAATGTCGGTGTGACTGAAAAGAAGGAATTCCTCAAGTTAATGACGGGTCACGATGTACGTTTATTTACCGCAGTCATGGGTAACGGTGCGAATCGTCCACTACTAAACGCGATGACAGAAGTCTCAAACGGATTCGCCGTAAGCGTATCGAATAGCGATGACATCTCAGGCAAGATCAGAGAATTCACCAGCAAAGTAACGCATCAGGCAATGCACGATGTTGAACTGGATATTAGTGGTATTAAAACAGGCGACATGACACCAGAGAAAATTACCAGCCTATACCGTGGTCAGCAGTTAGTCGTATTTGGTCACTACTGGGGTTCTGGCGATGCAGATGTCGAGCTAAAAGCCAAAGTATCCGGTGAAAACAAATCGTACAAAACACGCTTTGCTTTCCCTGAAAACGAGACTAGTAATCCAGAAATCGAACGTCTTTGGGCCTACGCCAAAATTCAAGACCTAAAGAAGCAGATCGATTACCTGGGATCAGATGCCGACTTCAAAAGCGCAGTCATCGACATCGCAGTAGAGAATAGCTTAGTCACCGATTACACTTCAATGATCGTTATGCGTGACGAGCAATTCGAAGCACACGGCATCGAGCGTAAAAACAAAGCACGCGTAGCAAAAGAGCAAACAGCGAAAACACAACGTGCACAAGCGCCAGTGCAATCGCGTCGAGCAGACACTTCGCAGCCAGCGTTTACATCTAATCGTTCATCGCATGGCGGCGGTGGAGGCGGAGCGTTTAATCCGCTGATGTTATTACCGTTTGTAGTGTTTGCGGTTTATAGAAGAAGGAAAGGAGGGTTTATTGAGGATAAATAATTTGGAAGGAACTTTAAAGAGAAAAAATGCAGACTTTGGTCTGCATTTTTATGCGTCTTTAGGTTCGTTAGAGCCAAATATGGTGAAGATAATTATCCGTGATAATGTCGAGTGAAATTAGAAACTATGTATAGAATTATGATAAAAGCACGGAAAACACCATAAAAACTTAGGCTGACAATTTATTAATAAATTAAATTGCGCCCTTCTCTGATAATTGGTTAATAGTTTCATTGTCTAAGTTCATTTCATCCCTAAATACTCGATCATTATCTTGACCCATCTCTGGTCCAGGATGCCTGATTTCTCCAGGAGTACGGGAGAACCGAGGTGTGATGCCTTGCATGCGAACCGTTCCCAATTCTTTATCCTTTAAGGAAATCAACATGTCTGTCTGTTCTACATGCGGATCAGAAAAAATATCTTCCATAGTTCGAACTCTGGCACAACTTACACCGTGTGATTCCAGATCAAAACATGCGCTATCTGCGTCACGAACACTAAACCATTTGGAAATAATTTGATCGAGAAACTTACTGTTTTCCAAGCGTTCCTTATTCTTTATAAAGCGATGGTCATTTATTAAATGTGGGTGATCAATAGCTATCATCAATCGTTCAAATATTGACTGTGTGCTAGCGGCGAGAGTACACCAATGTCCATCCTTAGATAGAAAGCAATTACCAGGTGCGGCATACGGATTCTGATTCCCACTACGTTCTCTAATACAACCTAACTGATCATACTCTATGGGCATAAAGTCCATAATTCTGAACATAGACTCGAATAACGAAACGCACACCACTTGTCCAGGTGCTCCATGATTTTGTCCCTTCTCTACGAGTGCCATTAAAACACCAACAACACCGAATAAGCCAGTGACTGAGTCTGCAATGGGGTAGCCAGGATGTAACGGTGGACCATCTTTTTCTCCACAGAGCGATAAAAAACCAGACATGGCATCTGCTATACGGGCAAAGCCTGGCTTAGCTGCGTATGGACCTTCTTGACCAAAAGCACTAACCCTTAAAATTGTTAATGAAGGATTGTATTTATGAAGGACTTCAGGTGATAAACCCCATTTTTCAAGAGTTCCTGGGCGAAAGTTTTCGATAACAACATCAGCTTCTTCAACTAACTTCAAGAATAAGTCCTTGCCCCCTGGTTGACGTAAATCGAGTGTAATGCCTCGTTTATTTCGATTGATAACTTTCGACCACAATGATACACCATCTTTTATAGGTCTAAGATTGCGTAACCCATCCCCTTTTTTTGGAAGCTCAACTTTCAGAACATCAGCACCAAAGTCAGCCAATAACCCCGCTGATAGAGGACCAGCGATGATAGTCGCTATATCTATTACTTTTAGGTGTGTAAGAGGGCCTAGCCTCTTATTTGTCGTTGACGACTCGTTTTTCATTTTGACCTCCTTCTAAAGCACGTGGATTTCCTGCCAATATTGCATTAATTTTCATTGCACCCTCTTTGACGATAGTTGCAAAATGGTTCTGTTCCCCAGTTGTAAAACGTGTTTCTGGAAGAACAATGCTAACTGACCCAACAAGAGATTTGCATGGCGTAGCAAAAGGAGCCGCAACTCCTGCAGCACCAGCTACTCTTTGCCCAGTCGTACAGAGAAAATCTTGTGACTGGACGAATTTTAAATTCTTTCGAATATCCGCTTCTGTCAATAGATCTCCCAAAGCATCTTTGACTTCCGGCTTGTTTAGTAAATTTTCAATCTCCTCATTAGAAAGACAGGATAGTATCGCTTGACCGACAGCTCCTATTCGCAAATCAGCCCGATACCCAATACCGAGTGAGTATTTTATTGGCTTAAGTGATGGGATTTCATGTTCTACAACAGCATCATTGCCATCTCTTAAACTTAGAAGAACAGTTTCTCCCGAAAGCTCATGCATTTTTTGCAAAATGGGCCGTGCAAACGAGATGATATTGCTTGGATTTTGAAGCTCCCTTACTAGTTCAAGAACGCCATAAGAAATAGTGTATTCGCCTGACTCAGTGTCCTTGTTGAGCATTCCTTCTTCAACTAAGGTTTTCGCAATTCGCAAAACCGTGACTTTGTTCAACTCCATTATATTAGTTAGATCAGCTAAGCCTAAACTCAGTGTTCCACCTTTAAAGCAACGTAAAATTGTTATTGCTCGTGACACTGTTTGCAATGTTTTCCCCTTCTGAATTTTCTTCATAAGTTTCATATAGTGTCATAGCGTTTCATATAATGGAATAGAAAATAAAATAATTTAAAAAATTTTAGAATAAATAAGATATTCTAGAAAAGAGAAAAACATGGTAATCCGCATACGTAGGTTAGATAAGCTTGCGCCATCTTACGAATGAATATTGGCACATAATCAACTCCTCAACCATTGGTAGTAAATTTTCGAAACCCAGATGACGCTTCCGCTTATCTAGGCTACTTCTATGATGTTTATATTAGGCATCCACAATATTTCTATTAATTAGCCGTATCATGTAATTAGGTACTTCTTCACAGAAAGATGGCTATAGGAAACCTTTTTAAATAAAAAATAATTTACTAAAAAAAGTGCCCCAAAGTAGGGGGGTGCCATTTAATCTGATTGCAATCATTGGGAAGAAATCCTGACGCTTTTATGCATTGGAAATGATATTTTTTAAATTTTTTATGCTTTTTCTGAATTTTATTTTAAAAACTTAATCAGAGACTTATTAACAAATGAACCGTTGATGTGAATGTTCCTTTGTCTACTTTCAATAAGTGCCTTATGATCTAATCAACCCTGTAGGATTTGCCTTGTTTCTGTTATTTTCCGGATAGACTTTGATCGTTTATGGATATTGTTTTAATCACCACCATTATCAGCGCCTTGTTTCTGGTCATTGCAGCGGCAGAGCCTCTGGCGGCACGCTTAAATCTACCTTTTAGTGCGATATTGGCGATACTTGGCATCCTCATTGGTGGTGGTGCAACGTTCTTTCTAAATACCGAGCTTACTGATGCCCTCAATCCGGTTGCAGAGGCAATACTGAATTTCCCAATACGTTCAAACGTATTCCTTTATGTATTCCTGCCGACATTGTTGTTCCAGGCTACATTAGGGATGAATTTGAGGCGAATGCTGGATGATTGGGTGCCGATTCTGGTATTAGCTGTAGTGGCAGTAGTTGTGGCAACCTTCACAGTTGGCTATGCATTATCATGGGTTAGCACGTTACCATTGATGGCTTGCTTATTGATTGGTGCTATTGTTTCCACTACCGACCCTTCAGCGGTGGTCACTATTTTTCGTTCGATCGCTGCGCCAAAAAGATTGGCGCGTATCATCGAAGGTGAGAGTTTATTAAACGATGCTGCCGCAATCGCGTTGACAGGTGTTTTCCTTACCTTTGTGACGGTTAATCTTCCAAACCCCACTATGGTGAGTGCCTTTTCAAAGTTTCCCGTTCTGATCATAGGTGGTGTATTAACGGGTTTGGTCTCTACCTATGTCGCGCTTTGGATCATGACGTTATTCGCGCAATATGAGCGGGCGATTATCTCTGTATCTGTTGCTCTTCCCTATATGGCTTATATCGGCGCAGAACAAACCATAGGCGCATCGGGCGTTATTGCAGTGGTTACTGCCGGGCTTACGTTGAAGCTAGTCGGGCCTAGTCGGGTGTCTCCTTTTTCATGGACGAATTTACGAGAAACATGGGACCTGTTGGCACATTGGGCTGGCGCTTTGATATTTATACTCGCGGCATTATTGATTCCGCGAATGCTCGAAACTGTGCGTCTGGATGATATCTTCCTGGTAATGGTCGTTGTCGTGGCGGCTATCGTGGCACGCGCCGTTATTCTGTTTGGTCTCATGCCTCTAATGTCCAGCCTGCGGCTTTCACCCAAAGTTGAAATGCCTTACCGCGCCGCGATTTTATGGGGTGGTTTAAGAGGTGCTGTGACTCTGGCGCTTGCCCTGGCAGTCACAGAAAGTCAGGCAGTTCCGGTCGAAATTAAACGCGTTGTTGGTATTCTGGCAACGGGTTTTACTCTGTTCACTTTGCTGGTTCAAGGTACAACGCTTCGCTGGGTGATTAGCCTACTGAAACTCGATCGGCTATCGCCTGTTGATCAGGCATTATCCAATCAGGTAGTGGCAGTTGCATTACAAACGGTTCGCGAAGATATGGGCGAGCGCACCAAGGTGTTCGAACTACCGCACGAAATAGTACGTAGTGAAGCTAAGAAGTTTGCTTCAAGGGTGGATGATGCTGTTCATCTGGCTGAGGGAGACGAGGTTATTAGTGATCGTGACCGAATCACACTTGGCTTGGTCGCGTTAGCAGTAGCCGAGCGTAACGCCGTACTGGAGCGAATCAGAGAACGAACATTTCCGTTGCGTCTTGCTGAACGCGCCATCTCTGATGTAGATGGTTTAATTGATGGTGCTCGAACATCAGGTCGCACGGGTTATCAACGAGCCGCCAAGAAAAGTGTCGATTACCGTCGCGTTTATCGAGTGGCATTGTTTCTACACAACCGTCTGCGATGGTCAGCACCGCTAGCCCGCATCATCGAAGAGCGTTTTGAAGTGCTGTTATCACAAAGTGTTATCTTTGGTGATCTGGAAGGTTTTATTAATGCGCGCATCAAGCGTTTACATGGTCGTCGTGTGGCAGGGCTGCTTCAAGAGTTATTGAGTCGTCGCAAGACAATGGTGGAAACCGCCCTCGAAGGTTTGCGCCTGCAATTTCCCGGATACGCAGAGGAACTTGGACGAAACATCATTCAGCGAACGGCGTTGCGTCTTGAAGAAAGAGAATACGATTCGTTGCGGGAGCAAAGCCTGGTAGGTGAAGAGCTATATATTACTCTGGTTCAAGACATCGCTTCACGCCGTGAAATCGCAGAGCATCGACTGTCGATTGATCTATCTGTACAGCGTGCGGAACTGATTAAACAATACCCCTTGTTTACTGATCTTGATGAAGCAAGCTTGAAAAGGTTAGCGCGTAACCTGCAATCACGTTATGTCGGCGCTGATACTGTGATTATCAATAAAGACAGTGTGATGAAAAAGGTCTATTTCATAGCATCTGGTGCGGTCGAAATAGAATCTGCTGGTAGGCTATCCCGACTAGGGCGCGGTGAGATATTCGGTGTAATGACATTACTATCCGGTAAGCATCGCCGCATTAAGGCACGCACTATTGTTCCATCGACATTATTGGTTCTGGATGAAACCAAGTTTCGACGCTTACTGGAACGCAGTCCGAAGTTGCAGCAGATCGTAAATGACACAAGTAATGTTCACTGATTAGAGTGAACAATTGCACCTTCAATATTCTCATGAATTTTTCCGATACAAAAAAACCTCTTAAAGTAGGGGGGTGGCATAAATACTCTCTACAATAGGATGTTATGTTGTTTCCCTTATAACTAAAGGCTTTTATTGTTGCCTCTGGCCTTTGATGTAACATTCTAAAATAAATCAATCGAACCATACGATGTGCACTGCACTGAACATTGTACAGACCACTGCCAGAGAAATAAAAACGATGACTTCAAAACCTGCTAAAACGCCACATGACGCTACTTCAAAGACGGTTGTAGATTTAAGGCAGTTAAGTTTTTCCTATGACTTGCAAGAGGCTAAGCTGGATGTGCTGGTTGACGTTGATCTAACGCTTAATCAGGGTGAAACCGTCGCTATTTTAGGTCCGTCAGGTTCAGGCAAAACCTCTTTATTATTATTGCTCGCTGGTCTGGAACAACCCACTAGCGGTGCTATTCTGATTGATGATAAAGACTTAGCGAAACTTGATGCAGACGCTTTGGCTGATCTTCGTCGTGATAGTTTGGGTATTGTGTTTCAGTCATTCCACTTAGTGCCGAGCTTAACGGCGTTAGGGAATGTAATGTTACCGCTGGAAATCGCCGAGAAAGATAATGTCGAAGGAAAGAATGCCCGCGAAGTCGCGACGACCATGCTGGAACGAGTGGGCTTGGCAGAGCGTGGGGGACATTACCCGACACAATTATCCGGTGGTGAACAACAGCGAGTTGCCATTGCTCGTGCTTTAGTTCACACGCCACGCTTGTTATTAGCGGATGAGCCAACGGGTAACCTGGATGCTACAACAGGTGAGCGAATTATTGAATTACTGTTCGGTTTAAACCGCGAAAGTGGCTCGACGATGATCCTGGTGACGCATGATGAATCCATCGCTGCACAGTGTCAGCGTGTATTCCGCTTGCAACAAGGTAAATTAGTGGAGGACGCGCCGCATGCGGTTTCTTCTTAGTCTGGCGTGGCGTGACCTACGCGCCAGTGGTCGCTCACTATGGATTTTCTGTGCCTGTCTGGTACTGGGAGTCACCTTAGTTTCAGCCAGTGGCAGCATGTATCGTCTAGTCGGTGATGGTTTGTTAGCTGACACTCGCCAATTACTGGGGGGTGATCTGCAAGTGAGTTCTAACCGGCCACAGCCGTTACCCGATGAAGCAGTAGCGTGGATATCAGCACGTGGCAAAGTCTCGCAGTTGATCGAATTGCGCACCATGCTCGGAACGCAAAAAGATGAGTTTGTTCTTGTCGAACTGCAGAGCGTTGACGATTTCTATCCGCTATATGGCAGTCTACAACTCGATCCTGAGAAGCCTTTGAGCGAGCTTATCAGCAAACAGAATGAGCGCTGGGGTCTAGCCATTGATCACTCTCTGGCAGTGCGTTATGACTTAAAGGTAGGCGATACCGTCAACATCGGCAGTTTGCAAATGGATGTACGTACGTTGATTATGAAGCAGCCCGACCGCAATCTCACCGCTGATTGGCGCGGCTCACCCGTATTGATTTCTCCTCAAGCCATCAGCGATGCAAAGTTACTCAGACCCGGCTCACGTGTCGAGTACGATTACCGCGTGGCGACCGACATACCCACAGCCACTTGGAAAACACAATTCTATATGAAATTTCCTGATCGCGGTTGGGAAGTACGTACTTTTGAAGACCGCAGCCAGCGTATATCTGAGCGAATCGGGCAGATAGCTTCTGGCCTGTTGATCATTGGTTTTAGCACGTTGTTTATTGGCGGTTTGGGGGTATTCAGTAGTATCCAATCTTATTTGCAGAGCAAGCTAAAAACGATTGCCACCTTTCGATCTCTAGGGTTGCGCAATAGACGTATCGCAACCGTTTACCTGTTGCAAGTCGGCATCATGGGTGGCGGTGCGAGCTTGTTAGGCGGATTGTTGGGCGTGTCACTAGCGCTAATGGGCAGCGCTGCGGTTGCCGCTGAGTTACCGATCGGCACAACCTTTTCGGCTTTACCCGCGCCATTCATTAGCGCCATACTCTTTGGATTGTTAACTGCATTTTGTTTTGCCTTACCCGCGATTGGGACAGCTTTATCAGTATCGCCAGCGAGTCTGTTTCGTGATGTTGGCAATAGTGCTTTAAGTGTCCCTCGCAATTGGGCAGTGGCAACGGCTATTTGTGCGATTGCTATTATTGCCTTGGTACTTATCAGTGTGCCTTCATTGCTGTTTGGTGCTGGTTTTATTCTGGTGGTTGCGCTGATGTTGGGGCTTTTAGAAGTCACACTGCGACTCATCAGACATGGCGCACATCGACTTGAAAACACGCCAGGCCTACGCACAGGTATCGCATTTCGTTTAGCGTTGGCTAATCTGCATCGACCCACTGCACCGCTTCGTAGCTCTTTATTATCATTGGGGTCAGCTCTCACGCTGCTGGTGATTTGCACTTTGGTGGTGGTGTCGCTACAACGCACTATTCAGGCAACCATTCCTGAAGAAGCTCCTGCCTTAGTGCTATACGACATTAGTCCTGATCAAGTCGAAGACGTCAAAGAAGCCATACAAGTAACCTCGCCCCAAGCAAAAGCAGAACTCACTCCGTTAGTCCAAGGGCGTATCGTCTCGGTCAATGGAGAAACCGTCACCAGTTTGTTAGCGGATGCAGTGGCAGGCTCTGAACGGGAAGATGACTTACGCGACGCCTTAAACGATGATCACAAGTTGAGTTATCGCGGTGGCAATATCGATGGCATTGAGCTGGTTGAAGGTAGCTGGTGGAGTGATGACCAAGACCAGACGGTTCCAATTCCTAACATGTCATTAGAAGACCGCGAAGCACGTCGCATTGGCATTAATGTGGGTGATCGTATTAGCTATGCAGTCGCTGGAAAAACTCTGGAATTTAATATTGCTGCAATTCACCGACAGAAAGGCTTACAGACGCGCTTTTGGTTTGAAGGCATCGTAGCGGATGGTGTATTTGGCGACACACCGGAGCGTTATGTCGGCGCGGCATGGATGGATGATGGCCAAGCCTTATTAGTACAAAAAAGCATTGCCGATGTTGCCCCCAATGTAGTGACAGTTCGCACCGCACGTATTTTGGCCAGTGCGCGTGACTTACTCGGCCAGGCCACAAGTGGTTTGTTGGTGGTTGCGGTAATTAGCTTCATTGCCAGCTTACTGGTGTTATTCAGCGTGATTGCAGCTAGTCGCGTGCGACAGGTTTATGAAGCCTCAGTATTAAATGCGCTGGGTGTGCGCCTATCTGAAATCCGTAAAAGCCTATATTTGGAATTTCTGCTAATCGCACTGGTGACTGCGTTATTTGCGGTGCTACTGGGATCGGCGATTGCCATACCGCTACTGGAATGGCGGATGAAACTACCTTCAACGGATTTGATTTGGGTGGGCTTGTTGACGGCATTGGTTGTGAGTGTTTCTACGCTGGTGGTGGGAGCACAATATTTACATCGGCGGATGAGTGTAAAGCCTGCTCTGTTATTGAGGAATCTGGGGTGAGGGTTATGGAGTGAGGGATATGGAGTTATCCAATATATTTTAATCAGTCTATAGTTTGACTTAAAGAAAAACCAATAAATCAGAAAGTCGTGACAAATAACAGCGACATTTCTTTGCAAAGTGCATTATTTTTATGTTTTAGTGACTCTAACGAATGCTTAAATACAGATGTATTTAGAGATCAGAACCTAATTTATAAGCAATTCTTACATTAACTTTACTACAGGAGAACAAACATGCATATGAACGAACTCGCTGGTAAATGGCACGAGATTAAAGGCTCAATCAAAGAATATTTTGCAAACTTCACCGACGATGACATGCTAGAGATTGAAGCAGATCACGAAAAGCTACTCGGCAAGGTCCAGCAACGCTATAACTTGGACGAAGAAGGCGCTGAAGCACTCATTAGTAATATGAAAATTACAGATGATGGCAAAATTATAGACTCCTCAATACCACCAGAATGATATTCATTGTCGGCTGGAAACGATAGTGAAACAGCAAGACGATTTAATACAGAACAATATAGGTTCATGTATTAGCAAAAAGTATGCCGCAATGGTTGGGTATTAACCCTTATTCAGATGTTAGACCGGGTGATCCTAAGTTGACTAAAGTTGCTGCAATAGATCAATTTTTTTAAGAGAAAATATTAGCCGAGCAACATGAGATAACAATTTTTTTATATTATTGAACAAAAAAATTAAAAACTATCTGAAAGTGAGGGGAAGCTCATTTTGTATTGTGAGTTAACACTCGATTTTTAAGTAGTGCTCCAGTCAAACTCGGGATAAATATCCAAACCTCCTGAAAGCGGTAAGCCACTCGTAACAACAAATGACGTTGAAACTTTGCCCGCTTGTAAGCATGTTGTTTTATTCACAAAGATACCTATGACTTATTTTTAGAATTATGATCTTAATATCAGAACTTAAGTCTTAATAAGCCAGTGTCATCCGACCTACACGATGATTTCAAAACCATAGGTCGGATTTACCAAGCGAAAATTGCCAAAACGACCTAAAAGCTATTAAATTGTTAAATAGATGAATTTACCTTTTCAACTAAACTCATCTAGTATCACTTGTAAGGTTTACTTTAACTCGGTTTAAATTTTTCAAAAGACCACTGTATCTAGGCAATACCCCATCTTATGAGTTGTTTGTTTATTAGCCAACCGCCGTATTTTTAACGTATAAAATCAGGACTTGAGATTATGAGTATGTTTATCAAACTATTAAAATTAGTCTTTATATTAGGTTTTAGTGGTTTCCTGATGGCTTGTGGGTCTGGTGATAGTACTGAAGATTTAGCTGAAGTTGAGCCTATAACTCCGGTAGTTGAAGACTCGGTTACAGATCCCGTTGAACCTACAGCGCCACCAGTAGCCGGTCAAATTTTATTTGAACAGGATATCGCGGAAGATATTACTCAGTCGACTCCTACTGAAATCAATTTACCTCTCGGATTGCAAGCAACATTAGATATCGAGTATTTGGGTGCGTTCAGGGCATTAGCAGGCGGTGACTCCTCATCTGACTATGCTGTAGGTATTCTTGGACATAACCCAGACAATAACAGCCTTTATATGGTGGGCCATAGCCATCATAATTCGATAGCTGAATTCGCTATTCCTGATGAGTTTTCTTTAGCAGAAGAAGCATCAGAAATCCTTAAAGCTGACGTCTTGCAAGAATACGTGAGTATTCTGGATAAGAGGGATATTGGGCAACAAACAGATAGAATAGACGGAATTTTATTTTATAAGCAAAACTTACTGGTAACGTCGGAAATCTGGTACGACGCTTCTGGTACTAATAAAGATAATTTACAGGTTTTTTCAAACCCGAATGACTTATCTTCTTCCACTTTTAAAGGTATGTTGCAAATCCAGGGTGGTGCTAGATCAGCTGGCTATATGTCAAAAATCCCAGCTAATTTGGTCTCAACCTTAGGCAGTGAATATCTGGTTGGCTGGGCATCTAATCACTCAATAACTTCCAGGTATTCTCAAGGCCCAAGCCTGAATTTGTTTGATCCTCAAGATGCCGTTGATGCTGATATTGCTGTTGATAACACCGTAGCCGTCGAACCCAAAATGGTGTTTCCCTTTGAAGATGGTAAGCAAATTGTGGCTGACTCAAACGAATACAAATTAGATATCTCTCCTATTTGGGGCCCAGTTTCGAAAGCTAAATATGGATTTATAATCCCTGGAACATCACTATTCATGGCAGTTGGTTCTCATGGCGGCATACATAGTGGTATTGGCTATAAAATAACTCAGGATAACGGGAATTTGTGTGGAGGCCCCTGTACTTACGAAGCCGGTGATAACTATAATTATTTTTGGCTGTTCGATGTAAACGATATGCTGACCGCTGAAGACCCTTGGTTAGTTCAACCGATCAGTTATGGCAAATGGAGTCATCCATACGATGATGCGGGAAAGCACAATATACTCGGTGCAAGCTATGATGATGCAACAAGTACGCTTTACATGACTCTCTCAAACGCAGGACAAGTAGGTACCTACGATAGACCTCCATTGATACTTGCCTATAAGGTAAAGGCAAATTAAACACTATTGTTTAAAAATAAACCAAACTGAGAATCCAGATTAGCTCCGATCTTCCCTTTATTAGAAACGGAAAACCCACTAGAGGTAGTGCAAATTTCTAATGGCATTGGAGTGTTAAAGAAGAATCTTAATGGTAGGCGAATGTCTGAGACCAGATATACGTAACACCCATACTCGCTATTAAACTGCCTGACATCACAGATACGAAAAACCACTTTTGAGAAAGGTTTGAGCCTTTAATGGCAAGGTATGATTTACTGATTGTGTTGCCAAGTAGAATTAGAAAGAACAACTTCATCAGGTCAAAGCTTTGTGATTGTAAATTCCATTCCGTCATTACCGATGCAAGTATGGCGTGCGCTTCAAACAGTGAAATTAATAATGTGCTGATGCCACGCGAAAGACCAAACTCACTGCCAATAAAGTGCATGGCATAAACAAATATGAAAATTAGGCTGGATAATTTGGCAACATTTTTCCAGATTATCGGGTGATCATTCAGTAGCTCAATTTCAACTGTGGAATCAGTCGTACCTTTACTGCTAATGCGCGAACTGGAACTTACATTTAAATAGGTAATTGCTGCGAGAATAATAATTAACTGCGTAAGAAACGGCAGATAATAAATGAAAGCTACGTTTTCAGAGAGAAAAAATATAATAAACAGGCATTCCAGTAACATCGCACATAAGGCAAAAAATAGTGTGAGTAACATGTCACGCTCACTGATCGAAGCAAACTTATTCTCGAAAAGCATCTGTACAAATACTGCGGTACTGGAAATAAACCCACCCAGAAAACCCTGAACTTGGAAACGACTTCGTTTCGCCAGCAAGTGAAAACTAAAAAAACTGAATAATTCAAGGCTGGCTACCAATGGTACGATTTTCAATATGGGAAAATAGGCTGCAACGACATACAGCAATGCCAGCAAGGCCATATCAAACCATATATGTTTATCTTTAAAGTGATAGCTAAGGGGCGTTTTATGTTCCATCGGAAAGGTTAATGTTTCTGTAGTTATGCTTGTCTAAGCAAAATGAGAAAATACCCTCCAAAGTGGGGGGGTGACCTAAAACTCAATGAGAACAGTTTACCTTATAAAATTAGTCAACTACGGTAAAAAATGCAGATCTAGGCCTGCATTTTCTAGAATGCCATAAAGCGTAAAATCGACTATTTTTCGCCTGTTGGCCATTCATCAAATGGGAATGGTTTGTCTTCGGAATTGAAGGTTAAAAACTTCAATACGTCGAAGATATACAGCGAGATTTGATTTCCAAACGTTTTCAAGCGCTCGTTTAACTCGCCGGTTACCAGCTTGATGATTACCTGTATGACGACTGTGATTCCCAGTACGAATTCTGCGGCGCTATAAGCGAGAACAAATAACAGCATATATAGCACTCGTACCCAGGTGTTCTTACTTTGCAGATTGGTTTTTGTTTCTGTGTTCATGATTTAAACCTGTTTGATAAATTGCTTACTATTAATTTACTTCTAATATTGTTGTTATTTGAATTTAAACAAGTCTGAATTACGTAGAAATAAAAAATGCAGACTACTGTCTGCATTTTTTTAGGAAAAAAGTGCTCCAAGGTAGGGGGGGGGACTTTTTTCTAACTCTTATACTTCGCCAGTATATTCGCCACGTGCAGGGTAATCATTCGCTAGTGAAAAATCGATTGCACCAAGTAGTTCTTTAAACGGAGGACGTGCAAAAGGCATCGTCTGTGTAGAACCGTAGAACAAAGTACCGTCTGGCTTTACCAAGAAAACACCTGGTTCGCTGAATAACGCTGGCTCTTCAATTCCAATAGACGTTAAGCCACGTGATGTACTGATATATAGACCCCACTCACGAGCATTTTTCAAACTGAGTCCGTAACCAACTTTTACGCCATTCGCTTTAATCTTTTCTGCCATATCGTTTGCACGCTCTTCAACATCACTGCTTACTGCAATAACGTCTACGCCACGCTCTGCATAATCTGCCGCTAAACGCTCAAGCTCTGCAAGATATACCGCACAAATCGGGCAATGTAGGCCTCTGTAGAAAACAACAAGAGTAAAGTTTTCAGCATCAGATTTCGTAAGATCAAAGTCTCCACCAGTGGTTAAAGAAACATTTAAAGCAGGTACAGCTTCGCGTGGCATTAATGCATTTACAGTCATATTGATATCCTCATTAGTTATGTTTAGGTGATTGTGTGCTGATAGTAATCTGAAAAAATGGATACTACAATAATTATTGAATGATTATTCAAGAATAGAAGGGTTTAACACAAATTAGATAAATTATTGTGTGATGTTTTATTTTAAAAACTAAAAAGCCAGTGACTACTATTGCGCTTAAAACTCGCTAGTCACTGGCTTAATTTATTGATACGTAAGTAGGTGATTATTTAAAAATGCGCACCTTTTTAACGGTTAACAGAAATAGAAACGCTGCATTAAGACGAGGCAAACGGTTTTAATACAGCTGCCAGGTTGTCTCCTAAGATAGGTGAGATATAACCACCTTCCTGAATGATGACAGTTGGTTTATTCAGCGCTTCTACTCGCTTACCGATTTCTCCAAAACCTTCAGTTGTTAGGTTTAGTACTGCAAATGGGTCTTCTTCAGAAGCATCTAACCCCAGTGCGAGAATGATGGCATCAGGCGCAAAGGCTTTAAGCTGATCAAGGGCTTGCTCTAGCACTTTCATGTATTCAGTGTCGCTAGTTCCTTCGTCGATTGGGAAGTTTAGGTTATAGCCATAACCGTCACCTTCTCCTTTTTCGTGTGCGTATCCCCAAAAATGTGGGTAGCAATAAGCAGGGTCAGCATGAATGGAAATCGTCATAACATCTCGACGGTTCCAGAATATCGCCTGAGTCCCATTACCATGGTGTAAATCCACATCCAGAATCGCAACGCGATCAAAATCTTTTAATAAACGTTGGGCGGCGATGCCTGAATTATTGAGAAAGCAGAAGCCTGCTCCTCCATCACTAAATGCGTGATGTCCGGGAGGGCGACATACAGCGTAAGCAGATTTGCATTCTTCTTTTGCGACGGCATCTGCAGCACTGATTGCCGTTTGTGCCGAGGCATAAACACCACTCCAGGTACCTTCGCCTAAGGGACAAGATGTATCCATTATGTGCCAACCGACTTGACCAATAATGTCTTTGGGGTAAGTCGATGCATATCGTCCCGGATTACTTTTTGGAATAATCTCTTTACTCGCATCAGGCAGTGCTGCCCATTTAGGGTATACCGATTGTAAAAAATTAAGGTAGTCAGGCGAGTGAATTTCGGCAATATGAGACATCCCAAAGTCACTGGATGGATCGAGTGTTATCTCTAAGTCATGAATCACATTGCGAAAAATATCTCCACGCTCCGGGGTTTCACGTGCCGGAGTGGGGTTACCATTTTTCATATAAAACTTAGGATCATGCTGACTTTGATCCTCATGGTAAAAAGCTTTCATTTAAATATTCTCCTTACTATGCAATGACAGTTATTCTGCGTTTGCAGCTAAAATAATGGTGTTGAGTAATACGTTGCAGCCTTTTTCTAATTGCTCTGGGCTCGTGTATTCGCGCTCGTTATGGCTTAAGCCATCCTCTGATGGGACGAAAATCATTGCGGTTGGAGCAACTCGGCTAATGTAAACGGCATCGTGTCCTGCTCCACTAATCAACGTATGTGGTTTGATTTCTGGGTATGTGGCTTCACACGCTTGCTGGATATTTGTTAAACAGCTTTCATCAAAAGGGCAGGGTGGTAGTGACCAGGTCTCTTTAATACTGAGTTCCAGATCGTGATGAAACGCAATACGATGCATGATTTCAAAAGCTTTGGTTTGAAGCTCGTCTAACTCTTCTAATCGTCCTTCACGAAGGTCTAGTGAAAAATTGACCTTGCCCGGAGAGACATTCGTGGACGAGTTAGGAATGTTAAGTTCACCAAAAGTACAACGACTGTCTTTACTGAATGAAGAGGCTAGCTTGGTTAATTCGGTAATCATTTCAGCAACACCAACAAGGGCATCATTTCTTAGATTCATGGGGCTTGGACCAGCATGGCATGAGCGACCGGTGACCTCAACATCGTACCAACGCATTCCTAGTACGCCGGCAACAATCCCTAGATCAATCTCCAGTGCTTCTAATACAGGGCCTTGCTCAATGTGAATTTCGTAATACTGGTAACAACCGGGATCCTCATTGTTGATTAATTCCTGATAACCTAATCGGCTTAATTCGTCACCCAGAGTAATCCCTGACTCGTCTTTTGTTGTCAGTACATCATTGAGTTTGAATACGCCAGCGTAAACACCAGAGCCCAACATCGCAGGTTTGAAACGCGCACCTTCTTCGTTTGTCCAGACGACAACTTCAATAGGTCGTAATGTTTGGATGTTCTGTTCTTCTAAACAACGTAATGTTTCTAAACCGGCTAAACAGCCAAAGATGCCATCAAACTTTCCGCCTGTAGGTTGGGTATCAAGATGGCTACCGGTAATTACTGGTGGTAAATCATTGTCCGTTCCTGCGCGACGCAAAAATATATTACCTACCGCATCCACGCGCAACGTACAGCCAATTTCTTTTGCCCAACCAATAAACAAATCTCTAGCTTGTTTGTCTTTATCGGTGAGAGCAAGTCGATGACAGCCTCCTACTTTGCTTCCTTCTACGTCGACATGACCAATTTGGCCAATTTCCATAATAGAGTTCCACAAGCGTTCTTGATTACATTTTTCTACATTCATAATAAATCTCTACTTAATAGCCAATTGAGGCTTCTACTTTATTTTTTGGTGTATCACCTGTTGAGTACCGTCTTACTTCTTCAATCAAATTGAGAACAGCGGCTTCAGGGCGTACATCACTTGCATCGTGCGGTGTTATAAGGATATTGGGGTGTTCCCAAAACGCGTGTTGTTGGGGTAATGGTTCTACTTCAAAGACATCGAGTGAAGCGCCTTGCAAGGTGTTGTCATCAAGGGCATCCAAAAGATCTTGTTCTATGAGATGTCCGCCGCGACCTAAATGAATCAAATAGGCGTTTGTCTTTAATTGATCAAACAAGGCTTTAGACAGAATTCCCTGAGTATCGCTGGTAAGGGGTAGAACGCAGATGAGGACTTCTGTGCGTTGTAAAAAATCCGACAATGCTGAATCGCCACTAAAGACTTTAATCTCTGGATTGTTCAAGGGGGTATTGCTTTTACGCCAGCCCGCCACATCAAAACCTAAGGTATAAAGATCATTGACAATTTTTTCACCCAGAAAGCCTAAACCTAGTACACCCACGCTGACATCACTAGGGGCTCTCATGGGTAAACGATTCCAGCATTTTTCTAACTGCTGCTGTCGATATAAAGGAAAGTTACGTTGATGGTTAATCACGTTCCAGATAGCGAAAGTACTCATAATAGAAGACTGTTCAGGGTCTCTATTGCGACAAACCAAAACATCGTCATGAATACTGGGGCAGGCAAAAATACTGTCAACGCCAGCAGCTATTGAAGCTACAACCCGAACGTTCGGATAGCGCTCAAAAAAGTCATCATCTGGAAACCAGAGTAAGGCAAATGTCACTAATAATGGATCATGCGCTATATCATCTGTGACTACAGTCACTTCATCCGCGTAGTTTTCAAAATGTGGCATATAAGGCGACATATCTAAAAAACTGCTGTGTGCAATTCCATACAACATTACGCCAAAGCCTCCGCTAGTTCTGTTGGCGTTGCCTCGACATTGCCAGATCGCCAGTTGGCCCCGGGAATTGATGCAATCAAACCTTTGGTATATTCATGCGCAGGTGCTTCAAACACTTGGCTTGTTTCACCTATTTCAACGATTTTTCCTGTTTGCATAACAATAACTCGGTCACACACTTGGGCTGCCACTCTAAGATCATGAACAACAAATAAAACAGCCAGGTTAAGACGTTTCTTTAATGTCTCAATCAGATCAAGAATCTGAGCTTGAACAGAGACATCTAATGCAGAGATAGCTTCATCAGCTACCAATATTTCCGGGTCATGTGCTAACGCACGTGCGATGCCTATACGCTGTCTTTGACCGCCAGAAAATTCATGTGGGTATCGATCGATTGCGGCTTTAGGTAACTCAACTAACTCTAATAATTCAGCGGCTTTTTCCAGCGCTGCTTTAGGCGACATACCTTGAGCAATGGGTCCATCAGCAATGATTTTACCTATGGTCTTTCTCGGGTTGAGTGACGCATAAGGGTCTTGGAAAACCATTTGAATACGCTTGCGAAAAGGGGAGAGTTCTTTCGCTCCGAGAGATTGGATTTCGCTGCCTCCCAATATTATCTGGCCACTATCTGATTCCAGTAAACGAACAACACAGCGGCTTACAGTAGATTTCCCTGATCCAGATTCTCCAACTAAACCTAGTGTTTCTCCACGATGAAGTTCAAAACTAACATCATCAGCAGCTTTAACGATGCGTGCTTTACTGAACCAGCTACCACCTGTGCTGTAGGTTTTACAGAGGTTTTTGACGCTTAAAATAGGAGGCTCTAGATGTTCTTTTACTTCACGTAACGGGGCAGCTAATGGCGGAACAGCAGCAATCAGCTTTTTGGTGTAATCATGTTGAGGGTTATTAAGCACATCATCGCTTTTTCCTAACTCAACCATTTCACCTTTTTCCATCACAACAACTCTGTCTGCAATTTCTGCAACAACGCCAAAGTCATGTGTGATAAACATTACGGCAGTGTTGTGCTTTTTCTGTAATTCTTTGACCAGCTTAAGAATTTGAGCCTGTGTTGTTACATCTAACGCGGTTGTTGGTTCGTCCGCGATTAAAATAGAAGGCTCAAGGGCCAGTGCCATCGCTATCATCACCCGTTGGCGTTGACCGCCTGAAAGTTGGTGTGGATAGGCGCGAAGCATTTTCTTCGGATCAGGAAGACCGACATCTTCTAACAAAGCGAGTGTGCGCTTCTGACGTTCACTGGCGGGCATATCCGTATGTATTAGAAAGACTTCCGAAATCTGATCTTCTACTCTCATCAAAGGGTTCAGTGCGGTCATCGGTTCCTGAAA
Source organism: Cocleimonas sp. KMM 6892 (assembly GCF_035798195.1). Lineage (NCBI taxonomy): Bacteria > Pseudomonadati > Pseudomonadota > Gammaproteobacteria > Thiotrichales > Thiotrichaceae > Cocleimonas > Cocleimonas sp. KMM 6892. The sequence continues at coordinate 404,567 of NZ_JAPFBV010000004.1, read as the reverse complement.
TATCATGCTGATTCGATTACCACGTAAATCTCGTGCTCTATTTTCCTCTAAAGAGATAAGATCACAGTCATCAAAAATCACAGCACCTTGATCAACTTCAATGACTTTGGGTAATAAGCCCATAATGGCGTTTGCTGTCATCGACTTGCCCGAACCGGACTCACCAACAACACAGAGTAGTTCGCCCGGCATTAGGTTGTAATTTACATTTCTAATGGCGAATTCGCGATCACCACCTTTAGGTAAACGGATACTCAAGTTCTCAACTTTTAGTAAAGGTTTCATGCTAGTTCTCCCGATTACCTGATAGTTTTGGGTTGAGGGCTTCATTTAAGCCTTCGCCAAGTAGATTAAGAGAAAGCACGGTGACTGCTATCGCAACACCAGGAATGAAACTCAACCACCACGCCTGACGCAGCACAGTTTTTGCCGCTCCAATCATGTATCCCCATGACATTATTTCTGGGTCACCTAAGCCTAAAAAGGATAAAGAAGACTCCAGTAAAATTGCACTCGCTACCATTAGAGAGGCAAGCACGATTATTGGTGAAAGGCTATTGGGTAAGATTTCTTTAAGAATAATATTGCGGTTAGTTTGACCATTCAGTTTTGCCGCCAGAACATATTCCTGACTGCGAAGCGACAAGAATTCGCCTCGTACTAATCGAGCAACAGGGGGCCAACTTACGATGGCAATTGCGCCTGTTATTGAATATACCGTTGGTTCAAAAATTGCGACTAATACTACTGCTAATGCGAAACTAGGTACGGTTTGAAATATTTCAGTGAAACGCATTAATACTTCATCAACCCAGCCACCGTAATAACCGGCGTAAGCACCTAAAGGAATGCCAATTAATAACGCGATTGCGGTAGATATGAGGCCCACCAATAACGAAATTCTTGCGCCATGTATTAATCCAGCTAAGACATCTCTTCCCAAGGTATCTGTACCAAGTGGGAATTTACTGTCCTGAAAAGGGGGTAAAAATGGTCTTTGCACCATTTTCCAGGGACTTCCGTCATAGAGATAAGGTCCAAAAATAGCGATAATAACGAGTAAAAAAAGTATGCCAAAACCAACCATGGCTACTTTGTTTCTTTTTAACGACTTGAAAATATTCATTTTGACAACTCGATTCGTGGATCAACGATAAGGTAAATAACATCAGTGATTAAATTGAATAAAACGACTAATGCAGATGAAATAAAGAACACGCCTAATAGTAAGTTATAGTCGCGTTGGAATAGGGCTTCGAACATCAATCTGCCAATACCTGGCCAGGCAAATACGGTCTCAGTCAGGACAGCACCACCTATTAATTGTCCTGCTTGCAACCCAGCTAAAGTAACTACCGGTAACAAAGCATTACGCAAAACATGATGCGTCGTAACTCGCGAAGGTTTCATGCCTTTCGCTTTTGCTGTTTTTACAAAATCTAAACGGCTTGTTTCAATCATGGACGTTCTTGTCATACGGGCATAAACAGCCGTAAAGAACAGTCCTAGTGTGGTTGCGGGTAAAATGAGGTGCATTGCTATATCTGTTATTTTTTGCCACCCAGTCAAATCCTCACCAACTGACTGCATACCAAAACTTGGTAGCCATTCCAGATAAACAGAAAAGAATAAAGATGCCATCATTGCCAGCCAAAATAGGGGAGTGGCATAAAAAATTAATGCAGCAACAGTAATCACTGAGTCCCATATTTTTCGATGATAAGCCGCCGCAATAACTCCTGCTGCAACGCCTAGTAATATAGATAACAGGAATGCCGTTCCAGTAAGTAATAACGTAGCTGGCATGCGTTCCATAATAAGATCAAATACTGGCATTTGCTGGCGATAGCTCATGCCCATATCGAACTGCATTAGATTGCTAACATATACCCATAATTGATAATAAAGGGGTTCATCAAGACCGAATTGATCTCGTAACTGCTGCAGAAAAATCTCATCTGTCGCGCCTGCTTCACCGGCTAAAACTTTAGCTGGATCGCCCGGCGCAGCTCTAATTAGAAAGAAATTAAATACTGCAATAACCAGAAGGACAACGGCCCCTTTGACCAATCGACCACCGATATATAGTAAGGTTTGAACGCTCATAGTACTGACTGCTCTTTTGACTGACTGTTCTATTGATAGGAGCAAGCCGGGTGGCCTGCTCCAATTAGACTACTTTTTAATCCAGGCTGTTCCGAAGGCATCATTAATGCCGATGGCGGAATCAATCAGGTTTTGTACTTTACAGTTATAGATAGTTGGAAATTCCAGTTCCATTAACCAGGCGACAGGAACGTCTTCGACTATTTGTTTTTGTATTTTGTTATATAAATCAGCACGTTTCGTGTCTGGGAAAGCCGTTGCAGCTTCATTAAACCACTTGTCTACCTGCTCATTTTTATAGCCCTCTGCGTTATTCCACGGAGATCCTTTCGCTATATTGGTAGAAAGATATGTGCGTGATACACCTAAAGCTGGATCGCCATACTGGTATAAGTAAGTGAAAGTAATGTCATAATCCCAATCTGAGATTTTCTGATTCCAACCCGCTACGTCAGTAGAGACAAGCTTCGTTTTAATACCGACTTCTTCAAGGTTCTGTTTGATTACTTCTGTCCAACGCTGCCAAGTTTCGCCATAAGGCATCGCCATCAAACGTACTGGAGTTCCGTCATAGCCCATCTCTTTTAATAAGGCTTTCGCTTTTTCAGGGTTGTGTTCATAGTCAGGTAAAGAGCTATCAAAGAAAGCCGTTTTCGAGCCAACAGGACCTTTTGCTATTTTTCCGTAATTGTTCCAGAGCGCCGATTTAGCAAACTCTCTATCCATTGCGTACATAATCGCCTGGCGGAAACGCTTGTCAGCAGTTGGGCCTTGACGATTGTTTAACCACAACCATGCGTGAGGAGAGAAAAATTCCCAACCATCAGTAGTAACACATGCGTTATCAAGCTCTGTTAAGCGAGGTACATCAAAGTTTTCAACTGATCCACCAGGAAGTACATCAATTTTTCCGGTCTCAAAAGCTACTGAACGAGATGCTGCATCGGGAATCACATGCCAATAAATATTATCGAGATGAGGTAAACCTTTAACATGGTATTTCTCATTTTTAGCTAAGTGAATGAAGGAGCCTTTTTTCCATTCTTTGAATACAAACGGACCTGTACCAATCGGATGATGGTTTGCAGGGTTAAGCTTAAAATCAGTCCCTTCATAAATATGCTTTGGCATCATTGGCGTGGTGCCAACTTCGAATAAACGAATAAACGGGCCAAACGGTTCTTTGAGTTTAAAAACAACCGTGTAATCATCGGTTGCCGATATGCTCTCAACAAATGCTAGTGAAGTTCTTAAACGAGCATTAACTTCACGCAACATCTTGTCGATCGAAAAGACAACATCAGCAGACGTGAATGGTTTGCCATCATGCCAAACAACACCTTCTTTCAGTTTAAAGGTCCAGGTTTTGCCATCTTCAGAGTTTTCCCATGAAGTAGCCAGTGCAGGATGAGGCTTAAGGTCTTTGTCATATCGCATCAGGCCTTCAAAGATATTGCCGCCAACCTGTTGCGTAGTCGCATTTGAATACATGCCAATCATCAAACTTGGTGGTTCTGGTTGTACGGCAACATTGATAGTTCCGCCATCAGTAGGGTCTTCTGCATAAACATTTGATGCGAATGGCAGGAAAGCCAATAACACACCCATAATAATTCTTTTCATATCTATCTCCTGTTTAAAAATTCGGTTTGAAGTACTACTTTTCTAACTTTGATATTTAATGCGCATTATTCCTTGTATGAAGGTGATACTTTTTCTAACAGTCGCAAATAAGCGAGCCATTCCACATGAAAGCCATCACGTTGACTTAATTCAGCAAATTGAAGATATTGTTCATAGGTCAAATCACATACCGATGAATCAATGGGGTTAACCGGTTGGCCGCTCGCCAGTACTGACATTTGAACCTTGCAAACACGTTCTAAATTGAACATTAGAGTAAAGGCTTCACCCACGTTTTTACCCATAGTCATGAGTCCGTGGTTGTCTAAAATTAGAATTTTGTTGCTCGGGCCAAGGTCTTTAACTAAGCGTTCTCGCTCTTCCAGGTTTAAGGCAATCCCTTCGTATTTATGGCGTGAAACACCATGATAAAATTGCAACGCCCATTGGTTGATGGGCAAAATACCTGTTTGTAGGGAGGATACTGAAACACCAGCTACGGTATGCGTATGTAAAGCACACTTCAGATCAGTACGTGCCTGATGAATTGCAGAGTGAATGGTAAAACCGGCTGGATTTGCGCCCATATTGCATGGGTCATCAATGATTTTTCCGTCAACATCAATCATTACGAGCTGGCTGGCTTTCACTTCACCAAAGCGAGTTCCGTAAGGGTTAATTAAAAAATACTCATTGTCTCCAGGAACGCTAGCGGAAATATGAGTATAGATACTGTCACTCATTTGAAAATGTTCAATTAAGTGATAAGCAGCGGCTAAATCTACTCTTACTCGCTCTTCTTCAGAGAGAGTTGGGTATACATCTGTAACAAAATCACCGTCTGTTTGATGGTTCATGGTAATGCCTTCTTTTGGATCTTAATGTTCAAAAAATGGAATTTAAACGAGTTAATAACTACTATTTAAAAACCGTGAGAAGAGTGTCGATTAAATTAAAAACAATAACAATCGAATATAATCGACATCATTGTTCAATATAATTTGACAATAGGTCTTTCTATCCATAAATATGATTAATAATATTCAACAGAAACACTGAAAGTGCACAATAAAAGTGCTTTCGAATATTTATAAGGAAATTCTAATGAGCTGATCTGATTGTTTTATATTCTTGTTTAGGGCTTCAATATTAACTAAACGGTAGGTGTGTAGAGGGAAAGAAATTTGTTTTGTGTGTTAACTAAACAATTCGGTGCATCAGGGAAATTTGATGCACAAAAAAAGAGCGAAAGAAAAAACACTTATTTTTTGCGTTCGTAACGGGATTGAGCATCTGAAATAAGGCTTTCTAACCATTCAATAAATGCTTGCACTTCTTTTCTTTCTGCTTTTTCTGGAGACGCTGCCAAATAATAAGCTCTGGGGGATACTATGCTTTTTTCAAACGGTCGGATTAAAAGGCCCTTTGCAAGTGCATCACCACTCACCATATTGTCTCCAATCGCTAAACCCTGACCAGCAATAACAGCAGACTGAACAAAGTTGGCATCAGAGAAAACAATACCAGACTCTAATTGCGTATTAGCTACGCCATTCGCAGCCAGCCAAACTCGCCAATCTGTGTGATCCATAAGATGAAACAGCCGCATTTTTACCAGATCAGCGGGTTTTCCCAAGCCCCCTTTTTGATGAAAATATTGCGGGCTACAAACCGGGAATAATCGAATCGTTATCAATTGCTTTACATATTTTTCAGGCCAGTTGCCATTGCCGTACGCAATAAATAAATCGACATCGTCATTTGAAATGTCGCCGGGGAAACTTGGTGATACTATCTTTAACGATAATTTGGGGAATTTTTTAATAAAGTCTGCCAGTTGATGGCATAACCAATAGTTTGCAAGCCCCGGGGCACAACTCACCGTCAGCTTACCAATCATTTCCTCGCCATCGTTTCCTCTGGCTGCATCTAACAGAATAGATAGTGCTCTTTTGGTTTCCAGTGCGTAGCGTTCCCCTTTTAATGTAAGCACAAGACCACGACCTTCTCGCTTAGTTAAGGCAAAACCGAGTAAGTCTTCCAGCATATTTAACTGATGACTTACTGCACTTCGCGTCAAATTCAACTCAACAGCAGCAGCAGACACACTGCCCAAACGAGCAATAGCTTCAAATGCTCTTAAGGCAGTAGTGGAAGGATAACGTTGCATGAGACTCCAGAAGAACAGACTTCAAAAAAATAATTGTATATTGAAAGATTCGGGATTAGCAAACCTTGGCGTGGTGATTAATAACGAGAGGTTGGAAGATACCCTATAAAAAAGTCCCTGTAAGTAGGGGGGTGTCCTATAACTAAAAACAATTAAAGAAAAACACTTTCAGTAATATAAAAATGTTTTAATGTCGATATAGGTGACTCTTATAGAGAGATCATCTAATTCTCAGAATTTGATGATGAATCCCATAAAAATAGGTTGTGAGTTAAAACCCACAAAAGCCTAACGTTTAATACATAAATGTAATGCGATACTTAATAAGGAAACGAATGACTTATAAATTATTAAAAATGGGGCTATTAAAAGTTACCCTATTCATTTTATTAGCAAATACAGCCGTGGCTGAAAACATCATAACGCTTGATCAAACAGACCCAGATGCATTGTTAGAAGCAATTTACAATTTATCTTCTGAATTTGAAGAGAAAGATGACTACTTGATAACGGACGAAGTAATAAGTCGCTTGGCTGAATTACTGTCGCATGAAAATGAAGATGTAAACTTCGCTGCAGCTGGTATTTTCGATACGTTATCAAAAAGAGGGGATATTTTTGATGAGTCATTCGTCGACAATCTTGTGTCTAAGCTAAGCTCTCAACCAAGCACCCAGCCAACGACACAACAGACAGGAAACATTAACCTGGTAAGTACTATCGGTTTATTAGGGGGGCCAAAGTATATTCCCGAACTGGTTACTTTATTAGATAAAAGTCCTGCTGAATTTCAACGATCTATCATTAAAACGCTGGGAGAAATACAGCATGAAGATGCGTTACCAGCAGTTATAGCTGCGTTAAAAAATAAGGACGAAGATGTCAGATTAGCAGCGATAAAAGCTATCGGTAAAATACATCATAAAGATGGTGTTATGCCTTTAATTGGCGCGCTTACTGACTCAAGTGATTATGTGAAATCAGATGCGGCACAGCTTTTAGGTAAGTTTAAAGATAGCCGAGCGGTGCTCCCACTCATTGAGTATTTGAAAAAACATGCGGATCAATACGCAATCAATTCATTAGGAAAAATAGACGATAAAAGAATTGCCCCATTTCTCGTTGAAGGATTAAACAAAAACGTGTTTTACGATGACGCTGCAGTCAAAGCCATTCAACTTCTAAGAAAGTTAGAAGGCGAAAAAGAGGCATTCGATGGTCTATTGCAAATAGTTAAAAACGAAGACCAAGACAATTTAGCGCGAATGACTGCCTTTACATCGTTAGGCAATACAAAAAATCACAGAGCCACAAATGACGTATTAAGCATTCTGCAGAATGAAAAAGAGTCACCTTTAATACACCGCTATGCCGCGAAATGTTTAGGCTTACTGGGCGATAAAAAAGCAGTCTCTGTGTTAAATGATATTGTCTTTACCAGTGAAAAACCCAAAGTATCGTTTTTAGATAAAATTTTAAGGTTCGGTAATTCGGATGCCGCCGACTTAATGGAAACCATAAATCAGGATAGAAATGCATCCTTAAAGACCGAAGCCGTTATCGCCTTAGGTAAGCTAGATGCAATCGAATCTGTAGATCAGCTTTTGACAATATTAGAACAAAATAAAAATAAAGAACTCACCATCGGTATTTTGGAAGTATTAGGCTCAACGGAATCTTTGAAATCACCTAAAACGACCGAAACATTGATACGTTATTTAAGTGCTGAAGATAAATATATCAGAATAAAAGCTGCGAGGTCGCTTCAACAGTATAACGATAAACAAGCCATACCTGCTTTAACCAAAGCATTAAAAACAGACAAAGAGAAAGATGTCCGCAGAGATGCCATCAAAGCATTAATACACCTTAACGGAGAAGATTTAGTCGGCACATTAATACCAGCGTTAAACGATAAAAGTGAATATGTCCGCCTACAAGCGATTCAAGCAATCGGAAAATCTCAAAGCCCAGAAGTGCTACCAGCCTTGCTACAAGCATTAAATGACTCAAGTAGATCAATAAGAAGTAACAGCAGAGAGTTTTTAGTAGAAAGGGCAGATGCAACCTTAATAAAACAATATATTCAGACCTTACAAAACGAGCAGGAAAAACCCGAATATCGAACAGAATTCGTTGAAATCCTATCTCATATTAATCAACCAGAAGTAGTCAATGCACTGTTTACCACATTGAATAGCGAGCATAAATCAATCAGGTTAAATACGATTTACGCATTAGGCGCGTTAAAAGTAGAAGCGTCTGTCGATAAACTAATCAATATAATGAGTGATGAAAACCAGAAACCGATGCATACCATAGCGTTTGAGGCATTGACTCATATAGGAAAACCTATCGCCATTCCTGAACTTATCAAGGCAATACACAAAACAAAATCTCCCTGGGATCAAAGCCGACAAGTCAAAGCATTATGTCAGATTAAAGAAGACCCAAGAGTTGCAGAAACATTAAAGCAGCTTTCATTTACTGCTGGGCGTGCATATACGCGCAAACAAGCGCGGTGTATCTCTAATAAAACGCTCTAAGCAGCAAGGATATTCTATAAGGTTTTAAAGCCCGATTTTGTTCGGGCTTTTTTGTACCTGTTATTTCAATATTCATTTTATCTCGAAGAAAAAAGTGCCTGTAAGTGGGGAGGTGGCTTATAACTTTCACTTACCAGGCAAACCATTACAAATTATTAGATTCAGCGAATATTCATAAGTAGCTACTTATAATCAAACGTCTATCCATTATTCATCACTAGCATTTAAATAACCCTTTGAAAATAAAGCATAAAAATAACGCAGAAAAGCATCTGCAATTCTCTGATAAGGCATTAATTCCAATGAGTTTTTTTAATGAAATACCGTTCCGAAATTGATGGTTTAAGAGCTATCGCCGTTTTGCCCGTGATATTTTTTCATGCAGGTATTGGTATTCTAAGCGGTGGCTATGTCGGCGTTGATGTCTTTTTTGTCATCAGTGGTTTTTTAATTACCACGATCATCCTGTCTGAAATTCAACAAGACTCATTCTCACTCGCAAACTTTTACGAGCGGCGTGCGCGCCGTATTTTACCTGCATTATTCTTTGTGATGCTGGTGTCTTTGCCATTTGCCTGGATGTGGTTATTGCCGTCCGATATGAAGGATTTTGCGAAAAGTTTAATCGCTGTTTCCACGTTTTCTTCCAATATATTATTCTGGACAGAAACCGGTTATTGGGAAGCCAGTAGCGAACTAAAACCGATGTTACACACATGGAGTTTAGCGGTCGAAGAGCAATATTATATATTCTTCCCGTTGTTCTTAATGATCATGTGGAAGATACGCAAACGCTGGATTCTCAGTACCGTTTTGCTGCTCGCATTAATCAGTTTAGCAGCCTCACAGTGGGGCGCTTATAACAAGCCCACTGCCAACTTCTTTATGCTGCCTACACGCTTATGGGAGTTAGCAATTGGCGCACTGATTGCGCTCTATTTACTAAAAGCGAATACCGCATTTCAACCGCAAAAATGGGTTAGAGAAACATTTGGTGCCATCGGCTTATTGATGATCGCCTATGCAGTCTTTGTGTTTGATGAAACTACGCCCTTCCCAAGTGTGTATACCTTAGTGCCAACTGTAGGTGCAAGCCTCGTTATACTGTTTGCCACATCCACTACCTTAGTCGGCAGATTCCTTAGTACTAATTTGTTTGTCGGGGTAGGGCTGATCAGTTACAGCATATACTTATGGCATCAACCGCTACTCGCCTTTGCCCGTCACGGTAGCTTTGATAAACCCAGCACATTGGCATTGTTTGCATTAGTGACACTGTCTATTCCATTAGCCTACCTTAGCTGGCGATTTATCGAAAAGCCGTTTAGAACCAAAGGCGTCTTCGATAGAAAACAAGTCTTTGGACTCTCAGCTGCCGCATCCGTCGCATTCATTGCAATTGGCGCATCAGGGGTGATGACCAATGGCTTCGAGCAACGCGCTATTCAAAGTAATCTAACCATGGATTCCATCGATAAAAGATGGAGAATAAACGCAGGATTAGACCTGAAATGTACTGAGACATTTACCCTGTCTAATGAATGCAATACCAGCGACAAACCAGAAATAATGATCTGGGGTGACTCTTACGCCATGCATTTAGTCAAAGGCATAATGGCATCAAAACCCGATGCAAAAATTATTCAGATGACGAAATACGTCTGTGGGCCGTTCACCAATATCGCACCAATTATAGAACCGCACTATCCGGTTGGTTGGGCCAAAGAATGTCTCGACTTCAATCAGCAAGTCCAACAATGGTTAGCCAAAAATGACAGCGTGAAATACGCAGTGCTCTCATCGCCATTTAGTCAATACCTAGCAGAAGGCTCAGAAGTATTACTCGCAAATGGTGAACGCGCACCCGCAAACAGAGCGTTGATTACTAAGGAGTTTGAAAACACCTTAGAAACACTCGTCAATATAGGGATAAAACCCATCGTATTCTCACCACCACCCGCCAATGGTATAAATCTGGGGCGCTGTTTAACGCGCGCAGACTGGAAAGGAAAGGCACTCGACGCTTGTAACTTTAACAAAGATAAAATGCTAGACATTAGACAAACTGTGTATGAGTTTTTAGATACGATTGAAGACAAATACCAAGTCGTTCGCCTCGACGATTATATGTGCGAAAGCCAGGAATGTAATACGCATATCGATTCAACCTACTTTTTTAGAGACGAAGGGCACCTGTCTCATGAAGGCACGGCTTTGTTGGGTAAGAAATATGGGTTTTATGACTCGATTGCTAGTGAAGAAACGGTCAATGAGGAAGTTGTTAGTAATAGAAATGCTGGATATAAATCTGATGTTGAAGATTTAGTGACCAGAGATATAAAGAATCAGATTTCTGATGAAGTGGAAAGTGAAATCAAGCGTGAAGGTGTTGTAGTGTTGGGTTATCCAAAGGATGAAAAAGTAGATACTGAGAGTGAGGTTATTTCTGTTATTAAGAATTAATTTGATTGGTTTTATTATTACTTTAAGCTTAATTGTTAATATAGATTATGTGATGCTAGTTTATGAAAGAGAATTTTCAAATTTTTTCACAAAAGATGAAAAATAGTCAAGACTACTTAAAAATTGATAGTTTAAAAAATTTATATAGTTATAAAATATGGGCAAGAAATGCTTATGTAGGTGTATGGATTGAAGATGAAAATGCTTTTTTAATCTGTCGATATAAAATAGGGGATTATCCATTGTTACGTAAGGAGTATCATTGGGATATAGGCGAACCATTAGGAACAGCTAAACCTATAGAAATAATAGAAAAATGTCCTTTTGATCTAAAAGATTATGAAGATAAGATTTTTTTGAAATATCTGGATGAATTAGAAATAAATTATCCAGTAGTCGTGGGGTTTAATACTTTACAAAATAGAAAAGATTCTGCTATTCAGTTTCAACAAATGCTATCAGATAAGAATAACAGGGAATAATGAATTCTAGAAAGAATGAGAATTATTTTTAATAAATTAAGTTTGCAGACGCTATATCTTTAAATACCTTTCAAATATTATTCATGAAGGTCTACTCTATAAGGTTTTGATTTAGCGTCAATTTTCCTTATTTCTTCTATAATATGATTCCAAAGTGAGCTGCCTTCTTTAAGATTTAATAAATTATCCATGTCATCACGAATATTTCCATAGTTATATGAATACCATTGAAGTTCGTCCCATACTCTACCTACATAAGGTATTTCGTTGATATATTTTTTCTTACCTTCAATATTCTGATGACTTTCATCAAGTAATTGAAAACCATAATGAAAATTGTTTGTTGCTGAAACGATACGAAAAATAATATTTGGATTTTTGGTGATAAGAAATAATCCTATACCTTTAACTTTTTTTCCTGTCTGATGAAACCACTTTTTACATTCATTATCATTATAAATATGGTGTTGTTTTAATATGTTTTTGTCTTTCTCAAGGGTATATCCGGCTTTTTCTAAGTTAGTTTTTAGTGAGTCAAAAAAATCAAATAAAAATTTTCCTTTTGCATCATTAATACTTTTAGATAATTCAACTGCAGTTTTTAGATTTTCGTCCTTTAGTAATAATTCTACTAGCACTGTTTTGCGAATCTCTGTCATGTCGTTTCCGGTAATTTTTTTTATAAGGTTTAGATACTGTAAAATTGCTTCTCTAACAATAGGAATTAATGCAACTTCCTTTATACATAACTCCAACCATGAGGTAATATTTTCACAGTACGAAAGCCTTTCATAGTTTACACTTTTACTGAACCGTATTTTCTCTTTAGCGTCATACTTTTCGGGGTAAGCTGAACTTTGATTACTGGCATCTAATCCTTCTTTGGTAAGATATATTAAGCAGAACTCTTTCCCATTTTTTTTAGCTATTTTAGTATATCTTTTTAATTGTTCCTTACCATCGGGAGCATCAATTTTATTTTCAATTAGAATCCAATAATTTGGGAATTTTATTATGATATCCAGCCTCTCTTTGCCAGAGTTGAATACTTCTTCTGTGGAAATTGATGAACTAGAAAAATCAAGGTTTACATTGATTTTGTCATAAAAAGGCAGATTTTTAACGAATATCTCAAGGAATTTATAACCCTGTCCGTGTGCACCCTCTGGGTTTAATAATTCAGCAATCATCGCAGAATGAGTGTTTACTTCATTCCGTTCTATCTTAGTTATTGAAAAGATGTTGAATTTATAACCAGTTTCCGTTTCGACTTTATCGTGTCGCCTCCTAACTTCAGAAGCACTATCGAGTAATTTCGAAACTTTATTGAAAAACGGAGTACAATTTGTTGTCATAATTTTAGTTATATAAGTGAGCCTTATTACGAAGCAAGAATATACTCTAAGCTTTTTAAACAGACAATTTAAAAAAATTCAATCGATTATTATGTATTTTATTTTAGTTTGACTTTAGAAAGCCCAACTAGTGTCAAACTTTTAAAATCTAGAGTTTGAAAAAATCTCTAGATTTTAAAAGTGCCCCAGAGGTAGGAAGAGGCCTAAATACTGCCTAGAAGTAACACACTGATACACATCCACAATTCACTAACTTACCGCTCATTCGACTAACGGTATAAAAAGTAAAATACAAATCTCATATACTCATGAGCATCAATTAATAAAAATAAGCAAAAAGTAATAAGAGTCGGTATAAAAATGAATCCTTTTGAAAAACTTTTAATGGTAGTCTTTCCATCAATGGGTTTGGCGGGTATTTTGTATTTCTTTACGTGGTATCTACCCGATGTAGAAAATGGGAATTTTACTGAGAGCCAACGTTTACAGGGAACATCGTACCCATCTAAAGTGGTCTATCACAAATCGGACACACTCACGCCAATGAATACCGATTCGTCAGCAATTTCGCCAATGCGGATTCTTGAACCAACTAGTCATAATGACGTTAAAAGAGGCAATTCTCATAAGAAAGCTTCCATAAAATGGCATGGTGAAAATAATGTCACCCATATATCTGAGTCTTTAAAACACCGTAGCTATAAGCAAACGAATAATTATGTGCCTCAACCCGTTTACAATAATACAAACAATAACTTGCAGGCGGAATACGCTCAAAAAATTAGATTACAGCAACAAGCTCAGGCAAGAAAACAAAAAAAACTTGATAAACAAATGAATGATCGAAAGTGTGCTTACATTGAAGAAATGAAGGAAAGAGCTGAAGATCGTATGAAAAGAGGATATAGAGCGAGCGAGTATAATCACCTAGAAAAGAAACGAAAATACTGGGCTAAAAAATACGCTAACAATTGTTTTGATGGGATTAGATATCCGAGATAGTGTTATTAGAATGACTCAAATCTAAATAAAAAAGTGCCCCAAAGTCGGGGGGTGCCCAATAGCACCCAATAATCTCATCCAAAAACCACTTATATCCGTATTGAAATGACTGAAAGGAAAAAATGTTTTTTTTGAATTTACATTCAAATTTAAAACATGGTTTCATCATATAATAGTGCAGTCATACAAAAATTAAGGGACAGGGTTTATGCTAGGTGTTATCGGAGGATCGGGTTTATACGATTTAAAAGGGCTAAATATAATCAATGAACATGAGGTTAAAACGCCCTTTGGTGCGCCGTCTGCGCCAATTCTTGAAGGCGAATTCTCTGATCAAAAGATTCTATTTTTATCCCGCCATGGTAAAGGACATCAGTTTTTACCGCATGAGGTTAATTATCGTGCCAATATTTTTGCATTAAAAAAATTAGGTGCAACCAAGGTATTTGGTGTTTCTGCTGCGGGTAGTTTGCGCGAAGAAATTAAACCGGGTGATCTTGCTATGCCATCGCAATATTTTGATCATACCCGTGGTAAACGGGATTATACGTTTTTTGGTAATGGCATCGCGGGTCATGTTTCGACCGCTCATCCTGTCTGTCCTGCATTAAGCAGTGATATTGAATCTGCGGCTAAACGACTAAAACTCGATATTCATACGGGTAAAAGTTATGGCTGTGTCGAAGGGCCAAGGCTTGGTACACAGAGTGAAAGTTTCTTCTTACGCGATCAAGCGAAATGCGATTTGGTCGGTATGACGAATGTGCCTGAAGTGTTTTTAGCGCGTGAAGCTCAAATGGCTTATTCGACGGTCTGTCTAGTTACAGATTATGACTGTTGGATGGAAGATCCTTCGCAACATGTGAGTGTTGAGAAGTTTTTTGAAGTGTATGGTGGCGCGTTGAATAAAGCTCAGGATTTACTCGCTGAACTCCTTAAATCTCCCCTTACGGAAACGCCTGACAGTATTCGCAATAGTTTAGCTGCTTCAATTTTGACGCCTGATGAGGCCATTAATGAAGAGCAAATGCATTGGTTAAACGTTTTACGTGGCTAAACCTAATCAGCAAGATGAACAATGCCTCGAAAATTTCAGCATTATCATTCCGAGCTGGAATCAGGAAACAGCGTTAAATGCTTTATTAGAAAAATTGGAAAATACGGGTGCCGAAATTATCGTGTCATCCGAAGGTTCACGTGCGAAAAGCCTCAATGCCGGGGCGAAAAAAGCCACTAGAAAAATACTGTGGTTTGTCCATGCGGATAGCCAAATTACTAAAGAGAATATTCAAAGCCTGATTGAGTCTTTGAATCAATTTCCTGATGCCTTACATTATTTCAAACTGCAATTTGCCGAAGGTGGGTTGAGTGCAATAAATGCTAAAGGGGCTAATCTACGCTCCTCTTTATTTGACTTACCATATGGAGACCAGGCGTTGTGCCTGTCTAAACAGCAATTTGAATTGATAGGTGCTTACCCAGAAGACATGCCTTATGGGGAAGATTTACTCTTCGTTCGTTTAGCCAAAAAACAGGCGATTCAATTGGTCGAGATACCTTCTTTTTTGATCAGTAGTGCGCGTAAATACAATTCACAAGGTTGGGTGAAAACCTCTATTACCCACTGGTATATCATGTTTAAACTTTTGCTTAAAAAATTATGAAAATAGCTATCGCAATCTTTGTTAAAACCCCGAATGTCTCTCCTTTAAAAACGCGTTTAGCGGCATCTTTAGGAAAAGAGAAGTCATTACATTTTTATGAATTAAGTCTTAATAGTATTGTTAGTATGCTTAAGCAAACAGAGACTAACCCTTATTGGGCAGTGGCTGAAAAAGAGTCTCTGGATAATCCGCTGTGGAGTGACTTTAATAGATTACATACCGGAGAAGGGGATTTAGGCGATCGTCAAAGTCACGTTTACCACGAACTGTTAAAAACGCATGATGCTGTTATGTTAATCGGTGCAGATGCGCCACAGTTATCTATTGAAAAAATAGAACAGGCGATGGATGCATTAAAATCTCACGATTATGCGATTGGACCTGCAACTGATGGTGGTTACTATTTATTAGCGGGGAAGAGAAGTATTCCCGATCAGGTTTGGGCAACAACACCCTGGAGCGATGTTAAAACCAAAGAAATTTTAGTGGCTCAATTAGATTCAAAACCTTACGAGCTAGATGCACTGACCGATGTGGATACTGAATCTGATCTCAAGATTATGCTTTCTGAAATGCCACAGAGTTTAAATGAGAATCAGGTAAAACTTAAAGAGTGGATAGGGGAGCTGTGATTAAAACGAGCCTAGAATCTGATTTTTTCTAGGCTCGTAGAAGTAATATTTAGACGAATTCAGCGTCTTTAGTCAGCGGTAGCGCTACAAGAACCACCACCCAATACACAAAATTTAGAACAGTATTGATGGTTTAAGTACACGCGTTTTGAGCTTTCTTTTAAGGTCGAATCAAATTCAAACTCTTCAGAATAGGGTAATAAGGTACAGGCGATAACGGCTGGTTTCTCTGCGCCTTTTCGTTTAACCACCATGCGTGAATTTGAACACATAATCTCATCGGGTTTTACGTTTAAAATATCCCAGCACTCTGTGGTGATTTCTGGAACAGATGCTGCTTCGTCCATTTCAGGGAATAGTACTAACTCCACAGGATCAGCAGCATTAATCTTGATATTCTGAGTTTCAAAAAGCCCTGCATAGCCGAGTCGTAAGTCTTCTATCTCTTCTCCCCAGCGTGTTCTGCCGGCGATATTGATGTTGAAGCCATTATCAGAAAGCCATTTTAGTCCGTTTAAGGCGATTTCCCATGTACCAAAGCCGCGTTCTTCGTCATGCATTTTTCGCTTAAAGTGATCTATTGATACTCGTAAGAGAAGCTGGTCTTTGTATTGCTCATTGATCTTAATTAAAGCCTCTTTATGTCGCATCATCGGGCGCATTGCGTTGGTTAAAACAACTAACTTAAACCCACGGCTTAGGCATTCTTCGATGATTGGGATAATGTCGGGATTCATAAATGGCTCGCCACCGGTGATTCCTATCTCCGTTGTTGCCATTTCTTCGTCACGAATTTCATCCAGATACGTTTTTACTTCTTGATAGGTCATATAAACCAAGGCATCGTTTTTGGGTGATGATTCGATATAACAATTTTCACAGGTAATATTACAAAGCGTACCGGTGTTTAACCAAAGTGTATCTAGTTTGTTTAAATCGACATAAGCGCGTGATTCATTGTTTGCTGTGGTGAGATAATTTTCAAATTTATTCATTTTTACTATTCTTAAACTCGGTCTTAAACCCGGTAGGCCTCAACGTAAATAACATAGAGTACTCTTACGGAGAAACATTTATTTTAGATGTTTTTTTGAGAAGTTAATTCAAAAAAATACAAAGAAATTCGCTCGCAGCTATTTTAACTGCTCTCTATTATGAAGTATTGAGCACACTTGTGGTTCATTCAGGAGTACTTCTACTTCAGTAAAAAGTATTAACGTGTGAACTATATGAATCACAAGAAATACAAAGCTTTGTAATCTTTCGAGTTTTTTTAATAGAACTTCTATTTAGCATCATCCAAGCAGTACATTCATACGTATAACAACCACAACAATTTTTGACATGGGGATTAACCTTTAAATGACACCTTACTTAATTGGCATAACTGCCCTTGTCTTGATGGCAAGCATCGTTATTTCTCCACGTATTCGCACGATTGAAGGCTTCTACCGAGGCTACTCAGAAACAGGCATCGCGCCATCACTCTGGACCTTAGTCCTCTCCCAAGTCACCACCTGGATTTTCGCCCGTTCATTGATGACGGCAGCCATTCTCGGTTTTTATTATGGTATCGCAGGCGCATTAGCGTATGCCGCGTATTATTTTAGCTTTGTCACCGGTGGCGCTATTATTAATCACCTGCGTTTTAAACACGGCTATGACAATGTACAAGGATTCTTAAGCGCTAAATTCGGCGCAACAGGCGCAGGCATGTATAACTTTGTGGTGATCTTGCGATTACTCAGCGAAGTGTTTGCCAACTTAATTGTCGTAGGCGAAATCTTTGGCTTAAAAGGCAGCCTCGAATATTTCTCTGCGATGCTGGCAATCGGTGTGATTACGGTTGGCTACTCATCTATGGGGGGCTTACGCGCCTCTTTACGCACGGATGTATTACAGTCGGTATTGGTTATCGCACTTGTCGCTATCTTATTTATCGCGATGTTATTTAATCCTGCTTTTGACTTGGGTGCCGTATTTAATTCATCACCTGATATCAAATCGCCTGGTTGGGTGTTGTTAGTCGTCGCAGGTTTGCAGGTTTGGAGCTACCCATTACATGATCCTGTGATGATGGATCGCGGCTTTTTAGCCGATCAGGAAACCACAAAAAAATCATTCCTGCATGCCGCATGGATTTCGATAGTGTGCATTTTAATGTTTGCACTTTTAGGAGTGTTTGCCGGTTTAAATAACCTGGAAAGCGAAGGCATGATGGACGCACTTACGCGCTTATTCGGCCAACCTATTATGGCTTTATTTAGCGTTGCGTTAATTATCTCTGCCTTGTCGACGCTTGATTCTACTTTTTCTAGCGCCTCAAAACTTGTCGTTAAAGACATGAAATTACTCCCCGAAACCATGATGTCGGGACGTATTGTGATGGTCGCCTTTTTGATTGTAGGTGGATTATTCTTACTCTGGGATAGTAAAGACCTTTACGCAGCAGTAGCTGTAAGCGGCACCTTATCCATGTTCTTATTACCGATAATTGTGTTTTGTATCTGGGGTAATCGCGACGTTGCTTTATGGCCCGTGGTAGTGACTTTTGCGGTAACCGTGTTTGGTGGTATTACCTACATTACAGAAAGCTCAAATTACACCACCTGGATGTTTGATCTATTTGGCTATGAACATAAATATTCAAAACTATTGATTATTTGTATCACCATTACGATCGTGGGTTTTGTCTCTTTTGCATTGGGGCTAAAAGAAAAAATAGACAGCACAGTAACTAAGGTCAACATTAGTGAGCCTTAAAAGAATAATTAGGATAACCGTAATTTGATCAATTAAAGCCCGATAATAATCGGGCTTTTTTGAATCTGTTGATTTTTGGATTCGCTTTTATTCAACTGAAAAGTGCTTATAAGTAGGGGGAGTGACTTTCCAAAGAGAAATCAGTGGTTTATTGTTACTCTAAATTCAGTTATTTGCTGGATACTGTCCTCTGTATTTATGTAAACTTTTTAATTTCTATGAACTTCATAAATTTAGTTGTACGCTATACAATTTTATTTTAATAAAAACTCAAGGTCAGACTAAGAGCAATGGATATACATCAAGTATCAGATATATTTACTCCAACAACACCTGCAAGGCTGACTTTCGTTGAAAGAGAAGAAATTAATAAAAGGATTGTCAGAGGTTTATCAACTCCTGGAAATCAACTAGTTGTTTATGGTCATTCTGGTTGCGGAAAAACCACGCTTTTAGAAAATAAATTGCATCAAGTATATGAAAATCATATTAGAACAAACTGCATGAAAGGAATGACTTACGAAGGAATTATCTTAGATGCATTTGACCAGCTTGCTCCCTATTATATTACTAATATAGAGACCTTAGACCGGGAAAATATTTCAACTTCACTTTCATCAGAATACATTTCAATAAAAGCCCAAATTTCAACTGAAATTGAAACATCTACGACAAGAAATAAGTCCAGAGTATTGCCACCTCAATTAACAGCTCAAAACTTAGCTAGGTTTATGGGAGAATCTGGAAGCTGCTGGGTATTAGAGGACTTTCATAAATTAAAAAAGAAAGATAAAGAAAAATTAGCACAGCTAATGAAAGTATTCATGGATATGTCAGATACTTATAAAGATATTAAGATTATATATATAGGAGCTGTAAAAACAGCAAGAGAAGTAGTTCAATTTGATCGTGAAATGCGTAGAAGAGTTTCTGAAATTCATGTTCCATTGATGACGGAAGACGAAATTATAAAAATAATACATAAAGGTTTTAGCCTTTTAAATATAGGTATTGATGATAAACAGATAATTTGGGATATATATAACCAATGTAGCGGCTTACCAGCTATTTGTCATAAGCTTTGCCTATTAATCTGTGAAGATATGGATATAAAACAGACGAGTACTGAAGTGGGTAATTCGAATGACCCAGATGACTACATAGAGATTGATGATTCTTCCGAGTACATAAAAGAAAGCAAATATACTGCTATGCATATGGAAGAAAGCGGGTCTAGTGATCCATATGATTATAGTGAAAGAGATGAAGAAGATCTTAAGCCCCCTATTATTAAAAGTAAAAAACAGTTCCAAAATAAAAATAGAAAAAAAATGGACAATTGTTTAAAAGAGGATGCATTTCAGTTTAATGCGATTAATACGACTAGTGGCTTATATGTTGAAAACGAAAATTTACAATATGCATTTTTAGAGTATTTGGAGGATGAGTCAGACACAATAAAATGCGCTTTTGAACAAGCATTTAAAGAGAAGCATTCTGAGGATATAATTGAAGCATTATCAGAGTGCGATGAAAAAGGTGCTTCAACGAATGAAATATTATCAACCCTAATAGATATTAATGCTTCATGTACGAAAAAGGTTTTAAATAAAACCTTAAAAAAACTAGTTAAAAATAAACATGGTGCCGTTATTCGACATTATAAAGATTCAGATAAATACTGTTTTTCTGAGCCTTTCTATAGAACGTTTGCTTTGTCATATTTTGAGAAAAAAATTAAAGATAGTGGGGAGATTACGTTAACTGAAAGGATGAGGTTATTAAATAAGGCTTTCGGTGCTGTTCAAGAGAAATTTACTATATAAATAATAAGACAAAAGGGATAAGTACTCTTTAAGGTATTTGAATTAGATACGCAACTAGTTAAAGCCTCATTTTTAAGTGAGGTTTTTTATATTTGAGATAATTAGTCAAAAAGTAGAGGAGGGTGTATCATAAAGGCGCAATATTTACTATATCCCTAAGACGGTGCCTGCGCAATAAAGCTCGGTTTAACCCTAGTGCCATCAACCTCTTGATTAGTTTTCTTATCAAACCAAAATTGCATGGGCTGTTCGTAGCCTAATCCGTGCATTTAGTTATATAGAGCCTTTTTTAGACCTTTCCCATGATAAATTATGGTCTACATTCTTAGGATCACTAAAGGTGAGATCGTTATTGGCAAAGGTGATGTTTTTATTGGGGGGTAATGTTTTTTTATATTCATCAGGTTGCAAGCCTACAGGGCTGTGAATAGTTGCTGGGAATCGATGCCAGTATGCCGATTGGAAACAGCCATGAAACATCAAGTGTTTGACGACTTCTATTGAGTCTACCGTCTCTTCTGCTTTTTATGTGAGGAAGCCGTACATTAGATAGGGGTGAACGAGAATTCCCGCATCGGCAAAACCACGTGTGACGCGTGCGACTTTTTTCGATGCTTACGCCTTTTTTCATTAGTTTTAATAATCTGTCGGATGCGACTTCTAATCCATCACTAATAGCAATACAGCCTGAGTCTGCCAGTAGTTGGCACTTTTCGGGAGTAAAGGTCTTTTCAAAACGGATATTGCCTCTCCAAGTTATGATGAGGTTTTTATATCAAATTTTTTGCCATTGCAAACAGTACTTTGGGTGGGGGGGGCTTTATCAACTTAGCTTTCTAATAGATAACTTTGGCATGTGTTGTGCATGTTTACTTTATATGGCCGATCATTAGAATGGCGGCTTTTTTGTAATCATGGCAAATAGGTAAAACATGTCAAAGCAAAATGAGATCCAGCCGAAGTCCTATCATTCTATCAGGGAAGACCTGTTAGCATTGACGATGGCATCTTTGTTTGTCTCCATGGGGATTTACTTTTTCAAGTACTGCGGCTTCCTTACTGGCGGAACAGCTGGCATTGCTCTGATGTTGCAACAGATTATGCCGTTATCATTTGGCCAGCTTTTCTTTGTTGTGAACTTACCGTTTTACTATCTCGCATGGACGCGCATGGGTAAGCGCTTCACGTTTAATACTTTTACCTCGGTCACCATCGTTTCGTTTTGTACCGATAATCTGCATTACGTTTTTTCATTAGAATCCATTAACCGTTACTTTGCGGCTGTTGCCGGTGGCTTGCTGATTGGTATGGGAATTTTAATTATGTTTAGGCACGTTTCCAGTCTTGGCGGTCTAGGGGTTCTGTCTAAATACATGCAGGACCGTTTTGGCATCAGTGCCGGCAAGTTTCAGATGTCGGTCGATGTTTGTATCGTGGCTTTAGGGTTTTTCATCGTGCCTTTCGATTTATTGTTACTGTCCATTGTTGGTGCAGTTTCCATGAACATTGTGGTCGCTTTTGGGCATAAACCTGGGCGTTATCACATTGGTTGAACCTGGAAAGCTAGGGCTTTTTTATATCTATCTTTTCAAACTAAATGAACAAAAAAATGCCCTATAAGTAGGGGGGTGACTAATTGGTAAAAAGTATTTTCTTCAATGCTTTTCCAACTAATAAAGTTGGTTATTTTTACTCAGTTGAGAATTCTCAAGGATATATTCAAGGCCTATTCATATCATATTACTTCAAGATACTTTACATCTTGATGAGACAAGTCCTTTCTAATCGTATCAGGCTTTCTTAACCCTTAAATTTTGGAGTTTAAAATGAAAATCGGCGTTACTTCACAGAACTTTCGCACCATTACTGGACACGCAGGAAAAGCCCGACGTTTTTTTGTGTATCAGTTAGATGACGATAAGCAACTTAAAGAGCTGGAGCGAATTGATTTACCCAAAGAAATGTCACTGCATGAGACCGGATCGGCAAGCCATCCTATTGATGAACTTGATGTATTGATTACAGCAGGGTGTGGAAGTGGATTTGAACGTAAGATGGCAGAGCGTAATATTCGTTTGGTAAAAACCAGCGAAACAGATCCGCTGATTGCTGTTAATGCTGTTGTTGAAGAACTGATTTCAACTCATGTATAAATTATTAATTGTAAGTTATAAGTTGATCTGGCTATGGGAAATCCGGTAAATCTCGATAACTGTTTTGGTTTTAGTTCCTCATTCTTATCTGAATATAAAAAAGCCCGATTCATATCGGGCTTTTTTATATTACTTAAATGGTTGATGTTCGCATTATTTTATTATCCAAAGATCCGCTGAATCGGGTAAGTCCAAGCGCAACCAATACTACGATTGCTCCCACCCAAGGGGTATTCATTAATCCAGATGCTTCAACGATTAAGCCACCACTCCATGCGCCTAATGCTATTCCAACATTGAATGCAGCTATATTTAATCCAGATGCTACATCGACGGCATCGGGTGTATATTGTTCGGCTAATTTTACAACGTATATTTGTAAACCGGGAACGTTACCGAAGGCAAATGCTCCCCAGATTAATATTGTGGCAACAGCTGCTATTGGATTCGGTGCAGTAAAGTTAAACATTAACAGGATAGCTGCTAGCCCACCAAAAATGATGGTTAGCGCTTTAATTGGCCCCAATTTATCTGCCATTTTACCTCCTAGAATATTACCGACAGCAACGGATAATCCGTATACCAGTAGTATTAAACTAATCACGTTATCCTGAATATTGCTTACTTGACTAAGAATTGGCGCTAAGTAAGTAAAGGCGATGAAAGTTCCACCGTAGCCAATGGCGGTAATCGCGTACACCAATAATAATCTGGGATGCGTGAGTACTTTAAATTGTGCAGAAACTTTTGCGGGTTTGGATTGTTTCAAATTATTCGGTACTAAAATCGCGCTCCCAATCATCGCAAGTAAACCTAACGCCGAAACAGTTAAAAAGGTGGCTTCCCATCCATATATTTGACCGATATAAGTCCCTAAAGGAACGCCTGTGACTAATGCTACAGTTAAACCCGTAAACATAATTGCTATGGCGCTGGCGCCTTTTTCTTTTGGGACTAAACCTGCAGCGATGGTAGAACCGATTGAGAAAAACACTCCATGCGCTAACCCGGTTAAGACACGAGCAATGATCAAAGATTCGTAATTTGGTGCCTGCCAGGCAACCAAATTGCCGACCACGAATAGCGCCATGACTGATAATAAAACATGTTTTCTATTCCAGCGACTGGTTAGTGCAGTCAAAATAGGCGCACCTACTGCGACACCCATTGCATATAAGCTGACGAGCAAGCCCGCCGATGGAATTGAAACATTAAGATCTATTGCCATTGTTGGTAGCAAACCGACAATAACAAATTCTGTTGTTCCTATGGCAAAAGCACTCAATGCTAATGCGAGTAATGCTAACGGCATTTTAATCTCCTGATTTGTTGTAAAAAATATGTAAAGTTAAAAATATTTATTGTCAGCTCTTAAACAGCACTAACAATCTTGTGAAAAGCTGAGAGGTACCTATTATTATCTGTTAGACTTTTTCAATAAATGGCACTATTGACAAATTACTTTTGTAGAAAATGGTATTAATGTGAATTTAAAAACACGATCAGATGATTTGGAACTTTTACTTGCGGTAAATGAATATGGTGGATTCTCTGTAGCTGCTGAAGCATTAAATATTCAAGTTGCACGCATTTCTCGCGCTGTAGCGAAGGTAGAAAATGCACTGGGTACAACGATTTTCACACGGACGACCCGAAGAGTGACGTTAACTGATGAAGGCAGACAATTTGTAAATGCGATAAGTCTTGGTTTAGAGCAAATTCATAATGCTGAAATTAATATCACCACACGTACTAATTTACCTGTAGGTAAGCTACGAATAGATGCCGCAAGCCCCTTTATTTATCATCAGCTAATACCTCACATGCGAGAGTTTACAGAGACCTATCCCGATATTGAGGTTGAGCTTAGCTCTAATGAAGAGTTTGTTGATTTGATAGAAAAACGCACCGATGTTGCCATTAGAATCGGTAAATTAGAAGATTCAACCTTACACGCTAGAGCTTTAGGAAGAAGCCCTTTGTACATTGTTGCAAGCCCAGAATATATCGATAAAAATGAGATCGTGGTGACTCCCCCAAATCTGTCTAATCATGAGATTATTGGCTTTTCAACTATCAAAGCGCTTAACAAATGGCCCATTAAAGGTATGCCTACTATTACGCCTACTATTACAGCGAGTAGTGGAGAAACATTACGCCAGTTAGTATTGTCTGGGAATGGTATCGCTTGTTTATCTGGTTTTATGGTAAATGAAGATATTGCTTCAGGAAAGTTGCTGACGCTGTTAGATTCTTATCGCATACCTGATACGGATAGAGAATTAATTAACGCTGTCTATTATCGATCTTCAAACGTGGCTAAAAGAGTATCTGCCTTTATAGATTTCATTAAACCTAAATTGAATTTAGGATGATCGTTTAAATTAATGACGAGAAACCAACAACGAGAAACCAACAATGCAGGATATGATGTGTATCGAAGACGAAATTGTTAAACATTTACAATCACAATCACAATCACAATGCGAACAGAGACACGAAGAGCGTACTATTCATAATATTTTAAAATCACGAGCACTGTATAGATTAACAAGTCGTAGCTTTTAAAAATATAAAAGCGTTTTAAATTACATCGTAGAGAGGAATACATATTTTATACGTATGGTGTTTTTCTTTAATCAATAGACATAATTTGAACTCTTTACAATGACTCAGTATACCAATAACTAAAAGGGCTTAATAAAAAGGATTTTGTATGTTTCTCTCAATGCGTGACAAGTTACGCGGTGCTTTTCAGCGGGCTGGCAGTTATCTGAAAAGCCGATGGCAAAAGTTGCGCGATCAGCCAGATTTGTCTATTCCAGCTGTTGATACAGCAATCAAAGTTGATACTCTTGAGCTTAAACCGCCGCGTAAGTTTGATGCGCAATTGCGAGAAGTAGCTGCATTAGAACATTCTGCCGAGCCCTTATCAGGACAGACTCATTCGCGTAGTTGCCTGCCGATGATTGGCTCCTGGTTTTCCCGTCGTCGTGATTATCTGGTTTATACGCCTGCAGACTATGTTGAAGGTGAACCCTTGCCAGTCGTCGTTGTGTTGCATGGTTGTCGTCAGACAGATGATGATATTCGTGCAATTAGTGGCTTCGATGCAATTGCTGAACGCGAACGCTTTATTGTGGTTTATCCATTCGTGACGGGCTATTTGAGCCTGCGCAATAAGAATTGCTGGGCGTGGTGGATGAAGCAACACATACAGGCCGGATCGGGAGAAGTGGAGGATATCGGTCGTATTATAAAACAGGTGCAGGAAGAATTTAGTGTTGATCCAAAACGGATTCACATCACCGGGTTGTCGTCGGGCGCAGGTATGACGGTAGCGGCATTGGTCGCGCACGGTAGTTTATTTGCTTCGGGTGCGAGTGTGGCGGGGGTGGCTTACGACGAAACGGCTAGAGCGGTGAAGACAGTTTCATTTTTATCGGTACACTATCGTTCCTTAGGTCTTATTGTGAAACGCATGCGTGATCAAATCACGCTAAATGGTCACGGTCGATTAGCGCCATTACTGGTGATTCAGTCAGAAGCGGATGAAACAGTTCCTTTGCAAGCAGGGCTGAATTTGCGCGATAGTTGGTTGGCCTTCAAGGAGATAAATCCCGCAGAAGTCACGATGCTAGCCGATACAACCAGAGGAATTAACTGGCAATACCAGCACTATGGTGAGTTTGGTACCGATAAGTCAGTGGATTTTCTCACTGTCGACCAGTTATCTCATGGCTGGATAGGTGGCTTGCCCGGGTCTTACAGTGATACACGTGGACCGAATATTTCTGAAGTGATCTGGTTGTATTTTAATCGTTAATTAAAAGCAATTAAGGCCATTAGTTTAGCGGCTAGTCTTAGATGCTAACGTTAGATATTCGCTAACATATATAAAAAAACGCCCCAAAGTAGGGGGGTGGCTAATTGCTGCCCTTTGGTCGTTTATTTTGAAAAAAAGCGATGGGTATTATATATTTATTTTGTTAACAAACAAAATTTCTAAATTTTAGATTCAATTATAATAAAAAACAGTCATGAAAGAATTCGATTTCAATTTTCGAGATATCGTGGAATTTGCTAATGATGTCATCATCGTTACCAAGTCAGATGATATTGATAATCCGGGGCCTGAGATTGTCTATGTCAATGAAGCCTTCACCAAGCTTTCCGGATATACCGCCGAAGAAGTATTAGGTAAAAACCCCAGAATTTTACAATCTGAAGAAACAGATGGTGAGACTAAGAAAATCATCAGAAAAGGATTAGAGCAAAAAGTCCCTGTTAGAGTAACCATCAAAAATCAAAGTAAATCCGGAAGAGGGTATTGGCTGGATTTAAGTATTCATCCCTTAAAGAATCCGCAAGGCGTTATCACTCATTTTGTGGCAATTGAGCGTGATGTGACAGAGCAGAAAGACGTGGAGGAAAAACTCGAGGTTCTATCAAGAACCGACCCTTTAACCGGCTTGATTAACAGAAGAACCTTTGACGAAATTCTGGATAACGAACTGCCTCATTATCATCGAAGTGGTGAAGTGTTCTCATTGCTGATGCTCGATATCGATCACTTCAAAAAGATCAATGATGATTTTGGTCATTTAGTTGGTGATACCGCTATTCAGACTATTTCTCTGGCGTGCGAATCAAACTTAAGAATGTACGATCGCATGGCAAGAGTCGGTGGGGAAGAATTCTGCGTATTGTTGCCCGCAACCAATAAAGAATCTGCTTTAGTTATCGCCGAAAAGATAAGAGAAATCGTTTCTAACACACCGATCAAGACGTGTAATGGGGATATTTTGGCAACCATGAGTATCGGTATATCTGAAGTTGAAAATTCAGACACGGACCATACGAAAATTATAAAAAGAGCCGACGATAATTTATATAAAGCCAAAAAAACAGGGCGCAATAAAGTGTGCGCCTAGTTAAAAGTATTACGAGTGACAACCGAGTAACAACCGAGTAACAACTATCTATCACGCTTTCCAGCAGGATAATCTAATCCCCCATTTCAACCGCTAACATCGAGATAGAACCACTTTCGACACCATCAATAGGAATGCTTATCGACTCATCCGGCAGACTCGCGCCAAGTATATAGAGCAGAGGCAGATAGTGTTCTGGTGTTGGGATTGATAATGCCGCATCAGATCCCAGGTTTTTATATTCAATCAGGCTTTTATGATCTTTTGAAATTAACAGATTTTTGATTTTATTCTCGAACCGAATTGCCCAGTCATGCTGAGTTTTGGTGGCGTTTTCACCCGTATAATGCCTTAGGTTATGCACAATATTTCCGCTACCGATGATCATCACATTTTCATGTCGAAGCTGTTGAAGCTTTCGCCCAAGTTCATAGTGAAATTGCGCAGGTTGATTGGAATTAATACTGATCTGCACCACGGGAATATCTGCATTTGGGTACATGTGTTTTAGTACCGACCATGCGCCATGATCTAACCCCCAGTTGTCGTCTTGATGGACAGAAATGGGCGATAATAATTCTTTCACACGTTCAGCAAGTGCTTGATCGCCCGGTGCGGGGTATTGAATCTGGTATAACTCATCGGGAAAACCATAAAAATCATGGATTGTTTTTGGTGAAGTACTCACTGTTACGGCCGTTTTGGGCTCGTACCAGTGAGCAGATACCATCAAGATAGCACTCGGTTTAGGCAAACGATCACCGATATCTTTCCACGCTTTGGTGTAGCGATTATCCTGTATCGAAATCATTGGACTGCCATGCCCGACAAATAAGGTAGGGAATGGCTTGTTTTTGTTGAGTGCTGTTTGGTTCATATTCTTCATTTCCCAATTAAAATTTTGCGATGCTAACGTTTTCTGTCTTATGACTCTTTATCAACACTCCAGATGCCCGCGCCTTTTGTTGCAATAAACAAAAAGATGAAACAGTAAAGTGCAATGATCTCTCCGCCATTGGCGATAGGAAGGAATGATTGAGTACCATGAGACATCCAATATCCAACTGCTGACATGCCGCTAGCAATGAATGCTGCTGGTCTCGTAAACAAGCCGATCATAATCAACAACCCTGCAACCAGTTCGATAGCACCGGCAGCCGTTGTCAATGGTGATAGAGGCCATGGAAAATCGACTGGGAAGTTGAAGAACTTTTGAACGCCATGAGAAAGAAACATAAAACCTGCAGTGATTCTTAATAGTGCGTAGCTCTGTGGCTGATAGTTATCTAGAAATTTTAACATTGGGTTTACCTTGTCTTTAATGGTGTGATTGGTTTTAAGCTAATGATGAATTATTAGTGATTTAAAAAAAATTATTTGCGACCGCTAACAAAAACTTCATTAGTCACTGATGGTGCGTCGTAGTTAACTTTGTCAGCCGAAACTGTTTGAGTTGCTTGAGTGTTAGTTGCGAAAACGCCCTGATCATTATCTTGTCCAGCGAAAGCAGATTGACCTGCAACTAGAGCTGTAACTAGAGTTGTAAAAAGTGTGCCTGCGATGATTGCTTTAGTGTTCATGTTTAAATTCCTTTGTATTAATTTAGTTTGGTAGGAGTTATTTCCTGCCGATAAAAGAATATTAACTGTTGTCGTAAAAAGGATAAATATCGAATTTAGCAAATGATTGTTCACATATTAAGAACTATTGTTGTCGTGTGTGTATCTGTGTGGAAATGGTGTTTACTTTTTTATTCAGTACTATTTTTCCTAGGCAAAAAAATAGCCTGATCAAACGATCAGGCTATTTCTTTTTCGGGTGTTGCATGTACATTCTTTGCTTCAATGTACATGCTTCTTTCAGGTAAGCGATTATTTTCTACCGCTTACTACAGACTCAGAACTGTCAGCTGTTGGCGCATCGTAATTAACTTTGTCAGTTGATGCTGATTGAGTCACTGCAGTGTTTGCAGTTAATTCTGCGAAAACAGTCTCGTCTGTATCTTGTCCTGCAAATGCAGACTGGCCTGCGAAAAGTGCTGTTAAAAGTGTGCCTGCGATAATTGCTTTAGTGTTCATGATTAATTTCCTTTAAATTTATTTGTTTAATATGTTTGTATAATTTGGTTTTGATTCAGTGTTAATCGTTAGTGATTATTTACGACCGCTAACAAAAACTTCATTAGTCACTGATGGTGCGTCGTAGTTAACTTTGTCAGCCGAAACTGATTGAGTCGCTTCAGTGTTAGTTGCGAAAACGCCCTGATCATTATCTTGTCCAGCGAAAGCAGATTGACCTGCGACTAGAGCTGTAAATAGCGCTGAAAAAAGTGTGCCTGCGATGATTGCTTTAGTGTTCATGTTTAAATTCCTTTGTATTAATTAAGTTTGGTAGGAGTTATTTCCTGCCGATGAGAGAATATTAACTGTTGTAGAAAAAAGGATAAATATCGAAAATAGCAAAAGTTTGTTCTTGTATTTGGAACAATAAGTTAAAGGTGTGGATAGGGCGTTTGAATAATGGATCGAATAAAAAAGTGCCTTAAAGTAGGGGGGTGACATTAAAAGCACACCTTTTTGGTGCGCCACTTAAGTTGCTTATATCGAAACCCCTTATAAATCTTCGTATTAATTTTTATTATTTTTGGCATGTTGTTTGCTGTGTTTTGTATCAAAGGAATAGTCGTATTTTTAGTCCCTGATGTTAAAAAATATGATGACCTATTCGTAACCTTAAAAGGCAAATACACACAATGAGCAAAAAGTCCGTCACAGAACAATCTGTAATTTCACTGTTAAATAAAGTCGAATTATTTCAGGGTATTAGCGATGAGGATTTAGCACTTTTTGCAGAACATGCTCAATCTCAGGATTTTAAAACAGGTGATGTTCTGTTTAGGACAAATGACTATACTGATGCACTGTATGTGGTTGCATCGGGAAGTGTTCAGTTATTTGATGATCAAGGTGATCGAGAGAGAAGTCTTACTGTATTTTCGACGTATGAGTTTATCTGCGAAACCATTCTGATTGCCCCACCTCATAAACAAGGGGTTTGTGCACGGTTGTTATCGGAAGGAACGTTGTACCGGTTCGAGCGCGAAGCATTACATCATTTACTCAGTCAACGTGGTGATTTGGCGTTGACAATTTCTGCTACTATTGCGCAAATTATTATTCGCCGGATGGAGCACGCAAACAGTCGTTATAAAAATATATCCGCGCTTTACCGTGCTCGAGGTCGACGTGTTGAGCATGATTTGCTGGGCGAAAAAGAAGTACCAGCAACGGCTTATTATGGTATTCAAACGCTTCGAGCGTTGGAAAACTTTGATATCAGTGGCATCACCTTAAACTTTTATCCTGACTTTATTAAAGGACTCGCCAAAGTAAAGAAAGCTGCGGCGATGGCAAACCACGATTTAGGCCATATCCCGGATAATATTATCGGCGCGATCTGTCAGGCCTGTGATGAGATTGGGATGGGCATGTTACATAACCACTTTATTGTAGATATGTTGCAGGGCGGAGCAGGAACGTCGACCAATATGAATGCTAACGAAGTGATTGCCAATCGTTCTTTAGAGATTCTGGGGCATCAGCGCGGTGAATATAAATATTGTCACCCAAATAATCATATCAACTATTCTCAATCAACCAACGATGCTTATCCAACCGCAATGAAAGTTGCACTTATGGACACCAACGATAAGTTACTGGTTGAAGTGCATAAGCTGATCGCGATTATTGATGATAAAAGTTTTGAGTTTTCCGATATTCTGAAAATGGGCCGTACCCAATTACAAGATGCAGTGCCAATGACCTTAGGTCAAAGCTTTAATGCGTATGCTACCAGTCTACGAAATGAGATTAAACGCCTTAAAACCTGTAGTCATTCTTTTCTAACGGTGAATATGGGGGGAACAGCGATTGGTACTGGACTCAATGCAGATCCTCGCTATAGAGAGCGAGTCGTACAACACTTATGTAAAGTGACAGGACGGGATATCGTATTGGCTGATGACTTGATTGAAGCCACGCATGATACGGGTTCGTTGGTGATGTACTCATCAGCGCTTAAACAACTCGCGGTAAAACTGTCTAAAATCTGTAATGATCTTCGTTTACTTTCATCTGGACCACGCGCCGGACTCAATGAAATCAACTTACCGCCCATGCAACCCGGTTCTTCGATCATGCCAGGTAAAGTTAATCCGGTTATTCCCGAAGTGGTTAATCAAATTGCCTTTAAAGTAATTGGTAATGATTTGACGACAACCTTAGGGGCAGAAGCAGGGCAACTTGAACTCAATGTGATGGAACCTGTGATGGTTGAAAGCCTGTTTGAATCCGTCGAAATTCTTAAACGCGGTATGGATATCCTGGGTAGTCGTTGTATTGCTGGAATAACAGCGAATGAAGCTACCTGTTCAGATAATGTAAAGAACTCCATCGGGATTATTACGGCACTTAATCCACATCTGGGTTATGAAGTTTGTACGGCTTTGGCTAAGGAAGCGCTGGATGACCATCGCAGTGTTTATGATTTAGTTCTGGAACAACAGTTACTCTCTAAAGAACAATTAGATGACGTGCTAGCACCGGAAAATATGGTGCGTTAATAGATGGCTGCCATGTTGATTGAGCGGGCATCTTTTAATCCTTTAAAAAAAGCGCCAAAGTAGGGGGGTGACCACAGTAAACGGTGTTAATTGATAGGTGTTTACTGATTATTGGCCAAAGCCTTTTGGTACAACGACTATTCCATTTTTCGAGAGGGTAAAGCGTTTGGCATCTTCCTCTTTGTCATAGCCGATTATCATTCCTTCTGGTATTTGCACATGTTTGTCGACGATACAGTCGCGTAATTTAGCACCGGCACCTATCTGTACATGATCAAAAATAATACTGGATTCGATGTGGGCGCTTTCATTGACTCGGACATTCGCTGACAGGATAGATTTAATTATCGTTGCATCTATAACCATTGAACCGCTGCCGATAATGGCGTTTTTAATTTTACCCTGTTCGTTATCGTGAGCCGTGATTATTCTAGCGGGTGGATGTTGACCGTGATAGGTGCGTATCGGCCATGATTTTTGATACAGATTTAACGGCGGTTGAGGCGAAAGCAAATCCATATTGGCATCGAAATATGAATCTATCGTGCCCACATCACGCCAATAGCGATCTGGTGTTACCCGTCCTTCACTGCCGCCGAATTCATAGCCAACCACATTATGTGATTTGATTAATAAAGGCAGAATGTCTTTGCCAAAATCATGTGATGATAAAGGGTTAAGGTTATCTTTGCTTAAAGCATCAACCAGGGTATCAATATTGAAAATGTAAATCCCCATCGAGGCCAATGCAAACTCAGTTTGATTAGGCATGCAGGCAGGGTTTTCGGGTTTTTCTTCAAACTCAATGACCTGACTTTGTTCATTAATAGTCATAATGCCAAACGCGCTTGCCTCATCTATAGGGACTTGCATGCAGGCGACTGAAAGGTCAGCCTCAAATTCATTATGGTGTTCTAGCATAGCGCCATAATCCATGCGATATATGTGATCACCTGACAGAATTACTACTTTTTTAGCACCACTGCTTTCTAGTAAACAGATGTTTTGATAAATCGCATCAGCCGTACCTTTATACCAGGAATCTCCTGTGCGCATCTGCGGCGGAACAGGGGTTATGTATTCACCTAAGCCAGGATTAAAAATCGACCAGGCATCACAGAGATGAAGTTGCAAAGAGTGAGATTTATATTGAGTCAGCACCAGCACCCGTCTGATACCCGAATGCAAACAATTGCTTAGGGTGAAATCGATAATGCGATATTTACCACCAAAAGGCACACTCGGTTTGGCGCGATCGATGGTTAATGGTTGAAGGCGTGAGCCTTGACCTCCTGCTAATAAGACGCAGATTGCATCTTCGAATTGATTACCTGACATTCACTTACCCTCGACGAAAATGGTTAGCCATGAATTAGCGCTGTGCTAATTCACTCTTTTATATTCTCCTCAAAAGTACCTTAGCTATTCTGTTACGAATCTCTATAGTGTGACTTTGAATACTATTTTTTTTCTTCTTTTTTTATTTTTATTTTATAAATTATTTTGTTGTTTGGTTTTTAGTTAACTGTAATTGTTAGTTAAATAGTTTGTTTCGTTATTATTTCGTTATTCGTGTTTATCACCAAGTCTAGTTGATGTTAGCGCTTATCAGGGGATTTTTCTGTATTTTTTTGTTAGTTATCAATCATGGCGTCGTAATCATATTTATTATGTATTTACATCAGCTGTTTTAAAAAATTTGTTATAAAAAATGCCTGTAAGTATGGGGGTGACCTAATTCTTTACTGTTGGTATTTCTTGCTTGAAATGTGAAATACGTCACGTCTGTAAAAAATCATTTGATATATAAATAAGTCATAAGCATATCAATCTTAGGAAATCTTGTGTTTTCTAAGATTGATATTTTCTTGGTTTTTAAGTTTTCAAAGATTGGCTGGGATAGAAAAAAGGAGTGATGAGATGTTGGATTTCAAGATCAAAGATGTTTTTTCAGCGCTGTGGAAAACAAAGTCATTCATGTTATTCAGGTTTCTGATTTATTTCGGAATTACACTTGCTTATGTTATCGCGACTGGTGCAGGTGCTGGTGTAGGTTCTTTAATCGGCAAGGTAGCAGGTGAGTCCGAAGCTGGTGCATTTTATGGCATTATCGGTGGGTTCGGTCTGGTTACAGGAATTTTGTTTTACGTCAGAGAGTACTTGCTCTACATGGTGAAAGCAGGTCATATAGCCGTCATCCTAAAATATCTGGATAAGGAAGAAATCCCTTCAGGTAAAGGTCAAATCAGTTATGCGCAGGCTATCGTTAAAGACCGATTTAAAGAAGCATCGGTATTGTTTGCGGTAGATCAAGTGATTAAAAAGGTGGTTCGATTTATCACCGGTTTGTTTGAAGGGATTTTAAGTTTTCTGCCGTTTGTACCCCAACCTATTGTTAAGTTCGTGAATGCCATCATTAAGAATTCTACAACCTATGTGGATGAAATTATTCTTGCTTACAACATCAAAAATGAAATTGATAACCCGTGGGAAGGCTCTAAACAAGCAGTGGTTTTGTATGCTCAAAATTATAAAGTATTTTTGAAAAATGCCGTGTTTGTTACTGTGATCAGTTGGGTATTGACTGCATTGGTGATGTTATTAACCTTCGGGCCAATTGCGTTACTGTTGCAACTAACCGGCCAAGTCGGTGGAATGTGGCCGCTGATGATTGCGATTGTTGCGTCGATAAGTATCAAAGCTGCATTAATTGACCCATTTGCAATGACGGCTTTAATGCAGGTGTTTTTCAAAGTAACTTATGATCAGCAACCAAATCCAGAATGGGAAAATAAACTAGAACAAGGCTCAACCAAATTCCGCGAAATGAAGGAAAAAGCGACGAGCTGGGTAAGCACACATACTGGTGCTGGGAATACTGGTACTGGGAATAACGACGTCGTTGACGACGATAGCCCAACTGTCAGGTTTAAAACGACAACAGGTCAGGGGTAACTTAGCTATATGTCATTAACCCTTGGCCCAGGCCTCGGCATGCAGTTGTAATTCACCCAGACCATTTGGTAAGCCCGTTCTTTGTCTGGTATTCCAGATATTGACGAACCCATGATCAACGCCTCGAAAAACTTCGTAATCATGTAGGATATTCAAGTTATTTAAATATTGATGAATCACAGGTGATGCTTTTCGCCCCATGTTTAAGGCGAACTCATCCCTATCACCAATTGAAATACGCAGTGGAATGCCTCGGTTTCTTATCTGCTGTTGGTTTTGCAGGGCAATTCTTTTGGTTTCATCCAGCGCGTAGTCACTCACAAACGCATTAGCGACTGCAGATGAAAAGCTGTTTGGGTACTTTAAAGCGTAATGAATTGCACCGCGAGAACCCCGAGAGTGGCCATGTATTGCCGTGGTTCTAGCAGACATACCCGCCCTGAATTGCTGACGAATGTATTGACGTAATTCATTGCTATTTTCACTGGTCAATAATGTTTCATTGCGTGCAGAAGACCATTGTTCTTCCACCCTGCCATTTAATCGACCTGTACGTAATGACACAATCACCATCGGTGGAATTGAGCCTTGGGCTATCCATTGATTTAACTGCGATGCCGGCACACTGTCGGGGAAGCTATGCTCCCAACCTAACTGACCGTGTAGAAAAAACACCAAAGGATACGTTTTGTTGCTATTGCGTTTCCATTCTGGCGGAAGGTAAACGGAGTAATCAACCAGCCCACGAGAAGGGCTTATAAAACGTGAGAAAGCGTAAGCGCCTGGCTTCAAGTCCTTGTATAGCTGTTGGGTGTAAACCGCCTGATTTGTGACATTAGATCGGCTACGTTGCAGCGAATCTTCTTTTATAAACCACCGAGGTCTACCTTCATTCATCGTGGCAAATCGATCATAGATTCCCTCTCGGGAATAATCGAATTTAAGCTCATTACCATCTTCAAACTTGTAACGCACGGGACTGATTTTTTGCAGCTGTGATTGCACCCCAAACATTGATACAAATAAATTACCATTTTGCTCACTGACGTCAAAACTGACTTCAGAACCAGCAAACAGACTGTATTTTCCTACGAGGTCAGAAGTAGTGGGCAAGCTCGATGGTTTAACGGAAGTGGTTCTCTGAGGGCTAACAGAACAGGCTGTGAGCATAGTCATGATTGAAAGAAGTAAAAATTTAGACGTTAAAAAATCATACATACGTTTCATTGCTTTTGTGCCCCTGTTGTCATTCAGACCTTATTAAGACGCCAGCTTATCATTAAACCTTCATCATGCACTTGTTGATACGAACTACGTAACTGGATTTAATTCGATATTTTTTGTCTTGGGTTAAGAATGAATATACTAAAAAAGTGCCCATAAGTAGGGGGGTGCCCTAAACCCTTTGAGCAAGGTTAATATATTTATGTGATCGTTTATTTTGAGACAAATATCACAGAACTTAGTGATATATAGGTCTATAAATACCTTGTAGAAAATTAAGGCTTATTTTTCTTTGGTGATGTTCCCACATCCTATTCAATTTAATCATGAGTTATTGATATGCGTATATTAGTTTTTATGGTTGTTGTTCCCTTCATGCTGTTATCTGCTTGTAATGAATCAGAAAAAAGCAACAGGGGAACTAGCGAAGTTGCTGCAGATAGCAAGGTTTCACCCGCTTCCGATGTTTCAAAAGAGAATAAAACTTCAGATTATAAGGGGCTTACTCCAGAGTATTTGCTTGGAGCCTGGTGTTATACACATTACCAATCAATCAACCCCGACACCAAAGCTATTGAGCGTGAAGAGAATAATTATAATTTCATATTTGAAACTGATGGAACCTATAGCACTCAAGGCGCTTCAACCGCAAAAATGCAACCGGGCTGGAAGTATGAATTCCTTCCAGATGGAGTATTCAAGCTGAAGTCTCTTCCTGGAACCAATAAAGTGGTTTCGGTACAACCTGATGCTTTCGTCTTGCATAACTTTGTAGACCATTACTTTCAACGTGGTGCGTGTAAGTAATCCGCAATTATTTATTCTGAAGAGAGTAGTTATTAGTGAATAAGCAGTGATGAATAAGCAATTTTCCGGTTCTATTGATAATAAAGAAATTAGGCAGAGAATTTCTCAATTTATCGAAGAAGATGAAACAATATACTGGCTGGGAAAGCCAAGCAACTGGAGCACTACTTCTCCGTTACTGCTTGGGTTAGGCATACTATTGATTTCTGCGGGAACGAGTCTTTATGCCGGATATTGGCTGATCTTACCTGCCGATACTCTGGAAAAATATTCCTTCTTGATTGGGCTTTCCAATAAACCATTAATACCTTCATTGATACTGACGGGTGCCGGCTTATATTTAGTCCTGACCTCATGGTATAGGCGTTCGTCTAAATGGGCGTATGCCATCACAAACAGAAGATTGATGGTTGTTTTCGGGAATAAACTCTTGAGAGAGAAAACGCCCAGAGAGCTTAAATACGTTCGTGTAAAAAGTCGTCAGGGAGATGTGGGTGATGTGTATTGGGAGATTCGTAGTGGTCAACCACGAAGTGCCCGTGATGTAGATGGTAATCCATTAAACAGGGGACCGGATGGCTATTACGTCGGTTTTAAAGGGCAAGCAAATGCAGAACAACTTTGTTCTGAGATTCTAAATTGGCAGAAACAGTCGATAGAAAGTGAGTTGAAAACCTCAACAGCGAGTGCAGAATCCTATCTATCGAGTGTCGATCAGGATGACAAGAATATATCGAATAAGATTCCAGCAAGCGGTAGCCAGCTAATTCGGAACCTTGAATACGGTTTTTCTGTAGAGGTGCCAGCAGACTGGGAAACACAGGTAAGCCAGCGTAAAAAAGGTATTCTTCCTTTTTTAGGAATAAGTTTTCTAGATAATGTCATCCGCGATGGAGCTTTCAATTCCTATGCCGAAAACCTGAATTGGAACCTGCTAATCACCAAAGGGACAGAAGAAAGCTGGCTGGAAATATATAGTTCATCCGGTTCATTAGCTACGGACTGGAATAGCATCGTCAATGATCCGTGGGCAGCGAGACTTAATCAGCAAGTTGTCGAGCAGACACCCAATCTCAGTGTTGGAGAATTCAACGGTTTTTCTATCACTCGATCAATGTCATCAGGCGTCATTATTCCAAATTATGGTACTACCAAAACAGACTCGCATATTCAGATGAGCTGGTTAAGTGACGGTAAACTTTCTTTAGAAATACGTGCGATCGTACCGGCGCATTCTCTGACGTTGCAGCAGACAGTAGCAACGATACCTTCAACACTTCGTAGAATAGAAAAATAATGATGAAGTTATAGAGTCCTTATTATTCGGGCTTTTTTGTACCTGAGATCTTTGTATTTAATTTGGTCCACGAAAAATAAAAAGTGCCTTAAAGTAGGGGGGTGACCTAAATGATGATTACTGAGTCTCAATTAATGTCTAAATGAATGTATCAATTAACATCTTTTAATAGCTAAACAACGCCCCCATAATGAATTGTTTATAGAGCTTTCTATAGGATTTCCATTTCATGAATTCAAGTTTTACCATTGCGGACAAAGCACCAAAACTACCACGCACACCGTGGCGTTTCGCATTGTATTTTTATCGCAAAATGTCATTGGCGATTGTTGCCATCCTCAGTTTTGAAGCGGCTCAGGCGAGTTGCACCATCATGCTGCCGTATGCGGTGAAACAGATCATAGATGCGGTAACAATGGCGAATGAAACGGGCGCAGATGTGTTTGATGCGGCTTATGATTCTCTGGTGTTTTTTGCGCTGCTCAATTTAGGCATCGTGCTTTTTAGCCGAGCCAGTGGCGCGATTCTGGTGAGTAATGGGCCACGTCTACGATCCATTATCAGGCGTTCTTTGTTTCGTTATTTACAGTTTCATTCACACCGTTATTTTGTCTCACATTTTGCAGGCTCACTGGCAAACCGGATTACTGAAATTGCCACCAGTTGCATGCATTCTTTATGGACGATTTGCTTTACGTTCTATCCATTAATCATTCAATCAACCGTAGCTCTGATTATTCTATTTAACACAACGCCAAAGCTCGCCTTGGTATTGATGGTGTGGTTGATTGTGTATGTGTCGATTTCAATTTTATTAGCCAGAAAATGCCAGACCTATTCTAAAACCTTTGCTGCAGCACGCTCCAAGGTAACCGGTAAAGTAGTCGATTCTGTGACTAATATGATGAACACCAAAATGTTCGCTCGCGGTGAATTTGAAGAGGACTATCTTGGCGAATTCATTGATGAGGAAATCGTAGCGGCTAAACGCAACTTCTGGTTTATGGAAAAGATGCGTTGGTTCCAATTTGTCTCCGCAATGGTGTTGATGGTTTCGATGGTCAGCTACGCTTTAAAAATCTGGTCTGAAGGTGGCATGACCGTGGGAGAGTTTTCGATGGTGGCAGGTATCTCGATTATGTTGATCGAAGCCGCTCGTGGTCTAAGCCGAAGCTTTCTCGAGTTCTTCGAATACATTGGCAATATTTCGGATGGCGTGTCGATATTCATTCAACCGCACGATATTGTCGATCAGCCCGGTGCAAAGGATATTAACGTTACCAAAGGTCACATTAAGTTTTCGAAAGTAGACTTTACTTATCCAGAAGGTTTGGCGGTATTCAAGCAGATGGATGTGGATATCAAACCGTATCAAAAAGTTGGCTTAGTGGGTTTTTCAGGCTCAGGTAAATCGACCTTTGTGAATTTGATGTTACGTTTATTCGAGCCCAGCGGTGGTGTGATTTCTATCGATGGCCAAGATATTCAGAAAGTGACACAAGACAGCCTGCGCGAAAGTATTTCGCTGATTCCACAAGACCCGATGTTATTCCATCGCTCCCTAATGGAAAACATACGTTACGGAAAACTGGACGCCAGCGATGAAGAAGTTATCGAGGCTGCAAAGAAAGCCAATGCACATGAATTTATTCTGCAAACCGAAGAAGGCTATGATTCATTAGTGGGCGAACGTGGTGTAAAACTCTCCGGCGGACAACGTCAACGAATCGCGATTGCGCGTGCGATTTTAAAAGATTCACCTATTTTGATTTTAGATGAAGCGACTTCTGCATTAGATTCAATTACCGAAAGAAAAATTCAGCTTGGGTTGGAAAGATTGATGGAGAAGAAAACGGTGATCGTGGTTGCGCACAGGCTTTCGACCATCTCGGATATGGACCGTATTTTGGTCTTTGATAATGGTGAAATCATTGAAGATGGAACGCATCAAGAGTTACTCGATAAGTCCCATAGCAACGACGCTGAAGGTATTGGGCATTATGCAAAATTATGGAATATGCAAGCGGGTGGTTTCTTGCCTGAATAGCTTTAACGACTCATATTGAAGATGGGTCTTAATTCCATTTTTTTATGATAGTTTTGTAATAATCACAAAAAAAGTGCCCCAAAGTAGGGGGGTGACTTATACTCCTACTCCCTCAGGATTTAACAACAATTGGAGTATAAAATGGCAGTTTACACAATCACACGTTTTGCATCGTCAGACATGGATAAAGCAGGCCAGATCGCAGAAGGTTTACGCGCGGACTTAGAAGGCGCTGGCGCAGATTTTATCGATTTCGTTTCATACGGAAATGGTAAAGGCGTTGTTTTAGCAAAATATCCTGATCAAGCAACAGCGGATGCAGCTAGCGACACGGCTAAAATGATGTTTGATAAGATGGTTGAAGCAGGCGTTGTGGACGGCGATGCGATTCATCCTCATGCGGGCGAAGTGTTTCATTCAATTTAGGTTTTAAATGAGCGTGAAGCGCCACATAAAGTGAGACTTTCGCCACATAAGTTGAGATTCTTGCGACACATATAATGAGATTTATGTTGTATTGATACATTCAGAAAAGTGAATGCACCAAAACACTATAGTTTTGGTGCAAATTAAGCTTAAAAAAAGCCCTAACGAATTGATTAGGGCTTTTTTTTGGGTGTGATTTACGCGCTTTGCACCATTATTGGATAAATTGTTATTATTTGGCATTTTGAAATTAATTCTGATGTTAATGTTTCGTAAAGTAGTTTTTTAGTTGAAACCTTTTCTCGAAAGTATGGTGAGAGAAAATGAGAAATTTTTATCCGTCTTTTCTTCCGTGTAAAGGCATCTAGTTATTATAAAAAAGGAATTAAAATGAACGAGAAGAAATCAGGTACGAGTAAAAAGCGCATTGGACTGCATTTGAGAAGATGGCTGGGGTGTGTAATGGTGGCGCTAGTTACGATGCCGTCGGCACATAGCGCACTAATTACCGACCCCGCGATATGCTTCGCAACGGCAACTGACATAGTAGAACCAACTGGACTTCCAGCTCCCATAAACGTAAATGACGATATTACCGACTCTGGTTATTCTGGCGTAATTGGTACTTCATTTCGGATAGAGATCTTTGATGCCTTTCCACCATCAACCACAATAATAAACGATACCAGTTCCCTGACACCCGTTACCGCTTCTCAAGCATTCCTCAAATATAGCGATTTTTCTACAGGCGACTACTGCTTATACAGTTTTATTACCACTCCCCAAACCGCTACGGGGTTACGTTCGAACTTTGTTGCCGTATTAGCCCCCCCCAATGCAACTGCTGCCGCTGTTCCGATATTTACTCCTCTTGGGCTTATAGTTACTATTAGTGGTTTACTCTGGTTTGGGCGTCGTCGTAAGGGAATTAACCTGACTCAAAGTTAATTATTAAACAAAATTACAGACGAAATGATGGTTTTAAAATACTGACGTACACTTTGTACTAATTTTAAACTTCAGTAATATATTTGCCGTTAAATATGTTACTGAAACCTACTTGGTTGTTTTGGTGCATGTTTAATTATTTATGATACGGATATAGTAAAATAACCTCAATTTATCTGTGATAAAAGAACTTAAATCTCATTGTATGAGTCGTCTAACGATGAATAAACTCGTTATTAATAATTAACTTACTTATTATTTAACCGACAAAAAAGCCCGATAGTATTCGGGCTTTTTTGTATCTGTGATTTTCACACGGGTTTTAATCTCCACGATTACTAGACAAAAAAGTGCCCCCGCGAAGCATAAATTCTATTTAGGTTTTAACAAAACTAAAACCTAATCTCATTCAAAGGTGGGGGGTGACTTTTGTATTTAAACAACGTGCTTGAATGCGTTTATTCATTTTCTAAAGAACCATTTATCAGCTCGATTATTATAAATCGACATAAAAAGTTAAATTGAAAACTATTGAATAGATTCCTCACATCTCAGTACTTTTTATTTTGAACCACTAATCATAAAAATTAATCAATGTAAGAGCGCTGAAGTTTATAAAGTTGTATGAGTTTGAAACTGAATCTATTGTGATCTGTCCTTAATTTAACTTAACGTTATTTCATTAAATGAGTTCTTTATGAAAAGCACACCTTACTTTCTGTTAGTTTTTATGTCGGTTTTTCTCATTGCATGCGGTGGTGGTTCTGGATCTGGATCATCTGACACGCTTGACGGGAATCCATCAGAACTCGTTGAATCCGTCGATATAGATAGTAGTGATGCTGGCGATGATAGTGGTGACGATAACGTTGGTAATTCAAGCTATGGAGCAGATCCAGAAGACCTTGATGTTAATGGCTTACCTAAAATGCTGTTTAAGGCTCAACTACCAGTACTAAGCAATAATTTAGAATATGTGATTGATGTAAGTACCTGGGATATTCCGAATAACGGAACAGCAGCGGCTAAAACAACAGCTAATCTGCAAGCAGCGA
This sequence comes from Cocleimonas sp. KMM 6892, assembly GCF_035798195.1. Lineage (NCBI taxonomy): Bacteria > Pseudomonadati > Pseudomonadota > Gammaproteobacteria > Thiotrichales > Thiotrichaceae > Cocleimonas > Cocleimonas sp. KMM 6892. The sequence goes on along the minus strand of NZ_JAPFBV010000004.1, from coordinate 361,468 downwards.
TAGATTGGGCGCATGATGAAGGTTATGGCCGAGTTATTTTACCTGCGGGCGAATATTTAGTGGGTGATTTTGGTAATACAATCTACCAAAAGGGGATTGATATTTTTGCTGATACGGAATTTGTCTTTAGTGAAGGAGCGGTTTTATCTATTGATACGAATGACAAATGGAATTACTGCGTATTACGTTTGAACGGTGACAATATAAACGTTAGAGATGGTGTGATTAAGGGTGATAGAGATACCCATGTTTTCACACCAAGAAGTAGCGATGGAAAAACAGCACACGATGAAGGTCATGGTATTTGCGTGTGGGGCAATAACAATGTGTTAATTCAAAATATGCAGATCAGTGATGTCACAGGAGATGGTTCGCTAGTGCTGGATTCGAGTAATGTGACGTTCACAAATAACAATATTTATAACAACAGACGTCAGGGAATTTCAATTGTTGGGGGAACTAACATTGAGATCAAAGACAATGAAATACATCATATCAATGGTACAAGCCCGCAATTTGGTATTGATATTGAAGGTCCGGGTCGAGTCGATGAAGATATCCTGATTCAGAATAATTATTTTCATCACAATACAGGTGGCGATATTGTGAATGCCAGTGGTGAGAACGTCTATATTTTGGATAATGTGATGGAGCAGGGTGCGGGTAGTAAATACATCGATGGTCCAATCGTTAGCTGGCATAAAACGCATAATATTATCGCAAGGAATACGATCACAATGGTTGATGGATCTGTAAACGGAAGGCTGGGTTATATTCAATATTCCAGTGGTGGCGATAAAGGTCATAATCGCGCAACGTATGTTCACGACAATGTGTGTAACAGTTGCGGAATGTATATGTATAAAAGCTCGGATGCAGATGTAAGACGGAATCAGTTTTTGGGTTATTTTATGGCATTTTCAGATTTTGAGAATGTAATACTGGTTGATAATCTGGTGACCTATTCCGAAGCCCACCCAAATCTTAGGTATTGCTGGTCCTACCGATTTAAGAACGCAACAGGCTTTGCCAGTGGCAATTACCTCGGTGACACTCTGCAAGACATACCGCTATCAGAAACTAATCCGCATACCTTGCAATGTGTACTTGATGGTTGGTAAATCTATCTAGCTCTCTGATAAAAGTAACGCCTAAAATTAAGTAACTTTTAGGCCACTTTGTGGTCTTATCAAAACATGCTTGTGCAAATGTTAAGGTTTAGAATAGCTTTACTGGCGAACGAATCTCTAGCTCTGCGAAAGTTGGGAAACAGTGGCACTATATTCACCTTTAAAAAAACACCTACGGATGACTTAGCTCACCTATTCAAGGTTAAATTGATTTACAATTCGCTATTCACAATAGAAAAATCTCTTATGCCTTATGAGAATAATCTTCAATCAAACAAATCACATGGAAAACTATGTTAGCTGACCTTTTTAGACCGGCCTGGAAAAGTAAATCTGTTGAAAAACGCCTGAAAGCAATTGCTGCTTTTGATAGCAACAATAAAGAGCATCAGGAAAAGCTCGTGCAACTGGCGACTAACGATGTGGATGTTAACGTCTGCATTGCAGCCATCCAGCAACTAAAGTCAGCACCGGCATTGCATGAAATATCCTTGCAGCATGGCAATGACAAAAAAACGCAAACGGTGTGTTCTGCGGCAGCAAAAAGGTTAGACGATTTAATGGGCGAAAGTGCCAGCCTAAACCCACAAGAATTCGATGATATGCTGAAACGCTATCCTGAATTGAGTGTACGTGTTGCGGCGCATGCAGAAACGCCTGAAGTGCGTGAGCAGGCGATACAAGGGCTTCCTTCTCAACAACTAATTGAGGTGCTTTCAGCGACAGCATTTACCGATTCACGCCAGCAAATTGCGAAAATGCTGACCGGCATTGAGACGCTTGAATCTGCGCGCAAGATTATTCGGGGCAAAGACAAGAATGCAGAGCGCATTATCAAAACCAAAATTGATGAGTGCAGAGAGCTTGAGCGCCAGCAGACAGAAAAACTAGAGACAGTTAATGAGCTGATTGAAGAAGTGGAATACCTCTCTAGTCGTGATGACTGGTTACCAGAGTTCATGCCAAGGTGTGTCGCGCATTGTAAACGTTGGGATAATCTAGATTTTGAAATCTCGAGTGAGTCTAAACAGCGTTATCAAGCCGCTAGAAATATTCTCGATGCACAATATAAGGATCGGTTAACGGTTAAAGTCACGCAAGAGTCACAACAAGAAATCGTGGATGAGCTTAAAAGCCTGCTCGAGAATGTCGCTGATCGAGACCTTGAAACATCGATTGAATTATTAGCTGAGACCAAAGAAAAGCACGAGGACATGCGTTTCAACTGGGATTCTTTAGCACTGATATCTTCACCTGATTTTGGATTGTTAAATGATTATCAACAGATGATCGCTGCTTTAAAAAGCGCGATTCAACTGGTGGAGCAGGTTGTCCCTTTATTTTCTCAAGGTTCTACTCAGGAAAATGCAGATTCTGAAAAGGATGAGACTGAAGTTAAGCATGCGCAACTGCAAAAACCTGTGCGCGCGTTGAGTTCGGCATTAAACAAATTAAACTGGCCATCTACATACGGTGTTTTGCAGTTAGAAACGGAATTGCAGGAGCAACTGGCGGAATGGACTGCGGCTAAAAAAGATGCCGCCGAAAGCTATGAGCGTCAACTAACACTGGTGCACAAAAATATAAGCTCCATCTTTCATTTTGCCAAAATAGGCAATCTGACAAGGGCAAAACAGATGTGTGTCAGGGTAGAAAAAGCGCTCGATAATTTTACGGGAAAGGATGCCGCAGCACTGAAAACGCGCTATGAAGAAGCCTTCGAAACACTCGGCGATATGGGTGATTGGAAGAGCTTTGCCACCGAACCCAAGTATGTTGAACTGTGTGAAAAAATGGAGCAATTGATTGGCTCTAAAACACACCCGGATAAGCTGTTTAACGAGATGAAAGCGCTACAACAGCAATGGAAAGAACTGGGTAATTCAGATATTTCAGAACAGTACTGGCCGCGTTTTAAAGAGGCTTCAGATAAGGTCTATCAACCGTGTGAAGTGTTCTTTAATGAGCGTCGAGAGTTACGCAAAAACAATCTGGCGCAACGTCAGAAGCATGTTGAAGAAATGCGCGAATTAGCTGAACAAAGCAAGCCAGAGAATAATCCCGATTATAAGGCTGTAGAAGCCAGTGTGCGCAGTATTAGCAGTCACTACACAAATATCAAAGATGTCGAACATAAAGCCGGTCAAAAACAATGGGAGCAATTTTCAACGTTTAAGGATCAGGTCTATGACAATTTAAATATTGAATACGATGCCAATATTGCACTTAAGCACGAGCTTATAAAACAAGCCGCGGCACTCGCAGAAGAAGATGCCAAAGAAGAAAATCTCACCGCATTAAAAACACTGCAACATCGATGGAAACAGATCGGTGTCACCAAGCGCAAGGATGATCAAAAAGCCTGGAAAGAATTCAAGAAGCAAGGGGACCAGGTTTTTGGCAAAATTCAGGAAGTGCGCCAAGGACAAAGAGCAGAAACTGATGAGCAATTGAATGCTTACAGAGACATCATCAAATCTATTCAGACACTGGCCAAAACAGCGACAGAGTTAAGCGAGGCTGATCATCAGTTTACTGAGTTACAGGCGAGTTATGTTGAATTGCCTGATTTACCAGAGCAATTACCTGAAAAATTAACTGAGGGCATTCAACGTGATTACCAAAATGCCTGTTCGCAATTTGATGAATGCCATGATCGGATTATCAATAATATTCGAAAAGGGCAACTGGAAGCACTGCGACGAAAAGCAGAACTTTGTACTCAACTGGAAGCATTGTATGCGTCTGCTGAGGAAAAGACTCCTGATGCGAAGCTGTTAAAAGACATTGAAAACCAATGGGATTCGATTACCTTAGATGATTCAGATTTTACCAAGAGAATCGAGGCACGTCGTAAATCTGCTGCAACACAAACGGATCGCAGTGAAGTCACAGCAGAGCGTCGATTGATGTGTATTAAACTGGAAATAGCCAAGGGTGCTGAAACCCCTGCCGAAGATAAATCGGAACGAATGAAATTCCAGCTAGAGCAGATGAATGAATCAGGTTTAGGTCTGCAAGCCTTGAACAATGCCGAACAATTGAAGAGCCTGGAATTGGATTGGTTATGTATGCCAGGCGCAGAACCGCAACAGCAACTAGCACTGGATAAACGCTTTTGGCGAGCATTCGAATCGAAATAGCGTTTCTATGCTTTTAGCATGACTGTATAAGCAGTTTTATATCTGGTACACGCAATAAAAGAAAAGAATTTAATTGATCACTGGCTGATCTTAACGAGTCCTTATTAGTTTTCTTTACTTTTCTTTTCTTTTCTTTTCTTTTATTGCGTTACGTTACTCATACGCGCGGGCAAATATTTTCTGACTTTCTCTCGTAGTTTCTTTTTACTTCCTTTTTGCCATTAGGCACCCCCGTACTTTTATGAGGTTTTTGCAAAACCTCACTCTTTGAGCAGTCGTCGTTACACTCCAATATTCTCTCGGCTGCGCTTGGCTAACTACTTTTTTTAAGTAAGTGTTTATTTATGCAATGTTATAATATAACATTTACGGCTTTTAATATTGCTGAGTTACTACTAAGTAATTGCTCTGACCTTAAATTAGAGCAACCAGCAATACTCAGATTTATAAAGCTAATAACGGTAAAATCTTATGATACAAACACTTACAGATAAATTCGCAATTGGTTTGTCACTACTTTGTGCGGCGCATTGTTTAGCATTTCCATTGGCAATGATCTGGCTGCCCAGTCTTGCTGCGTTACAACTTGATGGAGAATCTTTTCATCTATGGATGTTACTGGCTGTAATACCGACCAGTGTCTATGCATTGACCATGGGGTGTATGAAACACAAACGTTTCCAATTACTTGTTCTTGGTTTTATAGGTTTGGCACTGATGATTTCTGCTGTGTTATTCGAAGAGAGTGTGGGGGAATCAGGTGAAAAATGGCTGACAGTGATTGGCGCATCATTTATGGCGGTTGGACATTTCCTCAACTATCGATTGTGTCGGTCTCATCAGGGCGCTTGTGATTGCCCAGAGCATCAGTCAAAAGCATGAGGTTAGGTTAGATCAGATGTGTGATTTTGCAACGGTCGTTTCATAGCTTATTCACTATTTTTTTATATTAGGTCATCTATGGGTCTACTAATAGTAACGAGTGAATTACAATTCCCTTTTTGAAATTTTCTTGAACAATCGACTTTTTAAAGCACCGATCACCTTAAAAGATAATCTATGACTTCTAAAAATACCAATCACACTGAAATACGAGCAGTCTCTACCAATATAATCACGGGTTTTTTAGGCGTCGGTAAAACATCAACGATTTTACATCTGCTTAAGAATAAGCCCGCTGACGAACGTTGGGCCATTCTGGTCAATGAATTTGGCGAGATTGGTGTTGATGGCAGTTTACTTGAAGGTCAACAGCCTGAAGAAAGTGGCGTATACATTCGCGAAGTGCCAGGTGGTTGTATGTGCTGTGCCGCGGGTGTGCCCATGCAAATTGCTTTGAATCAATTATTGAAAAGTGCCACGCCTGATCGTTTGTTAATAGAGCCCACTGGGCTGGGACACCCGAAAGAAATTCTGGAAGTGCTTTCATCCGAACACTATCAACAAGTGCTGTCATTGCAAAAGACCATCACGCTGGTTGATGCTAGAAAATTATCGGATCAGCGTTACACAAGTCACGATATCTTTAATCAACAAATCGCCATAGCCGATACGGTTGTTGGAAACAAGTCGGATTTATACAGCGAAGGCGAGGGTGACGATAATGGCGACAAACAAAGGTTGATAGATTACGTCAAGCAGAAGGGTACAGAACTTGCGCAGGTGATATTTGCGCAACACGGAGATATCGGACTAGATACGTTAGCAGGACCCTCTTTAAGCAAGATTAAAATAGATGAAGATCATCATCACCATCATGGTCATAACGATAGGCCATTGCTTCCTGAAACGCCCATTCCCGAGTGCGGATTTATTAAAGCGGTCAATCAAGGTGAAGGTTTTCACAGTATCGGTTGGCGTTTTTCAGGTGAGACAATCTTCGATCACGACAAGCTAGTTGAGTTCGTCTGGAGTTGTACCGCCGAAAGAGTAAAGGCTGTGTTTATTACAGATAAAGGCTTTTATAGCTTCAATCTTGATACCGATGCTTTGACCGAAGTTGAGCTGCCTGTGTGTGATGAAAGCCGGATCGAAATTATTTCTGAACGCTTGAATGATAACCTTGAAGAAGCGTTGATGAGCTGTATTCTGACGTAATCTTGTGTTTAAAACATCTGCCTAAAAGCGATGAATAAAAGTAATGAATAAAAAAAGCCCCCAAAGTAGGGGGGTGACCTTAATCTTGCCAATCCCCGCTTTCTAAATATACCTGCAAGTCTTCTAACTGTTCCTGATTGAAAACAGGGATATGATTCTGCTCAAGCATAGACGTTGTTACGCCGACACCATCGCGTTTGGTTTTGGTAAAACTACCATCATATATTCTGTTACTGCCGCAAGAGGGGCTGTGCTCGGTTAGAATTGCAGCAACGCAGTCATTATCGAGTGCCATTTTTAAACTTTTTAATGCGCCTCTGATAAATGAATTGGTGACATCTTCGCCTTCTACATCAACTACACGAGACTTTCCGCTCAGTACCAGCTTGCCGTCGCCGGTTTGAATTTCTGCCGGAGCACGTGGCACAGGCATTCCGCCTTCAACCTCGGGGCATATGGCGATCAAACGATCCTGATCTAACCACTTCTTGATTAAAGGATGATCAATAAATAAGTCAGTGCCATCGTAGCGAACAGGATTACCCAAAAGGCAAGCGCTAATAAGGATGTTGGGGAGTTCGTCATGTTCTTCTGTATTTGTCATGGCGCTATTTTAACGTGCTTTTAGATTAAGAGTGCTGTTAAAAACAAATTAAAAGTGACGCTAATACACGCTATGGTCTAGAGTCGTCTTTCAGATGAACTAGTCCTAAACTCATGGTAAGAAGGGGTGGCTTTAGATTCAATTAGAGAACGATCTGGATGTGTTGTGATTCACAATCACGCATTTTTCAACAGGGTATTTTTTATAATGGCGAATAGCTTATATTCTGATTTGATGGAAACAGTTAACCCAACACGTGAAGATTACGAAGAAATTATCGCTTTCTATTCCACGCTCAACCGCAGAGATTTCGACCCGATTATCGAATGGAAAGGCGGCGAAACCATAGAAGACAATGTCAATTTCATGCGTTGGCCCATTTATGATCCATTGGTTAAAGACTTTTTGCGCGTTGCTGCAAAAGAATGCTGGCGTGATGATAGCTTTAATCAATTAATCATCAGCAGAATGATTAGCAGTGATGTGGTTGTTCAATGCGCTGACCTAACACAAGTTAAACAAATGCTGAGTTTCTGTGTGCGAGGAGATAAATTCATGAGTGAAGGTTATCTGGGAACCATGATCAAGGAAGGTCATATATCGCGGTTGTTACAACGGCTGGATAAACTCAAAAATAATGAAGGTTTTTAAGTACATATTCTATATTGCCAATGACGTCTTTAATTTTCCTTTAAATACTATTCGTCTGTTTTTTCAAGGCAAAAAAATAGCCTAGTCACATGGAGTAGGCTACTTTCTTTTCGGTGTTTTTATGTACAGTGCTGATTCAAATGCACATATCCCTTCGAGGGAAGCGATTATTTTCTACCGCTAACAGTCACTTCGTTATCAAACTTTTGTGTACGCTCGAACTTAGGCGTGTCGTAGTTCACTTTGTCAGTTGATGCAGATTCCGTAACAGCAGTGTCAGTAGCGAAAACGCCCTGATCGCTATCTTGTCCTGCGAATGCCGATTGACCTGCTAATAATGCAGTAAAAAGTGTGCTTGCGATGATTGCTTTAGTGTTCATGTTTAAATTCCTTTAATTTTTGTATGGAGTATTTGTTTAAATAATTGTGTTATTTGTTAGGGCTTATTTTCTGCCGCTAACAGTTACTTCGTTATCAAGATTTTGTGCGCCATTAAATTTTGGAGCGTCGTAGTTCACTTTGTCAGCTGATGCTGATTGTGTAACAGCAGTGTCAGTAGCGAAAACGCCTTGATCGTTATCTTGTCCAGCGAATGCAGATTGGCCAGCTAATAGTGCAGTAAAAAGTGTGCTTGCGATGATTGCTTTAGTGTTCATTTTTAATTTCCTTTAATTCAGTTTTATTTGGTTTTATTTAAATTGGTAGGAGTCATTTCCTGCCGATGAGAGAATATTAACTGTTGAATAAAAAAGGATAAATACCGATAATCGCAAATAATTATTCTCGTATTTAGAACAATAGGTGATGCATGGGTCAATTAGAAGATATGGAAGCTTTTGTGCGAGTTGTCGAGGCGGGTGGTATTGGTACAGCCGCAGAACAAATGGGCATCGCAAAGTCAGCCGTTAGCCGAAGATTGTCAGAATTAGAGGCGCGTTTGGGCGTCACGCTGATTAATCGTACAACGCGCACTCAAAAACTGAGTGATACCGGAGAACACTATTATTCACGCGCCTTGCAAATTATCAATGAGATGAGCGAGCTCAATAATATTACGTCAAACCCGGAATGTGATTTAAAAGGGACGATACGCATATCAGCGCCATTATCGTTTGGCTTGACTCACTTATCGCCAGCGCTGGATACCTTTTTTAAAGAACACCCTCAGCTAACGCTGGATATAGATTTTACAGACAATCAAATCGATCTGATTGGTGGAGGCTATGATCTGGCATTTCGCATCGGTGATCTGGATGATTCGAGTTTAAAAGCAAGACGTTTGTTTCCCGTTAGCTTCGCATTGTGCGCAAGCCCAAAATACCTGGGAGAACACGGCACACCGAAAGACCATGAAGCATTAAAAAATCATCAAGTGCTTAGGTATTCATTAGCGAGCAACACCACGTTAACACTGGTCGATAAAGATCAGCAGAAGCATCATGTCGCCACCAAGGGCAATATAATTGCAAATAATGGGGATTTTCTCTCCTTTATGGCAGCCGCTGGTCACGGGATTCTTTTTACCCCGACCTTTATTTCATGGGAATCATTAGCCATTGGCGACTTAGTGCCGATTTTGCAAGACTATCAATTACCAAAGATGAATGCTTATGCTGTCTACCCACAATCTCGCACCCTTTCTCGTCGTACTCGTTTATTAATCGACTTTTTGGTTGAACGCTTTGGTGATAATCCTTATTGGGATCAGAACTAGAATACGCATAGCAACAAATAAACAGTAAAAAAACGCCTCAAAGTAGGGGGGTGCCAAAGTTTTACAGACATACTCTTAGTTCTCTAGTTTGTTATCTAGTATGTTATATAGCTTGTCATTTAGTGTTAATTACAGCTTGATAAGTAGCTACGCTATACTCAAAAACAATTAGCCTGTAGACTGCGCACCCTCAATTCTTATACCCCTCCGGACATTCCTTTGATTTCCACAGCAAACATCACCATGCAATTTGGCTCTGAGCCTTTGTTTGAAAACATTTCAGCTAAATTTGATAACGGCAACCGCTACGGTTTAATCGGAGCCAACGGCTGCGGTAAATCAACCTTGATGAAAATCATGAGCGGTGAACTCGAGCCAACCTCAGGTAATGTTTCGATCACACCGGGCGAAAAGATGGGAACCCTGAGTCAGGATCAATTCGCCTTTGAAAAATACAGTGTGATTGATGCCGTAATTATGGGTGACAAAGCGCTGTGGGACATAAAATGCGAACGCGAACGCATCTACGCTTTACCTGAAATGTCTGATGCCGATGGTATGAAAGTCGGAGAACTCGAGTCAGAATTTGCTGAGATGGATGGTTACACTGCAGAAAGTCGCGCGGGCGATATTCTACTGAATGCGGGTATTGAAGAAGAACTGCATTTTGGTCTGATGAGTGAAGTCGCTCCGGGTCGAAAGTTACGTGTGCTGTTGGCACAGGCGTTATTTGCCAATCCTGATATTTTGTTACTGGATGAGCCAACCAACAATCTGGATATCGATACAATCAACTGGTTGAGCATCGAGCTTAATAAGCGCACCTGTACCATGGTGATCATCTCTCATGATAGACACTTCTTGAATTCGGTATGCACTCACATGGCGGATATTGATTATGGTGAGCTTCGTATCTATCCGGGTAATTATGAATACTTCCTCGCGGCTTCAAGCCTCATTCGCGAACAATTACTCGCAGGTAACAGCAAGAAAAGCGCTGAAATTGAAGAGTTACAAGACTTCGTGAATCGCTTTGGCGCAAATGCATCTAAAGCGAAGCAGGCAAGTTCTCGCGCGAAAAAACTGGATAAAATTAAGCTCGATGAAGTGAAATCATCAAGCAGAATGACGCCGATACTCAATTTTACCCAACACAAAAAATTACACCGTAATGCTTTGTTGTTAGAAGACTTATCGCATGGTTTTAACGAAGAAACTTTGTTTGCCAGTGACGACTTTATTCTCGAAGCAGGTTCACGCTTGGCGGTTCTCGGAGAAAACGGTACCGGTAAAACCACCTTTCTGCGTTGTCTAATGGAGCAACTCACTCCCAAAAGCGGCAGCTTTAAATGGTCCGAAAACGCTGTGGTTGGTTACTGTCCACAAGATAACACTCTGGATTTTGATAACGACTTAACGCTGTTTGACTGGATGATGCAATGGCGAACACCTAAGCATGATGATCTCAAAGTGCGTGGTTTATTAGGTCGTTTACTGTTTACTGAAGATGACTTTTTAAAGAAAGCCCGCGTCTGTTCAGGTGGTGAGAAAAATCGTTTGTTATTTGGTAAACTCATGATGCAAGACACCAACGTTTTGATTATGGATGAGCCCACCAACCACATGGATATGGAAGCCATCGAAGCATTAAATAATGCGTTGAAAGTGTATGAAGGCACCTTGATTTTTGTAAGTCATGACCGCGAATTCGTATCCACACTGGCCAACCGCGTACTGGAAATCAAAGATAGAAAGATGATTGCTTTTGAAGGCACTTATGACGAATACAGGCAAAGTAGAGGTCAAGTATGAGTGAGAAAAGTAGCGACAAAGAAAATCCATACATAAACAACCCATTACATGGCGTTGGTTTAAAAACAGTATTAGAAGAATTGGTCAGTCATTATGGCTTCGATATTCTTTATGCTTACCTAAACATCAAATGTTTTAAGATAAACCCAAGTATTGCCGCCAGCGCCAAGTTTTTAAAGAAAACCGATTGGGCGCGCGAAAAAGTTGAAGTGTTTTACTTGTATCAATATAAAAATTTACCGGGTGTCTCTTCTGAGCAATTCAAGTTGCCACCAAGAGAACGCATTGTGCCGGAGCATCATAAACCAGGTGAGCCAGCCAAATTAAGCATTGAAGACGGTGAAAAATTACAGCAGAAACGCGCTAACAATGCAGCAAGCAGAAATAGCTATACAGGTGAGCGCAAAGGGTCGAGCAAGGCATATAACGAACGACGTAGCGCAGGGCATTATAAATCTTGGGATAATCGTTTCGATGGCGCTAATGATATTAATGATGATTCGGATAATGTGAATCCGGCACCACCCAAAGATCCCTGGGGTAATTTCAAGCCGAAAAAGTAGTTTCTGATGACTGCTGAAAACCGACCAACGTCTTGATTGAACCAGCAGATATCAGGCGATTCTGAGGCTGTTTGAGCTATAGCTTGAGCTGTAAAAAGTATAAGAGCTCTCATCCATTTTCTTCGACTCATACATCGCCGCATCTGCATGGCTCAATAAATCCTTTTGTGTGACGCCGTCATACGGATACATTGCCACACCTATGCTCACATGCTGGTAGATCTCATTGTCATTGATCATGAACGGAATATTTAATTCGCTAACTAACTCGTTCAATAGGGCTCGAACTTCTTGATGATTCTTAACATCCGCTAAAACAATAACAAATTCATCGCCACCTAAGCGACCCACAAGATCAACTTTACGCACTGAATGTTGTAGTCGCTCAGCCACAGACTTTAAGAGTGAATCGCCAACACTATGACCGAATGTGTCGTTGATTGATTTGAAATCATTAAAGTCGATAAATAAAACGGCAGCACTCTGGTCATTGCTTTTACTCTCGGTCAGAATTTCTGGAAGGCGCTCAAAGACTAAATTACGATTGGGTAAACCCGTTAAAGGATCGTATAAGGCCAATTGCATGAGTTTTTCTTCGGTGAGTTTGCGCAACTCTATTTCACGTTTTAATTCCCAATTCAGCTCTTTAAGTTTTGATACATTTGGTAACCAGCGTTTAAACCCAATGAAGAGAAAGAATAAGCCTAAAAGTACCCCGATAAATTTTTCCAGAAAGGCTTGAGCAGGGGTATCACCTATCACAACTAAATGATTTAACTGCGGAAAATTATCAGTAATATCAATCAGTAAACCGAATAACATGAGAGTGAAACCGATAAGGATATAATTACCCGCAGCATCGGAATTCGACTTGTTTTTGACACGCAGGTTGTAGACAAACATCCAGAGGATGATTCCAACAATAACGGCATTTAATGTTTCTAAAAATATATCAGTCATTTGTTCGCTTATTTTACTTATTATGAATAGGCTTTTTTAGATGTTATGCATTGCATGCAAAATAGATTTTTTTCAATATAAAGTAAAGTTGAAGAAACTTCAAAAATTAATAGATGAACGCGGCAATTATTCGACAATAACTCGACAATAAAACTAATTTATTTCAGTGAGATAGAGGATTTTGACTGAATGTTATGGCGACTTAAGTGAGCTTGCTGAAGTAAGTTGTTATTGAAATTGGAGTTATTTTCTTCAGTATCATTTTTTCAGTGCTGGTTATTGTTTCCGAAACTGATCTGTTACAAGTTATAAGTTATTGCTACTGACTATGCTCAGAAACACACTTTCCATGATCACTTAGCGAGCTTAAAACATAGCAATGACCTATTTGACCATCTCCCTGACAGTGGTTGGTGATTCTGAGTAGTTCGGTTTCCAGTCGTTGCAGACTGGCAATTTTAGCTTGAGTATCAGTGAGTTGCTTGCGGGCAATGCTATTCGCTTCAGCGCATATTTTATCTGGGTGCTGGTTTAGCTCAATCAGTGTTCCAATCGCTTCTATCGAAAAGCCTAAGTCGCGTGCATGACGGATAAATCCTAGACGTTCCAGTTCTGATTCACTATAACGCCTTTGGTTTCCTTCCGTACGCACTGCCGGATCAATCAAACCGATTTGTTCATAGTAGCGAATGGTGGGTACTTTAACGCCCGTTTTTTTCGAAAGTGTACCGATAGAAAACATAAAATACTCCTTGAACCTCTAGTGACTAGAGAGAATATACTATTGCCTCACACGAGTAAAAAGAGGTTAAAAAATGTCTGGATGTTGTGGGCACGATGCCAAGTTTGATGGCGTATCTGACGACTATAAACGTAGGCTCTGGATTGTCATTGCAATTAATGCGGTGATGTTTTTTGTCGAAATGGGTGCTGGTCGTTTGGCACAATCGCAGGCATTGAAGGCTGATGCATTGGATTTTCTGGGAGATGCGTTCACTTACGGTATTTCACTGGCAGTCATAGGAGCGTCAATTCAGGCGCGCACCAATGCGGCTATGTTTAAAGGCATCAGCCTTCTATTGGTCGGATTGTGGGTTTTTGGATCGACCGTGTACCGCATCTTTTATACTGAGGTTCCAACCGCTGAAATCATGGGTGTTATCGGCTTTTTGGCATTAGTTGCCAACCTTGCGAGTGTACTAATTCTGATGAAATACAAAGATGGTGATGCCAATGTACGATCGGTATGGCTGTGTTCCCGTAACGATGCAATAGGTAATGTGGCTGTCATGTTTGCGGCACTGGGAGTATGGGGTACCACGACAGCATGGCCTGATCTTATTGTAGCTAGTCTTATGGCGGGCTTATTTTTATCATCAGCGTATCAGATTTTGACTCAGGCGCTAGATGAGCGTCGCGTAGCAGAAACAAGCCAGTGCGAACTTGATAATTAGAATGACTTGGAACATTTTAGTAAAAACCATAAGGTTCGAGCAAAGACCATCATGCCGAGGAAACACTTATCTAAAAAAGTGCCTCAAAGTAGGGGGGTGACTTTTTAACGTGTATGGACTGCCTGGAAATCTCGCTAAATTGGATTTAATTGATCGTGATTAGCTTTCAATGCGTTGTAAAAATGCGTTGTAAAAATCTATTGTTTTCATTGATGCTGGAAAGGATAAGGCATTGATCTAGATAAGTTTATATTCTACGAATTCATAGTGACTATTCTATGGGATCAAAAAACCAGAAAATAGTGCAACTGTTCATCTGAATTAGATCGACTCACGACTAAATATTAGTAACAATAGTTTACAAGCAAAATACCAAAATAGATTTGCTTCATAATATTAAAAATAATCGGCTATTTGTATTTAATGAACGCTATCATTCAGCACATAGAAAAAGAAGGCATGCCTGTTTTCTGGCAGTTCGTGTCTGCGTGTCTGGTTTTAAATACATTCATTATGCCTTTCTTATTCAGTAACCAGAACTTGGTTTATAGTCTACTGGTGATAGCTTCCCCGCCTTTTATTATTGGATTATATGTAGGCTTTAATAAACACAAAGAAAAAAGCATACCGCGTCTCGTGTTGGTTGGAGGCGTAGCAATTGTTGGTATTGGGGCAAGCTTACATAATTTAATCTATTTCAAGTTTCCTATTTCTACCCACTTTGCTCTCATGTTTGAAGAAGTAGGTATGATATTGATCGCAATATTTGCTTACATTCACATGTTGATGTTTGAAAAGAAGTTCAATATCAAGGGTTTAGCTATTGATTTTAGTTTGCTCGTAATTTCAGGTTTATTTGTATTTTTACTTGTTTCACCCAATGCACTGCACACACTGTTTTATATATTCGATTTTGATCAACAAATACTGGTGTTCAACTTATTCATAGGTAGCACAATATTATGTATGTCTTTTATACATTACTTGCTTACCAAGAGTATCGGTTTAACAGATGGTATTAGAACTCTGTTAACCATACTTCTGGTTATTCATTTTAGTCTTGAAATGTTACTTAGCTTTGAGAAAGGCAACAATCCACTCTTGATGAATACCTTGTCTCGAAGCACACTTTATCTGGCTGGCGCACTTGCTATTGCCTTTGTGTTCTTAGAGAAAATGTCATTAGATTACCCAGCAATAGCGCCAACCCGATTAGGTAATTTATTCATGTGGGTGTCGAGTATTTTTGCGATTATCGCTATTCCGCTTGGCCTTGTTATCAGGTCTGCACTAGATGCGCCGCCGCTTGATCTTTTTATCGTTGGAATGACCAGTATTCTAATTAGTAGTATCGTGATTTGGCGTATCATTATTTTAATTAAAAATTCAAATCAACAGAAAAAACGTTTGAATTCTCTGATGCAAACAAGTTCTTTAACTGGCCTTCCAAATTATCAAGGTTATCTCGAGCAACTGACCTTTTCAGAGTTAGAAAATATATTAGTCATCCATATTAATATCGAAGATTTTAAATCGATCAACGATTTATATGGCAGAGACGCGGGTGACGAAGTCCTGAAAAGCCTTGGGCAAAGATTAAAACAATTACCCAAAAGTCTTTTGGCTGCTCACATCCAGTCTGACCAGTTTCTAGTTGCCTTTCATTGTAAAAAAATAGACGTCAAAGCATTGATAGAAACGATCCAGGAAGATCTGGGTATCTGGGATACTCTGCAAGGTAAGTGGATTGCTGTGCCACTCACGATTGGCGCGAGTCATAGTGAAGTACTGAATCCGGAAAAGCTTGCGAAACAGGCTGAAATTGCGCTGAAAAAAGCAAGAAAAGAACATTCGTCGTTTGCACTTTATAGTGAAGAGAAAACACGCTATCAAATCCCGCGTCATGAGCTTCGGCAGATTCTCCAGCAATCGGTAGATGATGATTATCTACCGGTACACTTTCAGCCTATTTACGACCTGAAAGACGGCACCTTAAAATCGCTAGAACTACTCATTAGAGTCGATTCAAAAGAGCATGGTTTATTACTGCCAGGGCAATTTCTGGAGCAAGCAAAATCTTATGCACTGTTAACCTCCTTAACTCAAATTTGTATCAAGATGATAGCAAAGCATAGCCATGAGTTAGGTGATATTACTATCAACGTTAACCTTCCTCCTTACATGCTAAAAAGCGCCAAGTTACTTAAAAACTTCATACAACTATTTGAAGATGAGAAATTAGATCCTAAAAGATTTTGCATTGAAATCACCGAAGATGAAGAGATTTCTGCGCATGAATTAATTCCGGCGATTAAAACATTGAGGGAGCAAGGCTTCTCGATTGCGATGGATGATTTCGGAACAGGCTACTCTTCTTTAGACAGGCTCTCTGTACTAGAAGTTGATACCGTGAAAATTGATAGAAGCATATTGTTAACCGCTGAAACAGGAAATACGACTATTCTGGAATGGGCTATTTCTTTAACCAAACGACTAGGTGTATCTGTTGTGGTGGAGGGCGTTGAGACCTTAGAGCAATTATCGCTGATAAAGCTACTAGGAGCAGATTCTGTTCAAGGCTTCCTTTATTCAAAACCTGTTCCCGCGTTTCAAATAAAAGATATCGCCCTTAATTCGAATGATATTAAAGTCACTTAGTATCTAAGCGAATAAAATCATTACTCAAAAACCCCCCTATTTAAAGCGCTTTATAAAAAAAGGGTTCCGCAAAGCATAAATTCTATTTACGATTTCAAACAACAAAAACGTAATATCATTCAAAGTAGGGGGGGGGCTTTTGTAATTAATGATTATTTTTTATTCTTAAAATCTTGCGATAAAAAGCTCAAGAAATCACGAATCGTTTTTAAACTGAGCTCAGCACTTTTCATGTGGTTTTCTAAATGAGCCACCTCATGTTCCTGCTGTACTTGTTCACGACGATCAAGTTCTAGTTTTAGCTCGTCCAATGTTTTTTCCGTTTCTACAACAAGTGCTCGTAAGCGGTCATTGGTTAAGATGTGAATGTTTTCCATAATATTTTCCTCGCTTAAATTATGCTGCTAATACCGAGACATGCACCCGGGATGACAAAGAACACGCCTAGTATATAACCTAAAGCAACCATTTTATTCTCGGCAGCTGTAGCACCTAACCATTCAGCAGCTCTGACAGGAAGATATCGTAAGAAGGGGAGCCCATAAATGATAACTACACCAAGAATATTGTAAGTAAGATGAATAAATGCAATTTGCAAAGCTGCTTCTGCATTACCCGTTACGGCGGTTGCTGCCAATACTGCGGTGACGCAGGTTCCGATATTCGCACCCAAGGTAAATGGATAGATCTGGCGTAAATTAAATGCGCCTGAACCAGCTAAAGGTACCATTAGAGAGGTCGTGGTAGATGACGACTGCACCAATACAGTGACTAATGTACCAGAGAAAATTCCAGAGATAGGTCCACGGCCGATTGCTGTATGCATAATATCTTTAGCTTTACCTACCATAAGTTTTTTCAGTAATCTACCCACTAGGGTGATAGATAAGAAGATTAATGCGATACCGAAAACAATTAATGCAATCCCCCCGATTTGATCGCCAAATCCTTCAACGGCGCCTTTTGCTGTTTTAACGACCGGGGCAGTTGCAGCTTTAACAAAATTGAATCCACCCATTGAAGTATCTCCAGCGCCATAGAAGAAACTAGATAACCAAGAACCTATTTTCTCTAAAAAGCCGAACATGATTTCAAGCGGAAGAAAGATAACAACAGAGAACAAGTTGAAAAAGTCATGCACGGTCGCTGCTGCAAAAGCGCGTTTGAATTCTTCTTTTGCACGAACGTGTCCCAAAGAGACAATCGTATTGGTAATAGACGTACCAATGTTCGCACCCATCACCATCGGTACAGCAACCGCAACAGGCAAACCGCCTGCAACTAAACCAACGATGATTGCGGTAACAGTAGAAGAGGACTGGATTAACGCAGTTGCTACAGTGCCAATCACTAATCCTGCAAATGGATTGCTAGCAAAAGCAAAAAGCTCTTTGGCGTGATCACCTGTCGCTAGTTTAAACCCTCCACCAATCATGCCTACAGCACAGATTAATAAGTAAACGAGAAAAGCCACCATCGCCCATTGCAACAGATGACTTTTCGTTTCTTCTGAGGTGCTTAGCTCTGAAGTATTTAGATTAGACATAATTGCCTCCTTAAAAAGTAGAAGCAAGAATTCTAAAGAGCCATTATTAAGGATTAATGACAGGTAGGAAATTAATAAAAATCATTCTCATTTGATAAAAAAATATCCATGACTACACCAGTTAGGGATGAATGATGAATAGTCGAAGGATGTTTATTTTTGGTAAGGAGGAAAAGAGCAAAATAAGGTTAGAGATTTTAAAGCAATTTGATCGACCCATTTAAAAGATAGAAATGGGTCGATCCGTGTAGTTACTGTTTAATGTGATTTAACAGCCGCTACTACATATTCCCTTGCTATCGAAAGACATCGTACGGCCACTCAATGGAACATGAACTGCAGCCTCAGACTCCTCTTTAAATAAAGCCAGACGTGATCCTTCGATGATTTTTCCACCCGCGGTTGAAGGTTGATTAGCATGCGAAGGAATGATTGATTGAGGTTTAATGAGTTTATTAACAACCCACGCTGCTTCTTTAGGGCCTGTGGTAAAGGTATCGCCGATATTAATTACCACCAATTTTGCCTTGTAGTAATCACCCACTACCGTCTCTTGTTCGGCGGTGATTCCAGTATCTCCAGACAGGTATGTCACTAAGCCATTAGAGAAGGTAATTATATAACCCGTTGGAGGTCCTGCATAGGCTGTAAGACCTGATGCTTCGAGCATTTCCCCGAGTTTTCCACCAATAAATTGCCCCGATACACCATTAGAGTGAGCCGCAGGAACTGTGGTAATAGTGACGCCATTAACCATGGTTGATGCGCCAAAACGCACAAGTTGTGAATTCTTGGGATCACCACCCAGTTTTTTGAGTTTCTTCGCGAAGAACTTTGGCATTTCGCTGCCGGTGATTATTTTTGCGCCTTTAGCGTGCGCTATTTTAGCCGCACTTGTACTGGGAAGGGCATTCACCGGAAATTGAGTATCTTTGCATTCACCTTTACCGGGGCTACCGATGTGCTTGTCTCCGACATGATCACCGTGCATGTGGCTAATGAGTACCACATCGATTTTACCCAATCTTTTATCATCCACTCCCGCTACTGTTCTTCCAGGATCATACAATAAACGTGTTCCATCTGGGTCTTCCAGAATCATGGCTCGGTCTAACTGGCAGAATTCACCATCCATACTGCCTAAAGGCGTCACTTTAACATCAGCAGCCATTGCTGATTG
This sequence comes from Cocleimonas sp. KMM 6892, assembly GCF_035798195.1. Classification (NCBI taxonomy): domain Bacteria; kingdom Pseudomonadati; phylum Pseudomonadota; class Gammaproteobacteria; order Thiotrichales; family Thiotrichaceae; genus Cocleimonas; species Cocleimonas sp. KMM 6892. Next base: position 341,956 of record NZ_JAPFBV010000004.1, on the reverse strand, counting down.
GGCGGATAAGCTGACAGCTAAGGTGAAAGTCGAAAGCGATAGGGCTGAAAATAGTGGGCGTAAGTTTAATTTCATGCAGGTGACCTCTGTTTGATTAGATTTAGACGAGTCTATGCTTTAGCAATTGGCCATTCAAATAACCATAGTAAAAGGAACGATTGCCTTTTTTCAATGAAGAATAATGACGCCTGTTCAAATAATTGTAATGACACCCCCCCTACTTATAGCCTGTTTTTTATAGGAAGCGTTTCATGGTTTTTACATTTTTTTTACAAAAAACGCACAATTAATTTTTATTATTCGCATAAACTTGAATTTGAATAGGTTGCGAACTGACATTTATACTTTGTGGGAGAAGTAGTGATGATAAAAATATTCTGTGTAAAGCAATTGCGGTATCTGGTTTTATTTGTGCCCTTTTTACTAAGCGCTTGTTGGATGTCGGAAAGGCAGCTGTTCGATGAGTCTTTGATGGTAGACCCGTTTGGTCGGGCAAAGGCTTATGAAGTTAAAGGTAAAGACGGTAAAAGCTCGGTGTTTATCAAAATAGGCAGGTATTTTGAAAATCCAAATAATGGCAAACGCTATAGCTTTATTCCTTCTCATGTGAAAGGCAAAAATCACCTTAATCGTTATTACATCGCATCGGTACAAACCAAAGGAAAGCCTAAAACAGAATACGGTTATGGCTATGTAGATAATAAAAATGCCTGGCACAGTTGCGTTCTTGCTAGAGAAGGTAAGGTAAATTCAATTCATCAATTAAGGCAGAGGATTAAGGCAGCCTCTACTCAGGGACGATTAGAAACAGTGTGCAATAATTATGGTGTCGCAAAAACACTATCGGTGAAGAGGGCGCATGAAAAGGCAGGTTTAATTGCGATGCGTAAAGACTACCAAAAAAGTCAAAAGGCTCAGCAACAATTACGTCAGCAGGCAATCAAACCAAAAGTTGTAACAAGAACGGTTCAGCAAACTAACTCTCATTCACATGCAGGCAGAGTGCATAGTCATCCTTTGCCGCACCAAGGTGTTCATCATAGGCATGGCAATGGTGCTTATGGTGTCAGCAATAATAAGAGTAAGGTTGTTACCTATACTGAGACGACAACGAAGCACTCTGCTAAAGCCCATGCTAAAAAACCACCGCGAGGCAAAATTGGTGTTGCAAAGCCACCAAGAGCACCTTCGAATTTGAATGGGTTTTATTTGGTTTATGAGAGTGGTGCGGTAGACAGAATTTCACAAAGGGGATCAGATATTCGTATTTATTCTGAATTAGCTAATGAATTAGGGCGTGGATTTGGAACTAGAAAAGGTGATCTGGAAAGTCGGGGTACATATAGTGCAAAACATTCGAGTTTATCTATTCAAAATGTTCTTCCTATCACACAAAACAAGCGTGCTTTCCGTCACTGCGGTAAGATTTTTAGTAAAATGTCTCGTGCGAACATTCTTCCTATCAAGCTTAAGGATGGCAGTTACTCACCTAATGTGTGGGTTTCTAAGTCTCGCTCTAAAACATACTGTTCCATAGCTCAAGTGAGTGCAACCTCATGCAGAGTAGTTAGGTGTTCTAAGTATGAAAAAAGAAAGCCAGGCAATTTACTGATGAAAGATCGTTTGCGTGCGATAAGAATAGGTAGTCAAAGGCAACGTACTTATCGTGGAAAAACCTATGCTGAAAAACAAGCAGAGGTTCGCCGTTATAACCGTAAGCAAAGTAAGTCTAAAGGCTCAAATAGCGGCGGCTGGAGCGCATCACAAGACGCATACCAGTCTACTTACGACGCTGCAACGGACTGGTGGGGTTCGCAGCTTTAATCTTGCAACTCTAATAATGAATATGAGAATTAACCTTAGTTCCTAGTTAGAAATAACAAAGTGAAAAATTACGATATATAATGACGCCATTATAATTTTTTAAGCGGGAATTATTATGGACAAGAAAGATATTGATGTTGTTCTGATTGGTGCTGGAGCAATGAGTACCTGTCTGGGCATGTTGTTAAAGCAACTCGATCCGACCTTAAAGATCATTATGGTGGAGAGACTCGATGGCGTAGGCAAGGAGAGTACGGCTAGCCATAATAATGCGGGTACGGGACATGCCGCCTATTGTGAGCTGAACTATACGCCGCTTCAAGAAGACGGTTCAATCGATATCAGTAAGGCGCTTAGCATTAATGAAGCGTTTGAGCTTAGCCTACAATTCTGGTCGTACTGCGTTGAAAACGGTTCGCTGCCAGACCCATCAAGGTTTATCAACTCTGTGCCGCACCAAAGTTTTGTTTGGGGCGAAGATAATGTCGAATATTTGCGTAAACGTTATGAAGTGATGCGCGAGCATCCAATGTTTGCAGAGATGGAGTTCAGTGATGACCCGGCTGTAATCAGTGAATGGTTGCCGTTAGTGATGGAAAATCGCGACCCCAATGAAAAAGTAGCGGCAACAAAAATCGCACATGGTTCGGATGTTAACTTTGGTCGTATAGCACGTGCATTTGCGCGTCATTTGCGCGAACAGGATGACTTTGACCTTAGATTAAATGTCAATGTTACCGATCTTGAAAAGCAGGACGACGGCCGCTGGAAGGTCAAGATAGAAGACTTAAATCTTGAGCAAAGAGAGCCTATTTACACTAAATTCGTATTCCTCGGTCTAGGTGGTGGAGCACTGCCTTTACTACAGAAATCAGATATCCCGGAAGCGGATGGTTATGGTGGATTTCCCGTTAGTGGTCAGTGGCTAATCTGTCGTCGCCCAGATATTGTTGCGAAACATAATGCCAAGGTTTATGGTAAAGCTGCTGTTGGCTCGCCGCCAATGTCTGTGCCGCATTTAGACAAGCGCGTTTTAGAAGATGGCAATGCCTTACTGTTTGGTCCTTTCGCTGGTTTTACCACGAAATTTCTGGTGCACGGTTCTAAGTTTGACCTGATCAAATCCACCACTTTCGACAATATATTACCTTTGACGATTGCCGGTTTTCGTAACTTTGACCTAACCAAATATCTGGTTAAAGAATCTAGAAAAACGCATGCCGAAAGAATGGAATCATTACGCCATTACTTCCCTGATGCTAAAGCTGATGACTGGGTATTTGCAGAAGCTGGGCAACGCGTACAGATTATCAAAAAAGATAAAGACAAAGGCGGAAAGCTGGAGTTTGGTACTGAAGTCGTTAGCTCTGCCGATGGCAGTATCTCGGCGCTTCTGGGTGCATCTCCGGGCGCTTCAGTAACGGTTAAAGCGATGTTGGAAGTACTGGAAAGTTGCTTTAGTGAGCGAATGGCATCGGATGAGTGGCAGGCAAAGCTACACGAAATGATTCCTTCGTATAAAAAATCGTTAATCGATGATCCTGAATTATTAAAATCAGTCCGTAGCAGAACGTTGAAAACGCTGAAACTTGGTGATAGTTAAGGGTTAAAAGATATCTAATAAACAGTTTGCCACCCCCCTACTTATAGGCTCTTTTTTAAATTATAGGCACTTTTTTAAATAGTGGTATAAGTAGGGGGGTGTTAATCGGTTTGAAACTAAATGAATATGTACACAAAGCATCTGTATACGAGGTACTGGCATTTTTTGTTAGTATCTCCGTAATTATGCGAGACAGATGACTTTAACTATTTGGGGTGGTTCCCCCTCTTCATATTTCTCTTTGTCTTTAATATCAACACGGCAGTTTTTATTTAAACGTTCATCAATACTTAATGCTGCTGGTGTCTCATAGAACATAATTGCTGATGCAGATATGTCTTCATGCTCAATTTCCAGCGTATTATTCCCTTCTAAACTTACTGGTTCTTTTAGGGCTAATGTCATCGTAAGTTGAAGCCTGGTTTTATTTTGGTGTTGTATTTCCTGCAATTCATACGTGGTAACTTGTTTTGTTTCAAGATATAGATCATTCAGCGTTAAACTGGTGAAATATAAAAAATTTCCAAGCTCTTTAATTAACCGTTCTCTTAAATCGCTTATGTCTTCGTCATCCTGTAGCATTAATTTACTGACGTTATCATCATAGGTCCATGTCATTTTAATGGAGTCTAACTGCTTTTGTGCGTTTGCCTGCAAGTGAGATGTGAGGCTTATCTCGTAATGGAAATGAGCGAATGCCGTTTGCGGTATTGTGAATAAAAAAAGTATTAACAAATGTATTAACAAACATTGACTGCTGTAAAAAGTTTTCATCGTGTCTTTATTTTTCATCAATCTGTTAAATCCTAAATTTTTGCATATTGTAATGTTAATGTGATCAAGGCACTGGTTGCGACCCATGACCCGAGTACACGCAAAACAATACCGTCTCCAAAACGGCGTAATAGTTGTGCTATCAACGAAAGTATCAAGGTGCTCAAGGTAATCGTTATGACTGCGCCCAAGTGCCAGTTAATAACACTATTGGTGCGTAAACCGGGAATACTGATTGGTTGTGAATCAATACCAATAAACAAACCTGTGAGTGTGGCTAGTAACAGGCTAATGATTAGCATCAGTGGGGGTAGTTGTTTTATTCTTATGACTACCAGCAAACCAATGATTAATGCCATGCCCAGCAATAACAGTTCTAATCTGGCCCCTGGGAACACAAAATAATTGAGTAACATTCCAGCTATCGAGGAAATAAACAGTAAAGAAATATGAATGGGAAGCTTACTTTGTTGTCCTATCAAAAATGCCAGACTACAGAGTAAAATAGCATGCGAAGGTGTCAAAACAGGGTGTTGCAACCCTTGCGTGAGCCAGCTTGGCGAAAAAGAAAATAATAGTGGTAAATTCATTAATATCATCTATAAATTGTATTAGAAAAAGGTAAGAGATGCTTGACTGATACAAGTAAAATTATTACCCTTAAATTTTTTGTACTGATTATCATTCGCAATAAGAAATAGTCGGTTAATATTAACGTGTTAAATAAATAAGGTCACCTAAAATGAATCCTAAAACCTCTGTGTTCGTTAAATGTTTGTTGCTAATCGCCGGCATTTTTTCATCCTCTCTAGTATTTGCTCATAGCGATGCGGGAAGTATTGGCGGTGGTTTCATGAGTGGCTTTTTACACCCAATGCTAGGGCTGGATCATGTTGTAGCGATGGTGGCTGTAGGCTTATGGGGTGTGTTTTTAGGGCGTCCTGCAATCTGGATTCTACCGGTTGTATTTCCGCTGGTAATGGCATTTGGTGGTGCTTTAGGTGTCGTGGGCGTTCCTATACCTTATATTGAAACAGGTATTGCATTATCTGGTTTGGTATTAGGTCTTGCGGTGGCTTTCGCGGTTCGTCCTCCTATCTGGGTTGCAGCTGTATTGGTTGGTGCGTTTGCGATTTTCCATGGACATGCGCATGGTACAGAATTACCTAATGCGGCTAACCCACTAATTTACAGCATTGGTTTTGTTATCGGAACGGGTTTATTGCATCTTGCGGGTATCGCTTTCGGCGAACTGACTCGTTGGTCTTGGGGTAAATACGTTGTGCGTTCTGGCGGTGTGGTTATTGCCCTTGTCGGACTTGGTTTTTTGAGTGGCGCGCTATAATCGTATATAGATACTTTTAAACAATATATATCTGCACCCCTCTACTTGGGCTGACTAATAAGACTGGTCGAAAAAAGCCTTGTAAGTAGGGGGGGTGACTTAAGAATTCAACGCTATTACTTCTCCAGTATCCATTCCTGTGCTTTTGTAAACTCATCATAATCGAAGTGTTTAACATCTGCAGAGACAAAGAATTTCGCTAATATTCCCATTAAGTCGCCAATGGGGGAATCTGTTACCAGCGCAACATGCGTCAGTTTTTTCTCATGACTCTTTACGAACTTAAAATGTTCGACCATCGCTCCGAGAGAATTCCAGCCAGGAAAATCCTTGGTGTTGATAATCAATCCATTAAGTTTTCCATGTTCGATAATATAAGGGTCGATGACTTTGGTAATTAAATCGAAATCTTTCTCTCTTAATTCACCTTGTAACTGCAAGACCGCGATTGCGGCTTCTCTATCTAGCTCTATAGATATCATTTCTCATCACCTCTTATTCGTTGTATTTTTTCTAGTGCTTGTTTATTTTACTATTGATATTTTAGTCTTTTCTCGATTTACGTAAATGAAAAACACCTTAACTTTCGTTCATATTGTTGTGTCACTGTCGTTAGCTGTCGAGTCTGGTTTTAATCTAGTAATCAGCGATTTACTTATTCAGGGTCACTCACATCTTTCAGCGTTAAAATATAAAATGCCGCTAATAAAGACAATAATCCCAATATCAACAACGTCGCAGCAGCACCAAATTTATCACCAACCAGCCCGATTAAGCCTCCTGCCAACATCATCACGCCAATGATAGTGTTGGATACCGCGACGTAGGCAGCTCGGTTTTCACCCGTTGCCATATCCATCAAATAGACCTTACGACCCAGACGAACGCCGCCATGCATCACATTGAGCAGTAAAAAGATAATGGCAAAGCCGATTTCATGCGTCACTAAATCCCATTCTAGCCAGATTGCCGAACAGGTAAAAATGGCTAAAATTCCAGCGCCTATTGCAGCAATAGCCATAACCCGCTTACTGGATGTATCGCTCATATAACCCCAGATGGGTGCAGATATGCTCGATGCAATGCCATTAGCAATAATCAATGCGCCTAAACCCATTAAACCCGAGTCGGTATTGCCTTGTGCCACCAACACGTAAAAGGGAGGTGCCAGTGCAACCGACAATAACAAGGTGCGCGCCAGTACATATCGACGAAATTCAGCATCATCAACGATCAAACGCAATTGCTGGATCGCGACTTGAAGGGCGTTTCCTCCGCCTTCTGTAGCGCCTGGTTGTTCATCGATGCGAGAGAAGATCAAAGCGGCCACTATCCATAAAACAGCGCCAGCAATTAATAAGCCTGAAAATACTTGAACGCTAGAGTCGCCGAGATCAAAGCTACTCATCCAGATACCAACGATAAGAATAGCAATGCCAGAAAGGCTGGCACTCCAACCCATCAACACGCCACGGCGACTTTTGGAGACGGTTTTACCCAATACATCTTTGGCCGAAACCGAACAGATGCCGCGCGATAAACTAAAAATGACCAGCATCAATATAAACGTCCAGCCCGCGTTTTTGCCTTCAAGAGTTGCTGCCGCCCATGCCATGCCCAGTAAGCTCAATGCAGAAAGCACTGCACCTAGAACCCAGACATATTTGCGAATTTTGAGATTACGCACGGCAGCTGCGACAGCTAATTGAGGCAGTAAAACACCCGCCTCACGAATCGGCACAATAAAGCCGGTGAATGTAGCAGGTACGCCCAATAAACCGAATAACCACGGAATCACCAGTTTGGCACTGGTGATTTCATCGGCAATTTTTCCTAATAAATTGGACCACAAATAGGCGAAAAAATTATGAGGCTGATCGTTACACGCGGCTTCTGGGATATCCTTGCAAACACGTGCATCTTCATCACCTGTAATCCGATTGTAGAGTTCTTCTGTATTGAATTTCATGCTTGGTTCTTAGTAAGAATTAAATAAAAGTAATCGGTATCAGCCTAACGTCGCATCAAGATACATCATGCAGACAAATCCAATCAATAAACTGAATGTTGCCAGATTCTGAAAGCCACTTCTGTGAGTTTCCGGAATAATTTCATCGCTGATTATAAATAACATCGCACCTGCCGCAAACGCTAGCGCCCAAGGCATAATAGGGCCAGCGAAAGATACAGCAACACTGCCAAACAATCCCCCAATGGGTTCTGCAAGCCCGGTTAAAAATCCGATGAAAAATGATTTCATCTTTGAATAACCGATTGAAAGTAAAGAGACCGAAACGGCCAATCCTTCGGGGATATTCTGTAACCCTATGCCTGTTGCGAGGCTCATGCCATTACTGATGTCGCCACCAGCAAAGCCTACGCCAACCGCCATTCCTTCTGGAAAGTTGTGCAGTGTAATTGCAAACACGAACAGCCAGATACGCGTAATTTTTTGTGTATCAGGACCTTCCTGACCAGAAAGAAAATGCTCATGGGGTAAATGGCGGTGCATTAAAGACAAACTAACGGCCCCCGACATAATGCCAATAATCGTAATGATTACCGCCATATTTTTGCTGTCGAAAATTTGCTCGCCGTATTCAATGGATGGCAAGATTAATGAGAAGAACGAAGCTGCCAGCATAATTCCAGCGGCAAAACTGAGTAAACTGTTTTCAAGTTTTGCGGATAATTGTTTAAAAAAGAAAACGCCCAAAGCGCCTACGCCTGTCAACAGACCTGCAACAAGACTCCCCACAACACCCATCATAATGACATTCATAGCAATCCAATATTGTCGTTTAATTTAGAAGAAGATTATTGTGCTATTTTCTATGACGAAAAAGCCCTAAATGTTAATTGTGTGCAGAGAAATATATCAATAAGCCGAGCGATCTTTTTATCGACTGAGCCAAAGACACTAATATGATCTCCAAAAAATAAATCAGAGTTTAAGCAGTTTCAAAAAGATAAAATTAAAGATGGAAAGCAGACTTAAACCTATACCCACGTATAAATCGCTGCCACTACTCGCGCCTTGCGACCAGAGCCATATCTTACCCACGCCGAGGAAAGCGAAAACCATAGCGAGCGCTAATAATAAAGGTTTGAGAACGATTAGTTTTTTGTTCGGATCATTCTTCATTGCATTGACCGAGGGTTGATAGTTTTACTGTTAACGCTGACTATAATAACAGCAAAAAACAGCCAATTTATATCTTAGAAAGGGATGAATTAACAATAATTCGTAATTAATTGGAGTGACTGTCCTGCAGGAAGACTCACGTTATATTTCGACTAATACTGGCTCCATCTCAAGGTGTTGTAGGAAAAAGTGCGCCAAAGGTGGGGGGTGACTTTATTCTTTAAGCGCTTTGAGAATCCTGGGATAAAAGAAACCCAGCGTCAGGGCTCTGATTAGCATAAATAAACTCAAACCTAAAAACAGGCCATGATTGCCCCATTGGGGGACCAGAAATTGTAATAGCACAAGAAAGATGAGCGTCGATACTAACATCGCATTACGCATTTCTTTGGTATAGCTGGCACCGATGAAAATGCCATCGATTTGAAAACTCCAGATAGACACCAGCGGCGCGATGATCATCCATGGAAGGTAGGTTGTTGCGGTTGCGAGTACCTCATCGATATTCGTGAAAAAGCCTAGAATCATTTCGCCGAAAATTAAATAGATGGCGCTGATTAAGACGGAAAAGCCGAATGCCCAAACACTGGTCATTTTTACCGAGCGAACATAGGCTTTTTTGTTACGTGCTCCATAGGCACTGCCGGTTAATGCCTCTGCTGCGTGCGCAAAACCGTCTAATGCGTACGCCATAATGCTTTGTAAGTGGAGTAATATCGCATTTGCGGCTAATACAACTTCACCCATGCCGGTACTAATCGCAGTGAAATAGCTAAGTGAGAACACAAGGCATAATGTGCGAATAAATATATCGCTATTCGCGCTGAGTAATCGCGTGATTGCCTGTCGTTCGAGAATGGCTTTCCAGCTAAAACGTGCTAGCGCTTTTTTGATTGGTTCGCGCAACATAAAGAAACCACAAGCTGCCGCAAGGTATTCCGCGATTAAGGTTGCATAGGCAACGCCTTCGACACCCATGTTAAAACCAACCACAAATACCAGATCTAACAGAATATTAGTAAAATTGAGCACTAATAATAGAATCAAAACCCGCTTGGTATTGTGCATACCGATGAAAACACCGGTAAATACATAGGTCGATAAGGTCGCAGGAGCGCTCCAGATACGAATATGGGCGTAATTAGCTGTAAGTGCCTCGACCGCAGGTGTGCCATCAAGTAGGTATAAAGCAAATTGAATGATGGGGTAACTGATCAGAATGCTGAAAAGCCCCAGCCCCAGCGCGAGTATGATCACGCGAGACAATGTATCTAGCAGTAATGGCTCGTTATCAGCACCATAAGCCTGGGCGATAAAACCTGTAGTGCCCATTTTGAGGAAACCGAATCCCCAAAATAGAAAGCTGAAAATCAATGCGCCTAATGCTACTGCACCGATAGATTCTGGTCCTGGAAGGTGTCCAACAACGGCAGTATCGACTGCCCCAACCAATGGAATCGAAAGATTCGAAACGATAATTGGCCCTGCGAGTGCCCAGACTTGTTTATGACTAGGTGATAATTTGTTGGCGTTAGTCATTAGGTGTCGCTGATTTCAAAAGACATTATTGTGTTTTATTTCTTATGAAATAGATAGGGAATAGATAAGGAAAAGCAACGAGGAAAAATAGTGAGAAAAGACAGCGAAAAAAATAGCGAGAAGGACAAAAGATAGTTAGCAATGTACAAAAAAGTGCCCCAAAGTAGGGGGGTGACTTTATGATAAATAAACAATGCGGGGAGTTAAAAAATACAGATATCGTGACGTATTATTTGAGCAGGCTCGGCTTTAAATATGCTCAATGAGCTTTGCTCATCAATTTGCACATTGGTATATACAGCGTTTTACAAATGATGCAGCAGCTTGATTAAGCTGCATGCTTCATTGTATTTACATCTTCGTTAGATGTTTTTGCAACATTGTAATTAACCACTTCGCAATCTTGGATCGCTTCTACTGGTGAGTTTTCCTTATCTGAGAAAACACCTTTGAAGAGACTCCAGATAGATTCAGAGCGTATACTTCTAGCTCGTTGGTCGTAAAAATTATAATCAATAGAACCAGTCTTGGTTTGGTTGTATCCTGATTTAATAGCTTGTATGTTTGTCATTATTGAGTCCTCTGTTCTCTTAATGTTGAGGTAATAATAGGGCGCTAAGATTTTTTGCACAAAGGACTTAATCTCGTGGCACAGATGAGGTATTCTCATGTGTATGCAAAATCGCCTCCCTCTTAACAATCTCAATACCTTTGCCGCAGCTGCAGAACACCTTAGTTTTCAAAAGGCGGCAGAGTCGTTATATGTCACACCTTCAGCGGTGAGCCATCAGGTGCGTAATCTGGAGCAGATTCTGGGTCATAAATTATTTGATCGTCTAGATAAAAGGGTCAAGCTAACGGCACAAGGCGAAAGGCTTTTTAATGATATAAGAGCGCCAATCAAACAATTGAATGAAGCGAGCAGAAGAGCATTTCGCGGGCTGGAAGACAGCGCCTTGGCATTATCCGTTGCGCCGGTATTTGTAACAGGCTGGTTGTTGCCAAGATTGAAAGACTTTTACAGTGCTCATCCCGATATTAATTTATCTGTAATCGCTACCACAGACATGATTAATTTTGAGTCAGACCCCTTTGATGCGGCGATTCGAATGGGTAAAGGTGACTGGAATGATTTACTCTCATACCGTTTATTTAACCGGGAAATAGTCGCGGTTTGTCATCCATCGTTATTGGAAAATAATGAAAAGCTACAGGCTAATAAAAAACAGTTCACACCATTAGAAATCAGCAATCAGTCGCTTGTTTCAAACTCATCGATGCCAGGCTTGTGGAAAGAATGGTTTCAATCTGCCCACATTGATATACGCGATGGAACCAGAGGCAATTTACAACTGCAAAACTCGGCTCAGGTTGTGGAAGTGTTGCAAACAGCAGATTCAATCGGGCTGATCGACAGAAACTTTATCAAAAGTGATATTAAATCAGGGCGCTTGGCGATTGCCTGTGAGCATGTTTTGCAGGGAGATAATGGGTATTATCTAACGGCTCCTAAATCTGCTGAATCCCTACCTTCTTTTTGGGCATTTAAAGACTGGTTGGGCACACACAGTGACATCAGTTTTGAGACTTGATAGTGGCTTTAAAATGATTCAAGCTCACGAACTTAATGCTTGAATGTTGTGGAAAATCATCTGCAAAGCTCACTAGAATAAACCTTAAAAATAAGTGATACTCACGCGCACAAAACTGTTGTATTACAGTTGTCATCGTTATTAGACAGGTCAGTCAGGAATAGTATGGAAAAATTTATCGAATCCGTTTTTTACGCCAGCCGTTGGTTGTTAGCACCGATTTATATGGGGCTTTCTTTGGCGTTGATTTTATTAGCTATTAAGTTTTTTCAGGAATTGATTCATGTTTTTCCAATCATATTGGGTGCGACTGAGTCAGATTTGGTATTAGTCGTTTTGTCCTTGATTGACTTAGCCTTGGTCGGTGGTTTGCTAGTGATGGTGATGTTTAGTGGCTATGAAAACTTTATCTCACGCATCGATTTAGATGAGAAAACGGATAAGCTCGCCTGGTTAGGAAAGCTTGATTCGGGAAGTTTAAAACAAAAAGTAGCGGCATCTATTGTGGCTATCTCATCCATTCATTTACTCAAAGTGTTCATGAATCTTCAGGATACCGATAATGAAAAAGTGATGTGGTACGTTATTATGCATTTGACCTTTGTGCTTTCAGGAATTGGCATGGCGTTTATTGATAAGTTGAATTCAAAACGTAGCTGAGTTGTGGGTGGCTAATTAGCTAATAAACAAAGATGTATAAAAACAGCTTAAAAGGTGGGGGGTGGCCTTTTGAATTGATTAAGCACAACAAAAGGCCCCCCCCCACTTATAACTAGTTTTTTAGTAGGTAATTACAAATTATAGTTTCACTATCAATTTGCCTTTATTTTCTCCGCTAAAGAATAAATTCAATCCCGTCATTGCGCTTTCTAATCCCTCAAGGATATGCGCGCGGTATTTGATTTTTCCTGCCTTTACGTGGGGTGTTAAAATATCTAGAAGCTCAACTGTCTCATGAAAGTGATCCGGCATGGTGAAGCCTTGTACAGTCAGGCGCTTTCTTAGTAGATTCATCCAGCTAGGGCCGGGCGCTGGTGTTTCAGCTAAATAATCAGCAATCATTCCACACACTGCAATTCTACCGTGGGCATTCATGCGTTCAAATACATGGTGTTGAATAGGTCCGCCAGTGTTCTCGAAATATACATCGACACCATCGGGAGTCAGTGCTTCAAGTTTTTCTTTGATGCCATCTGCTTTGTAATCAATTGCACCATCAAAGCCCAGTTCGTTAACAATCCAGTCGCACTTTTCCTGTCCGCCTGCAACTCCGATAACACGTAAACCTTCGGCTTTTGCAAGTTGTCCTACAATTGAACCAACAGAACCTGCTGCTCCTGTTACAACCAGTGTTTCACCTGCTTTTGGTTTTCCTACTCGATACAAACCTTGTGTTGCTGTTAGGCCAGGTAAAGCAAAGATGGATAACACCATTTCTGCGGGTAAATTTGCATCTACCTTATTGACGCCTTGGCCTTTGCTGATTGCATATTCTGTCCAACCGAACATGCCAGTGACTTTGTCGCCAACAGCAAAATCAGGATGCTGTGATTCGACGACTTCAGCATATCCGAATGAACGCATCACTTCGCCTATCTCAACACGGGGGATGTAACTCTCGGTGTCAGCACTCATCCAGCCAAGCATTGCTGGATCGAGTGACATGTGAGATTGTTTAATTAAAAATTCTCCTGCTGCTGGTGACGGTTTTTCTAATCGTTCTACTTCAAAAAGATTGGGTCCGATGTCTTTAGCAGAAGGACGGTTTGCTAATTTTATTGCGGTATATGTTGTCATTTCGTTACTCTCTTCATTTCATGTTCATTGAATAGCGCTTACGTTAGTTGCCTATAAGCACGGTATGAATGAATTATTACTTATCTATTCGTTATGAAAAACCCTCAAAAATGTTAATATTTATTGTCTTTAAAACAATAATGGGGCTTCTTATGGATCAATTACGAGCTATTAATTACTTTATCGCAGTAGCAGAAACGAGTAGTTTCACCGAAGCAGCAAAACGATTTAATGTGCCAGCATCGTCATTGTCACGCAGAATTGTTGATTTAGAGAAGAGCTTATCCGCTACGTTATTGCAACGAACGACTCGTGTAGTAAAGCTGACTGAGGTAGGTAGGGATTATTACAAAAAGGTAAAACAGCTTGTTGAGGAATTAGAGCTAACCAACGAGTCGGTAAAAAGCTATCACAGCGAACCCATGGGAAAACTTCGAGTGAGTGCAGCCGTGGGTTTTGGTCAAAGAATATTGTTGCCATTATTAAATGAGTTCTCTGAAAAACATCCAAAAGTGATTCTGGATGTAAGTTTGAGTGATGAGGTCACTACCTTAAATCGTGATGAAATCGATATCGCCATACGTAGCGGTTATGCACCTAATGAACGTGTAGTGGCGACCAAATTAATGGATAATAATTTTTACCCAGTGGCATCACCTGAATATTTAAAAAAAGCCGGGATGCCTAAACACCCTCAGGAATTGAGAGCGCATTCGGGTTTGTATTATAGAACACCGAATGGCCCTGTACCGTGGTTGAGTTATTTCGATAAACAATGGCAGGATGTCAGCGCCCAAGTGGTTGCAATCAGTAACAGCGGTCAATGGTTATTAGATAAAGCGCTTAATGGAGAGGGGATAATCATGCTGCCAAAATGGTCGACACAAGAGTTGTTAGATTCCAATGATCTGGTCGAGTTAACCTTTAAACAACCGATTAATATTACCCAACAAATGGATTTGGGTGTATTTTTGCTGTATCAGAAGCAGCGTTATACTGTGCCCAAAGTGAAGGTGGCGGTGGATTTTTTGGTTGAGAGAATTACAAAAAACACGGTAAAAGTAGGGGGGTGACCTTTACATAATATTGTTTGTATAAATAAGGGTATTTTAGCTTAAATGACAAAGTCACTTTCAATTCAACAAGCTAGAAAACTGGTTTTATTGTCTCAAAAGTTACTGCCTTCAAAGCTATCATGAAGTGCAATGGAGGCTACGCTATCTGCTATTGAACATCTTGGTTATATCCAGAGCGATACTATCTCTGTTATCCAGCGGGCGCACCACCATACTTTGTGGAATCGCAATCCGCGTTATAAGCCTGAGCAATTAGATCAACTGATTGCTGATAAGCACGTATTTGAATACTGGTCACACGCAGCAGCGTATATACCCATGTGTAACTACCGTTATAGTTTGCCGCGTAAACAGGCCTTAGCTTGTGGTGATCTGAAACATTTTGTTTTTGTGTACCTGAGTCGCTTCATTCCTAGCAATTTCACCATTAATACTAGCTTCACCAGAATGGATTCGTTGGGTAGCCTCGGTTTTCGTTAATTCAGTACTTTTACAGACGAATTTATCAAGGCGCATAATGGGAAATCAGCATTGTTCTTTCTTATTTTCTAGGTTGCTATCTAGGCTTTCGCGGAGATGAGTTGCTGCCACTACCTCTACGCCCCTTTGGTTTTCCTTGACCTTTACCTTTACGCCTACCTTTACGAGATGGCACAGGATCTGGCTCGAAATTACCATATTCCTCATCAGCGGATGGATGTGCTAGTGCCGCCACACTTGGCTCAAATCCTGGGATAACCTCACGTTCAAACTTACGACCTATGATGCGTTCAATAGAATGTAATTGCTTATATTCATCCTCACTGAATAGTGAAATCGCGACACCGGAGGAACCAGCACGGCCGGTACGACCGATGCGATGTACATAATCTTCAGGCACAAAGGGGAGGTCAACGTTAACGACGCAAGGGAGTTGGTTAACATCAATGCCTCGAGAGGCAATATCCGTTGCTACCAATACAATAATACTTCCGCCTTTAAATCCTTCTAAGGCACGCGTGCGTGCGTGTTGGGTTCTGTTCGCGTGAATAGAATCAGCATTAATCTCTGCATTTTGCAGCTCAACGACCAAACTATCCGCCTCTCTCTTAGTACGAACAAAGACCAATACTTGCGGCCATTTATTCTTTTGAAGCAGGTGAATCAACACCTCAGTCTTACGCTCTTTATCTACAGGATGTATTTTCTGTTTAATCGTATCGACTGTGCTGTTATCGATATCAACTTCGATTAGCAGTGGATCATTTAACAAGCCTTGAGCAAACGACTTGATGCCTTTAGAGAATGTCGCTGAAAACATCAACGTTTGACGTTTCATAGGCAGCAGCGTTTGGATGTGACGGATATCGTCGATAAACCCTAAATCCAACATACGATCAGCCTCATCCAGGACTAGGATCTCAAGCTGATCAAAGTTAATCGCCTGTTGATTATATAGATCAATCAAACGACCAGGTGTAGCAACAAGTATATCCAAACCACCTGCTAGCTCGGCTATCTGCGGCTCAATCCTCATGCCACCAAACACAGCCGCAGAGCGAATATTCATGTCGTGGCTGTAAGTTTTAACGCTCTCAACAACCTGAGCCGCAAGCTCGCGAGTCGGCGCAATGATTAATGCTCGTACTGTTTTAGCTTCAGGGCTATTTTCAGGACTACTTTCAGGACTAAGACCACCAGATAATAACTGCACCATAGGTAGCGTAAAGCCAGCCGTTTTACCTGTGCCAGTATGCGCCACCGCCATAACATCACGCTGACTAAGCACCGCTGGAATAGCTTCAATTTGTATCGGTGATGGTGTTGTATAACCTTGCTCTGCAACGGTTTTCAACAGCTCATCACACAAGCCTAAAGAGCCAAATGACATAGATACGCATTCCTCGGGTTGATTGGTACTTGATTATATTTAGTCTATGATGCCTGTTAGTGACTGAGAAGTAGAGGCAATTTATTATTCCTCTACTCTGTTTCTTATTCTGACTTTTATTCCAATTGTTTTCAAAAAAGTGCCTTAAAGTAGGGGGGTGACCTTTGTCTGTTCTATAATCTAATCACTCAGTTTTTTATTCTTCCACTACCAAATAAAACAGTACCAAATGAAAAATATATTAAATATCACCAATGGCGATTCCGCTGTAGATATTATGCAGAAAGCAGAAATTGCCGGTGTTTTTTTACCGTGGCGAGATGTGCTGCATGATGGTCCTGTGCCTGATGGGCTTTCCTTAGAAGAGCTTTCAGAGGTCCGTACACAATTCATTGTTGATTGTGCTTGGGGTACTTTTGATAATATTAGCGCCTCTTTTATCGAAAGAGATGACACGCTTAAGTCATTTGCAAGCTATGACAAAGTGATCTTGTGGTTTGAGCATGACCTTTATGATCAATTGCAGATCGTTCAAATTCTTGATTGGTTCGCGCAAAACCCAACAAATAATACCGAGCTTTCTATTATTTGTGTGGACCAATATCTGGGAATGCTTTCGCCTGATGAAATGGCTGATCTGCCAAAATATGAGGAACCAATCACTGAAGATCATTTGGCTTTATCGAGTAAGGCATGGGCAGCATTTCGATCTACTAATCCTGAAGATTGGTTTGCATTGCTTTCTATAGATACATCAGCGTTACCATTTCTAGAAGGTGCGATTATCAGGCAATTGGAAGAATACCCCAGTTGTCGAAATGGTTTGTCGCGCACTGCTGAACAAGCATTGAAAATTATCTCCGATGGCGAAACTAATCTCTGGAAAGTTTTCGCGGACTCTCAGGCAGCAGAAGATCGGATGTTTATGGGAGACTCCAGTTTCTGGATAATCATTGAAGAATTGCTAGTGGGCAAAACTCCCTTATTAAAACTAGCTGCCGGAATGGCGTGGGAAAGACCACCATCTCCAGATCTTGAATTAAACATTACGCCCATGGGCGAAGCCGTTTTGGCAGGTGAGAAACATTGGCTGGAATTAGCAGAAATAAATCGCTGGATCGGTGGAACACATTTAATCCCTAACAATCAGTGGTGCTGGGATTCGGTGAATAGGTCCCTGATTAAAAAGTAGCTATTTTTATTAGAAAATAATTATTAGGCACTGTAGTAAAAACGGTCAGACACCCCCATACTCTCAGCTCATTTTTGTCGCTTATTGTGTAATGAGTGGCCTACCTTTATTAAAAATTCATTGAGTGTTAGTCACTTAATCGAACGGGAAATCAGTGTTAAATGAAAGCCACAGCTAAGGCGCTTTCGCGTATTGAATACATCATTTTGATGAGTGTTGTTGTCGCCGTCGATGCACTAGCGATTGATGCAATATTACCTGCCTTGTCTTTTATCAGTAATGAGTTTGGTGTTCAGGACGGTAATAGTCGGCAATATATTGTGACCACAATCTTGATGGGTTACGGTTTTGGTGTGCTCATTTTTGGAATAGCATCCGACAGTTTCGGGCGAAAACGACCTGTCTATATTGGCTTTGCCATTTTTCTGATTGGGACATTAGTCACAATTTTTGCCAGTAGTTTTAGTATGTTGTTGGTTGGTCGCGCCTTGCAGGGCTTCGGTGCCGCAGGTCCACAAATTATTCCAACAGCGATAACCAGAGATTTATACAAAGGCCGTGGCATGGCTCAAATCATGTCACTGATAATGATGGTTTTCATGCTGGTACCTGCGATAGCGCCGCTAATAGGGCAAGGTATTTTGATGTTGACTAATTGGCAAGGTGTATTTGCCATGTTGGGTATTTATGCGGTGTTTGCCTGGGTCTGGTTCTCGATTCGTTTGCCAGAAACATTACCAGTCGAAAGTCGTGTGCCATTTTCTTTTAGTCAGGCTTGGTCATCGGTAAAAGAAGTATTGCGCAATAAACAAGCTGTGAAATTCACGATTGCTGAAGGTCTCGCATTTGGCGCTATTCTGGCCTATCTGAGTACGGCACAGCAGATTTTTCAGGAGCACTTTGAGTTGGGTGATCGCTTCGCCTTATATTTTGGAAGTCTGGCATTAGTAATGATGTTCGCATCATTTGTGAATTCGCGTCTGGTTGAAAAATTAGGTATGCACAAGATGGTGTTGCGTGCGGCGATGTTCTTATTTTTTGTGTCAATTATCTATGTGGTTTACATTTGGCTCAACGACACGTCTGTGCCTTTGTGGAGCTTTTTGATATACGCTAGTATTTCCTACTTTTGTCTCGGAATTCTGTTTGGCAATATGCACAGTTTAGCGATGGAAGAAGTGGGTCATGTCGCTGGTGCAGCAGCATCTGTGATCGGCTCTTGCAGTACCCTCATGTCTGTCATTATTGCCGCATTTATTGGTAGCTTTTATAACGACTCCGTCACTCCTATTGTGATAGGTTTTGGTGTGTTAATGCTGCCTATTATTTATATCACCTGGAAAGATTAATCTTTCCTTTAAGTCATTGGAGTTGCTGATGAGCCACAATCTTGAGAAAAATAAGGAAAATGCAATTGCGTTCTATCGCACTGCTTACCTTGGAGAGCCGGCTAAAGCCGTCGAAGATTATGTGGGGAATGATTATATTCAACATAATCCCGTTGTTAAAAATGGAAAATCGGGATTTATCGAGTACTTTGAAGAAATGCAGAGAGACTATCCCGAGAAGCATATCGAGTTTGTAAGAGCGATAGCAGAAGGTGATTTAGTCGCGTTACACACCATTCAAACATGGCCAGAAAATGCGCAATACGTAACGATGGATTTCTTTCGTTTTGATGACAACGGTAAGATCGTTGAGCATTGGGATTCTATTCAGGATGTGCCAAAAGAAACTAAAAATGGCAATAAAATGTATTAAACAGATATTAGATAAAAAAAGCCCTTAAAGTAGGGGGGTGACTAACTCATTTATTGTATTGTTATATTTTTTGCCCCTTTGTTAGTTTTATCGAGAGCAAAAAATAAAAAAAGCCACACAGAAAAGTGCGGCTTTTTTCGTTTTACGATTAAGGCTTTTCGCAGAAATTATCCGCTAATTATCCAGAAATCTTCGTTTCGTCTTAATCGCTCTATGTCTTGTTTATTCTGTCGTTACTGTAACCGTTAATATGTCAGAGTAAGTACCAGCCTGAACTTGGCTAGAGGCAAAACCAGGTGTGGCAATTTGCATCGGTGATGCCGCATTGTTACATGAAGCGAGGTTTAATGTTGGTGCTGATCCAGATGTGAACGACTCACCAGAATAATTGATAGAGTAATGATTTGTCTGGTGTAGATACAAGCTGCTATCTACATTGTGTTGTAATCTAAAGTCATTTTTTGATGAGATGTTGATTGCACATCCACCCGTAGTATTCGACTCTGTACCCAGATTTCCTAAGGTAGTCACTGTGCCATTAACTTCAGTCACAGATAGGTCTTTAGATGCATTGCCAGCCAAGTCACCAATGAAGTTAACATAAGCGTCTTTAGTAACGTTGATCTCAATTTCTGCAGTGTCTGTTGCAGCGGTGGCGATTGATGAAGCAGCCATTAAAACAGCTACAGTCATTAACTTTTTAGAAAAAATCATATTTTTATTCCAGTACTTATTTTTATTAAATGGGTTTGAATTTTATATATTGGGGTTATTAAGATTACCCGATTCAAGGTAGTCTCATGCATACGGGCAATTATGAGCGATTGACGTTCAAGAAATGATGGCAAAGCGGATGAGCGGTAGTTACGTGATCGCTTAATTCGGATAGAAGGAGTGAAATGAGATATTTTGCTTTATTCTAATCTATTGATTTGTATGGCAATATTTTTATTTTTAGTATTTTCGTTCAAGTATAATGTGTTGCTAATGTGCAATAACAGGAGTCAATTTTTCGGAAATAATCTTGGCGACAAGTTCTGAACCACGGTTAGTAAAGTGAACGGGATCAGACATATATTCTTTCGTTTGAGGCACTGCTTGATCGAGATCAATGAGTAATGCTGACTTCTCCAAAGCTACTGCTCTGATGACTTGGTTCATCGCAATAAAAAGAGAGCGATATTCAGGGTAGCTTAAACCCATCGCCTCAAGATTTTGCAGGTTTTTCATAACTACTTCATCAGGCTTTTCTGTAAAGCGACTCGCTTGTGTCATCAGAACTGGGGTGATGTTGTTTGCCTTGCTGATTTCGATAAAGCTATCCAGATTGGATTTAAACAGTGACAGTATTTTTTCATTGCTGAGTCTAGGTTGGTTATTCCCATGATCAGCATTTTCAAACTCATTGCCATCACCGAGCAGTTTGCGTTTCACTTCGAAAGCGAAATTGTAGGTGTTAGGCAATAACTGTTTAAGCATTGCTTTTATCGACCTGTCTTCTGTGACTAAGAGTGATCGATGAACGTTATTATTCCAGTAGGTTTTTTCGTGCAACAATATCGATAAGTCATTGATATTATGCATGAGTACGGCAATATCGGGGTTCATCGGAATAATTTTATTCAACAGACTATTAATCGAATGCATGCTGTTATTACCACTGACACCTGCATTGAGCGCATTAATTTTTTTACCGCTGTTCGTTTCTAATAACGTTCCTGTTAATGCAGGAAAGCGCTTATCTTCATCCACATACATGCATTCTGTGGTCGAACCTCCAAGAAAGGCGATTACCTTGTCGGCTTGTTGATGCGTAGTGGAGGGAAAAATAAAACCATTCTGATCAATTTTGAAAGAATAAGGCTTGTTTTCTAAGCTATCAGATAGCGCTACTATATCGTCACTCGGTGAAAGCATTTTATTAATATTAGGGGTGTTTTCTTTTAAGCGGATATGGCGAACGGACTGGTTTTCTTCGCCACCAAATCGTGTGTTGCCCAGGAGTTTTTCAAAACCAAATAGCACCACCAGAATCATAATCAATGAAATGATCAGTAGTGTTTTTTTAGAATTATTTTCAAATCTATTCGACACGGTGAGGCTTACATCCTGTTTTTATCATGGTAGCGAATGAATGCTACCTTGTTTTTTGTGACTAACAACAGCTTTGGGATAAGAGGTCAGGATGGCTAACAAGGTGATTCAATAATCAGACGAATTGCCCAGCGCACCACGCTGACGCCCATGCCCATTGAAAATTATGGCCACCGAGATGTCCGGTTACATCGACCGCTTCCCCGACAAAATAGAGACCTTTGACTTTCTTGGTTTCTAAGGTTTTAGAAGACAGTTCATCCGTGTCTACACCGCCTAAGGCAACCTCGGCAGTTCGCATGCCTTCGGTGCCCGATGGGCGTAATTTCCATTGAGTAAGTTGTTGTTCGATGCTTTCTAGTTCAGGCAGATTAAACTGGCGCATGGTTTTATTGCTTATGTCATCAATTATAAGCACATGCTCACAGAGTTTCTGTGCCAGACGTTTAGGCAGTTTGTAATTTAGAATGGTTTTTAATTCTGCTTGCGGGTGTTCAGTTTGTTGCTCTTTTAACCATTCCAAAAGATCTAAATCAGGGAAGAGGTTGATAGAAATCTCATCGCCGAGTTTCCAGTAAGATGAAATTTGCAATGCCGCAGGACCGCTAATACCTCGATGAGTAAACAGAATACTTTCTTTAAAGGATTGGTTTGACGTCACCCCCCCACTTACAGCGCTCATTTCTACATAGGTTGAAATACCCGAAAGGTCTTTGATAAACGCATCCAGTGTTTCAATAGTAAAAACAAAAGGCACTAACGCAGGTGAGAAAGGGATTGTATTGATATCAAACGTTTCAGCCACTTGTAATGCAAAATCGGTAGCGCCCATTTTGGGAATTGAAGGTCCGCCCGTGGCAATGACTAAAGAGTCCGAAGCGTAATTTTCTTTTTCGCTGGCTACCAGAAAATCTTCCCCTTTTTTAATGGAAATGATTTCAGATGAAGGTTGAATAGTAACGCCGGCTTTGTCACATTCATCGTGTAATAGTTGAACCACGGCTTTTGATTTTTGATCACAAAAAAGCTGACCGAGTGTTTTTTCTGTCCAGCTTAGTCCGTGACTTTCTAGAAGCGCAACGAAATCCCATGGAGTATAGCGAGATAAGGCAGATTTACAGAAATGTGGATTGCCAGATAAAAAGTTATCCGCATCAGTATACATATTGGTGAAGTTGCAACGTCCTCCACCTGAAATCAGAATTTTCTTACCGATCTTGTCCGCTTTTTCCAGAATCAAAACAGAACGTCCGCGTTTCCCCGCTTCTATCGCGCACATCAGGCCGGCTGCACCTGCGCCAATTATAATCACATTAAATTTTTTCATTTTTTTAACTTTATTCCAGCACTAGACACAAGGTAATCGCATACTTTAAAGCAAAGTATTATAGAATCCACATATTATAACGACCTAAAGCTTAAATAGTTGGTAGAAACATGTTGGCAAGTATAAAAGAAGATATCGCAGTCGTATTTGAACGCGACCCAGCGGCACGACATACGCTAGAAATATTAACCACCTCTCCGGGTGTGCACGCGATTATTTTTCATCGCATCAGTCATGCATTATCGAATAAGGGCTTTAAATGGCTGGCAAGAATTCTGTCAAATGTTGCTCGTTTATTTACCGGAATTGAAATCCACCCAGGTGCAAAAATTGGTAGACGCTTCTTTATCGATCACGGCATGGGGATTGTAATCGGTGAAACCGCAGAGATCGGTGATGATTGTTCTATTTATCATGGTGTGACTTTAGGTGGAACCAGCTGGAATCCCGGAAAACGTCATCCAACCCTTGGGAATAATATCGTTGTCGGTGCAGGGGCTAAAATTCTGGGGCCGATCAAAATCAACGATGGTGCGCGTATTGGCTCAAACGCCGTCGTGGTTAAAGAAGTACCTGCGAATGCAACCGTTATTGGTGTGCCTGGTCGCGAAGTGATTCGACGCGAAGACGAAGGTGAAGCTCAGCGAGCAGAAGTGGCGAGCAAAATGGGCTTTGATGCATACGGTGCAACACAGGATATGCCCGACCCGGTTGCTAATGCAGTCAACAGAATGCTGGACCATATCCATAAAATGGATGAGCGCATGGATACCATGTGCACTCAATTACGGCATTTAGGCAGTGATTTCGATTTTGAGCCGTTTCAAGGTTTAAAAGACGTCGAATTAGATGGTTGTGGTCAAGAGGAAAAGAGGTCACAAAAAGAAGCTAAGGAAAAGGCCGAGTTAGTCGAAGATTCCCCTGAAAAAGAGAAAACTGATAGCTAATTTGTGTTTGCTTGCGCTTAGTAAATGCTTTGTAAAGCCCTTTAAATAGGGCTTTTTAATCCCCAATATTAAATACTGTACAATCCGTGGTAATACTTGACTATATTAATCGGGTATTCTACTATCTCGCTCAAATCAGGGGTACTAAATTACTCAGGATTAGAACCCCCAACTTTTTATTGGAGTCGATTGGTTGATCTTCAATTTGAGATTAACAACGCGAGAAAAGATATGAAACTCACGACTAAAGGACGTTATGCGGTTACAGCAATGCTGGATTTGTCATTAAATAGTGACAATGGCCCAGTATCATTGCTGGAAATTTCAGATCGCCAAAGCATTTCATTGTCTTACCTTGAGCAGCTATTTTCTAAATTACGCAGACAAGGTTTGGTAAAGAGTATGCGTGGACCGGGAGGAGGGTATAGCCTCAGTAGAGCACCGGAAGAGATTGCCATTTCAAGCATAATTATGGCGGTCGATGAGAATCTTGATGTCACTAATTGTGGCAATGCAACCAGTGGTTGTAACGAAGACAATAAACGTTGCTTGACCCATAACTTATGGATGGATTTGAGCAACCGGATTCAATCTTTTCTTGATGATATATCATTACAAGACATGATGGATAAGAGCGACGTGATTGAAGTCGCAGCAAGACAGAATTCAAAACAAAAAGGGACTCGCATTAATTTGCCAGACTCTCTTTAAAAACGATATAAACATTATATATAAAGTAACTGCTTTAAAAAGTAAGTACTACATAAAACAGCGCGAGAACTAATAGGATACAGAATGAGTAATTTAATCACCCCAATTTATATGGACTATTCAGCCACCACGCCGACTGACAAGCGTGTTGCGGAAAAAATGGCTCAATATTTAACTGTTGATACAGCTTTTGGTAATCCTGCGTCTAGTAGTCATTCATTTGGCTGGGAAGCGGATGAGGCAGTTAAAGCTGCACGTAAAGATGTTGCTGACTTAATCAATGCTGACCCAAGAGAAATCGTCTGGACCAGTGGCGCTACTGAATCAAACAATCTGGCAATTAAAGGTGCAGCGCACTTTAATACACGCAAAGGTAAGCACATCATCACGATGAAAACTGAGCACAAAGCAGTACTTGATACCTGCCGCCAGTTAGAGCGTGAAGGCTTCGAAGTAACTTACCTTGATCCAAAAGATAATGGTTTGTTAGATATGGATGCTTTTAAAGCAGCACTTCGTGATGACACAACGGTTGTTTCAATCATGCATGTGAACAATGAAATCGGCGTGATTCAGGATATCGCAGCAATAGGCGAGATCTGTCGTGAAAATAAAATCATTTTCCACGTTGATGCGGCACAAAGCGCAGGTAAAGTTCCATTAGATCTGGAAACACTTAAAGTTGATTTAATGAGTTTCTCAGCACACAAAATTTACGGTCCAAAAGGTATTGGCGCATTATATGTCCGTCGTAAGCCACGTGTTCGTATCGAAGCACAAATGCACGGTGGTGGACATGAGCGTGGTATGCGTTCAGGTACATTAGCTACCCATCAGATCGTTGGTATGGGTGAAGCATTCCGCATCGCTAAAGAAGAAATGGCGACTGAAAATGACCGTATGCTGATGCTACGTAATCGTTTATACGACGGCTTCAAAGATATGGAAGAAGTTTATGTAAACGGTGATCTTGAGCAACGTGTAGCAGGTAACTTAAACATCAGTTTCAACTTTGTTGAAGGCGAAAGCTTAATGATGTCACTAAAAGATATCGCGGTATCTTCAGGTTCTGCCTGTACCAGTGCTTCACTAGAGCCAAGTTATGTATTACGTGCACTAGGACGTAACGACGAGCTTGCACACAGTTCATTACGCTTTAGTATCGGTCGATTCACTACAGTTGAAGAAGTGGATTACGCGATCGAGCAAACGCGTGCAGCAGTAGAAAAATTACGCGCCTTATCGCCACTTTGGGATATGTATAAAGACGGTATTGACTTGAATACTGTTGAATGGGCCGCACATTAATAACAACGACAACAGAAACAAAAGAGTAGTTAATAATAGTTAGCTACATTGCAATAAATATAGAAAGTTAGAAGGTAAAAAATCATGGCGTACAGTGAAAAAGTTATAGATCATTACGAAAATCCACGTAACGTTGGTGCAATGGATAAAGATGCTCAAGAAGTAGGAACGGGCATGGTTGGTGCTCCAGCTTGTGGCGACGTAATGAAGCTACAGATTAAAGTAGGTGCTGACGGCATTATTGAAGATGCGAAGTTCAAAACTTACGGTTGTGGTTCTGCAATTGCTTCATCTAGTCTTTTGACTGAATGGGTAAAAGGAAAATCACTGGATGAAGTTCAGGCGATCAAAAATACTGATATCGCAGAAGAACTCGAATTACCACCTGTTAAAGTACACTGTTCTGTATTAGCTGAAGATGCTATCAAAGCAGCGATAGCAGACTATCAGTCTAAGCAATAGTTTTTAACTACGTTTTCGCTAAAGCTTAAGCACTATAAAAGATAGTAAGGATTAGAATATGGCCATTACATTGACCGACGTTGCAGCAGATCGAGTGAACACCTTTTTAGCCAATAGGGGCAAAGGTGTTGGCTTGCGTCTGGGTATTAAAACCCATGGATGTTCTGGTATGGCTTACGTGATGGAATTTGCAGATGAGATCGAAGAAACTGATGAAGTTTTTGAAGATCACGGAATCAAGATTATTGTTGATCCTAAAAGTCTGGTTTACCTCGATGGAACTGAAATGGACTTCACCAAAGAAGGCCTGAATGAAGGTTTTAAATTCACTAATCCGAATGAAAGCGGTGCCTGTGGTTGTGGTGAAAGCTTCACTGTTTAGAACCTAATCAGAATACGCATTTAGCCACCCCCCTACTTATAGCCAGTTTTTTTGTATCACCTTTGCTTCATCCGATACAAAATGCTGGCTATTTCCAAAAGTAAACAATACACGTTAGGCCCCACGAAGAACTATGCTCGATTTTAAACAAAGCTATTTTGACCTATTCGGCTTGCCAGAAGATTACAATATTGATACATCTGCGCTTGCCCTAAGCTTTCGCGAACTGCAGGCCAAATATCATCCTGACCGTTTTGTAAATAGTGACGAGCAAGAACGACGTGTTGCGGTGCAAACTACCGGCTTCATCAATGAAGCGAATGAAACGCTAAAATCCTCTCGTTTGCGTGCGCGTTATATGTTGCAACAAAAGGGTGTTGATTTTGATGATGAAATCGATACCACCAGTGATGGCATGTTTTTGATGCATCAAATGGAAATGCGCGAAGCATTAGAAGATGTACCCAATGCTAAAGACCCAATCGCTAGAGTTGATGATATTGCGCATGATGTTGAAGCCCAAATGGATGTTTTGAAAGAAAGTTTTGTCGAGCATTTTGCTGCAGAGAAATATGCTGAAGCCAAAGAAGATGTACTAAAAATGAAGTTTTTTGAGCGTTTATGTCAAGAAGTGAAGACTTTGACAGAAAAGCTTGAAGATGAAATGTTCTAATGATTTCAACTAGAACCCAAAAATAGATTAGAATCCCCGCGCTATGGCACTATTACAAATATCAGAACCAGGAATGTCTACTGCACCACACGAGCATCGTCTCGCAGTGGGTATTGATTTAGGCACAACCAATTCGCTTGTTGCAAGCGTCCGCAGCGGCGTTGCTGAAATCCTATGCGATCCGGAAGGGAATGCACTTTTACCTTCGGTAGTTCGCTATCTGGAAAACGGTGCAACCGAAGTCGGAAAGAAAGCTCAAGATAATCAATTAGAAGATTTACCCAATACCATTTCATCGGCGAAGCGTCTTTTAGGTCGTGGAATTAAAGATCTCAAAACACTTGGCGGTAGTTTGCCTTATGAGTTCGCTATTGCTTCTAGTAGTTCGCACGGTACTGAATCAAATGTTCCACAAATAAAAACGGTTGCGGGTAATAAAACTGCTATTGAAGTTTCTGCTGAAATTTTAAAAACACTGAAACAACGAGCAGAAGAATCTTTGGGTGGAGAATTGAAGGGTGCGGTAATTACAGTACCTGCGTATTTCGATGATGCGCAACGCCAAGCGACCAAAGATGCTGCACGTCTTGCAGACTTAAAAGTATTCCGTTTATTGAATGAGCCAACAGCGGCGGCTGTCGCGTATGGCTTGGATCAAAAAGAAGAACTATCAGAACGAATCATCGCTGTTTACGATTTGGGTGGTGGAACCTTTGATATTTCCATCTTAAAGCTCAATAAAGGCGTCTTTGAAGTGATGGCTACGGGTGGTGATTCTGCACTGGGTGGTGATGATTTCGATCACGCTATAGCAGAATGGATTCTTGAAGAAGCATTGCTGGAAGATACCCATAATACCAAGATTCATCGCAAAGCGATGATCGAAGCACGTAGAGTCAAAGAAGCACTCACAGATAATAATGAAGTAAGCGTTAAGCTGGAAGATTGGCAGGGTTCTTTGAGCCGCAGTCAGTTTGATGAGATGGTTGCTCCATTGGTTAAAAAGACCTTGATGGCTTGCAGAAGAGCGTTACGCGATTCGAGTTTAGATAAAGACCAGGTACACGATGTAGTGATGGTTGGTGGTTCAACACGCATGCCAGTCGTGCGTGAAAAAGTAGGTGAGTTCTTCGGACAACCACCACTGGTTGATATTGATCCTGATAAAGTTGTAGCAATTGGTGCGGCATTACAGGCTGATGTTTTAGCCGGCAATAAGCCAGATGCTGAAATGCTATTACTCGATGTTATTCCTTTATCACTAGGTCTGGAAACTTACGGTGGTTTGGTAGAAAAAGTAATCGCTAGAAACACTACGATACCGATCACCCGTGCTCAGGAATTCACCACCTTTAAAGATAATCAAACCGCAATGACCGTGCATATTTTGCAAGGTGAACGCGAAACGGTTGAAGAAAATCGCTCATTGGCGAAATTTGCGCTAAAAGGAATTCCTCCAATGGTCGCGGGTGCAGCACGCATTAAAGTGACTTTTCAGGTTGATGCAGATGGTTTGTTGAACGTGCACGCGGAAGAAGAAACAACAGGTGCAAAAGCTGGCGTTGAGGTGAAGCCATCTTATGGTTTAACAGATTCAGAAATCGAAGGCATGATTCGTGACTCAATGGATAACGCCCAAGCAGATATGGAAGCGCGTAAATTGCGCGAACAATTAGTCGAAGCAGACCGCACTTTAGAAGCACTAGATTCAGCGATGGCATCAGATGCAGATAGAATGCTGAATGACGAAGAAAAGAAAACACTGTTAGCAGCACGTTCAGAATTGATGGAAGCAAAGCACACTAGTAAAGATGCTGAAAGTGTAAAAGCCGCGATTAAAAACATGGAAAAAGTAGCTGAATTTTACGTTGCTCGTCGTATGGACGACAATGTGAAAAAGGCCATGGCTGGTCACAATGTTGACGAGTTCAACAAATAGAATTAGAGAGTTAATACAAATATGCCACAAATTATATTCCTACCACACGAAGAACTTTGTCCTGATGGTGCCGTAGTAGAAGCAGAACCAGGTACAACACTGTGTGATGTAGGCTTACAAAATCATATCGAAATCGAACATGCTTGTGAGAAATCCTGTGCATGTACAACCTGCCACGTATACGTGCGTGAAGGTTTTGATTCTTTAGAAGAAGCAACAGATCTAGAAGAAGATTATCTGGACAAAGCCTGGGGTGTAGACCCGGATTCGCGTTTGAGTTGTCAGGCGAAAGTGGCGGATGAGGATTTGGTAATAGAAATACCAAAGTACACCATAAACATGGTCTCAGAAAACCACTGATAAATTGTCTTTTTGTCCAATCTCTACGTTGGGCATTTGAATACAAACCCTCACGTACTTAATGTACGCTTCGGCCTTGTATTCAAATACCCGCCTTGATCTTGAACAAAAATCCTGCTTTATCAATTATGTACTGTAAATAGATAAAGTTTTAGAATGTTGATTTGATGGAATATTCAAAGCAAAAATACACCCCCCTACTTATGGGCACTTTTTTTAATAATTTAGAAATCGATTAAGTAACAAATAGAGGTATTTAAAATGCAGTTAAAATGGACAGACACACTCGATATCGCTATTGATCTTGATGAAGCTCATCCTGATGTTGATCCTCAATATATTCGTTTTACTGATTTGCATGCCTGGGTTTGTTCGTTAGAGAACTTCGACGATGACCCTGAAAAATCGAATGAAAAAATTCTCGAATCAATTCAAATGAACTGGATTGAAGAAAAAGAATAATCTCAAAAATGGGCTCCATCAGCCCATTGAAACCTGATCTACTTGAGGGTATTCATCGTTAAGTAGACTTTTGTGCAACATATTTTGCGTACTCAAATCTTAAACTGTTAATTCCCTCTGATAAACAAACTCCCTG
Source organism: Cocleimonas sp. KMM 6892 (assembly GCF_035798195.1). Lineage (NCBI taxonomy): Bacteria > Pseudomonadati > Pseudomonadota > Gammaproteobacteria > Thiotrichales > Thiotrichaceae > Cocleimonas > Cocleimonas sp. KMM 6892. The sequence continues at coordinate 311,637 of NZ_JAPFBV010000004.1, read as the reverse complement.
CGTATGTGCTCTTAGTGTGCTCATTGTACATTTTGAACTTTGGCACATAGAATGTTCGACTAGGTTAACCACTTATTCGCCGAGCAATGATAGTTACCCAGTCTAATCACAATGATATTGTAATCACTCTGTCGCCTAATCGATCTGCATCGATGCGTCAGACGCAAGTCGTGATCATTGCGGTAAGTCTATTTGTGTTGATGATTGGAGTAGGGTGGAGTTTTGTCGGCGGTTATCTTGTTTTGCCTTTTGCTGGACTGGATGTCGGTCTATTTGCATATTTCATGTACAAGGTTTGTAATCAAACGTATGAAAAGCAGGTGATTACGATTGGTGATCATCATGTGCTTATTGAAACGGGAAAGCATTGTGTCGAGCGAACCTTCAAGCTGGATAGGCCTGAAACCTTTATTCTGGTTACTGAGTCAGAAAAGCCTACCGAACCCATCGAGCTAAGTTTATCTGATTCGAAGTCACGTTTTGAATTAGGCTCCTTTCTTAATCATTCTGATAAAGCTGAAGCACGCCTTGTTTTTAAACAAGCAGGACTAAAAGAAATCAATGCTAAATGGTGGAAGCCACTCTCTTAAATTAAACGCATTTATTAATTAACTATTGAATTAGCTGAACAATTATTCAAATTTCTGGTCTAGAATTTAAACACATCTATTATTTCTGAAAGGGGTATTTCATGGTTACACGACGTCAGATTCTACAGTTAGCAGCAGCGATGCTAGCCTTACCAGCCAGTGAGTTATTCGCAGAGAGTGCAACATCGAAGCTCCCACTAATTCAGAAGAAAATACCCAGTTCAGGTGAATTATTACCCGTTATAGGCATGGGTACGTCGCGTACCTTTAATAAAGATGATGATCCCGAGAGTATGGCTAAACTGACTGCTGTGATTCAGGCATTCTTTGCAGCGAAAGGTATGGTTATTGATTCATCTCCCATGTATGGCAGTGCAGAGGCACGCGTAGGTGATGTATTGCGCAGTATGAAAAACCATCCCAAAGTGTTTGCTGCGACCAAAGTCTGGACCAGAGGGCGTGAACAGGGAATTTCAGATATGCTGGAATCAGCGCAACGCATGAATGTGAAGAACTTCGATCTTATCAGCGTACATAATCTGGTGGATTGGAAGACCCAGCTTGATACCCTTAAAAACTGGAAAAAAGAAGGCAAAGTCAGGTATATCGGGATTACTACTTCGCACGGGCGCGACCATGATGAGTTTATTCAGGTAATGAAAAGTGAGCCGATCGATTTTGTTCAGTTTAGTTATAACATCGCCAACCTGGATGCAGAACGAGAAATCCTTCCAGTAGCAAGAGATAAAGGAATTGCGACGATGATCAATCGACCCTATCAACGCGGTTCTTTGTTTCGTCAAAGCAAGGGTAAAGCACTGCCAGAAATGGCAAAAGACATTGATTGCACCAGCTGGGGACAGTTTTATCTCAAATTTATACTGGGGCATCCGGATATTACCTGTGCAATTCCTGCGACATCAAAAGCCAAGCACATGGTAGATAATATGCAGGCTAATTTTGGGCGCCTGCCTGACCAAGCCCAACGCAAAGAAATGCTTAATTACTTTAACAGCTTATAACTGCTATGAGTGATGGTGCAAAAGAGTCACATCCCATTCAGCGGCTTTTAAATTTCGCGAGCGACATTAAACCGCATGAAATCAGAATAACATTAGCTTCGTTTTTGCTGGTTTTTATCCTGATGGCGGGGTATTACATTCTGCGTCCGGTGCGCGATGCGATGGCGAGTGACTGGACTGATGTAGAGGTTAGCTTTTTATGGACGCTGACTTTTTTCTTTAGCATTATCACGGTCTCTTTATACAGTAGCTTGATTAGTCGAGTACGCTACAAACAACTCGTTCCCTATGTGTATGCATTCTTTTCCTTCAGTTTTCTGCTGTTTTATCTGGGCACTCAATTAGCCACTGAAACTGTGTTGCTGGATAAATCTTTCTATGTGTGGATTAGTGTTTTCAGCTTGTTTCATATCTCTGTGTTTTGGAGCTTGATGTCAGATATTTTTACAAGACCTCAGGCAACGCGTTTATTTGGCTTTATCGGCGCAGGGGCAAGTGTAGGGGCCATTGTCGGCCCAAGTATTCCAGCTTTTCTGGCGACCAATATTGGTACAGATAATCTACTATTGATTGCTAGCGCGTTACTGATATTGACTATTCCACTGAGTATCTGGTTACAAAAGCTCAAACTAAGTGACCTTGAAATTGATAGCCATGATAGTTCGAGTAATGATGTAGATGTTATCGGAGGTAAACTGTTTTCGGGTATTAACGACTTCCTGAAAAGTCCATACTTAATCATGATTGCCGTATTTATCCTGTTATATACATCGATCAGTTCATTCGTGTATTTTGAATTGAAGAATTTGCTCGCTGATTACGATCGTGAGACACGTACACAAATCTGGTCGAGTATGGATTTAGTGGTTAATACTTTGACGGTATTTGTCGCTGTTTTTGCAACAGGTCGCATGGCTAAAAGATTTGGGCTTTCATTCACCTTGGCTTCTGTGCCGGTATTGATTGCTGCGGGTATGTTGATACTGGCTTTCGCGCCTATTGTCGGTGTTGTGATTGCGGTGCAGGTTATTAGAAGAGCAGGCAATTACGCAGTGACGCGTCCAGCGCGAGAAATGTTGTTTACAGTAGTGAGCAGACAAGTTCGATTTAAAACCAAACCTGTGATTGATATCATTATCTACCGTGGTGGCGATATGCTCAATGCCTGGGCCTTTACCGCATTGACTCAAGGCTTGGGTTTAAGTCTCGCAGCGGTGGCTGGCGTGGGCGCTGCTATTGCAATGATATGGGCTGCTTGTGGGATATATTTGGGACGTAAGTTTAAACAGTTTTCAGCATAGTTTTGAATATGCATGAATCTGGCTACAACATGGTTAAATGGGCTAAATAACTGCTAGATATAGCTATCTGAGCAATAAATTCATCAGTGCTTATGTATAGAAAATCAGGTTATGAAATTCGGTTGTGGTGTCTTTATCCGTATTTCGATATTCATGTGGTTGATCTGCTTTAAAACGAAGCACATCTCCTTCTGTTAGTTTTTTCCACTCACCATTGAGTTTCACTTCCATATTTCCCTTGATGACAGTGATATGTTCAATAACTCCCTTGTCATGAGGTTCAGAGATATGCGTCTGATCAGGATCTAGTTTTATTGAAAATAGCTCAAAGCCAAATCTAGGGTCAAAAGGGAACAGAATTCTGGCTTTCAGGTCGTGCTTGTGGTGGGTAAAACTGATATGGGTACTGCGTACACTTTCATCATCTTCGGTGATCAAGGCATCATTAACAAAGACCGACAGCGGCTTATGAAAGCCCGTTGCAATTTTCCATAACGTTGAGATAGTGGGACTAGATTCATTTCGTTCTATCTGGCCGAGCATCGCCTTGCTCACGCCCGTTTCATCCGCTGCTCTGGATAGACTCCAGCCAGCATCATTGCGAATTTGTTTTAATTGAAGGCCGATCTCATATTTGATCATAGTAATGTATTCGTAAATAAAATGCTTGTGCGCTATAACGGTCGAGCCTATGATAAGTGTGCGCTATAACGCACATGTTATCATAGGAGTCTGTGAAAAATGAGGTTTCCCTTAAAAATCAGTCATATTAGTTCTGGTTTCATTGCCGTGTTAGTGGGCTACACTAGTTCGGTGGCGATTGTTTTTCAAGCGGCGAATGCAGCGGGGGCTGATCAGGCATTAATTAACTCATGGTTATTGGCGCTTGGTTTGGGGATGGCGGCAACGTGTATCGGCTTATCATTTTATTATAAGACGCCTATTTTGACTGCATGGTCGACCCCTGGCGCTGCCATGCTTGCTACTGCGCTGGTAGATGTTCCTATGAATGAGGCGGTAGCTGCCTTTATTTTCAGTGGATTATTGATAACCTTAAGTGGAATCACAGGCAGTTTAGATCGTTTGAGTAAGCTCATACCTCCGCCTATTGCTGCTGCCATGTTGGCAGGTGTGCTGATGCCTTTCTGCCTGGAAATCTTTACATACCTACAACAGGAATTCGCTTTAGTCGCGCTGATGTGTGCAACTTATCTATTGGGTAAGCGACTATTTCCTCTCTATGCAATTCCATTAGTGTTAGTTGTTGGTGCGATTGCGGCCTGGAGCATGGGTTTGTTTGAAACCAGACAGTTGGATTTTGAGATAGCATCCTTTGTTTTCACCATGCCTACATTTTCAATGACATCATTGATTAGTATTGGTATCCCGTTGTTTATTGTCACCATGTCTTCACAGAATATGCCGGGTATCGCGACCATGCATACGGCGGGATATAGACCACCTCTGTCTCCGATTATTACCACTACGGGCATTACCACTATGCTGCTCGCACCATTTGGTGGGTTTGCCTTTAATCTGGCAGCTATAACCGCAGCGATTTGTATGGAAAAAGACGCAGACCCTAATCGTGAAACACGTTATTTGGCAGCGGTGAGCGCGGGTGTGTTTTATTTTATCGCAGCTTTGTTTGGCGCAACCGTTGTGGCGCTATTTTCGATGAGTCCTAAAGCATTGATTTTACCTTTGGCGGGTTTAGCCTTAATCGGAACCTTAGGTAATAGTCTTGCGGTTGCTTTGGATAAGCCTACACACAGAGAAGCTGCTCTCGTTACTTTTCTGGTAACTGTATCTGGTGTTGTTTTCTTTGGGGTTGGTGCAGCGTTTTGGGGATTGATTGCAGGTTTGCTGGTGCAGAAAGTATTGCAATTTCGATCTTAAAAAAAGCCCTTAGCTCTGCATAAATTATATTTACGTTTTTAAAAAACAAAAACGTAATATCATTCCGCAAAGCATAAGTTCCTATAGTCATTTCATGCAGCAAAATGAAAAGTCACTTAAAGTAGGGGGGTGACTTAATCATTATTAAGGGTTAAAAATGCCTCAAATACTATTTTAAAACAAAAAAGCCAAACCTAATACGCGTGCTATTAGCACTTTGCATTAAGCCTGGCTTGTACATCCAGCTAATGAGTTCGAAGTTGGTTCTTTATCAGCAATATCTTCAAATCATGTACTGAGTCTATTAGTAGCGACGCGTATAACGCACTCGATGATGGCGTCTGTCATGCATCGGTCTATGGTAATACCTGCCACTAATAATAATGGTTGGGCTGATTGGATAGTAAGGGTCCACATACACGTATTCAGGTTGACGGTTAACAATCACCTGACGTGGTTGTTGAGCGGGAGCCGAATAAACAGCACCATTTTGCGTTGAATTATTATAAGCGTTGACACGATCTTGTTCAGCACCCACTGCGGAACCAACGATACCACCTAATACACCACCAATTACAGCACGTTTGTCATGATGGTTAGAGGTTGATTTGCCAATGCCAGCACCGACTAAAGAACCAACTAAAGCGCCAGTTTGGGCATTCGTAGAACAAGCACTTAAAAATACAGTTCCTGCTAAAACGAGTGATAAATATAGAGTTTGTTTTTTCATCATAAATCCTTAAGTGTATGAAGCACTTGTATGGTTAGTATATAACTACGTTTACATTTGAAGTTTAGAGCGATAAAAACCCACAAACTTTCCAATAAATTATCTATTAGGAACTGCATCAAGCGAGTTCAATCAGTAACTTTTAGCTCTTATTACACTCTCAATATAGCACCAGAAAAAGAAAGCGCTAATATCTTTACCTAATATTACAATTGGCTATTATTTCAGTGTCTTAGAAGGTTTTTTCTTAGGGGGGGTTGTGGATGAAAATAAAAAAGGAGCACATAATGCGCCCCCTTTTTTATTGTTTAAATTATCACGTTTTAGTGACGTCTTGGATGACGAACACGGTTGTGATGTCTGTGACGATTGTTTCTGTAGTTGCGTTTATTGTAACGATGACGGTAACCACCATAGTAACCTGCACCTAACACGATAGATGTGGTTACCGGTGGGTAATAATATGCAGGTGCTCTTTCGACATAGACTACCTCGGGTTCTGCGACTACAACTTGTTGTTGCGTTTGAGTCGTTTGCTGATTGTAGTTATGTTGATGATTACCTGCGCCACCAGGATGAGTATGTGTTGTGTTGCCATGCTTGTGTGTCACAGAAGGGTGTTGTGTCACTGTCTTGCTCGCCGTACCGTTCGGATTGTAGCTATAGTCTGATGAGTAACTTTGCTGATTGCTCACAGCACGGTTATAGTTAGCTCTATCTTTCTCTGCGCCAATGGCTGATCCAACAATTCCCCCCAGAACACCACCTATGACCGCACGTTTATCGCGATGGTTGGAAGTTGATTTGCCAATTCCTGCACCTACTAGAGAGCCAACTAGCGCACCTGTCTGCGCATTAGTAGAGCAACCCGATAATAAAAGAGCGCCTGCGGTAAAGCATGATAGAAGTATGGTTTGTTTTTTCATAATGTTTCCTTGTGTAAATCAAATCCTTTGTGGATTAAATTAACCTGTATGAATACTACTTACGGTCAATACCTGCGAACAGATTCCAGTAGTGTAAAAAGCTTACTCATCGACAATAACAGTTGAATGTCCAAATTAAAGCATCTTTACGAAACTTTACAATTGATATATTTATCAATAATTTATGAACCTTTTTCTATTTCGATATGTACATGAATTAACAAGCGTGAAACACAACGACATAGAATCGATAACAAAAAAGGTGGTTACGGATTACTTTGTAATAATTTGAATTAAAAAAACGCCTGAAAGTAGGGGGGTGATATATAAGATTTTTACAATGCGTGTTTTAATCCAATAATGAATAAAGTTGCTGAATTAGATGAGTTTACTATCCACGAAGTTTTATCCGATCTGGATGGAATCGCATTGGTTTTTTTCTCAGGCCCACATTGTGCGTCGTGCCATCATTTAAAGTCGTTGTTAAATACAGAATTTAAAAAATTTGTAGATCATTTTCACGACTTTGCTGCATTTGAGATAAAAGCAGATAAAGCCGCGGCTTTAGTGAATGAATTTGGTGTATTCCATTTACCCAGTATGTATTTGTATAACAATGGTGAATTTCATTGTGAGCTACATGCTGAGGCAATAACGACAAAGTTGATAGAGGCAATTGAATTGGCGCTGACCAAACCTGCTGAAGAAGAGCCTTAAGTCATTGGTATTCAAGTTTTTATTACTTGTTACTTCTAGGTGAACTTTATTTGGGGTTGATGTGATTTTTTTTCATTCACTTTACCATCGATATTCTCCTATAATTTTCATCCTCTACTTTTTTGTTTCGCTTTTTATTTCATATTTTTTCTTATCTGTTTAAAGAATCCATCATGACTGACACGGCATATTTTCGAATAAAACTCATTGTGTTTGCTCTGGTATCTGCCTCTTTTACCAATGTATACATTACGCAACCTGTATTACCTGTTTTACAGGACGAGTTTGCGGTAGATCTGGTTATGGTTTCTTTTTCTATCTCCGGCGTAATACTCGGCATTGCCTTATCTAATTTGCCGTTTGGCATGCTGATTGATCGTTATGATATTCAGCCGATTGTACTGGTTGGCGGCACCATGGTGGCAGCCGCAGGGTTGGTTTGTGCATTAACCGATAATTTCTGGGTGTTGATTGCCGCCCGTTTCGTACAAGGCTTATTCATACCCGCGCTCACCACCTGTCTGGCTGCTTATCTTGCCAAAACCATACCACTCGCCAGTCTCAGTGTGGTGATGGGGTCTTACGTCTCTGCAACCGTCCTGGGCGGCCTTGGAGGGCGTTTATTAGGTGGTTGGATACACCCGCCACTGCATTGGCGTTATGCCTTTATTACCGCATCTGTGTTTATTTTGATTGCGACATTTATGGCGGTGAAATGGTTGCCAAAACCTGCGAAAGACCTGAGTGTTAACAAAACACCGGTGAGCTTTGTGTCTTTATTAAAAAGAAAAGAATTGTTTCTGATCTTCTTGTGTGCGCTCGGTAGTTTTTCAGTGTTCTCATCGGTCTTTAATTATTTGCCATTTAGACTTGAGGGAGCGCCTTTTAACTTCTCGACCGAATCCATCACGCTGGTGTTTTTGGTTTATATCACAGGGATATTCATGGGGCCTACCGCGGGCAGGCTGAGTAATCGTTTTGGTAGCGGCAACACGCTGTTGTTAGGATCAGGGATTCTAGCAGTTTCCCTTTTGGTTATTTTAATGCAATCGGTGGTTGCGATAGTCATAGGTTTAATCGGCGTATGCATGGGATTTTTTATGGTACACGCAGCTGCTGTTGGCGCATTGAATAAAAAATTAACCAGCGGTCATGGCAGAGCTAATGCGCTCTATGTCTTGTTCTATTATATCGGTGGTGGTCTAGGAATTACCGCGGCAGGCTTTGCTTACAAGCAGGGCGGCTGGAATGTGATGATTTTACTTTCAATTACCATGTTAATTATTCCTGTGCTCACAGGGCTTAGTGAGAGAAAGCAAAATTAAAGATATTTTATATTTCTTGCATAAACAATTTATGAAGTGATATCAGCCATTTTCAGTACGTGTTTTCAAACGCACATAATGCTCTGCAGAATACGGTAAATACTTTTTCTCTTTATCTGTGAGTTCGCGCACTTTTCTGGCAGGGTTTCCGACCCAAAGATAACCACTTTCTAGTGTTTTTCTTGGTGGTACCACGCTACCCGCTGCAATCATGGTGTCTTCTTCAACCACGGTGCCATCCATAACGATAGCGCCCATTCCTACTAATACACGGTCTTTGATTTCGCAGGCGTGCAAAAGTGCTTTGTGGCCGATGGTTACATCATCTCCAATGATCAACGCATAACCGGTTTGGGCAGCGCCAATCTTTTCGCTATGCTCATTGGGAGCGTGTGTAACATGCAATACAGATGCGTCTTGAATGTTTGTGCGTTTACCAATTTTAATATAGTTAACATCGCCACGAATTACTGCCATTGGCCATACAGAACTATCTTCACCGATTTCGACTTCGCCACTCACGAGTGCTGTTTCGTCAACGTAGGCTGTTGAATGTACATTGGGTAGGTGAGCTTCAAATTTTCTAATAGTCATAATTTTTATTATTCCTTCAAAAGTGTTTGATCCGAGGCGTAGGCGAGCCAATTTTAGCGTTTAGCGACAACTAACTAAAAGGTATGGTTTTATTATTTTAAAGTAAAAAAACCGCTCAAAGTAGGGGGGTGACTAATCTTATTTTTTTAACTCATTGCTTGCTATCAAAAATTACAGAAACACGAAGACCTGGACGGTTGTCTTTAAAGTGTATTTCTGCACCGTGTAAATCAGTCACGGCTTTTACCAGACTCAGCCCAAGTCCGTTGCCTTCGGTACTTCTTGCGCTGTCTAATCGATAGAAACGTTTCAGTACTTTTTCGTGTTCTTCAGCTGGAATCCCTGGGCCGTTATCAGAAACGGTTACTTCAATTTTATTTTCCTGCTTACTTTTTATCGCAACGGCTTTAAAGCTAACCAAACCATTTTCAGGTGAAAACTTGATGGCATTATCCAGCAAGTTAGTAAAGAGTTGCGCAAGTAGCTGTTTACTCCCCATTACTGTCAGTGAGTCTTCGGCTTCATATTCCCATTTCAAGCCTTTTTCGCTAGCCACAACTTCATACAGTTCGGATAGATCATCCAGCAGGGTTTTCAATTCAAACTGTTCCCGGTTTTTACGTGAATTACCGGATTCAATCTGAGCAATACTTAATAATGAATTAAAGGTTGAGATGACGTTGTCGATATCGCCAATGGTGTCTTCATTAAATTCTGTGAATTCGCTATCAGTCATGCTTTTATTGCGTGCAGACTCTAGACGATGACGAATGCGATTGAGTGGGTTGCGCAAATCATGAGCGAGGTTATTCGTAACCTGCTGCATACTTTGCATCAAATCTTCGTTTCGATCTAACATGCTATTCAGAGATAGGCTCAAGCGATCGAATTCGTTATTTTGGGTAGTTACGGGAATGCGATGTGACAGATCGCCTTCAATAATATTATCAGCGGTATCGGTGACGGCATTAATTCCTCTCACTACTTTTCGTGCCATCAATGCACCGATAATAATTGATAGACCGAAAATAATAGAGATCGCGATCAAGGTCGCTTTGAATAATTGGTCTAATAAGTGTTGAGTTTCTTCTAGCTCGGCACCGACTAATAATTGGTAGCCACCGGGGAGTAGTGTTAATAAGACACGGATGGTTTCATCGCCTTGGCGATCATTGACGTAATCGATAATGTCGCTTAAAGGAATGCTAGAAAAGGTCTTGTTGCGTTTGGTGACCGTATACTGATTGACCGGAATGAATTTTTTAAGATCCAGTTTACTGACATGGATTAAGGCATAAATATAAAAGGGTCGACCTTCCTTTTTGTTGTAAATATTGATGTCTTCGAGCAGGCCTTTAACCGCATGCTTTTTATAATTCTCTAAAAGGATATTGGTCTCTAAGGTGAGGCGACGATCAATTTGTTCTTCTATTTGCGTTTCTGCAACTTTATAGACAGACAGTAATGCCGCTGCCGCAATCAAACTGAATAAGACAGCATAGACCAGAGATAACCGAAATACCGAAGTATTCAGTATTCGGCGAAAAACACTCACTTTTGTTGGCTGTTTGCATCATATTCAGGAGCCGCCAGAATATAACCTGCTCCACGAATGGTCTTCAATAATGCAACGTCGTAGTCTTTGTCAATTTTTGCGCGGATACGGCTGATATGCACATCAATCACATTGGTCTGTGGATCAAAATTATAATCCCAGACTTTCTCCAGAAGCATGGTGCGTGTAATGACTTCGCCCGCATTGCGCATTAACGTTTCGAGTAAAATAAACTCTTTCGGTTGCAAATCAATCACATCATTACCGCGGGTGACCTTGCGCTTGAGTAAGTCCATTTTTAAATCATGAACTTGTAACTGATTGACTTCCTGACTGGGTTGCGTGCGTCGCACTAATGATTGTAGACGAGCCAGTAATTCGCTGAATGCATAGGGTTTTACCAGATAATCATCACCACCTGCTTTCAAGCCTTCTACACGTTGGTCGACATCGCCAAGAGCGCTTAGAATTAGGATAGGCACGTTAAACCCTCTACCTCTTAATTGTTCGATAATGGCTAAGCCATCTAAACTGGGTAACATACGATCTATTACGAGAGCATCGTATTGGTTGGTCATGGCTTGCGCCAGACCTTTTTCACCGTCTGCTTCATGGTCTACCACGAAGCCACTCTCTTGTAGTCCATTCTGGATGAACTTGGCCGTTTGGGTGTCGTCTTCGATAATCAATATTTGCATGAGAAGGATATTAGTCTCGTGTTAAACGCACAACAACTCAAAAAAAGTATTATTAACAATAATTAATCTAGCCGCTAGCAATTGGTAATGTTGTTTATTGTACATTTGGTTCATGGTTAATGACTGATAAATCCAGAATTAGCTTCCTTACAGTGATTAATAACATATTTAAAGGGCAAGGACGAAACAACATGAATGATAAGAATATAAAGGATTCAACTCAAGTTGAAACGACAGGGACAGCTTTAGTCCCTAGCAATACCAGTAATATTAATATTACAGAAAAGAGCAAACGAATTAAAAAACATAAACTCAGCCTTATGATGGGTTTTATTATCGGTGCTTTAAGTGCATACGGACTTACCACAGCGCCTCTTTTTGCTGACACAACTTCTACTAACGCTGTAGCGCCTAAGGTTGCGGTTGGTGGCGGTTTGCCAGAACTTGCGACAATGATTAAGAAGAGTCGTAGTGCTGTTGTTAGCATTACGGTTAAAACAGGCAAAAGTAGTGCGGGTAATCGTTTAAGTCAACTCAGTGAAAAACAACTGGAAAGACTGCCAAAACAATATCAGGATTTACTCAAAAATCTGCCAAAACAACCACATGATTATGGAAGTCGTAGAGGCCAGGCTTATGGTTCTGGTTTCATTATTTCTGAAGATGGTTACGTCGTTACCAATGCACACGTTATTGATGATGCTGACACAATCACGGTTAAACTCGATGATAAGCGCGAGCTTGAAGCGAAAAAGATTGGTGTGGATAAACTCAGTGATATCGCACTATTAAAAATAGAGGCTAAAGACCTTCCTGTCGCATCTTTCGGTGATTCGGATAAGTTGGATGTAGGGCAATGGGTAGTGGCAATAGGCGCACCATTTGGGCTTGATTACACGGCAACACAGGGGATTGTGAGTGCATTATCCAGAAGTTTACCAGCGGATACTTATGTGCCATTTATTCAAACCGATGCAGCGGTTAACCCGGGCAATTCTGGTGGTCCATTATTCGACCTTAATGGTCAGGTAGTCGGTGTGAATTCTCAAATATATAGCCGCAGTGGTGGTTATATGGGCGTATCTTTCGCTATTCCGATCAATATTGTTAAAAACGTAACGGATCAGCTCAAGACTTCTGGAAAAGTTAGCCGTGGCTGGTTAGGTGTGGGTATTCAAGGCATCAACGAAGCGCTGGCAGAATCATTGGGTAGAGACGACACCATTGGTTCTTTGATTAGCAGCGTTTCTCCTTCTAGTCCTGCTGATAAGGCGGGTCTGCAGGCTGGTGATTTAATCCTGAAATTTGATAATAAAACCGTAGAAGAAGTCAATGACTTGCCGCTGTTGGTAGGAAGTACGCCAATCGGAAAAAAAGTTCCTGTGGAAATTGTTAGAGCAGGCAAGATACAAACGATTGATGTGACCATCGACAAGCTTAAGTCCAAAGATGATGAGCCCGAAGAAGTTGCCGCATTAGAAAAAGGTTCGCTGGGTGTGGCCGTTACAGATTTAACGGACGCTGAGAAAGAAAAGCTGGTTACCAAAAATCAAGGTGTGAAAGTTGCAAAAGTGATGCCTGATTCGGCGGCAGAAAATGCGGGTTTACGTTCTGGAGATATTATCTTAAGTGTCGGTGGACAAAGTATTGCATCGCCTTCGCAGCTTAAGCAAGTGATCCAGAAAGCCAATGGTGATAAGCCATTAGCGGTTTTATTGATGCGAGGTGATCAAGCCTTATTTGTAGCGGTCCATTTGAATTCATAATCTCTCCTTATGATGTTTTAAGATGTTGTTAGTAAGTAAGTTGTTCGACCGTAGTAAGGGCACCCATCATGGGTGCCTTTTCTTTTTTAAGCTTAAATGTTGGAATGAGTAGAAACAGGGTGATTATGAAAGAGCGACTCTACAAGCCTTTTTTCAATTGCTTAATCAGATAGCGTGCGGGATGAAGGTTTTCTAAAATCGTACCTTCCTGATTTGAAATGGGTTTATTCTCAATGAGTTGAGTCAGCAATTTTGCACAATAACCGCTAGTGGTTAATCCGCGAGAGCCAAAACCGGCCAGTACAAATAGACCTCTTTGGTATTCGGCCTTAGGGTATTCCTTCCATTTTTTACCATGATGTAAATCATCATAGTGTTTTCGATAAAAATCCCAGTCAGGGATTGCGCCTGCATAGGGAAAACGATCTGGAGTGGTAAGGCGCACCGCAGCGTGCGCACTTTCTGTGGCCGTCAAAGATTCGGCAAAATCAGGTAAGTATTGTGTTAATTGCTCTAGGTTGTCGGTATCAGCTTGTGGAGTGATTGTTGATTGATCATTGTTTCTATCAAAAGTTGCGCCAAATGTATGCTTTTTTGAGTGGATATCGGCGGGTGTTAAATAACCTTCATGACCAATAACAGCCTTCAATTTTGTCGATTCGATACTGGCTGTTCCCAACGTAGTTTGACCTGCAACAGGCATGCTGGGTAGATCGCTAGTTTGTGTAAACTGGGTTAGGTCTTTGCCATTTGCAATGATGACGATTTCTGCGTGCGCTATTGACTGTCCCCGGGTGTCGAAAACGTGCCAAAGGTCTTCCTGCCTTTCAATGCGTAATGCATTGGTCTCTTTAAGTAAGCTACAGTTACGATGTGAACTTAAGCTTTCGCAAAAGTGAGCAGGGTCAATCCATCCCGCTTGGGGAAAGTAGCTTGCTTTATAGGGTAATGGGATATTAGCGATATTGCTGGTTTCGATTTCATCTAAAAGCTGTAAAAAATCTTCTTTGAAATCTCGCTCTTTAAGTTGTTGCCAGCGTTTTTCTTCCCGTTGATTGTGAGTGAGTTGTAACAAGCCACAACCATGCCATTCTAGCCCCTGTTTTTTTAGCAGGCTTAATTGATCTAAGGTGTACTGAAAACTCTGTGTGTAAAAATCTTCCCCAATACTCGGTTTGGACGTCATTTTAGGGGAGATGACTCCCGCCGGATTCCCTGAGGCTTCGTTTGCAATGGTTTTATTGCGTTCTATAAGCGTAATGTTCCAGCCTGCCTGTGCTAAATGCCAGCTCATTTGGCAGCCAGCGATCCCTGCGCCAATCAGAATTGCGTGTTTCTTTTGCCAGTCATAGTGTGGAATGTTGAACCATGCTGGAATGTCTTTTGTTATCGTCATTGCTTATCGCTTTTAAAAAAGTGCCCCAAAGTAGGGGGGTGCCAAATGCAAACCAGATGAGGGTGATATCGGAGGATGACATAAGATAAATCGATAAATAAACATTTATCAGCGACTTTTTGTAGTTTCTTTACTATTCGTCACATTTTCTCCATTTTTTGTGCACATTTAGCATCTATATTGCGTAATAAGGAGTTTATGTATTAAGGGCTAATACATAACTTTAAATAGAAGCCTTTGCATGGAACTAGTTCGTTATTTATCCGTCAAAGTATTATGCAAAGGCTTCTATTACATACGAACGTTTCGTTTCATACGAGCGTTTTGTAAGCGGGCTTCAAAGCTCATTAAAACGACATTAAAAAAAACAATAAAATGGAATTAACAATGAATTTTAAATCAATAAAAAAAATAAGTAGCAAATCAATAGTGATGGCTACAACACTAACCTTGTCATTATCCTACATCGGGCTTGTGGTAATTTATGCTGAGGGTGTGGCAAACGACTTAACCGCTAAAACGGAGAGTTACGGTAGAAACGATACAAAAAGTTTAGCGCGCATAGAGCAATCATTAGTGGACCAAGATAATCCCGAATACATTCAAAAGCTAAAATCAGATTTGGAGAAACAGTTAAGGCAAGCCAATCTCATGTTGAATGTGATCGAAAGCAAAAGTGAATCTTCAAAACGCAGCTATATGAATTAAAGCACTTTACATCAATGCTTTAAAAAAAGCCTTCAAAGTAGGGGGGTGGCCTTAAGATCGGATTCCAACGCCATTTTTTAATAATCGATAAGCGATGAAATACAATACGGCTATGAATGCGATAATTAACGAGAAACTCACCCAGGGGTTAATATCTGAAACACCAAGAATACCGTAGCGGAAACCGTTCACCATATAGAGTACCGGATTTGCTAACGATACGGTTTGCCAGAATTCAGAGAGCAGACTAATCGAATAGAAAACGCCACCCAGATAGGTTAGGGGCGTTAATACGAAGGTTGGGATAATGCTGATGTCATCAAAGTTTCTCGCATATACAGCGTTAATGAAACCTGCAATTGAGAACAGCATGGACGTCATCAATACGATGAAGATCGTCATTATCGGATGTTCGATGTGCAATTCTGAAAAGAATAAAGAGACCAGTGTCACGATTAAGCCTACGGTTAATCCTCTCGCCATTCCACCACCGATATAGCCGAGTAAAATGACATGGTTAGGCACAGGTGAAATCAGCATTTCCTGAACGTGGCCGTACATTTTCGCATTGAAAAATGCGGCAACGACATTGGAGTATGAGTTGGTAATTACCGACATCATGATCAAACCGGGTGTGATGTATTCGATATATTTAAAACCACCCATTTCGCCGATTGCACTACCAATTAAGTTACCGAAAATCACGAAGTACAAGGTCATGGTGATTGCGGGTGGTATTAGGGTTTGCACCCAGATTCTCAAGAAGCGTAACACTTCTTTAGTGATAATGGTTCTAAAGGCAGTCAGGTTTTTTTTGTTGTTCATGAGGCTGCCTCCGCGTCATTTAATTCGTTGTCTTGGACTTTATCTTTTTCAACCAGGTTGATAAATAGCTCTTCTAAACGACTGGTTTTATTTCGCATACTTGAAACACGAATATTGTGTTCACTGAGTTTTTCAAAAAGAAAATTCAGCGATCTGGATTTGTCTAAATCAGCTTCGAGGGTGTTCGCGTCGCGTTGGCGCAAGGTAATATCTTCAATGTGAGGGAGATCAGTGATGGGTTCTTTCACATCGAGCACAAATGTTTCTACATTTAAATGCGAAAGCAATTCCTTCATGCTGGTGTTACTAACCACTTCGCCACGATTAATAATGGCGATGTTATCGCACATGCTTTCCGCTTCTTCCAGATAATGTGTGGTTAGAATGATGGTTGTTCCTGCCTGATTGAGTTGGGTCAGAAATTTCCACATTGAGCGGCGAATTTCAATGTCCACACCCGCTGTTGGTTCATCTAAAATTAATAGTTTAGGCTTGTGCAGCAAAGCTCTGGCAATCATCAGACGACGCTTCATACCACCTGAAAGCTTATTCGCTTGTTCATGGCGTTTATCCCATAGATCAAGGTGTCTGAGCAGTTCTTCTGCACGTTCAGTTGCGGTAATTCGGTCGATACCGTAGTAGCCGGCCTGATTGATGAGTATGTCCATCACCGGCTCCCACACATTAAAGTTAAACTCCTGTGGGACTAAACCAATATGTTCCTGTACTTGTTCGCGTTGGGTGTCCAGATCGTAACCAAACACTTCTACACTACCTGTTGTTTTATTCACGAGAGAACAAATAATACCAATCGTTGTCGATTTGCCAGCGCCATTTGCCCCAAGTAGCGCAAAGAAATCGCCTTGCTCGACCTGTAAATCGATGCCTTTGAGCGCATGCATATTCTCGCCGTAGGTTTTCTTCAGATTTGTTATTTTTAGTGCAGGTTTCATGAGTTTATTATCTATACAAATTTAGCGGATTCGATCCTAGCGAATGATGTGGTATCTTATCCAACAATTCAATTTAAATATAAAAACTGTTTTTAATGTGCTGTTACTTGGCAGGGTTTTATCCTTTGCTGCATGGTAATAAAATTATAAAAATGGTTAAAGGGAAGAAATGGGGCAAATATCTGAGTGGTTTGTATATATGCTTCGCTGTGCTGACAACAGCTTATATACCGGCGTTACAACGGATGTTAAGCGTCGCTTAAAGGAACATAACGAAGACAAGGCAGGCGCAAAATATACACGGGCAAAACGCCCGGTTTCTCTAGTCTATGAAGAGACGGCAGAATCACGATCCGCGGCTTGCCAGCGTGAATATCAACTCAAGAAATTGAAAAAGAGTGACAAAGAATCTTTTGTTAGAGGTGAATTGAAGGTTTCTCTTCTAAATACGGCTGATACCGC
This sequence comes from Cocleimonas sp. KMM 6892, assembly GCF_035798195.1. Classification (NCBI taxonomy): domain Bacteria; kingdom Pseudomonadati; phylum Pseudomonadota; class Gammaproteobacteria; order Thiotrichales; family Thiotrichaceae; genus Cocleimonas; species Cocleimonas sp. KMM 6892. Next base: position 294,170 of record NZ_JAPFBV010000004.1, on the reverse strand, counting down.
TGTAAGCAAAGGCAAATGAAAAAACGTACCTTTATCTTTGATGCTTCTGATGGGGCAGGGGAAGTTCTAACTAAGGCATTACATCATTATATTGAGGCAGCGTATCCCACAGGGGGCTCTGATTGTGCGGCCGCATCTCGTGAAGCTTTGATAGCAATCATTGCAAAGATTAACTCTGGCAACACTTGTGAAATTAGTACACGTCAGCGACCTGTTTTAATCGCTGCTGTTAATTGGTATTTCAATGACTCTGGCATCGAGCCGCAGAGTGAGCTTACGCGATCTAAATATGAGTTCATCTCAGGTTTATTGATAAAGAAAAAATAATGTTCTTTGTTTTTTCAAATTTTATAATAACAAAAGTCTTCAAATAGAAAAGTGTGGTTAGGGGTGATGAATAGAGTCGCTTCTGATCGTTGTTAGCCATTACTTTTTAAGTAAAAAACGTGAGTTAAATAGGCTAATAAACACATAGGTGAGATTTTTTGACTGGATTTATCAACAAGATGGGCTATATAAGTATATAAAATAAGGATAATAAAAAAGCAACGAAAGCGAGGTAGTTACTATGAGGGTGGCGGATATCGACGATGCTTCCAATCATGATGAATTAAATAGAAATGATGCAGTAGTCCAAAAATATGTTCCAGGGAAAAAACTAGCGTGGGTTTTGAAGGCTCTGGATAATGCAACAAATTGTGCGGCATCTGTTTATATGCCAGACAAGCATGAAATTAAAATAGGCGACAAGTCTTCTGATTCAGAATTTGAAATACATCTAAACAATAATAAAGCAGTCACCGCATTAGTTTCTTTGGATGAGCTGGCATTAGCAGAAGCTTATATAAAAGGCGACATCGAAATCCTGGGTAATTTTATGAAGGTCCTGGATTTACGCCATGCAATCTCTGATAACCACCCATTACTTGATTTCGTTCGTCGCATTAAACCTAAAGTGTTTGGACAGGTAAAAGACGATAGAAATGCTATTCAGGAACATTACGAATTTGACGATGACTTTTACATGGTCATACTTGATGAGACGCGCACCTATTCTCAAGGGGTTTACGAATCTGATGATGAAAGTCTAGAGACCGCGATGATTCGAAAACTCGATTATGTGATCGAATCCTGCAAACTAACAAAGGGGTCAAAAGTACTAGATGTAGGTGGTGGTTGGGGTGCATTCAATGAATATGCCGGGAAAAAAGGTATTGAGGTTACGTCATTAACCATAGCGGATCATTCGGAAGAATATCTAAGTCGATTGATCAAAGAAAATAATCTGCCTTGCCATGTGATCAAAAAGAATTTCCTTGAATTTGAACCAGAGGAAAAATTTGATGCCATTGTAGTACTCGGTGTTATTGAGCACATGCCGTATTACGATAAGGTTGTAAAAAAACTGGAGAACCTCCTCAAGCCCGGTGGATATGCTTATTTTGACGGCAGCGCGAGTACCAAAAAATTCGAGTTTAATGCTTTTTTAAACCGATATATCTACCCTGGCAATCACTGTACATTAAGTATTCATGATTTCTTAGCTGAAGTGCAAAAAAGTGATATGGAATTGTTAACGGTTCACACTGACCGGCATAGCTACTACTTAACGTGTAAAGCCTGGGCAGAAAAGATGGAAGCTAATCGGAATTTAATCATCGACCGATGGGGTCGAGAGCTATATGCGAAGTTTTTATTGTACCTTTGGGGCGTTGCGCATAATTTTTATCATAATCAGTTGCAAGCCTATCGGCTGGTTTTAACCTTAAATCCTCCAAGCTAAGATTATGTGAAATACTTACATTCTGAAGCGAACGGACATGGAATAATTATTAAATACAAGATGTGTTCGTTAACTAATACAACCTTTTATGATATTGGTTGTGAGCGAGAATTAATTTATGAAAATCAGCTGCAATGATTGCGGTGTATCTAATAACCCTCAACAGAAGTTCTGTAAAGGGTGCGGTGTACCATTGGCAAGACGTTGTACTTCGTGTGGTTTTAAAAATCAGTTAGATGCTAATTTTTGTGGTGGCTGTGGCGTAAAATTAGATCAATCTATCGAATCAGTAAAATCTCATCCCGAGGCGGAGCGACGCCAATTAACCGTGATGCAATGTGATTTGGTCGGGTCTTCTGAATTGGCTGAACAATTTGACCCAGAAGATTTACGTGATCTTTTGCGTTCTTATCAACAATGTATCGCTGAAGTAACGCTTCGTTATGGTGGTCATATAGCCAAATATATTGGTGATGGTTTACTGATCTATTTTGGTCATCCGCATGCGCATGAAGATGATGCCAAAAGGTCGATCCTTACAGGTTTAGGTGTTATTGAACGTATCGAGAAGCTCAATGAAACCTTAATCATTGAATACAATGTAAAACTCAAGGTTCGTATTGGTATTCATACCGGACTCGTAGTTATTGGGCAAATGGGTAGCGACGATAATCGTGAAGAAAATGCTATCGTCGGTGAGACCCCTAATATTGCCGCCCGCATTGAGCATATTGCTGAGCCAAACACAATTGCGATTAGTGAGGATACTAATGATTTGGTCAAAGGGTTGTTTATTACGCAAAACCTTGGTCAGCAATCGCTCAAAGGTGTATCTCAAAATCTAACGATTTTTAAGGTCATCGCTGAAAGTGATTTCCTTAATGAGTTTGACGTGCGTCGCAAAAAGCGTTTATTGCCTATCATTGGCCGTAATCGCGAGCTGGATATCATTGCAGAGTGCTGGGAGCAGGCCAAATCTGGCAGAGGTCAGATCGTACATTTAACTGGTGAAGCAGGGGTCGGTAAATCCAGAATTGTTTCTGAGTTTATGCGCAGGGTTGATAAAGATCCGCAACATTTACGGTTGTACCAATGCTCTTCTGTTCACACTAATACCGCTTTTCACCCGATCGTAACTTATCTCAAGTATCTGCTTAACCTAAAAAATGAGGATACCGATGAGGTCAAATATAAGCGCTTAGAAGCCTTTTTTGATGAGTTTGCATTACCCTTAGGTAAATATGCGCCCTTATTTGCACCTTTGTTAGGGGTTAAGGTTGTTGGTGAGGAACCTGTGACGCTAAACCCTGATAAAACCAAGCAAATCATCTTCCAGGCCTGGGTTGGGCTTATGCAAAAAATGGCAGATGAGCATCCATTGTTGTTGATTTTCGAAGATACGCATTGGATTGATCCATCTACTCAGGAAATGCTGGACGTCCTCGGTACCAAATTAGCATCAAAACGCATTTTATTTTTTATCACTTCTCGACCAGGTTACAAGGTCAAAGTTGATGAAGACGTGGTATTAAAGGAACTGGTTTTAAATAGGCTTGATCAGGAAAGTAGTTATTCCATGATTTCACAATTGGCTGGTGACCTTTCCTTACCTGATGAGTTAATTAGGGAATTAGTGGTTAAAACGGATGGCATTCCTTTGTTTATTGAGGAGCTGACAAAAACCGTCATTGATTCTGGCTTGTTAACTCAAAAAAATAAGCGCTATGAGTTAGCCATTCCTTTGTCGTCAGTAGAAATCCCCACTACCCTTAAAGATTCTCTGATGGCTCGTTTAGATCAGTTATCCAGTGTGAAAAAGATAACTCAATTGGCGGCAACTATTGGTCGGCAATTTTCGTTTGAGTTATTAAGATGTTTGCCAGTTGGAGATGTCGATAAGCTTGATGAAGCGTTAGAAAAGCTTATCAGTTTGAATATTATTGAACAAAAAAGCACAGGTGATGGCAGGCAATATGAATTTAGGCATGCGCTACTACAAGAAACTGCTTATAAGTCCTTGCTAAAAAGTACCCGCCGTAGATACCACGGCTTGATTGCCGATGCCATTGTTGAGCATTTTCCTAATGTCTTGACGTCTGAGCCAGAGGTGTTGGCTACGCATTATATTGAAGCTAACAAAGTATCTTTGGCGGTAGATTATTTATTGCTGGCGGGGAACCAGGCTACATTGACGTCTTCGCATCATGAAGCGATCTCACATTTGAGTAAAGGTGTGGAATTATTGAGCAGCCTTCCTCAAATCAAAAAAGTCATGTCTCAGGAGTTTCAGTTACAAGTAAGGCTTATTGGGCCTTTGATTGCAGCGCAGAGCTACGTTTCACCTCTGGTTGAGAAGGCCTTTACACGAGCCTTAAAGCTTTCTAAGAAATTAGAATCTTCACCTGAAATATTTCCGGTATTGCATGGTCGATATGCGTTTTATCAAGTGTGCGGCTTGATACACAAAGCAGAAAGTTTAGTGGATGAGTTTGTGTTGCTGGCCAAAAGTCATACACATTCTAATCAATATTTAGAAATGGTAGGAAACCGCATGCGTGGTTCGTCATTATTGCTGCTAGGCGAATCTAAAAAAGCTGAGACCTATTTTAAAAATTCATTAAAGGCCTATTCCTATGAGCATCATAAAGGCTTAGATGTCTTATATGGGCAAGATATCAAAGTCACTTCATTGGTTTACCTGATACTAAATCAATGGCATCAGGGCAAGTTTACAGAAATGCTCAGCTGCAGTGATGAGGCGAGAGAATTAGCAGAAAATATTGGAAGTGCGAATACCATAGGCATTTCAAACTTTGTGGGAAAAGTGTTACCGCTTGCGCTTTTAGATGAAACGGAAGCCGTTATAGAAGCCTGCAATAAAACCATTGAAGATGCTATGCGTCTGGAAACACCATTGTGGAAAATTGGTGGTTTAATGTTCAAAGGCTGGGCAATGGTACGTCTGGGAAGAAATGTAGATGAATCAAAACAGGGAATGGATATTCTGGAGCAGGGCTTGTCTGCCTATAATTCCATGAATCTCGGTTTATTCCGTCCATATATCATGATTATTTATGCACAAGCCTGTATGCGAATGGGGTATATCCAAAAGGGGCTGGATACTCTGGAGCAATCATTAAAAACATCTGAGATTGGTGGAGAGCACTGGGTGGATGCAGAAACGCATCGAACCATTGGGGAATTACTCTTGAATGCAGAAAAGCCAAAGCCTCAGAAAGCAAAAAAATCTTTTGAGAAAGCGCTTAATATTTCATTGAATCAAGGCTCTTTGTCACAAGAATTAAGAGCAGCTATGAGTTTGCTTCGGCTCGCCGATCAAGCGGTTGAAATAGAGTTCGCTAAAAAACAGTTACAACTGGTGTATGATAAATTTGAGAATAAAGAGCACACCAAGGATTTATTGCAGGCAGAGCAGCTTTTAAATTGCACGGCATCCACGTCGCCACTTTATACGCTTTAGCATCATTTTATTCAGAAGGAAAAACGCTGCCTTGTGAAAGCAATTGTTGAAATAAAGCTCTGAAGTTATTGTTATCTAGTAGTGTTTTTAACGAATCGCTAGTGTAGTAAAAATTTTCACATAATTCTTGAACGTCTGTTTTCAAGTTCAAGGGTAATTCCAAATGGTTTCCAGAGGCGAATAAATGGATGGCATGGGAATCTTCGGTGTAAGCAATACGTAATCCGCTTTGTCGCTCATAATCCTGATTGTCTGCTATCTCTTCTTCGGTGTCTTCCAGTTGTTCTTGCTCACCTCTATTTTCTGTTAAGTATTTGCCGATAAAAATAGGTAAGTTCTGTTTTTGTCTGTCGACAGCTGAAACAATCTGATCCGTTAATGCCTGAAGGTCTTTAGCATTAATTTCACCTGGGTTCTCTTGAGGGCTTCTGCCGTCATCTTTGAAGCGTCGATTCATCTCGGCGTCATCAAAAGACTCTATCCAGCTTTGAGACATTTCTAGAATGCTAGGAGCACGAAATCCTACAGAAAAAGTAAAGCATTCACCTTCAGCTACCCCATGATGTGGCATATTTGGAGGTAAATAGAGCATATCTCCTTTTTCCAGTAACCATTCTTCATCTGCTGCAAATTCTTCTAAAATTGCTAGAGAGGTATCAGGAATAAGATTTTTTGGGTAATCAGTGGCCGTATTTATCTTCCAGCGTCGTTTTCCTTCTCCTTGTATAAGAAACACATCGTATTCGTCAACATGCGGTCCTACGGAGCCTTGGTCGGCGGCGTAGCTCACCATTAAATCATCTATTCTCCAATCGGGTATAAAACGAAAGGGTTCAATCAGATTGCCCAATTCAGGAACATATCTTTCCAGATCGTTTACCAGAAATGTCCAGTGAGAATCAGGGGTATTTATGAAATCCTCGTCAGTGAATGGCGAGTGTTTGGAGGTCCATGCCTTAAAATCAGGTGCAAGACCTTTTTCTACAATAATACGCGATGGGGCTTCTGTGTCGCAGGCAAGCCCAGCAAGTTCTGCCGCGTCAAAAGGCATTTCAAAATCTGCAAATGCACCCCGAATGACTAGTGGTTTTTGCTGCCAGTAGTCGCGTAGGAATTCTTCTTTGGAAATGTGTCCCAGGATGCTCATAGTCATTTGTATAGAGTTGTATTAGTTAAAAAAACTGGCTCAAAGTAGAGGGGGGGGCTTTGGATATTTCATAAACACTTAATTGTGTTTTCCCATTGGTATCAATGTTTTTTCGAAAACTACGATACAACTGGTGAATTTACCATTGCCAGCGCTTGGCAAGTTTAGAAAACCCACCCCCCTACTTATGGGCGTTTTTTAACTAATTAATTAAATCGCCTTTGTTTGTTCAATTGCATTACCAATATAAGTCGCTGGCGACAATGCTAATAATTGCTGTTTGGCTTCTTCAGGAATTTCTAACTTTTGAATAAACTCTGCCATTTTCTCGGCGTTTATTCGTTGCCCGCGAGTGAGCTCTTTTAGTTTTTCGTAAGGCTTTTCGATGCCGTAACGACGCATCACTGTTTGAATTGGCTCTGCCAATACTTCCCAGTTTGCATCAAGGTCGGCGGCAATGGCTTCTTCGTTGACTTCTAATTTAGAAATGCCTTTCAGCGTTGATTGGATAGCAATACTGGTGTGGCCGAATCCTACGCCTAAAGTTCTCAATACGGTTGAGTCGGTAAGGTCACGCTGCCAACGAGAAATAGGAAGCTTTTGCGATAAATGCGTCATCATCGCGTTTGCCATTCCCATATTGCCTTCGGCGTTTTCAAAATCAATCGGGTTAACTTTGTGCGGCATGGTTGATGATCCGACTTCGCCCGCAATCACTTTTTGCTTGAAGTAACCAATCGAGATGTACGACCAAATATCACGACAGAAGTCGATAATGATGGTGTTGTAACGTGCGGTCGCGTCGAATAGCTCCGCGATATAGTCGTGAGGTTCAATCTGAATCGTATAGGGGTTAAACGTAATACCTAATGATTCGATAAAGTTTTGCGAGAATTTTGGCCAGTCCATATCAGGGTAGGCACTGTAATGTGCATTGTAGTTGCCTACTGCTCCGTTGATTTTGCCGAGTATTTCAATGTCGGAAATTTGCTTGCGTTGGCGTTGTAAACGATACGCTACGTTTGCCATTTCTTTGCCTAATGTTGAAGGCGATGCGGTTTGTCCGTGGGTGCGGCAAAGCATGGGAATTTCTGCATTATCAAGTGCTAAGGTTCTAATCGCAGAATTTAGTTGATCAATTTCGTTTAGCATTACAGCTCGTCCGCCTTTTAGCATTAAGGCGTGCGATAGGTTGTTGATGTCTTCAGAAGTACAAGCAAAGTGAATGAATTCAGTCACTGCATTTAATTCTGCATTATCTGCGATTTGATCTTTCAGGTAATATTCAACCGCTTTCACATCGTGATTAGTTGTGCGCTCAATATCTTTGATTTTCTGTGCTTCAGCTTCATTGAAATTGGTTAGAATTGCTTCTAAATGTTGGTTGGCTGTATCTGAAAACGCAGGGACTTCTGCAATTTCCGGATGATTTGCAAGTGCCTGTAGCCAGCGAACTTCTACTAAAACGCGATGTTTGATTAAGCCATATTCGCTAAAAAATTCACGAAGTGCGCTAGTTTTTGACGCATAACGACCGTCAACCGGGGAAAGTGCAGTTAAAGCAGATAGATTCATGTCTGTATGTTCTGTGATAAGGGGTGGGAATAAATTTAAGACGGAGTATAACCGATGATTTTACGCATACAAGAGTATCTTTGTCCTACTCTTTGCTACACTACCTTGTAGAAGTGAGTAAAATACACGGAGAAAGAGAAATATCAATCTGTATTTATGGTATTTTTTAATCTTTTGTATTTATGTGTTTTAGATCAAAAAACCCTACCAATTTAGGATTATTTCTTGACCTTCGTAGCCAGTTAAGCGACGATACGGCGGTTTTTTAACGAGGAATTTATTGTTTTTTCTCTCGTTATTTCAGATTTTTATAATTTATGTGGAGAACATGAATCATGTCAGATTCTGATTCGAATACAGTCGATAAAAAGCGTAGGCGCATGCTTATCGCTGCCACTGCAGCAGTAGGTGCAGTAGGTACAGCCGGTTTTGCAGCACCGCTTCTTATCTCCTGGATGCCGAGTGCAAGAGCCAAAGCAGCGGGTGCTCCTGTCGAAGTTAATATCAGTAAAATTGAGCCTGGACAGTTAGTTAGAGTTATCTGGCGTGGTAAACCTGTCTGGTTTATTCGTCGTTCAGAAGAAACGCTGAAAAACCTACCATCTAATGACCCTCTTCTTGCTGATCCTGAATCAAGTGTGGAAGCTCAGCAGCCTGCCTACGCAAAGAATGCAGATAGATCGATTAAACCAGAAATGTTGGTTCTAATTGGTATTTGTACTCATCTGGGTTGTTCGCCAACTTACAGACCTGAGCTTGCACCAGCAGACTTGGGCGCTAATTGGAAAGGTGGTTTTTACTGTCCTTGTCATGGTTCACGTTTTGATTTGGCGGGGCGTGTATTTAAAAATGTTCCTGCGCCGACAAATCTTGTTGTGCCGCCTTACTATTACAAAAGCGACGATGTAGTTCTCGTTGGTGAAGACGGAGGTGCAGCTTAATGGCTAACAATACAGAATATAAAGGATTACTAGGCTGGGTTGATGAGCGTTTCCCATTGATGGAAACGTGGAAAGCTCATATGTCCGAGTACTATGCGCCTAAAAACTTTAACGCCTGGTACTACTTTGGTGTTTTAGCGATGTTGGTTTTGGTGATTCAGATTGTTTCTGGCATCTTCCTTACCATGCATTACAAGCCAGATGCTGAATTAGCATTTGCCTCTGTTGAATATATTATGAGAGATGTGCCTGGCGGTTGGTTTATCCGTTATATGCACTCTACGGGTGCTTCGGCATTCTTCATTGTGGTTTACTTTCACATGTTCCGTGGCCTTATGTACGGTTCTTACAAGGGTAAACGAGAGTTAATTTGGCTCATAGGCATGGTGATTTATCTTGCTCTGATGGCTGAAGCGTTTATGGGATATATGCTTCCTTGGGGGCAGATGTCATTCTGGGGTGCTCAGGTAATCATCAACCTCTTCAATACCATACCGCTGGTGGGTGAGTCTTTATCACTCTGGATTCGTGGTGATTTCGTTATCTCTGATCCTACGTTGAATCGATTATTCGCATTCCATGTTGCTGCCGTTCCATTAATTTTGGTGGCTTTGGTATTTGTACATATCGTTGCGCTTCATACTGTAGGGTCTAATAACCCGGATGGTGTGGAAATCAAGAAACTGAAGAATGAAAAAGGCATACCGTTAGATGGTGTTCCATTCCACCCTTACTACACAGTGCATGATATTCCTGCGATCGTTGTGTTTTTGATGGTGTTCTTCTCGATTATATTCTTTGCGCCTGAGATGGGTGGTTACTTTTTGGAGCATGCAAACTTTGAGCCTGCGAATCCATTGAAGACACCTGAACATATAGCGCCAGTTTGGTACTTCACACCATTCTATACAGTGCTACGTGCGGTTACCTTGTCTCCGTTTATGGGTACATTGGCGATGTTTGGTGCGATTATTATGTTGTTCTTATTGCCTTGGCTGGATCGCAACCCGATTAAATCATGGCGTTACCGTAATACTGCACACATGCTTAACCTAGCTATCTTTGCTGCAGTATTTATCATCCTGGGTTATTTGGGTGTTAAGGCAGTAACTCCAGAGTTTAAAGAGATGGGTGTGCGAATGACTGAAATTTATTTCATGTTCTTTGCCGTTATCTATGTTCATAGTAATTCTACGAAACCAGGTCGTTATTTGGTGTGGTTCGTAATCCTGGCGGCAGCGGTTTTCATTATTGATTTTATCCGTTACAACCCGGGAGATGCAGCGAGTGCTGCTCAGATTATGTGGCAATGGGTATGGCCGATAGGTTACTTAGCGTTAACTTTATTGCTTCCATACTTTATGAAAAGCTGTAATGCAGAGAAAGAAGTTCCAGAGAGGGTAACATCATGAGTAATAGTATTCGCAAATGGATATTTGTCTTATTAGTGCCGGCCTTGGTTGTTTTCATCCTAGGTAGTGTTAGTGGGGGCGCAGGTCATGGTGCAGCACTACAAAGTGCAAATATCGACCTTCATGATAAGCAAAGCTTACAAAATGGTGCTAAGTACTATGTAAACTATTGTATGGGTTGTCACTCTCTTAAATTCAGTCGCTACAATCGTATGGCTGAAGATATGGGGCTTAATGAAGAGCATGGTTTAACTGGAGATGATGTTTCTACTCTATTGAAAGAAAACATGATCTTTACTTACGATGAAGATGGCAAGCAGGACAAAGTAGGCTCTCTAATGAAGAACGCTTACTCTCCAAAAGCTGCTGCTGAAGCATTTGGTACCAGCGTACCGGATCTGTCTTTAGTTGGTCGCTCTCGCGGTACAGACTGGATCTATTCTTACTTGAAAGGATTTTATCTGGATTCCTCTCGTCCTATGGGTGTCAACAATACTGTCTTTAAAGACGTCGGTATGCCTCATGTTTTATGGGAGCTACAAGGCTGGCAAGAAATGGAGCACGCTGAAGGTGATGGAGAACATCACGGTGAGCCAACGCTAACATTGTCTAAGCCAGGAAAGATGTCTCCAGGTGAGTACGATCAAGTAGTACGTGATCTCACCAATTTCTTAACATACGTTAGTGAGCCTGCGCAATTATCAAGAAAAATGTATGGTGTGTTTACACTATTATTCTTGTTGTTATTGTTCGGTGTTTCATGGATGTTAGAGAAAGAATACTGGAAAGATATTCACTAATGTAAGTTAAAGATCATTGTTGAAAATACCGATACCAAAGGTACTTAATTGACAAGGATTTTTATAAATATTTAGTGTAAAATACTGGGCTGCTCGAAATGAGCAGCCTTTTTTATTTGATTTACTTCGACCTTGAAGTTTATTTAATAGCACCCATATAGCTGTAGGTATATACCATCAGCACGCAGGAGATTTAGATGTCATCAGTTGCAAATCGTCGTTCAGTAATGACCCTTTTTACTTTGCCGGATTGTCCGCACTGTCACAGCGTTAGAATCGTTTTGGCAGAAAAAGATATTCAGGCAGACATTATTGAAATGGACCCTAATAATAAACCTGAAGACTTGGCTGACCTTAACCCTTATAACTCTGCGCCTACATTGGTTGATAGAGAATTAGTTCTATATGACTCACACGTTATTATGGAATACCTTGATGAGCGTTTTCCTCATCCGCCATTAATGCCTGTTGATCCGGTTTCAAGAGCGCATACACGCCTTACATTATTCCGTATCAAGAAAGACTGGTTGTCTTTGGTTGGTGATTTAGAGAGTGGCGAATCTGAACGCATGGATACAGCTCGTGTCATCTTAAGAGAAAGCATGCTAGCTGCAGCAGAAGTTTTTGAAGTTAAAGATTACTTCTTGAGTAATGACTTTTCTTTGATTGATTGTACTATTGCTCCAATCCTTTGGCGTTTACCTAAGTACGGTATTGATCTTAATGGCCCAGAAGTTAAGCCAATCCATGATTATATGGATAGAGTATTCTCACGTGACTTATTCCAGGGATCATTAACGTTAGCAGAGCAGTCGATCCGACCTTAATTGCTCGTTTAAAAGCCAGCTAGATATACCCCTGATTTACGATATTGAAGAAGGCGCTTTAAATAATGGAATTGACATCCAATAAACCATATTTGCTAAGAGCGATATATGAGTGGGTAGTAGATAATGATGCTACCCCTCATGTAGTACTGTTTGCAGATAACCCTCTCGTGCAGGTTCCCCAGCAATTTGTTGAGAATGGTAAAATTGTTCTTAATATTAGCCCCTCTGCGGCGAAAGACCTGTTGATAGATAATGATGGTCTGAGTTTTAGTGCGCGTTTTAGCGGCAAGCCACATTCTATCTATGCGCCTATTGGTGCTGTGTTAGCACTATACGCAAGTGAAACGAGTGAAGGTTTATCGTTTGATCCTGAAGAGTTTGATGATAGTACTCCGCCCGATGATGAGCCACCCAAAGGACACCTATCTGATGCGAGCTTGGATAAGGGATCAGCGTCAGCCGATACTAAGAAGACCAAAAAGTCTTCTAAACGCCCAAGTTTAAAAGTCGTTAAGTAGTCACTGTTACAAAGGTCTAGAAATGAAACTTTCAATGATAGTTGCGATGGCTCACAACAGAGTCATAGGTCTGGATAACAAAATGCCGTGGCATCTTCCCGCTGACTTGCAATGGTTTAAAAAGACAACCTTAGGCAGTCCAATCATTATGGGTAGAAAAACCTATGATTCGATTGGAAGACCACTTCCCGGAAGATTAAATATCATTCTTAGCCGAAATACGGAGCTGGAGATAGAAGGGTGTACCGTTGTAAATACCTTATCTGATGCTTTAGATGCGGCTAAAGGTGCTGACGAAGTCTTTATTACAGGTGGTGCACATCTTTACGAAAAGTTTCTACAGGACGCAGATTGTCTTTACTTAACGATGATAGATGCAGATTTAGAGGGTGATACCTTTTTTCCCGACTATACTCAATATGCATGGAAAGAAATCGATCGAATCGATAACCCTGCAGATGAGAAAAACCCTTACCCTTACTCATTCGTTACTCTAATACGAACTGAAGACTAAAAAATAACGATTAGTAGTGGAAGCTCTTAGTTAGCGAATATGTACTTTTGTATATATGGCGCTTAGCTAGTAACGGGGTGAACAAACTGAATGGTTAAAGTGAACAAATATATATGGCTACTCTTTTAATACTTAACGCCAAAATAGTAAATGAGAATTCAATCGTAGAATCTGATATTTATATTAGAGGCGGGCGTATTGAAAAAATTGCAAAAGACCTTTCGTTCATGAAAGTTGCCAATGTTCTGGACGTTAAAGGCAAGCACGTCATGCCTGGCATGATCGACGATCAAGTACATTTTCGCGAGCCCGGCTTAACGCATAAAGGGGACATCAAAAGCGAATCATCTGCTGCTGTAGCAGGCGGTGTTACAACATTCTTTGATATGCCAAACACCATTCCGAATGTACTCAATTCAGATATTTTAGAAGAGAAAATGCAGTTAGCAGCGAAAACGTCGATTGCTAACTATTCTTTCTATCACGGTGCTTCAAATGATAATTTGGAAGATATTAAAGTTATAGATCCCCTAGCGTGTTGCGGCTTAAAAGTATTTATGGGGTCATCGAATGGCAATACTCTGGTCGATGTTGAAGAAACGCTTGACGATATCTTTAAGCATGCTCCTTTGTTGGTTGCCACTCATTGTGAAGATTCGCCCACAATCGTGGAAAACGAAGAAAATTACCGCCAGATCTATGGTGATGATATTCCTATAGAACTTCATTCCAAAATTCGCAGTGAAGAGGCTTGTGTAAAATCGACAGCGTTAGCAATGAAACTTGCAGAAGAGCATCAAACGCGATTGCATATTCTACACATCACCACCGCCAAAGAGACCGAAAAGTTTTCAGAGTTACCACTCAAAGAAAAATTGATAACGGCAGAAACATGCAGTCAGTATCTGGTCTTTTGTGATGAAGACTATGAAACGCTTGGATCGCTTCTCAAATGTAATCCTTCATTTAAAACAGCAGTCGATCGTGCGGCTCTGATTCAGGGTCTACTGGAAGGACATCTAGATTCTATAGGTACAAACCACGCACCTCATACCTTGCAAGAGAAGCAGGGTAATTATTTCGATGTACCAGCAGGGTTACCGATGGTGCAATACGCATTACCAAGCCTGTTGGAGCATTATCAAGACGGTATTTTCTCCTTAGAGTTTATCGCATCTAAAACCAGTCACGCTGTTGCAGATATATTTAACGTCAAAGACCGTGGTTACATCCGCGAAGGCTATTGGGCAGATTTGGTTGTGGTTGATCTTGATACTGAAGTGACTGCAAGTAATGACGACGTTATTTCGAAATGTGGCTGGACGCCTTTTGATGGTTACGAATTCCGCTCGAGCGTACACGCTACCATCGTTAACGGAAACCTGGTTTATATCAATCAAAAAGTTAGAAATGGAAATCTTGGTCAGCGCATAGAGTTTGATCGTAAAAAGCGTAGTTAACCTTTCTTAGGTAGTATTTTTGAGCAAATAAACAAGGTCATTACTTTCTGAGTTGAATATAAAAATGACTAAAAAAAGTGCCCCAAAGGTGGGGGGTGGCTTTGATCTTGTTTCCAATGTAAAACATCGCTATAAAACAAGTCCAAGGCGTTGTAGAATCATTCAAACTGGCTACCAAAAGACCCTTGATGAAAATCTCTCAAAAGCTTCTATTTCTACCTGTCCTGATTTTATTTTCTAGTATTCTTTCTACCGCGGTAAACGCCGAAATGGTGATTCATCGTGGTAATGGTGCAGAGCCTGAAACCCTCGATATACATAAATCTACAGGCGTTCCAGAAGCGAATATCCAGCGTGATTTATTCGAAGGATTAATTTCAGAAGCAGCAGATGGCTCATTAATACCGGGAGCAGCCGAAAGCTGGACTACTTCAGAAGATGCGAAACTCTGGACCTTTAAACTTCGCCAAAATGGTAAATGGTCTGATGGTACTCAAGTTACCGCAAACGATTTTTTAAATGGTTTCCAACGTGCATTATTGCCAGCAACGGCTTCAGAATATGCATTCATTTTATGGCCGATTAAAAACGCAAAAGCGATCAGCAAAGGCGAGATTAAAGACATCAACGAATTAGGTGTCAAAGCTGTCGATGACTTTACCTTGGAAATAGCCTTAGAAAATCCCACGCCTTTTTTAACAGGATTACTCAGCCATCACATGGCTTATCCTGTACCTTTAGCAAAAATAAAAGAACACGGCAAAAAATGGACACGTCCGGGTAATTTGATTTCGAATGGCCCTTACCAATTAGCGGATTGGAAACCACAATCAAAAATCATACTCACAAAAAATCCGCATTATCGTGATCATGATGCTATCAAGGTAGACACCGTTTATTTCCACCCCATCGAGGATAAAGCGACGGAATTAAAACGTTTCCGTGCTGATGAGCTAGACATCACCGATGATGTGCCTTCTGATCAAATCGCATGGGTTAAGAAGAATCTGGGAGACGCTTTTCGTAATACGCCTTATATTGGCACGTATTATTTAGCAATGAATCTGGAACAAGCGCCATTCAAAGATAATTTAGCTTTACGCAAAGCGCTGAGTTTTGCCATCGATAGAAATATTCTAACGGATAAAGTCACTAAAGCGGGTGAACTACCGGGCTTGGGTTGGGTACCCCCAGGTATGAATGGTTACACATCTCAAACGATTCCTGAGCTTGCGCTGGAGAAAAAAGAGCGTGTTGCATTGGCTAAAAAATTGTATGAAGAAGCAGGGTATTCCAAAGATAAGCCCCTTGAGGTTGAGCTGCTTTATAACACCAGCGAAAACCACAAGAAGATTGCGATAGCATTGTCGGCGATGTGGAAACAGACTTTGGGCGTAAAAGTGAGTCTGCGCAATGAAGAATGGAAAGTGTATTTGAATTCACGCTCACAGAAACAGTTCCAATTGATACGATCAGGCTGGATTGGTGATTACAACGATGCCTCGAATTTTCTCGATTTATTCCGTTCGGATGTAGGCACCATAAACCCAGCTGGCTATAAAAACCAAGCCTACGATAAACTGTTAAAACAGGCTGAAATCGAAACAGATGCCAAGCAGCGTGCTGAATATATGCAGAATGCTGAAAAGCTATTGCTGGCGGATATGCCGCTAATTCCCATTTATTATTACACTACCCAGCACTTGCTGAATCCTAAAATAAAAGGCTGGGAAGATAATGTGATGGATATTCATCCGACGCGTTATTTAGCTAAATAATTGCTCTAAAAACCAATGCTTTCATATTTTGCCAAACGTATCGCTTCGAGTATCCCCACACTATTTATCATAATAACCATCGCTTTTTTCATGATACGTTTGGCGCCGGGTGGACCATTCGATTCTGAGCGTCCAGTTCCCGCTGAAATAGCAGCAAATCTGGAAAAGGTCTATCACCTCAATGATCCATTGCCCGTTCAATATGGTTACTACTTATTGAATGTTCTCAAAGGGGATTTTGGTCCTTCATTTAAATACCATGACTTCACCGTAAGCGAGCTCATTGCTCAGGGTTTTCCCGTGAGTATTCAATTGGGGTTATTGGCTATTTTACTGTCCTTGATGATTGGTGTTTTACTCGGTGTGATTGCAGCATTAAGACAGAACAGCGCGATAGATTATCTGGTGATGGGTTTGGCGATGACGGGAATTACTATTCCTAATTTTGTTATGGCGCCGATTTTGATTTTGCTTTTCGGGGTGTTCTGGGGGCTTTTACCAACCAGTGGCTGGGGTGAATTAAAGCACATGGTATTGCCGGTGATTGTATTGAGTTTGCCGCAGATAGCGACTGTCGCTCGCATGACACGAGCCAGTCTTATTGAAACCCTGAATATGCCTTATATTCGCACCGCCAAGGCGAAGGGTTTACCGACTCGATTGATTCTTTCAAGGCACGCTTCAAGAGCAACGTTATTGCCGATCTTATCCTGGTTAGGTCCTGCAACAGCAGCAATCATTACAGGTTCTGTGGTAGTGGAAACCATTTTTGGTTTGCCAGGAATAGGGCGTCACTTTATCAATGGCGCGCTCAATCGAGATTACACTTTGGTGATGGGTGTTGTGGTGTTCTACGGTTTTCTGATTATTCTGATGAATCTATTGGTTGATCTACTCTATGCCTGGCTTGATCCAAGGATTAAATACTAAGATGTCAGCGCTTATTCCAAATGAGATTATTGCAGATAACGCAGTTGCTGGTTTATCACCGTGGCAACAAGCATGGCGACGCTTATTGCATAATAAAGCGGCGGTCGTCAGCATTGTGCTTTTAGTCATCATCGCCGTCTTATGTATTTTTGGACCATTGTTTAGTCCGTGGGAACTCGATTCTGTCGATTGGGATAATATGGGGACACCCCCCCACTTACAGTCACATCATTACTTTGGTACAGATTCAAATGGGCGCGATCTATTTGTTAGGACGCTAGAAGGTGGACGCATATCATTGATGGTAGGTTTATTGGCAACAGCCGTGAGCTTCATCATTGGCATCATCTATGGTTCCATCGCCGGTTATGCCGGAGGCAAAACAGATTCGATCATGATGCGATTTGTTGATGTGTTGTATGCATTGCCCTTCATGTTTTTTGTTATCCTGCTGACGGTCTATTTTGGGCGTAGTATCTGGCTAATTTTTATTGCGATAGGTGCGGTTGAATGGCTCACCATGGCGCGTATTGTTCGTGGCCAGACCTTATCACTCAAACAACGTTCGTTTGTCGAGGCGGCCCGAGTAACGGGTGCGAGTCATTACTCGATTATTAAAAGACACATCATTCCCAATACGCTCGGACCCGTAATTGTCTATGCCACATTGACTGTGCCTCAGGTGATCCTGTTTGAATCCTTCCTTAGCTTTTTAGGGCTTGGGGTACAAGAACCCATGTCGAGTTGGGGAGTGCTTATCGCTGAAGGTGCGCAACAAATGGAGTCAGCGCCGTGGATGGTGTTATCTCCGGCAATTATGTTGGCAGTCACATTGTTTTGTTTGAATTTTATCGGCGACGGTCTGCGTGATGCGCTAGACCCGAAAGATAGGTAGAACGATTATGATGCTTACCATCGAAAACCTTCGCGTCGACTTTACCGTGGATTCGGGTATTCAGAGAAAGCAAACGCTTCAAGCGGTTAGAGGTGTGTCACTCGAGTTAGATCAGGGAGAAACCGTTGCAATAGTGGGAGAATCCGGCTCAGGTAAAAGCCAGCTATTTAATGCCTTAATGGGATTACTTCCACCTAATGGAAGTGCCCACGGATCGGTTAGCTTTAATCAACAAGCACTGCTAAATCAGTCTGATAAATCGCTAAATAAAATTCGTGGCAAAGAAATCGGCATGATTTTTCAGGATCCAATGACGGCGTTGAATCCTTACCTGCGAATTGGCAAACAACTCACCGAAGTATTAGAAGTGCACGAAGGTACAAACTTTAATAAAGAATCTGCCAAACGCAGAGCTATCGAAATGCTCGATAGAGTGAAAATTAAAGACCCTGAGCAACGTTTCAATAGCTATCCGCATGAATTGTCGGGTGGCATGCGCCAACGCGTTGTGATTGCGATGGCTTTGTTATGTAAACCTAAACTCATTATTGCGGATGAACCAACCACTGCGCTTGATGTGACAGTCCAGACTGAAATTATTCGATTACTAAAAGATATCTACCGACAAGAAAAAACCAGTATTGTATTAATTACCCATGACTTGCCTTTAGTAGCAGGTTTGTGTGATCGCATTATCGTGATGTATGCAGGTAAAATAGTCGAAACCGGAACGGTAGATGAGATCTTCTATAAAGCAAGGCATCCATACACCCAGGCATTACTAGCGGCAACGCCGACCAATACAGAGAAGAGTGGTAAAATGTTAGCAATAGATGGGCAACCACCCGATCCATTGAATCTCCCAGCTGGCTGTGCCTTTTCTCCCCGTTGCGCCTTTGTGGAAGAGCGTTGTAAAATTGATTCTCCTCCCGAGAGAAAAATCGATGCGGGTAATTTAGTGAGTTGTTTTCGGGAGGATATTTAATGTCTACACTATCTTCGCCCCCTTCGTCCGCTTCGCCCTCACAAGCTTCATCATTACTCTCGGTTGAAAACCTCAGTGTGGTGTTCAATCAAGGTGCAAAAAAAGGCCCGAATCAGGAAATACAGGCACTTAGCGATATCTCCTTCGAACTTGTCGAGGGTGAAGTGTTAGGTGTGGTGGGTGAATCAGGCTGTGGTAAATCAACGCTTGCCAGAGCGATCTTGCAGTTACAAGCGATGACATCTGGTCAGGTTCTCTGGCAAGGTGAGGATTTAACGAAAAACACAAACGATCAGAATAAAGCGATGCGCGAGCATATTCAGCTTATCTTTCAAGACCCGTTAGATGCGTTAAACCCCCGGATGACAGTCGCACAAATAATCGCAGAACCGTTGTATAACCTTAAGCCAGACCTGTCGAAGCAAGAAATACAAAACAGAGTGGTAGAGTTAATGCTGGCAATGGGTTTGCAAGAACAGCAAAAAAATCGCTATCCACATGAATTTTCGGGCGGCCAATGTCAACGTATTGGCATTGCCAGAGCCATGATTCTTAACCCTAAACTGTTGATTTGCGATGAGCCAGTCAGCGCGCTGGATGTCTCTATTCAGGCACAAATCATTAATCTGTTAATGGATTTGAAGAGTCGTACAGGTATGAGTATGATCTTCATTTCGCATGATTTGAGTATTGTTAGGCAAGTCTGTGATCGTGTTTTAGTACTATATAAAGGGCAGGTAGTCGAAACAGGAAATGCTTCGGATATCTATGAAAACCCGCAACACGCTTATACGCAGAAACTACTAGATTCTATTCCATTAGCAGACCCTGCAATGGAAAGAAAACGAATCGGTTAGATTGGATTCAAACCAATAAAAATAGGCTATAAGTAGGGGGGTGACCTCCATTAAAGGTAATAGACCATAATGAATAATTTAAAAATCGGATTGGCATTAGGCAGTGGTTCTTCACGCGGTTGGTCACATATCGGTGTGATCAATGCCCTTATTAAAAACGGTATCGAGCCTGATATTGTCTGCGGAACATCCATTGGCGCCTTGGTTGGTGCATCTTATGTTAATGGAAAACTGGATGAACTTGAAAAGTGGGCAACATCATTAACAAAGTTTGAATCAGCCAAGTTATACGAAATCAATTCATCGCTGAATGGTTTTGTAAATACCAAAAGATTACATGCCCTAATGCAAGAAACGGTGGCTGCCGAGTCTACTTTGATAGAAGACCTTCCCAAAAAATTCGCTACGATTGCGACTGATTTAGACAGTGGTCGTGAAATCTGGCTGAAGAAAGGTTCGGTACTAGAAGCAGTGTGGTCATCGATTTCATTGCCTGGCCTGTTTCCTGCGGTTCGTAAAAATGATCAATGGTTAGTCGACGGTGGTTTGGTAAACCCCGTACCTGTTTCTACGTGCCGTGCTTTGGGCGCAGATTTGGTGATTGCTGTTAATCTGAACGGTGATTTACTCGGTCGCCACATGAGAAAAAATCATCTTGAAAACCTGGAATCTAAAGAAACAAAGCGTCAAGAGTTGAAAGTAAAACAATTACCACAAGCGAATAGTTTGCCCGCGCTGGCAGATAAGTTTACTAGTCTAATCGGCGGTTATACACCGTCATTCTTTTCAACCAAAAAGGATAAAGCCACCTCACCATCATTGTTTGAAACAATCGCCAGTTCGGTCAATATTACTCAGGACAGAATCACTAAAAGCAGAATGGTGGGTGATCCGCCAGAAATTATTATTACCCCGCATTTGGCTCATATTGGCATTATTGAATTATATCGGGCAAAAGAAGCGATTGAAGAAGGGGAGAAATGCGTGAATGCGATGCTGCCCGAAATTAAAAGAGTGCTTGGTTTATAAGCGTTAATCTATTGATGTTGTTACATTTTATCCTAAAATTGTATATTTAAAGCTCAGTATTGAAAATTTTCTTGTGCACCGCAGCAAAAAGAGTATAGTGCACTCTTAAATGATACAAATAAAAGGGTTACAAATAACATGACAAAAAGTAAATCAACTACAGCCAATAATAACAACGTAAAAAAATCTATTGCTATGCAGTCGGTTGAATTATCAACGTCTGTTCCAGAAGTGATGGCACGTCGTATCGGACAATTTATGTTCGCTGGATATCAACCAAACGAAAATCATCAGGAAGAATTTGAACTAATGTGGTCAGAAAAGTCTGATGCGTTTGTTGAGTCTTGGCAGGCTATGGCAGAGCAGACTAGCAAAATTAATCAGGAAATCTATACATCAGTCGTCAAAGCGATGTTCACACCTTGGTGGGAAATGAACACACTAGAAGTTTGTACACCTAAAAAGATGAATAAAGCAGCGTTAAGTATTATCAATAAAGGTCTCGAGCCTATACACGCTAAAACAACTTCAAATGCTGAGCGTCTTAAAAACAGATAAGCGTTCGATTGCAAAAACACCTTTAATAGATAATCTTAGATAAAAACCCCTCCAAAGTGGGGGGGTGACATTTCACTTGACCTAAGTCAGCTAACAATTGTATTCATCTACTTCCTCCGTTTTTCAGGCATATAATAAAAACAGAAATAATTGGCAGGAGATTAAGATGGATAACGAATTCAAAAAGAAATTAGAAGCTGCAGAAGAAGCGATCGATCGACTCGAAGATAAGATAGAAGACAAAGTCGAAGACATTACTGAAGACTTGGCTGAAGATGCCCGTGAGTTATGGGCTGATTTAAAGAAGAGTTTTTCAGGTGCCAAAGGAAAGCTTAAAGAAGCGGCATCCGCCGTAGATCAGATAGGCGATGAAGCTAGGCTTCAAGCGCATCTAGGTACAATGGAAGTTGTTGATAAGATGGAAGGCGTGAAAGAAACGCTGGAAGATTTTACACAGAAAATTTCAAGCAAAGCCCATACAGAAATCGATACTGCAAAACTACGCGCACATTTGGCCGAAATGGAAGCGGAAGATTTCATGGAAACTAAAGGCGCCAAGATAGCGCGTGACTTGAATGAGTCTGGTGACAAAGTAAAAGATGCGAGCATCAAAGCTGCCGGAGAAGTGAAAGACTACTTTGATAAGTTACTGGAAGATATCAGTAAAAGCGCTTGATTGTATTCGCGTTGAAAATCACTTTTACAATAGCTTTGAAATAAACGCTTAAACAAGGTTTTAAACAAACTTATATAAAAATTAAAACTGACACATTCTAGTGTCAGTCTTAAAAAAAGTGCCCCAAAGTAGGGGGGTGGCTTTCGACTGCTGTTAAAAATCAACTCGGCTAAACTCTCTTAGCTAATCAACTTAACTCATAAACACCAAGCTAATACACAAAACAAGCACACAAAACAAGCACAGTAAAAAGATATGATATTGTGTCTTATCATCCTCGTTAGTTTTTTATGTTTTAATAAAACTGAAACTGAGTAATGACAAATCTGAGCAATAATAAGTGATTGAAGCATCAGCAACTGTAGTATTAACAAATGTGTTTACGAAAGTATTAACAAAAATCTTAACCACAATAAAATTGTCTGGAGTTAGATGTGTTCGAACGTCGCCAAGTTAAAGCCAAATCTGGAATATCCCTAACGCGATTAGCAATACCTTTGCTCATCATCATGACGTTGACGACTGTTAATGGCGTTAGCGCAGATGAAAAATCCTTAATTCAAAAGCTAACGCCTGTAAAACAATCGATTATGGCGCCAGCTTTAAAGTTGCAGGATATGGATGAGGAAACCACCGATTTAAAAGACCTTAAAGGTAAAACTGTGGTGGTTAACTTCTGGGCGACCTGGTGTCCTCCTTGTCGCAAAGAGATGGCTTCATTAGGACGCTTGCACCAATCAACAAAAGATAAAAACGTAGAAGTATTGGCAGTAGATATTGGTGAAGACGACGATGCAGTGTTCGCCTTCATGGCAGAACTCGATCCCACGCCAGAGTTTACGGTACTTTTTAACGAAGACGGATCGCTAATGAAAAGCTGGAAGGTCAGGGGATTACCTACGACATTCATTATCAACCCCAAAGGCGAAATCGCCTATTTTGCCATTGGCGGAAGAAATTTTGATGACCCTGAAATTATCAAAGCCATCACAGATTTAAATTCTTCTACGCATAAAACCTGATTAAACTTAAGCGATTGACGCTTTTGCGGCACGCGCCTGATGAAGTTTCTTATAACTCTCAATTAACTTCAGGTGTCTGTCTAATCCCTCAAGCTGCATATTGGTTTTAGTGAGTCCGTAGAACGTTACTTCACCAGTAATCGAGCCTACAACATTGCTCATTGTCTCTTCACCAAACATTCTTCTCAGGTTGACAATAAAGTCATCAAGTTCCATTTCGTCGTCTAATGAAATCTCAAGCGCAGCGTGAATTGCCTGATAGAATAAACCACGTTCAACGGTATTGTCGTTAAATTGCAGGAAGTCGCCGACCAGTTCGATAGCTTCTTCAAGATCACCTATTGCAAGACAAATAAGGATCTTCAGTTCAAGAATCGTCAATTGTCCCCAGACTGTGTTTTCATCAAACTCGATACCTATCAGTGTTTTGATATCGGTATAGTTATCGAGCTGACTGTCTTCTAGACGCTCTTTAAGCGTGATGAGTGCATCCTCACTCAAGGCATGAATGTTCAGGATATCTTCGCGATAATCTAATGATTTATTGGTGTTATCCCAGATTAAATCTTCGA
Organism: Cocleimonas sp. KMM 6892; assembly: GCF_035798195.1. Classification (NCBI taxonomy): domain Bacteria; kingdom Pseudomonadati; phylum Pseudomonadota; class Gammaproteobacteria; order Thiotrichales; family Thiotrichaceae; genus Cocleimonas; species Cocleimonas sp. KMM 6892. The sequence goes on along the minus strand of NZ_JAPFBV010000004.1, from coordinate 270,407 downwards.
CCGGATAAACCTCGGAATAGTCAGGAACTAAAATACGGCAGGCCGTTGCACCCAGTTCGTCAAACACTGCGATATACGATTCTTTGCCAATGCTTTCTAAAATACCAAACAAGCTGTCGCATTCTTCCTGATTACTGCCAGAAAAATCCCACTCGCAGAATTCATAATCATGTTTCGCACTAAAGAAGCGCCATGAAATAACACCAGTTGAATCGATAAAGTGTTCAACAAAGTTTTCAGATTCTTGCACAGCAAGGCTGTTAAAGGTGGGGGGTGGTACATCATTTAAGCCTTCGAAACTGCGACCTTGTAGTAATTCGGTAAGGCTGCGTTCTAGCGCGACTTCAAAACTGGGATGCGCACCGAAAGAGGCAAATACGCCGCCGGTTCTCGGGTTCATCAAGGTGACGCACATCACAGGGAATTGTCCCCCTAAGGATGCATCTTTAACAACTACTGGGAAGCCTTGCGCTTCCAGCGCTTGAATCCCTTCAACAATGCTAGGGTATTTGTTTAAGACCTGCTCGGGAACGTCGGGCAAGGCGATTTCTTCTTCAATGATTTGTTTTTTGACTGCACGCTCAAAAATTTCTGATAAACATTGTACTTGCGCCTCGGGCAAATTATTGCCCGCACTCATGCCATTACTTAAGTACAAGTTCTCAATCAGGTTTGAAGGGAAATACACTGTTTCACCATCAGAATGGCGCGTGTATGGAATAGAGCAAATACCGCGTTGCGCATTGCCAGAATTGGTATCGATCAGATTGGAGCCACTTAGCTCTCCATCAGGGTTAAAAATCTCTAAGCAATACTCATCCAGAATGTCTGAAGGTAATTCGTCGTTTGGTCCTGGTTTAAACCACTTCTCATTAGGGTAATGGACGAAATCGCTATTCGCTATTTCTTCTCCGAAATATTGATCGTTGTAAAAGAAATTGCAGTTCAAACGCTCGATAAACTCACCCAATGCAGAACAAAGTGCACTCTCTTTGGTAGCGCCTTTGCCATTGGTGAAACACATTGGTGAGGCGGCATCGCGAATATGTAATGACCAAACATGCGGTACGATATTACGCCAGGAGGCGATCTCAATTTTCATTCCCAGATCAGCCAGAATCCCCGTCATATTGGAGATGGTTTGTTCTAGCGGTAAATCTTTACCTAATATAAAAGTATTCGCATCACCTTCAGGCTGTGCCATCAACATCGCCTGCGCATCTTCTGCAAGATTCTCAACCGATTCAATCTCGAACCCCGGGTTATTCTGTATTACCCGTTTAACCGAACAGCGTTCAATTGATCTCAAAATACCCTGACGATCCTTATCAGAAATATCTTCGGGCAATTCAACCTGAATCTTAAAAATCTGGTTATAGCGGTTTTCAGGATCAACAATATTGTTTTGCGATAGCTTGATATTTTCCGTGGATATATCGCGAGTCTCACAATACAACTTCACAAAATATGCCGCACATAGCGCAGAAGAAACCAGAAAGTAATCAAAAGGACCCGGAGCTGAACCATCGCCTTTATAGCGTATAGGCTGATCTGCAATCACAGTAAAATCATCAAACTTGGCTTCAAGTCTGAGGTTATCGAGAAAGTTAACGTTGATTTCCATTGGGGGATTTCCGAAGTCGTTTTCTATAGGAAGTAGGGTAACGCTTTAGGCAACTAAACGAGTTAGAAACTGCCAATCAGCGAGTAGGTGGAGATTATAGCTATTTCACCTATAAAGGAAATATCGCTTACAAATATCGTCGATAAATCACGTAATAGTGACTTGAAGACTATCAAGGTGCATTTCGCTCTGACGGATCGGTATTGAAACTCTTGATTAGTGTGTGCGGATCAACTTCAGTTCTCTGTGTTTTGGTTGCCTCGGCCCACCAAAGCAACTGATTGAAGGTCCGGTCAAAATAGTCAAACCAGGAAGTAATATCGACTTCCGCAAGTGCAGATCCATCTGCATCGAAGACCTCTTGTGCTTTAGGTACGTGAATCATCGACGAAACAGGAAGACAACCAAGCTCAGAAAGAAACGTGCGCATCCCAATGGCTGCTCTTAAACCACCCCATTGACCCGCAGAATAGGTAACGATTGCACTGGGCTTGTAAGAGAATAAAGAGCTACCAAAATGGTTTAATAAATTAGACAGAGCAGGGCTCATGGAATGGTTATATTCCGGGCTGATCATAATAAAACCATCGGCAGATTCAATCTTGCTAGCCAGATCATTAAGGGCAGGTGGACCTTTGCTCCTTGCGTATGCAAAATGAGGTTTAAAAACATCATCCAGCGGATAATCCAAAGCATCGATTAACTCTACCTCATGCTTGTCGAAACGTGAATGCAAACAATCGAGACAGGCTTTTGCAACCCGATCACCGAGTCGTGCAGGTTTGGGTGGAGTACTATCTCGAACAGTACCCAAAAAAATTAACAATTTCATTTGATAGCTCCTTATCTATAGATAGTTTTAAGCATAACACCGCCATAATCTATTGGCAGTTATAGGTAAGCATACTGTGATCGTTATAAGACAAGTATGAGGCTACAAACAACCAAAAAATCATCATGATCGTTTAAGTATATTGAGCAAATACGTAAATGCATGCGAATAAATATATTTTTGTTTGATAGCTTAATCTGTAAATATGTATCGATAGCTTTTTACTATCAATACATTCATTATAATTCATTTAACAAATCAAACGAGAATGATTATCATTTAACCATCAAAACACATTTGGAGATAATCATGTTAAAAACAATCACATTTGCCATCGTTCACTTTTCAACGGCATTCTTAGTCGCATACCTAATTACCGGTAGCGCTGTTATCGGCGGGGCGGTCGCTCTTATCGAACCAGCAGTCAACACAGTAGTGTTCTATTTCCACGAGAAACTCTGGAATAAATACGATATCGCTGGAATGTTTTCTGTATTAACAACGGTTTACAGTGAGCGGGTGTAATAATCTAACAACACAAAAGTGCTAGCTATGTTTTATTAATAGGGGAGAGTCTTTTTTATAACTTAAAATGCCTTTAACTTTATGGCATGAGGTTTGTTAGCTTTCTTAGCTTAGTTTTTAAGATTTTGCGGCTTCATTTAAACAACCACTTAGTAAAACTGTAGCTATTAAAAATGAATATTTTTAGCGAATTAATAATATTATTTGAGTGAAACGACAGCAAAGGCTTTCAATCAGTAAGATTATTTTTAAAAGCATGCAAAGTAAAATAAGTGCTATTTTCTAAATCGTATTTAAATGGGTCTTTGGGTTCTAGTAATAAGCCTAATTCTACATGCTTAAAATGGTTGTAACCCATATATCGCTGCCCAACTAATCTTACAGCGGCTTTGTTGTTTTTTTTATCGTAGTTTAAAACAGCAAAACTATTTGGGCTAAACCGGTCATTACTCAGGGTATTGATACTCTCGATAAAAGCATCAAACGATAAGATAGGTTCGAAGTTGTTCTTTGTTTCTTTTAGAATTTTTTTAACCCACTGATCCTCACTAAGCGCTTTGAGAATACTCTCCTGAGTGAATATATCCGTTAAAGAAACGTCTTTATAATCAGTAAGGTTAATCGTTACAACCTTTGAGGAGCCATCCGGTGTGCCGCAGGCTAAAACGCCAAACTCACCTGACTCATAACTATAGTAATTACCGACTAACGAAAGCGGGTGATAATAATAGGTATAGTTAACAGGGCAATCATCCGTAGCTTCTTGCAGAGTTAAACGCTCAAGGTCTTTTGCAGCATCATATAACGCTATACCATTATAATAAGCTCTGTCCTTGTATATGCTGGCATCTTTATTTTTAAACAGTAGAGTGCTTTGCTCAGCAGATATAGTGTTAGTGTAAAGGCATAATATAAGCGTAATGATAATCGGAATAAGTCTATTCACTAATAGCCTATTGCTACAATAGTTTTGCATTACACTGATATCAAAGTTGATATTCAATCTATCCCAAGAGTTTTAAAAACCAAAAATGGCGATTAAATCTAGTATATCACCAATCAAAGTTTTTACCTTTTAGTGTGTTTCGAACCCTAAAATAAACGCAGTAATGTTTATTTCAAAAATACCTAAAAGGTTGACTTGAAACCACAGTCACTTGTTAGATTAATTACCATGGTATACCTAAAAAAGTACCATAAATAGTAATTAACAACATAAGTATAAAAGGAAGAAATGTATAAAGTTTAAATTTTTGAGATAATTTTTGTTTGAAAAGAAAATAGCTAATTAAATATGGAATTACTAAAACCAAAGAATAGACAGCCATAAACCCGATAACTATCAAGCTTTCACTCTTGAAAAGTGGGTCGCTACTTGTGTAATAACCATGAATTCCAAGCAAGCCAAAATAACAAGGAATTAACATGAGTACAGCAAGTATTACAAACCAAATTTGTGTTTTCATATTTTATCTTATTTAAATTGATGAGATAGAAAATGAAAAATGACACCCCCCACCTTTTAGGCACTTTTTATATTACTGAGAAATCTAACGCCCCACTAAGGGGACGGCGATTAAATTAATTGAATGCCATGATAAGCTACATGCAAACAAAACTGCAAATGGCAACGCGAAAACCTGCTTAGGCGTTCCCATTTAAGTGGCTTGTTAGACCTGTATTGCTTCGAGGACTATGCTCCTGTTTTTTTGTAACCATGTGTAGCGATTTTGTGTTGTACCTGATTCCAGACCTAAAACTGGTGATAAATGATCAGGAAGTAACTTGATATGTGACTCCACAAATAAGTCCCATTCCTGATCATCTTCAATCTTTTTTGCTTCCTTTAGGATGCTTCGATAATCCTTCTCTGTTTCTTCGCAAAAAAGAGTTACTTCATCAAGTAACTGAACTTGGTTTTGAAGGCCAAATAACTCATATCCGATTTTCAATGTGTTTAAAAATTTTGGCCAATTAGATAGATTTTGCCAAAGGAATCCTGACATTCCGAACATGCTAAATTCGTACTCGGCTATAGATTGCGAGATAACAACTTTAATGATTGTTGGTGCGTCTGAGTTTAATACTTCAATCGGTGGATGGTATTCGCCAGGCTTAAATGAAATATCACTCCACCATTCGAAAATTATTTTTTCTACTTCCTCACCACTAGCTTTCATAATATAGCTTTTTACGTTGTGCCATTCATTCTCTGGCACTAAACGTGGAATTATCCAATCTGTATATTCTTCAGACATCTCTTTATTGGCCTAACAGCTTATTATACAGACGAAGATAATATCTTACTATACGGATTAACTCAATTTATCATCTGAAACCACGGCATACAAAGGTGGTTAGATTTTACGCGCACTTAATATCTTACTATGCAGAATTAAACTGATGTCGTATTATTTCAGAATGTCTATTGATTTAACGCTTCCTAAATATAAGTCTCATAACTGGGCGACCTACCTGAATGTGTTACGTCAGCAAAAGGTTTATTCTCAATCACACCCTTATTACGTTATGGCGGTTGAGGCGTTTATTGGATCTTTCCCTAAACGGAATATTCAGGATATATCTCAACAAGAAATTGAAACGTATTTAGAACGTACACTAGCGACTCGTCTTGAGTCGTGGCAAAAAATGCAGTTGATTGAAGCCTTACGATTATTGTTGATTGAGGTCGCTGATACGCGTCCAGCTCGATTTGTAGATTGGGCTTTTTGGCGTGAGTCAGTCATGGGCGAGGGGGAGCAGGAAGGACCAGGTAATCGGCCTTTGCATCAAAAACAATCTGGTGTTAATGGGTTATGGTTAAATGAGCTCGCACGTAAAATTCAGGCTAAGAATTATTCAATAAGAACTGAAAAAACCTATGTGAATTGGGTCAAACAGTTTGACTTCTTCCTACAAGGTCGAAAATTTGATGAGGTTAAGCCGCAAGATGTTGAAGCTTTTTTAAGTTATTTATCGGTCGATCGAAAAGTCTCTAAAAGTACTCAAAATGTGGCGTTGAACGCTGTGGTGTTCTTAATGAGAGAGATTCTTAATAAAAACCCCGAAGAGTATCGTTTTACGCATGCCAAACGTGGCAAGCGATTGCCTACGGTGCTTTCTAAAAATGAAGTGAAAAATTTGTTATCTCACAGTGATGATAACTATGCACTGCTAATCGGCTTAATGTATGGCACAGGTATGCGTTTGATGGAGTGTGTCCGTTTGCGTGTAAAGGATATAGATTTTGATTACGGACAAATTATAGTGCGTGAAGCTAAGGGCGATAAGGACAGAGTGGTTCCGTTGCCAGAGCGATATAAGCAACAACTACAAAATCAAATTAAGAAAGTTGAGGTACAGCACGCGCTGGATACAAAGAAAGGAGCAGGAACGGTTTATTTACCAATTGCTTTAGCTAAAAAGTACCCGAGCGCACAATCAGAGTTGATATGGCAGTATGTTTTTCCCGCTAGCAAGATTAGCCTAGACCCTCATTCTGGGGTTAAACGTCGACATCATTTGCATGAAACTAGCCTGCAAAAAGCAGTCAAACGCGCCTCAATAAAAGCGAATATAAAGAAGAAGGTCAGTAGTCATGTTTTACGTCATAGTTTTGCTACCCATATGCTGGAAGCGGGCTATGACATTCGTACGGTTCAAGAGTTATTGGGGCATAATGATGTGGAGACCACGATGATTTATACCCATGTATTAAATAAACCTGGTTTAAGTGTTAAGAGTCCGGTGGACTTTTAAATTACATTTATTTCTATATGGTAAAAAAGTGCCTGAAAGTAGGGGGGTGACCTAAATAATTATCACCACCAATTCTTTAGGCCCATGCACACCATAAGCTAGTGTCTGTTCAATATCTGCTGATTTTGAAGGGCCAGATATCAGTAGTGCATTGGTTGGCATTTGTGATGCCCAGTCCATGACTCGCATCGCTTCGGCAAAGGTGGAATGCAGTTTACTTTTTTCCATAATGACGAAGTGAATAGGTGGAACCAGAGACATCATTCTTGGTTCATCTTCGGTAGGCCAGACGATTAATGATCCAGTTTCCGATATCCCACCTAATGAAGTTGTTAGGCTGGCATCTATTTCATAGAAGAGTTGTTTTTTCCATGCTTCAATGTCTTTATCGTATTCGATTAACTCGGGTAGGTTAGTCTGATTTTCTATTTGTTTTGACCACAGCGTTTGTTTTGAAATTAGTAAATTAGCGCAGCCTTTCTTTTCGCATAATTCAGCTAATAATTCTGGCCATGCTGTTTCTGTGCTTTGGTGAATTTCTGCGCGTACCGCTTCCATTCTTTCGATGAAATTTTGTAGCAGAGCGGTTTCATCCCAATCGTGTTTGGAATACCAGCTTCTGTCTAACTCTTGTGTGGAGTCGTATTGAGAGCCGCTGGCTTTTAGTCTGTTGAGTATATTGTCGCGTGCGCTCATTATTTGTTTTCCTTTTTGCCTTGCTTGTTACTTGTGGCCTCGTGTTCTTTCATCAGTTCATGAAGTGTTTTAGGCGCTAGTTTTGGTGCTTTACGAACGCTAGTCCAGGGACCTAATTTACTGGGTATAAGTCCACGAAGTCGTGTTGCTGCTTTGGTGCCTAAGCCATACATCATTGGTTTTTTGTGAGCGAATGACCATGTTTTCCAGATTAATGCTTCGCTGGTTTTACGTTTGCTGCCAGCGTCTTTGGTGGTGGTTTCGTCTTGTCTGACACCTTCGTAACGTAGACGGTTAATAATGTCAGCGATAGGGATACGCACTGGGCAAACTTCTGAACAGGCTCCGCATAAGGTAGAGGCCTGAGTTAGTTCACCGTGCGCATCTAATCCAGATTTTTGCGGTTCGAATATCGTGCCGATAGGTCCCGGATAAGTGGTGCCGTAGGCATGGCCGCCGATGCGAACGTAAACAGGACAATGATTCATGCACGCACTGCAACGAATACAACGAAGGGTATCTAGTAATTCCGGGTCACTATAAATTGTGGAACGACCGTTATCGAGTAATACTAGGTGGACTTCTTTGGGGCCGTCTTTCTCGTTTCCTTTTTCCCCAGTCTTGCGAGGAGAACTGATCATGTTGAAATAAGTAGTAACAGGCTGACCTGTCGCAGATCGTGTAAGAATACTGTAAAGCGGGGGAACGTCGACTAGCTTTTCGACCACTTTTTCTATGCCTGTGACTGCAATATGTACAGGCGGAGAAGTGGTGCTCATTCGGCCATTTCCTTCATTTTCTACCAGACAAATTGTGCCGGTTTCAGCAACTGCGAAATTGACGCCGGATATACCAACAGGTGCGGCGAAGAATTTATCACGCAGTAATTCTCGCGCTATTTTGGTGAGTTCATCCACATCTTCGGTGTAGGGAATTTCAGGGAATTTTTCAAAAAACAATGCAGCGATCTGTTTTCTGTTTTTGTGGATGGTTGGCATCACTATATGTGACGGTGGTTCTTCTGCCAATTGTAAAATGTATTCGCCTAAGTCGGATTCTAGCCATTCGATACCGTGTTCTTCCATAAAATGGTTCATGCCCATTTCTTCAGAAACCATCGATTTGCCTTTAACCATCATCTTCGCATCGTGTTTGTTCATGATGTCGAGAACGATGTTATTTGCCTCTTCGCAGGTTTCTGCCCAGTGAACGTTTATGCCGTTGGCAGTACAGTTTTTTTCTAGTTGCTCTAATAACTGGGGGAGTTTTGTAAGGCTGTTAGCACGAATTTCCATCGCTTTGGTGCGCAGGTTTTCCAGTTCTTCCTTATCGGGGAACATATCCAGTCTGCGTGTCATTAAGCCATTCATCGCAACGCGGAAGTTGTTTCGCACTTCTTCATTGCCTAGTGCGTTTTCTACGCGCACATGGAAATCTTCTATTTTAAAAATAGGAATGTCTTTAGTGTTATCACTCTTAACCGATTTGTTAGTGTTCTGGGTGGTGTCTTGAGTATTATTTTGCATGGGTTCTTTCCCATAAGAAGTTGGCGATATGGTCGCAGTCTGGTCCTTTGCCTTTATCATCAGTTTGGTAATCAAAGGCTCCTGAAATATTCATCAAACACCCGGCATCCTGACTGATGAGTTGGGTTGCTCCTGTGTTTCTAATGTTCGCGGTTTTATCGGCGACCATCGATGCTGATATCTTCGCCTCCTTAACCGCAAATGTTCCACCAAAACCGCAACATTCTGCTTTGTGTTCCTGCTCTAAAACAGTCACGTTGGATAGTTGTGCTACCAGTGATTCGATCTTATCTGCGACGCCCATTTCACGACGCGCTGCACAAGATGTGTGAATGGCGATTTCCTGAGGCTCGCCCAGATCTTCCAGTTGGATATTTAGTACATCAACCAGAAACTCAGTCAGTTCATAAACCCGAGATGCGTGGTTTAACGCTTGTGATTCGAGTTTATTGTCTTTAAACAGAGCAGGGTAGTGCGTCTTCATCATGCCGGCGCAAGAACCCGATGGCACAACGATGGGAATATCTTTATTAAATAAGCCTAATTGTAAAGCCGCAACGTCCCGAGCTTCATCACGGTAGCCGCTATTCCACGCCGGTTGACCACAACAGGTTTGTTGTTGTGGGTAGATGACTTTGATGCCTTCGCGTTCCAGTAATTTGATTCCCGACATTCCTGCGTTTGGGTAAATCAGATCGATTAGGCAGGTGCCGAAGAAATAGACTTCAGATATTTTTTTATCTGATTGGCTTGTATCTTGAAGATCGTTGTCAGACATTTAGCTCTGCTCCATTTTAGTTTCTTTCTTTGAATTATTATGTGAATCGTTCATAGTGTTTTTTAATGCATTCAGTGTCGTTAAGCGACGCAATGATCGGGTTTTGCGAACCTCTTCTTGATCGATGTCTTGCAATGAATCTTCTACAAATGCCAAATGATCTTGAGCTGCCTGTCGGGCTTTTTCAGGATCGCCATCGATTACAGCTTCCATTAATGCTTTGTGCTGATTACTCAGTGGTTCAAAGACTCTGGGGAGCGTGTAAAGCTTATCCAGATTATGTGAAATACTGTTTTGTAATAGTGTGAACAAGCCGCGCATCATGTGCAATAAAACAAGGTTGTGTGATGCTTCGACAATGCTTAAATGAAACTCTGCATCCGCCTGTGCTTCTGCCAATGGGTCGTCGCCATTGTGTAGTAAAATCATTTTTTCATAACAGGCTTTGATATTTTCTTTGTCTTCGTCTGTTGCGCGGATAGCGGCATGCCACGCTGCATTCCCTTCTAAAGAGTGCCTGACTTCGAGTACATCAAAGCGTGATTCCGGGTGTTCTTGAAAAAAGCTGATCAGTGGGTCAACGAATTCAGGATTCAAACTCGATTCGACCGTTGTACCGCCACCAGGTCGAGTTTTAAGTAAGCCACGACTTTGTAATTTTTGAATGGCCTCCCGCAATGATGGACGCGATACGCCGAAGCTTTCAGCGAGTGTTCTTTCTGCAGGCAGGCGATCACCTGGTTTAAGACTGCCTTCAACAATCAGGGTCTGTAGTTTATCTGCAATGGTATCTGCAATTCGTTTTTTGTGCATGATGGTCTCTGGTCTTACCAATTATTCATTATTGTAGTCGATAAAATCGAGAAATCAAGAAAGTTTGTAAGTGTCTGAAATCTTTATAAATAAACAAATAGTATGAGAAATAATTTGATTTTTTCAGAAAATTAACTACTCTTCTTTTGAATTGGTAAGACAATTGGTAAATTGGTATTACCAATTATTTAAAAGGTATTAGTAATACTCGCGCTACACCTGCCATAAAATTTTAAGAGAAAAAACTATGTCTAATGATGAATTGATAACAGCACTCAAAAATATTCTGGGTCAGGAAAAAGTAGCCACAGATGAAAAGAAAACGGAGTATTACCGTAAAGGTTTCCGTGCGGGTAGTGGTGGTGCATTAGCAGTGTTGTTTCCTGATTCATTATTGACGTTATGGCAAGTTTTAAAAGTCTGTGTTGAAGCCAATACCGTCATTATTATGCAAGCTGCCAATACGGGTTTGACGGCGGGTTCTGTGCCAAATAATGACGACTATGACCGTGAAGTGGTTATCATCAATACTTTACGCATCAATAATATCGTTTTGTTAAATGGTGGAGAGCAGGTGTTAGGTTTTGCAGGCGCAACCTTGCACGCACTTGAAAAGAAGCTTAAGCCGTTAAAAAGAGCGCCGCATTCGGTTATAGGTTCGTCGAGCATTGGTGCATCGATCGTTGGTGGTGTGTCTAATAATTCTGGTGGTTCTCTGGTAAAGCGTGGTCCGGCATATACTGAGCTGGCTTTGTATGCGCGGGTCAATGAGAAAGGCGAGTTAGAACTCGTGAATCACCTTGGTATTGATTTAGGCGATTCGGCAGATGCAACACCCGAAGAGATAATCGCCCGTTTAGAGCGACAAGACTTTCCCACCGATGATCTCGATGATGGCGGAAAGCTGGCCTCAGATAGAGAGTATGTAGAGCGCATTCGGGATGTCGATGCAGTCACGCCAGCCCGCTTTAATGCGGATAAACGTCGTTTATTCGAAGCCAGTGGTTGTGCCGGTAAATTAGCGGTATTCGCGGTAAGACTCGACACCTTTGAAGTGGCGAAGCAAGAACAAACGTTTTACATCGGAACCAATGACGCACAGGTATTAACCAAGCTGCGGAGACATATCTTAAGTGAGTTCGAAAATGTACCCGATGTGGGTGAGTATCTTCATGGTGATATGTTCGATATTGGTGAAAAGTATGGTAAAGATACATTTTTAACGATCCAGCATCTGGGTACAGATAGTCTGCCAAAGATGTTCGCGTGGAAAGGGCGTATAGATGCAACCCTCAATAAAATTCCGCTACTTCCAAAATTCTTAACTGATCATGTGATGCAGTTTGCGAGTCATTTATGGCCGAAGCATTTGCCAAAACGTATGATTCAGTTCCGTGATAAATACGAACATCACCTTATTCTTAAAATGAGTGATGAGGGTATCGCAGAAGCCCAAAGCTTTTTAACTGATTTCTTTGCTTCAAATAATTCTGATGGGCTTGCCAACGATGGTGATTTCTTTGTCTGTACTGATGATGAAGCAAGTAAAGCGATGTTGCTTCGTTTTGCCGCAGCAGGTGCCGCCATTCGTTATCAAACGGTCAAGAGTCATAAAGTTGGGGATATTCTGGCTTTAGATATCGCCTTAAGAAGAAACGATATGAATTGGGTCGAAGACCTGCCTAAAGAAATTAGCGATCAAATTGATTCTGCTTTGTATTACGGCCATTTCATGTGTCATGTTTTTCATCAGGATTATATTTTGAAGAAAGGCGCAGACACCGAAGCAGTGAAAAAAGCCATGCTTGTAGTTCTTGATGAAAGAGGGGCGAAATATCCAGCAGAACATAATGTGGGACATTTGTATGAAGCGGAGCAGGATTTAAAATCATTTTATCGTGAGCTTGATCCTACCAATACATTTAATCCAGGCATCGGAAAAATGAGTAAGCACAAAAGAAATTGTAGTTGCTGTTTATAGTCATTAAACATAGTTTTCGAATATCAATACGATAATGTGTTTTTTGTTCGGTTTTAGTCATTATTTTGATTAAAAAGTATCTGTTTTTTATCGAAAAATATTCTTTTTCGAATCTATTATACACCCCCCCACTTATAGGCCTTTTTTATTTATTAGGTCATTAATTATTCTTATTAATGCGAATCATTATTCCTTCAATAACTTTACCTGAAATATAAGCTATAACATTGATAAGAACATAATTTTCACAGTTAAATAAGATTAATAATAAGTCTTACAACACTAACAAAATTCTACCGCTAGGAGAAACAACGCATGAGTAGTGAAGATGTAACCGATTTAGACCCCCAGGAAACAAGTGAATGGAAGGAAGCCATTGACGTTGTTATAGAAAGAGAAGGACCAGAACGCGCTCGATATCTTTTAAATCAAGCAATAAATGCCGCTTTTGAAGCCGGTGTTGAACCTCCCAAAGATAATACCCCTTATGTAAATACAATTCCGACAGATCAGCAGCCGGCATATCCCGGAGATCTAGAAACGGAACGCAAAATTCTTCGCGCACTCCGTTGGAATGCAACCGCTATGGTGGTTAAAGCTAACCGCAAACCAGCTGAGCCTGGTGGGCATATCGCTTCGTATCAATCGTCAGCGATAATGTATGAAGTGGGTTATAACCATGTCTGGAAAGGTGCTGATCATCCTAGTGGTGGCGACATGCTATTTGTTCAGGGGCACACTGCGCCCGGTACGTATGCAAGAGCTTACTTAGAAGGACGTTTGACTGATGAGCAACTGGATAACTTCAGAATAGAGGCGGGCGGCAAAGGTCTTTCTTCTTATCCACATCCTTACTTGATGCCTGACTTCTGGCAGTTTTCTACGGTATCCATGGGTCTTGGTCCGATCATGGCTATTTATCAGGCTCGTTTCATTAAATATCTACAAAATAGAGGGCTATCTCCGAAAGCAGAAAAACTTTCAGAGCAGCGTAAAGTCTGGGCATTTCTGGGCGATGGAGAGATGGATGAGCCTGAATCACAAGGTGCAATCTCATTAGCCTCACGTGAAAAATTAGACAACCTTATATTCGTCGTGAACTGTAATCTTCAGCGATTAGATGGGCCAGTTCGTGGTAACGGTAAAATAGTACAAGAATTAGAAAGTAACTTCAGGGGCGGTGGCTGGAATGTCATTAAAGTTCTCTGGGGATCAGCCTGGTATCCACTGTTAAATGATCCTCAGCATGGTAATACCTTGAAAAGAGCATTGATGGAAACCGTCGATGGTGAATACCAGAACTTCAAAAACAAAGGCGGGGCTTATGTTCGCGAGCACCTGTTTGTTAAATATGGAATAGAAGAGCTGGTTAACGACTGGACTGATGATCAAATCTATCTTGATCTTCTGCGCGGTGGTCACGATCAGGAAAAAGTTTTTGCGGCTTATCACAGAGCGATAAACACTCCAGATCGACCTACCGTGATACTTATGCATACCGTAAAAGGGTATGGCATGGGTGAAGCGGGTGAGGGAATGAATATCAGTCATTCTCAGAAGAAGTTAAGTGCTAGCCAGTTGGGTAAATTACGCGATCGATTTTCTATTCCTGTCTCTGATGAGCAAGTAGATGCGGCTGATTTCTACAAGCCAGCAGCCGACTCGCCTGAGATGTTGTATTTACATGAAAAACGCAAAGCGTTGGGTGGTTATTTGCCCAGTCGATCACAAGAATATGAAACACTGAATATTCCTGATTTATCAATATTTGATGCGCTATTAAAAGATACGGGCGAACGAACTATGTCGACCACCATGGCAATGGTGAGAATCATGGTTGCTGTTGCTCGTAATAAAGAGATTGGTCCTCGTTTAGTGCCGATTGTGCCGGACGAAGCACGTACTTTTGGTATGGAAGGTATGTTCCGTCAAGTGGGTATTTATGCGCACGAAGGTCAGAAATATGTGCCGATGGATTCTAAAGACATCATGCCTTATAAAGAGTCACAAAATGGACAGATGTTGCAAGAAGGGATTAATGAAGACGGCGCTATGTCTTCGTGGATTGCTGCTTCGACCTCATACGCAAACAATGGCGTGATGACAATACCTGTCTACATTTTCTATTCCATGTTTGGTTTCCAGCGTATTGGTGACTTGGCCTGGGCTGCCGGTGATATGTTGGCTCGAGGATTCTTGATAGGAGCGACTTCTGGACGTACTACCCTGAATGGAGAAGGTCTACAACATCAGGATGGGCACAGTCAGTTATTTGCACAATTCATCCCAAATTGTATCTCATACGATCCTACGTTTGCTTACGAGCTTGCCGTGATATATCACGATGGTCTAAAGCGCATGTACGAAAATAATGAGAATGTTTATTACTACATAACCACGCTAAATGAAAACTACAGTATGCCTGCAATGCCTAAAGGTGCGGAAGAAGGCATCATCAAAGGTATGTACCAATTTCAAAAAGCGAAGGGTAAAGCAAAACATACTGTTCAGTTATTAGGTTGTGGGTCTATCTTGCGTGAAGTGATTGCTGCGGCAGACTTGTTGAAAAATGATTGGGATATCGCAGCTGATATCTGGTCTACGCCAAGTCTTAATGAGTTAACTCGTGATGGACAAGATGTGCAGCGCTGGAATTTGCTACATCCGGATAAGAAACCACGTAAAAGCTGGGTTGAAACCTGTCTCGATGGAGCCAAAGGTCCAGTGATTGCGGCTACGGATTACATGAAAATGTATGCAGAGCAAATTCGACCATTTATTGCGAATGATTACCATGTACTTGGTACCGATGGCTTTGGACGCTCTGATAGTCGCGAAGCTTTACGTGAGCATTTTGAGGTCGATAGCCGTTATGTGGCAATTACCGCGCTGAAAGCATTAGCTGATCAAAAAGCGAAAGGTATAACCAATAAAACAGTGTTAGAAGCTATCAAAAAGTATGGCATCGATCCTGATAAAACTAATCCGCTACACGCATAATTCGGAGAAATAATAATGAGTAAAGAAATGTTAGTTCCTGATATCGGTGATTTCTCTGAAGTCGATGTCATTGAAGTATTAGTAAACGTTGGCGATACCATCTCAATTGATGATGAGCTTATTACACTGGAGTCTGATAAAGCCTCTATGGATATACCTGCTACGGCAGGTGGTGTGGTCAAAGAGATTAAAGTAGCCGTTGGAGATAAGGTGGCTGAAGGTAGTTTGATTCTGATTCTGGAAGATTCAGATGAATCAAGCGTAAACGTTGCTGTAGATAATGCTCAACCTAAAGTGGGGGGCGAGTCTGCAGCATCTAGCGCCGCGCCAAGTGCGGGTGGAAGTGGATATGGCGGTGGCGGCTTAGAAGAAATTCTAGTGCCTGATATTGGTGATTTTGACAGTGTCGATGTAATTGAAGTGTTGGTTGCAGAAGGTGATACCGTTCAAGAAGAAGACTCTCTTATCACTCTTGAATCTGATAAAGCTTCGATGGATATCCCTGCGCCAAAAGCGGGTGTGGTCAAACAGCTGAAAATTGCAGTGGGTGATAAGGTTTCTCAAGGCAGTTTGATTATGCTGCTCGAAACGAAAGGTGGCACAAAAGCCGCCGCAGATTCAAATCCAGTGCCTGATGCAAGCAGTAGTGGTGCGGCAAAAGCACCTGCACGAGTTCCTGCGGCTTCTAATGTAAAAGATTCTGAAGCATTCCGTCGAGCTCACGCCAGCCCATCAATACGTCGCAAAGCACGTGAACAAGGGATTGATTTAACACAAGTTACGGGTACTGGTCGTCAAGGTAGAATTACTGAAGATGATCTTAAAAGCTTCAGTGCAAATGGTGGTCAACCAGCTGCTGCAACTGCTTCAAGTTCATCAAATGCCGCACCTGCTAAAGCTGCTGGTGGAGAAATGGGTATTCCTCTAATTACTCAACCAGACTGGTCTAAATTTGGCGAAATTGAAACGGTTCCAATGTCTCGAATTGGAAAGCTTTCTGCTAAGCATCTGCATAAAGCCTGGTTGAATGTTCCGCAAGTGACGCATTTTGACGAAGCTGATATTACCGAGTTGGAGGCTTACCGCGGCACAATCAAAGGCAAAGCCAAAGAAATGGGCTTCAACTTCACGCCGCTTGTATTCATGTTGAAAGCGGTTGCGTCCGGTTTGAAAGAATTCCCTAAATTTAACTCAGCGATGGATGATGCTGGTGAGAATTTAATTATGCGTAAGTTCTATAACATCGGTGTAGCAGTTGATACACCTGATGGATTAGTCGTTCCTGTGATTAAAGACGTTGATCGCAAAGGCATGTTTGAACTGGCGCGCGAGCTGGGTGAAATCTCGGTTAAAGCACGTGATGGGAAATTGAAAGCGGCTGATATGTCAGGTGGCTGTTTCTCAATTTCTAGCCTAGGCGGTATCGGTGGAACGAATTTTACGCCGATCGTAAATGCCCCAGAGGTTGCGATACTTGGTATCACTCGATCTCAGGAACGTTTGGTGCGTAAAGACGGTGAAATTGTTGATCGTTTAATTCAGCCGCTAGCTGTTTCATACGATCATAGAGTGATTGATGGTGCTTATGCGGCACGTTTTGCTAGTCACCTATCATTCGTATTGTCTGATGTTCGCAACTTAATGCTTTAAACAGGGAGTTTTAAATGAGTAATGTAATTGAAATAAAAGTCCCTGATATTGGCGACTTTGATGAAGTAGATGTGATTGAAGTTTTAGTTGGTCCTGGAGATGTTGTCGCCGAAGAAGATGCATTGTTAACGCTAGAGTCTGACAAGGCCTCAATGGATGTGCCATCTTCGCATGCAGGCACGATCAAAGAGATGAAGTTAAAGGTTGGCGATAAGGCCGGCGAAGGTTCTGTAGTTTGTCTTATGGAAGTAGAAGAAGGGGCAGCAACAGCTGAACCAGAATCTGCTCCAGCTCCTGCAAAAGATGCTTCGACACAACAAGCATCGCCAGCGCCTGCAGCTGTTAGCGCACCAAGCGCTTCCAGCCACTCCGGTAGTGCAGATGTGACGTGTGAAATGTTGGTGTTGGGTGCGGGCCCAGGTGGTTACACCGCGGCTTTCCGTGCTGCCGATTTAGGTATGCAAACGGTATTAATTGAGCGTTGGTCAACATTGGGCGGTGTCTGTCTGAATGTAGGGTGTATTCCTTCTAAAGCATTGTTGCATGCCGCAAAAGTACTCGATGAGTCTGAAGAGGTTAATGAGATCGGTATTGATTTCAAAAAGCCTAAAGTCGATATCGATAAATTACGAACATGGAAAGAGAAAATCGTCAGTCGTTTAACAGGCGGACTAAGTGGTTTAGCCAAGCAACGTAAAGTACAGGTTGTAAGCGGGGTAGGTAAATTCCTCGATCCGAATCATGTTGAAGTCACTGCTGAAGACGGCAAAAAGACTGTCGTTAAATTCGATAAAGCCGTTATAGCGGCAGGTTCTGAGGCGGTTCATTTACCGTTTATTCCAGAAGATCCGCGCGTCATTGATTCAACGGGCGCACTGGAACTTGCAGATGTACCAAAGCGTATGTTGGTTATTGGTGGCGGAATTATTGGTCTTGAAATGGCGACGGTTTATTCGGCACTAGGCTCTAAAATCACCGTTGTTGAAATGCTACCAAATCTGGTTGCAGGTGCTGATAAAGATATCGTTAAGCCCTATACCAATCGCATCAAAAAGAAATATGAAGCCATTTTGATGGAAACCCGAGTGACTGCAGTTGAAGCAACTAAGTCAGGTATGAAAGTGACTTTTGAAGGCAAGCAGGCGCCTGATAAACCTCAAGTTTATGATCGTGTTCTGGTAGCTGTGGGTCGTACACCCAATGGAAAATTAATTGGTGCAGAAAACGCGGGTGTTGCAGTAGATAAAAGTGGTTTTGTTCAAGTCGTGGATAGTCAGATGCGCACCACTCAACCACATATTTTTGCAATTGGAGATATTATTGGTCAGCCTATGCTCGCTCATAAAGCGGTTCATGAAGGCAAGACGGCAGCTGAAGCAGCATCAGGTTTACCAAGTCATTTCGATGCCAGAGTTATTCCATCGGTTGCTTACACAGATCCAGAAATTGCCTGGGTAGGTGTTACTGAAGAAGAAGCTAAAGCCCAAGGCCTCAAATACGGTAAAGGCGTTTTCCCATGGGCGGCCAGTGGTCGTGCATTATCAATGGGGCGTGAAGAAGGCATGACTAAACTTATTTTTGATGAAAAGAATGAGCGAGTTATAGGTGCTGGAATTGTTGGGATTAATGCAGGTGAATTAATTGCAGAAGTAGCTCATGCGATAGAAATGGGTTCAAATGCTGCGGATATCGGTTTGACTGTGCATCCACATCCTACATTGTCTGAGACTGTGGCTATGGCGGCGGAAATGTTTGAAGGAACGATTACAGACCTTTACGCGCCAAAAAAGAAGAAGTAAAACTATGGCACATTCAAAAGTAATAGCAAAACCAGAGCCTGGAGTTCCATTACGGCGGGCAGATAAAGTTGCCCGCATTCCAATTAAAGTAGTTCCCAAAGATGAGCCGTTGAAGAAACCTGCGTGGTTGAAAATTAAATTGCCATCGGCATCCCAGGCGGCGCATGTGCGTGGGATGTTACGCAATAAAAAACTGTATACGGTGTGTGAAGAAGCCTCTTGTCCAAATCTGCCGGAATGTTTTGGCAATGGTACGGCAACTTTTATGATTCTGGGTCAGGTGTGTACGCGCCGTTGTCCATTCTGTGAAGTAGGGCATGGTCGTCCGTTGCCGGTTGATGAAGATGAGCCCCGTCACTTAGCGGAAGCGATTCAGCAGATGGGTCTAAAGTATGTGGTAATCACTTCGGTAGATCGTGATGATTTAAGGGATGGTGGTGCTAAGCATTTTGCCGATTGTGTTCGCGCAGCGCGTGAAGCCCAGCCGGGTATCAGTGTTGAAGTGCTTACGCCTGATTTTAGGGGGCGAATGGATATTGCGATTGCAGAAATGTCCGTAGAGCCGCCTGATGTATTCAACCATAATATCGAAACCGTACCGAGACTGTATAAACAAGCGCGACCTGGTGCTGATTATCAGTGGTCTCTGGATTTACTCAAAAAGTTCGGAGAACGTCATCAAAACATCCCAACAAAATCGGGATTAATGGTGGGCTTGGGTGAAACCATGGATGAGATAAAAGAAACGGCGAAGGATTTGTATGATCACGGCTGTCGAATGCTGACGGTGGGTCAATACCTTGCGCCTTCTGATTCTCATCTACCCGTAGAGCGTTATTATTCGCCGGATGAGTTTGAAGAAATAAGAATCTATGCGGAAGACTTAGGGTTTAAGCACGTTGCAAGTGGTCCTTTGGTGCGTTCTTCTTACCATGCCGACCTGCAAGCTAAAACAGTGATTGGAAATACTGCTACTTAAGAACACCAAAAAAGTGCCTCAAAGTAGGGGGGTGACCTATATGATTTATAAGTCACGTCATCTCCCTGTTTTTAATCATCTCCCCAAACCAATTCACCACAGGACGTTAAATCGTATCCCGTTAGTGCCTCGGCCATCTGTTGGCTAGGTAATGATTTCAATTCATTGATAAATTCTTGAAACAAATGCCTGAACCAGATATTTCTGGGGAGCGCTAAATCAAAAGATTCCCAACCTAAACTGATAAAACCTAAACCGAACTCTGTCGCTACCGAGCGTGCTCCAGGTGCGATGTCTGCCATATCCATTGCAATTGCGGCTGCGGCTTCGCGTTCTGAATTGGCTTCTACTTCACAGTTTAGAAGATCAGTGGTTTTGTGATAGTGGCTGAGAATTTCCAGTAAGAAACGTTGTGCACCTGAGCCTTTCTGGCGCATCGCCCAGCGATATTGAGTGTCAAAAAATGCATCGGGGCTTTCAGATAATTGTAAAAGTTTAGGGCTGACTATTAGGCCCTGTTCACGCTGAAAGGCTCTGATTAATACCCAGTTTTTGTATTGTGCGTGTTGTTGTAAAAGCGCAGGGTGACGCATTCTGCTTTCTGCCGTTGGGCCCCAGTGCATGCCACAAACATCGATGCGTTGTGATTGTAAAAGTTTTAAACCGATGCCTGTTCCGGTTGGTGAATAACTAACCAGGGCGTGCGAACCCATTTGTGCGGCATAGGTATTGACTACGCGATACAGTAATGGATCATCGCTGCCCGCGATAATCAATCGGTCTTTCAATAAACCACTGTGAGACGAGTCTAGCATCCAGCGATCGATGAGTTCTCTGGGGAACATCCATTTACCCGTCACTTTGGTTGCAGGTATATGGCCTTCGTTAGCCAGTGAATAAACCTTTTTTTCGTTTAGTTGGAGATATTCTGAAACCTGCTTTACGCTAAGAAACGGGGTATTGAGGTCTAGTGAACTGGGTTTACTCATTGGTTTAGCTCATGAAGCAGTGTTTGATTTGGAAGTGATTTTATTTGGTATTGCGTCAAACTCAATATTTTCAGCGCCGTTATAGACGAGAAAATGTTTTCCCTTTGCGCGGGAGATTAAAACGACACCAAGTTGTTTGGCAATTTCATAACCCATTTGTGTTGCGCCAGAGCGAGACAATAAAACAGGAATGCCCATTTGCGCCACTTTAATAACCATCTCTGAAGTGAGTCTGCCGGTGGTGTAAAAGATTTTGTCGCCGCCGCTAATATCGTGTAACCACATATAACCTGCGATCGCGTCTACTGCATTGTGACGCCCGACATCTTCGACAAATCGTTGATTCTCGGTATCTTGACACAAAGCGCAGCCATGGACTGCGCCGGCTTTTTTGTAGATTTCGTTATGTTTATTGAGCGTTGCGAGTAACTCGTAAATTCTGGATTGGCGTAGTGAAACTTTGGGTAATTGAATCTGGCTCAAACCATCCATCATGTCGCCGTAGACTGTGCCTTGTCCGCAGCCTGTGGTCACAGTTTTTTTGCTCAGTTTTTCGTCTATACCATCAATGGCATCGTGTGTGGTAACCGCAACGGATTCCGTTTCCCAATCAACCTGAATCGCCCGAATGTCGCTGGCATTCTTAACCAGGCGTTGATTGCGTAACCAGCCAAGTACCAATAATTCAGGCTGTGTACCTAAAGTCATGAGTGTGACTATTTCGCGTTTGTTGAGATAGATGGTGAGGGCACGTTCGGCAGCAATGTGACCTTCTATGGTTTCGCCAAACTCATTGATCCCATTTACTGCGAAAGCAGCGCCTAGACCTTCGTCTGTGAGTTCGGGTTTTTGTGTGGTTCTATCGGGTGAGGGTGTTGGAGACAAAAGCTTAGCCTCCCGTAGCACTCATGTGGCGCATGATAATAGGTTGTCCGTTGAGGTTGAAATCATGCCCTTTCGGTTTTAGTTGCATGGAGTCGATAATGGCTGAGCGTAACGCTTCGTCATCATTTGGGTTGGCTCTGACAATCTTGCGTAGATCCATTGAATGTTCCTGGCCCAGGCATAATAACAGCATGCCTTCTGCCGTAACGCGAACACGATTGCAGTCGTCACAGAAATTATGGCTATGTGGCGAAATAAATCCAATGCGGCTGTCAGAGTCATTAAAACGGAAGTACTTGGCAGGTCCTCCAGTTGTTTCATCAGTCGCTGTGAGTTCGTAGCTTTCTTGTAACTTGCTCAGTATTTTGTCGCTTGAGAAATAGGTCTCGGCACGATCATGGTCGCCAATTTCACCCAGTGGCATTTCTTCAATAAAACTAATGTCCATACCACGTTCGCGTACAAATTCTACCAGCGCATTAATCTCATCATCGTTGTAATCTTTCATGATGACGCTATTGAGTTTAACTTTTTGAAAGCCAACTTTTAGAGCAGCGTCTATGCCTGCCATGGTTTTTTCAAGTTTGCCGATGCGTGTGATTTTTTTGAAGCGTGCTTCGTTTAAGGTATCAAGGCTGACATTGATACGAGTAACGCCTGCATCCTTTAAAGGCTGAGCGTATTTTTCGAGTAGCGTCGCATTGGTGGTGATAGTCAGGTCTTTGAGTCCGTCAAGCTCTCCCAGAGATTCAAACACAGTGAGTATATTTCGACGTGTCAGAGGTTCTCCGCCTGAAATACGAATCTTGTTTACGCCAAGCTCTACAAAGGCTTTACCAATTCGACTCATTTCTTCAAGTGTGAGTAATTGTTCACGAGGCACAAAGGTCATATCTTCGGACATGCAGTAAACACAACGTAGATCGCAGCGATCAGTCACGGATAGACGGACATAAGTCACCTGACGACCAAATCGATCTACCAGCTGAGGCTTAGTGTCGGTATTATTCTGTGTCACTTGCTGTGATTCTGTCGTATTTTGTTTGGAGTTATCTGTCATTGTGGCCTGTGTATTTTTTGCTTTGTTAAAATATATTGCGCTCTTTGTATAGCTCTCTTTGTTACTTGCTTAGCTACTCAACTTCTGGTTTTACTCGTTATTCTGTCAGTTGTTGTGCGCATTCGTGTTTAGTAGTCGTTATTGATTTATTAACTATAGCTTATAGGACTTGTTTTACCAGTTGTAGCAATTTTCGTACCATTATTTCTAAATGATGGAAGAGTAAGCCTCGCGCAATTATTTGTTGGGTGGTTCGGTGTTTAATGTCTTCAATGTTCGGGTGAATGGTACAAATTATACCGTTGGCTATTTACCAAGTTGTTATCAATGTTGGTTATTGTATTCGTTGAATATCACTGCTTTATATTTAAAAAAGTGCCTGTAAGTAGGGGGGTGACTTTAAATAATATTAATACGTGTAAAATGTATCGAATGGCATGTTACTTGCTAATTAACTAGTTAAGCTAAAATTCAACGCAGAACGATAGACAAAACTAAACTACAATCTTATCTATGAATAAATCAGATACCAGTACGAATAACAAGCCTGAAAACTCTCAAGCAGATATATCCACGACTGATTCTGAAAAGCTAAAAAATAGCTTTACGGTATCCGTTATTATGGAGAGTCGTCCTTCTCAAAATAAATGGATTGATGAAGTATGGGATGCGGTCGGTATCGTGGCTTTGTCCGAACAAGATTTTGATACAGGTGAGCCCTCAGAGGCTAAAGATCAGATTAAAGTGGTCGAACAAGGGGAGGTCAAACAACTCATTTATAGCGGTATGAAAATTCGTTTATATAATGATGAGTGTGAGAGTTACTATCATAATCTAATGTCCCCGGAGCCAGGGTGTTTCATCATTGCACGAGAAGAAGATGCAGAAGGTAATGATACCGGTATTCCCATTCCATTTTTGGTTTCGCTAAGTTTTGATGAGGCGCATGCCTATCTCGAGGGAGAGGCCACGATTTATGCTGTTCCGATTCCTCCTGAATTATATCGTTGGGCAGAAGCCTATGTAGTAGAAAATTATGTAGCAGAGAAGCGTATAAAGCGTAAGCGTACCGATTGGAAAGTAGATAACAGAGAAGGGCAGCAACCAGGTAAACAGCAAGACAAGTCAGGTAATTAATGTATGCCAAATGAAAAAGAAAGTTTTGGATCTCGTTGGTCGCGTCGTAAACAGCTAGTTGCTGAAGAAGCGGCTAAAGATAAAAAAATAGCGTCTGGAGAAATTCAGGAAGATAGTGCTGATTCAAATGCAGCAGAAGAGGTCGTTGATCCCGAAGTACTTCGGGCAGAAAAGAAAGCACAGCTGAATGCTCTGACCGATGAAGATATGCCAGATATTGAAACATTAGATGAAAGCTCGGATTATTCGGGTTTTATGTCTACAGGTGTTAGCGAAGGTCTGCGTACCATGGCGCTACGCAAGTTATTTAAAAGCAAAGTTTATAATGTTCGTGATGGTTTGGATGATTATGACGGCGATTACACATTCTTTGAAAAACTAGATCCAACTACAATTACTTCAGATATGAAACATATGGTTGAGGTAGAGGCTAAAAGAGCGCTGGCTAAAGAAGAACAAGAAAAAGCTGAAGAGCAATTGGCTGAAGCAGAATACGCGAATGCTGATGCTGAAGATGTTGCTAGTCAAGATGATGATAGCGTCAGTGAGTTTGATGATGCACTTGATGATGCTGAAACGCAAAATCCTGAGCTCGCAAGTGATACCACTGATGACTCTTTGCTAAACAATGATGGTTTAATAAATGATGATAGTGTCGTAGAAGCGCCAAGCATACGAAACACAAACAATAATGATGAAGCTGATAAGGCTGATAACAGAAACAACGAGGATGTTGCATGACAGATTTATTTGTCTCAGAAAGTAAGATACAAGCAAAACAGGCGGCATACGCGGCCGTTGAAAAATTAAATCCACAACCTACATCAGTAGTTGAGTATAAGTCGCGTGGTCATGTGGTGATTATCGCAGCTTCTGAGGTTGCGCATAAAATTGGTGATTTACCTGATCCGCTAACTAGTGAAATTATTGAGTTTCAAGGGCGTTCACCAACTGATGAAATAGCTATTGAAGGTGCTCTGGGTCAATTTTTAATTAAAGTGAGTGGCCAAACGATAAAAGCGGATCTCATCCTCGATCTTACTCCGCTGCCTTTATTAACGATGGGTTTAAAACCACCGGGGTATATCACAGCGGCGAATGATTTGTCTGACATAGCAAGCGCAAAGGCTGAGTTGCGTGAAATGGTGGGTACGTTTGAGAAGCCCCGCTACTTTGATTACAACGAAAGTTTGTGTGCGCATGGCCGATCAGGAAAAGCAGGTTGTACACGATGTGTTGATGCTTGTCCTGCGGAAGCGATTACTTCTTTAGTAGAGAAAATTAAGGTTGATCCTTTTCGTTGTCAAGGTGGTGGTATTTGTACCACCGTTTGTCCATCAAGTGCTCTGACTTATGCATTTCCAAAACCAAAGGATTTGTTGGCGCATATAAGAACGTTAATAGTAACCTATTTAAAACAAACAGATGAAAGACCTGATCTTGTTTTTGCCACAGAAGACGAGCAAGAAAGAGTGGAGCAAATGTTACCAGCTGCTTTGGTCGTAACTGTAGAAGAGGTTGCTAGTGTTGGTCCAGAGATGTGGTTTTCTGCATTGGCTTGGGGAGCGAGGTCAGTTCGTCTGTTTGATTTGGACGGTATACCCGAAACATCAAAGAGTGCTTTGAATCTGCATTTGGGTATGGCGCATAATATTTTGGAGGGTATGTCTTACCCTGAAAACTGTGTGTCCATAGTGTCTGATCAAAATGAATTAATGAGTATTAAAAGTTTACCATTAATCGCAACGGCCACTCATGCGCCGGTTGGAGAAAAGCGTCAGTCATTTTACATGGCGCTGGATCATTTGGTTTCACAGGCCGATAAAGTTGAGCCGATAGTTTCCTTGCCGGAAGGGTCTATCTTTGGTGAAGCGTTAATTGATCAGAGTAAATGTACTTTATGTATGTCCTGTGTCAGCGCCTGTCCGGGAAATGCATTGCAAGATGGAAGAGAGATGCCTCAAGTCAGTTTGATTGAGGAAAAATGTTTGCAATGTAATGTGTGTGTGAATACTTGTCCCGAAGATGCGATATCAATTACGCCGCGATTCTTGTTTGATAGAGCAGTTCGTATGAAATCACGGGTCTTGCATCAGGATGAGCCTTTCTGCTGCACTAAATGTGGCAAACCATTTGCAACGACATCCGGTATCGCGACTATTATGGTAAAGCTGGCTGGTCATTCAATGTTCGCTGATGAGCGATCAAGAAGTCGTTTAAAAATGTGTGATGACTGTAGAGTCGTGGATATGATGGAAGATCCAAATACTGATTTTTAGATAAAACAGATTAACTGAGGTGACTATTAGGAGGATAGTCATCTTAAGTTTTGATTGTTTTTTTATTTAAGAGCATTGAGTATATTAGTTTGTCTTATTTGTTCGTATATCTTAGTTATTTATATGTGGCTAGCCAGAAAAATCAGGTTATTTTAACCGGTACATTTTGTACTTTGGGTCACAGTCTGGGTATTTCGGGAGCAGTTCTGCAAAAGTCTTGGTTGAATTACTCCGTTTTGGTTATTTTATTCTCTTAAAAGGTGGCACGTTCATTGCAATATAAAATTAATATAAGGAATTTATGTCTGAAGGAAAGATGTTTCAACAAACCCGCTCTCAACAAGTCGAGAATAATTTGCAGCAGATCGCTTCTTCGGAAGTACAAACTATGACTGCGCAAAGCGATGAGGGGAGTATTCAGGCAGAGCAACAATACAGAGCATCTGCATATAGTATATTGGCTGCGCTTCTGAGGGGTGTTCCGGCTCAAGACGTTTTAGAGCACGTATCAGAGTTTGCAAAAGTTAATCTGGAAAATGTAGAGCAAGATGAATTATTGCTGTCGATGTCTTCTCTAGGTTTAGCGGCTCAGTCTTCAGATGTGTCAGCAGTAGATGATGAATATCATGTATTGTTTGTTGGTCTAGGTAGAGGTGAGTTGGTTCCTTATGGCTCTTGGTATTTAACTGGTTTTTTAATGGAGCAACCATTAAGTATTTTAAGAGATGATCTAAAGGCACTGGGTTACGAGCGTGATGAAAGTATTGTAGAGCCGGAAGATCATGTTGCTGCTTTGTGCGAAATGATGGCGTTGCTAATCACTGAAAGTGCAGAGTCTGATCAAAACAAAAGTATTGGAAAAGATGATACCCAAGTAATCTTTTTTGAAAAACATATTGAGCCTTGGATGGGACGATTCTTCAATGATTTGTCCGTAGCCGATTCAGCTGTTTTTTATCGTGCAGTAGGACGATTTGGTACAGCTTTAATCAATTTTGAAAAACTATATTTGAACGTGGTTTAAACGTTTGGGTTATAGGTCTAGTTTGCTGGTTTAGCCCGGGAGGGGTTGAGAAAAAATGAAAAAATATGCAGAAGCAAAAATCAGTCGTCGTCAATTTATAAGTAGTGGTGTCGTATTAGGAGCTGGTGCAATCACTGCAGTAGCTGTTCCTGGTGCAGCTATGGCAGCTCAAGAATTGCCCGTGGTCGAAAAGGAAAAACAAGAAGAAGGTTATCGACTAACTCAACATATCGCTGATTATTATAAATCAGCTGCACTATAAGGAGATAGTGGAATGAAACTCACAAAGAAGTCTGATTACGTTTCTGATGCAGTTATTGATAGCTCTTTAATAGAAAAGACGGGAGCATCAAAAGGCGCATCAGGTAAAGCGATATCGCGTCGTCAATTTTTGCGTACTTCCAGTTTGATGGCTGGTGGAGCGGCTCTTGGTACTGCGCTTTCTCCAGGAATGATGAGAAAAGCTGAAGCTTCAGCAGATACTGTCCCTGGTGCGGCTATCAAGCGTGTAAAGACAGTATGTACTCACTGTTCGGTTGGTTGTGGTGTTATTGCTGAAGTACAAAATGGTGTATGGACTGGTCAAGAACCAGCATTAGATCACCCTTTCAATAAAGGTGCTCATTGTGCTAAAGGTGCTGCTATCCGTGAACATGGTCACGGTGAACGTCGTCTAAAATACCCTACTAAACTTGTAGATGGTAAATGGAAGAAAGTTTCATGGGATCAGGCGATCAATGAAATTGGTGATAAGTTAATCAGTATCCGTAAAGAATCTGGTCCTGACTCGGTTTACTGGCTGGGTTCTGCAAAGCACAACAACGAACAAGCTTACTTGTTTAGAAAAATGGCAGCAATGTGGGGTACCAATAACGTAGACCATCAAGCTCGAATCTGTCACTCAACGACAGTTGCTGGTGTTGCTAATACGTGGGGTTATGGTGCGATGACCAACTCCTACAATGATATCCATAATTCTAAATCAATTCTTTTGATTGGTTCTAACCCATCAGAAGCTCATCCGGTTTCAATGTTACATATCCTAAAGGCAAAAGAAGAAAATAATGCCCCTGTGATTGTAATTGATCCTCGTTTTACACGTACAGCTGCACATGCTGACCACTTTTTACAGATTCGTCCCGGCACTGACGTACCGATTATTTGGGGTATGTTGTACCACATCTTCAAAAATGGCTGGGAAGACAAAGGCTTTATCCGTCAACGTGTATACGGAATGGAAGAAGTCATGCAGGAAGTTGCTAAATGGGATCCTGCGGAAGTTGAGCGTGTTACAGGCGTTAAAGAACACCGTGTAAAAGCTGCTGCTAAAGCGATGGCTGATCATCGTCCAGGTACATTTATCTGGTGTATGGGTGGAACGCAACACACGATTGGTAATAACAATACTCGCGCTTATTGTACCTTCCAGCTAGCACTAGGAAACATGGGTGTGTCAGGTGGTGGAGCAAACATCTTCCGTGGTCATGATAATGTTCAGGGAGCTACAGATTTAGGTGTACTTGCTGATACGTTACCTGGTTATTATGGTCTGTCGGCTGGTTCATGGAAACATTGGGCGAAAGTCTGGGATCTTGATTACGATTGGATCAAAGGACAATTCGATGACGGTAGTTATGAAAAGAAAGGTGATGCAGATCTGCATGTAATGAATACCAAAGGTATTCCAGTATCACGTTGGATTGATGGTGTCTTGGAAGATAAAGACAATATTGCTCAAAAAGATAACTTAAAAGCTATGTTCTTCTGGGGTCACGCTCCAAACAGTCAGACTCGTGGAACAGAGATGAAAAAGGCCATGGAAGGTCTTGATATGATGGTTATAGTTGATCCATACCCCACGGTTTCTGCTGTAATGCATGATCGTAAAGATGGTGTTTACTTATTACCAGCTGCTACGCAAATGGAAACTTACGGTTCTGTTACTGCATCAAACCGTTCTTTCCAGTGGAGAGATAAAGTTATTGATCCGCTGTTTGAGTCTTTGCCTGATCACATCATTATGCATAAGTTAGCTACGAAGCTTGGCTTTGCAGATCAGATGTTTAAAAACATTAAAGTTGAAAATGATGAGCCAAGTGTTGAAGATACGTTACGTGAGATTAATCGCGGCATGTGGACTATCGGATATACAGGTCAAAGCCCAGAGCGTTTGAAGAAACAACAAGAGAACTGGGGAGACTTTGATTTCACTAGTTTGAAAGCTGAAGGTGGCGCTTGTGATGGTGAATTCTACGGTTTACCTTGGCCTTGTTGGGGTACACCTGAGATGAAGCATCCAGGTACGCCTAATTTATATGATGGTAGTACTTCGGTTGCTGAAGGTGGCTTAACATTCCGTGCAAGATTTGGTGTGGAGCGTGAAGGTGTTAATCTTCTTGCTGAAGGATTCCACTCAGCCGGATCTGAAATTAAAGACGGTTATCCTGAATTTACAGGCGATATGCTTAAGAAGCTTGGCTGGTGGGATGACTTAACTGATCCTGAGAAAACTGCAGCTGAAGGTAAAAACTGGAAAACCGATTTGTCCGGCGGCATACAACGTGTTGCTATTAAACATGGTTGTGCTCCGTTTGGTAATGCTAAAGCTCGCGTTAAAGTATGGACATTCCCTGATCCAATACCCATTCATCGAGAGCCTCTATATACAAGTCGTCATGACTTGGTGGCTAACTATCCTACGTATGAAGATCGTAAATCATTCTGGCGTTTGCCAACACGTTATTCATCTATTCAAGCGAAGGATTACTCAAAAGATTTTCCTTTGATACTTTCTTCATTCAGATTGGTTGAGTATGAAGGTGGTGGTGATGAAACGAGATCAAATAAATGGTTAGCTGAACTACAGCAAGATATGTTCGTAGAAATCAATCCAAGAGATGCAAATAATATTGGTATCAGAGATGGCAATATGGTTTGGATCGAGACTCCTGAAGGGGCAAAAATCAAAGTAAAAGCGATGGTTACTCGTCGAGTTGCTTCTGGTGTAGCTTCAGCTCCATATCACTTTGGTGGGCATTTCCAGGGAAAAGATTTACGAGAAAAGTATCCAAAAGGCGCAGACCCTGTTGTATTGGGTGAAGCCCTAAATACCGCCATGACCTATGGTTATGATTCAGTCACACAGATGCAGGAAACTAAATGTAGCCTGTGTAAAATAACTAAAGCTTAGGAGGTACACATAATGGGTGCTAATGTAAAATTCTATTGTGATTCAGAACGTTGTATCGAATGTAACGCTTGTGTTACCGCATGTAAAAACGAAAATGAAGTTCCATGGGGCATAAATCGCCGTCGTGTTGTAACAGTTAAAGATGGTGAGCCAGGTGAGCGTTCACTCTCTGTGGCTTGTATGCACTGTACCGATGCTCCATGTGCGGCAGTTTGTCCTGTAGATTGTTTCTACACTACTGATAACGGTATCGTGCTTCACGATAAAGATATTTGTATCGGTTGTGGCTATTGCTCTTATGCATGTCCATTTGGGGCTCCACAGTTCCCAACTGCTGGTGCATTTGCTTCTCGCGGTAAGATGGATAAATGTACTTTCTGTGCAGGTGGTCCTGAAAAAGCTGGAAGTGTTGATGAACATAAGAAGTACGGTTCAAATCGACTTGCTGAAGGCAAATTGCCACTTTGTGCAGAGATGTGTTCGACTAAAGCATTGTTAGCGGGTGATGCCAATATGGTTTCAGATATTTACCGTAAGCGTGTGATTAGTAGAAGTATGTCTAATCTTGCTTCAAGCGGAAATATTCAGCAAAACGGTTTTAACCCAGACTTTTCTGGTAAAGCCACAAAATAAAGTCTAACTCCTAGTTAGGATATTTGTACGCCCCCTTTGATTGGAGGAGGGGGGGTATGTTTTTTACAAGTATATTAGGGTACCTCTGATCAAGACCAATTAAGTTCTGTAAGTCTCTGGGACACCATATCCTGGACGCACTTTGAAGAATGTTGATTACCTTTAAAAAAACAGCGAGCGGAAAGGGTACTTGAGACATACCCTTATTGGGCTTAGTGATAAGCTCAGATTCCATGTTTGGTAACTGTGTTGTTTGTTTAAAAGGTTTGATATTCCACTATGATTCGCCTGGATTTCTGATCTGTTGGCGTTGGCAGTATTTATACGTCTTGAGGAGAGAGGCTCTTAGGAGATTATCATGGGGATGGCCACTAGGGCATTGCTATTAAGTTTAGTGTTTCTGTTACTGAATGTAACTGTCACTTCTACTGTTATTGCAGATGAGACAGCAAATGCTGCAATCAACAACCCAACCTTTAATCCACAGGTTGATGTTAAAAGTCCTGCTACAGATTTGTGGCGAGCAGTAAGACAAAGAAACGTTGATATCACGGGTACTACCCAGGTAAAAGGGCCGACTGCCGATACTTTAATTAATGTAAGTGGTCAGGAGTGGCGTGAATTTCGTCGCACTAAACTAATTCCTTACAGTGCTTATGCCTTAGGTGGTGTATTACTGGCTATTATTCTGTTTAGATTAATTCGTGGAAAAATAAAAATTAAAGCAGGTCGCTCTGGCAATAAAATTCGTCGATTTTCAGGTTTTCAACGTCTTGTCCATTGGTCAGTTGCAATCTCCTTCCTGATTCTAGGTCTTACAGGGGTGCTTCTTACTCTGGGAAGATTCGGTTTGATTCCGGTTATAGGCAAAGATGTTTTTGGAGCAGTCGCCATACTGGGCAGAACCGTACATAACTACATTGGTCCGGTGTTTGCCGTTTTGTTAATTATTATGTTGTTCACTTTTATCAAGGGTAACTTTGCTAACTGGACTGACATTAAATGGTTTGCAAAAGGTGGTGGGTTGTTTGGCGGCCATGCAAGTGCAGGGCGCTATAATGGTGGTGAAAAGGCCTGGTACTGGATCGCAATGATTGTGGGCATAGTGGTTGTCGTAAGTGGCATAGTGATGGGCTTTCCTTTCTTCGGCATATCACAAGAAGATATTAAATTATCTCAAGTCATTCATGCTATTGCTGCGATTGGCTTATTAGCAGCATCTTTCGGTCATATATATATGGGTACTTTCGCAATGGAAGGTGCTTATGAAGCGATGCAAACCGGTTATTGTGATGAAAACTGGGCTAAAGAACATCATGACTTATGGTATCAAGAACTAAAGAATGATGGTGTTCTAGAAACGAATGACTCAAATGCTACTGCTATGAATAAGCAGTCATCTGATTCTATGGCAAATGCATCTCAGAATGCTGGTGATTCAGTCGTTTCAGCATCGGCTGGAGTTGCAGCAACAACTGCAGCTGCAGGTGTTAGTAATCTCTCTGATTCTTCCGACAATGCAGAGAAAGTAAAAGATGGCGGAGCAAAAGATAACCTAGCTAAAGATAATACATCAAAGGTTAAACCGACATCGTCTGAAGGTTTTGATAATCTAAAAAAGATAGAAGGTATAGGACCAAAGATTGAGGAGGTATTGTATGCAGCAGGCTTAACCCGCTATGAGGACATACAGAACTCAAACCGTGATGCGCTCAAAGAAATCTTAAATGCTGCAGGATCAAGATACAAAATGCACGAACCTAAAAGCTGGCCTGCACAAGCTGAGCTTGCAGCCAAAGGTTCATGGGATGAATTGAGTAAGTTGCAGAATGATATTTTGGAAGGCTCTTAGGAGCTTTTCAGGAAAATCAGAAAAAACGTTAGAAACTTAACTATAGTTGTATATAAGGATTTTAAATCTAATAAATAAATAAAATAACCATTTAAAGGAGATATGAATGCAAAAGTCGCTACATCTTGATCCGGCTAAATGTACAGGATGCCTGCAGTGTGAAATGGCATGCTCGTACGAAAAGCTAGGTGAATTTAATCCCTCCCGATCAGTCATCAAAGTATTTACTTTCCATGAAGAAGGACGTTTTGCACCATACACATGTACTCAATGTGATGAAGCCTGGTGTTTAAGAGCTTGTCCTGTTGATGCAATTACTATGGATATGTCGACCGGCGCAAAAATTGTTATCGATGATAAATGTGTGGGTTGTAAGGTTTGTACTATTTCATGTCCCTTTGGCACGATCAACTATGTGCAGGAAACAGGCAAAGTTGCCAAGTGCGACCTCTGTGGTGGCGATCCTGAATGTGCGAAAGCCTGTCCGACTGAAGCAATTACATATATCGACGCTAACGCGACTGGATATGATCGTATGAAGGCATTTGCAGAAAAAAGTCTTCCTAGCGCAAACACATCAGCATAGAGGTTAAATAATATGTCTTGGACAAGAAATGTATTACGCGTCAACCTCACTGAAGGGACGTGTACACCCGAACCACTTAATATGGAGTGGGCGACTAAATATTTAGGCCAGCGAGGTCTTGCAACAAAATATCTGGTCGAAGAAACAGATCCAAACGTTGATCCACTAAGCCCAGAAAACCTATTTATCATGGCTACAGGGCCACTGACAGGAACAATGGCTTCAACAGGTGGTCGCTATTCAGTCATTACAAAAAGTCCTTTAACAGGTGCGATTGCATGTTCTAACTCTGGCGGATTCATTGGTAATGAATTTAAAAATGCGGGTTGGGATATGATTATCTTTGAAGGGAAATCACCAACACCTGTTTATTTATATATCGAAAATGACTTAACAGAACTTCGCGCCGCTGACGACCTATGGGGTAAGTCTGCATGGGAAGCTGATGAAATGCTTCATGAGAAGCATCAAGATCCTAATTTGAAAATTGCCGTAGTAGGACGACCTGCTGAAGAAGGCTGTTTATATTCTGCAGTTATAAATGATTTGCATCGTGCAGCTGGCCGCTCTGGTGTGGGCACAGTAATGGCATCAAAGAATTTGAAAGCCGTTGCTGTAAGAGGCACAAAAGGTGTTAAGGGAATTAATGATCCTAAAGCATTCTTTGAAGCAGTAAACGATGGGAAGCAGGTACTTGCAGAAAATGCAGTTACGGGAGAAGGTCTCCCTGCATACGGAACACAGGTATTGATGAATGTTATCAATGGTGTGGGTGGGTTACCGGCGAGAAATATGCGTGATGTTGGTTTTGAAGGCGCTGAAAATATCTCTGGTGAAGCAATGCATGAGCCTAGAGCTAGTGATGGTAAACCAAATTTGACAACGAATGGTGCATGCTTTGGCTGTACGATAGCTTGTGGTCGTATTTCTACGGTAGATAAAACACACTTCTCTGTGAAAGATAAGCCTCAATATCATGGCGCTTCTGGTGGACTTGAATATGAAGCAGCATGGTCTTTAGGCGCTGATACGGGCGTTGATGATATCGATGCACTGACTTATGTGAATTTTGTGTGTAATGAAGATGGTCTGGACCCCATTAGTTTCGGCTGTACTGTAGCCGCGGCTATGGAGTTATTTGAAGACGGCAAAATGACAACTGAAGATACAGATGGGATTGAACTCCGATTTGGTTCTGCTGAAGCATTGGTTGCTTCAATCGAAGCAGTTGCAGCAGGAACACAATTTGGGAAAATTCTAGGGTTGGGTTCTAAGCGTATGTGTGAAAAGTATGGCGCGCCTGAATTATCAATGTCTGTTAAAGGACAGGAATTCCCGGCTTACGACCCTCGTGGTATTCAAGGTATTGGTCTTGCTTATGCAACATCTAATCGTGGTGCATGTCATTTACGTGGTTATACAATCGCATCTGAAATACTCGGTATTCCAGTTAAGACAGAGCAAACGGAATCTGACGGTAAACCTGAGTTAGTAAAGGCTTTCCAGGATGCGACAGCTCTTGTTGATTCGGCGGGTATTTGTGTTTTCACCACATTCGCATGGGGTATGGAGAATATAGCGCCTCAAATTGACGCGGCTTGTGAAGGTGACTGGAGTGTTGATAAGTGTCTGGAAGCCGGAGAACGTATCTGGAATATGGAGCGTCAATACAACAACGCAGCTGGCTTCACCAGTGATGACGACACCTTGCCTAAACGCTTGCTCAAAGAGGCAATAAAATCTGGCCCAACTAAAGGGCAAGTGAATAGATTAGGTGAAATGCTACCTATTTATTATGAGGTTCGTGGTTGGACTCCAGATGGTGTTCCTACTGCTGAAACACTTGAACGCTTAAGCTTGGCGTAAATTACTTTTATAAAGTACTTTCGACTTTTAGTGGCTAGAGCTTCATTTATTGCCGAGAGCTTTATCTATTGGCTAAGGCGTTATTATTGGTAATAACATTAACGTCTTATTGGTTGATACATAAGAGCCTGGAACATTCCGGGCTCTTTCTAGCTAAATATTCAATTACTCGCTTACGTTTTAATTTAGTTTCAATGTGGTTTAAGTGACTTTCACCTTAACCAGATCACATTTACAAGCAATCTCAGATTCCAGGAGTATCTATGCGACATGTCATAATTGGCGCGGGTCCGTGTGGTGTTGTAGCCGCAGAGACGTTACGAAAACAAGATCCAGATTCAACCATTATTTTGATAGGAAACGAGCCCATACCTCCGTATTCGAGAATGGCTATTCCTTATTTTTTGATGAAAGATATTGACGAAGCAGGTACACATCTTCGTTCTGACGATTTTTACGATACTCATAATATTCAATACCTCGGTCATGCCGTTGAAACTGTTGATACTGATCTGAAAGTATTGACTACGAATGACGGCACAGAAATACCCTACGATAAATTGTTAATCGCTGCGGGTTCCAAGCCATTACTTCCTCCTATTGAAGGTGCTGATCTTCCTAATGTACACAATTGCTGGACGATAGAAGATGCCAGACAAATTGCCGAGCGTTCGCATAGTTGCTTGGAAGTAGTGCTAATGGGTGCTGGATTTATCGGTTGTATCATTCTTGAGTCATTAGCCAAAATGGGCGTAAACCTAACCGTTATTGAGATGGGTGATCGCATGGTTCCGCGCATGCTCGATGATAAAGCAGGTGGGCTGCTTGAAAAATGGTGTATCGAAAAAGGCGTCAATATCCGCACCTCAACACGCGTCAATTCCATCAGGGAAGAAGATGACGTGATGATCGTTGAGTTAGATAATGGGGAATCTATCTGGGCATGCACGGTTATTAGTGCCACAGGTGTAAAACCCAATACTGAATTTCTTAAAGGTTCTGGCATAGAAGTGGATCACGGGATTGTGGTCAACACCAATATGCAAACCAATGTTGCCAATGTTTATGCTGCCGGAGATGTCGCTCAGGGTAAGGACTTTTCTACTGGTAATTACGAGGTGCAGGCGATTCAACCCACAGCAACCGATCATGGTCGTATAGCGGCATTAAACATGGCGGGTCATTTGGTGGAGCATAATGGTTCGGTAAACATGAATGTTCTCGATACGTTGGGATTGATCTCTCATTCTTTTGGTTTATGGATGGGTGTTGAAGGTGGAGACAGTGTTGATATCTATAATGCAGAAGCCTATAAATACATGAATCTCAGGTTTGGTTCGGGAATTGAAGAAGATGTACTGGTGGGAGCCAGCACACTGGGTGTTACCCAGCATATCGGTGTTATTCGTGGATTAATTGAGAGCAAAACGCATCTGGGCGTGTGGAAAAGTCGTTTATTAAAAGACCCGACCCGATTGATGGAAGCATATCTATCGTGTACCCAGGAACTCGATAACGTTGTTTAATGAGTAAATTCAATGTTTTAAGTATTATATTAAGCAATGTTGAATGAATATTACTGTTAAGTAATATATAACTATGAAAAGACACCCCCCCCACTTACAGGCCTTTTTTAAGATAAGCATTATTCTATGGATAAACCTAAAATCAAAATGCACCTGGAATTATTTGCGTCTCTGATGCGTTTATTGCCACCAGGCACATCACGACATAAGCGCGAAATCAAAGTGCCTCAGGGTACGTCTGTGCAAGATGTTATCGATGAATATAATATTCCCTTAGAGCTTGCGCATATTGTTTTGGTGAATGGTGTTTTTGTTTGCGAAGACCGAAGTGCGCACATTTTAGAAGCGGATGATGTTCTATCGATATGGCCACCCGTTGCTGGTGGTTAGTGATCTATCTATTTATCGTTAGGATACTGTTTGTAATCAGATATGAATGTTTACATGAGTATCGCAAATTGGGTTTAAGGTTGGGGTTAATAGTTGGATAAGAAACAGTACGAGATGGCCTTTTCTGTGCCAGAATTTACCAAGACCTTACGAGGTCAATTTATTACTGAAGAAGATAATTTTCTTTGTAATGACGTGTCTCCAACTCAATGGACCATTAATACCAAAGACGGCTTGCTGGATGTATCGATAGATATTGAGCAAGCGCCACCGAGAGTGATTGCGATGTTAAGTCTGCCGGTACTCAATGTGGGTTTTAGTTTTAGAGAGACCAGTGAAGAGCAGCAAGCCAAATTCCTGAAGCGCTTCTTCAAATACTTCCACAAAGGTGGTGGTTAAAATACGATTGCCATAAAGCCTCTAAAAAAAGCCCTCAAAGTAGGGGGGTGGCTTTTATTCGTCTCATCATCTAATCTAGATTAAATGATGACGAAACACTCATTTCTCAACACTCAAAATAGCTTTATATAATCCTATGAACAATAAAGAAAAAAGCCGTTATGCCCGTCAAATCCGATTAAATAAAATTGGCGAAGCAGGGCAGCAAAAATTATTAGATTCAACCGTATTGATTATTGGTATGGGAGGCTTGGGTTCACCCGCAGCGATGTATTTAGCAGCTGCAGGAATAGGTAAGCTGATAGTCAGTGATTTTGATCAGGTTGAAGATTCTAATTTGCAACGTCAGATTATTCATCGAACTCAGGATATTGGCGAGCTTAAAGCGTTTTCAGCTAAACGTACCATCTCAGAATTGAATCCCGATTGTGTGGTTGAAGCTCTGGATTGGCAGTTAGATGATGAGGAATTAGAAAGCTATATTCAACAAGCCGATATCGTTTTAGATTGTACCGATAATTTCCCGACACGTTTTGCAATCAATAGAGCGTGTGTAAAACAGTCAACGCCGCTTGTTTCAGGGGCAGCTATTCGCATGGAAGGACAAATTACCAGTTATATTCCAGGATCTGGCGGGCCGTGTTATCAGTGTTTGTACAAACCTGATTTTGAGAGTACCGAGACCTGTGCGATGGAGGGAGTACTGGCGCCAGTGGTTGGTGTTATCGGCACCATGCAGGCGCTGCAAGCGATTCTAATTCTGATTGGCGAAGAGGAGAATGTGAATGGTAAATTATTATTGTTCGATGCATTAAGCATGGAATGGCAAAAAGTTACCATTCCAAAAAATCCAAACTGCGCAGTATGTGCTTAGTTTTGCTTAAGCCTCGTGTGCCCGCCAAGAATTAACATTGCTCCCACGGTAAGCCATTAAAACGCCAGCCATCTAATGTGCCTCGTTGATTGTTTTCATCGAGCTCGCCTTCAAAACCGTCGGTGACGTGATAGATGTTTTCCATTCCTGCTTCGATGAGTTCTAAGCCCGCTTTTTCTGAACGATTACCGCTTCGACAAATCAAAATGATAGGGCAGTTGTTATTAGTGCTGGCCTTTTGAATCTGATTAACTTCTTTGTAAAAATTCGGGTTTATCTCCCAATCAGGATCATCCATCCAGGCAACGTGAATGCTTTCTTTGGGATGTCCGATAAATAAAAACTCCATAGAAGTTCTGATATCTATTAATTTAGCTTCGTGGTTCTCTTTTAAAAGAGCAGCAGCTTCGAGTGAGCTTAAGTGTCCTAGCGTTTTTGTATTCATAAAGTGTGTAATGGGTTAGTTAAATAATATTCGATTATTATCATGCTATTTATCATATAGCGCTATTTCTTATTGATTTCTTTAGCGTCAATAACTTCAAAGAAAACAAGAATGGTCTTTTGAAAAATGTTGTTGTTATCATCAGAGATCATAAAATACTGATTATCTTTATAGTGTGCTAAACCTTCGAAGTTATCAATCGACCAATCATCAGCGGCATCAAATCTGGCAATTGCTTGTGTTTTACACAGTCGATCTGTATTGCATTGGTCAAGTTGCAAGCGCCTCAAGTTGATAACAACAGGTGTGATCGGGTTTTTATAAGCTCTTTCTAGTACGAGTAAATCACCATTGGCTAATACCTCGAGACCAGTGATAGCGCTATTCGGCGCTTTCGAGCGTTCAAAGTTCCATTCTTTTCCCTTGCTGGAAAATACAGTTTGTATGCTGTCATCCCGGTTTTTGATTGGGTATTCCGCGGCAGTAATTACGCCGTATTTAGGGTGATAGGTGACGCTTTCAAGTGCTTTGTTTTTATGACTGAATTTATTCTTTTTACGAATTTTTTTGGGGAGTTTAATCGTTGAGATCATTCTACCTTTGGTTGAGAATTTCTCAATTCTTGGTTTGTTTTCAAACGAGATGATTAGTTGGGTATCACCTTGTTTGCCATTATTGGTGTTAAGCGTTGACAAGCCTTCAGAGTCCCTGTGTTTTCCCTTTAATGGAATTCCTTCGCTGTCAGTCAGTCTGGCTGCATATACCACCTGCATAGCGTCAAGCTGGTTGTTCTTTAGCGATACTTTGATGTGATAGAAATACCCCTCATCAGAAACGGCGTACAGCAGTTGTTCGTCGTTATCCCAGGCGATACCTGAAAGTTCCTGAACCGGAATAGTGTTAAATGTAGAGGATTTTAAAGCGATACTACCATTGAGCTTCAATTGCATAAAATCAGTATCAATATGCTTAGGCGTAATCGCAATTGGGTAGCTATTGGGATTTGTCTGTCCTGAGCTACAAGAAAATAGCAGTAGTGAGCTAAATCCTATGAAGAAAGAAATAAGCCACTGAATTGAATTTTTCAGTGGCTTTTGTTTCTCATTCTGATTTTTTTGAAACCTGGGTTTCAGTTTAATATATGTTCGCATTGAGCGATCATATATTGACTAGCTAGAAGAACTCAACTGTCCTTTAAGAATGAATTTTCCGGCAGGGTTTTTCTCTGACGTTTTATCCTTATGATCTACGCTAATCGCGAGTGAACCAATTTCTTTCATGTGGTGCCATTGCTTTTCACTGATTTTGATATTGGTTTTTCCTTTATTGGAAATAGTCCCCATTTTCATGGGTTCTCCACCTTTTTTCGGTTGGCACCATAAGGTCAAAACCATATCATCCGCTATTTTGACGTCTTTCATGATATCGACTTTAATCATCATGTCTGACTTTTCAATTTTGGTGAAAGCCATTGGGCCATTAGTGTCCGACTCTAGCATTGCACTGTACGAAATAGGGTTGTGATTAGACATCGGGTTATAAAGCATCACTGCCGTTACAATCAATGCCATAGCCATCATCGCGAAGCCTTGTTTAAAGAAGTTGGCTTTCCACCAGGGTGCTTTCTCTTCCTGTGGCGCGCTCTCTTTAATATGTGCTTCAATGCCAGCCCATACACTATCAGGTGCTTTCGCATCAGGTAATAGCTCTACAAGATTAGCAAATTTATTCTCATAAGCTTCAACTGTCGCTTTCAGATAGAAATGAGTTTCCATCAATACTTCAAAGCGTTTTCTTGCACGCCCTTGCATTGAACCAACTGCATATTCAATTGCTAGTTGTTCAAAAACTTCAGGGTTTTGGTAGCGTTTAGCTCCCTGAGTGTTGTGATCTAATTTAGGCATGGTCTAATATCCTCTAAGCCTCTGCGTATCCAGGCTTTAATTGTACCCAGGGGTTTGCCAAGTTTCTCTGACAGTTCCTGGTGCGTGTGTCCGTAATAATAAGACAATAAAATACATTCTCGCTGTGAAGGTTTCAAGGTATCCAGACAAGCCATCAAACCTTGCATTTCCTGACTCATATCTTCCATTGAATCTGGTGTTAAATCAGAAGACGTAAACTCTAAACCTTCAAACTGGGCTTCAGTTTCAACCGGTCTGGTTTTGAGACTTCTTAATTTATCTAATCCTTTGTTTCTAATAACTGTAGACATCCAGGTCATTGCTTTGCCTTTACCCGGGGTGTAGGTGTCTGCCTTGTCCCAGATTTTAATAAAACCTTCCTGTAAAACATCTTCAGCTAAAGCTTCAGTTTGCATTAAACGTAAGCAAAGGCTCATCAACTTTGGCGAGCACTTTTCATATAGCTGTTTAAAAGCTAACTGATCTCCAGCTGCAGTCTTCTGCAGTAATTCAGCGTAAATATCTTCCATTGTCTAAATTCTTTTGTTGTTGTGAGTTGCACTAATCTCGTGCTTGTTATCATATACGCACGGTTTTTATTTTAGATGCAAAAAAGGCTCCAGAAGGAGCCTTTTTTGTCAGATTGTAAAATTAATTACAATTAGAGAAGTAATACTTAGCTAATAAATCACTCAGCATCTACTTCTTTCATGCTTAGACGCATACGACCCTGACGGTCAATTTCAAGTAGCTTAACGCGTACTTCATCGCCTTCTTTTAGGTGATCGCTTACTTTTTCAACACGATCATTACTGATCTGTGAAATGTGAACAAGACCATCTTTGCCCGGTAGGATTGTTACAAAAGCACCAAATTCCATGATTTTTGCAACTTTACCGTTGTAGATAGTGCCCACTTCAGCTTCAGCAGTAATATCTTCGATAATTTTCTTCGCAGCGTTAGCAGCAGCGCCGTCAACAGCAGAGATTTTGATCGCGCCAGTATCATCGATATCAACCTGTGCGCCAGTTTGCTCTGTAATGCCGCGAATAGTCTCGCCGCCTTTACCGATAACTTCACGAATCTTATCAGGGTTAATTTTCATTGTTACGTAACGTGGAGCAAAGTCAGAAATATCGTCACGAGACTTATCGATAACTTTGTTCATCTCATCAAGGATATGTAAACGTGCAGTTTGAGCTTGCTCAAGTGCGATTTCCATAATCTCTTTAGTGATGCCGTCAATCTTGATGTCCATTTGAAGTGCGTTGATACCGTCTTTAGTACCCGCTACTTTAAAGTCCATATCACCTAAGTGATCTTCGTCGCCCAGGATGTCTGTTAGTACAGCAAATTTCTCGCCTTCTTTAACAAGACCCATTGCGATACCAGCAACAGGAGCTTTAATTGGAACACCAGCGTCCATCAAAGACAGTGACGTACCACAAACAGAAGCCATTGAGCTTGAACCGTTTGATTCTGTAATTTCAGAAACGACGCGAATAGTGTATGGGAAAGATTCCTGATCAGGCATAACCGCTAGAACACCGCGCTTAGCTAAACGGCCGTGACCAATCTCACGACGACCCGGGCTACCAGTACGACCAGTCTCACCTACAGAGTAAGGAGGGAAGTTGTAGTGAAGCATGAATGCATCTTTGTAAGAACCTTGTAATGCATCAACGATCTGAGCGTCACGTGTTGTGCCCAATGTAGTTACTACCAATGCCTGAGTCTCACCACGTGTGAATAACGCAGAACCGTGAGTACGTGGTAAAACACCTACACGTGATTCGATACCACGAACAGTTGAGCTATCACGTCCATCGATACGTGGCTCACCAGCGATGATGCGGCTACGTACGATGCTTTTCTCAAGATCTTTGAATGCATTGCCAATGTCGCTATCACTCGGTGCGTCTTCTTCACCTGTTGCTAGCGTTTCCATTAATTTAGCTTTAGCAGCTGCAACCTTGTCCTGACGATCCATCTTGTCAGCGGTTGAAAATGCATCTTTAAGGTCTGCTTCACAGATATCTGCAACAGATTTAGCCAGTGCAGTATCTTTTTCTGCAGCTGTCCATTCCCATGTTTCGTTACCAACTTCAGCGGCAAACTCTTTGATTGCAGCAATAGCTGGTTGCATTTGCTCATGTCCGTATACAACTGCGCCTAACATAACTTCTTCTGAAAGCTCTTTCGCTTCAGATTCAACCATAAGTACAGCATGCTCAGTACCTGCAACCATAAGGTCTAGGTCTGATTCTTCCAGTTGAGCAACACTAGGGTTCAAGATGTATTCGCCATCTTTATAACCAATTTGTGCAGCGCCAATCGGGCCAGCAAATGGAATGCCTGAAGCCGCAAGTGCAGCAGATGTACCTAGCATTGCAGGAACGTCAGGTAGGATATCTGGGTTTAAAGATACAACAGTGATGATAACCTGAACTTCGTTCATGTACCCGTTAGGGAATAATGGGCGAATAGGACGGTCAATCAAACGTGCTAATAATGTTTCGCCTTCACTTGGGCGTCCTTCACGACGGAAGAAACCACCAGGTATTTTACCGGCAGCGTATGTTTTTTCTTGATAGTTAACCGTTAGTGGGAAGAAGTCCTGTCCTGGCTTTGCTTCTTTTCTTCCAACTACTGATACAAATACTACCGTTCCACCCATATCTACTTTTACAGCAGCGTGAGCTTGGCGAGCGATTTCGCCCATTTCTAATTCAACAGTATGTTCACCGTATGGGAAAGTTGTAGTTACAACATCAAACATGTTTTTTGTTCCTTTTATATAATCTTGTGTGTTCTTGCGTTTTAAATATTTGTTGAGACTTTAGTATCGATTAGTATCACGAAGGATGTTTATAAAAATTAATGCCTCAAAGTAGGGGGGTGGGTATTAACTTTTGTAAACAGCCTTAAGTCATGATACTGAAATAAAAACACCGCACGGATGCGGTGTTTAAAGTATTCTAAATCTAGCGACGAATACCGAGACGTTTAATAAGGTCTTGATAACGAGCTGAATCTTTTCGATTTAAATAATCAAGCAAGCTACGACGAGAGTTAACCATTCTCAATAGACCACGACGTGAGTGATGATCATGCTTGTGAATTTTAAAGTGCTCCGTAAGATGCTTGATATTCGCTGTTAAAAGCGCAACCTGCACCTCCGAAGACCCGGTGTCAGTGTCTGAC
Organism: Cocleimonas sp. KMM 6892; assembly: GCF_035798195.1. Taxonomy (NCBI): domain Bacteria; kingdom Pseudomonadati; phylum Pseudomonadota; class Gammaproteobacteria; order Thiotrichales; family Thiotrichaceae; genus Cocleimonas; species Cocleimonas sp. KMM 6892. Next base: position 226,202 of record NZ_JAPFBV010000004.1, on the reverse strand, counting down.
AAGCGATATTCAGCAACGATTTTCGCTTTAGTTTCTGCGTTCAGAGACATAGTTCCTAAGTTCCAGATAAGTACCTACAAAGTATATTTTATGAATATATCAGGGTAGATTGGGTTGAAAAAAGTAGTCAAAATCCTATCAGCTCAGTGAAACAAGCCTCAATTGTATATTGACTACCCTAAAAACGGCGCATTGTAACACGCGCTAAGCACCAAAGTAAGCCTTTTAATTTCTTACTTCTGCTTAATTCTTTGTGTAAAAAAGGGCTATAAGTAGGGGGGTGACCTAAAGGGCTTATTTACGCTGTTTTAGACTGATTAATTCGTCTATTGTTTTGACTACTACTCGGCTACTTAGCTACTTAAAACTACTCAGATAAAGGTTCGTGTGTGTTCATCATTCTGCGAGGAGCTATTTGAATCTCGTCATTATCATTTTTTGACTGTCTGCCAATGCCGATGAATGTGTTGTTCTGGTTATAGAGTCTAATCATGTCGGAATCTGGTGTATCTGCTTTTTTTACCTTAATGCCATTGCGCAGTAGTTTGGTTTCTTCTTCGCTAAGGTTTAAGCTAGGTAATTCCTGAAGAGCCGTGTCGATAGGTAATAGAGCTTCATCGAGTTTCCCTGTTTCTGCGAGTTGTTCTATATCTTCAATAGTATAAAGCTTATCGCAATTAAAGGGTGATACATGGGTTCTTCTAAGCATGCTTAAATGCGCGCCAAAACCAAGTGCTTCGCCAATATCTTGTGCCAGTGTGCGGATATAGGTGCCTTTGCTGCATCTTACATCCAGAGTGATGGAATCTTCAGTTTTATCGATTAACACGAGTTCGTGAATGGTTACATCACGTGGTTTGCGTTTGATGTCAATTCCTTGTCGCGCCAATTTATATAATGGTTGACCGTTATGCTTTAACGCAGAATACATCGGTGGAACTTGTTCGATTGCGCCTCGGAAGGTTGCTAGAACGGCTTCTACATCTTGTTCGTTAAAGTCTGTGATTTCGCGTTCTTGTAAAACGTCGCCTTCTTTATCGCCAGTGGTTGTGGTGACTCCGAGTTGAGCGGTACAGCGATAGCTTTTATCTGCATCTAAAAGATAGGGGGTGACTTTGCTAGCCTGGCCAAAACATACCGGTAATACGCCAGTCGCTAAAGGATCGAGGCTTCCTGTGTGTCCGGCTTTTTTAGCCTGAAAAAGATAACGTACTTTTTGCAGTGCGTTGTTAGAGCTTCTACCAAGAGGTTTGTCGAGTAGCAGAATGCCATCGACGTCATTACCTTTGCGTCTAGCCAAGGTTAGTCTTCTTTATCTGAAGATTTTTTGTCAGATGACTTTTGATCAGATGAAACGGCTTTGTCTATCAAAACAGAGAGATCGTTTGCCTTCTGTTCCGTATCATCATAGATGAACGTCAGGGAAGGGGTGTTACGCAGTTTAATCGCGTGACCTAATTCTCTGCGAAGAAAACCTGCAGCATTGTTTAATCCCTTTTCGCAAGCTTCGTGTTCTTCTTGATTCAATGCATCAAAATAAACTTTGGCTTTAGAAAGGTCTTTGGTGATTTCAACATCAAGAATGCTCACCATGCTAACGCGTGGATCTTTGATCTCATTGCGAATTAGCATGGAAAGCTCTCGTTTGATTTGCTCACCAATACGGTCGGTGCGTGAATAATCGTAAGGCATATCGGTTTCTCTAGCGACTTAGCTAGACTCTAGTTTCCTTTCAATTTCAGTACGTGTAAATACTTCGATTTGATCGCCCGGCTGAACGTCATCGTAGTTTTTAACGCCGATACCACATTCAGTACCCATCGCAACTTCTTTCACATCATCTTGATGGCGACGAAGTGACTCGAGGTAACCTTCATAGATAACCACGTCTTTACGTAATACGCGAATCGGTAGGTCTTTCTTGATCTTGCCTTCGATAACCAAACAACCAGCGATATTACCAAAGCCAGAACCTGTAAATACGTCCTTAACTTCTGCAATACCAACAAGCTCTTCACGTAGTTCAGGCTTAAGTAGTCCACTCATTGCATCACGAACATCATCAATTAGTTCGTAGATGATGCTGTAGTAACGAATTTCAGTGTCAGACTCTTGTGCGAATCTTCTTGCAGATGCATCAGCACGTACATTAAAGCCGATAATGACTGCTTCTGAAGATTGCGCCAAACTGATGTCAGTTTCACTCAATCCACCCACACCTGAAGAGATGATATTTACTACAACTTCATCGGTAGATAGGGCATTTAAAGAGCTCTTGATTGCTTCCAGAGAGCCTTGAACGTCTGCTTTAAGTAATACATTAAGCGTACTCTTCTCGCCATCCTGCATTTTCTCGAACATCGCGTCCAGTTTAGCCGCTTGTTGAGCTGCAAAACGTGTTTCACGTTCTTTCTCGTGACGTTTCGTTGCAAGCTCACGTGCTTTACGCTCATTCTTCAGTACAACTAAATCATCGCCTGCAGATGGTGTTCCTGATAAACCAAGAATTTCAATCGGAGTTGATGGGCCAGCTTCTGTAATAGGCTTGCCAAGGTCATCTGTCATTGCACGAACACGTCCAAACTCAGAACCTGCAAGTACTACATCGCCTTTCTTAAGTGTGCCTTCCTGTACCAGAACAGTTGCAACAGCACCACGTCCTTTTACCACGCTAGACTCAATAATAGTGCCTTTAGCTGGGCCGTCTTTACGTGCTTTAAGTTCTCTTACTTCGGCCACTAAAAGAATAGATTCTAAAAGACCATCGATGCCTTCACCTGTTTTAGCAGATACATTAGCAAATACGTCTTCTCCACCCCATTCTTCAGCAACAACTTCAAACTTTGCAAGCTCGCTTTTAACTCTTTCTGGGTCTGCTGATTCTTTGTCTATCTTATTGATAGCAACAATTAATGGTACTCCCGCTTCGCGAGTGTGTTTAATCGCTTCTTCTGTCTGAGGCATAACGCCATCGTCAGCTGCAACAACCAAAATAACAATATCAGTCGCTTTCGCACCACGTGCACGCATTTGCGTAAACGCCGCGTGACCCGGTGTGTCTAAGAAAGAGATAATGCCATTCGCTGTTGCTACTTGATAAGCACCAATATGCTGGGTAATTCCACCTGCTTCGCCTGATGCAACGCGACTTTCACGAATATAATCAAGTAACGATGTTTTACCATGGTCAACGTGTCCCATAATTGTAACAACAGGAGCGCGTGAGAATGTTTCATATTGGCTAGTATCTTCAAGCAAGTTTTCAGTCGATGATTTCTCTTCTTCTGAGGTTGCTGCTTTAGCTTCATGACCCATTTCTTCAACAATCAGTATCGCTGTGTCCTGATCAACCACTTGATTGATAGTGGCCATTACGCCCATATCCATCATCGCTCTTATAACGTCACCACCTTTAACAGATAACATTTGAGCAAGTTCAGATACAACGATAGTTTCTGGGATTTCTATGCTACGCACTACAGGTTCTGTTGGTGCAACGAATCCATGCTCTGTTGATTGCTCAATTTTTACACTTCTGGTGCGTTTGCCTTTCTTCTTGCGACGACCGCTTAGACCTTCTTTAACATGTAACTGTCCACCTGGTGTTCCGCCACGACCCTGGAACGGCTTTTTCTTACCTTTATTTGCGTTAGCAGTAGGTGAGGGAGCGGGTGCAGGAGCAGCCGCAGGTTTTGCTGGTGCAGGCTTAGGAACTGGCTTCGGACGAGAAGGGCGCTTCTTAAATTTCGCCGCAGCTTCATCTCTTGCGCGTTTCGCCAAGAATTCACGTCTTTCTCTTGGATCTGTTGGAAGTTCAAGTTTCTTCTTAACAGGAGCAACTTCTGCAGGAGCTTCTTCGGTCTTTTCAGCAACGGGTGTTTCCGCTGGTGCCGATTCTTCTGTAGCAGTAGGTGTACTTTCTTCTGCAACAGTCTCGGTTGTAACTTCAGGTTCAACGGCAGTCTCAGTAACTTCTTCCTGAGGTGCTTCTGCTGTAGTTTCCGCAGTTTCTTTCGCTGTGTCGCGCTCTATTTTTTCTTCCGCTTTGCGTTCGCTGGTCGCCTGACGTTCTGCTTTAGACTTGTCTATTGCGTCTTCGCGAGCTTTTCTCTCGTTAGAAAGCTGCTCGGCCAGATCATTGGTGCGATTCGCGGATGCATTTAAATCATCGATATCAGCGCTAGAGGTTTCGCTTTCAGTGCTTGTCTCAGTTGCTGATCGACTAAAGTTTTTCTTGCGTCTTACTTCTACAGAGACGTTAGTCTTACCTTGAGCGCCGGATACGTTGATCTCGCTGCTAGAACGTCTTTTAAGTGATATTTTTCCACCCGCTTTCTTAGGTGCAGCTTCAGTTGTAGTCGCTTGACCTGTGCGAATAAATTCAAGTAGCTTTAACTTTTGCGCATCCGTAATGCTGTCTTCAGCGCCTGAAACACTGATTCCTGCGTCGTTAAGTTGTCGTAATAAACTTTCGACTGGAGCGCCAATGAGTTCGGCGAGTTGTTTTACTATTATGTCTGACATTTATTAACCCTCTATTTGGTTTACACATTTGAAGCAGATTCATCAGATTTGTCTGACTTTTCTTCCGCTTCAGCTTCGGCAAACCATGGTGCACGTGCGGTCATGATTAACTTAGCAGCTTGCTCTTCATCTATACCTTCAATTTCAACTAACTCGTCAGTTGCTTGTTCCGCAAGGTCTTCCATCGTACAGATGCCTTTGCTGGCGAGTAGTTGCGCGAGTGCATTATTCATGCCTTTCATTTCTAGAAGATCCTGAGCAGGTTTTCCACCTTCTCCTGTTATCGCTAGCGCGAGTAGGGCGTTACGTGCTCTACTTCTTAGCTCTTCGATAATTTCTTCATCAAATTCTTCAATCTTCAAGAATTCTTCCATCGGCACATAAGCAACTTCATCAAGACTTGAGAAGCCTTCATCAACAAGTATGCTAGCCACTTCTTCATCTACATCAAGTTTTTCTGCAAACAGAGAAACCATGATGCTTTGTTCGCTTTTACTTTTACTTTCGGCTTCTTCTTCACTCATAACATTGAGTGTCCAGCCTGTTAGTTTACTTGCCAGACGTACGTTTTGTCCGCCTTTACCAATGGCTTGAGCAAGCATTTCTTCGTCAACACCGATATCCATGCTTTTCTTGTCTTCGTCGATAACAATCGATAAAACTTCAGCAGGCTGCATAGCGTTGATTACGAAACGTGCAATGTCATCATCCCAAGGGATAATGTCTACACGCTCATTGTTCATTTCATTCGTTACAGTCTGTATTCTAGACCCTCTCATACCAACACAAGCACCTACTGGGTCAAGATTTGGTACATTAGCTCTAACTGCAATCTTCGAACGAGACCCAGGATCACGAGCAGCGCCCATGATATCGATTAGCTCCTGGCCAATCTCCGGCACTTCTAATTTTACAAGCTCAACCAGGAAGTCATCATCAATACGACTAACGATTAGCTTTGGCCCGCCGCGTCCTTCTTCGTCAATTTCCTGAAGAATGCCGCGCATACGATCGCCCATTCGAGCCATCTCACGAGGAATCATCATTTCACGAGGGATAATAGCTTCACTATTTTCACCAAGGTCTAATACGATGCCGCGTCTATCAACACGCTTAACTGTACCAAGTACCAATTTTCCAACGCTTTCCTGGAATGCATCAGCAACTTTTTGGCGTTCTGCGTGACGAACTTTCTGCATGATCACTTGCTTAGCGATTTGTGCCGTTATGCGTCCAAATTCAATTGATTCAACTGGCTCTTCAAGGAATTCGCCAATTTCTAAGCCAAGCTTTCTATCATCTGCGTAGCTTTTTAATATGTGTCTTTCTGGTGATTCGAATTCTGGATCTTCATCATCCATAATCTGCCAGCGACGGAAGGTATCGTAATCACCTGTTTCGCGATCAATATCTACACGGAAATCTTGTTCTGCTCCATACTTCTTGCGCGTGGCAGTTGCGATTGCAATTTCTACCGCCTCAAAAATATCTTCTGCTTCTAGATTTTTTTCGTTTGATACAGCATCAACAACGTATAGTATTTCTTTGCTCATAGTTTCTTTTTCAACCTTTAGTCCAGAACCAATCTGGCTCTATCAATGGATTCAAACGGAATTTCAAATTCTGTATTGTCTACTTTGATTGTTACAAAGTTCTCATTAGCGCTGACTAATGAGCCTTTAAAATTTCTTCTATCTTCAATTGGTGTTCTGGTTCTGATTTTTAAAGAATCACCAATATAGTCTTGGTACTGATCAGCAGTAAACAAAACTCTATCCATGCCCGGAGAAGATATCTCCAAAATATAAGCTACTGGAATAATATTCTCAACATCAAGTACAGCACCAAGTTGCCTGCTGACAGTTGCGCAATCATCAACGCTAATGCCGCCTTCTTTTTCAATAAATACTCGAAGAAGTGCGCTTTCACTATGAGGGCGATATTCGTATCCCCAAAGTATGAAGTCTAGGCCTTCAACTGTATTTTTGACTAAATTGTTTAATGCAGTTTGCACAATGCTTCCTTATGTTTCCCTTGTCGGCGCGAGCTTACTTGGTTCGGTTTTCTTGAATTTTCTAGTAGTGTAAATAATAAAAAAGCCCCGTTAAAACGGGGCTTTTTTATTATGAAAATAACGTCGAAATAGTTACTTACCTGAATTTGGTAGCGGGGGCAGGATTCGAACCTACGACCTTCGGGTTATGAGCCCGACGAGCTGCCAGACTGCTCCACCCCGCATCAGAGGAGGGAAATTATAGGGATACTTATTTGTAATATCAAGCAATAATTTTAAGAAACTCTTATTTAATTTAATCTAATTCAGAAACCGTTGATAGATCGGTTGTCAGGCGTCATTTTTAGTAAAAAATAAATCTAAATTACAAATTCTGAGCAATTAATTCTTCGAGTTTATCTTCGCTTAAGTAACCTGAAAAAACATGCAGGATTTTTTGCTCTGGACTAATCAGAATACTATAGGGTAGTGCACCATCAGGGTTGCCATAACTACTGACAACGTTATAGGCGTCTTCTGTGCCATAAGTGATGGGATAATTAACTCCAATTTCTTTGGCGTAAGATAAAACATCTTCTTTATCTTCTATGGCAACACCTAAAAAAGTAAAAGGTTTATCCTTATACTTTTCCTGCGTCTTGATAAATCCTGGCATTTCCGCACGACAGGGCGGACACCATGACGCCCAGAAGTTAAGCAGCACTAATTGACCTTTATAATCAGCCAGACTTACCGGACCGCTTTCGCTGGTTAATGTAAAAGCAGGTGCGTTTTTACCGACCATGTCTTTCGCTAACGCTGGAGGGTTATGTCCTAATGTCTTTTCAATCAGGAATACAATGGATGAATCATCACCAAAGATCTTTTTATGCACGTCATTTTTGACGGCATAGGCACTGGCAAAACCTAAGAATAAAAATATTGCGACGATAATGGGTAGTTTTTTCATACTTGCTCTTTGAATGGGGGATTTATTTAACTGTCTTTAAAAATTCTTGTACATGATTATTAAAAGGATCAGCCTTCATCTCTCCAACAATTCTGAATGGTAGGTTTTCTTTACTGTTCTTATCGAAGAATAAAATACCCGGAGGTCCGAATAGCCCGAATTTCTTCAACAATGCTTTATCTAAGTCATCATTCGGTGTGACATCGGCTTGCAACAATACGGTGTCTTTTAATGAATTAATCACGTTTAAATCTGTGAAGGTGCCATGCTCCATTTCTTTACAAGAAATACACCAGTCAGCATAGAAGTCCAGCATCACTGTTTGCCCTTGCTGTGTTGCTAGCGCTAATGCTTGGTCAAGACCTTCTACGCCTTTAATTTGTCTAAAGACGAGCTTTTGTTCAACCGCTGCAACGGATGAGCCATCACTTGCAAAGCTGCCTTTTAAAGGATGGATTAAACTGCCATTGTCGCTCGCTGCGCCAATTAATAGCATTGCGCCATAGAGTAGTGTGACTAAACCAGACGCTTTAAAGAAACGTTTCCAGCCGGTACTCGCCTCATTCAGTGCATCGAGACCACCCATGTAAATACCGGTGAAGATCGCTAGAATGCCAGAAAGCAATACAATCGCAGTCATCGGCAGAATACGTTCAAGCATCCAGATAGCAAGAGCCAGCATCATAATACCGAAGCCAGCTTTTACCTTATCCATCCAGGCGCCAGCTCTAGGTAAAATCTTGCCTGCTGAAGTACCAATAATCAGAAGGGGTACGCCCATACCGAGGCCGAGTGCAAATAATGACAAACCACCCAGCACCACATCTTTAGTTTGTGCGATATAAATTAAAGCGCCTATAAGTGGGGCGGTGACACAAGGGCCAACAATCAAGGCAGATAACAAGCCCATAATGCCAGCATTCAACATACTGCCACCGGATTGGCTATTACTGATATTGGTTAATTTGCTCTGAATACTCGCAGGCATTTGTAATTCATAGAAGCCAAACATGGCGAGCGATAGCAAAACAAACAAACCTGCGAATGCACCAATCACCCAGGGGTTTTGTAAGGCAACTTGAAGGTTCTCTCCACTCAATGCCGCAATTACGCCGACAATGGCGTAGGTTGAAGCCATTGCTAATACATAAGAAAGCGATAAGAAGAAAGATTTACGCGTGCTGTTATCGCTACCTTGTCCAGCAATAATGCCAGATAGAATAGGGATCATCGGGAATACGCACGGAGTAAACGTCAGTGCCAGACCCGCAAGGAAGAAGGTAAACAAAACCACCAGAAAACTATCAGTCAGTAGTTTATTGACAAATCCATCCTGTGCAGAAACTTTGGTTGTCGCTGCAACGGCATTGTTGTTATCCGTAACTGCATTTGTTGTTGCAGTAGCTGTCGAATTGTTATCGCCAGCATTAGACGTGGCTGATGCATCTGCAGAGGCAATAGCCGCAGGCGCATTCGTAAGGCTTACCTTTTGTGTTTTATGTTGAGGCGGGTAGCAAATGCCAGTCAACTTAGAACAGCCTTGGTAGCTCGACTTTACGGTTATTTCATCCGTTTTGCCTGTAAAAGGTAGCTTTACATCGATTGGTTTATTGTAGATAACGATATCGCCGAAATACTGATCGTGCTCTTCCTTACCTTTAGGGAGCGATACTTTTTGTAAACTCACCCCAGACGCAGGATCAACAATTTCAAACTTGAATTTATGCTGATAAAGGTAATGGCCTTCCAGGATATCCCAGCGGGCATTGAGTGTTTGTTTGTCGACAGCGGTCAGGTCAAAACCAAACGCCTCATCGGGATGAAGTGGTTCATTGGGTGCATCAAGTCCGGTAATGCCTAACTCATCAGCAAGGCTTAAACCTGCTGCGGGTGCTTTATCAGAAAGAGGAATAGGTGCAATAGAAGAAGAGGCCGTCGGCGTAAAAACATCATTCGCAGGCGCGGTTAATGAAAGTGCGCCAGGTTTTTTGGCTGCGGCAATGGGGTCCATAGCAGGTGCAGGTAACGCGGCAAGTTTCAGCGTTAGCGTTTTCTTTTGCGGTGGGTAACACACTCCAATATCCGCACAACCTTGAGACTTGGTTTTTAACGACAGTTCCGTACCCGATGAGACAGAAGCATCTCGAATCAACGGAATTTGCACAGCGATTTTGTTGCGATACGTTTCTACTTTGCCAAAACCCGGGTCGTCTTTAATCTTACCCTTGGGGAACGTGGCTTCGCCTAGTGTGATGCCCGGTGTTTCACTTTCGAAGGAGAAACGCTTGCGGTACATATAATAACCATCAGCGATATTCCAGGTGGCGGTTAAACTCTCTGGTGAACTGCTCGATAATGAAGGGCTGAACGCTTCATCTGGCGGTAATAAATCGTCAGGGTTTGCTGCAAATGTATTCAATGATACAAACAGCAAAATAAGTGATGTTAGTGACTTTAGGGAAAATGCACTATGTAAAAGTTTCTTTAACATAAAAGCGTTATCTTATTTATTTAAGATTCTTTCGAAGGCGTTACGCGCTCTCGTAAAATCTAATTTATTGTTTAAAAGGGTCAACAACCGTTATCTCAACTTTATCTGCGTCGTTTATGTATAACGTTTAAAAAGTCCGGTTCTCTAGCAGTAGCTGTCTCAAATCGTTTGCAAATCAACAGTACGTGCAATACGTACAGGCAAAAATCACAGCTTAATACGTTTTATAACAGAGTCATGGATGCAAGAAAAGTATGCGAACTAGTAACACCACTTAAGGAAAACCTGCATTATAACGCCAATCATAATCATCAATAAAATCAAAAAGCCCAACGTTACTAATAATTAATGTAAGTAAGCTCATAATAACGTAAGCAAGCTGTATGCAAGTTAAATAGAAAACAAGCTAAAAAAAACGGCTCAAAGTAGGGGGGGTGGCTTTTCTAGGCTTACCAAAAGCCAGAGATGACAAGTCAAATAATTGAGTTACCCGTTTTAAAAAACAAAACGGTAAGCTCACTAAAGTCCATCGTAGATTCCGTAAGGAATCGTCGATGTACAATGATCAAATTCAAGGCTGACTAATTTGGAGTTCGATGGTTTATCAGTTTAACGCTTACCAAAAGCCAGAAATGACAAGTCAAATAATTGAGTTACTCGTTTTAACAACAAAACGATAAGCTCACTAAAGTCCATCGTAGATTCCGTAAGGAATCGTCGTTAAAAAACGATTAGAAAATCATATATCAAAGAATAATCAATAAATCGTCCAGAGTGCCCTTATCTCCAATGTAATCCTGAACCCATTTGGGCTTTTTGCCACGACCACTCCAGGTTTCATTGAAATCATCCGGGTTTCTGTATTTTGCTTTCACAAATCCTATCTGGGTTTTGTTTTTATTATTCACGATTTCATCCAGACTAAAGCCGGCCTCTGCCGCCATTGCTTCCATTTGTTCCTTTAATGCAAGCTTTTCAGCCTTTCTCGCCTTGTTAATATATTTGGGTAATTCACCATGAAGAAAAATCAGTTCTTCAAGATTTAACTCACTCAAATCAATGGTTTTCATAACTTATGTCCAAACGCTCTTAAAAGGCCCGAAAAGGTTAAAATGATATTACTATTGAAGTAACACCTTTTATAACTATATTGAAACAAAGGTATTAATTAAAATTACCCTTCAATATTGTGGAGTATATCTATGCGTTCGACCACCATCTTTGCCGTTCTATTTTTGATCATCCCCATCACAGAGATCTACTTTCTAATAAAAGTCGGCGAAGTCATCGGCGCACTACCAACCATCATACTGGTGGTATTAACCGCTGTAATTGGTGCAGGGCTACTGCGCCAACAGGGTTTATCCACACTCGCACGATTTCAGCAGAACATGTCGCAGGGTAAAATTCCTGCACAGGAAATGGTCGAAGGCATAATTCTCGCCGTTGGTGGCGCACTCCTAATGACACCGGGTTTTGTCACTGACACCATTGGTTTCTTATGTTTGCTGCCATTTAGTCGTCAATATATTGCCAGTAACATAATCAAACGATCAGCAATGAAAGTAACCGGAGGTATGGGTGGATTCGGTGCAGGCTTCAATGGGCAAGCAGGTTCCCCGTTCAACTCAGATGGCGCTGATGCCGATATCGTAGAAGGTGAATACACCGTCGTAAAAGACGGAGAAGTCCATCAGGAAACCATTGTAATCAGCAATAAAAATAAGTCAGATAGCGATCTTTGAGCAATTAAATAAAAAATTCACTTGAAATACTAAAATCTGACCCTATCATTAGCAGTCCCTGATCGAGAGTGCTAATCCACTCTTGATGAGCCAAATTAAACATTACATAAATTTAATTAAAATTTACATTATAAGGAGTTACACATGGCGATTCGTCCTCTACACGACCGAGTTCTAGTACGTCCGACTGAAGAAGAAAAAGTGTCAGCTGGTGGAATTATCATTCCAGATAGCGCAAGCGGAGAAAAACCAAACACAGGCGAAATCATTGCAGCAGGCAACGGCAGAATCACAGATTCTGGTGATGTACGCGCAATGGACGTAAAAATAGGCGACAAAGTCCTATTCGGCCAATACTCAGGTCAAGCTGTGAAAGTTGAAGGTGAAGACTTACTAATGATGAAAGAAGAAGACATTTTAGCAGTAGTAGAGTAATCACTCGCAACGCTAAAAACTTTCATTGATTAAAAAACAAATTTAGAGGTAAATAAAAATGGCTAAAGAAGTACGATTTGGAGATGACGCACGTTCACGTATGGTTGAAGGTGTAAACGTTCTAGCTAACGCAGTAAAAGTAACGCTAGGTCCTAAAGGCCGTAACGTAGTATTAGATAAATCATTTGGTGCTCCAACGATCACTAAAGATGGTGTATCAGTAGCAAAAGAAATCGAATTAGAAGACAAATTCGAAAACATGGGCGCACAGATGGTGAAAGAAGTATCTTCACAAACATCTGACATCGCTGGTGACGGAACAACTACAGCAACAGTATTGGCACAAGCAATCGTTCGCGAAGGCATGAAGTCAGTAGCTGCAGGCATGAACCCAATGGACCTTAAGCGTGGTATCGACCAGGCAACTAAGGCAGCAGTAGCAAAGCTACAAGAAATGTCAAAACCATGTGCAGACAACGATGCAATCGCACAGGTTGGAACAATCTCTGCAAACTCTGATGAAAACATCGGTGGCATCATCGCTGAGTCAATGGACAAAGTTGGCAAAGAAGGCGTAATCACAGTAGAAGAAGGCACAGCACTAGAAAACGAACTAGACGTTGTAGAAGGTATGCAGTTCGATCGCGGTTACCTATCTCCTTACTTCGTGACAAACCAGCAAAACATGTCTGCTGAGTTAGAAGAGCCATTAGTTCTTCTACATGACAAGAAAATCACAAACATCCGTGACTTACTTCCTACACTAGAAGGCGCTGCAAAAGCAGGTCGTCCACTACTTATCGTAGCAGAAGACATCGAAGGCGAAGCATTAGCAACATTAGTTGTAAACAATATGCGCGGCATCGTAAAAGTAACAGCTGTTAAAGCACCTGGTTTCGGCGATCGTCGTAAAGCAATGCTAGAAGACCTTGCAATCCTAACCGGCGGCAAAGTAATCTCAGAAGAAGTTGGCCTATCACTAGAAGGCATCACAGTTGAAGATCTAGGTTCTGCTAAGCGTATCGTAGTAGACAAAGAAAACACAACAATCGTAGACGGATCAGGAACAGGCGAAGACATCAAAGCGCGTGTTGACCAAATCCGTGCACAGATGGAAACAACAACATCAGACTACGATCGTGAAAAACTTCAAGAGCGTGTAGCTAAACTAGCTGGTGGCGTTGCAGTAATCAAAGTTGGCGCAGCAACAGAAGTTGAAATGAAAGAAAAGAAAGCTCGCGTAGAAGATGCACTTCACGCAACACGCGCAGCAGTAGAAGAAGGTGTGGTACCAGGTGGCGGAGTTGCATTAGTTCGCGCACTACAAGACATCTCTGATCTTTCAGGCGACAACCACGACCAAGACATGGGTATTAAAATCCTACTTCGTGCAATGGAAGAGCCACTACGTCAAATCTGTCAAAACGCAGGCGACGAGTCTTCAGTAGTACTTAACGCAGTAAAGAACGGCGCAGGAAGCTTCGGCTACAATGCACGTACTAGCGAGTACGGCGACATGATCGAAATGGGTATCCTGGATCCAACTAAAGTAACTCGTACAGCGCTACAAAACGCAGCATCTGTATCTGGCCTAATCATCACTACCGAAGCAATGGTAGCGGATAAGCCAGAAGAAGGCGGAGCTGGCGGCGGTATGCCGGATATGGGTGGAATGGGTGGAATGGGCGGCATGATGTAAATTTCAATAGTCTTTTTGCTCAATCTCGGCGTTGGGCATTTGACTACAAACCCTCACGTACTTAAGTACGCTTCGGTCTTGTAGCCAAATACCCGCCTTGATCTTGAGCAAAAATCCTGCTTGAAATATCTGTCGGATACATTCTAGTATCTACCTAAAAAGGGACGCAATTTGCGTCCCTTTTTTTGTTTGAAAAAAAGTGCCTATAAGTAGGGGGGTGACCTTTATCTAGTTTAACCAGCAATTTACTGCGTTTATCCTAAAGAGCTATTCGATTTACTTCCTAGAAATCAAAATGCCGAGTTATTCAGATTTGTAAAAATCATTTAAAAGATTCAGGGATTAAAATGAAAATAAAGTCTTTAGTTTTATCAATTATGAGTGCTTTTTTGGTTAGTTGCTCAATTCCACAAAGCTCTTCAGAAGTTGTAAACAAGTCAAAAGATATTGGTAGTCTCTGTTATGACCTTTCTCCTGAGGTCGTTAATCAAAGACTTGATAGTTACATGGTTAGTTGTTATCGCCCATTTCAATCTGCAACTTATGCAGCAGGTATGATAATACCCATGACGATACATCAGGAAGTTGTGAAAGAGCGTTTACCATATGGGAATAGATACTCAGTTAAAAATAAATTAGGTTATGCTTTTACTGCTGAAGTAGTTCCTAATATTCAGGGGTGTAATACTTTTGTTAAAGCATATGCCTATTCAAATGGGTGGCAAAGGCACCTTAAGCCACTTGATGATGCAGTTAAAGGTAACCCAGCAAACTGTCCCAAATAATCTATAAAATAGCGGTAGCACACGTAGCTTAGATAAGCTTGCGCCATCTAACGCATGATTAGTGGCACCAAGTTAGTCCCTGCTACTATCGATAGTTAACTCTCAAAACCCAGATGACGCTATCGCTTATCTAGACTACATCTTTAACCAGAAAAAGTGCCCCAAAGTAGGGGGGTGTAGTGGTTTATACTTTCTTTACCGTTTTAGCGCCTAAAACGACTCGCGTGCCGTTGAGGTTTCCTTCGATACTTCGATTGGTATCTGTCAGTGCTATATTCTTTACGACCATTCCTCGTTTGGCGGTGAAATTAGCGCCAGTGATAAAAACATCTTTGATCATAATGGCGGAATCGCCTAGGGCAAATGCTACGCCATTGCTGTCTAGGGTCGGTCCATCGACTGCTCTAAGACCAGCCATTGCCCATTTCTTTACATCATCTTCGATATAGAGCATTTCTAATAAATCATTTGGCCAGCCTTCATCTCTAAGGCGGTCTAGCATGCGCCAGCTCATTGCTTGAATCGCGGGTATTTCAGACCACATGGTGTCATTCAAACAACGCCAGTGATTTGGCTGCATTTTTTCAGGGTGTTCGATTTGATCTAAACAGGTTGAGCAAACTAAGATAGATTTATCCAGGCTCTTTAACGTAATCGGTGGGATGTCATAAGTAGCTAACTCTTCATCAGAACCACAGAATTCACATTTGGAATGGGCGCGTTTTAGTAAAAGAGGGTCAATTGACATGTTTAACTCATGGATCGCAGAAAAAATGATTCTAGAATATTTTACATATTTCTTCATTAATCGAGATGATAATAATTGCTTACTCGATTAAACAGTGGGTACAAGCGCATTAGGTCTGATTAAAGAACGCGTTTCGACAACACGAATAAAATTAATAGTAAAAAAAGCCCCAAAGTAGGGGGGTGACCTATAAGAAGTTATTTTCAGGAGTCTAGAAGACTCAACACGTTGCTTTAACCTCCCTCGGCATTTGATTGTAAAAGTTACGCTCATCTTGTTTGGTATCTAGGCCATTTCAAGTGGCGCTTATGTAAAGATTTTGTAAAGATCAAAAGTAATCAATCTGAACCGCTTATACTAAGCATACAATTGGGTCATAGATGTTTTATGAAGTCTATGAAGCTTTATAGGGTATTGAATACAGCGAATTTACAGGGAAATATGCATGTTAAGAAAAACAAATAAACTACTGATATTAATAATGATTTTAAAAATAAGTTTTATCAGTGCTAATGCCTTAGCGGCTCAAAAAGAAATTGATGCAGAAAGTGTCGCCGCGAGTAAGTCTGAAGATAAAATAAGAATTGATATTGTCTCTGATGTTGTGTGCCCTTGGTGTGCGGTTGGTTATAAGAGACTCAGCCAGGCTATTGATGAATTAGAATTTCAGGATAAAGTCGATATTCATTGGCATCCTTTTCAGCTTAACCCTGATATGCCGCAAGAAGGAATTAATGCCGATCAATATTTAATGAACAAATTAAGGCTCTCTCCCGAAGAGCTAAAACAAAAAAGATCATCGGTTGCAAAAACAGGTGAAGATTCTGGTTTTACATTTAATTACTACGACGAGATGAAAAAACCCAATACGTTTCATGCTCATGTTTTACTTGATTATGCGAAAGCCTTTAATAAGCAAACGGAACTGAAAGTAAGACTGCAGGAATCCTATTTTAGCGAGAAAAAAAATATTGGTAATAGGGAAGTTTTATCTTCAATTCTGAAAGAAGTGGGATTAGATGCAGAAGAAGGAATAGCAAGGCTTGATGATGCTGAAGCAATAAAGCGTGTTAAAAATGATGAAAAATATTGGAAAGATTTAGGCGTACACAGTATTCCCACGATGGTTTTTGATAAGCGGGTAGCACGTCGGGGAGCTAATCCGGTTGAAGCCTATAAAGCCTTGTTGGTAGCCTTACACAATGAGAAGAAGTAGAAAATTAAGCCTGCTTAATGCGTTAACCCGCATACGTAACTCGTTAACTCGCATACATAGATTAGATAAGCGTGCGCCATCTAAGGCATGAAAAGAAAAACCCCCTCAAAGTAGGGGGGTGGGTTTACATATATATTCTTAATAAACCTTTGATGAAGCGACTAATGTTTGAAGGTCTACTTGGTAGATTTTTTGTTTTTTATCTTTTCCGAAAGGCCTTTTAGTGCTGCTTCAACATCAGGGTCAAAGATATGTGTATCTGGATTCATCCATTTAAAGTTGGTTTGAGAGCAGTCACCAGTACCTTCGTACTCCGTGCCTTTACGCTGAATTCTTCGCATTGCTGTAATGTTTTCATGATTCGCATAGACAAGCGAAAAGTTGCGACCTATATAGTAAACCCCGCTTTTTGATCGGCAAAAACTGAGAATAAATTCGTTTTCGAGTTGTTCACGCAAATTGGGTGATAGCACAGAAGAGTAAAACAATAATTGTAGTGTTTCTTCTGGTTTTAAATTGCCTTTAAATACTTCTTTTACTTTAGCGTCGACGTAATAAGCGCGCCAACCAAAAGGCAGATAATCTCTCATTGGAAGGTCGTTGGTTGTTTTTTCAGCTTTTTTGATATTGATACCTTTGAATAGCACGGTAAATTCGGTATCAACATAATTTGGGCCAACGAAAAGTGCTTCTGCCAGAATCGCAGAGTTAAGTAGCATGAATAATACGGTTGTTATGATTTTTAGTTTCATCAAATAGGTCTTATTTTATTTCAATCCATTATTTCATGTTCTCGAAAGAATTTGGGAAAGATATATATATATATATAAAATAGAAACGATAAACAGAAAATAAGCTGCAAACCTGTGGTGATTAAAGCGTCTACACCTCGGTTAATAAAAAAGTGCCCATAAGTAGGGGGGTGCCCTATAAACTTTTATTAGCCTAATATTCGCCTGATATGGGTTAACTACTACAATCAACTAGTACGATTGATTACTACGAATGCATGATTTGATTCTAAGATTGTGTTTTATCCACAATATTTTTTGTAAGCACTTCAACTTATCCGCGTTGTATATATAATTAAATTATTCTGGGAATTTCGATATGAGCTTCCTGAATAAGGGAACTGGCAATTTCCGCATATAATCGATTTAACAACAATTAAAACAATATTCGTTTATATTAGGAATAACATCTTTGTTTTCATTTAGATAATTAGCATATGGCCAAAATTCGAAGACTAGCTGCAATTATGTTCACCGACATTGTCGGGTTTACCTCTCTTATGGGTGCCGATGAAGATAATGCTATAAAAATTCTGGATAAAAACCGGGAATTCCATCGTTCTTTTGTGAATAAGTACCATGGAGAATGGCTCAATGAAATGGGAGATGGAATTCTTGCCAGTTTCTCTACCCCTACCGATGCTGTTCGCTGCGCGTGCGAAATCCAGAGAGAAGCAATAAATGCCGGTATCGGGCTGCGGGTTGGCATCCACCAGGGCGAAGTCATTTTTGAAAACAGTGCTGTCCTTGGCGATGGCGTAAATGTGGCGTCACGACTGCAAGATCTGGCTGAAAAAGGCAGTATCAATATCTCTGGTGCGGTCTACAATGATATTAAAAACAAAACAGGCATTGAGGTTGAGTATCTCGGCGAGAAATCATTTAAAAATGTCGTTGAGCCAATCAAAGTATACAAGGCTAGGTGCGATCTCAGTCTGCCTGAGCTGAACAGGCCAGCCCAGTCACAATCTTATACAAAAGACATGAGACCGTCTGTTGCGGTGCTTCCGTTTGTTAATATGAGTAATGATCCCGAGCAGGAATATTTTTGCGATGGCATTACGGAAGATATCCTCAATGATCTTACCCAATTGAAAGATATTCGGGTGGTTGCACGAACTTCAAGTTTTGCCTACAAAGACAAGAATCAGGATATTCGTGATATCGGTTTGCAATTGAGCGTAGATACCATCGTCGAAGGTAGTGTC
Organism: Cocleimonas sp. KMM 6892; assembly: GCF_035798195.1. NCBI lineage: Bacteria > Pseudomonadati > Pseudomonadota > Gammaproteobacteria > Thiotrichales > Thiotrichaceae > Cocleimonas > Cocleimonas sp. KMM 6892. The sequence continues at coordinate 207,597 of NZ_JAPFBV010000004.1, read as the reverse complement.
AGGAAAGCAGGCAATCAATTGCGTATCACGGCACAGTTGATTAATGTGGCGGATGGTTTTCATCTTTGGTCAGACCGTTATGACCGTGAGCTAGAAGATGTGTTTGCGATTCAAAATGAAATCTCAAAAAGTATCGTTGAATCTCTGGAAATTGAGCTAAGTACCAAGGATCGTCGCAAAATAGAAAAAGCCAAAACCCAGAATGTTAAGGCTTACGATCATTACATCAAAGGTCGCTCCTATTTACATCGGATTCATAGGAATACCACAAATTACGCGATTCAATTGTTTACTCAGGCGATTGATATCGATAAGAGCTACGCATTGGCTTACTCGGGCCTTGCGGATAGTTATGCACAATATTATATGTATTTTGAGAGGGAAAAATCGACGCTACAAAAAGCACTCGATTTAAGCCTGAAAGCCCTCAAGCTCGACCCCGATCTGGCAGAATCACATTCATCACGCGGGATTGCATTGTCGCAGAATGGTGATTATCAGGAAGCGGAACAGGAATTTGAAAAAGCGCTGCAAATCAACCCCAATCTATTTGTTGCCAATTATCAGTATGCACGTGCTAGTCGCGCACAAGGCAAACTATCGAAAGCCGTCCATTTATTTGAAGCAGCATCTAAAACACGACCTGATGACTATGAATCGTCGGTTTTTTTAGTCGCCGCTTATGATGATTTAAACGAAACAGAAAAACGTGATAAAGAAATTAAGCGTTGCATCAAGGTGGTGAATAATCACCTTGCATTAAACCCTGGTGATTCGCGTGCGCTGTATCTTGGGGCACAAGTGCTCATCAGAGCTGGCGAAAAAGATGAGGCTGTAAAATGGATGGAAAAGTCAATGACGATCGATCCGGACGAGCCATCTGTATATTACAATGCCGCTTGTCTCAGCGCATTAATGGGTAATATTGAAGATGCCATCAAACACTTTGAGTTCGCCATTGGCGCAGGATACGTTTCAAAAGAATGGATAGAAAATGATTCTGATCTGGACCTGATTCGCGACCACCCGAAATTCATTAAAATATCACAAATGCTTGAAGCCTGAATTTTTGTAATTGAGTAATCCTAAAACGTTACGTTCTCACCTTATCAAGTAGCGTAGTAGGTTGGATTGCATTGCATTACCTTTATCTGATCTACAGAGCTTTAGTGTTTGAAGCATAAAGACCCCATTTGATAAAAAAGTGCGCCAAAGTAGGGGGGGTGTCGTTTTAAATGATTTCCTGATTATGATTGAATGTTGATCGGATTTACCTCAAAGTGTTTCTTCATTTCACAACATCCTATAGAATTCCAAGCACCCAAACCCCAAGGTGATGTTTAGACTATCGCCGACATGATAATTAAAAATCACCTGAGTGATTAAATAAACCATACCAGTTGAGCGCGAGAGAGATGCATAAGATCACTTTAATGAATTCAAAAGGTGGTTGCGGTAAAACGACTATCGCTACTAATTTAGCCGCATATTATGCGACTAAGGGCTATTCCACCTGTTTGTTTGATTTTGACCCGCAGGGTTCAAGCGTGCATTGGTTAAGCCGCCGCAGCGAGAGTAGGCCGTCAATATACGGGTTTGCTGCTAGCGATAATAAAATGTCCCCGGTTAATTCTGAGCAACAAGCACCCGCTGATTCGGAGATTGCTATTATCGATTCACCCGCGGGTGTCGCGTTAGATGATGCAATGCTACAGGCATTGGTAAAAAATACTGATACGCTTTTGATGCCGGTTTTACCGTCGCCGATTGATATCCATGCCTGCGCTCACTTCATTGAGAAATTATTGATTCAAGGTGGAGCGAAACAGAACGGATTAAAAATGAGCAATATTGGTATTATCGCAAATAGAGTGAAGACCAATACGGTTGCCTATCGCAAACTTCATAAATTTTTAGACCGATTAGGGATTCCCTTTGTCGCTAGTCTGAATGATGCACAGAATTATGTCTTTGCACATGATCAGGGATTGGGTGTACACGAACTCAACAAAAGCCGTAATGTAAAAGATCAGGAGCAGTGGGCTGAGTTACTCAACTGGCTTGATACTAAAGCCTTGGAACATTCTGATATGAATAAACAGGCTGGTAATTTTTAATTAAACAATAGAGCCGGTTTAATAAAAAAATGCCCCAAAGTAGGGGGGTGACATAGTTAATCTCAGTGTCTACCAATCTAATTTTCTATTTTGATGGAAATTCAAGAGTTTTGTGAAATATTCACATTTGAGATCTTTGTTTGTGCTTAATATGCAACTCACAAATGACTAATCAATAATCAATAAGGGCTGGGTATATGAGTAAGCAATTTTTTAAAACTGTATGTATTTTCTTTATTTTACAGTTATTGGCTGTAACTTCGGTTTCAGCAGCAGTTCCCGTTAACGATGAGTTAGGCAATGCGACTATTATCGGTGCTTTCCCATTTACTGATACCGTTTTAGCGGCAGATTCTGATGACGCTACCAGTGAAGCTGATGAGCTAGAATGTTCTAGCGGTTTTTATAATGGCACTTGGTGGTATTCTGTGACTTTGAGTGAAAGTGGTGAGCTTACTGCTGATGCTATGTCATTAAATCCTGCGTTAATATTACCCACTGATATGAGTAACCAAACTGCTGTGAATGTGGCAATTTATTCTGGAACCACTCATCCCCTTACTGAATTAGCCTGCGAAGGATCATTTGTTCGTGTGCCTGATCCAAGTGATCCGGGTTACACAATGGTAGATATCACACAAAGCATTATAAATCCAACGGTGACTGCGTTGGTGCCAGCAGGTACATATTATATTTTAGTAGGTAATAGCACCAATACTTCAACGGTAGGTGATATTCGAGTTAACGTTGCTTTTACACCTGCAGCATTACCTGCTCCAATAGCAGAAAATATCCCTGTAAATAACCCTTTAGCTTTGCTGCTTCTGATTTTAGGATTGTTCTCAATCACTTTAATGAAGAAAAGAAATCAGTAATAGACAAGTCAATATTAAAAAAACGCCCCCAAAGTAGGGGGGTGATATTTAGTCTATAGTATTTCTATATATCTTAATTTTAAGTATTAATAAAGTTGCTTTTAAAGGAGTGAGTTAATTATGCTAAAACGTTTTGTAATATTGGTAGCCAGCTCGGTCGTGTTATTTGCTTGTAATACTAGCGAAGTGAAGGATTCTGATGCAGGCAGTGTTGCAAGCTCTAAGGCCAAAGATATGATGAGCGCCCCAAAACGTGTTAATTCTGAAGAGTTTTTGGCCGCTCATAATAGGGCGCGAGCAGCTGAGGGTGTACCAGCGTTGGTTTGGTCTGAGGACCTTGCACGTTATTCGAAGCAATGGGCTGAAGAACTTAACCGGACTAAGAGTTGTGACATTGTTCATCGTCCCGGGTCTGGAAAGTTTAAACAGTTGTATGGCGAGAATTTGTATTATGCGAGTGCTTTAAATTGGAGTAGTGGCAAAAAACAAATCCAGAATATTACTTCATCAAAAGTTGTGAGTGACTGGGTTTCAGAGAAAGCTAATTATAATAACAAAACGAATAGCTGTAATGCTGGTGAAATGTGTGGACATTATACGCAGGTGATGTGGAAGAATTCCACGGCTGTGGGTTGTGCGGTTTCTGTATGTGACAATAAGTCACAGGTTTGGGTGTGTAATTATAACCCGCCGGGGAATTATCCAGGACAACGTCCGTTTTAAAAGATTTTTTGGTTATAAGCCCGCTAGGTTAAATAAGGAACGTCGTCCGAAATCTGTTGCGAATTGCAGATGTTTAAGTCGGATACCACTGCGTGAAACTCTTTTGTGGCTTAACTTTGCTCTCGAATTAAAGTTTGAGAATAAGATGCCTGTAAAAAACGCCCCAAAGTAGGGGGGTGACTTATAAAAATATAACCACCCAGTTGCATTGTCCTATTGTTATTTATTCGTTTTTTTAAGCCACTAACTCATCAATATAAATCATAACTGAGCGGGTTATATTAATCGCATATTTCACCTCGGAGTTATTGACGTGGTTTTCATTTTTGTTCTGATAACTTAAATCATCAATCGTTTCTGTCAGCAGGGTTGTAGTCCGCAACATTGAGAGTGATGAATCGTTTAGGTTAATACTTTTTTGGCTGGCGCTATTTTGTTGTTTTATATGCTCATTAACCTTAGCCTGCAAAATAGAAATTGAGTCATTCTCATCCGTAGTGATTGCTAAATTTTTGCATGTTTGTTGTAGAAAGTTTTTTAAAGCCGCATGGATTAAGCGTATCGATTGCGTTGTGCTATTTGAATCTAAAAGTTCTTGAGCAGCATCTAAAGTTTCATAGGGGTTTTGATTTTCATCAGGAAGGTTAGCGTAGGAATCCGTATCTTTTTCGGGATTCTCTGCAGTTTGCTTGTCTGTACTTTTTTCTAATGCATCCTCGATAATTGCTTCAATTTCCGCATGGAAGTTTTCATCTTTTCTGAGGCTCATGGTTTTTACACCCGGCATTTCCCAGATCACTTTCAGATTATCGCCGTCTTTATTTAAGATAAATGCCACAGTTTTGGCACAATCCTTTTCTAAGTTGTCTTCGTAACTACCATTATCCCAACTCTCTTCATCGTAAAAATGCGTGTGCTGTTGCGCATATGTTTCGCTATCGGTTTGTTGGAACAGATCTTTCCAATCGCGGACATTGAAATATTCCATCAGAACAATGGAAAGTAATTTTTGTTGTTCTGTTGTTAATACGTGCATTGAGCGAGCTCTTTTAGTTTTAAGTATTTTAGAATGAAACACCTTTATAAAAAAACCTCTATAAGTAGGGGGGTGACATTTTCTCTTAAAAGGATTATTCGTTTTAGATATTTGATCAATCTTGAAACATTACTGTCACATAGATTTAATTTTATTGTCACATTAACAGGATATCCTGTCTCTGTTATCTGAAGAATTACGATAGCTACTTAAACGATAAAAGCCTAGGAGATAAAAATCTTGAGGTTAAAAAATATGGAGTACAGGAAATGTCTATTAAGCAAAACAATGAAAACTACGGCGATGATTACGATTTTGAAAATGATGATATATATAAAGAGAGTGATATAAACGCGAGTTTGGATGACGGTTTTGATCTGATTTTTAAAAACTCAAAAGCAATCAATAAAAAGCAAAAAGCTAAATCACGTAAACATGCACGTCGTCAGGTAGAGGATTATATGGAGCGTAAAGCATTCAAGGAAAAGATGAAAGATTGGGATAACGGCTTTGATTTTTGAAGCGAAAACCCCCTATAAGTAGGGGGGGCTTTGTTCTAATCACTACACGTCAAAATACTATTAGTAAAAAACTATAAGTAAAAACGTACAACTACGTGGTTAGGAATAAGGTACTACAAACATAATACTGTAATTGCTACTCTGATCCAGATTATCATTAGTATTAACATACTGATAATAAATACATTTTTTCGCCACTTTAGTTTATTCGAGGTAGTGTGAATATAGCTATGTGCTAAACGTGAAAGGAGAAATGCCCATGATAATAATACATAGAATGTATCGCTAGTATTTAGCGCGACTAACAGAATCATCGCGGTGTAATACAACGGCGGTATTTCTAATAGATTATGAAAGTGTTGGGTAACTTTGAGCAGATACTCAGGGAGTTCAACATGGTTATAGAGCCTGAAATAACGTGGGTCTAGACCATCTTTCAATACCGCTCTATAGCGTAGCTTTAGCATCCATAGCATCACGCCAAAAGTTAGAAAGATCATTACTATCATTGGTAAAAGCATAGCGGCTTGCTGAGTCATCGGGGTTTTCCTTGTTATGTTAAGGTTCTTGGGAGTTCATCATCTTAAAGTTAATTATGATATGTTAAACAACATATTATAGTTTTCATTAGAATCGATTTATGCCTTTATCAAAACAACATAAACAAACGAGTCACGATAAAATCCTCAGTAGTGCAATTACACTCTTTTCGACCAAAGGGTTTGATCAAGTGTCTATCGATGAATTAATGAATCATGCAGGTCTGACGCGTGGAGCGTTTTACGCACATTTTGAGAGTAAGCAAGCGGTCTACGCAAAAGCAGTTGTTGCGGGTGCTAAACGCACTGAAATATCTAGAGTGAAACCAGATGATTTTGATGATCAGCAATGGATTAAGTATCTGGTAAATGACTATTTGAGTCTGGAACATATCAATCAGGAACATTCTCCATGCCCATTGGCATTTTTAGTGACAGATATCGCGAACAGCGAAAGTGAAGTAAAAGAGGCCTATACGAAGGTATTCAGAGGGCTCAATGCTGCGATGCATAAACGTATTTCAAAAGTGACAGAAGACACGAAAAAGCCCGAAGTCAGTAAAGAAGATATCTACGCCGCAACCGCAATGATGATTGGTAGCGTAGCCATTGGAAGAGCCTTAAACGATGAATCGTTAACCTCAGACTTGTTAAATAGTAGCCGTCAAAGTGTTTTTGAGTTACTAAAGCTTTGATTAAGAGTTAATAAAAAATGAATAAAAAATACATAAAACCCCCTATAAGTAGGGGGGTGTGTTTTTTATACTATTATTGAGTGAGTAGTCTTATGTTTTAGTGAAAACCGCAGGAGAGCTCATGAAAGCCGTTAGGAAACAGATAGCTAAGCAACAGAAAGCTAAGCAACAGAAGGCTAAGCAGCAAACGGCTAAGCAGCAAACGGCTAGGCAACAAATGGCAGTAACTTTATGCACTCTGATGTTTAGTGTTGCTTTTGTAGTACCTCTTAATGCCGATGAAACCTGTGATGCTCAAGCGCTTTACGAGAAACTCGATGCTGAAACAAGCGGTGATATCTCGCGTTGTGATATTCAGATCAAAGCGCCTAAAATCAAAGAATGCCCATTACCCAAGACGTTTAGTGGTGGGGAACGGCCAGCTTCTCATGTGGTGTTATTGATGGATGCGTCTGGCTCGATGGCGGGTAAGCTGGGTGGTAAATCGAAGATGTCGATTGCAAAACGTGAGTCTTTGCGTTTTCTCGGCGCCCTACAAAAAGATGTACCGGTGGGAATGATCGTTTATGGGCACAAAGGCGATAACACCAAAAAGGGTAAAGCTGAATCGTGCGATTCGGTCGAATGGTTACACAGACCTGGCGCGATAAAATCTAAACTAAAAAATAGCATCAATGCTTTGAAGCCCGTTGGTTATACACCTATGGGGGACGCGCTGGATTTCACCTTGGCTGAATTACAAAAGGTGCGAATCCCTAAAAAGAAGAAAGAGTCGATTCCGATTGTTTATTTATTATCCGATGGTAAAGAAACCTGTGGCGGTGATCCTGTCGCATCTGCAAAAGCGTTGCATGAGTCGGGTGTTCGTGCGGTGGTGAATGTTATCGGATTTGATGTGGGCAAAGAGACACGCAAGCAGCTGGAAGAAATTTCTGAAGCGGGTGGTGGCAAGTATTTTCCTGCAAAAGATGCCAAAGCATTGCGTAAACAACTTACCGCAGCGCACGATACTGAAATGTCCTTATTGCAATATGAGCGTTGTTTATTCTTTAATCTGTCACATACTGTTGGCGTCCATAATAATGCCTTGCTTGATGCGATTAAATGCCAGACTCGTGAAATTACCAATCCACATAGAGAGCTACAAAAGAAATTAAAGACCTTGGTTGCCGAGGGTGCAATTGATAAGGAATGCGCCAGCCAAACTAAACTTCTTGCTTATAAACAGAATGTAGAAGATGGACGTTGGCTTCTAGATAAAAACAAAGAAATTCGCGCACATCAGGAAAAAGCGTTAGAGAAAATGGAGAAGGGTTCTATCTGGAAATCAATTAAATAACGCAATAGAAACAGGAAATAAAAAAGTGCCCCAAAGTAGGGGGGGTGTCATCAGTATAAAATAATGAAATTAAAATCAATTAAATATGAAACATCTATAACATGAAGCATCTAAAACCTGGAAAATATAAACACTATAAAGGTGGTGAATACGAAGTAATAAGCCTTGCAAAGCATTCCGAAACGATGGAAGTGATGGCCATTTATAAACCACTCTATCCACTGGAAGAGGGTGAACTGGAGACCTGGGTAAGGCCCGTGGAGATGTTTTATGATGAGATAGAGTTGCAAGGGGAAACTGTGTTACGTTTTACATTTATGGGTGATTAGTTTTTTAATTGTTTGATTTTGTTATATCTTTCAAATTTAACCGATAAAAACGCCTATACTGTAATGAATAGTAAATGGCTAATTATTCACATTATTAAAAGGAGTGGTCGTGATTAAGGGAATAAGAAACGAATCGAAGAGTAGTTTGTTTTCTGTAATGAACAGACTCATTTTTATCATGGTTTCCAGTCTGTTTTTAGTGGCCTGTGGTGGCGGAAGTTCTAGTTCAAATGATGATGATCAAGAGATACCGGCTGATCCAGCCCGTGGTGAATTTAAATCAATTAGCAGTAAAACAGCCAATTCTATAACAGATATTCAGACTGCGATTAATGTCGCGGGTGGGCAGAATATTACGGTTCAATATGCAGTTGATACCTATAAAATAGAGTATATGACGGTTGATTCATCGGGTGAGTTGATTTTAGTGTCTGGCATGATAGCCATTCCTGCCAAATCGTCACCTAGTCCTATTATTAGTTATCAGCATGCCACCACCTTCACTAATGATGAAGCCCCTAGTGAGCAGTTAACACCCAGTGAAAAGAGCATTGAAATTGCGCTTGCCTCTTTGGGGTATATTGTTTTCTCTGCGGACTATATTGGTTTTGGTTCGTCGCTAGGCGTCGATCATCCTTACCTGCAAAAAGATACATCTGCCTACACCGTCACTGACATGCTGAAGGCATCTAAAACGTGGTTAGACACAACATCCATTCAAAGTAATGGCCAATTGTTTATGACGGGTTATTCGCAAGGTGGTTATGTAACTATGGCGGCATTGCAGGATTATCAGGCTAATCCTCAACAAGGGATGGATGTGGTTACTGCGGTGATGGGAGCTGGTCCATACAATTTAAATTTGGCGCTGAATGAATTGGTAGAGGAAAATCTGGGCTTTTCAATTCCTACGATTAACCTGCCGGGTGATTTGGCCGATGGTATTGTCAGCATTATCGAGTCGGCATTTATCCCTCAGGATGCAGACGTGGGATATGAAACGACCTTCCTTGATCGCTTTTTAGAGAATGATCGTCAGGATAACGTGCATGACTGGAAACCGAATGTGCCAGTGACATTGTTCCACGGCGAAGATGACGAGACTGTGCCCATCATCAGCTCAGAAAGCACGCTAAGTACGATGCTGGCTTTGGGTGCTGATATCGAGTTAATCAAATGTACTGCAGTCCCATCGGGCCACAAGGATTGTGTGCCAGAATACGTAGAGTTGGTGGTACAGATATTTGGTGGATTACGTAACGATTAATCTGGTGACAGATTAAGCTTAATCGACACTGATCAGATGATCATAATAAATAGCGTTATTATTCCATAATAGTCATCCCCCTATCACGTTTTATAAACGTAAAAAAACTGCCTCAAAGTAGGGGGGTGACTTTAAAAATCCTTGTTTCCAGAATGCTTGCTTCCAGAGCACTGACTCTCAGGTTGTCTAAACCAATTATTCGCCAATTTTGTGGCGGCGTCCTTTTGCTGCTTTTTTCTCGGCCTTGGCAGCTTTCTTTTCTTTAGCTGTCATTAAAGGCTCTTTCTTGGTTGCTTTCTTACTGTTTAATCCTTTGCTCATGGTGTACTCCTGGCTTTTATTGTGTGTTATTTACATTATTGCTGATGGCAATAGGGGCAGCCTCTGTACTGTTTGAGATGAAAATGATACCTACGAAAATAAAAAGGAATGATCAGAAATCAAAAGGAATTATTAAAAGTAGTCCGGCTTCAGTGTGTTGTGGCAAGGGCGCCATTCGGCAAGAAGTTGCGGAGGAGGGATGAAAAACCAATATACCCTATATAAAAATACGTTGTCGGATTAAACAGAAATAAAGTCAGTTTCATTCATTTTGTTATAAATCGATGTTATTGACGATAAACGGTTATACTTGGTACTGCAGAGTTCTGCGATTAATTATTATAAAAGAGAAAAATATGAGTAAAGGTACAGTTAAGTGGTTCGACGCGGCTAAAGGTTTTGGTTTTATAACTCCTGAAGACGGTAGCAAGGATTTATTCGTGCATCATTCAGAAATTCAGGCAGGCGGCGAATACGCAACACTAGCTGATGGACAAGCAGTAGAATATGAACTTGGCCAAGGCCAGAAAGGTCCTTGTGCAAATAAAGTGACTGCAGTTTAAGCAACACCGTTAAGCAATATCGTTTAAGCAGCACAGTTTAAACAGTAAAAATCTTTTGGAGGTGTTTAATATGCCTCCAAAAGTATCAATAATAAGTCTAGGTTTTAACTCACTTAAATCTACTTATTTGATCTCAATATTCATCTAGTCAGATTAATCAAATAGCTGTAATCAAAGAACTGTAATCACCAACACGCTTAAATTTCCCAATCTGGAATACCCTTGAAGCGTTTTACCAGAAAATCTAAAAATGTTCTTTGTGCGGCGGATACATGATGTCGCGATAAATAAACGCCCCAGATGCCAAGCTCCGCTGGCTCCCAATTGCTTAGTAACTTTACCAGTTTCCCCTGTTGAATCAGTGGTCCGGCGATATAGCTCGGTTGAAGTGCGATACCGGCGTTATCAAGAATAGCTTGTGTGATAGCCGCTGCTTCATTCACTCTTAAATTTCCTGTCACCGGGACGGCTATTTCTTCATCGTTAGCACGGCCATCAACATCGTCGCCATTGCTACTTGTATGTACAGGAGACAAGCGCCATTCGCTTTTACCAAAATTCGCGTAGGTCAAGCAGTTATGATGTTGTAAATCGTCCGGATGTTCGGGCGCGCCATGGCGTTCTAGATATTTAGTCGTTGCACAAATAATGGATTTACACGGTGCAATTTTCCGAGCGACGATATTAGGGTCGAGCTCGCCAGCTATTCTAATGGCTAAATCGACCCGCTCTTCGATTAGGTTTACGCTGCGATCAAGTAATAATAAATCGATAGTGACCTTTGGGTAATGTTCTAAATAGTCGGTAATCGCCCGCGTTAAATGGGTGGCTCCAAATGATACGCTGGATGTGATTCGTAATTGACCGTGCGGTTCAATATCTCTTTTACCAGAGATGTCCTGTAATTCCTGACTGATTGCGAGCATCTGTCGACAGCTGTTCAGGCAGGCTTCTCCTGCATCAGTAAGGCTTACTTTACGCGTGGAACGTTGCAACAATCTGCTGCCTAACCAGCGCTCAAGTTCGGTGACATGTCGTGTAACCATCGAACGTGATAAGTCTAAATGTTCTGCCGCAGCAGTAAATCCGCCTCTGTCAGCCACTTCGGTAAAGATTTTCATCGCCATTAATTTATCCATTAGTGCGTATATTGCAACAATGAAGTGCGATATGCCACGTTTATTCGTCCGTTTTTAGTACATATACTTTCTCACATCGAAACATTACCTCGAAAAACAATTAAACGAATATAGGAATAAACGCTATGAAAACGACTATTTTAAAAGGCATCAGCCAATTTTTATTACCCGCTGTACTAACACTTACGACAATGTCATCGGTACAGGCGGCAACGGAATCTGAGTTAGAATTTCAGGTATATAACGGCGGAGAAAATAGCTTTTTCGTCAATTCAGTATTGGTAACCGGTGAAAAGGATGCAGTATTGATCGACGCACAATTTACCAAAGCCAAAGCACATCAGTTGGTTGCAGAGATTTTGAACAGTGGCAAGCAGTTGAAGATGGTATACATCAGCCACGGCGATCCTGATTACTACTTTGGACTGGAAGTGATTAAACAGGCATTTCCTGACGTTAAAGTGTTCGCCACCGAACCAACCGTAAACTGGATTAAAAAAACGGTTGATAAGAAAGTTGGATTCTGGGGGCCAAAAATGGGTGCTAATGCACCGACAAAGCCAGTGATTCCCGAAGTAATCAAAGGGTCATCGTTCGATTTGGAAGGGCATAGTTTTAACATCGTTGGTTTAGATGGTGATTTACCGGGCAGAACATTTCTCTGGGTACCTGACCTCAAAGCCGTAATGGGTGGCGTTAATGTGTTTGCAGGTTTGCACTTGTGGACTGCAGATACGCAAACTAAAGCGTCGCGCAAAGCGTGGGCGGGTACGCTGGATAATATTCTGGCGTTAAATCCGACTACGGTCATTCCGGGACATGCTGCGAATCAGGATGTACAGGATAGCTCTCTAGTTAAATACAACCTTAAATATTTAGCCGATTTCGAACAAGCCCTTGAAACGCATAAAACGTCTGCGGCTTTGATTAAATCTATGCAGGCTAAATATCCTGAGAATAAGTTAGGCCTTGCCTTGGAGATTGGTGCGAAAGTAAATACAGGCGAGATGAAGTGGTAAATCCCCTGCATTTTGTCTTGCTTGGATACGGAAATAAATAATATGAAAATGAAAACACTAGAGTATATATTCGACCCGCTTTGTGGCTGGTGTTATGGCGCTGCACCGTTAATTGCGATACTAGAAGTACACCCCAATGTATCTTTAAAATTGCACGGTGGAGGAATGATGTCGGGTTTGAACACTAAGGCGGTTACTTCTCAACTACGTGACTTTGTGCAACCACATGATGCGCGAATTGCAGAATTAACAGGACAATTATTCAGTGATGAATATAACAATGGTTTATTGAAAGATGAAACAGCCATATTGGATTCAACCCCACCTATCGCAGCCATTATTGCAGCAGAACAGTGGGATAAAGCGCCTGCTATGTTGCATGCCATTCAACAAGCCCATTATGTAAAAGGTTTAAAAGTGGCAGATGTAGAAGTCTTGAAAGCGTTGGCTAGCGATATTGAAATCCCTGTCGATGAATTTGAGCGCGTGTTCGAAGATGTTATGAACAATCAGGTCGATGCACATATTCAACAGAGTAGGGAGTTACTGAGTAAGGTTGGTGGTAATGGTTTTCCAACGTTGTTTGAAGTCAGAGAGTCGCAAATAATCAGTCATCCTATTTCTAACTATTATGGAAAGCCTGAAGCATGGCAGGCGTATCTGGATAGTCAACTATTCACCTAATCAACCAACTACAAAATCAACAAACTACAAAATCAACAAACTACAAAATCAACTAAAGCAATCTAAATAACAGGCAAATGTCTTAGATAGCTTAACAATAAAATTTGGAGACAATAATGAATACAGCACTTAACGCAACACTTAACACGACAATGAAAACACCATTACTTAATAGAATATTTACTACAGATGAGAGTCTTTCATCACTTATCTTACGAATTCCCATCGGAGTGATTTTTATCGCTCATGGTGGGCAAAAGTTATTTGGACTATTCGGTGGATATGGACTTGAAGGTACGGCTAAATGGATGGCTTCTATCGGTTTAGAGCCTGGCTATTTAATGGCGCTAATGGCTGGTAGCGCTGAGCTTTTTGGTGGTTTAGCATTGATTCTTGGGTTATTGGTACGACCAGCAGCTTTGGTTTTGGCGGTTACCATGCTAGTAGCGATCTTTAGTGTTCATTTTTCGAATGGTTTGTTTATCAGCAATAAAGGTTATGAGTTTGCTTTGGCACTGTTTGCAGCATCGGCGGCTCTGGTATTCAGTGGAGCAGGTCGTTTTTCATTGGATGGAATAATAAGCAAGTGAACGTAATCGATTTGATATATGAAACACGCGGAGAAATTTAGATGAATAGGAGACAATGGTTAAAATTCAGTACGCTTGCAGGTCTTGGTTTGGTAACCAGGACCTGGGCTGATACTTTTAGCAACTCAACCTTAGAGTCACTCAAGGCTCTGCCTAAATCGCCCACGATGCCTGTGATGTTTATTGGTCACGGCAGCCCGATGAATGCCATCAATGAGAACGCGTTCAACGAAAGCTGGCGAAAAATAGGTAAGCAGTTTGGTGAAGGCTCTGACGCTAAGTGGACTAAACCTTCGGCTATCCTCGTGATTTCGGCGCACTGGCAAACAACTGGGGGCATTGGTGTACTCGCCAGCGAAGAGCCTGAGATTATTTATGACTTTGGTGGTTTTCCGCAAAAACTTTATGATCAGACCTATCCAGCTCCCGGTTCTTTAACAACGGCTGAAATAACCAAGCAATTATTGCAAACACAGCGACATACACCCAATACGCCCATTATCTTAGATGAAGACCGCGGTTTTGATCATGGTGTCTGGTCGGTTTTGTTGCCGATGTTTCCCAAAGCTGATATTCCTGTGCTACAAATAAGTCTTGATCGGAATTTGCCACACGATATTCACTATGATTTGGCGAAACAGCTTTCTGCTCTAAGAGAGCGCGGTGTGCTTATCATTGGAAGTGGAAACATGGTTCACAACCTGTATGCAAAGCGCATGCCGAATAGCAAACCGTATGATTGGACTTTGGAATTTGAGCAAAAGATGACGGATTGGATAGAGCATCGCGATGATCAATCCATCATCAAAATATCGCGAACGATGCCCAAGCTCACATCTTTAGCGCATCCAACACATGAACACTTCTTGCCGCTTATTTATACATTAGGAGCAAAGAGCGCGAAAGACAAAATCAGTTTTTTCAATTCAGGATATGGGTCGAGTGCGATAGCGATGCGTTCAGTAATATTTGAGGCGTAGTGTTCCTGGTAAATTTAAACAACAAAAACCCCCTGTAAGTAGGGGGGGGGCTTTTATATATTGTCTTAAGAAGGCAAAACTCTCGCAAAATCCAAATACTAATCCTAGACCTTATTCAAGGCTATTTGTGATTGAAAATCTGGCTGGTTAAAATCAACTTTTATCGAATGATTAAAAGGATATCGGGATGTTTTTTAAAACTATTAATCTGTGTGGCTTGGCCCTTTTCTATGAAGATTGCTAAAGCGCTCTTTGTTTTATCAACGGTTCTGATATTTTTAATTATTGCGGGGTGCTCGTCGATGAAATCAACAGACGTTTTAAATTTCGTTTTGCCTGCGAGCGGCTATGCTAAAACAACATTGAATTACGGAAGTAATCCTCGGCAATCTCTGGATGTTTATAAACCTAAAATAGAAGCAAATACAGAAACTAAAGCAGCTAACAATAAAACCCCGATTGTTTTTGTTTACGGTGGTGCCTGGCGCAAAGGTAGTAAAGAAGATTATGAGTTTGTCGCACACGCTCTGGTCGGGCTTGGAGATACGGTGATCGTTCCTGATTATCGGCTATACCCGGAAGCGGAATTTCCTGAATTTGTAAACGACGTGGCTGAGGCGATGAGTTTTGTTGAACAGAATGCAACTTCTTTACTTGGTAAACCACTAAAGCAGGTGATTCTTATGGGGCACTCGTCGGGCGCTCACACTGCCGCATTACTCGCAACGGATCCACAATATTTAAACAGCCGCAACGTTAAAACCGAGATAGCTGGTTTAATCGCAATCTCTGGTCCTTACGATTTACCGCTGGATGATCCGGAAGTGAAACCTGTTTTTAAAAACGTCAGTGAAAAAGAGGCTAATCCTGTGTTCAATATTCGTCCTGATATGCCACCTGTTTTATTGCTACATGGTGAAAAGGATGAGC
Organism: Cocleimonas sp. KMM 6892; assembly: GCF_035798195.1. Taxonomy (NCBI): domain Bacteria; kingdom Pseudomonadati; phylum Pseudomonadota; class Gammaproteobacteria; order Thiotrichales; family Thiotrichaceae; genus Cocleimonas; species Cocleimonas sp. KMM 6892. Next base: position 191,930 of record NZ_JAPFBV010000004.1, on the reverse strand, counting down.
GCGTTTTACCGTTTCACAGCAAACGCTTTGCTAAGGCGTTAACCACATCGGGCGCATCTGTAACGTTGAAGATATACCCCGGTGTGAACCATACGAGAATTATAGGAAGCCTCGCAGCGCCATTACGTTTTCTGAATGATAGTTACAGCGATATTGATGCATTTTTAACGCGTATCGATTGATTAAAACGCCTCACGATTAAAATTAAGTGTATAAAAGCTTAAACCTAAACAAATCCACAAGAGAAATATATGTCTGATCTACCAGTGATGCTTCAGGAATTCTTTCAAATATCTAATATAAAAGAATTGTTATTCGCTTTTGTAATTGCGCTACCTATCGGCTGGAATCGCGAAAAAGAAAGTCGGAGCATGGGCTTACGTACTTTTCCGCTAGTTGCGGTAGCGTCTTGTGGCTATATGCTAATTGGTAGTTCAGTCGTCGATGGTGATCCTGATGCCTTGTCAAAATTGCTCTATGGATTGATGACAGGCATAGGTTTTATCGGTGGTGGAGCAATTCTAAAAGATGGTGCGAGTGTTCAGGGTACGGCGACAGCTGCGAGTATCTGGAATACGGGTGCGGTAGGAGCGGCAGTTGCATTCCATCGGTATGAAATTGCGGTTGTACTGGCGGTGATTAGCTTTATGATTTTATCTTTGGCAAAACCTATTAAAAACACACTTTCGGATTAATAACTATCCTCTGGAATAGTGAGATTTGATTAGCTATTAAGACATAATAACGTACTAAAAAGTGAGCTTGCCACCCCATGAATTTATTTGGCAAGCCCATAAAGTGTAAGAGGGGGATAGCACCTCTAATTATTCATTTACAGCAAAAAGTTTCCTTAATGCATCGACGTGTCAAAATGCTCATCGTAACGGAAGATATAATCCTTATCGGCTAATGGAGCATGGCAACTTCTACATGAGGTAAAATCTTTAGTCGCAGGTGTTTTTGCGTCAGCAAGATAAGCACCATATAACCAGTCACCATTATTGATGGTTCCTTTAGCTTGTTTACTGCCCCAGCCGGCGCCTTTTTCCATCACAAACACTTTAGATAATTTACCTTTTATGAGTTTGCCTTTTGAGTCTTTCAGTAATTCACCTGTAGGAGACTTTTGTGCGCCGTAGATTTCCATAATCGAAACGGTTCCATCAGGAAAAGCATTTCCTTTTTGGGTTTTCATACCTGTTTTATTAATATAAATCTCACGTACCTGACCCGTTTTCATTTTATCCACTGTACCGACAAACTTCGGCCAGCTACGATAATTGGCGGGTACAATAATGTCGCCATCATTTTTGGCAGTCATTGTTTTATTTTTATGCATTCCTGTACTACAACCTATGGTTATAGCGCTAAGCGCTGCAATGGTGGTTATGGCGAGAGTTTTTGTGATTGTTGTCTTTTTGATATTGCCTGGTTTCATGTCTCATCTCCTTTTGTCAGCTTTGAATATCCGGCTGGATATGGGAGGGCTTACGCAGGCTGGATTAAAACCGGATTCATTTATTTTTGTTTTTTTCCATGATTCTTAAAAAACTGAGCACTTACTGTTTGATGAGCTGATGCAGGATTTGAATCGCCTGCTGATGTACACTTTTATCTTCTTTATTATCTCCTTCATTTTCTCCGACATTTCCTCCTTTATTTTCTATTCTTTTTCCTATATCAGTTACGTTTTCAGGGTAAACCACATAAGCAGGGAGATTAAATTTTGGGCTGTCAGGTATTAAAGATAGCGTTGCTGATGCGATTAATGGTTCTGCCATTCTCTTCGGTAAAAAACACGATCCACCATTTTGAATAACCAGTTGTACTGCCAACCAACCGATATTGGCGAGTAATGCGGGCCGTTCTAATTGTGGAAAATGATTGCTGTGCTCCGCATAAAAGCCAGGTCCCCAATCGACATAAACGTAATTTTCATCAGGCCAGGGCTTGTCACCTTTTGTGCCGACTAGTACTAATGTCTCGTCAAACAAATGTTCAATCTTCAGGCCCGGGTTGTGTTGTGGCGTGTACATTAGGGCTATATCCAGAGTTCCTTCTGTCATTCTGCGCATCAAGTCTTCCTCGAATCCAATGATGCTGTTGATGGATACATCTGGCATGTGATTACGCAATTCTCCTACCCATTGCGGGAGTAATTCACCATCCCACAGTGCTATACGTGCGCCAATCATCAAACTGGAATGATAACGATTGGGTAGACCGACATCGTGTTTTGCCTGTTCCATGGTTAGCATCAGCGTTTTCGCATGTCGCAAAAAACGCTTACCTGCAGATGTTAGCGTTGCACCAGATCGATTACGTATAAATAATTTGGCTTGTAGATTATTTTCCAGAGTCTGGATACGCGCACTGACAGTTGATTGGGTAATGTAGAGACGCGAAGCAGCTTCGATGAAACTGCCATTGGCCGCTACTGCAAGAAAGGTGCGTATTTGCTCAATATCCATACTAGGTGACCTTATTACTAATTAATGTCTTTTAGACTTATTTGAGGGTTGCATCTTCACCTGCTAAATAACTCAAACCAGTTAAGTGAGGTGTTTTACAGGGTATCGCATTTAGTCTTTTTGCGATTGATGCGGACTGAGGTGAAAAATACACCTTCACTTCGCAGTGTAATCGCGCTTCTGCCTCATGCCGATAAAACAGAGTCATTCCTTTTGGGTTGTCTACTCTTTGCAGATAATCATCAAAATCATCTTTTAGTTGATACAGCTCTTCGGTTGCCAGCATCGCATCACCGAGATTGATGTAAAACCATTGATTCATAACGCAGATTTCATCTTATTCATTGAGTAGATTGAACAAGTATACCATTTTTAATATCGGCTTTTCCGATACTAACTAGGTAAAAAATTCGTTATACAGGTGTAATGCTCGTCCGTTAGACTGAAAATAAATGAAAGGAGAAAATGATGAGTAACTTATCTATGCTTCAAGAAATGCGCCAGTCTATGAAACAATCCCTGGCATTGGTGAGTGTTGAACGCGATATAGAAGGTTATTTAGTACATCCTGAAGATTGGACCTTAGAAATAGCGGCAGAGCTAGCAGCTGAAGAAAATATTGAATTAAACGATGACTATTGGCCGATTTTAACGTTTGTAAGAGATTTCTGGGTGGAGAATAAAGTCACACCCGATATTCGTCATGTAGCCAGTTATCTTGCAGAGTTATATAAGGTAGATAAGAAGGCAGGGAAAAAACGTATTTTTGATTTATTCCCTTATGGCTATGTAAAACAGACGTGTAAAATAGCAGGAATGCAACGACCACGTGCATGGAGCACCGGTTAGTATCGTTATATTTCAAATAAAAAAATGCCTACTTTCGTAGGCATTTTTTTTGACCAGTCAAACTGATCTTATTGAATTAGCGCAGTGAAATTAGTCAGCTGGTGCTTTTTCTTCTTCATCTTCACATACTGGTGTTTCCAACGCTTCTCTCGCTTCTTCTGACATTGCCTCCAAAGCTTCTTCCGTTACGCATTCCATTTCTTCAGCATCTTCCGCTTTGTTCTCATGAGATGCTGCATAGCTAATAGTGGTAACAGCTGAGCTCATCGCTAATACAAGAGCGCTTACGAATAATGTTGTTTTGTTCATTTTTATATCCTGAAAAAGTTAATTGTTTGTTAAAACGAAGTAAGCGAGTCAGGTAAATCAACTCTTTTACTATTAACTTAGACCAACCGTTTTCTGTAAAAGTTACATTTTATATACGAAATAAGGAGTAAAAATTATTGTTAAACCAATGAAAATATTTTGTTAATGAATCATTAAAATGTGTGCTAAGTCTTTAAAAACTATTTTTAGATAAAAACAGAGTCTGAAAAACAGAGACTATTAGAATAAATAAAAATAAGTGGTTCATAGTCATTAGAGTAGGGCTGAACTTAGGTTATTACTGTAAAAATAGAAATATGTCTGTTTTTGACTATACCGAATATCGTAATTATTTTTAAAAGCAGAACAGTTTGCATACAATCAAATGAAATAAAAATTAAATGGCGATGATAGTCACTATGAAAACACCTAGAATTTCACATGCAATTGCAGATATTTCTTATAAAGACAGCCTGGATAGTTTGTACCAGTTAAAAGTATTTATTGGAAAAGACTACGAAGACAAAATAGCTGAGCAAGCCAAAATATTCAAAGATGCTGACCTGTCGACCATAAAAGACGATTTTTATGTCAGGAGCATTGATGAACTAAGAGGATTGATGAGAGCAACACCGTCATATAACTTCGTGGTTAGATCTTATCTCGTTTATTCTTACTACAAAAAATCATCAGATGAAGTTTATGTTAGTTCTTTTGGTGGCAATAAAATCAATACCGCAAACGTTAAGAACTTTTTAGTGCATCACATACTTAGCACTAAAGACAGCGGTTTACTGTCTCATTTGATTGAAATGATTTCTGGGTATCAGAACAATTACGATGTTCAGGCAAATACTTTCATGCTCTCTGATTTTGTACACACTTACTGTAGAAAACAGCGTATTGATGATGATGTCATTATTGATTCGGTGTTCGTCAGCAGTGAAAACACAGACATGTCTAATAAAGATGTGATCGCTTTGATGAGAGATCACAACAGAATACCTGAAGGAATGTTTTTAAGAGAAGAGTTCATCGCTTTAGAGCCAGCTCAAATCGTTACATTAGCGTGCTTGTTAATCGATAATCAGGAAGCGGTTGCAGCTTAGTTTTTCTAACGCTGATACTCGGCAGAGGTTTAAAGAATACTAAGCCTCTGTTAAAAAAGTCGTTATAAGTAGGGGGGGGGCTTTTGTAACTCCTTTACTCGTTTAATGTTTTTATTCGGGATTAAAAATACCCACAAATTCAAACGGTTCTGAAGCATTCAGCTTCAGTAACACACCATTGCCAGACGCAACGTTTTGACCCGATATAGCTGCAATCGTGACGTGATGGGTAACCATAATAATCAATTTTTTATTCGTTGCCTGCGCGGCAATAAATTGTTTTAGCGCACTCAGGCTTGGTTCGCGATTTTCAGGCATTTGAAAGAAAGAATTTAAAGCAGGTAATTCTTTTACTGAGCCCACATTAAGTAAACGAGCAGTCTCCAGACATCGACACCACTGGCTCGAATAAATATCTGAAATTTCTATTTTATTATTTCGTAACCAGTTTCCAATATTGGCAGATTGCTGTCGTCCATTTTCATCCAGGTTGCGTTGCGTGCTGCAATCTTCAATTTTAATAGTATCCGGATCGCCAAACCCAGGTGCTTTTGCATGACGAATCATCAAGATATGACCACCATCTTGCATCGTTTTTATCAGCGCAGCATCGTTATTTTCTGCATGCACACTCAAACTAAACGTAAAAAATATTAGCAGATTGAGAAGACTGAACTTTATATAACTCATTTCTTCCTCTTTTTATGACTACCAGATTAATTTTTTGAGTAGCTCGATTAAGTTAGCCGTTTAAATATTAGGTCCGATATCTAACTTGCTTCCATCAGAGAAACGCGAGAACCGGAAACGTTTCAGATCGTGCTCGCTACTCTCTTTATTCGCTATTTGCGCGATTATTTTACCAAAAGCGGGACCGATACCAAAACCATGACCACTCATGCCCGTTGCAACGATCAGCCCTTCCACATCTGGCACTCTATCAACAATCGGAACAATGTCTGGCATTGCGTCAATCATACCACCCCAGGCATCAAGAATTTTAGGCTCACCGATTTGAGGGAACCGAGCTGCAAATCGCTGTTGCATGACTTTTACTTTTCCCTTGGCAGGGTTCGGATTTAACACACGTGTTATTTCAAATGGGCTTATCTCGTCTTCTTTCCAGTGACGCGGTGTTTTCCAGGCATCAGGTGAGGTACTCACTTCATTAATCCAGGGACGGATTTCGTGAATATTCTGTAAGCCAGTTTTTATCCACTTGGTCATTAGACGAAAAGAGTCTGGGCCAATAAAATGGTCATGAGAATCAGTGAGTGCAATCGAGTACCCCCCGTCATCACGTCGACGTATGGCTAATTCTGGATCTGCAAAATTGGTCGATGACACACTTTGTACCGGAGCTGTTCTTGCAACGGATGCACGCACTGATAACTGTGGAATATTGATGCCATGTCGACGTAAAAACAACGACGACCATGCGCCACCAGCAAGAATCACCTGAGATGCTTTTATGTGACCTGATTCAGTCACTACACCTGTGATTTGACCCGCTTGAATATCCAGAGCGCGAACTGCACAATTTTCTTTTATCAAAACCCCTTCACTATGTGCCAACTCTGCGACAGCTGGAATGGCTTGCCATGGTTCGGCACGACCGTCGCTAGCGGTATACGTGCCTCCGATCCATTTATTGTCCGAAGGCGTTTTGAAGTCGATGTACTTTTCTAATTGTGACGCTGATAAAGCCACGGTATCTAAACCATGCTCTTTTGCGGTACTCAGCCATTTTTCGCGTTTCGCTTGATCTTTTTCGGTTTTCGAAAGATACATCACGCCACTTTGTTTAAACCCTGTTCGGCCTTTCACTTCTTTATCGATATCTTTCCACAAGCGCAGAGCTTCTATCATTATCGGCAATTCAGCGGGGTCACGGCCATGCTGTCGAATCCAGCCCCAATTCCGTGAAGATTGCTCTCCGGCGACACGGCCTTTTTCCAGAATCATAACCTTGAGACCTTTACGAGCCATATTGAGTGCCGAGAACACACCAATAATGCCGCCGCCTATAATAATGGCATCGACTTCGTCAGGAAGGGTGTCGTTGAATGTGATGGGGGTATCGATAGTAATCATAGTTATTGTGCTTTTGGTGGTAAAAATTGTGCCGTTATTATTCTCTGGTTTATAAAATTAATCTTACAATTAACCTGTAAAAAAGTGCCCTAAAGTAGGGGGGTGGCTATTATCTTTGTGGTCTTTGTCTCTTATTACTATAGCTATTTATACAGCGCTTTTTCTCGTAAGGTTTTTAATTGTTCACTTATTCAATTCTGTCGCATATTAAAATCAGTCAAAGAATATATTAAGAAAGAGATAATAATACAGAGTCATGTATTAAAATATACAATAATTAGTTACTTCATCATAAACTTGCACTAAGCTAACTGTTTTTTCGTTTTTATCGTGGGAAACTATTGAATAATCAACCGACACATCAAGCTCAAGAAAGCAACAGCCCCAGACATTTTGGCTTCTTGATGATGCCTAATTTTTCCTTGATTGCATTTGCCTCAGCGATAGAAACGTTGCGTTTAGCGAACAATATCAAGGGAAGTGAAATCTACAGCTGGGAGACAATCACCCCAAACGATGATGTTGTGAAGGCGAGTAATGGCCTGGAATTTAAACCGGATAAAAGCCTGCAAGATGTCGATACCTATGAGACATTGTTTGTTTGTGGTGGGCACAATATTCAACTGTACTGGACTGATTCTATCGGCAAGTGGTTACGCCAGCAGGATGCGAAAGGTGTGATGCTCGGTTCTTTGTGTACTGGCGCTTATGTGTTGGGCAGGGCTGGTTTACTGAATGATTACCGTTGTACCATGCATTGGGATCATATTGCCGCGATGCGTGAAAAATATCCGCACCTGAATTTAACTGATGATATATACGAAATCGATCGTAACCGTTTTACCTGTGCAGGTGGTACCGCTTCGATTGATATGATGCATCATCTGGTATCTTTACAACACGGACGTCGTTTGGCATCTGCAGTGAGTGAAAAGTTATTGGTTGATCATGTACGAGGCATGGGCGATCCGCAACGGATTCCATTACGTCAACAGATTGGAACGGGTCAGCCGAAACTCACAGAAGCCGTGCGTTTAATGGAATCCAACCTAGAAGAGTGTTTGTCGTCAAAAGAGTTAGCGGACTATGTTGAGCTGTCTAGACGTCAATTAGAGCGTTCTTTTCGTGTCTATTTAGATTGCACACCGATGCAGTATTACCTGAGATTACGTCTGCGTAATGCGAGACGCTTATTGCTGCAAACAGATAAGCCAGTGACTGATATTGCCATTTCTTGTGGGTTTAAATCTTCACCGCATTTTAGTAAGTCTTACAAGGATATGTTTAATATGTCTCCGCGAGATGAGCGCCGCATGATTCTTAAGAATAGTCTTTGATTTTTAATCGAGTTCTACAGCTACCATGCTGTTAACTATTATGTCGATTACTACCATGCGTTTAACTGTTATGACATTAACAAACGCCTGACAATTCCTGGGTATGTGTCACATACCTTACAAAAGTGTCAATAAGTGACTGCTAATACAGCCATGATATTAACCCCTTTTTTATTTTATTGTTTATATTTATCATGTAGTTAACGTGTTTTAGGTAGAGATGGCATTGTCATTGCATTAGCAACGACTATAAAAACAAAGAATTTATAAAATTCTGAAACAAACCCAAACCTAGAGACGTTAACGAGTTAATACATCAAGGATAGATTAACTTAGTTTCACCAGTGCCCTGTCGTTGCCCAACGTCGGGGCGCACTTATTTCTACCTTACGCGTTTTCTTCGCTATATTTCGCAATATATTGTTAATTCGTAAACCACATGACGGATAAATGATTAAGTAACAGCATATTTAAAAAATACGCCTCAAAGTAGGGGGTGACTTATCGTTTATCTTTCGCAATACCTTCTGATGCTTCTTATTGCATGGAATTGTTACTCAGTTTTTCTCACTAGCTGATCATTCCGAATACGCTGAATTTGCTCTACCACTATTAATGAGTCAATGATGATCGAATAAATAACCAAATCAATGACCAAATCAATGACACAAGACTGACAAAATGTGGATGTGTGACACAAACATAGAGAAATTGTCAGCTAGTGACGATAAAGATAATGATGTAAAAAAACCAACAAAACAAATAAACTCATTTAAAACAATAAGATAGCGTTATTAAGGAAAAGTTGGCATCGTCATTGCATTATAGTTAAGTATAAAAACAATGAATTTTTAGCAAGCCCCTGAGGCGAAGAGTAGTTTAGTAAATATAAAAATAAAATAACTACCAGTCTCCCAAGTGCCCTTTCACTTACCCCGGTGAAGGGGCACATTATTTTTGGGAAAAGTGTTTTTCAGATAGCCTTTAGATGGCAGAAATAAGCATCGAATTTTTAATTCAATTTCTGACTCAATTGAAAACTTTCAACCCAAATTATCGTAACCTTCAGCTAGTTGAGTCCTACACTATTATCAATTTTGATGGAATTTGCCGAGGCGAGTTTGCTGGCCATATCACGAGCGATTCTTGCTTCGAATGCGCGTTGTAAGTTGGGATGTTTCTCCAGAAGTTTATTGAGTACTGTTTTCTCCCACGACAAAAAGGTACTGCCTTTTGCAAGGTTCACTGTGGCTGTCGCATTTCCTCCTAGAATAAAACTAATTTCTCCGACAAAACGTCCCTCTGGAATGGTAAAGGTGCTTCCTTTCTTTTCCGCTTCTCCCGTGCCTTTTTCTAAATAATATAAATGGCTTGGCGCTTCGTTTTCGTGGGTTAAGGTAAACTTCCCTTCGGTGGTTTGATACTCTGCTACTTTGATTAATCGTCTAAATTCACCGGGTCGTATTCCTTGAAGACTATGGTAAATGGGTAAATGCTTAGGATCAATTTTAATCGGTAGCCGATCATAGATGATGGAAAGGGTGCCGATGATATTGGCGATGATTAGTAGCACACTCCCCATAATAGCTGCCCATAAGGGTTGAGCAGGGTAGATGTAGTAATAAACGATATACAGAACCGTCGATCCTAAAACCAGAAAGCGCAAAAGCAGTTGATTTTTAAGAAGAAAACCTAGCACATAACCTAAGGTTGCAATATGAACCAGCAATCCGGCATCAAGCGAGAAACTTGCCTTTATTGCTTCTATCGCACCTTCCATTGTGCCTCCATTTGTCGTTAATTAGGTCTTTATTTTTTCTCTGAGATTTATTCAATAAAAGCTAAATTAATCATCAGTTTAGAAGATTGTAGTGGATTTTATAAATTCTATATTGATATTTTTTGTGCATGTCTTTTTATCTTAGAATGCGTCTATCAATATTTACACGAAAAACAGGCTGAAAGTAGGGGGGTGTATTTATCGTTTACAGACGGTTGTCATCGGTTCTTAGCTATTATCATTACCCAGCCTGCAGACTCAAACCAGACACAATCAGTCGGATATTCAGAAATAAGGTCAAAGAATACTCGGTCAATGAATAATCAGAGACTGGTTCTAAAGCCTTAGTTGTATTTACTGTATGCTATTAATCAGTCAACACACTCATCAATGAAACAGCAGGTATAGCAGCCATGAAAATAGCCATTCTCACCTTCGAAGGTTTCAATGAACTTGATTCTTTTATTGCTTTGGGGATTTTAAATCGTATGAAGGGAGAAGGTTGGGAAGTACAAATTACTAGCCCTACAGACTCTGTTACTTCAATGAATGGTGTGACTATTCAGGCACAACAACCGCTAGAATATTGTGATGATTCTGATGTGGTACTTTTTGGCAGCGGTATCTATACGCGCGAAGTAGCGAAAGATAAGGCAATCTTAGAGCGCATCAATCTTAATACCGAGAAACAATTAGTAGGATCGCAATGTTCAGGTGCCTTACTTATGGCAAAACTGAAACTACTGAACAATTTGCCAGCCTGTACTGATCTAACCACAAAACCCTGGGTAATCGAAGCGGGCGTTGAGGTATTAAACCAATCATTCGTTGCTAAAAATAATATTGCTACAGCAGGTGGGTGTATGTCTTCCCAATATTTAGCGACCTGGGTTATCGCTAAACTAGCAGGGATAGATGCAGCAGAAAACGCATTATCCTATGTATCTCCCGTTGGTGAACAACAACAGTTTGTCGAAAAGAGTCTCTCGGTTATTCAACCTTATTTGTAATAAACAAAGCTATATCTACATCAAACTAGCATACGTTTAGGTGTATTTAAGTATTCAATAGATTTGTTTGCAAATCATTCTATATTTACGTAAGTGTCTGATGTTATTATCACCTTATCTAATTAATAACATCACTTTGGTATATAACTTATGATTGAAATTAAGCATTTTTCTTTGGTTTTATTCTCGACTTTCTTTTTAGCGGCATGCGGTGGGGGCTCAAGTAGTTCAGGTGATTCAGTCGATGTTGGTGATATTAATATCGATATACCTACAGATCCTGAAACAGGCGAATTAAGGCCTAAGATTTACACGTATGAGACGGGTAAAATTATTTATGATGTACAAAAAGAATCTACGCTTGGTGATTTTATCACGGTAACCGAAGAAGGGACTAAGCGCTTTGTGTTTAAGGATTGGGGAAATCTCAGAATTGAAGAGTATGAAGGAGAAAGAACTTCAGTTATCACTGACTTGGTGACAGGTGCGGTAACAACCGAAGTAGAAACTATTCACGATTTAAGAAAATGGGATACACCAAAAAGTTATGATGTAAATTTTGACCATGAAACCATTACTATGTTGGATTTTAGTCCAGTTTTAACAGGATTAACAAATGATGAATTGGTTGATGCAATTGCCCCTGATGAAGTAGAACCTTTAACTGCTGATGGCGTAAAAATCATCGCATTAACATCTTGTACGAATTATGTGATTAATGAGTTTTTCACACAATGTATAAATGAAGGCGCTATTGATAGGAGTGGCATAGAATTAGAATCAATTTTTTCCACAGATACAGCTTTTACAACAGAAACAGCAACAAGCGTACATTTTGATGTATTCGTCGATGATTCTGAGTTTGATATACCTAACTACACAATCCTGACTGGGAACTAATACAGAAAAAAATCCAAAAACCCCTCTAAAGTAGGGGGGTGACTTTATTTGATGGGAAACATCTCGCTTTATGGCGTATTAATCGCCATAAAGCTTTTCATCTGGACTGGGGAAGGTGGTTTCTTCTACGGCAACGTCATTGACTGCCGTTAATTCTTCATTTTCAGTGGTCATCGTTTGGCTTTCATTAGTTTCAGTCTGAGGTGTTGAATCATCATTTTCAATCGCAGATTCACCCTCATCGCACACCGGTAACTCCAGTTTTTCTACATTATCATCTGACATAGCATCTATTTGAGCTTGTGGTACACACTCAGCCTCAGACAAATCCTCATCACTCATCGGCTGTGTTTCTGCCTCTGTCGCAGCAGATAGTGAAACAGTGTCTTCATTATTTTGCGCTAACGCGACCACCGATAATGATGCACTAAGAAAAAATACCAACGATTGTGTGATAACTGATTTTTTGATCATTTTTTTAATCCTGAGAAAATTGGGTAATCTTCATTAAAGACTAACTGTCTCTAGACTTTGGATAACCCATATCAGTAAAGTATATAAAGTTAAAGAATGTACGAGGAATGAAAAATGAGAAAAGTTAATGATATTTTATGATCAACTTGATCAAAAATAATTGTTAAGAATGTCTTTAGCTTTCTTTAATGATGAAACAGTAAATCTATTTGTCATTTATTCAACCAGACGAGACATATATCAACGATATCAGAACGATAGTTAAGCATTATAGGTAGGGAATAGCATAGAATAATATCCTGACCTTAGAAAAGTACGAGTTATTTATGATCGAATATGGTTCACACATTCCTTATCTATTAACCAACGCTCTGGCATTAGTTCTAGTTTTTTTAGCGTTTAAAAAACACCGAATGACTCGATTAATTTTCATTCTTATTTTTTTATTAGCAGGCTTATTCAACCTCTATACCATTTTAGTGAATCCTGAATTTTTTAATTATTATGCCGATAAGGCATTTTTGAATATTTATAGAACCTTCATCAGTGGCTACTTTAGTCATCATATTCAGTTGGTTGTAGGTTTGATTAGCTTAGGCCAAATAATCGTTGCTATCTTGCTCAGTGCCGGTGGTCGCTTTGTGTATCTCGGAGTAGTGGGTGGCATAGTGTTCTTCATTGCACTGATACCTTTAGGGATTAGTGCGGCATTTCCTGCCATGCTGTTATTTATTCTTGCTTTGGTTCTTATGCAATATCGATTCGATTAAAACCTGCTTAAGGGACAGCTGATTTTGAATCTATTTACGCATTAGTTTCATATTGAGTTTGAATAGTTTATTCTAATGACATAATAAGCATAATAGATTTTTTTATAGACAAGAGTCCCCAATGCGTTTTTCGACGAGCTTAGTTACGGCATTTATTAGTGTCTGTGTCACAGTATTGAGCATCAATGCCCATGCAGATGTTTTAAAGTGGGTAGATGAAAACGGCAAGACGCACTATTCCAATAAAGAAAAAAAGTCATCGAGAAACAAAGCTAAAGTTATCAAATTTGTTGAATACGAAACCTCAGATGATGTGGAACCAGACCAGACAAACGCTAAAACAGAATCAGGATTAGACGATAACCCGTTTAATGAAGTGTCAAATGCTGCAGGCTCGAGTCATTCAAATAGTAAATTATCCAGCGACGTTGCTTCTTATAAGAATACGGAGTCGATTGATTCTTTATCCAATGAAGATTCAGATGTGCATCGCATCATGTTGGATCAAATAAATAAATCTAAGTCCTATATACAACGAAAATCCAGAAACACCCGTCGCAATACGAAAGCCAAACCCGAATACACCATAGCGGAATATAATCAGCGCTGTGAGGATGCAAGAGAAGAGCTGATTGCGCCTCTAAGACAGGAGGCAGTAGCTTCATGCATGAAAATGAAACACAGCATGAGTTCGAGAACTCGCGATTCTTGTGAAGAAATTAATGAGAATTTTGGTGATGGTGGAATGAACTCGCGCGGTTATTATATTCAGCGCATGTTCCACAATATTTCAGAATGTCAGGATGCGTATGACGCATGGGACAGGAGAAGCAAAAAAATGAGAGGTTATTCAGAAGAATAACCTCCACAAATAAATCGATACATAAACGATTACATTTTTATTACTAAAGAATGTAACCAGATATAGATGTATTGATCATTGATTTATATTTTTTCTAACAGTTTTTCATCAATTTCTTTTGGGATACGATGCGGTGGAATATCATGCCCCAACGATTTTTGATGTTTATAAATAACAATAAATTGCTCAACAGGAGGTTTACGCTCAAGCAGGTGAGTGTAATTGGCAATGCCTTTTTTCTCTGCATAGAACATTACTGACTTTAGCCACGCCATGTCAAAACCATGTTTACTGATATTAATATTTTTATCAAAACGCACACCGTCGGTTGAGCCTGAAATAATAAATAACGGTGAATAGTAATATTTAGTGACACCTGCGCGTACTTTTTTGCCACGAGCAAATTTCATTTTAATCCCAGAAACTCCCGTTGTATAAGCAGACGAGATCCGTCGATGCTCTTTACACTCAAGGTCTTTCTTTGACTGGATAAGTTGCCGTTCCATATTCCATTCGGCATTAAGCGCTTCCGCTTCTTTTTTAATTTTGTTTAATTCTTTTTTGTTCGTGATGCCGCGGAATGCAAAATATTTTTGGCGATAATCATCGCCTACTTTCACTACGACACGAAGCCCTTTAAAACCTGCTTTATGTTCACCAGGTTTATATTCTCTAATCGTCAATGTAGTTGTCTCTTATTTTTAGGTGCGCCTAGTCTATCGCTTATTAATTGTTATGTAATACAGTAAATTCGATGCACTTTATAAACTCAGTTAGTAGCGTTGTGTGTTAGTATTTTATGCAAAAATATTCTTTTAAAACAATTGCTTAATGCTATTCGCTTGTAAGCAAGTTGTTAATCGGCTATTTCTCTAATAAAAGAAAAAGTGCCAAGTTTACCCACATTTTTTGTAAAGAAATAATAACGATTCTTTACACTTTCTTACTCACCTAACACCCACATTTACACAAGATACCTGCACAATTTCTCCATCAGTCACACAACGGCTGTGAACTTAAAAACTTAATTGAAATTACAGGAAAAATATTATGAAAATCAAATCAGCAATCATCGCTTCAACAATCGCTACTGCGGTAAGTTTAGCTTCTCTATCTGCATTTGCAGACGGTGACAAAGAAATTAACACTAATTATGGAGACAATAAAAGTGAGTCTCACAAAAAAGGTGGTCATCATAAACATCACAGAGGTTTTAAGAAAGTGTTTGCACAGCTAGATTTAACAGATGCTCAGAAAACACAGCTCAAAGACTTACGTAAGCAAAAGCGTGATGGAAGTCTGACTCGTGAAAGTTTTAAAAGCGAAATGGCAGGAATTTTAACGGCTGAGCAAAATGCGAAACTTGAGCAAATCAAAGCACAACGTGGCGAGCATAAGCAAGGGCGTAAAATGAAGCGTGAGCAGATGAAGAGCTTGAATCTTACTGCAGAGCAAAAGACTCAATTGAGAGATGCACGTAAAGCACTTAAAGAAGAGATGCGTTCGCAGCGTAAAGAAGCAATGACTGCAAAAATGAAGTCAATTCTTACCGCTGAGCAATACGCTAAGTTTGAAACATTTAAAAAGTAATAAGTGGTGATCACTAAACAAAAAAGGATAACCACTAAACAAAGAAAGGGCGACTTAGATCGCCCTTTTTTTATTTGTGCTTTTTTATATCTAAATATGTATTTAAGGAACCTGTTTCATCAACGAAGGCCAATACCCATCCGCTGAGGCAATATGGGCTTCTTTATCTTTCAACCATAATTCCCGTGTACCAATACTGTAATTTAAAAACAGTTTTTTATTGTGAATGGTCCATGCAAACGGATCGGTATTCGCAATTGCATTTTTCCCGGCGGCATAAGCACAATGGCCTCCATACTGAGGGATAAAGGCCTCAGGGTTTTCAACAAAAGCCTGTTTGTTTTTTTCACTGGCGAATGCCCATTTATTACCTTTGTAATCGAGCGTATATTCCTGTTTACCCTCTACAGGTTTGCTATCACTAAAGTAGGCTACAGGATCATATCCATGAATTGCAAGTCCGTTGCTTGAATCGATATTCATTCCATTGGCGGCGTACGCAACAGAACTCCCGATCCACATAATTATTAAAAAGATAAGGCTGTTTCGCAACGAGGTAAGGCTTAGAGTAAAGCCAGGCTGAGATAAGATATTTGATACGGCTAGCGGTTTGGCCATATAGATACTCCTATAACGAGTTATAAAAGCTCTGATTGTATGTTGGTATAATTATAGAGAGCTTGTGAATTGTTAATTTTGTCTGGATTAGTCGTAGAAAAAAGCCGTTAGACAACATAAAAATAATTCTACGTTGATTGGCAAATGATCATTTCAGACTTTCCAATTATCCACCCAATTAAGCATGGATGAATAATAGGCTATGGATGCAAAGTAATCAGGCTAAAGCTTCGTTTAACTCTTCGAAGTTAGTGTCTTCAATACTTGAAGGGATATAGGTATCGAGTTGTTTACTCACTTGCGTAATTGAGAAAATCCCCCGAATAACTTTACCTTCTTTATTACTTTCCATAACCAGCATGTGATTTCTTCGGCATTGTTCAAATGCACTCACAATATCTGACACATGTGAACTCAACACTTCTTTAATTGGAATGGCTTCAAGGCGACTAATAGGAGTCATTAGATCAGACGCTTTAATGTCATCCCTGCTGCAACCATTTTGATTAGCGAACTGTAACGGCTTTTTACCGTTTATATCGGAAGTGGTTACCAGGCCAGCCAGGTCTCCCATGGGATCATTAACAAATAGCATGCGAACGCCACAGGCAATCATCTTGTTATTGATCGACTCAATGCAGGCATTGGATCTTATGGAATAAGGTTTGACGACTTTTAAATCGGTCATCACTTTAATCGCAGGATCATCCTCAGAAACTAATTTTTTGCCATCAGAATCTGGCGTGGTTAAGCTCACTACATTGGGTAGCTGCTTCGGGTGAATCCCTTTTTCTGCTTGTGTCATTATTGCTTCCTCTCTTTGAGTGGTACTTAATAATGTGTGTAAAATTGAATGTTAATAATCAGTATATATTCCTTTAATGTACTCCTCTTTTTTTATCCTGTACCGAAATTTAATTTATGAGGATAGAAGGTAAATTAATATATACTATTTAAGTTATTGAAATATAAGTATAAAGTTGTATTTATGAGGCTATTAGTTTTTTTTAAATGTTTAAATCAAATAGTCTGCCGCTTTTTTAATATTTACAAAAATAAAATGAAGTAAATCAATCGATTAGAAGTGTGTTGTCTAGCCAGCTAAGCGTATTATCTGGCTATACAGCAGTAAGTATGTCGTTAACGAAAAAAACGCCTCAAAGTGGGGAGGTGGCTTTTCCAGAACATAAGAACCAGAAAAGCATAATTGGATAATTGTTCTTCTAGTTAATGCCGAGTTTAGCTTCTATCGCTGCCAATCGGGCTTCAATCGCATCAAGGCGGTCATTGTCGAGAGGAATGCTGCTGATTGATACAGCGTCTTTCTCGATGTCTTCTACTGATACTTCCCCGCAGAGTGTATGTGCAAAACGATCTTCACGACGTCCAGCACCTTTGGGAATCAGGGTTACCAATGGCATCTCACGTTCGATCATCGCGATAAGATTATCGTGGATTTCATCGTTAGATTCGAAATCAACCATACGCGCAGTGCGAGTTTTTAGGTCATTCAGTGTTTGCGGTTTGCGTAACAGTAATACTGTGAGAATCGCCTGTTGTTTGCGATCAATATCCAACTCTGTGCAAACACGATGCGAGATTTTATTCGAACGTTCACCGTAATCAATACCTGCCAGTTTGCGTTCCACTAGTGCATTTACTGTGTGACCTACCTGACCCTCGGTCAAATTCATCACAGGTTCGCGATTGCTTTTCTGGTTGCAGGCGTTGCTCAGTGAGTTAATTGTGAGCGGATAGTTATTTGGCGTGGTTAGATGTTTTTCCATCAACGAGCCAATTACGCGGGCTTCTAAAGCTGTGAAATAAGCAGGTTCTTGTGAAACCTCATCTTGTGTTTCGTCTAGAAGGTCGTCGCTATTACTATCCGTGTTTTCGAGAGTCTCATCCATGAAAATATCTCCTTTTTGATCTGTTGTTATGTATTGTTATGTATCGTTCTGTATTGTTATTAGTAATTATTTCTAAGCACGTTATAGCAATTCTAGTATGAAACGCCTTTATCCACACTGAATGTGAGTTTGGTTTTAGAGGTGCTATTTATTGAGCAAAGCTGATATTCTATGCCGCGAAAGTTTAGCGCTTATCTGCAATAAATAAATAGCCGATAACTGCATGAAAACGAATGAATATTATAATAATTTTGGGCAAGGGCAACATGAAGTCAACACACATCAATAAGGTATTACTCTCAGGCACTGTGATCAGTGCATTTTTAATCAACGGTGGGTTAAATGCCGATACCTTATTGGGGGCAGATTTAGAAGTAGGAGTCTGGTCACCCAGTTATGATGCTGGTAGCTTCGTCGGCAGTGTGTCTGGTGACGATCAATCGGTGTTTGCCAGCGCAACCATTGAACATCCGGTGCCATTGATTCCAAATTTCAAATTATCACTGTCTGAAGTGAATAGTGACGCTTATGAATACACTAAAATTGATTACACCGCTTACTACGAAATTTTAGACAATGACGCGATTTCAATTGACGTCGGTTTGGGTATCTCACAATTTGAAGGCGGAAAATACCTGTCACAATCTTTTTCTGGCGCAACACCGCATGCTTATTTCGATGCAGAAGTGGCTTTGCCGTTTTTGAATACCACGCTTTATACCGATATTCATTACTTGAATTATGATGGAAACCAGATCACTGACGCGATTGCAGGTTTACGCTATGACTTCAATTTAGTCGCGGTAGATCTTGGTTTGAAAGCGGGTTATCGAGTGCAAAGCTTTGATGCGAAAGATTTCGATGATCTCTCTTTTGATTTAAAAACAGATGGTTACTTTGTTGGTTTGCACGCAGACTTCTAATCCAAAACAAAATACTCAATTTTTACCGCTAACCAATTAACTTCTTAGCTAATCAACTACCTATCACGCTCTGATTAATCACATTAAATTAATCCTAACGTTTAGCTTTCATATTTTTTGCACATTTCCAATACATTATAAAATTCGAACTTAGAATCATTATAATAAAGCAGTAAGGGAATTTTTATGCAAACTCAATACTATCGGCTTTTAGCCGGTGCTATAGCCATTAGTTTATTAGTACTGGGGGGGTGTAATTCTTCATCCTCCTCATCTACTTCTTCCTCATCTGAGTCTAGCACTAGTTCAGAAGACGCATTAGATACAACAGCTGATACTTCCACAGAAACATCGGATTCATCAGCAGATTCAACAGAAACGGCTAGTGCCACAGAAGCGATAGATCTGAATAACTTTGTCACAGGCGCGCTTAAGTCAGATCCTGTAATTGTTGACTGTACTTTAAGCGATGGCACAGAAACCAGTTGTTACCAAATTACTACGACTGGCGCACCAGCAGGACAAACGCCCGGTCCGTTTTGCCCGGAAACCATTTATGACAATGGTGCTGATAGCAGCGGAATGTGGTTTTATGAAAATGGTGTAGACGGCATCGTAGAGCTAACGGGAAGTTTCATTCAGGACTTAGCTGTTACTTACAATGATACTAATTGGCAGGTTTACGATCCAACAACGGGAAATGTAAGGATCACAGATACTCAGGTTGCCTGCGAAGCTGCGGCGCAACCGAATGTTGCCGATGAATATAATAATTACTGTGTTCAGTGCGAAATGGAGTACCTTGAAGATGGTGTTTTATCCGCAACTTACCTCATACCTGTAACTCCAATTCCTGCCGATGTAACAGGTTTGGTTTCGCAAGTGGGTATCGCACTTAATGGTACTGAATTATCTGCACCAGCCCCTGTTGATGACATTCTATCAAACTACACGATTGCCGCATTTGATGACTGTGGCGGACACATTAATACGCACCAAGGATATCATTACCATGCTGCAACCGACTGTGCTGCAGTGGGTACTCAAGATGATGGGCACTCTGCATTACTAGGTTACGCACTAGATGGTTATGGTATTTATGCAATGAAAGATTCAGATGGAAATGAAGCTGAAGGACTTGATGAATGTCGTGGCATTACGGACGATGTACGCGGTTATCACTATCACGCAGCAAGTCCGGGTGAAAATATGTTCGTTGGTTGTTTTCATGGTAAGACTGTTGCATCTACAGATGCGGCTGGTCCTGCAGATGGAGAGCCACCAGCAGGTGGACCACCCACTGGAACAGCTCCTGAATAGGGTTTAAACAATGACAACTAAAAAAGTATTAGGGATAAAAGCCTGGTGGCTTTTGTCCCTCGTATTATTGCTATCCACAAGTTACTCCTATGCGCATTCTGGTTCTACAACCAAAGCCGCATGGGATGCTTGTGATAACAAATCGAAGTCACAATCTTGTGAGTTTAAAGGCGTTCATAAGGGGCTTTATAGAGGTACTTGCCAATCAATTTCATCAAGTATGATGTGCGTAAGAAATAAGCCAATCATTCCGAAGACAGTTGATGGCAACGAATCACATTCAACGGAGGCAATTACAACTAAATCTTCATCTACAGTGACAGCAGCTACAAAGTTAGATGGTACAGTTGCGATAGATAACTTAATAAAGGGTAACTTGGTAAAAAATAAGGTTGTAGTTAACAGTCATGCAGTAGATACATCTTTATTCGCTGAAGGCGCAATTGTAGGAGATGTGGAAACTGTCGATTGCACATTGAGCGGTGGCACCAAGACTACTTGCTATAAGCTAACTATTGCCGGAGCACCTGCTGATCCCGATACCTCGCCAGAAGGACCTTACTGTCCGCAATCGATTACATCGAGCGCGGATGAGGGCGGAACATGGATTGATGGGGAAGGTACAGTCTACGATGTGGATGGTAAGTTTATTGAAAACCTATCGACTCTCTACAAAGATAAAAAATGGCAGATGTACGATATAAAGACAGGTAAAGTCACCGTTATTACTGGAGAAAGAGGTTGTGAAGTTGCAGGCGATCCCCGTCCAATTCCAGGATTTAACAATTTTTGCCTAGAGTGCCGACTTAAAGAACTTGATGGTGGCATCAAGAAAACCGTCTTGATTCCAACAACACCTGTACCTGTTGAAAACCCCACTGACGTTCGAGGGCGTGACAATACCGGGGTTGCATTAAATGGCGTTCTACTCGGTCCTCCTGCTCCGTTAGCAATGATCCTCAGTAGTTATTCTCTTGGTGTTCTTGATGATTGTGGTGCGCATGCTAATCCACATGAAGGTTATCATTACCACGCAGCTAATGGTTGCTCTGAGATTGGTATCCAAAAAGATGGGCATTCACCAATGATTGGCTATGCCTTAGATGGTTATGCCATTTTTGCAAAGACAGATAAAAGTAGCTTAGAAGCAAAAGGGCTTGATGAGTGTGGTGGAGAAACCGATGACACCCGTGGCTATCATTATCACGCATCTGCTCCCGGTAAGAACGAAATCTTTGGTTGTTTTATGGGTGAAAAAGGTTCTTTTGAAGGAGGATCAGATCAAGGAGGGCTAAACCATGGGAGACCAGGAGGTCCAAGACCTGAACATGGGCCAGACAATACACCAGACAAAGCACCTGAAAATGATTGAGTAAATAAGCTTCAATAATTTCCCAATCTTCTCTTAAAACATATCATCAAACGATGACTCTCTAGATAATGCCTAATAATCTAGAGAGTCATTTTTTCAAAATATCAAAATAAATCATGTGCTTGAGAAAAGACAATCAGAATGCCTGACGATACAAAGTTATCGGAGTAAAGAGAAAAAGATAGGAAAAATAGCCCTAAAGTGGGGGGGTGACTTTAACTCTGTTTTTTAAACTGACAATACGCAAAAATGAGCTATAGTAGTGCTTCAATTTATTTTTTTGAGTTAGTTTTATGAGTGATATTCTAGATTTAGAACCGAGTCTTTCTGTATCGGTTCGTGACACTTTCAATATCGATAGCCATTTGAAAGTCCCTGCGTTTAGCGAACCTTGTGAGTTCGTTCCTGCTGTTGACGAAGCTTATCAGTTCAATGCTGATGTAACTTTGGCAATTATCGCGGGTTTTGCTTTTAATCGTCGCGTGATGATTCAGGGTTTGCACGGCACGGGTAAATCGACGCATATCGAACAAGTCGCAGCACGCCTAAACTGGCCTTGCGTGCGCTTAAATCTGGATGGGCAAATCAGTCGTCTGGATTTAGTGGGTAAAGACGCCATCGTGATTCGCGATAACCAGCAGGTTACCGAATTTCAGGAAGGGATTATTCCCTGGTCATTACGTCGTCCGGTTGCATTGATTTTTGATGAATACGATGCGGGTCGACCAGACATAATGTTTGTTATCCAGCGTATTCTTGAACGTGATGGCAAATTCACTTTACTCGACCAGAATCAGGTCATTAGTCCTAATCCAAACTTCCGCATGTTTGCGACATCCAACACCATAGGACAAGGCAACTTAAACGGTCTTTATCACGGCGCGCAAATGCTCAATCATGCGCAGCTTGACCGTTGGGATATTGTTACCTCGTTAAACTATTTACCGCATGATGATGAAGTGAATATCATCAAAGCGCGTGTGCCTGAATTTACTGATGAGAAATTATTGAATGCAATGGTTAGCATGGCGCAACTCACGCGTAATGGTTTTGCAGTGGGTGACCTATCAACATTGATGTCACCAAGAACGGTAATCTCCTGGGCTGAAAACTTCCAGATATTCAAAGACATTCAAACGGCTTTCCGTTTCGCATTCTTGAATAAATGCAGTGACGATGAAAAGCCATTAGTGGCTGAATATTTCCAACGTTGTTTCGATGAAGAGCTGGAAGAATCGTATGTGCATCTTTCGCCTACCAGCAAATAACAAGTAGATTAAATCGGACATAAATCAGAAACAATCAGAAAACAACCAGATGAAATACCTTTCAGATCATGATGAAGCAACTGCTCAAACCAAGAGCCAGCAACAGCAAAAAGCCATAGAACTTTGCGGTGGCGTGGTGCGTGGTTATACCAAAGATGCAAGCTTGTATTTCCGTGGTCCATTTCTCTACCACAATCAACAGCGTGTGCCTTTGTATGCATGTCATATTCAGTCTGATCTTGTGCAAGACAGTTTTGTCGCTTTGCGAGGTGTAGCCGATAGTATTAATTTACGCTATCAATTCACTGACGAAGCACTGCATCATTCGCTGTTACCGGATGAAAGACTCGAGCGTTTTATGTTCGAATTACTCGAACAGCTACGCGTCGAATCCTTAGTGCCAGAAACCTATAAAGGCATGCGCAGCAATATGCTGCATCGTTTCGAAGAATGGTCACTGCGCTATCATCATTCTGGTTTAACCGAGAGCAGTATCGGATTGCTTATCTACGTACTGGCTCAGGTCTGCTGGTCGCGCTTTAATAATGTGTCGGTCACCGAAGAAACCGAAGATCTATTGGAAGCGACGCGCGCAGGCATCTCGCCCATGATTGGTAAGCAGCTCTACGGCATGAAGCAAAACCTCACCGATCAGGAGAAATTTGCCGAATACGCCTTGCAACTAGCGAAGCAATTTAACAGCATGGTGCGTGATGAGAATCAGGACGAGGACGAAGAAGAAAAAGACGTCGATACGATTCTGGAAGAAATCGAAGCACCAGAATTCAAGCTACTGATTAACTATGACGAAAACGATGAACATGTATTCATGATCAGCAGTGGTGAGAGTAAATCGTGGCTGGAAAATGATGCGGTTTACTCAATATTCACTACCGAATACGACAAGATTTCACAGGCAGATAAACTGGTTAGACCGATGCAGTTAAAAGCCTTGCGCAGTCATCTGGATGACAGTATTAGCAAACAAGGCATCAATATGCCACGGCTGGCGCGTCAGCTTAAATTTCTGTTTGCTACGCCTGAATACGATGACTGGAATTATGCGCAAGAACAAGGCTATATCGATGGTCGTCGCTTGTCGCAGTTAATAGCGTCACCTACGGAGAAACGCATCTTCAAAGATCGACGTGAACGTCCACAATCCGATTGTGTGTTGAGTTTTCTGGTTGATTGTTCAGGCTCGATGAAACAGCACGCAGCAAATGTCGCGATTATGCTGGATGTGTTTGCGCGCGCCGCTGATCTCTCTGGTATTAAAACCGAAATACTCGGTTTCACCACGGGCAACTGGAGTGGTGGTAAACCGATGAAGGAATGGATCAAACAAGGCCGACCAAAAAATCCTGGTCGCCTCAATGAAACCAATCACATCATCTACAAAGACTCAGAACAAACCTGGAAACAGGCGCGTAATTCTATATCAGGGCTGATGAAAGTAGACTTATTCCGCGAAGGAGTGGATGGCGAAGCGATCACATGGGCGGCACAAAGACTATTGAAACGTCCCGAACAAAAGAAAATACTAACCGTGATTTCAGATGGTAGCCCGATGGATTCTGCCACCAATATCGCCAATGATCCTTACTATCTGGATAATCATTTAAAAGATGTTATCAGTAATTATGAACAACAGCCTGATCTGGAAATTTTTGGATTAGGTGTTGAATTAGACCTGAGTGTTTACTATCGTAACTACACCATTTTACACTTGGACGATAACCTGAATAACGCCACCTTCAATGATATTTTGAAAATGTGGCAATCACGAATGAAGTGATAGTCTCCAAAAAAAGTGCCCCTAAGTAGGGGGGGGACCTACTAAAAAATATTTTATTAACATTGCATCCTAAACATCTCAGTGAAATGTTTATATGCCTTTGTTAATCACTTCAAATGTAGTCCTTGATCATTATTTTCATATTCTCAGATCAAGTACATCTGAATAAACAGGATTTCAGTTTTGATACATAAAAAATATACAGCCGTGGTATTTTCATTTTTCATGGCGCTTTTAATGTCGTGCTTTATGTCATTCGTCATTACCCTTTTCAATGTCGGACTTATTGATGGCATATTAATCAAATGGTTAAAGGCCTGGAGCTTCGCTTTTCTAGTTGCCTTTCCTACTGTGCTCATCGTTGGGCCAATCGTTAGACGGTTGGTGGCGTTGCTAATTGATGATAGTTAGAAGCAGACTGGTTCTTAAATCGGTTAATATCTATTTTTCTATATATTGTTTTCGATAAAAAAAACGGCCTCAAAGTAGGAGGGTGACCTTATGAGTATCTGGACCACTGAAGCAATCAATAAAATTACGGCTGACTATAATCGTTCCGCCGATACGCATCTGATTAAGCTGGAGTTGCCTAAGTTACAGGGTATTAATATCTATCTTAAAGATGAAAGCACTCACCCGACCGGAAGTTTAAAGCATCGATTAGCACGTTCTCTGTTTTTATATGCCTTATGCAATGGCAAGATCAATCAAGGCACTTCGGTGATTGAAGCATCTTCTGGCAGTACTGCGGTTTCAGAAGCTTATTTTGCGCGAATGATTGGCGTACCTTTTATTGCGGTGATGCCGGATAGCACAGCGCAAAGCAAAATCAGTCAAATAGAACGTTATGGTGGTCGTTGTCACTTTGTTGATTGTCCGACCAAAATTACCAGCGAGGCTAAGCATCTTGCCGAATCGTTGAATGGTCATTTTATGGATCAGTTCACCTACGCCGAGCGTGCGACAGACTGGCGTGGCAGTAATAATATTGCTGAAAGTATCTTCGAACAGATGCAGTACGAGCCACATCCTGTGCCACATACTATTGTGATGAGTGCGGGTACTGGCGGTACTTCAGCAACGCTAGGTCGTTACATTCGATTCAAAGGTTACGATACTCAATTGCTGGTGGTGGATCCTGAGAACTCCGTGTTCTACGACAGCTATATGCAAAAAGATTCTACGCTTACTTCAAAGATTGGTAGTCGAATTGAAGGCATCGGTCGTCCTCAGGTAGAAGCCTCATTCCAACCCGATATCATCGATGAAATGTTACAAGTCCCAGATGCCGCCAGCATAGCGACAATCTATTGGCTGGAGAAAATAATCGGTCGAAAAGCCGGCGCATCAACGGGGACAAACCTCTGGGGTGTCCTGGAAGTGGCCAAGCGAATGATGGCAAATCAGCAAACAGGTTCTATCGTGACGCTAATGTGCGACAGTGGTCATCGCTATATGGATACGTATTACAACGACGATTGGGTGAGTGAGCATCTTAAAGATTTATCGCCGTATCAGAAACAGCTGGAAACACTGATTTAAAAAAAAGCCCCCAAAGTAGGGGGGTGGGTTTATAAATATTCCTCGTACTATTGAACCACTTTCAGTGAAGTGGTAACTTGCGCTCCATGCAAGTTAATCTCACTTTTCATCTCATCACAATTTTCTGGTGGCGTTCTTTTTCGTAGAGCGGTGCTGAATCACATGTGTTCAAAGCCGTCGGATGACAGCTTATGAATTTCGTAATTTTTGTCTCCGTCAGTAGAATTTAGCAGGAGTTTTAAATTATGAATAATCAATTAGATCCAAACAAAAAAGAAAAAGTATTAACCGGCGATAGAGCAACGGGACAGTTGCATCTTGGGCATTACGTTGGTTCACTTCAGCAAAGAATCTCGTTGCAAGATCAATACGAACAAACCATCCTGGTTGCTGACTTACAAGGTTTGACCGACAACGGTCATAATCCCAAAAAAGTATCTTCTAATATCTTAAATGTGGTGGCGGATTATTTAGCTGTCGGGATTGACCCAAATAAAACTACGATCTGTTTGCAGTCGGCTATTCCAGCCTTGTCTGAACTCACCATGTATTATTCTAATCTGGTATCCGTAGCGAGATTGCAGCGAAATCCAACGGTTAAAAACGAGATAGAGGGTAAGTCTTTTGGGGCTTCTATTCCCACAGGTTTCTTAACTTATCCGATTAGTCAGGCAGCAGACATTACCGCATTCAAAGCGACCTTAGTTCCTGTGGGCGACGATCAGCTACCGATGATTGAGCAGACCAATGAAATCGTCAGGAAACTAAACAACGTAGCTGGGGAAGAGATTTTAGTAGAGTGCCGACCTTTGTTAAGTAAAGTGACACGTTTGCCAAGTATGGATGGTAAAGCCAAGATGTCTAAATCGATGGGAAACTGTATCTATTTAGGTTCGAGCGAAAAGGAAATATCCAAAGCTGTAAAATCGATGTACACAGACCCGAATCACCTAAAAATAGAAGACCCCGGTCAAATCGAAGGTAATGTCGTGTTTACCTACTTAGACGCTTTCCATCCTGACGTAGCGTATGTGGCAGACTTAAAGGCGCAATATCAGGCAGGTGGTCTTGGTGATGGAACTACCAAAAAGATTCTGGAAGAATGCCTGCAGGAAACTTTAAAACCTATTAGAGAGGCTAGAGAAGGTTTTATTTCAGACAAAGCACAACTCATCGAGATCCTAAAAGCGGGCAGTGAAAAGTCCAAAGAAGAATCGAATCAGGTTTTGAACGATGTGAAGCGAGCGTTTGGTCTGGATTTGTTTTAGTCGACTCAAAAAAGTGCCTCAAAGTAGGGGGGTGACTAAATAACTAGCCAACCAACTAAAAGGAGAAATGCCGTATGAATAATTTTGATTGGCACTGTGATCAAATAACAACGGACACTCCGGTTACTGATAGCTACCGTAATACCCAGAATGTCAGGCGTTTTTTAACCGGTGTTTGTGGCCCCGACTTCAAATTTAACCGACCGTTTATGGCCTGGATTAAAAATGGAGAAGCTAAAACTATGGGAGAGGTGGCAGCAGAATGGTTAAGGCGTGAACAGGATAAATAAAAATAGGTAAATCGCTGGATAAACAGTGGCGCAATTTTAACAAATGCGCCACGTTTGCATGATCGGAGCTAAAAGATTACAGAAACTACTTATCTGCGCTAATGCTTATGCTCATTGTTGGAATCTGTGTTTACAGACTCGATTTTCTGGATAGGTTTGTTTCTAACGCATATCAAATCTGTTTCTGACATCAGCTGACAGGTGCCAATGTACAAGTCGCTATGACCACCTTGGTACTGACAGGCTTGCGACTTTTGTTTCTGTTTGCATACTTCCACCGCAACCTTGTTGAGTGAACCAGAGTGCGCATAAGCCATGCTGTTTGTGAGTAATAATGCCGATACCGATAAAAAACCAAGTACTGCTTTCTTGATCGATTTTCTTGATGCTATTGTTTGAGTCATTGTTTGAACTCCGATCACGATTTTGTCGGCGGGTTATTAGCAGGAGGAGGTCCGCCAGGTCTGCCAGCACCACCAGGTCGACCGCCAGGAGGAGGTCCATCATGTCCGCCTGTTGCACGAACGGTTTCTCCGTGAAGGCAGCCAATAAACATATTCTCACTCGGGCTTGCTACACGGTAGTGATAGCCTCGAATGTCATCGCTTGTGCCACGACATTCATCAAGTGACTCTGCTTCCTTGCCTTGCGCATCTTTCATCGCATAAATGCCATAGCCATCTGCGGCATAACCAATCAATGGTGCATAGCCATCATCGGTTTTTACTGGGGCGTTTGTACATCCGGTTGATGAATGATAGTGATATCCCTGATGAACATTAATGTGTCCACCACAATCATCAAAAGCAGCAATGGTATACGCACCTAAAATTGCATCAACAGGTGCTGGTCCAGAGAGCTCTGATCCATCTAGGGCAATACCTGTTGTTCTAGCTCGGCCTGGCTTGGCAGCTGGGATAGGAGTGGTTGGAATGAGGAAGGTTCGTGAGAAATCTGCGTCTAAATATGACAACTCACATTCAATACAGTTTTGTTTATACTGCTCTTCAACATTAGGTTTTGCCGCACCTAGGCAAGCTTCTTTAGTCGCTGTGTAACGGACTTTGTTGCTTGCTGGGTCGTAAAGCTTCCAGTTTGTATCATCGTAGTAACTGGCTAGATTTACTATGAAATTTCCGGTGATATCGACTAAATCTCCAGCGCCATCTCTGCTGAACCATGCGCCACCGGCATCAGCTCCGTCGGAGGTTGTTCTTGGGCAGAAAGGACCTGGCTCACGCCCTGCAGGTGCGCCAGCTGTTACCATTTGATAACACGTGGTTTTCGTGCCTTCTGCGGTTTCACAATCAACGATTTTAGGCTCTTCAGTAAAAGACCCCTTTGCGAACATAGAAATATCCATTCCCTTTGCAGGATTAATCATCACTTTTTGCTTGGTATCATTGTTAGTGGTAGCAGCCTGTTTACTGGTATCAACAGAAGAACTGTTACACCCCGCTAACACGAGTGCACTAAAAGCAATACTGCTAATGAATGGACGATAGCTTGTTAAGCCCATGATATTTATCCTGTTTCCTTAATTGAAAGCGATAACTGTAACACAGTTAATCGGGGTACTTTACGCAACAAAAGTGTAAGAAATATGAAAGTTTTTAATCTAGTAAAATAGAAGTTGTATCTTAGAAAAATAAAAAAGTGCCCCAAAGTAGGGGGGTGACTTTTGTTTATAAATAAGCCTTTGACCTTTTTAGATTATGTTTTATCCCAATAAACCGGGCTCGAATAAAGCTCTGAAAAGTAATCAATAAACACTCTGACCTTGGGTGCGAGTAATTGAGAGCTTGGGTATACCGCCCAGATTGCGGTATCCGAGACCAATGGAAAGTCTTTTAAAATTTCTACCAGCTCGCCGCTTTCGAGATGTTTATAAGCAATCCACTGTGAGTTGATGGTGATGCCTAAGCCATCGACGCAGGCATCTCTAACGGCTTCGCCATTATCCGAGCGAAAACGGCCTTTGGTTTTTATGGTGACTTGTCCTTTGGGTGTTTCAAATACCCAGTTCTCAAGCCCCATTAGGTTTATGCAGTTGTGGTTTTCTAATTCTTGCGGTGTCTTTGGCTCGCCAAATTTTTCCAGATATTCAGGAGAGGCGCAGATGATTCGATTATCAGGTGCTAATTTGCGTGCGATTAACGTGGAGTCTTTGAGATCTGAATTGCGAATGGCAATATCAAATCCACCTTCTACCAGATCGACAATCGCATCTGAAAAGCGAAAGTCGATAGTCAGATCAGGATAGCGCGTTAAGAAGTCTTTTACTGCCGGCATCATGTGCATGCCGCCGAATGAAGCGGGCGCGGTTACTCTTAAAACCCCTCTGGGGAATACTTCACCTGCACCGACCGATGCTCTGGCTGCTTCGACACTAGATAATACTTCTACCGCGTGGGGCAAAAATGCTTCGCCTTCTTCTGTGAGCGATACTTTTCGGGTGGTGCGATGCAGTAATCGAACGCCTAATCTTTCTTCCAGCTTGTTGATGTGCGAACTGGAAACCGCAGGGGATAAGCCTAGCTCTTGACCAGCGGAGCTGATGTTATTGGTTGCGGCAAGTCGCACGAATAGTTTGAGATGTTCTATGTTCATGTTTTGGCTATTACCCTGCTCAATTTTATTGTTTCATCAATATCAGGTTTTCTATTATCAATAAAATCAGAAAACTGATTTTATATATTAGCCTATTATCATTTTATATTAAATAATTATACTAGTCTCACAATCAATCAAATAGAGATAGTAAAAATGAAAGCAATGATAATTAATGATTTTGGTGGACCAGAAGTTTTTGAATCTGCCGAAGTAGCAAAACCAGAAATTAAAGCAGGTCACGTATTGGTAAATATTGCGGCGACTAGCGTTAACACCGTCGATACAATGATTCGTCAAATGGGTAAAGAACTGCCTTTATCACCAGATGCGCCTGCTATTTTAGGTATGGACTTTGCAGGTACGATTGAAGAAGTCGGTGAAGGTGTGACTGATTTTGCAGTGGGTGATGAAGTTTATGGTTGTGCTGGCGGTTTAGCGGATCTTCCGGGTACATTGGCAGAATACATTGTGGCTGATGCTAAGTTAATTGCGCGTAAAGCTAAAAATTTATCGATGCGTGAAGCAGCGGCAATCCCGTTAGTGGGAATTACCGCTTTTGAAGGTTTGAAACGTGCAGGTATTGCTTCAGGACAGCAAGTACTCGTTCATGGTGGTGCAGGTGGTGTGGGTCATTTGGCTTTACAGTTAGCGCGTCATTTTGGTGCAGATGTTTATGCAACCGGTGGTACTGATAAGCAATTGGATATCATCGAAAAATTAGGCGCTAAAGCGATTAATTTTAAAACAGAGAAAGTGGCTGACTATGTTCAGAAGCATTCCGATGGAGCAGGTTTTGATGTTATCTACGATACGGTAGGTGGTGAGAATTTAACTAATTCATTTGAAGCGGCTGCTTTAAATGCTCAAATTGCATCAACTACCTCTTTGCTTGAAATTGATTTGTCCCCTGTCCATTTCAAAGGCTTGTCTTTGCACGTAGTATTCATGCTGATTCCAATGCTATACAACCATAAACGTGAAGTTCATGGTCAAATTCTTAGTGAGATCACTAACATTGTAGAAGCAGGAAAATTAAAGCCTATTTTAGATGAAAATGAATTTTTATTAGCTGAAGTGGGTGCTGCACATGCTCGATTATCTAGTGGTGAAGCGACTGGAAAAGTTGTTGTAGAAATTAAGTAAATATTAAATAAATAGTAAGTAAAACAAGCAAATTTAAGGATAAAAATCATGTCATATTATTCAGTACTAGAAGTAACACCAACAAGCGATGCTTGGGTTGCAGGCTACATCGAACCAGCTAATCGTTTAGTGGCGGCTCATGGTGGAAAATATTTAGCGCGTACAGATAGCCATGAACGTTTAGAAGGAGTGGGAGAAGATGCCTCTTTACGCATTATTATCGAGTGGCCTTCACGAGAGGCTGCGATCGCTTTTATGAATGATCCAGAATATGTTCCGCATCTTAAGGAACGAACTGAAGGTTCTATTAGCCATCACTTTCTAATCGAAGCTAAGGATGATTTAGCCTAATAACTTAACGTTTCGAATTCCAATTTGTCATATAGTTTAGATAAATAGAATTAAAATGATATGAGCCAATTATGAGCAGTACTGACCAAATAGCATTTCCAGAAATCAACCGTGGCTACAACAATGTTTTTCGTCCTAATCGGTTGAGCGTTGGTTTGGTTATGGCTATAGAAAACTATAACAATAGCCCCGTGCCTAGCATGGAAAACCATATCGAACGCGTTCAACTGGCTGAAGCGCTTGGTTTTGCTTCTATCTGGTTGAGAGATGTGCCGTTCAATGTGCCATCGTTTGGTGATGCAGGACAAACTTATGATCCTTTTGTTTATCTGGGTTTTTTGGCGGCGCACACTAAAAGAATCTCACTCGCTACCGGCAGTATCGTCCTACCTTTGCGCCATCCTGCACATGTTGCCAAAGCAGCGGCGACTGCGGATGTGCTATCAGGTGGGCGTTTAATTTTGGGAATAGCTTCAGGCGATAGACCCGAAGAATACCCTGCGCTGAATATGTCATTTGATGATCGGGGGAAACGTTTCCGAGACAGTTTTGAATACATCAAACGCATGTGGGAAACCGCTCCTGCGTTCGAAAATGAATATGGCACGCCTTACGGTGGTATGGACATGTTGCCAAAACCTTCCTCGGGTAGATTACCGTTGATGATAACGGGTGGCAGTCAGCAATCTCCGGATTGGCTCGCGAGTAATGGTGATGGCTGGGTAACTTATCCGCGTAATGTGCAAGCTCAACAGCGTTTAATCTCGAGTTGGCGTTCACGTGCCAAAGAGTTAGACGCACCATTTAAGCCGGTATCCCAATCGCTCTACATCGACTTGGTTGAAGATGATGATGCAACTCCGCAACCGATACATCTGGGATTCCGTTCGGGGGTTAATTACCTTCGAGATTATTTATCGTCACTCGAAGAAATTGGTGTAAATCATGTGGCAATTAATCTGCGTTTTAATCAAGCGAATATTGAGACGACGCTAGAACGACTATCTAACAAAATTTTACCTGACTTCCCAAGTTCAGGCTTTCAATCATAAGAGATTAGAAAATGAAAAAGACAATTCTACTTACAGGTGCCACAGACGGCATTGGCTTAGCAACGGCAAAAATGTTGTTAGAGCAAGGCAATCATTTATTGCTACACGGACGCAATCCTCAAAAACTGGAAGACGTGGTTAACACCTTGTCGTCTCAGGTAGAGGGCGCGAACATCGAAAGCTATGTGGCGGATTTATCGAATTTGTCTGAGGTAAAGAAATTTGCAGATGCTGTGGCTGAAAAACACGACAGTCTTGATGTGCTTATCAATAATGCCGGTGTTTTCAAAATCAATGATCCGATGACGCAAGATGGTCTTGATGTTCGTTTTGTAGTGAATACATTGGCACCTTATTTGTTAACGAAACACCTGCTACCGCTATTAGGTAACAATGGACGAGTTGTTAATTTATCGTCTGCCGCACAAGCGCCTGTCAGTATCGATGCGCTCTATGGTAAAGCCAGACTCGATGATATGGGGGCCTACGCACAGAGTAAGTTGGCTATCACCATGTGGTCGAGTGTTCTCGCAGAAAAACTAAAAGATGGTCCCATGATCGTTGCTGTAAACCCGGGATCATTACTTGCCAGTAAAATGGTCAAAGAAGGTTTTGGTGTTGAAGGGAGTGATATAAATATCGGTGCAGATATTCTGACACGTGCAGCATTATCGGATGAGTTTGCAAATGCTTCGGGTAAATACTTCGATAATGATTCGAAGCAATTTTCACCACCGCATCAAGATGCATTGAATCAACAAAAATCAGAAGCAGTTGTAGTTGCTATTGAGAGTATTTTAGAAGGCGTTTCCTGATTAAAAAAAAGTGCCTCAAAGGTGGGGGGTGGCTTTCTAGAATAGAAAGTCCTCTTTATCTTTAGTTCTAGTTTTAACTAAATAGCTAAGCTAAATTAAGCAGCTTGGCTAACTTAAATCTTAAGTTGTTCACGCATGGTAGGAATATGTGTGGTGCCTCCAGCCATTTGGCTGACAACCTTTCCTTTGCTATCGCTAACCATAAAGAAGGGGACGCCGCGTTGATTGGCCTTTTGAAAGAAATCTCCCTGAGGGTCGAGCAAAACAGGGAACGGGTAGCTTTTGGCATATTGTTCTGTCGCTTGTTGCGAATCTTTGCCGATAATTACTTTCACTTCGATGCCTTCTTTTTCGAGTGTTTCCACCATATCAATAATCGTGGGTCGTAAGCTTTTACAAGCGGGACACCATGGCGCGACGTATACCGTCAGGCATTTTCCACCCAGACAACGACCACCGACTGAGCCATCCATCTCGTTATAAGGGTCTTCATTATGTACCTGCAGATTTGCGGTTGGCATATCGCTGGACTGACCGAAAAACAAAAAGGCTACAAGGCCAATAATTCCCAATAGGTACAGCTTATTCATTTTTTGACCTTGTGTTTTTTACAGTTGTTGAATTTGTTATCGCTAGTATATCTTATTGTTGAATGCTGACTAAGAGTTACTGACAAGCTGTATTTATGCTTCATTTCCGCTTCTTTAAATATCCGTTGTTTTTTGTTCTAAACTCAGGGTAGTTCGCATAATTATTAATAATTGTATAAGAAGTGGGAGAACATTCAGTGTTAGAAGAAAAAAAAACCTATGAGGAGACCTGTGCTGCATTAACCTGGGATATTCCAGAGTATTTCAATATAGGTGTGGATATCTGTGATCGGTGGGCGGAGGCTGATCCAGATCGTATTGCATTGATAGATGTTGAAGAAAATGGTGACTTCGAAGAATATAGTTACGCTGATTTAAAAGCGATGTCGAACCAATTGGCAAATGCCTTAGCTAAATTAGGTGTTGAGCGAAAAGACAATGAAATAGGTGATCGTGTTGGGGTGTTATTACCGCAATGTGTTGAGACTGCAATTGCGCATATTGCCGTGACAAAAATGGCTTGTGTGTCGATTCCATTATTCACTCTTTTTGGTCAGGAAGCCTTATTGCATCGATTACGAGATTCCAGTGCCAAGGTGGTGATAACCAATACAGAAGGCGCGGCAAAAATTGCCAGTATCAGGGATAAGCTACCAGAGCTTAAACATGTTTTTTCTGTTGATGGTGCAGACGCAAACGCTGAAAACTTCCACGATTTTTATCAAGGAGAAAGTACAGAGTTTACTCCGGTAAAAACGCATTCTGAGGATGCTGCCTTACTGATTTATACGTCTGGAACTACAGGAAACCCGAAAGGGGCATTGCAAGCGCATCGTACGTTATTGGGACATCTTCCCGGTGTTGAAATGAGTCATAATTTCCTGCCTCATGAAGGTGATAAATTCTGGACGCCAGCCGATTGGGCGTGGATTGGAGGTTTGCTGGATGTATTAATGCCAGCCTTACATCACGGAATTCCTACGGTGGCTTATCGTTTCTCGAAATTTAATAACGTCGCTGCTTTAGAATTAATTAAAAAACATAATATCCGCAATGCATTCTTGCCACCAACCGCTTTAAAAATGATGAGATTAGTTCCTGATGCTGAGAAGTTTGGAATAAAAATGCGCTCAGTCGCCAGTGGTGGCGAAACTCTGGGCACTGAACTTATCGAGTGGGGTGAAAAAGCACTAGGCACAACGATTAATGAATTCTACGGACAAACCGAATGCAATATGATTGTTGCCGCCTGTTCTGCTCAGGAATATCCTTCGCCAGGTTTGATGGGGCGTGCGGCTCCCGGGTTTGTGGTTGATGTGATTGATGCCGAAACTGGAGAGATTAAAAAAGCAGGCGAAGAGGGTGCCATTGCGGTACAAGTGCCTAACCCGGTTATGTTTATCGAATACTGGAATAAGCCCGAGGCGACAGCAGAGAAAACCAAGAAGTTTGGTGATATTGAGTGGCTATTTTTAGGAGATCGAGGAGTCCGCGAAGAAGATGGTCGCTTGCGCTTCGTGGGTCGTGATGACGATGTTATTTGTTCGGGTGGTTATCGAATAGGTCCTGCAGAAATTGAATATTGCCTGATTTCACACCCTGCTGTGCAGTTAGCTGGGGCAGTGGGTAAGCCAGATGAAATAAGAGGGGAACTTGTTACCGCTTATGTGACACTTACAGACGGGTATAATGAATCTCCGGAACTTGCAGATGAGATTGCCCAATACGTTAAATCGCGTTTAGCCGCGCACGAGTATCCAAGGGAAGTACGCTTTATAGACGCAATGCCAATGACCACGACGGGTAAAATTATTCGTGGTGATTTGCGGAAAATGGCGACTTCAGAAAATAATTAAACAAAAAATATTAGGAGCTTTTATGTCACTAGAAAACCGTTTTACCGAAGATGAGATTTTCCTGCTTTCGACCACGCCTACTCAAATTGGTACGGTTATGGCTTTTGCTGAAGGCAGTGGTTTAGGAACGATTAAAGAAATGTACGCCAGCTCTAAAAGCTTTGTTAATGGTCTTAAAGACTATCCTGATAATGAGATCATCATTGGCGTATTGCCCAATGTACATGAGTTTAAAGAGTCGATGAGTCAGGCTAAAGAAATGCGTCAAAAAGCCATGGCACGACTCAAAGAAAAGGGGATTCAGTCCGGTGAGCAGTTACGTGCGCAGTTGATTGAAGATAGTCGTGCGGTGTCAAAACTATTGGAAGAAAAAGCCTCGGCTGAAGAAGCGAGAGAATACAAAGAGTGGGCAATGCACATCGCAGAAAATGTCGCGAATGCCGCTAAAGAAGGTGGTTTTCTAGGGATTGGCGGAACGCGTGTAAGTGAAGGTGAAGTGGAGGCGTTTGCCGAAATTGCGAAGGCGCTAGGTACATCTTCTAGACTGACCCTGGTTTAAATGTCTTTATAGTGATTCAGGGTGTTCTCAAGGGCTGTGGAACAAAGTGTGTTGAGGAGTTTGAGTATTTAATGGCCCTCACTGGCTGGAGTCAGAATACCCTGATGATGGTTTTTTTCACCGTAATATTTATCTTACTGATTGGCCTGGCTATGCTGGGCCATAAGTTTAGGAAGAAACGTCGTTCTCGTCGTTGGAAGTAGCCAAACTGATTTTTTTTGTTTTTTTAAGATTTTAGCGAGAAATAAGAGGGTTTGAGTGCTATTGCTGAATTTTTATAATTCTAATTCTACACGTAAGCCATAATGATCGGACGGTCTCACGTCTAATGTTGGGACTTTTTCTTTTCCAAATGTTTCAAAGCTTTTTACTCGGATTTGATGTGCCCAGACGCGATCAAATCGACTGCTGCGTTGCTCTTCCCGCCAAGTAACTTTTTCAGATTTTGGTTCGCCAACATCACTCCATGCATCAACGATATCGCGATGATTCAAGGCTTGCCATTCTTCATTGCGCAGATTGGTATCACCAGCGAAAACAGAAGGTCCTAGTGCAGACATCTGGTCAATCACATATTGTGCCTGATCAATGCGTTCATGCTTACCCGGTTTCATGCTTTCTAAATGAGAGGTCATCACCGTTACACCATCGAGTTTAATGCTGCTCAGTTCCCTACCTTGCTGGCTGAAAGTAAAGGGTTCTTGATTAAAATCCAGTACTTTCTGTCTGACTGCAACGACTTCAAAATAAGAGCGTATGCCAGGTTCGTTTGGAAATAGCGTAAACCCAGCCGCTTGAAAATGTGGTTTAAGGTGCGCGAAATAAGTTCTCTCTACGACTTCCTGCAACAGCACAATATCTGGAGTATTGGGTGTAAAGTCAGGAGCGATTGCTGCTTCGATCGGTGCGCCGAGTAGAATTTGAAACATCGCAGCTTCGGTTCGCATGTCAATGTGTTCGTCTTCGAGAC
The DNA here is from genome assembly GCF_035798195.1 of Cocleimonas sp. KMM 6892. Lineage (NCBI taxonomy): Bacteria > Pseudomonadati > Pseudomonadota > Gammaproteobacteria > Thiotrichales > Thiotrichaceae > Cocleimonas > Cocleimonas sp. KMM 6892. Next base: position 154,117 of record NZ_JAPFBV010000004.1, on the reverse strand, counting down.
CGTTAAGATTCCAGCTAACTAATTTCAATGGTACGCCTGTTATTAATATTCATGGAAAAAGTGCCCTAAAGGTGGGGGGTGCCTTTTTCATTTTTTACTATCTTCAGTAACCCTAAACTCTATAGAGATATTTTCTATATAATTTATTGCTAATATAATCGATCAATTATCTAAACCAATTTGCATCAGATTAACTCAAGGAAGAGAGATATTATGCCTAAAATAATTAACAGTGACATCATTTCTTCGATTAAACAAAAGCTTGAAGATCATCCGATTTATGAAGCGGTTGAATCTATTGAGGATTTGCAATGTTTTATGGAGCACCATGTCTACTCTGTTTGGGATTTCATGTCTCTGGTTAAATATGTGCAAGCGACGGTAGCTCCTGCTAAAGCGCCTTGGTTGCCAGGCGGTGATTCTAATGTTCAGCGTTTTATCAATGAGTTAGTGTTAGAAGAAGAAACGGATGAGGGAATTAATGGAGAAGGTTACTCCAGTCATTTCGAATTATATCAACAGGCGATGCTGGAAATTGGCGCTGATATTTCAAAGAGCAACGCATTCCTTGAAGATGTGCGTATGCAAGGCGTGAACCAGGCTTTATATAAGGGGAATATTCCAACGATATGTAGAGATTTCACTGAAGTAACGTTTAGCTGTATTGCTGCTGATAAACCTCATGAAGTTGCAGCATCACTGGCTTTAGGTCGTGAGCATATTATCCCTATTATGTTCCGCGCGATTCTCAATCGCACTGGCGTTAGCGAATCACAAGCGCCAACTTTTCATTATTATTTAAACCGTCATGTGCATATGGACGAAGAAGTCCATGGGCCATTATCATTACGTTTGCTTAACGGATTATGTGATGGTGATACTGTCAAAATAGACGAAGCGATAATCGCAGCTCAAACAGCGGTTGAAGCACGAGTAAAGCTATGGGATGACCTGCTACTTGTGATTAATCATCAAAAGCAGCAGAAAACCGCACTTTCAGATCTGCATTTAAAGATAGCTTAAAAAAATGCCTCAAATGTGGGGGGTGCCTGTATAAATTTATAAAGCCTGAAAAACACCTAATTCGCGGTTTTTAATGACATCATCGTAATTAAATATCATGCCATTCATGGCGACGTAGACGCCATGTTTAGAGGCTTGTACTGCGCCAAGGGCAAATCCAAAGTTGAATACGGCATCGGTATCTTTGAAGACATAGGGAATCATGGCGCCGATTAAAACTATGGTTTTATTCAGTTGTTCTTTACCCAGCATATTGGCAGTTTCAACCATGGTGTCAGTACCATGTGTAATCAGGATTTTATCTTGTGATGCATTATGACAGGCTTTTAAGATCGAACGTCTATCTGCATCTGTCATGTCCAGGCTGTCTTTGAGCATCAGTTGCTCAATATCAATGGATGCACTGTTACGCCCAAGATGCAGTATTTCCTTGAGATGGGTTTCGGTAAAGTGCAGTTCGCCATTGGACTGGTTGTAGGCTTTATCAATGGTGCCGCCGGTAAGGAGTAGTTTGATGCTCATGTTGTGATTGTTCCGTTCCAGTTTAATGGTTTATAGTTTTAAGCGTGGCACCGCTTCGATTAATTCCTTGGTGTAAGAATTTTGCGGGTTACCACATACATCATCAGTATAGCCTTGTTCTACAACTTTGCCGGCTTTCATCACGATGGTTTCATCACTAAGGTATTCGACCACCGCTATATTGTGGGTGATGAATAATAAGGTCAGATCTCGCTGTGCTTTGATCTCTTGCAGCAACTGCAAGACTTCGGCCTGCACGGATACATCCAGTGCACTGGTGATTTCGTCACACACAATAAATTCAGGGTTTAAGGCGAGGGCGCGGGCCAGGCCAATGCGTTGTCGTTGACCACCAGAAAATTCGTGGGGGTAGCGCCATAAGAAATCGCGTTTGAGTTGCACGGCTTCCATCACATCGGCAGCAAGCTCAAGACGTTCTTCATCGCTATTACCAATATTATGAACCTTCATCGGTTCGGTAATAGTTTTGGCGATTAGTAAACGTGGATTGAGGGAAGATTGTGGATCTTGAAAGGAAATTTGCATCTTCTTACGCCACGGTTTTAATTCCTTTGACGATAAACCGACTAATTCGTGATCATCAATTTTGACACTACCTGCGGTTGGTTTTTGCAGTTGTAAAATGGCTCTGCCCAAGGTGGTTTTACCAGAACCTGATTCGCCTACCAAAGCGATAATTTTACCTTTATTGATATCGACCGTTACGCCATCGACGGCACGTACGTGGTCAACCACTCGTTGAAAAATTCCTTTACGAATAGGAAAGAAAACATCGAGGTCTTTGACACGTACTAACGGTTTCTCTGAGCTAGGATCTTTGATCTTTTCGCGTTTTGGTAGATTTTCTGGAACAGCGGCGAGTAATTTTTTACTGTAAGGATGCTGCGGGTTTTTGAGTACTTCTTTGGTTTCGCCAAATTCAATCAGCTTACCCTGTTTCATAACACCGACGCGATGTGCAATCTGTGACACCACACCAAAATCATGGGTGATAAATAGGATGCTCATGCCTTTGCGTTCCTGTAACTCCCTCATGAGTTTTAGAACTTCGGCCTGTACGGTAACGTCGAGCGCTGTAGTTGGCTCATCTGCAATTAATAGATCAGGCTCACAGGCTAGTGCCATCGCAATCATGATACGCTGACGTTGACCACCAGAAAGCTCATGCGGGTAATTATCAAAGCGTGATTCTGCATCTTTGATTTGTACTTCCTGCATCGCAGTTAAGGCGCGATCTCTGGCTGACTCGTCAGACATTTCAGGATGATGCAATAATAGCGCTTCCATGATTTGCTCACCCACGCTATCGACAGGGTTTAGCGATGTCATCGGCTCTTGAAAAATCATTGCGATGCGTGAACCACGAATATCGCACAGCTGGTTTTCTTTAAGGTCCAGCATGTTTACTTTTTCATACGTGGTTTTTTGTTGGGAGTTTATTCCTAAACCTAGACCACTTTGTTTGCGCCAATCAAAAAGAATACTGCCACTGGGATGGTGACTGATTTTTGCAGGTAATAACTGGATGATAGAAAGTGCCAGTATCGACTTGCCACTACCGGATTCGCCAACTAAACAGAAGGTTTCGCCTTTTTCGATATTGAAAGTGACATCATCTACCGCTTTAACAGTTTCATTAGCGCTTTGTAAATACGTTTTTAATTGTTTGATCTCGACTAAGTGGTCACTCGATGCCTTTTTCTCTGTCATCCAACCACTCCAGCTTTCTTCGCTAATTGAGGATCGATAGCATCACGTAACGCTTCACCCATCAGGTTATAAGCAAAGACGGTAAGGAAAATAGCGCCACCCGGATAAACCGCCATCCACCAGTTAAAGGTAGATGATTGCACTGCCTGATTTAGCATTTGCCCCCACGAAGGAGCACCAACAAGGCCAAGTCCAAGGAAGCTTAACATTGCTTCGGCAAGAATGGCTGAGGCAACACCAAAGCTGAGACCCACCAATAATGGCGCTATCCCATTTGGCAACATGTGTCGAAACAGAATTGATCTAAGGGGTAAACCGCTGGCGATGGTGGCTTGAACAAAATCCATTTTGCGTAATCGCAGGAATTCAGCACGAATATAGCGAGCATAACCAGACCAGCTGGTGAGGCCGATTATCACCATCATGATGTAAATACTTCGTCCAAAAAATGCCACAAACGTAAGGAGTAAAAAGAGCGTCGGAATCGATTCGAAAATCTCTACCAAACGCATTCCCAGCATATCCACGATACCCGAGAAGTATCCCATCAATCCACCAAGAATTACGCCAATGACCATTGCAATACCCGTTGCAATAAAGCCAATGCCCAAAGCAATTCTTGAAGCGTGAATCATGCGGCTGAGCACATCTCCGCCGTTTTCCTCAGTGCCCATCCAGTGTGTATATTCACTGTTTTCCAGAGGTGCTTCTAATGGCGTTGCCTGTGAATCACGTAAATAATCTTCTGGCGCATAGGGAATAGGGGGCATCACCACCCAGTCGTAGTTAGTGGTTTTAAGGTCTTCACGAAAATCAGAATAAACGACATTTTGTTGTACGGTGACAAACTGTTTACTGACTATCGTAGAACCCACAATAATGATCAGGAAAAATAACAGTAGGCTTTTAATTGAATGTCTAAGCGGGCTTAGAAATAGCAGAATAAGCACAAAGAATGCAATTAAAACAACGATGTCTTCAACGCTAAGGTAGCGGAATACAGGTGCTGATATTTCACCGTTTAAGCTAACCAATAACGGCATACTGTTGGCAAGGAAAGGTGCGAATACGGCAGCAATAACCAGGATGCCAACCCACATTAAACCTATTTTTGCTCCCCAGCCCGAGAACGTATGCTTAAGCACACGTCGCAGAAAACCTGATGATCTATGCTTTACTTTCTCAGTCGGTTTATTCATTGTGTTATCCATGAAAATCACCAAATATGTGTCTAATCATAAGAAACCCTCGGATCAACAATGGTATAGAGGAAGTCAGCCAATAGATTACCAATCAACGTCAAGAGACCACTGATTAAAGTAATCGAGAGAATCAATTCTCTGTCTCTGCCTTTAACCGCTTCAAGTGCTAGCTTGCCCATACCTTCGATACTGAAAATGGTTTCTACAATGATTGATCCTGCAATCAAGCCTGGCAAAATTCCTGCCGTGGCAGTAATTAAAGGCATCAAGCTATTACGAAATACATGCTTCCACAGTACATCGTTTTCACTCACGCCTTTGGCGCGAGCGGTGCGTGCGTAATCTGCCTGCAGGTTTTCTAGAATAGATGTTCGGGTTAGCTTGGTTAGGAATGCAAAGCTACCGTAGGAAAGCGTGATAATAGGCAAAATAAGATGCCATATCCTATCAAACAGGAAGCCTCTCACGATATCTTCACTAATGAAATTGAAGCCAATGGTAAGGCCGAAACCAGCACCCAGAATGCCTAGTATGCCGACCCTAAACGCAGGTGACTCAATCCAGCCCAGCAAAGCAATGGTGATCGCCCCGAGTATTGGTAGCGAGATTTGGTGCAAGAGTAAATCTTCAGGGTGTGCAGCTGACATCCACCAGCCAACAGCAACCCCTAAGATTGCACCAATAACAATACGTGTTTGTTTGTGATGCCATAGGGCTAGACTGACCATTGCAGCGGCACCTATTGTCATCCCGAGAAATAGTTTAAACACCGATATCAGTGATAAACCCGTGGGTAAAAACGTCATGTCCAAGGCTTCTCGTTCACTTAAGCCTGCGGTGGGAAACCACTGCCAGTGCTGCACATTAGCGAAGAATCCGATTAATAAAACACCCGTAAGCATTGACGGAATCGACCACAAGGCCAATAGCGAAACACTGGAAGCTACATCAAACCGTCCACCACGATCGGTGGCAGCTTTCACCCCTATCACTATGGCTATGATATAAATGAGAGGAATCGTGATTAGGTTCAGTAATAAGGTTATCGGCAGTCGTTCTTTAATTAACTCAGAAACATCACGCCCATAGTTGAAGCTTTGTCCTAGATCTGATCCCTTGGTAAATGAAAACTTATCAAAGTTATTATCGTCATCCAGCGTAAATCCAATCGGCGAAATGTTATTCAGCCAACGCAGGTATTGAATCGGGGCAGGGTCGTCCAGGCCATAGCGTTTGTTGTAGTAATCTTCCAGTGCTTTGCGTTCTGCGGGTTTCATGTCGAGCCCGCCAGTCAAAGACTGTGCGCTAATGCCGCCTGGTGAAGATGCCATAATGGAAAACACCACGATGGTAATCCCTAACAAGGTAGGAATCATCAAAAGCAGGCGACGTATGATATAAGCTAACATGTATTTATATTCAGTTTTATTCGATTATGAGTGAGCTTACTGTGTGTACTTTTGCATGTTTTTAGGCACATATACTTCCAGAGGTAATCGACTTTTGTTCAGGCCTAGCTTGGTTAGCTTTAAATTACTGATGCGTTTATCAACAAACGCCAGTGTCTTCCTGCGGAATAAAAACGAGTAGGGCTGGTCTTCATACATCACCGCTTCGGCTTTTTGCCAGATTGGCATGCGCTTATCAGAATCTACGGTTTTACGTGCTTCATCGATTAACTTATCCAATTCAGGATTTTTGTAATTGATAAAGTTATCGCCGTTAGTTTTTGCCTGTGATCCATGAAACATCTGGAAGATGTCTGTTTCTAAACCGCTAGTCCAACCCAGAGTGATGGCTTCAAAGTCTTTCTTATCCAGTAACTCAATCATTACCGGCCATTCTTGAGGTGTTGGGATGAGCTTAACGCCAGCTTTCGCGTACATATCTTTAAGTAGCAATATCATGCGTTGAGTATCTTCATTGCCTTGAAAGTAGGTAAGCTCAAACTCAAACGGCTTTCCTTCTTCATTCTCTAAGACGCCATTATTATCTCGGTCTTCGAAGCCGGCTTCCTTAAGCAGTGCTTTGCCTTTTTCGATATCGTATTCGCGTGGTTTAAGACTTGGGTCGTGCTGTTTAGAGCGAGGGCTAAAAGGGCTAATTGCCGTTTCTGCATAACCTAAAAAGATGTCTTTGTTAACACGATCACGATCGATTAAATAGGTCATTGCCTGACGAACGCGCTTATCCGCAAACAGGGTCGCTTCTCCTTTTCTTTCCTGATTCCAGCCAATATAGGAATAACCAACAACAGGCGGCATATATTCAAATTGCTGGCTCTTCGACATTATTTGTTTGTCTTCTTTGAGCTTTTCGTATTCGATCGGTCTGGCGCTATAAGTATCAACGTCGCCATTACGGTAGGTGGTTAATCGTGCGCTAGCGTTCTGGATAACGCGCCATAAAATTCTATCGTAAGAAGGCTGAACGTCACCCCAGTAACGGGTGTTTCGAACTAATTCGACATTGCCGTTTTCTGGTGTCCACGATTTTGGATCAGCTAACTGATACGGACCAGACCCGATCAAGAATCCTTTTGACTCATTGAATACTTCAGGTTTTTCTAAATATTCTTTGTAGAAGTGCTCTGGCATCACCTCTAAACTACCGGCAAGACTAAACGCTTCGAAGTAAGGCTCTTTAAATGTGAACGTTACTTTGTATGGTCCATCTGCGGTGACTGTTTTAATCTTTTCTAGATAGGCGCGGTGACGTGGTGCCTGAATTTTTTCATTCATGATGAAATTGAAACTAAACACAACATCAGAGCTATCTAATGGCTCACCATCAGAAAAATACACATCATTTCTAAGATTGAAGGTGATGACTAGGCCATCGTCACTAATGGTCCAGTCTTTAGCGATAAGACCTGTCCACTCTAAAGTATCGGGATCTCTTGTAATTAATCCTTCCAGTACGTATCCCTGAATATCACTGGCGGTGGCATCGGATGAAACCAATGGGGTGATGGTTTTGATATTACTGCCTAGTGCATTAACGCTCCAGTCACCTTGTGCATAATCAGCTTGTTGTGTCGCTGCTTTGGCACGTTTAAAGGCTAAAGACACCCCCCCACTTACAGGCGTTTTTTCTGAAGATTCGTTTGAGTTTGCGACTGATGTGCTGAGTGATTGAACTTTTAATGATTCTAACTTTTTCTCCATAGCATTGAGCGAGCCACGCAGATTACTGACATCACGCGATTGTTCAGAGAGTGAACGTTCCATCGCAGTTAGCTTTGTCCATTCGCGATCGCGTTGGTACATGGCCAGTATGATAAGAATGATGATTAACGTGAGAAAGCTGAATAATACAATGTCTTTAGTTTTTGATGTTTTTTTCATATTTTTTATAACTGTCTAAAGTGGATGTCTTAAGTAGGCATCAAAGTGGCCATGTTTATTAGAGCAAAATCAATGGTGTAAGTATTCATCATTTACTTGTTCTAAATCTTTAAATATTTATTAATTTTTCGTAATCTTTAATAGTCTTGCGTAACCTATGAGTCTTTTTTTATCGGCTAATTATCATTTGGCTCTTGATCTGCTTCGCTTTTAATTTTTGCATTCAGGCTGTCTATACTGCTTTCGTTAATCTCGATTTCGTCAATATCAAAGATATCCATTGGCTTATCTTCAATATGCTCGTCTTCCTCTTCTTCCCTTTCCTGTTCGTCAGCAGCTTCCGTCAAATCTTGCAGAGGCCCCAGATCAAGCTCAGGGTAAAGTTTATCGATATCCTGAATTTCGCTCAAGCTCGGCATTTCATCCAGAGACTTAAGATTAAAGTAATCAAGGAATTGACGAGTTGTACCGAGCAGGGCAGGTCGACCAGGTACTTCTTTATGCCCAACGACTCTGATCCAGTCTCTTTCCTGAAGTGTTTTGATAATATTCGAACTAACAGCAACGCCGCGAATGTCCTCAATTTCTGCACGAGTTATCGGTTGGCGATAAACGATGAGTGCTAGTGTTTCTAATAATGCTCTGGAATATCGCGCAGGTTTTTCATCCCAATGCTGTGTAACCCATTGTTTATATTCTGACTTTGTTTGAAAGCGAAAGCCGCTCGCTGTTTCTATTAATTCAAATCCGCGCGCTTCAAAGGTTTTCTGAATTAACGCTAAAGCTTGTTTCACATCATTTCGATTAACCAGGTCTTCTGTCTGGAAAAAACCTAAAAGTTTATCGATGCTTAGTGGTTTCTCAGCACTAATGAGTAGTGCTTCCAGAATGTTTTGTAATTTTTCTATTTGCATGTCTAATTCGTTATGTTTCTCGTTTAATAGAAGAGTTAAAAGCCACCCCCCCACTTATACGCAGTTTTTTCTGAATGCTATTTATCATCTATACAATTTCTTCTGTGCTGGAAACAGGTTTTAAATAGATGGGGGCAAACGCCTCGGCTTGCACCATGTCGATGACTTTGAGTTTTAGCAATTCCAGCACCGCCATCAAGGTGACAACAACACCCAGGCGTCCCTCTTTAAAAGTGAATAAGCTTTGAAACTCGATAAAATTATCAGCATCCAGCCTAGACAGGACGTGTGTCATGCGTTCACGTATTGATATTTCTTCGCGCTCGATTTCATGGTGCTTTTGCATATCGACGTGCTTAAGTATGTTTTGAAAGGCTAACAGGATTTCACGTAAGTCTACTTCGGGTTCTGGTTTTTCCTGATTATCAAGAATGACTTCTACTGAGGTTGGGAAGTTTTCACGCCCCGTGCGTGGTAATTCATCTATATCTGATGCTGCCTGTTTAAAGCGTTCGTATTCTTGAAGTCGTTTAACCAGTTCGGCGCGCGGGTCTTCTTCATCTTCGACTTCTTCATGGCGTGGCAAGAGCATGCGCGATTTAATTTCTGCCAGCATCGCTGCCATCACCAGATATTCAGCCGCCAAATCGAGATTGATGTTGCGCATCATCTCGACATAATCCATGTATTGAGAGGTGATTTCAGCAATCGGGATATCCAGAATATCCAGATTTTGGCGACGGATTAAATACAGCAATAAATCCAACGGACCTTCGAACGTTTCCAGAAATACTTCAAGGGCATCGGGTGGAATATAGAGGTCTTCAGGTGGTGCAGAAACAGCTTCACCATGAACAATGGCGAACGGTAGTTCGCCTTGTATCGGTATGTGGTGCTTAGTGTCTGTCTTGTTGGTCATTGATTCTCGTTGAAAAGGTGAAAATTACTGTTGCGAAAAGCGCATTGCCTCAACCACATCAGTCAAAGTTTCACGCGCCACATCACGCGCTGCTTCGCTACCTTCGCGAATGATTGCCCTTACTGCGGTGCGGTCATTCTCAAAAATTTGTGCTCTTTCGCGAATGGGTTGCATTTCTGCCTGTACCGCTTCGATTAAGGGCTTTTTGCAATCCAAACAACCGAATGATGCGTTTCGGCACCCTTCGTTAACCCACTGTAGTCGTGAATCATCGGAGTATACTTTGTGGAGATCAAATACAGGGCATTTTTCAGGATTGCCCGGATCAGTTAAACGAGCACGAGCAGGGTCTGTTGGCATCTTACGGATTTTCTCATCCAGCACATCAGGGTCTTCGCGTAAGCCGATTGTATTGCCGTAAGATTTAGACATTTTCTGACCGTCTAAGCCCGGCATGCGGGATGCTTTAGTGAGTTTCGCTTCTGGTTCTGGCAGGATGATTTTTCCCATGCCTTCCAGATAACCAAACAGGCGTTCTTTATCGCCCACAGATATATTCTGCTGTGCTTCTAGTAATGCCTGACCAATGTCCAAAGCTTCGAGGTCGCCTTGTTCCTGATAGCGTTTGCGCAAATCACGGTATAGTTTTGAATTCTTTTTACCAATTTTATGGATGGCAGCTTCAGCTTTTTCTTCAAAATCTGGCTCACGACCATAAATGTGATTGAATCGTCTTGCCACTTCGCGTGTCAATTCTATATGTGCAACCTGATCTTCACCTACTGGAACCATGTCTGCTTTATAGAGCAATATATCTGCAGATTGAAGCAGGGGATAACCAAGGAATCCGTAGGTTGCTAAATCTTTCTCGCGTAACTTCTCTTGCTGATCTTTATACGTCGGAACACGCTCTAACCAGCTCAATGGTGTAATCATTGAAAGCAATAGATGTAATTCTGCATGTTCAGGCACTTCTGATTGTAAGAAAATAGTCGCAGAGCTCGGGCTGATGCCTGCTGCCAACCAATCAATCACCATATCTTCAACATGTTGTGGTGTGCCACTTGGGTCATCGTAGTGTGTGGTAAGTGCGTGCCAATCCGCTACGAAGAAAAAGCACTCGTAGTTTAATTGCATTTCAACCCAGTTTTTCAATACGCCATGATAATGGCCCAGGTGAAGTTTGCCTGTGGGACGCATGCCAGATACGACACGTTGATTTTGTGGAATTTGTGTATTCATAAATTAGAAGCGTTTTACTTATATGTATTTCAAAGAGTTATATGTATGTCAAAAAGTAAATAATGATTAAGTCGTTAAAAGAAAAGCGAACCTATTGTTTGTAAAAAGAACGTTAATACAGGTGAGATAATGGCATTTAGTACGCCAAAATAAAGCAGCCCGATAACGATAAATAAACCGTATGGTTCAATTTTGTCCATCATAGCAGAAACAGGAGGAGGGACGATGCCTGAAAGCACTTTACTTCCATCTAATGGTGGAATAGGGAGTAAATTAAAAATGAATAATATCAGGTTAATAATAATGCCTGCCTGACCCATTGCCTTTACCCCTTCGGAAATATTAGGGTCAGTAATAACGGATGCGCCTAGCTTGAAAATAAACACCCAGAAAACAGCCATGAGTAAATTAGATATTGGGCCTGCAGCAGCAACGATCGCCATATCTTTTCTGGGTGAATTCAGGTTTCTCATGTTTACCGGTACAGGCTTTGCCCAGCCGAATACAAAACCGGTTTGTAGCAAAACCATGGCTAATGGCACCACAACGGTTCCGATTGGATCTATATGTTTGAATGGGTTTACGGTTAAACGGCCCAACATTTTTGCCGTGTTATCGCCAAGTTTGCTTGCCATCCAACCGTGAGCAACTTCATGTAAGGTAATGGCAAATAATACCGGTAAAGACCAAACGGCAATATTGTAGATAATGCTATCTATATTCATGTATTTTAAGTTCTACTGTGTTTTATTGTTTGTGTTGTAAGGTGTTGATAGCTATAAAATTAGTGCTGTTGAAGCCAGTCTGCACTACCTAATCCTTGACGTATAATGACAGGTTTATCTTCGGTGAGGCTGACTACGGTAGTTTCTTCGTGCCCGCTGTAACCCCCATCTATGATCAGATCAACCATGTTTTCCAGTTTTAATCTGATCTGATAAGGGTCATTTAATGGGTATTCGTCATTGGGTAAACTGAGTGTGCTCGACATGATCGGCTGATCTAACTCTTCCAGTAAAGCAGAGCATACGGCGTTGTCTGGTACACGGATTCCGATTGTTTTACGTTTAGGATTGAGTAACCGCTTCGGCACTTCACGAGTGGCCGGCAAAATAAACGTATAGGGCCCCGGCGTGAGTGATTTCATCAGACGATAATTCAGATTGTCGACCACTGCATAGTGTGATATTTCTGATAGATCTCTACAGACCAGCGTAAAGTCATGGTCTTTATCGAGCTGTCGAATCATACGGATTCGATCCATCGCTTTTTTGTCGCCCAAATGACAACCGATTGCGTAGCTTGAATCGGTTGGGTAAATGATTACACCGCCCTTATTGATAATCTCTACAGATTGTTTAATTAAACGACTTTGTGGATTATCTGGGTGTATTTCGAAATATTGACTCATATAACTTCTAAGCAAACCAGTAACAGGTTAAAATACGCTATTCTACATCAGTAGTTGCTCAGGGATATATAATAACAATGAAGTTTTTGATTGATTTTTTTCCAGTAGTTTTGTTTTTTATTGGATATAAATTCTTTGGTGATATGCCTCCGCAATGGATAGAAATGGCAAACCAGCTTCCCTTCGTATCAATTAGTCCCGATGAACCCAAAGATGCAATTTACTTCGCGACCGTGTTGATAATTCTGGCAACGATTGTTCAGAATATTGTGCATAGAGTTGTATTCAAAAAATTAGAAAAAATGCATTTGATTTCCTTAGGCATATTGATTGCTTTTGGAACCTTGACTCTGGCTTTTAAAGACCCATTGTTTATCAAATGGAAAGTAAGTATCTTCAATTGGGTGTTTGCATTGGTTATTATAGGCAGTCAATTCATCGGCAGTAAGTCGCTGATAGAACGAATGATGTCTAATGCGATTGATGTTCCCAAAAAAATATGGAAGCGTGTTAATCTGAGTTGGGGAGTGTTTTTTGCTCTGGTAGGCTTTGTGAATATTTATGTCGCCTACAACTTTAGTGAAGACATCTGGGTCGATTTTAAAATGTTTGGTGTTCTGGGGATGACGTTTGTTTTTATGATTGCGCAAGGTGTTTACCTGGCGAAACATGCGGAAAATGAGCCCGATGAAGAAGCATCTAAAGACAAGATATAAACACTGATTTGAATTTACTCTGTTCTAGTCGTCTGCATCAAAAGCACAGAATATTAGGTACAAGAGTATTACCAAAAATTAATAAAATAGTAATGCATAATAAATGAAGGAGAGAAGCAGATGTTATATGCTGTAATTTCGGAAGATGTAGAAAATAGCTTGGAAAAGCGTTTATCTGTGAGAGCGGAGCATATTGCTCGCTTAAATGATTTAAAAGATCAGGGTAAATTAGTGTTAGCAGGGCCGCACCCTGCAATCGATAGTGAGGATCCCGGAACTAACGGTTTCACTGGTAGTCTCATTGTTGCAGAATTCGACACATTAGAACTTGCGCAAGCTTGGGCTGATGCAGATCCTTATATTGGAGCTGGCGTTTATCAAAAAGTTACGGTGAAACCATTTAAGAAGGTTTTGCCATAGGGCGACCCGAATAGTCGGGAACATATAAATAAATTAGAATAATTTTACGGAAAGGACAATTAGATAAAATGTTAACTATGAAAAAATCATTACTTGCAACATCAATACTTGGACTGTCGATATCAATGGCAGGCATGTTTACTTTACACGCTGATGAAAAAGCAGAAACTGATGTTGTTATCGCTACGGTAAACGGCGATAAAATCATGAAGAGCACACTTGACGGTTACATGGAAATCCTCAAGAAATCAGGTAAAGGTGATCAGGAAGCTGCCGTTAACGATTTAGTAGCTACTGAAATTGCACTTCAAGAAGCAAAGAAAACAGATATTTTAGAGCGTCCTGAAACGAAAAAAGCAATCAGTGATTTCACGCGTAACATCTTGCTAAAAACCTGGACAAAAGAGAAAGTAGAATCTTTTGATATCAAAGACGAAGATATCAAAGCTGCCTACGATGAGCGTGTTACCAAACTAGCAAGCAAAGAGTTTAACGCACGCCATATTTTAGTTAAAACAGAAGATGAAGCTAAAGCAGTGATTAAAGAAGTCGCTGATGGTGCTGATTTTGCTAAAGTTGCTAAAGAGAAATCAACCGGTCCTTCAGGCTCAAACGGTGGTTCTTTAGGTTGGTTTAAAGCACAGACAATGGTTCCTGCTTTCGCAAATGCTGTAAAAGAAATGTCTAAAGGCGATGTATCAAAAGAACCTGTTAAAACACAGTTCGGCTATCATGTAATCAAACTAGAAGACAGCCGTGATGCAAAACTACCAACACTTGAGTCATTAAAGCCTCAGTTAACTCGAGTTATTTCACAGAAGCAGATGTTGGCATATATGGAAAACTTGAAAAAAGATGCTGATATCAAGCTAACGCTTCCAGAAGTAGAGAAAGCTGAAGCAAAAACAGAAGAAAAAGCTGAAGAGAAGAAAGACTAAAACCTAGTCTTTTTTCTACAGATGCTACAATTAAAACCCAGAGTGTGATTCTTCAAACTCTGGGTTTTTTTATTTTACATTCACGATAATAAATAATAGGTTTTTCTAGCTATGAACCCAAATTGGAAAACATTTTTAACTGAACACGATGCCTTATCTGATGACAGTAAGAACTCTAGCTATTCCTCTGACACTAAAGTTTTAGCGGATCTTTCAGGTAGAGGTCTACTGGAAGTATCAGGTGAGGATGCTGAAACTTTTCTACAAAACCAGTTAACCAATGATATTCGTAATGTGAATGAAACGACACATCAGGAAAGCGCCTGGTGTTCTCCAAAAGGTCGCATTATCGCTAATTTCCGTGTGTTTAAGCGCGGTGATAGTTTCTTATTGGATTTGTCTGCTGATCTTCTTGAGCACGTAATAAAAAAATTACGTATGTATGTGATGATGTCAAAAGTGACTATTGATGATGTTTCAGATTCTTTAGTGCATTTCAGTTATTCAGGGCAGGGTGCCGATACAGAATTGAATAATATTCTGGGTGATTTGCCAAAAGCACCTACCGAATCAATTCAGTCAGGTTCTTTAAGCGTATTAGCTATCGCTGGAGCGAATACTCGTTTTGATATTTTTGGTGAAGTAGAAGACTGCAAAAGTCTCTGGCAAAAACTAAATAACGATGCCGTCGTTGCACCGAGCACACATTGGGATTATCTCAACATACAAGCGGGTATCCCCATGATATCAGCGGAGAGTACTGAGGCCTGGATTCCGCAAATGGTGAATTATATTCATATCGGCGGTGTAGACTTTAAAAAAGGTTGTTACCCGGGGCAGGAAGTAGTTGCTCGTTTGAATTATCTGGGTAAAACCAAACGTCGTATGTATCATATTGTTGCCGATACAGCATCGGCGTTAGCAGTAGGCTCGGCAGTTAAAAGTGAAAAAGATACCGAAGCTGGAAAAGTGTTAACCTCAGTGATAAACCCCGAAGGCAAGGCTGAAGCGCTGGTTATTCTTAAGATAGCTGAAGCTACAAAACCGTTAACTGTTTCTGTTGATAATCAAGAAGCTAATGTGCACTTTTTAGACCTTCCTTATGTTGTAGAAGATGAATAAAAGGTTTAACACTTAGCGCTAGAAAATGGCCAGATAAGTAAATTTATAAGATTAATTAGATACATAAAAGGTTACATTGAAACCAAACGTTCTTCTCATTCACGGCATCTTGATGAACCCTCTAGAGATGCGTTATCTGGGAACACAGCTAGAGAAGCTGGGTTTCAATGTGCATTATGTCTATTACCAATCGGTTCTTAAAACCCCAGAGCAAAATGCAAAAGTCATTCACGACAAAATAACCAAGCTGAATCTGCCAGATCTGCATTTGGTCGGGCATAGTTTGGGTGGCGTTGTTTTGATGCATCTGTTTGATCAAACGGATGATATACCAGAAGGCCGAATCGTTATGCTCGGTTCTCCCGTAAATGGCAGTTGGATGGCTCAAAAAGTGCAGGATTGGCCAGTCATTTCTCCTTTATTGGCGAAGAGTATGCCTAGTGCGTTATCCGGTGTAGATGTGCCAGAATGGAAAACTGATCGGGACTGGGGAATGATCGCTGGGACAAAAAGTCTAGGTCTGGGTTTTTTGACCGGTGGATTACCTGAAGAAAGTGACGGCACTGTGCTCGTCGAAGAAACCCACCATCCAAAACAAAAAGCACACATCTTGGTCGATAAATCTCATACGGCACTGTTATTTTCTAAAGAAGTTGCAGAGCTAACTAGTCGCTTTTTAAATACTGCTGATTTCACCTAGTTTTCTGTCAAAACTAAACCCGGTAACTAACTCTCAAAAAGCGGTGAGCAGTTGTCTTTTTTACACTCTTTCTATCTCTTAAGTACTATAAAAAAGTACCTCAAAGTAGGGGGGTGTATTATTTCTATTACTGATTGCTAAATACTTATTTATCAAAGAGAAATTGTTTTCCATACCGTTTTTTGACTGTTTCATCAGCGAATCTCATTTTTATGTCATTTATCCTTGCATGTATAAGATTGTTCTTCTATATATGGTTTAGGAAAGAAAATTACAATTTACGGACCTAGTTTACTTTTTTAAACAAATAGAAATTATTTAACATCACTTGGAGAATTCATAATTATGAAAAAACACTTAACTACTGCACTAGCTACAGCAGGATTGTTACTTGGAGCAACGCTATCATCATCAACAATGGCAGCAGAACAAACTTTTGTATCTATTGGTACAGGTGGAGTAACAGGCGTTTATTACCCAACAGGTGGTGCAATTTGTCGTTTAGTAAATAAGAACCGTAAGAAAACAGGCATTCGTTGTTCTGTTGAGTCTACTGGTGGTTCTGTTTTTAATATCAATGCAATCCGTGAAGGTGAGCTAGAAATGGGTGTTGCACAGTCTGACTGGCAGTATCACGCATACAACGGCACATCTAAGTTCAAAGATGCAGGTAAATTTGAAGACTTACGTGCAGTATTCTCGGTACATGCTGAGCCAGCGACACTTGTTGTTCGTGCTGATTCAGGTATCAAAGAATTTGCTGACCTTAAGGGTAAGCGAGTAAACGTAGGCCAGCCTGGTTCAGGTACGGTTGCAACTTATGACGTTATTGCAGACGCATACGGCATTAAACGTTCAGATCTAAAACTTGCTGCAGAGCTTAAGTCTTCTGAAATGGGTCAGGCGCTATGTGATAACAAGATTGATGCTTACTTCATCTTGGTTGGTCATCCAGCTGGTTTGATCAAAGAAACAACGACAACGTGTGATGCAAAAATTGCAAACATTCATGGTCCTGCAGTAGATAAGCTTGTAAAAGAAAATTCTTACTACAGATATGCTTCAGTTCCTGCTGGAATGTACACAGGTAACGACACAGCAGCAAAAACTATGGGTGTTGGTGCAACATTCGTAAGTTCTGCAAAAGTACCTGAAAACGTTATCTACGAAGTAGTTAAAGCAGTTTTCGAGAACTTTGATGACTTCAAAAAGTTACACCCTGCATTTAAAAACCTAAAGAAATCAGAAATGGTTTCTGCGGCACTTTCTGCTCCATTACATGATGGCGCAATGAAGTACTACAAAGAAGCTGGTTTGATAAAATAAATCAGCTAACAAAAAAAGCGAGGCTTAGCCTCGCTTTTTTTGTGTCATCAATAATTGAAAACATCTGGAATCGTTTTTCTTTCTATTTATTTTTCTATTTAGCTTTTTTAGAAAACCTAAAAGCAGAAAAGTAAGCAAAAGAGTAAATAGAAAGGAAAATATTAGCGGAAATTTATAAGGAGTAAGTATGGCTGAAACAAAGGCTGATAATTTTGAGATAGATGAAGCAAAATTAGAGGAGATGATTGCCGAAACCGATACTGGTGCAAGAAACCCGGTAGGTGGTGTTGGCAAATTTATGTTTTGGGTGGCTTTTGCCTGGGCTGTTTTTCAGCTTTGGATTGCATCACCTTTTATGTACATGTTTTCGGACATAATTCCTGTTTTAAATAACACTGCGACACGTTCCGTTCATTTAGCCTTTGCCATGTTTTTAGGTTTTCTGGCATATCCTGCCCTGAAATCCTCGCCGCGAGATCGTATTCCTATCCAGGACTGGATTATGGGAATCATTGCGATTGTGGTCACGCTCTACTTATGGATGTTTGCTAGAGAGTTAGCAGACAGAGCAGGCTTACCAACTACATTAGATCTAGTCGTGTCCGGAATAGGCGTAGTGTTAGTGCTGGAAGCCGCTAGACGCGCGCTTGGTCCACCACTAATGATCATCGCTATGGTCTTCCTCGCTTATGTCTTCTTTGGGCATCTTGGACCTGATGTGATGTCGTGGAAAGGAGCCTCATTCTCTCGTGCTATGAGCCATCTATGGATAACACAAGAAGGTGTATTCGGTGTTGCCTTGGGTGTTTCAACCAGTATGGTTTTCTTGTTTGTACTGTTTGGTTCTTTATTAGAAAAGGCCGGTGCAGGTAATTACTTTATCTGGGTTGCATTCACTTTAATGGGTCACCTTAAGGGTGGTCCAGCAAAAGCAGCCGTTGTTTCTTCTGCATTAACAGGTCTGGTTTCTGGTTCTTCAATTGCCAATGTTGTAACTACTGGTACATTTACCATTCCACTAATGAAACGCGTTGGTTTTTCTTCTGAAAAAGCCGGTGCGGTAGAAGTGGCATCATCCACTAACGGTCAGTTAACTCCACCAGTTATGGGTGCTGCGGCCTTCTTGATGATTGAGTTTGTTGGTATTTCCTATATCGAAGTTATCAAACACGCCTTTTTACCTGCAATTATTGCTTATATTGCTTTGGTTTATATTGTTCACTTAGAAGCGTGTAAAGCAGGATTAGTTGGATTACCTAGAAAGGTAAAGAAGACGTTTATTCAAAGCCTATTTACCTTTATGACCGTTGTTATCGGCATCATGTTGTTATCTATGGGCATGCATTACGGTCTAGGTTGGTTAAAAGATGTTGCAGGGGATGCAACACCTTGGATAACTGGTGTTTTATTCTGTGTTGCTTATTTCTTCCTATTAAAAATTGCTGTGAAATACCCAGATTTAGGACGTAGCGATCAGATTGATGAACTACCTGAGCCAGGACCTATCGTTAAATCTGGTCTTTATTTCTTACTTCCTGTGGTTACCTTAATCTGGTTATTAACGGTAGAAAGATTGTCTCCTGCGCTTTCGGCATTCTGGGCTTCTTTGGCGATGATATTTGTCTTGCTGACGCATAAATATCTGAAAGGAATCATGCGAAAAGATCATAACCCTGCTCAACATATCGCTGAAGGCTGGAATGATTTTAAAGAAGGCATGGTTGCCGGTTCGCGCAATATGATTGGTATCGGTATCGCAACAGCTGCTGCAGGTTTAATTATCGGTGCAGTAACGCTAACAGGTGTTGGTCTGATACTGGCAGAAGTTGTTGAGTTTATTTCTGGCGGTAACCTAATCGTGATGCTGATGCTCACGGCGGGTATCAGTTTATTATTAGGAATGGGTTTACCGACTACGGCAAACTATATTGTGGTTTCATCGTTGATGGCGCCAGTGATTGTTACATTAGGTGCGCAATCAGGATTAATCGTTCCATTAATCGCAGTACATCTATTCGTTTTCTACTTTGGTATTCTGGCGGATGACACCCCGCCCGTGGGGCTGGCCGCCTATGCGGCGGCGGCAATTTCGGGTGGTGATCCTATTAAAACCGGTATTCAAGGTTTTATGTACGACATTCGAACCGGCATATTGCCTTTCATGTTCATCTTCAATACCGAACTCTTGATGATAGGCATAACAGGACCAATTCATCTGTTAACGGTGGTGGTGACCGCCACCATTGCAATGCTGTTGTTTGCCGCAGCAACTCAGGGTTGGTTCCTGACGAAAAATAAATGGTGGGAAACGATAGCGCTGGTAGCTATGACGTTCTTGTTGTTCAGACCAGGGTTCTTCATGGATAAGATCTATCCGCCACTTAATGAAGTGGAAGCAAGCACCATCTACCAAGTAACAGACGCACTACCTGACAATGCTCAAATACGTCTTCAGGTTAAAGGTGAAACGCTTGAAGGTAAAGCAGTTGATAAAGTGGTGATGTTGCCAGTCGGAACAAAGGCTGATGGTGATGGTAAAGCAAGATTAGCTAAAGCTGCTGGCCTTGAGCTTCGTGAAGAAGAAGGCAAGTTGATCATTGATAATCTGGCTTTCGGTGGCGTGGCTGAAAAACAAAAACTAGATTTCGATTGGGAAATAGCCAGTGTTAAAATCGAGAATACAGACAGACCAGCAAAACAATGGTTCTATTTAATTGCAATGGCATTATTAGCCGTAGTTTGGTTTGCGCAAAAAGGACGAATCCGCAAGGAAGAAGGCCTACAGGTGAAAAATGCATAATCGATTAAATCTGACAAAGGTAATAACCCATGCTAAATAAAATATTAGTTCCTGTTGATATTGCGACACCTCTAACAACCAAAGCATTGTTAGAGGCTGCCAATGAAATGGCGTTAAAATTTGATTCAAAAATTCGAATTATTTCAGTCATTCCTGACTACGGCATGCCACTGGTCGCTAGCTTTTTTCCTGAGCATGCACAGGATCAGATCAAAGAAGAAACCCGTAAAAAAGTCACTGAACTGGCAGAACAATATATTACCACTGACGTAAAAATATCGGTAATCAAAGGTCCTAAACGCGTTAATGCTATTCTGAAAGTTGTAGAAGAAACAACTCCAGATTTGGTAATGCTAGGTTGCCGACGTAAAAACTCTCGTGATGAACAAAGGCTTTTGGGCTCTACAACCTTAGCTGTTACAGACCGTGCTCATTGTTCTGTGATGGTGGTTAGAAGAGAAGCTGAAGATTGATCTAAAACTGCCAGATTGAATGGTCAAACTATGAATGATTAAAATATGAATGATTAGATAAAGTTGAATAGTTTTTATTTTATTTAAGCACCATTTACTCATCTTTGTTTCGCCTTTCACTATAATAAAGCCTCGAACACATTTTATTGAATTGTATCGGGGCTTTTTTTATGGGATTTTCAAGTTGGTTATTGTTTGTCGCCGTCGCCATAGCGGCAGTAATGAGTCCTGGTCCCGCTATTCTTCTGGCTATTTCAAATAGCGTTCGTTTTGGTTTAAGCAAAGTATTTCTATCGACGTTAGGTAATGTCAGTGGTTTGTTTTTATTATCTATTGCTGCCATTTTTGGTTTGGGTGCGGTGCTTAAAACATCTACAACCTTATTTCTTATTGTTAAAGTGATTGGCGCTGCTTACTTAATCTATCTGGGCGTTAAGCAATGGAGAACCAAAGCAAATTTTTTTGATGGGGCAATTCCCCAAACAGGTGTTGTAAAGCCTAAATCCATCAAGCGCTATTATCTGGAAGGCTTTTTTATTGCGATGACGAATCCTAAAGCGATTCTATTTTTCACTGCTTTATTTCCGCAGTTTTTAAACACTCAGGAATCACTGTCGATGCAGTTTTTTATTATGACCCTGACGCTTATGCTGATGTCGTTTATTGCCTTGATGACCTATGGCTTGCTTGCATCCAAAGCGAAGCGCTGGTTTGCTGAAGGTGAAAGAACCAAATGGTTTAATCGAGTTCTAGGCAGTGTATTTATCAGTATTGGGATAGGTGTGCTGCAATTAAAAATAGAACGTTAAGATTAAAATAAGCCCCACAAAAACGTCCCAAAGTAGGGGGGTGACTTTATTTTATTATTCGGGAATCAATTGCGTATTTTATAGAGGCCTTCGTCGTTGACTCATTGAGCATTTCGACATTCAGCGTAAACGTGAATAATTTCGCGAATAGAAAACAATATCAGATTTAGTTTCAGGCAGAAAAAAAGCCCGCAAGGCGGGCTAATACACTTCAGCGTGTAGCGTTATTTATTATTGTTATTGGATTCTCTCTTTTTACCTTTGTAAATCTATTTAAACGCGGCACAAATTAAGCGGTTTGTGAATCAAATACAGTCACAGGAATAACACCACTGAAATCTAGATGGTTACTACTGACTTTTAGTTGTCCGGCTAAAACATTTGGAATCGATAAAGAACTGTTGTGAGCGCTATTGCCATAGTTATCACTACTAATAGCAGCAACCACAAATTCCATTGATTCCCCGGGAGCGAGCGTTACGCTACTTTGATCAGCATGTTTACCCAGCTTATTGACTTTGATCGCTAAAAATTTATTCACGTTATCCAGATTATGATGCGTAATATTTTCAATCGTCACAGCCTTATTCGTGTGATTGAATAAACTGAGCTTTTCAGTACCGATATGTTGAGTCGGTAATAGGTGGATGTCACACGAGGGCAGAGCAGCTCCCATTAGAGAAGCCTTAGCGCTTGATTTAGCGGCCATGGCTACGCTTGATAGGCCGCCAATTGAAAGCGCCGACCCATAAGCAAGCCCTTTTAAAAATGTACGTCTTGTTGTATTGGACATGTTAGTTTCCTTGTTGGTTTTTAATCACAGCTTGTTTGCTATTAACAGCCTGATTTATGCCATTTGGACAGGCACAACTCTGTTAAAGATCGAGTGTTCACTGCTAATGTTTACATGATTTTGATCAGTATGAGATGACTGAAGAGCGCCGGCATAACTCTCGTTAAAGTCTAATGATTTGATATCAAATGAAATGCGTTCACTGGGTGAAATCGCGATCATGCCATTGGTAGCTTCAGATTCGATCTGATTCACTCTAACAATTATCGAACCATTAAATTGCTCTAAGGAAACTGGCTTTAGTGCATCTAGCATTACTATTTTGTCGGTCTGGTTGATCAAGGTAACTGTTTCACCGGTCAGCGTTTTTTGTTGCATGATGCTGATGCCAGAATTTGCCATAAAAGCAGATGCTTTCGCACTTGTCATTTTATCCGCTGCTGTGCTTTTAGCTGCATAAGCCAGGCCAGATAGGCCGCCTAACGATAAGGCAGAAGTATAAGCCGCGCCTTTAAGAAAATTACGACGTGATTTAGTGAAAGTTTTAATAGTCATGATGGGTTCCTCAGGTGACTGTTTGCAGAATAAAAGTGTTCGCAGAATTAAATTTAAGCGACAGCTACATCAACGGTTGAAATAGGTACGATATTATTCAAGGCTGTAAACTCACTGGTAATCACAATGTAATTGCCGGTGGTATCTAATAACGGGCCTAAAACGGAATCGACAGAAAAACCTTGGCGTTCGCCAGGGGATAGACGAATAGATGGCTGATTACTATCTGTGTGTTTATTTATTTTTACCACAGCCCAACCATTCAATAACTCCAGGCTGACGGGGTTTGCAGCATCCAGTTCGACGGTTTCGCCGCTTTGGTTGAATAAAATAACGGTTTCTTTGTTTGCACTTTTCGATGCGCTTGCAATTTCATCGGCTGATAAAGCCTCATCTGTCGATAACGTTGAGTTCGCTGCCATAGCGACACCGGATAAGCTACCTACTGATAAAGCGGAGGTGTATGCCGCACTCTTTAAAAAATTACGACGTGATTGAGTAAATGGTTTATCAAACATGATGTCTCCTATTTGGTCGAAGCCGATATGATCTATACTTTTTATACTTTCATTCATCATATATTGAGTAAGAGCATTACCGAATTTTTATTACACTTTAATCACTATTGTGAAAGGGTATAATTAGCTATAATTAAACGTTCAAACAACAGTTGTTATAACAAGTATATGTCAAAAAGTCAGAATCGTAAAGCCATAATAGGAAAGCCATATCTGGAAGAAGGTATATTCATGTCTGCGGTTGCGCTTGGAGATCAGGCATTATCAGAGTCAAACAAGTTGCTTTCAATCTGGGGAATGACCGCGTTGCAATACAATGCCTTGAAAGTTTTGTATGTGGAAGATAGCCAGGGAGAAGGCTTGCCTAGCATGGAAATAGGGCAGCGTTTATATACCCGGGTTCCTGATGTTACGCGCCTTTTAGAGCGTATGGTGGATAAAGGCTGGATAACGCGCGAACGTGATGTCGAGAATAAACGAGTGGTCAGATCTAAGCTAACTGACATTGGAATTCAGTTGGTTGAATCCGCCTACTTGCCATTGAAAGAATCAGAATCAAAACAACTGGCGCATTTAACCGATGCTGAAAAAACCGAACTTGCGCGTTTATTGAATAAAGCTAAAAGCTCACCGAGTAATCCGGCAGATAATAAAGACTCTTAAAAAAAGTGCCCCAAAGGTGGGGGGGGGCTTTCTTAGGCTCACCAAGAGCCAAGAAAGTCCGTCATAGATTCCATAAGGAATCGTAGACGTACAATGATCGATCATTGACGGAAATAATTTTAACATCAATCATTCTAGATTTAACGCTCACCAAGAGCCAAGAAAGTCCGTCATAGATTCCGTAAAGAATCGTAGACGTACAAAGGTAGATCATTGGCGGAAATAGTTCCAACATCAACCATTCTGGATTTAACGCTAAGCCCTATAAATCAATTTGTAAATTGAAGGCACAAAAAATAGCGTAACCAATACAGAAAAGCTAAGACCTGCAACAATACTGATCGCCAATGGCTGTAGCATTTCAGAACCTTTACCCAGCGCCATTGCTAAAGGAATCATACCCACGACAGTCGTCAAGGTTGTCATCAAAATTGGGCGTAAGCGAACTTTCGCAGCTTCGATGATCGCCTCAACCATTGAGTTAGCGTGCTCTTTTTTAAGCTCAATGGTTTCTACTAACACGATGGTGTTATTTACAACGATGCCAGCCAGCATGATGGTACCCAGCCACACAGGCATGGATAAAGGAATACCCGTTACCAGCAAGCCCAGGGCCACACCAATCGCCGCAAATGGCACACTTAACATGATAATGATGGGATCACGCAAAGATTCGTAATGCACCGCCATCACCACAAAAACTAAGAACATTGCGAGCCCTAATAATATCTGCGAAGTCCTTTGGTTTTCTTTTATCGCCTCGAGTTCGCCTGCTTCATAGATTGAATATCCCGCAGGGGAATCGACATTTTCAAGCGATTTTTCGATATTTGCATAAGCCTCTTCCAGAGTTAAATCCCCGGTGAGACTCGCGGTAATTTCGATCACACGTTGCTGGCGATCGCGCATAATGCTTGCGGGTGTTTTCTCCCATTCAAGATTAGCAACCTCAGACAGGCGAACCGGTTGTCGCGGTTCTGTATTGGTAAACAGAATAATCTCACCCAAATCATCCGGGTTACGCAGCTGGCTTCTATCGAGCCGCATCAACACATCAATACTTTTATCGTTTTGAATAAAGTCTGTGACCGTTCGCCCACCCACTGCAAAGCGAATCACATTTCCGATTTCTTCTGTCGATAGCCCTAGTTGTGCGGCGCGTTCACGGTCTACTTTAATCGTCAGTTCCTGATCACTACCCTCACTGGAATGTTGCACATTACGAATACCAGCAGTGCCGTTTAACGACTCAACCGCCTGATCAGCCAGGGATTCTAAAACCAGCAAGTTAGGGCCTTTAATACGCAGGTTAAGATCATCTTCACCTTGCGATACCCGTATTCCACGAATACCCTGATTTCTTATTCTTACTTTAACGCCAGCGAGTTCTTCTTTGGTGATGGCTGCATTCGCGAGTTTTATCCATTGGTCTACCGCTATCGCTTTTTCACTTTTATCTAATAACACTTTGATGTCTGCGCGATTACTTCTTTCATAGGTCGAACGCCCATAAACACCACCGCCAACCAAGGTAAACAGCGAATCGACATCGGGTAGTTCCGTAATCAGTGACTCTATTTTTTTGGTTAAGGTATCCATTTCATCGAGAGAAATACCCGGATCAGCCGTTAAGCGAATAGAGACTTCACCATTCTCCATTTTAGGCAGGAACTCAAATTTACTGTCCTGAAAAACCGGAATACTGAAGGCGAAGACGGCTAAAAACAGAATGATAACCAGTATTGGCATTTTGAGTGCAATGCTCAAGAACGAGCCATAAACGTTCTGTAAAAGTTTGATAGTGGCATCAAACGCGCGTCGTAAAATACCTTCTTTGGATTTCGCAGGCACTCTGGCCGCCAGCGCGGGCACTAAGGTAATCGCGACTAATAACGATGCAACGATTGCGGATGAGATTGTGAAGATCAACTCACGGAACAATAAACCTATCAAACCACCGATGAATAAAAAGGGCAGTACCGCCGCTAGATTGGTCGTTGTCGAAGCGATGATTGCACTATTAACTTCAGAAGATGCAACCACCGCCTGATCGAGTGAATCTTCGTTTTCTTTCTGGTGTCGGTAAATATTTTCGAGCATCACGATGGTGTTATCAACCAGCATACCAATGCCTAAAGCCAAGCCACCCAAGGTCATGATGTTGAGGGTCAAGCCGCCCATCGACATGAAAATCATCGTGACTAAAACCGCGATCGGAATCGCGCTACCAATAATCAGCGTACGACGAATATTGCCGAGAAATATATACACCACCAGCATTGCCAGGATTGCACCTGTCAGCGCAGAAGAGGAAGCATTCTTTAACGATTGGCGAATATACTGAGCCTGATCATCAACCCGTTTGATCGTGATGTCTTCGGGTATTTGGCCGCGTTCGGCTAATTTCTCAAGCTCATTCGCGACCCCGTCATAAACACTTACCGTATTTGCCTGAGGTTGTTTTTGTAAGGAGACTTTTAAGCCAGGCTCACCGTTCAGTCGAATACGAACCTTTTCATCCGCCATACCATCCTGAACAAACGCCACGTCTTTGATGCGTAAAATATTATCAGCCGAATCAGAGGTGACAGGTAAGGGTAGGTTTTCAATGTCGTTAACCGAGTTAAAGCGCGATGCAGTTCGCCCGCTAATCTCGCCACTTTCAGAATAAAATCGGCCCGCAGGTGTGTCTTGATTATTTTCTTGAATGACTTCCGATATATCGGTGATATCTAGTTTATAGGCGGCCAGTTTATTCGAATCTGTAATCACCTGAATTTCACGCTGCCTGCCACCACCGACTTCAATCGAGGCTACACCCGGCAGGTTTAACAGCCATTTTGACAGCGTATAATTGCCCCAGTCATCCAGTTCTACCGATGTCCTTGTGGGTGAACTCAATACGTATTCCGCAATAGGGCGTTGCGAAGGGTCGCGTTTATAAATGACGGGTGGATCAATCGAATCAGGTAAAAAACGTTTAGCACGATCCAGTCGGGTACTTGCATCGCGCAGCGCCACATCGATATCGGTGCCATAGGCAAATGACAGGTCAACCGCAGAACGACCTTCCTGTGTAGTCGATATAACTGAAATAGCACCTTCAGTAATCGCCAGTTGTTCTTCCAGTTGACGAGTGATCTCATCTTCCATGATCGTTGCGGGCACACCAGCGTCGATGATACGCGTGCGCACTTCGGGGTAGATAATCTCTGGTAACAAATCGATATTGAGTTTACTGAGTGAAAATAGCCCAAGGATGATGATAGTGAGCATCAACATGATCACACCAATCGGGTGAAATATCGCCCAGCCAGCTATGCCTGCCGAGTGCTTCATCAGTTAACCATGTCCTTAATCTTGTTCAAGGTGCTGTTCCAGGTTTTACTCAGGCGACCACTGAAAGTGTTCGCATTATCTGGCTTAGTCGCTGGTTTATTATTGGGTATTTCAGATTGTTTCGCGGTATCTTCAGAGGTATCGAGCTCTCCAGATACTTTCACCGCTTTACCATTTTGCAAACCTAAAAAACCGCGTGTAATAACTTTGTCGTTGAGTTTTATGCCGCTGGTAATTTCAACTTTTCCAGAGATATAGGCAGAGCTGGTGACAGCCTGTCGATGTGCTTTGCCATCTTCCTTTAGCAAGAAAACATACTCACCGTCACCGTCTCGTTTGAGTGCCGCAAGAGGGATCAGGATTCGATCCTTGGTCGCTCCTTTGATCTCGGCGAGTACCGATTGCCCTGAATACAGATTCTTAGGAATGCTGTCGAAGGTGATTTCTACGGTCGCTTGTCGTGTACTAGGGTGAAGTTTGGGGTAGATGCGTGAAATTTTACCCGCATATTTTTCACCAGAAGACGGGATAATGATGGTCGCAGGTGCATTCATTTTTAAGCTAGGCAGGGCGGTTTCACTGATCTGCACTTTAGCCACCAACGAGTTGTCATTGCTCAGGGTAAGTAAATGTTGCTGAGCCGAAACAGCATCCCCTTCGTTTGCAAAGCGGTCAGTAACAATCCCCGAGAATGGGGCGTTAATCGTAAAATAACTTAAACGGATGTCGAGCAGGTTTTTCTCTGCGTTATAAATGGCGAGTTGTGTTTTTGCCTGATCTAATTCATTAGTCCCCAAAGCCTGTTTTTTGACCAGTACCTGAATACGGTTTAAGTCGGTCTTTGCCTGGCTAATTTGTGCCAATAATCTGGTTTTTTCTGCGCGTAATAAACGATCATCCAGATGCACCAGTACTTGATTTTTCTTAACGTAATCGCCTTCTTTGAAAGGAAAAGAATCGATGCGGCCTTTTTCCTGATTATAGATATTAACCAGTTCATTAAAATACAGCGAGCCGTACCAGTTATTCGCAGTATTCGATTTTGTCGCTTCGGCTTGAGTTACCTCGACCAAATGGATCGCTTTTTTCTTATCGGCAGCAGTTGCTGGTGTAATGCTCGCGGCTGTAATCATTATTACTATGCCAAGCATGCCGATCAAAAAATTGAGTGATATCCGGTGGGGCATTAGATGTAATATCCTGATTAAGACTAAGGTTGCTGCAATTTTAACACTGTGTACTATCATCCAACTATAATTAAGTCATTTCTCTTAATCACTACTTAGCCGTTCGATTAAAAAACAGCCTATAAGTAGGGGGGTGTCTTTTTATAATTAAATATATACTCTGAAACGCTTAAATTGCTCTATATTCACTACTTAAAGATTATAGATTTATAGAGAACTTTTTCTCAAACTTTACATAAAATTACAATATCAAATTATGGCTAAAATCAATCCAGATGTAGACTTTATTCCGCTTAATATCGCCGTGATGGTGGTCTCAGACTCACGCGATGAAAGTGATGATAAGTCAGGGAAAATGTTAGAAAAATTACTCACCGCTGATGGGCATAATCTTGCAGAAAAAAAGATTGTGATCGATGATATTTACGAAATCAGAGCGGCTGTCTCTCAATGGATTGCTGACCCTGATGTGCATGCAGTCATCACCACCGGCGGCACCGGTTTAACGGGTAGAGATGTCACCCCGGAAGCGATGAAGGTTTTATACGATAAGGAAATCGAAGGTTTTGGCGAAGTATTCCGCATGATCTCTTATGACCTTATCAAAACCTCTACCATTCAGTCTCGCGCGATAGCAGGGTTGGCGAATGGCACAGTGCTTTTCACCCTTCCAGGGTCGCCGGGTGCGTGTAAAGACGGCTGGCAAGAAATCATTAAACATCAATTAGATGTGCGTGTAATGCCATGTAACTTAGTACAAATGATGCCAAGGTTTAAAGAAAAGTAATATGTCAGATTTGCAGAAAAATCAAACAGCTATTAATGCTACCACTAATGTCGCAACCAGTGCCGATGATTCTTGTGACTACAAGCAAACACTACTGGCTATCGATGATGTATTAAACGTTTTGCGCGATAAAGCAAAAACCGTTAACAGCGTTGAAACAATACCCATTCTCAAAGCGCGTACTCGTATTCTGGCGAAAGATATAACGTCTTCGATAAACGTACCACCCGCGGACAATAGCGCCATGGATGGTTATGCGTTTAATGCAGCAGATATCGCTGACGCAGCTACAACATCAACATCAGCAGATGGCTTTGATGTTAGCCAGCGTATTTGTGCGGGTGATTTTGGTGAGCCACTCAATAAAGGCACAGTAGCCAGAATATTTACCGGAGCCCCTATTCCAGCCGGCGCAGATACGGTCGTGATGCAGGAAAACTGTGATCGACAGGGCGATAAAGTCGTCATCCAGTCAATCCCACAAGCAGGCTCGAATGTTCGCAAAGCGGGAGAGGATATCAAACAAGGCGATGTGATTCTAAAAGCAGGGCACAAACTACGCCCTCAAGATTTAGGATTGGTCGCCTCGGTTGGCATATCAGAGTTATCCGTTAAACGCCGTTTAAAGGTTGCGATTTTCTTTACCGGTGATGAATTACGCCAACCGGGAGAAACTCTGGGGCCAGGGCAAATCTATAACTCTAACCGTTTCACCTTAAATGGCTTATTGGAAAGCCTGAATTGCGAAGTCATCGACTTGGGTATTATCGAAGATAACCTCGCTGCGACAGAAGCTGCCTTACTGGAAGCGGCAGCAAAAGCAGATCTGGTGATGACCAGTGGCGGTGTGTCGGTAGGTGAAGAAGACCATATCAGAAAAGCGTTAGAAGCCAATGGTGAGCTTGGTTTATGGCGAGTCAATATCAAACCGGGCAAGCCATTTGTGTTTGGTGAAATACACCATCAATCGGGAAATACCGCCTTTATGGGATTACCAGGAAACCCCGTTTCGGTGTTTGCAACATTCTGTATATTTGCGCGTCCCTACATTCTCAAAAAGCAGGGTTCAAACGAACAGCCACCAAAGAGCTTTATGGTAGAAAGTGGTTTTGAAATCAGCAAAAAAGAAACACGTAACGAGTATTTGCGTGCGCGTCTCGATTATGACGATTCCGGCAAGGCAAGTATCACGCTATATCCCAACCAGAGTTCAGGAGTGCTAACTTCGGCAAGCTGGGGGAATGGCTTCGCTTTTGTGCCGGCTCAAACGCTAGTCTCAAAAGGTGATTTGATTCAATTTACACCTTTTAGTGAATTATCACTTGGCTAAACGTCTTTGTTTAACAAAATAAACTTAAAGTAATAAATACAACGCAACAGAGTGCGATGGCTCTAGGTATAAGTAGATAAAAATGGATAAAAATAAGCTAGCAGTTATTTATGCCTTATTAGCCGTAGGGATGTGGTCGACGGTCGCAACAGCTTTCAAACTAGGCTTACAGCAGATGACATTGTTGCAATTGCTGATGGGTGCGAGTTTTTTCTCGTGGTTAACTCTGGGTAGTTTTTTAACCTGGAAAGGTGAGTTAAAAACAGCAATAAGCACAATCCCCAAAAACGTCAAAGCTATTCTGGTTTTGGCCTTACTCAATCCGGTTTTATATTATCTGGTGTTATTCAAAGCTTACGATTTATTGCCAGCGCAGGTGGCGCAATCACTCAATTATACCTGGGCGATAACGCTGACTATTTTATCCGTGCCGTTGTTAGGTCATAAACTTAATAAGAAAGACATAATCGCGATTCTGCTAGGCTATATCGGTGTTGTGTTTATATCCATCAGTGGCAAAAGCATTTCGGGCGAATTAAGTTATTTTGGCGTGTTTTTAGCCTTATTCAGTACCATTATCTGGGCGGGTTACTGGTTATTAAACGCACGAGATACAAGGCCACCTGTGGTTAAACTGTTCCAGAGCTTTACCTTCGCTGTGCCTATCTTAATCATCATCACCCTGATATTTGAAGGCTTGCCGCAAAGCGTTAATGCAAAACAGTTAATGAGCGTTGTTTACATCGGTTTATTTGAAATGGGCTTGGCCTTTATGTGCTGGCAAATGGCATTACACCTAACCGATAAAGTAAGCAGCATCAGCACGCTGATATTCCTGTCGCCTTTCGTCAGCTTATTTATTATCAATCAGGTACTTGGTGAGCCATTACAGTGGATGACCTTTATGGGCTTAGGTTTGATTATTGTTGGGATTATGATTCAGCAGTCCGCCAGTAAAACCAAAACATAAGATTCCAATACTTTAAAAAAAAGGCTCATAAGTAGGGGGGTGCCAATACTCTCTCTCTTTCTCTCTTTCTCTCTCTCTCTCTCTCTCTCTTTCTCTCTCTCTCTCTCTCTCTCTCTCTCTCTCTCTCTCTTAATCTGGACCAAGCTAGCTGAGAAGTGATTTTGTACAGTATTTAGTTTACTTGACGTCTATCAAGCTAAGATTTTAGCAACAACATATAATCTCATTCATCAATCGATGAGATATTGAGAATGCTCGCAACTACAACTTTTCCTTCCATTGCTATCGTCGACGACGATGAGTCAATTTTAGATTCCCTTGAAATGGTGTTAGAAAACCAACATTGGGATACGCAAACGTATATCAGTGGTAGTGCGTTCCTTGCTGATTTCGGCCAATATCAGCCTGATTGTATTATTCTGGATGCACACTTCCCGGGTCTTAGGGGCGTAGAAGTGGTCAAGTCTATCAAAAGCCTGAATAAAACGATTCCGATCATTATCTTAACCGCATACCCCAAAGCGCCGGAAACTCTTGAAATAGAGGAATTAGGCGTAGTGGAAGTCTTGGCAAAACCGATTACCGCTGAAGTCCTTATCGAGCATGTAGAACGTATCCTGGTATAGCTCAGGTATTAGTAACGTATTAACAACAATAAATACCTTCGTATAGACAACTCACAGCCAACTCACGTCCTGATAGATTCAATCAGCGAGAGCAATTGATTGATATTAATGGGCTTATGCAACACTGTGTAATTTGGCAAGTTTGCATCATTTATTTTTTCTGCAGAAGTCTCACCCGTCATAATGACTGCGGGCAAATCTTCATTATATTTAGCACGAATTTTGGTGATTAATTCGACGCCATTCATATCTGGCATATTGTAATCTGATACCAGAAAGTCTGGTTTAATTCCTTCATCAAGCTTGGTTAAAGCTTCAGGTCCATTATTGGCCGTGATGACATTCACATCAAAAGCGGTCAGCAACTCCATCATCGCATCAACAATAGCAGGGTCGTCATCCACAATAAGTATTGTCGGATCTATTTCTGTAGAAGAATTAAAGTGAATCGTTTCCTGTTCCGTATCAATCACTTCTTGCGAGTCACTTAAAGGAATATCGACACTAAAAGTAGAACCCACTCCAACCACAGATTCCGCGCAAACAGGTAGCTCCAGCAAACGCGCAATATGCTTTACAATCGACAGCCCAAGCCCTAAGCCTTTGCTGCGGTTGCGTACGGCATTATCCAGCTGCACAAATTCATCAAACACTCTTTCCAGTGCTTCATCGGGTATACCGACGCCCGTATCGTTGACAGAAACACGAATAACACCATCAGCGAGAATGCCTTTGACTGTGATCTTGCCTGTCTCGGTATAACGAATGGAATTGGTAATAAAGTTTTCGATGATCCTCTGTAGCAACACAGGGTCAGTGTGAATCATGCAATCCAGTCCTTCGCACAAAAACACTAAGCCTTTCTCTTCGGCGAGTGGGGCATTGTCTGCTATCAGCTTGTTAAGGACTTCAGATAATCTAATGTCACGTTTATCTGCAGTAACAGAACCAGATTCAAGCGTAGAGATATCCAGCAAGGCATCCAGCAATTCGCCCATGGTATCGAGAGACAGATTCATCTTCTGACTTAGTTGAATCGCTTTAGGTTGGTCCAGCTTGCTGCTAAGCGCAGAAAGATAAAGCCTTAACGCTTGCAATGGTTGTCTAAGGTCATGGCTGGCAGCCGCTAGAAAACGCGTTTTAGCGGCGGTCGCATCTTCCGCTGTTTTTCTCGCGAGTTGAAGTTCTTCCTCAGACGCTTTTCTTGCCGAAATATCGCGGATTGCTGCTGCAACCAGCGAACCTTCAACCGTCTCTATCGGGCTCAGGCTGATTTCAATGGGTATTTCTTTGCCGTCCTTAGTCGTCGCTGATAAATCCAGGCCTATCCCCATACCGCGCGTTTTAGGATTATCAGAAAAGTGTTTGCGGTGTTTGGCATGACTGTCTCGATAGCGGCTAGGCACCAACATATCCACATTCATGTTTTTCATTTCTTCTTTGGAATAGCCAAACAGTTTTACCATTTGTTTATTCGCCACCTGAATTACACCAGAATCATCGACAATCACCGTCGCATCAGGCGCAGAATCCAGAAACGCGTGTGCCTTTATCAAATCAACATTGTTCTGTGTTTGTTTGGTGATATCGATAATGATGGCGACATATACCGATCTATCTTGAAAGTGCATTTTCTGTATATGCGCTTCTACCAGATAAGTACTCCCGTCTTTGCGAAGGTGAGTGGTATTAAACTGAATCCTTTGTTCTTTTCCTGACGATAAAGGTTCTAGCACCTTCATAAAACTGTCGTAATCGTGCTCGGGCTTTATATCGACGGGTGTCATCGTCATCAGCTCTTCCGAGCTATAACCCAAATTCTGACGCGCACCGCGATTAACCTGAATAAAACTTAAATCGCAGGCATCAAAAATAAAAAATTCATTGAGAGAATCTTCCAAAACCGTACTTAAATCGAAGACACGGTCTTTGGTTGGTGATTCATTGATGGTTTGGTTTAAGTGGGTATCTTCAGGATTTTTTGACATATAGTCTCTTTAATAATGAATGGATATCAGTGATGTAGACTACTGTCTGACAGTACTTGGTTAATAGTATTTAGCTAACAGCACTTAATTAATAGCACTTAGTTAGCTGTTAAATGAATTATAGTAAAAAAAGCGGCAGAAAAAAGAGGTAGAAAAAAGCGGCAAAAATAAAACCAGAAGAATGCTACTGAGAAGAGTTTGCCAGTAACAACACTTTAATCAAAGCCGCCGTCGATTTCACATTCATCTTTTCCAGTAATTTCGCGCGATGGTTCTCTACCGTGCGCTGACTAATTCCCATCATCGAAGCAATCACCTTATTGGGGTGGCCTTCAGAGACCAGTTCCAGCGCTTCTTTTTCACGATCTGTCAGAGAATTAAGATTATCCAGTACCAACTTCTTTTCAATATTCTTATCGTAAGATTTTTTCGCGTATTCCATCGTGGTGTGAATACAATCAAGCAATTCCTGATCACGAAACGGTTTTTGAATGAATTCAATAGCGCCGTGTTTTATCGCTTCTATTGCCATCGGCACGTCAGCATGACCGGTAATGAAAATGATGGGTAGGGTAGAGCCTTGTTCTTTAAGATTTTTTTGTAGCTCTAAACCGCTCATGCCAGGCATTCTGATATCCAGCACCAGACAACCAGCCATTTCCTGATTATGTTCAGTTAAAAAAGCATCAGCAGACTCGTAGCCAACCGCCTTAATACCTACCGAATCTAAAAGTTCTACTAAAGAATCTCTTACTGCAAAGTCATCATCGACAATATGTACCAGGAATTCTGCAGTCATTTTTTGCCTGTAATCAGTAGTTGTTTATGCAAGTTGGGGTTCTCTCTGTCTTTATATAGTGATGAATATAAAAATTAGAATTTTAGAACATTCTAGCCTAGCTAAATAATAAAATCGAAAGCTTAGTAAAGAGTAAGGCTATTTTTTATAAAAACAAAAAAAAATAAAAAAACAGTCAATTTATTAAAAATAAATGCAATTTTTAATAAGGTATAACTTGATGAATATCATGTGCTTATCAAAAGGTATAGGTATTTATACGCATAGCCTGTTCTGAATCTACGGATACCCGATGCAGTGTGAATTAGATAAATTGCAATCACACATCGGAAGGAGAGGAAATAAAATGAGTCATCTACACAACAATACACAAATCAATAACATCAACAGCCTAGGTATTAATGGCGCAAAAGATTCGAACGCATTTGTTATAAGAGAACATGAATTCCTTTTTAAAATGGGCGATCAACTCGAAGGCATTTACCGAGTAAACTCAGGTTCGGTTAAAATCTTCAAAACCTCAGAAGCAGGCAATGACCAAATCATCCGTTTTTGTATGCCAGGTGACCTCATCGGATTAGATGGTTTGGCCGATGGTTTTAGCCGATCTACCGTTGTTACACTAGAAACGTCTAATCTGACACTGATCCCATTCAAATCCATACTCAATAAAGATCTAAACAGAGACAAAAACTTCGATTACCCTGATTTCATCCATCAGCTAGGCGTTAATTTTAATCACGATATCGAATACTCAATGATGCTATCGCAATGTGCCGATCGCAGACTCGCATGGTTTTTAATCAACTATTCAGATGGCCTAAAGAAGCGCGGACAAAGAGCAAACGAATTCACCGTACCGATGAAACGCACAGACATCGCACTATATCTAGGTATGGCAGTTGAAACCCTAAGCCGTGAATTAGCGACTTTCTGCAAACGCGGATTGTTGAAAAAATACCTACGCAACATCGAATTGCTCGATATCGAAGCGATTAGAAATATCGCGAATGGTAATGAGGCACAGCAAGCGCAAGAACAAAAGCAGCAAGATATAGCAGCATAGTAGTATGGCAGTGTAAAATTTAGAAAAATTACTCTCAGAAAGGCCCGAACAAAGATAACAGTGTTATTGATGTTTGGGCCTTTTTTTTGCACTGAAATAATGCGTTGAATTTCGTTTATATTGTCTTGAGACTTTCTTGGCTCTTGGTGAGCGTTAAATCTCGAATTTTTGATGTTAAATTAATCCCATAAATGATCGATCATTGTACGTCGACGATTCCTTGTGGAATCTACGACGGACTTTCTTGGCTCTTGGTGAGCCTAAGAAAGCCACCCCCCGGCTTTGGGGCAGTTTTTTAAAAAAGTGCCTGTAAGTGGGGAGGTGGCTATTTTTTGTAGTTTTGTTGTTTCGTAGCAGAGCTTCGCGTTCAATGCTTCTGCGCATTCTGTTTTTATCTTTTTCTAAAAATGAGACTTTCTTCACAGCCTTTATCCAAAGTAGCAGTTACATTATTTCAACCAACTTTAAGGAAATTGGTTTTTATATAGAAGGCTCTGGTTTGTCGATTTTATCCACCCTGACACCGGGGCTATCACTCAGCAGAGGAGAGTAGAAATGTTTAAAATAATAGTTCAAGCGTGTCTAGTCATAACCATGATGTTTAGTCTATCAGCGAGAGCAGAAGACCCTATGGCACCAATAGTATCGAAGAATTGCACGCCTACCGAAGTGGCTGTAATTTTTAATTCACGTTTTCATATTAAATGCCGTAGCCCATTGCGCACTGGCTATTATGGAGAGGTAAATGTTTACTTTTTCAGTCTCAGCACAAATGCTTCAGTGAATGTCGATTATGCGATGAAGCTAGCCACCGAAGCCATAGCCTCAAGCAAAAGACTAACACTGTGGGTTAGAACCAGCCCTTCCTATAATCCGAATGGTTGCAAAAGCAACAATTGTCGAAAACTAACCGGAGTTACCTTACTCGATTAATGCGTCTATATGAGCCTATTAAAGTAATTTCGTCTTCACAAACATTCTACATAATGACCATTGTGTAGAATGTTTGTGAACGTCTAATAGAATTGATTGTTTTGAATTGATTCAACATAAAAACGCCCATAAGTAGGGGGGTGACCTAGAAAACCAATGAAACGCCCAATTTTAAATAATAAAATAATGACAGCAATTCATCCTCAAAGCTGTAGCCTAGATAAGCGCTAGCGTCATCTGGGTTTAGAGAGTTTATCAACCAGCTATCTACCCACTATCTACACCCAGTACCTAAACATTTACCATCTGACATAAAATAGACAGTGTTGTGCGCGATATCGCCAAAAGGTAGTTTAACATTCTCTTTCAGGATGAAACTTCTAGAATGAGAACCATACATGCCATCCGGGAAAGTGATCTGCTCAGAAACGATATAAGAACGTCCACCGAGATACATTCTGTGTTTATTAGATTCATTATTTCTACTGGCGGCTGCCATCCAGTTATCAATATCCTTTTGAGAAGCCACCTGTATTTTTTCATCTCTCATTAATGAGTGTATTTGTTCTTCGGGAGTAATTTTCTGTGGCGCTTTTTGAACGGCTTGCTGACTTGTTCGCGTTTTAGAGTCGAGTAATTCATTAGTAGAACCGCTATTTAAAAATGATGCGATTAAAACAATCGAAGCTGTTATTAATAGAATAAAAATAATGCCAACTTTGATGGAATTAGCGGATGTTGACTTTTTAACCTCAGAGATGCGAGGCTCATGAATGATAGTTGATGTATTTGCATTAGGGGTTGGCTGTCTACTTTTGCTGAGTCCCAGCTTATTTAATACCAGGTTCAACAGCTCTGACTTGTGTGTCAAAGTGCCACCGCAACTAGGACAGTTATTGTTAAAATAACTGTGGGAGTTTCCGCACCAAGGGCAATTTAAATATTTCATAAAGTGTGTTTTTTATTTCGATTTTACTTTAAGTCATATATCCCGATTGAATTATCAGATGGATGGGAGCTTATCTTTCTATGTTTTCTAAAGGTTTCGTAGCTGAAGCTACGAGTTCATTTCTTTTGCGCGGCCAAAAGAAACCGAACCAGCCGAACGTTAGTGAGACAACGTTGGAACGCAGTGACGACGACCCGTAGGGTGAGACGCAGTCGAATCAAAAAAGGCCGTTGCTTTTACAACGTAATATTCCGGGAAGTCTGAGGGGAAACAATGGGGATGAAGGGAACTCGCTCGTTCCTCTCTCAAACAACCTTCATCCTAGACCATTGCTTCTTGAGATTATCTTGGATCAAGAGTTCAGATATATTATTTGTTTAAACTTTAAGCCACCCCCCACCTTTGGGGCACTTTTTTAAAAAAGTGCCTCAAAGGTGGGGGGTGGCAAATACATTAAAACAAGTACCTATATCCATAGGTACTTCATCCCACATCTTTACTTTTCAGTAGTTTATTGCCTAAATGCCCGTTTTATAGTATAAATTTCGTTATTCGCAAATCGCGAATAGCAAAAAATACTAATAAAGAGAAACACAAATAAAGAGAAACACAAAAGGGGAACATGTATTTAAAACCACAAGACATTCTGTTCTTGTTAAAGCTTCTAGCAATTAAGAAAGAAAGCTGGGCATATAATTCGTTGGCACTCGAATTAGGCATGAGTACGTCTGAAGTTCATGCATCAGCTAAAAGGTCACTGTATACAAAGCTTGCAATAGAAGACGAGGTTTTTGGTATTAGACCAAATACCACAAATTTATCTGAATTCCTGAATCATGGTATTCAGTATTCATTTGCCCCCCAAAAAGGCGGCATGGTTAAAGGCTTGCCCACCAGTTATGCCGCAGAACCGCTCGCAAACAATTTTATAGACAATAAAGAGTTACCGCCTGTCTGGCCAGACCCGGAAGGAAATGTCAGGGGTCTATCATTTTCACCTTTGTACAAGTCAGCACCTAATGCAGCGAAAAAAGATTCACACTTATATGAATTATTAGTGTTGGTAGATGCAATTCGAGGTGGACGATCACGCGAAAAGGCTATCGCCATAGAATTACTTGAAGAGAAAATTAAAGCGTACGAAGAGATAAAAAAAGAAGAGATTAAAAATGAATAATCAAAACCGAAACCTTTTTTACAAAAATATAGATGCATCATCTTATTAAGCCACCCCCCACCTTTGAGGCACTTTTTAAAAAACTGCCCCAAAGGTGGGGGGTGGCAATAACTACTTATTTGTATCAAAAACAATAGTTTTGTTCTATTGATAGCATCAACCTTCTTTTGAAAACTATACATAATAAACGGGATTTATAAATGTCAGCTGGGCAAACATCTAAAACAAAAGTAAATAAAAACGAAAAAGGCTTTGAAGAAAACCTTTGGGACACAGCAAACAAATTACGCGGTAGTGTCGAATCATCCGAATACAAACACGTGGTACTGAGTTTAATCTTCCTTAAATTCGCCAGTGATAAATTCGAACAACGCAAACAAGAGCTTATCGACGAGGGCAAAGAAGCTTATCTCGATATGGTCGATTTCTACACAGCTAAAAATGTGTTCTATCTTCCAGAAGAATCACGTTGGTCGTACATCGTTCAACAGTCCAAACAAGACGATATCGCGCTTAAAATAGATACCGCTTTGCACACGGTCGAAAAGAATAACAAATCACTTAAGGGTGCATTACCCGACAACTATTACTCGCGTTTGGGTATGCAGGCGAAAGACTTAGCCTCGCTCATCGACAGCATTAACAATATCGACACGATTACTGATACTGAAACGGATGTAGTAGGGCGCGTGTACGAATACTTTCTTGGTAAATTTGCCGCAACCGAAGGTAAAGGCGGGGGCGAATTCTATACCCCTAAATGCGTGGTAAACCTGATTGCGGAAATGATAGAACCTTACAAAGGCAAAATATACGATCCGTGCTGTGGTTCGGGTGGTATGTTTGTGCAGTCAATTAAATTTGTCGAAAGCCATAACGGTAACAGCAAAGACATTTCCATTTACGGACAAGAAAACACCGCCACCACCTACAAACTGGCGAAAATGAATCTCGCGATTCGTGGTATCTCAGGCAACTTGGGCGACGTACCCGGTAACACCTTTTTTAAAGACCAACACCCCGATTTAAAAGCCGACTTCATAATGGCAAACCCACCATTCAACCAAAAAGAATGGCGCGGCGAGAATGAACTGGTCGATGACGCACGTTGGTCGGGCTACGACACACCACCCACAGGCAACGCCAACTACGCATGGATCATGCTGATGATATCTAAGCTATCCGAACACGGTACCGCAGGTTTTGTACTCGCCAATGGCTCAATGAGTACCGCCACCAGTGGCGAAGGCAAAATACGCCAACAAATTATTGAGAATGATCTGGTCGATTGCATGATCGCAATGCCGGGGCAACTGTTCTACACCACCCAAATCCCTGTGTGTTTATGGTTTATCAGCCGCGACAAACAAGCCCAGTCTGCGGAAAGTAAAGAACGTGGTTTTAGAAATCGCCAAGGCGAAACGCTGTTTATCGATGCGCGCAATATGGGTACGATGGTCAACCGTACCTTAAAAGAACTCACCAAAGACGATATTGAACACATTGGTAAAACCTACCATGCATGGCGGGGCGAAAAAGACGCTGGCGGTTATGAAGCGTATGAAGATGTGGCGGGTTATTGCAAATCAGCAACCTTGGACGACATAAAAGCCAACGATTACGTACTCACACCCGGTCGTTATGTTGGCGCAGCAGCGCTTGAAGATGACGGCATACCTTTTGAAACCAAAATGGCAGAACTCAGCCAAACACTCTATAGCCAAATGAATGAATCCGAAAAACTCGATGCAGTTATTCGAAAAAATTTGGAGGTCTTGGGTTATGGGGAGTGATTGGGAGGAAGCACGTCTTGATATGATCGTGAATTTTCAACCAAAGAGAACGATCAAAAAAGGTGAGGACGCACCATTTATAGAAATGGCGGCAATACCCACTAATTCAAAAGTGCCAGATTATGTTTCTTCTAAAAAGTATACTGGTGGCGGGAGTCGATTTTCTAATGGCGATACAGTTTTCGCAAGAATTACACCATGCTTACAAAATGGTAAGACTGCCAAAATTGATAGTCTAGAAGAGGATGAAATAGCTCATGGTTCAACGGAATTCATAGTTTTATCACCGTATAATAAATATGACTCTAACTTTATCTATTATTTAGCAAGGCTTCCACATTTTAGAGCGTATGCTGAATCTAGAATGCAAGGTAGTACAGGAAGGCAACGAGTAGCTTGGCAGGCACTTGCAGAATATGAATTTCAGTGTCCACCATCAAAAGACCGAGAAGCAATTGGTAACTTCCTCACGGACTTGGATGACAAAATCGAGCTAAACCGTCAAATGAATGAGACGCTAGAATCAATGGCGCAGGCTTTATTTAAAAGCTGGTTTGTGGACTTTGATCCCGTTATCGACAATGCATTGGCGGTGGGTAATCCCATCCCTGATGTGTTTGCCGAACGTGCTGAACAACGACGTGAATTGAATGCAAACGCCGAAAGAAGCCCTAAAAGTGGGGGGGTGTCAATAAATGGTTCAGAAAACAGTTATCAATCATTCTTTCCCAATGAATTTGAATTTACAAAGTCTTATGGATGGATACCTAAAGGTTGGGAGATAAATAGATTCAAAGATATTGTAGAAAAATATATTGATAACAGAGGTAAAACTCCACCTTTAAGTGAAGTTGGGATTCCACTAATAGAGGTGAAGCATTTACCTGAAAACTCACTCAAGCCTGATTTAAATACAAAAAAACATGTGAGTTCTGAAACTTACGATACGTGGTTTAGAGCACATTTAGAGCCTGACGATATAATTATTTCAACAGTAGGAACAATAGGTAGGATATGTTTAGTTTCCGAGGGTGAAAAATTTACGATTGCTCAAAACCTATTAGGTTTGAGATTCAACAGTGAAAAAGCCTCGCCTTATTTTATGTATTATCAAATGGATGGTTTTAGATTTAGGCATGATGTAGATGCAAGATTAGTGATAACAGTTCAAGCTAGTATAAAAAGAAAAGATTTAGAAACGATCGATCTATTAGTACCGCCAATTAAATTGCAGAGAGCTTTCGATAATTTTGTAGAGCCTTTAATAGAAAAGTTAAGTGGTGATCAAAATATCCAGTTATCAAAGCTCCGAGACACTCTCCTACCCAAACTTCTTTCTGGAGAACTCCGTATTCCCGATACTGAAAAGCTGAGCAAGGAAGCTGGTGTATGAATATGTGTTTTAGATCCTATTCGAACAACTATAAAAAACAGCCCAAAAGTGGGGGGGTGTCATTTTTATTAGTTAATAACCCTCAATTAGATTATGAGTAAATTTACAGAAGCTAAATTAGAAGATGCCATTATCCGTTTACTCGGCGAGCAGGGCTTTCCGCATGTTATCGGTACTGAGATTGATCGTGGTACAAGAGCTAATGAAGAAATCCTAATTAAAGATGATTTACGCGCTTTTTTAGCGTCGCAGTATGCGGATGAAGATATTACCGAGTCTGAGATTGAAACGATTATTCGAAAGCTTGAGGCTTATTCTTCGTTAGATTTGTATGAAAGTAATAAGCAGATTATGAAGTTGCTGGCTGATGGTTTTCAGTTAAAGCGAGAGCCGTCAGCTAATCAAAGCCAAGGTCAAAAATATGAGAGTAAGAAAGATTTATATATTTACCTGATCGACTATAACGACACAGACAATAATCATTACAAAATCGTCAATCAGTTAGAATTTCAGGGGAATGAGAATAAGCGCATACCAGATGGGATTTTATACATTAATGGTTTGCCCTTGGTGGTGTTTGAGTTTAAAAGCGCGATTCGTATAGAGGCGGATTGCTTTGAGGCGTATACACAGATTACGACGCGCTATCGTCGCGATATTCCTGAGTTGTTTAAATACAATGCGCTGTGTGTGATTAGCGATGGGGTGAATACCAAGAGTGGTTCGTTCTTTGCTAAATATGATTTTTATTATGCGTGGCGCAAGGTTACGGGTAATGAGACGGTTGATAAAGAGGGCATCGATTCATTACACACGATGATTCAGGGTTTGTTTGATAAAGACCGTTTGCGTGATGTGATTCGTAACTTTATTTATGTGCCTGATGGTGGCAACGATGAGATTAAAATCTTCTGTCGTTATCCGCAGTATTACGCGGCTAGAAAGTTATTTGAAAATATTAAAGAACATGCAAAGCCAAAAGGTGACGGAAAGGGCGGAACCTACTTTGGTGCAACAGGTTGTGGTAAGAGTTTTACCATGCTGTTTTTGGCGCGTTTGCTAATGAAGAGTGTGCATTTTTCTAGCCCGACGATTGTGGTGATTACTGATCGAACGGATTTGGATGATCAATTGTCTGCGACCTTTGAGGCAGCTAAAACCTATATTGGTGATAGCGAAATTAAAAGTGTGCAAAGCCGTAGCCAGTTACGCGAGCTGTTAAAAGGGCGTGAAAGTGGGGGGGTGTACTTAACCACCATTCATAAATTCACTGAGGATATTCGTTTACTGACGGATCGCAGTAATGTGATTTGTATCTCGGATGAGGCGCATCGTAGCCAAGTGAATCTTGATCAAAAGCTAACCTTTGATCTTGAAAGTGGCACGATTAAAAAGACCTATGGTTTCGCCAAATATCTGCATGATTCATTACCTAATGCGACGTATGTGGGCTTCACAGGAACGCCTGTAGATGCCACGCTGGATGTGTTTGGTAAGGTGGTTGATGCCTATACGATGACAGAGTCGGTAAGAGATAAAATCACCGTGCCGATTGTGTACGAAGGTCGTGCGGCTAAGGTGATTTTGGATAACCGCAAGTTGCAAGAGATTGAAGATTATTACGATGATTGCGTGTCGGATGGCGCGAGTGAATACCAGGTAGAGGAGAGTAAAAAAGCCTCATCGAGTATGTTTGCGATTTTAGGCGACCCTGACCGTTTAAAAGCCTTGGCGGCTGACTTTGTTAAGCATTATGAAAATCGCGTCAGCGAGGGTTCGTCAATAAAAGGCAAGGCAATGTTTGTGTCGAGTAGTCGGTATATTGCGTATGACTTTTATAAAGAATTAATCGCTTTACGCCCCGAATGGGCTGAGGTTAAAAAGCCTGATTTTGAGGGATCGACACTTAGCGAGAAAAAGCAGCAAGACGTAATGCCAATGGAACGCGTGAAAATGATTATGACGCGCGGCAAGGATGACATAGAAGAACTGTATAACATGCTTGGCACTAAGGATTA
Source organism: Cocleimonas sp. KMM 6892 (assembly GCF_035798195.1). NCBI lineage: Bacteria > Pseudomonadati > Pseudomonadota > Gammaproteobacteria > Thiotrichales > Thiotrichaceae > Cocleimonas > Cocleimonas sp. KMM 6892. The sequence continues at coordinate 109,618 of NZ_JAPFBV010000004.1, read as the reverse complement.
TCGTAAGACCTTGGATACTCAGTTCAAGCAAGCGGAATCAAATTTCAAAATCGCGATTGTGGTGGATATGTGGCTAACGGGGTTTGATGTGCCGTTTCTGGATACGATTTATATTGATAAGCCGCTACAAAAGCATAATTTGATTCAAACGATTTCACGTGTAAATCGTAATTTCGAAGGTAAGACCAAAGGCTTGGTGGTTGATTACATTGGCATCAAAAAGCAAATGAATGAGGCTTTGGCTATTTATTCTAAAAATGATGCCGACAATATCGAAGAGGTTGATCAGTCGCTGGTTATCGTTCGTGATCATTTGGATTTGCTGGGTCGAATGTTTTACACCTTTGATAAAGCACCGTATTTTTCAGGTGTGTCATTAGCACAATTGGAGTGCTTGAAAAAAGCCTCTGAGTTTGTGCAACAGACCGAGAAACATGAAAAGCGTTTTATGGACTTGGTGAAACGCCTAAAAGCGGCGTATGACATTTGTTCAGGCTCGGATGAAATCTTCCCGCAAGAACGTGATCATGTGCATTTTTATCTGGCAGTACGTTCAATAATCTACAAACTCACCAAAGGCGATGCGCCTGATATCGCACAGATGAATGCGCGCGTTCGCGAAATGGTGACACAGGCATTACAAAGCGATGGTGTCGAAGAAGTCTTCAAAATGGGCGACGATGCGGCATCGCAAGTAGATATTTTTGACGATGCGTATCTGGATAAAATTAATAATATCCAACTACCAAACACCAGAATAAAACTGTTACAGCAATTGTTGAAGAAAGCCATTGGAGACTTGAGAAAGGTCAACAAAATGAAAGGCATAGACTTTACGCAGAAGTTTCAATCATTGGTGAATAAGTACAATGAGCGTGATGTAGATGTTGCTGAGCTTTATGACGAGATTACCGAAGGTTTCTTAGGGTTAATCGAGGAAACTAGAGAAGCATTCGATTCAAATAATGAATTAGGCATTAGCTTTGAAGAGAAATCGTTTTACGATATTTTGAAAGCATTAGCCGAAAAGCATAATTTTGAATATGCCGAGAACAAGCTGATTGAGTTGTCAAAAGCAGTTAAGAAGCTAGTAGATGATAAAGCCAAATACACGGATTGGAGCGAACGTGATGACATCAAATCTGAACTAAAAATGGATTTGATTATGTTACTAGCTGACTTTGGATATCCGCCAGAGATAAGTCGTGAAGAGGTTTATCATGACGTGTTTGAACAGGCTGAGAATTTTAAGAGATATAGTTCCAATACGATATAGATAAAATATAAACACACCCCCCCTACTTATAGGCACTTTTTTAAAAATGTGCCTATAAGTAGGGGGGTGTGTAAATTAAACTTTAAGATACATAGCACTTACAATTAATACAAATTAAATAAATTTAAACTAGGAATTCTTATGGCGCAGCAGTTTTCACACACACAATATCCTATTACACATCTAGTAGAACAAATTGATAATGGTGATTTAGAGTTACCAGATTTACAACGTCCATTTGTTTGGGAAAGAGCACGAATAAGGGATTTGTTTGATTCGCTTTATAAAGGGTATCCAGCAGGTTATTTTTTATTTTGGTCTACTACTAATCTTGTTGATAGCCATAGTGTTGCAACCTCAAAAAGAGGGAATACAGTACCTAAAATGATTGTTGATGGGCAACAACGTTTAACAAGCCTTTATGCAGTTATTAAGGGTAAGGAATTAATAAATGCTGACGGTGTACAACAGTTTATTAGAATTGCCTTTAACCCTTTAACAGAAGAGTTTGCAGTTACAGATGCTACTAAAGAAAAAGATCCAGAGTGGCTAACTAGCATTTCAGATATTTGGAATAATCCCAATGGTGAATTTGTTTTTACTACTGAATTTATTGAAAAGTTAAACTCTAGTAGGGAAGTAACGGATAAAGAGAAGCAGGAAATAGGAAGAAATCTTGGCAAGCTGGGCGCTTTAAAAGGTTATCAGTTTTCTGCGTTAGAGCTTTCAGCAGATTTAGATATCGATGAAGTCGCAGATGTATTTGTACGTATCAACTCAAAAGGTATAAGTCTTAATAGTGCAGATTTTATTCTGACTCTAATGTCTGTCCACGCTAAAGAAGCACGATATGATTTAGAAGATTTTTGTCGTGCTGCAAAGTTACCTTCTATTGAAGGCGCGTCTCCTTACAATCATTTTCTTTCTCCTTCTCCCGATCAGATGTTAAGAGTGGCAGTTGGTCTTGGTTTAAAACGTGGTGTATTGCAAAACGCGTATCAGTTTTTGAGAGGTAAAGACCCTGTAACAAAAGTAATAAACGAAGATTTACGAGAAAAAAACTTTGAATCTTTGATTGATGCACAAGAAAAGGTGCTGGATTTAACAAACTGGCATCAGTTTATTGTGGCTGTTAAAAGAGCAGGTTATCGAAGTGGTTCTATGATGACTTCTAACAATAATTTCTTGTATTGTTATTTAGTCTTTTTAATTGGCAAGCATGAATATAATGTTGGCCAAAGTCAGCTTCGTGAGGCAGTAGCTAGATGGTTTTTTATGTCTGCGCTGACAGGAAGGTATACAGGTAGTCCTGAAACAATAATGGAATCTGATTTAAGACGTTTTGCAGAGGCAACAGATGAAGATTCATTTGTTGCTATTATTGATAATGTTATTGATACGCAGCTTACTAAGGATTATTGGGTTGTTACATTACCAGATCAATTGGAATCATCAGCTGCCAGAAGTCCCACTTTATACGCTCTTTATGCTAGTTTGAATTTGTTAGATGCTAAGGCTTTGTTCTCGCAAATGAAAATGAATGAGTTATTTGATCCCGGTGTTACACAGACTAAAAGCCCCGTTGAAAAACATCACCTTTTCCCAAAAGCTTATTTATCAACAATTGGTATCACTGGAACAACTCGCACCAATCAAATTGCTAACTATGCATTTGTGGAGTGGGGCGATAATATTTCTATATCTGATAAAAGCCCTCAAGATTATTTTAGCGAGTATTTTAATAGGCTATCTGCTGAAGAACAAAAAGATGCTCAATTTTTCCATGCATTACCAGCGGGTTGGGAAGATATGAGGTATCAGGATTTCTTAATCGAGCGAAGAAAGCTTATGGCTAAGGTTGTAGAAGCTGGTTTTGAAAAGTTAAAAAATGGAGCCACAAGTCCTTCTCCATCTAGGCATTTACAGGCTCTTCCTACTGTTTCAGATTTACTTCGTTTGATGGAAACCAAGCATGTTGAGTTTAAGCAAACTGCTCGAGCAGCAATGGAGAAAGAAGTACCTGAAAAAGTAATCAATGATGGAATAGTTAAAACAGTTGCTGCTTTTTTAAATACAGAGGGAGGAACACTTGGCATTGGTATAACAGATGATGGAGATATTCTCGGATTACAACCAGATTTGGATTTTAAAAAACAAGACTTAGATGGATATCAGAATTGGTTAATGACTTTATTGATAACAAAAATCAGCGCTGGTGTAGTTGGTTCTTTCGTTAGTTTAAGGTTTGAAACTGTGGGTGCTGAAATGGTTTGTCTTGTAGATGTAAAACCATCAAACGCTGCAGTCTATGCAAAAACGTTGAAATCGGAACATAGTTTCTTTGTACGTATGAGTAATACGACAAGGCTTTTGGAAGGTCCCGATATTCAGGAATATATTAAAAATAGATTTTAGTAAGTAGTCTGATATAGATCCTCACAAAGGAGTGGGGGTTTATTGTGACGTTTTATCACTCAAATATATAAAAAGTAATGATATGCAGTCTTTTTTTATGATTAGGACTCATAAGAATACTGTTACATCACTTGCGCAAAGTATTATGAAAGCTGTAGAGGAAGCTAATAGAAAATGAAAGGGGAAGAAATGAAAAAATTAATCATTATAGCAACAACTATGTTTCTAACAGCTTGTGGGGGTGGTGGTTCAGGAAGTTTACCTAACACTAATCCAATAACACCAACAACACCTACTACAGACTATGGGTATGCTGATGACGCTGAAACATTATCACGACTAAAAGGTGTATGGCAGGGTGCATTTAAGACATACGATTATGATACGACTGACCTTAAATGTGATTATCAAGTCACAATGAATTTAGATAGTACGAAAGTACCTGACGGAGTGAGCTTTTTATCCAGTGATTTACGTACAGGTAACATTGCCTTTGAAGCCTTGAACGGATGCAATACAGCAAGCTATGAAATTGAATGGGCGGCGTTATGCACAATAGGTCAAACAAGTGAATCAGTAGGATACTCATGTTTGCTTGATATTGAAGACATAAACAGCGATCGTAATAGTGATGATCCATATATATCGTCAGCTGTGTTGTCTGTAGATGAATCACGATTGTTTCAACTTAGAACTGGCAACGACGATGATTACCTGGATCTAAGGAAGAATTAATAAATATTTCCTTCCTACTTATTTGAGCGTTTTCAAAAAAACAGCTTATAAGTAGGGGGGTGCCATTACATCAAAACCATTCCTACCTTTTTCTAGACGGGTTCTTGCAGTGGTTCTTTATTCGTCTTTTGACGTATCCAGTTCATCGTTTTGAAAACGGGGGGCTGTTGTGCGATTTTGCGTAACGCGGTAACCCGCATACGTAGGTTAGATAAGCTTGCGCCATCTGACGCATGATCTTTTAACTGTTCTCAAAAAATCTATTCCTTAATCACCTAACAGCCTGTTTTGGTATATCTAAACAGTGTATTCAATTTTGGTTTTTTGAACGTGTTGAATTGATTCGAGACGAACCTTTGAAAATGGATGTTATGATATTGTCGAGTATTTTTACTTATATAGCTGCAAATTAAATTTAGGGAGTCATTGAATGAAAAAATTAATCTTACTATCCGTTTTGTTTTTAACCGCTTGTGGTGGGGGTAGTAGCAGTAATGACTTCGATGATTTTGAAAGCATTAGCGCACAAAGGATTCAAGGCCCTTGGTTATCAGATTGTTATTACGATGTAGACGGTGATTTCTCTTACAGGGAAGAGATCGAATATTATGGTTATGACTATTTTGAAACCCAGTTTTACTTCGATACGGTTGACTGTTCTGGCCCTTCTGATAACGAATATGTTGAAGGTGACATAACTTACTTGGGTGAGTATGCAACAAGTATTTGTATCGGCGAGCAATACAGGGTTGACAACCTAACGCTTGAAATTGACGGATTCTTTAGTGATATTCGCGGCTTTAAGGGTATTGCATGTACTTTTGATAATACGCTGTTTATAGGCGAGACTGACATCGGCTCTAGTCGACCTACGTCGGTTGATATTTCGTTTCCTTACTATTAGCGGTCGGTTGGGCTGACGTTAGTTTGGAAGCCCAACAAACCTTGCGTAATTTATCTAAAGTAAGTCATCTAAGCTTTGCAAACTATGACTGACATTGTGCCGTGATACTCATCGATTTAAAGCGTAATTCAGGCTCGTAGACGTCACTCACTAGCATAAGCTCATCTGCTTGCGTTTCTGCAATCAATTCTTGCAAACCTTTTGCAACCGTTTCGGGACCACCAATAACGGCAGCAGATAAGAAGTCTTTAATGGCAGCTTGTTCTTGTGGATGTAAGCTTTCCAGATAGTTTGCTACGGGTGCGGGTAACTTACCGAGCTGTCCTTTTAATAACCCTAGAATGCGCTGATAAGTACTGCTCGCTAAATATTCTGCTTCGTCATCTGTGTCGGCCGCAATTACTGGAACGCCTATCATGACATAGGGTTTGTCTAAGGTTTCAGAGGGTTTAAATGCATTGCGATAAACCTGTAATGCTTGTAACAACAACCGTGGTGCAAAGTGTGAGGCGAAAGAATAGGGGAGTCCGCGTTCACCGGCTAATTGCGCTGAAAATAAACTACTGCCTAATAACCAGATCGGTACATGGGTTCCGGCCCCCGGTGTGGCTGTGATTGTTTGGCCTGGCGTGGGGTCAGCTAATAATTGCTGAAGCTCACTGACGTCATTGGGAAAATCTTCTGCGCTGTTTAAACGGTTACGACGTAATGCTCGCATCGTGTTTTGATCGGTTCCCGGTGCACGTCCTAAACCCAGATCAATACGGTTGGGGTATAACTCTGCCAATGTACCAAACGCTTCTGCCACCACTAATGGCGCATGGTTCGGTAGCATGACGCCGCCTGAGCCGATGCGCATGGTGTTTGTTTGTCCTGCGATATGCCCGATTAAAACGGCTGTTGCCGAACTGGCGATACCTGACATATTGTGATGTTCGGCCAACCAATAGCGATTAAAGCCAAGGCTTTCTGCATGTTGCGCGGTTTGCACACTCGTCTGCAATGCATTAGCGACCGATCTGCCTTCGCGCACAGTAGCGAGATCGAGCATGGATAACGGTGTATTGCTTGTTGTGGAAAATGTTGTGGAGGACATTGCTTATTCCTTATTTAATTGAGTTTAAACTTACTCTTGCTTTACTCTTTCTCTACTGTCCTTTAATTGGGCTTGAAGTTGTGAATACAAGAAACAAAATTTTGTCAGAAGGGTTAATAGGAAAAACCACTAGAATCTAAATTGAATAAAAAAGTGCCCCTTGTAAAGCATAAATTATTCGGCTGCGCCTCACCCTAAAGGGTCAGCTAAAGCTTTTGTCTCGCAAGCTCGGCTCTATTTACGTTTTAAAGAAATTAAAACGTGCCGTGCTTCAGCGAGACAAAAGCATTCTTGTTTAATGCTTACCCAAAGAGGAGGTGCAGCCGTATAAATATCATTCCGCAAAGCATAAGTTCCTTTAGTCATTTTAAACTACAAAATGAAAAGTCACTTAAAGTCGGGGGGTGCCATTACATCAAAGCCATTCCCACTTTTTTCTACACTGGTTCTTGCAGTGGTTCTTTATTCGTCTTTTGACGTATCCAGTTCATCGTTTTGAAAACGGGGGGCTGCTGTGCGATTTTGCGTAATAATCTAAATTTCCCCGGGAAGTCAGCGAATACGACGCCGACTAAAATAGTTAAAATTCCTTGTCCTGGAAGCATCAGCATAAATATGCCTGCAATGATTAAGAACCCTCCGAGTATGTTTTTCGCTAGTCGTATCGAATAATAAATTAATGGGTGTGTGTCTCGGGTCTTCGAAATATGACGTGTTTCATCGGTAAAGTAATCGCTGGGTAAGCGTGTGATTAACCACGGAATAAAAATCAGGGATAGTAAGAACAACACCAGAGAGGCAACAGCAAGTGCTATCAACCATTCAGGGTTAAAGGGGAGTTTATCGATTAAGTTCTGCATTAGGTGGAATCTATTTTATGGTTGTTTTTGTAAGGAGTCATTAACAATTAACGTTGTTACCAACGTATAAAAAATCATCAACGTATAAAGAGTTAGATATAAAAAGGCCAGCACCATTAACAACCTGAAAAATAAGATACCCATTATCTGATCGATAATAAATCAAAGAGTTCAGCGTCTGTCTATTTACAACTTAGTTTATAACTCAGTTTATAACTCAGTTTATAAAGATGCTTATAAATAGAGTTATTAAAATATGTGTAAAAACGCTCGCACTCTAGATAAATTCAAATTCCACGTTCAGCAGATATTTTTTCTCATCGATAATTATAATCTGTGCTGTGTAAACATCTCTGATTAAAATGATTTCTATTTCGATAAATCATTGATAACTATTTCAATTTTCTCTGCACCAAACTCCCTTAATCTAAACTTAACAATGACTTAGCGAAATCGCTGTCTAAATTTGTATTTTTTCCGATTTATACACAAGCAAAAAAGCAAGCATTAAAATGTCATAAAAATGTAACATCCGCTCTATTTTTCCTTTTCTTGCTTAATAAGTCTCTGTAAGTTATTGAATATTATAGTTTAATAGTAAGTGGTCAAAAATTAAGCAATTAGTAAAGCACCTGTGTGTAGCAAGGCTTGACGACATAATGCACAGTGATATACACAGACTTATCCACAGATATTGTGGACAAGTTGACGTAAAAAAATAATCAAGTTTTTTATTTTACGATTGAAGAAAAGTTTCTGAATACTCATGATGTATTTTTGTGTGAGTTGTTTTTTTAATGCGCAGTGAGAGACAGTTTTTTATATCGGGCTTCGATTTATTCTCTGAAAATTATTTTGATAGAAAAGAATCCCCAAAGAGATGTACTCATTTGTTTAAATGAGTCTTTATAAAAAAACGGCTTCAAAGTAGGGGGGTGGCTTTTGATAAGATTAAAACGAGATGAAAGCAAACTTATAGAATTACGCTAATAGTTCTAATCAGTAGCGCTTACACTGTATTCTATCTGGCCAATGAAACGGCCAAAACTATCTTATTATTCTTAATAATATATTTGTATTATTTTATAAAACAGTTGCTTATGTTATATTTATAGTGGCCAATAATCCGGCCATTTTTATAGTGCATAGTAATAAAAAGCCAGAGTTGATTTAAATGAGTGAAATATAAACTATGAGTACATCTATTTCAGCGTTGACGCCCTATATACCTAGTGATAACGCACTAGGTAAATCATCACTGCCTGATCAGGCTGTAGAGTTAAATAAACTGTCTGCGGGATTGATGGGGCAAATATCCCCAATTACTCTTGCTACGTTATCGCAATATATGTCAGTGATTAACTCGTATTATTCTAACTTGATTGAGGGTAATGCTACTCGGCCTCATGAAATTAGGGCAGCACAACGAGAAGAATATAGTGATGATCCGATAAAACGTGATTTACAGAAGGAGTCATTAGCCCATATTTCGGTACAACAATGGTTACGTGAGAAAAGCCCTGATCTAGATACAATTTACAGTACGGCGTTTATCAAAGAATTACACATGCGCTTTTATCAACAAATACCCGAAAGCTTATGGTTGATTAAAAATGAGAAGGGGGATGTTGTTGATAAGGTAGTACCTGGTGAATGGCGAACATGCAAAGTAGATGTAGGTCGACATATTGCCCCAGACCATGATGATGTTAATGATTTAATGGAGGGTTTTTGTGATATCTACCACTCCAAAAAATACCAGGGTGATCGTAAGTTGATTGCTGTAATGGCTGCGCATCACCGCTTTACTTGGATTCATCCTTTCATAGATGGTAATGGGCGTGTAGGGAGATTGTTAACCGATGCTGTATTAAAAGCGGTAGGTTTAGATAGTTATGGTGCATGGTGTTTGAGCAGAGGTTTGGCTAAGAGTTCAGTTAATTATAAAGCCTTGCTGGCAACTGCTGATGCACCTCGTCAGGGTGATCTTGATGGTCGTGGTGTCTTGACTGAAAAAGGCTTGCTTGGTTTTTGTGATTACATGCTGGCCACAGCGATTGATCAGGTTTCATATATTAGTCACTTACTTGATCTTAGTCTTTTGCGTAAGCGTATTGATGCATATATTCAAGCCCGAAATGACTTTCGCGTACTTAACATGACAGAGAGTTTAAAAACAAATGCTGCTTTAGTGCTACATACTGCATTTATTCAGGGTGAACTTGAACGGGCTCAGGCAGTGGAATTATGTGCAATGCCAGAACGCAGCGCGAGACGTTTATTAAGCCAGTTAAAAAAGGATGGTTTGTTAAGCGAAACAAGTAGCAAGTCACCATTACGCTGGGAGATACCTGAACATGCAGAGGCATTTTATTTTCCTCAATTAACGCCAGAGCTATAACTGGATTAAATCAAAGCTGACATGTTGTAGGTAAAATAGTCAGCCAGGATAATGTTGGAGTATTTTGATGAAAACCCACAGGATGGGCTGTCAAACCCCATTATAAGCTTGGAATAACTTTGTATTAGGTTATGACGAGTTTACAAAGCGAGCGTATAAAATTACGCTAATCGCTTCTAACTCACTGTTTGGTAAAGCTTCTTGAGTGATAGATTGCTATAAATAACAGACATAAAAAAAGCCTGTAACGAATAACGCTACAAGCCTTTGATATAAATGGTGCCGCAACCAAGAGTCGAACTCGGGACCTACTGATTACAAGTCAGTTGCTCTACCAACTGAGCTATTGCGGCGACGCGGTGCATTCTATTAAAGCTTTAGAAATTACGCAAGAAGAAAACTGTTTTTATTTGTAAAAAAATACCCGATTGAGGAAACCCTCAACCGGGTGGTATTTTGACCCCACATAACTTTATTATTATTGTTAGCCCGGCCATATTATTATTATTACGTCTGTGGCTGTTTATCTGAAGTCGTGGTCAATTCTACAGGGTGTCGCTGAATTGAAACTGAACCGTTCGTCATTTCCTTTTATTCATTCGAATTAACTGTAATTTTCTTTTCTATGATGGGTTTGGTTACGCTGTGGTTATACCAGCGCAGCACATATACACCAGGCTTTGCGGGCATTTTCATGTAGTCTGATTGCTTGTTTTTGGTATAGATATATTTTTTTGTATTGTAGTTTGGCTTTTCACCTTCTGGCTGGATATTGATAAATGGATTATTTAATCCTTTTGGTGCTTCCCAGGATATTTCTATTTCTGTGTCTGCCTTTATCTCATCGGGTACGTTTATGGTGATGTCTGGCGCGATGAGTTTTATCGGGCGTTCTGCGATTGGGGTTCTATGATTTTTGTTATACCAGCGCAATACATAATCTCCTGCGACTGAAGGGAGTCGTAAATAATCTGAGCTGTTCTTTTTGGTGTAGATGTAATTTTTTGCGTTGTAGTTTGGCTTCTCATCCGCCAATTGAACATTGATGAAAGCATCCAGACCTTTTGGCGCATTCCACGCTACTTCGATTTCTGTGCCTGCGATAGCTTCGTCATCAGCGCTTAGGGTGATTTCAACCGGTGTTACTTTTAGTGGGCGTTCAGTGAGAATCTGTTGATCACTTTCATTATACCAGCGCAGTACGTACTCTCCGGCTTCTGAAGGCATACGCATACTGGCTGATGTTTTCCCTTTGGTATAAAGATAGGGACGACTGTTGTAGCTGGGCTTTTCATCTGCCAGTTGTAAATTGATAACTGCTTTGGATGATTTAGGTGCTTCCCACGATAGATCGATTTCGGTTCCTGCTTGTGCTTCATCAGGTGCTGTGATGGTGATTTGAACTGGTGTTACTTTGAGTGGACGTTCAGTGAGAATCTGTTGATCACTCTCATTATACCAGCGCAGTACGTACTCTCCGGCTTGTGATGGCATGCGCATGGTGGCGGATGTTTTCCCTTTGGTATAAAGATAAGGGCGACTGTTATAGTTCGGTTTTTCATCCGCCAATTGTAAATTGATCACTGCTTTGGATGTTTTAGGCGCTTCCCACGATAGATCGATTTCGGTTCCCGCTTGTGCTTCATCAGGTGCTGTGATGGTGATTGCTACTGGCGTTAGTTTAATGGGACGTTCAGTGACAATCTGTTGGTCACTCTCGTTATACCAACGTAGTACATACTCTCCGGGTTCTGAAGGCATACGCATACTGGCTGATGTTTTACCTTTTGTATAAAGGTAGGGGCGACTGTTATAGCTGGGTTTTTCATCTGCCAATCGTAAATTGATAACGGCTCTGGATGATTTTGGCGCTTCCCACGATAGATCGATTTCGGTTCCAACCCCGGCTTCGTCAGGTGCGGTGATGGTGATTGCTGCTGCTGTTAATTTAATCGGGTGCTCAGCGACAATCTTTTGATCACTTATATTATACCAGCGCAGTACATAGTCACCTTCAATTGCCGGCATGCGCATGGTGGCGGATGTTTTACCTTTGGTATTCAGATAAGGACGACTGTGGTATTTGGGTTTTTCATCCGCTAGTTGTAGATTGATAACAGCCTGCGTTGATTTCGGAGCTTCCCATGATAGATCGATTTCTGTGCCGGTTTCAGCCTGATCAGGCGCATTGATGGTAATCACTGACTCTACTAATGTAATCGGTTTTTCCAGAACGACTTTCTGATCGCTACGGTTATACCAGCGCAGTATGTAATTTCCGGCGGTTGCTGGCATTCGCATGATTCTTTGTTTTTTCCTGTCATCTACAGAAAGATGCGGATTGCTGTGGAATCTTGGCTTATCGCCTTCCAACTCCAGATTGATTTTGGCCTCTGTTGTTTTAGGCGCTTCCCAGGATAGTTCCAACTCGCTGCCTGTTCCTGCCTGATCCGGAGCATTCAAGGTAATGGTGGATTCGACAAGTGCGATCGGTTTTTCGGTGACTAGTTTTCGATCACTTTGGTTATACCAACGCAGTACATATTCGCCAGCGGTTGCAGGCATGCGCATGACTCCTTCTTTTTTCTTATTTTTGACATAAAGGTGCGGATTGCGGTGGAATTTAGGTTTATCGTCCGCCGCTTCCAGATTGATTTTTGCTTTGGCTTCTCTGGGTGCTATCCACGAAAGCTCGAGCTCGGTTCCTGTGCCCACTTCTTCTGGCGCGTTGATCACTATCTCTGCTTCTTTTAAAGTAATTGGGTGTTCTGCCAATATCATTCTGTCCTGGTTGTCATAGAAGCGCAGTACGTATTCACCAGCGACAGAGGGTAACCGTAGTGTGGTTTCACTAATGCCTTTTGTGTGTTTTAACGGGCTGGCGTGGTATTTCGGTTCGTCCTCGCTGAGTTGCAGGTTGATTAAGCCTTTTAAGCCTTTGGGTGCTTCCCAGCTAACATCTAATTCTGTGCCTGTGATTGCTTCGTTTGCCGCATTAATCACAACTTTGGGTAATTTTTTATTGAAGTTTATGCTGATCTTTTGATCGTTATCTTCGATGTTGACGGTCGCTTCGCCCGAATAATTTCCGCTTGTTCCACTGACTAACCATTTTCCGGCAGTGATGGATTTTTCTGTCGTGACGATATTTTTACTATTGTTATCCGTTTCATCGCCAGCTAATAGTATTTCTACACCAGCGCCTGAGCCTTCTAGACTGATGACTTCTTCGGTGTCTTGATTGATGAGTTTCCAGTCGATTATTTTAGGGAAGACCTCACCGGTTTTCTCATCTATCGCACGTATTGATATGACTTTGGCTTTGACTACAATTTGCTTTAAGGCAACGCTGAGTTGCTCTGCGCTATCCGCTGGGAAGTACAGGCCGCCGGTATTTTCTGCGATGCATTGAAGTTGTTCGCTGGTTTGTTTGTCGACACCAAAACCAATAACGTGCGCGGTGAAATTAACCCCGAGCTTTTCTAATTCAGCCGCTGTTTCACACGGGTCGGCATTACAGGTTTCTTTGCCATCACTGATGAGAATGACGGTAGCATCATCTTCGGTGAACTTTAATTCATTAGCGGCCATTTTAATGGAGGCGCTGATTGGTGTTTTTCCCTTGGGATTAATCTTGTTCACCTTGGAAATCATCGCCGTTTTATTGTTTTTGCCGACGGGAACCAGCGTTTCTATGTCTGAACAGTCGCCTTTTCTGCGGTGTCCGTAGGCGAGTAAGCCCAGCTGTTTTTCGTCATCCCAGTTTGTTACCACATCTGACAGTGTTTTCTTGGCTATCTCTATTTTGGTTTTACCATCTAATTGCCCCCACATACTGCCCGATGCATCAAAAACGATGATTGCTTTATCTTCTGCATTTGCAGAAACACTCGTCGCAAGACTAAATAAACTGAAAAAGACGATGAAGAATAATTTACAGATTGGCGATTGGGGTGTCGCAGAATTAGCAAACGAGTTTGCGGTCATGATGGTCTCCACTCAAAATATTGTGTTTATGGGGCTTTCTCACACTAGAAAATATTTGAATATTTTCATTCGGGTTAACGCTCAGATAATGGAATCAACCCAGTTAAACAGAATAGAATGTTTTTTCTGCTGATTCTGTGAAATAAATCACGAAAAAAAATCATAGAGAAATAACAATAAAACGGGGTTACATTTGCTGATGTTTTTACTAATGTCTTTATTGATGTTTTTATTGATCTAGCCAGTCATTCTGTAAAAAAAAGCCCCCAAAGTAGGGGGGTGCCAATATAAAAAATTCATTACGGTTAGCGCTATTTATTGTCCTGTATATAGTGCTGTATTAAGTCCGCTCGCAAAATCTCTGTTTGATTATTAATATTAATTTCATCTTCTTTTATTAATATGACTAAACTCATTAGTATGGGTAATCTATACATCTAAAAAAAAGATACGGAGTTTTATGACATTTGATCAAATGATAATAAGCGGCATTTTAGTAGTCGCACTGCTTCTTTTTGCCTGGGGGCGTTGGCGTTATGATTTAGTGGCCATGTTCTGTTTGATCGTGGCAGTTCTGTTTGGTGTGATTCCTGAAGAGGAGGCATTTACCGGCTTTGGCCATTCGGCTGTGGTTACGGTAGCGGCGGTGCTGATTTTGTCACAAGGTTTACAGAATGCGGGAGTAGTGAGCTTAATTACGGAGAAGATGAAGCTCATCAAATTTACTCCTTTTTCCTTACTCGCCACAATAACCGCGGTTGTTACGGTACTTTCTGCATTTATGAATAATGTCGGTGCATTGGCGTTAATGCTACCGATTACGATGGTGGCAGCGAAGGAATATGATATTCCACCTGCGCGTTTACTCATGCCGCTTGCATTTGGCAGTATTCTGGGTGGATTGACCACACTGATTGGTACGCCACCGAATATTATTATCGCGGCTTATCGGGCAAAAGTAACAGGCGAAGAATACGCCATGTTCGATTTTTCACCTGTCGGTGTTCCGGTCGCTATAGCAGGTGTGTTGTTTATTGTATTTATTGGTTGGCGTTTAATTCCTTCTGGTCGAATGACTAAAAACGCGTCGATAAATCTATTTGAAATCAATTCTTATCTCACCGAAATTCAGGTAAAAAAAGACAGCAAGTACATTGGCTCCAGACTGAAAGATTTACCCATGTTCAAAGGGCAGGATAGAACTGAAATCCTCGGCGTGGCGACACCATCAACCTATGCACGCAATGTAAACTTGACTTATAAAATTGCCGAAGATGATATTTTTATCATCCGTGCAGATCCAATAGAAATCAAGCCGCTGCTGGATAACCACGATTTTGAGTTACTCAATAGCGCGACGCATATCTACGACGAGCCAGACGAGCATACAACCATTCTTATGGAAGGGGTGATTACGCACGGGTCTCCTCTGGTAGGGCGAGATATCCGTTACTTCAGACGTTTATCGGGACGTTCTATCGCGCTGGTTGGTTTGGCACGAGACGGCGAAAGCGTGGTGAGTCGACTCCGTCAACTGGTATTCAAGTCAGGAGATGTGTTGCTGATACAAGGGCACGAAGAAACCATCGATGAACAATTCACCCAGATCGGTTTATTGCCATTAGCGCCACGTGCGATAGAGCTGGATAGAAGTCGAAAGGTGGTATTGGCAATGACGACTTTTGTTGGTGCAATCATTTTGGCGATGACCAATCTGGTTTCCTTACCGATCGCTTTTATACTTGCCGTGATGGTTTACGTGTTAACCGGTATTGTTCGCGTGCGTGAAGTCTATGAGCAAATAGATTGGGCGGTGCTGGTGTTATTGGCGGCGATGATTCCCGTCGGCAATGCTCTGGATTCTACCCATACCACCAAGCTAATCGCAGAAACCATGCTGGATCTTGTGGGTACGGATTCTCCAATCATTGTTTTGACGCTGATTTTAATCATCACCATGTTACTTTCCAGTGTGGTGAATAATGCCGCCACCGCCTTGGTTATGGCGCCAATTTCGGTTGCTGCAGCACAAACCATGGGAGTAAATATCGATGGGTTTTTGATGGCAGTCGCCGTCGGGGCGTCTTGTGCGTTTTTGACTCCTGTCGGGCATCAATCGAATACGCTGGTGATGGGGCCGGGTGGCTATCAATTTGGTGATTACTGGCGCATGGGCTTGCCGCTTGAAATTCTGATTATTGTCATTACTATTCCATTGATTTTATTGGCCTGGCCGCTATAGACTTAAGCTGTATCGGTTATTCTTAATACGTTATTGGGTAATCATGGCTTTTGTCATTGAAAAAAACGCCTCAAAGTAGGGGGGTGTATAAACCATTTAAGTAAGAACATTAAACATCTAGAAGGAATCGAATAATGACGTTTGTAGTGACAGAAGATTGCATCAAGTGCAAATACACAGACTGTGTCGACGTTTGCCCGGTTGAGTGTTTTCACGAAGGTCCCGAAATGTTGGTGATAGATCCAGAGGAATGCATCGACTGTGCCTTGTGTGTGCCCGAATGCCCGATCGATGCTATTTTTGATGAAGTCGACTTACCCGATGATCAATTAAAATTTATAAAAATAAACGCAGATCTATCCACCGAATGGCCGGTAATCGAAGGCATGATTCCTGCACCTGAAGACGCCGAAGAATGGGAAGGCGTACCCGATAAAATTCAGTATTTGGCTGAATTTTTAGAGGATATGGAAGAAGATTAAGGGGAAGTCATTGATCGTTATGTGAAAAAACTCGCTTCGAAAAAACCTAGCCTGCAAGAAGCTTGTGGTTAATATATAATGCCCGAACAATATAATAATTCTAAATCTATAAAAACTGGGCGCTATTAAGAAAAGATACACTTTAATCAGCAACTAAATCTCAATCTTGAGGCGTTCTTACCTTTATATATTAACGTGAGGATAAGATGAAAAAAAAGCACATCAGTTTAGCTCTATTGTTGATACCAGTTGTTGCATACGCAGCAGCAACGCTACGCACCAGTTCTGGATTTTATTATCCCAGTGATAAAACTCACGCAGAATCGAGTTATATCGGTTTCGGCGATGCAAATGTAAATTTCGGGAACAGATGCCATCTAGCAAACGATTATAATCTGGCAGAAGGAAGTCCCGTCTATGCCGTCGGTTTAGGTGTGGTAGAAAGCACTTCAACATCAATCCCTTTTTATGGGGGCGATGATGGTACGCCAGGTGGTGTCGTCGTTGTTAAATATACCAAATCTGATGATACTTTCTTTTACGCCTTATATGGTCATATCAAAAACTTCACCGTTAACGCGGGGGATACGGTAACCGGAGGACAAAAAATAGCAGAAGTTGGCGCCTATACATCGGGTGGCAGTGCGCTTCCGCACTTACATTTTGGTATTAGTAATTCATCGCCAAGTCTGGAAGGTTATACCCCTTCGACCGCATGTACTGATTACCTGGGCTATGTTGACCCAGAGCCCTATCTAATCGCTAATTCACCTAAGTTAAGCCCCGCTGAAACGTGTGTTGCCGTTGATGATGCCGATGACACATTGGTAAATACTATTCTAACAACTGCCAGTGTATTGGCGAATGACACCGATACTGATGGCGATACATTAACCGTATCAACAGCTGATACGACATCGGCTAATGGTCAGACGATTACCAATAACGGCGACGGCACCTTTACTTATACGCCCGCAATAGATTTTGTAGGAACGGATTCTTTCAACTACACCGTTACGGATAGCAATGGTTGTAATGATGAGGCTGTTTTTACAATTTCTGTCAAAGCGGATTCAGATACAACGGATTCGGAGTCGAGTAGTTCTGGCGGAGGAAGCCTGAATACTATGGGTTTGATTTCATTATTGGGATTACTGTTAATCAGGCGTTTCAGAAAGTTAAGCCTCAAGTAAAAGATGTAATACGAACACTGCAATACAAACACTCATTGAGGTTTACTTAAAACAAAGAGGTGTATTTTATTTTTGATACACCTCTTTTCTAATCCTTTTCTAATCCTTTTCTAACTCATTTCAAAACCTCTTTTCTAAGCAGTTTTTCTATATTTCCCGCTCGGTTATTTTCAGCCCACAAATTCAGGGTATATTCGCGCTGTCGGATTGTAAAAATAGATTAAGTATATAAATACTGTAAAAATAAGTAATTATGGGCATAATCTCGGGAATTAATTTAATGGATATTTTGATATAAAAGGAGATCAAATGAAGCTTAATTCACAAAAAGGGCTTATCTCAGCTCTAGCTATTAGTGTGCTACTTATCGGCTGTGGTGGCACTAAAACGGATGAAATCAAACAAGTTGTTACGCAAAAAGCATCTACAGCTAATAGCGCTGCCAGCTTTCAAAAAATAGATGTTGTCGTGGGTGATGGATCAGTCGCGACCGCTGGGCAAACAGTTTCTGTTCATTATACTGGTTGGTTATACGAGCCTGACGCTTCTGATAATCATGGCACAAAATTCGATAGCTCTGTAGATCGTGGTCAACCATTTCAGTTTCCTTTAGGCGGCGGTCGCGTTATCAAAGGCTGGGATCAAGGTGTTGAAGGAATGAAAGTTGGCGGAAAACGCACCCTTATTATTCCACCAGAAATGGGTTATGGCGCACGTGGTGCTGGGCGCGTTATTCCGCCTAATGCTACCTTGATTTTCGACGTTGAATTACTTGGCGTTGAATAGATAATTTATTATCAAATTCAGATGCCTATAGAAAAAACTGCTGTAAGTAGGGGGGTGGTATTTCATATCGCTCCCTTGCTTAATTATTGAATTATTTAATTAATTTGAGGTTTAGTCGAAAAAAAACAACATTCTGTGAACAAATCCACTGAAATCAATCACTAAGATTATATTGTACGACAAATATAAAAAATCACAGGGATTTTGGTAAAACTTCAGCAGATGTTAATTAATAATAAAAAAATTAAAGGAATAAAGAATGGCCATATTTTGGGCATATTCCTGTCTGCACTTTTGATAAGTGCCTGCAACAATGATGATAGTAGCGCAGACTCTGACAGTCACACCGCCAAGCCTCAATCTTTACTATCCACATCTGTTAATTCGACGACAGATCATAGCAGTAACAGCACCAGTAACAACTCAGAAAAAGACGCAGAAAAGCACAATGATCCAAATGAAATAAAAACCTGGCATGGTCAGGATTTTGGTTTTGTATCAGAAGATCATCCTGCCATTAACAAAATCGAAGCACTGATTGCGCTGGGTAAAATTAATGCGGCTACGATTAGTTATCGCAATACATCGACGTTTTTGAGTAGTCAGGCGAGTGATAGCGATGTAAATTTATGGAGTAATCACGCGGCTGCGAGTATCAACGAAGATGTGTTAGCTATTTATGATTCTCTCGAATTGGTTTTTAGAAATAATAATATCAAACCCTTCAAAGAGTCACTGGAGCAACTAGCCAAACCAGAAACGATTGAGATTTACACCCGCAACAGTAATGACAATAGTATTCGCCAACAAAAAAATGAGATCACACAGGCTTCACGTATCATTTCGGCATCTATCTCAAATGCTATTTCAGTATTAGAACCTTCGCGCAAAGAATACATTCTTGCAGGATCAGTAATGCTCAATGAGAGTGGTAAAAATTTACAGGAAGCTTTGTCTAAAGATGGCATGATTACTAATCCTAGTAAGCATCAGCTCGGGATTAGCCAGATAGATGGCGCCTTAAGCCTCATCCCTAAATTTGCTATTGATCAGTGTGAGAAGCAGCGCCAGATATCTCAGGCGTATCGAGATAACACCAACGAAATCGTAGAACAGTTAACGTCTTTTGATAACAAACCGGCGCAAGCGGATGTGAATGATATTTATGCATTGGCTAAGAAAACTGAAGATATGGCAAAAACCTTACCTGAGAAAGATCTGGATATTTGTAAATAAGGTTTTGTGGTTTAGTGTTCGACCTTTATTACGTATTTAACGTATTTAATTTTTTCAAGTTAAACAAATTAGAATCTGCTTAAACGCTCAGGTCGTTTTTAAAACTCAAACAGTTTATAAGTATTTCTGGGCCATTTAATCCTGAGATCGGTTGATTTTCTGCCTTTTTTATTAATCTGGTTCTATACTGTTTTTAATCACCGTTTTTGATGATCTATTTTTAATGATCTATTTTAATGACCTATCGATTTAAGCCAGAAAATAAATGACAGATAGGTATGGGCAATTTAATAATAATTTTAAATGTAGTTGGTTATGAATGAGTAAGCGACATATTGTTTTTGTACCGGGGAAGAATCCTAAACCTCCTGCTGACCTGCATCAGAATTTGCTTTGGCAAACATTGGTCGAAGGCGTCAGAAGAGTGGAACCAGATGTGGCTGAAGATCTAGCTGCACACGATGAATATTTCAAATTCATCAACTGGAATTACACTTATTATCAAAGCCGCGAAGATATCGAAACACATAGACCCTGGGTTGAGAAAATGCTGGAGAAGGGCGGCCCCAGTGATCTGGATATAGAACAGGCAAATGCATGGCGACACCGTCTTGATATGTTTATGTACAACACGGTGGACAGTTCGCCGGTATTACTACGCTTGTTGCGGGGTAAATTAAAAGAGACTGCGCTAGACACAAATCGTTATTTTGAAAATGAAGACAAAATAGCGAGTCATATTCGTGAACAACTCAAAGAAGAACTTAGGCCATTATTAGAAAAGGGCCATAAGGTATTACTCATTGGTCATAGCATGGGCACCATCATTAGTTATGACACACTGTGGGCATTGTCTAATCTGGAACATTTACCGGGCAAGGTTGATTTGTTTTTAACCCTGGGCAGTCCATTGGGAATGAATTATGTGCAATCCCGTTTAATGGGTAATCACATGTCTGGCGAGCATAAATACCCTAGCAATATTCGCTATTGGATAAATATCGCTGCAGACGGAGACTTGATTGCGCTTGATCGCTTTCTGGCTAATGACTATAAAAGAATGGTCGATTACGGAATATTAGAAGCCATTGAAGACCAGTCAGAAGGTGTTTATAACTATTTTCATGATGAATCAGGTTTAAATTGTCACCGTTCCTACGGCTATCTTATCAATCATAAAGTCAGCCAGGTCATTGCAAATTGGTGGCAGAGTACTGAATAGAAGCAATAATTTCACAACAGTCTAATCTACTGATTATAGACATTTGTCATTTTTTAAAACCTTTAGTGGCGCTATCCTTTAATTATTCAGTACCCGATTGTAGGTCTGACAAGTAGAGGATTTAATGATGAAAAAACAATTTCTTGATAAACCCATATCTAATACCAAAAACACGAAAATAACGACCACGATGGTTAAGCTCATGGGTGGTGGTTTAATCGCTGCGACGATGTTTGGCGCTGTAACTGGTTGTAGTAATGGTAGCGGTAGCACCGTTGTGACAGCCGCTGCGCCTGCTCCTTATTATTATCCATACGACTATTATTATTACCCTTATTCTCGGGTTTATTTCAGTATTTCAACGGGCTATTACTATTACCCAGATGGAACTAACTGGATTAAGGTTAGGACGTTACCCCCTCATTTTCGTTTAAACCCAGTAAATCGTGTAACGGTTAGATTAAAAACGAATCAACCTCCGTATAGATTCCATAATGTTCATCGCAAACAATATGTTCCACGTTCAAGGGTACGGGTTGATCCTAGAAGAGATAGAATTGAACGTAATGCCAATCTTAACAGGTACAAAAACTACCGCAGGCGTTAAAATTTGATATTTTATTCGACTTTTATTTGTCATTTATATGTCATCTTTTCATAGACTAATCCGACTTTGTAGAGAGTGGGGTTAGTTAGATGTTGTGAAGAAATTAACGATTCCTCACTTGAATCGTTAGGCGTTACAGTTATTTATAAAAAGTAAATTACAAATCAATTACATTTTCATCTAAGCTATTAGAAGAGACAAGTAGAAGAGACAAGTAGAAGAGAACATGTAGAAGAGAACAAGTTTAATCGATGTTACAGTCTCGTTTATCAAATTCGAAGTTGGAGGAAGTATGAATAAGTGGTTTAAATCTCTTAGTGGTACATTACTGGCAGTTATTCTGTTGTTTGGAGTAACAGCGTGTGATGACACAACGGTCCGATCGCCTTCTTATGGCTCGTCTTATTATCAGCCTTACGATTACTACTATTACCCACAATCCAGAATCTATCTGAATATTTCAACGGGTTATTATTTTTACCCTTATAAAAACCGCTGGCGAAAAGTCAGGTCACTTCCTCGCAGCTATCACCTTGATCGTCGAGACCGTGTAAAGATTCGAATCAAGTCGAAAGACCGTCCTTATGCTAGGCATAGTGAACACCGCAAGAAATATGTACCACGCAGATATAATCGTGACCAGCGTTATTACCGTGATAAAAACAAATACAAGAATCGTACTAAGGTTAAGGTAAAAAGCACTTACGATTATTACTATTACCCGGGATCAAGGGTTTATTACAATGCAAAATCCGGGTATTACTACTACCCAGGTCGTAAGTCTTGGAAGCGTACTAAACGTGTTCCTAAAAACTATCGTTTGAATCATAAGGAACGCGTAAAAGTAAAAGTAAAATCAAGAGATAAGCCTTATCTAAACCATAGTGTGCATCGTGCCCGTTATGTTCCCCGTAAAAATTACAATAAGAATAAAGTAATAAAACGGAGTGTTTTTAATCGCAAAGTTAAAGATTATGAAAAAGGTGGCATGTAAACCAAGCAATAACTAGTAGATCAATACAAAATGGTTATTATTTTTTACAACAATAAATCCCCTACCTGTATGACACGAGTAGGGGGTCTTTACCAATTACAGTTAACGCTTATCACAAACATTATTAACTGATCTTTGATAATGATCATCTTTTATAACTAACTTCTTATATGACAGAAACCACACATTCCTTCTTATCTCGCTGTATTTTGTCGATCGTTCTACTTCTAGGTTTAACATTCTCAGCAAGCTCAATACACGCGGATGCCATCAATGATTTACTGGGTGGTGCAAAAGCAACGAGTAGTGAGGAAGAAACCAGTACTAAAGTCATAACTACTGATGATACCCGTGTCAGTGATCGAAAAATCCGCAGCCGTTTAAGTGAAATTTTTGCAGAACTGGATACGCTCGATAAATTAAACATAGACGTCAATAAAGGTGTAGTAACACTTAGCGGTGAAGTTTCTTCTTCTACGGTTGAGGCAAAAGCCAATAGCCTTGCAAAAAAAGTTGAAGGCGTTGTCGAAGTTGAAAATGAGATTACCGTCACCCAAAGCGTTGAAAAACGTCTGGAAACCACCTGGAATAAAAGTACCGCATTAGGTAATAAAATTATCACCGCATTGCCATTATTAGTCTTGGCGTTTACGGTTTTCATCATAATGTGGTTTATTGGACGGTGGATATCTCGCCGGGAAAAGTTATATAGCTATTTCACCAAAAATGCCTTTATTGCCAATCTCTTAGGTCAGATTACTCACCTGATTTTTATCGTCATTGGGTTGGTGTTGGCATTATCTTTACTCGATGCGACGGCTTTACTGGGCACTATTATGGGGGCCGCAGGTATCTTTGGTTTAGCCATTGGTTTTGCCGTTCGTGACACTGTTGAAAACTACATTGCCAGTATTTTATTAAGCTTGAGAAATCCGTTTCAGGTTAAAGATTTTGTGGATATCAATGGTAATCAGGGGAGCGTTGCGCGCTTAACTTCTCGAGCGACCATCTTGATTACAGCTGATGGAAATCATTTACGCATACCAAATTCTGAAGTGTATAAAGCGGTTATTGTAAACTTCACCCGAAATTCAGAAAGGCGTTTTACTTTTGATATCGGTGTCGATGCGGCTCAGGATTTGACTGAAGCACAGCAACTAGCGGTTAATACCCTGATTCAAATAGAAGGCGTTCTTGATGATCCTAAACCAATGGCGTTAATCGAAGAATTAGGTGATTTTAATGTTCTTTTGCGCATTTATGGCTGGGTTGATCAGGATCATTTCAGTTTTTCCAAGGTGCGCAGTGAAGCGATTAAAAAATCAAAACAGGCCTTCGATGATGCCGATATCATCATGCCAGAACCAATTTATCAGGTGCGGATGACAGACAATACCAGCGCGTCATCAACCAAGAAAAAGCAAACAATCAAACCTGCAACTAAAGCTAAACGTATTAGTGATGAAACGGTAGATTTAAAGCCAGATGATACCGCTATCGATCAAATAGAAGAGGAGTTTGCTGAAGGCGATCAGCAAAACCTGTTGAGTGAACAAGCACCTAACGAATAAAGCATTTCTTTAATAGACGGGACATGTTTTGAAGTTTTCAAGAGAAAAAATTATTGCTTCTTGTAAGGTCAGCATTTAGCTCATTGAAAATACACCCCCCCACTTTGAGGGGTTTTTTATCATAGAAGCACTAAGCGGCTACTATCACAGCTTCTCTATAATCAGATAACTTAACTCTATGCATCATCATCTCGCTGAAATTATCGCCTCTATACTTATCGTGGGTATTGCCCTGCAATGGATAGGTTGGCGCTTAAAAATTCCTGCGCTGATTTTGTTGATAATTGCAGGCTTCATCATGGGGCCTTTGACTGGCTGGCTGAAACCCAGTGAAGATTTTGGTGATTTACTGCAACCGCTGATTTCACTGAGTGTTGCCGTTATTTTATTCGAAGGTGGCTTGAATTTACGTTGGCATGAATTAAAGGCGAACACTCATGTTATATATCGTCTAGTCACGTGGAATGTCGTTTTAACCTTTCTGTTTGGCAGTTTGGCTGCACATTACCTGGTCGGCTTGTCATGGACGGTGGCGTTAATGTTTGGTGCCATTATCATTGTCACTGGCCCTACCGTCATCATGCCGTTGTTAAAGCAGGCAAATCTCAGGAAAAAACCAGCTGCACTTTTACGCTGGGAAGGTATCGTTAACGACCCTATTGGTGCGTTGCTGGTGGTACTGATTTATGGTTATTACGTGCAATCGGAAGGTGATACCTTAGCTACAGGCATTCTGGGTGGTCTGGCAATTAGCCTTGTCGTTTCCGTCGCTTTGGGTGTTGGCATTGGTTTGTTTATCGCACGAGCTTTTCGACAGGGAAGTGTGCCCGAATACTTAAAGTCACCGTTGATTTTAATCGCTGTTGTTCTGGTTTATACCATCGCTAATAGAGTGCAAAGCGAAGCAGGGCTTTTGGCAACCACGATACTTGGAATCACGCTGGCGAATCAGAATTTGAGCACCTTGCATGAACTGAAACGCTTCAAAGAATATGTCACCATCTTGCTTGTGTCTTCGACTTTCATTGTTCTAACTGCCGACATCCAGCCTGAAATTTTGCAGCGTTTGGGTTGGCAAAGCTGGGTGTTACTGGCGCTGGTGATATTTGTGTTTAGACCCTTGGCTATTTATATTTCAACCATCGGCACAGATATCAGTAAACAAGAAAGATTATTGATTATGTGGATTGCTCCACGAGGCATTGTTGCCGCCGCGGTTGCCGGTTTATTTGGTTCGCAACTGGCGCAAAAAGGGTATGAAGGTGCAGAACTCTTGTTGCCTCTGGTTTTTGCTCTGATCATTTTAACCGTCACCATGCACGGCCTAAGCATTGGCTGGATTGCGCGAAAGTTGAATCTGGCTTCAGCACACCCCGATGGAATATTGATTGTTGGAGCTTCACTCTGGAGTACCGGCTTGGCCGCTGAATTACAGAAAAACGATGTGCCAGTGATGGTGATTGATACCCGCTGGAAACATTTGAAAGCCGCCAGAATGCAAAATATACCGACCCATTATGGTGAAATCTTATCTGAAACCACCGAAGAGGTTCTGGAATTATCCAATATTACCAAACTTGTCGCTGTAACCCCCAATGAAGCCTATAACACCTTGATTTGTAGTCGCTTTGCGCCGGAACTCGGTCATCATAATGTCTATGAAATGGGGTGGAAAAATATTGTACGAGAAGGCGACGGCAAGGAAAAAGACTCGAGGAAAGTGCCTAGTCAATCCATTCGAGGTGACAGTTTGTTTGATGGTCAAATCTCCTATGAAGAATTTAGAGATTCGTTTGCGCATGGCTGGCAGTTTGAAAGTACCCCGCTGACAGAGAAGTACGGTATCGATAATGTGTTAGAAGACAAACCAGAAGGAACGATGCTAATAGCAGCTCTGGATGAAGCAGGGCACGTGCAATTATACCCGTGGGATAAAGATCTGGATGCAGACGATTTCAGTGTTGTGATTAGCTATGTTCCCGATAAAAAGGGCGAAGAAGTTGAGTCTAAAAAGAGTAAAAAAGGGAGTAAATCTTAGACACTCGCTACCATCGACCATAGCGATTAATATCATAAATACCCGACTCTAAGGGTTGTTCTGTTTGCATGTTCTCGGTAAATCCGTGTAACACATTCCAGAAATCAGGGCTCATGCGTCGCACTCCCCATTTTTCTATCAGTTGATTGAAGGTTTTTTCCGAGCCTACTTTTTCGAGTTGTGCGACGAACGCATCAATCTCGGTGATTTTGAGATTGAACATCAGGTTTGGATAGCTGCCAATGAGCTTGGGTAAAATGGTTAATGTATCTAATTCTTCCTGATAACGTAATTTCTCACCGAGCATAAATGACACGCTACTGTGGCGTCTATTTCTTAATAGTGAATAGCTTTGCACTTGCTGGTCAGGCAGTTCTACCCGAACAAAGCTTACCTCTGGTAACCATTCAATAGCAGCCAGTTTTTTGGCGGGTATCGCTGCAATTTGAGACAGACTTAAATTGACTTTATCTGTTGCTGATTTTTTACTTAACGTGTCTCTACACGCTGTATCACAGCGGTTAATCGTATCCTGTTTTTTGGTTAATTGAGGGTATTGATCTAATAGTGACTGCAAAACTTCAGAGTAAGTATCCTTAGTTTTGTAACGAATAGCCGTCGGGGATTTATCATCAAGTTCATGATACGTAATTTCCGTTTTAATTTTCGCAGCTGACTGATACCAACTCTCGTAGGTTTTTTCGCGGGATTCAGGAGGTAGTAATCGCAAAAAATTCACTTCTGCGCCATTGCGGATTAAATCAAAATAAAGACGCGTTTGTGCCTGATGAGAAACATTGCCAAACACATCGAAACTGGCAACCAATTCATAATAGGTACGCTCAAATAAAGGGTAATCCATCATCCATGTGGTTAGCGGGATTTCACCTAACCAGCCGGTCGTTACTGATGCACTGTCATGGTGTCGAAAAATACTCAAGAATGCATTTTCATTGGTTTTATCGCCATTCCAGATATGTTGTGTCGTCGCACCTTGAGGGTAAGTTTTACGGTATTGTTTTTCTCGGGTATTCAGGTACTTATTGCGCTTATCACTGTATTTAAACCATTCTGTACCTAAATCGCTAAGGGATGTTTTTTCACCCGGTAAACCCAGATATGCATTCACTGAGTTTTGGTATTCGTCATTATTGGTATAAATCTCGTATTTGGGGTTTTCAAACATCACCCAGAATTGATCGCGAATGACGTTGGTGGCGATCTGACCACGGCAAACAGGACCTCGAATGAAGTTACGTACAAAATATTCGGCATCATTCAATAAAAATTGATACCTGAGTTTGGCAGGTATCGCTTGATAGGTAATAAAGGGGTTCGACTTCTCCTGATAACTGTAACCAGGTAGCTTATTTACCGTCCACTCAGCTTGAAGAAACAAGTCTTTATACTGCTGTAAACGCTGTTGATCAAACGGGTAGATAATGTGCGTTTTATGCACGATGGTTTCTGCAATCGGAATCAATCGATAGTAAAAAGGCTTTTCGGGATCATCAAACGGCCTCACTGTTTTTACCGGTATAACGGCTTCACCACTGGGTGTGTAAGAGCGTTCTAAGGTATAAAACTGCGTGGTTTGATTGGTCGTATCAGTCTCTGTGTCATCTGTTTGCAGATATAAATGTCCAAGGTATAAATGCTCGTATATATAACGCGCCACTAATTTAGTACGTATGTCGTCACTGTTAAGCCATGTCTCCCATTGCTGGATCAATGCTTTTTCAGATTCAGAAATTTTTATGGATAAAGGCGTAACTTTGGCGCCTTCATCAAGCCACGTAGTCAGGATATTCGCTTCTTTTTGAGAGAGTCCTGTCACTGCCAGAGGCATTCCCCCATGCGGATTATCATCGGCGTATTCTGAAAACTCACCTGTCGTTGGGCAAAAATTATTGCGTTTTAAGCCTAGTTCGATCGAATCTGGTATTTGCTTATTCGCAGGTAGTGGATTCTTCTGCCCAAGCTCAATCATATTGCGCAATAGCGAATTATTTTGTGTCTTGTCTGCAGATACGCTTTTTTCTAAAACAGAGATAAACCCTTTGTTGCGCCATTCTTCAGTGGTTTGAGCATCAACAAATAAACGGGTAGGTGATTCATTTTCTAAGCGTCCGCCATCATAGACTTTAATTTTGCTAGCGCCACGATCAACTCCTTCTGCAGATTGCATTTTTAACTGACAGGGAGCGTCATAGCATGCATGACAAGAGATACATTTGTGTTCGATGATGGGTTTAACGTGTTGCTGAAAATCGTAAGTTTGTTTCTCAGCGACCACTCTGGGAATAGTCTGTGTTTCTGTGTCAGTTTTACAAGATGATAGTAATAAAATGAGTCCAAACAGCAAAAAGGAATGAATAAACATTTTTGTGGTTGTGTTTTTTATCATTGAGTCACTTTCATAGGGTTTCTAATGAGTAGGTTACTGACCAGATTAACAAAAAAGACTCTCATTTGTTTAATCAATTAGCTGTTTGATCAATTCGTTGTTAAATCTCGTGGTTATTCAGTTCACCAGCGAATTCTTACAATGTAAACAATACTTCTGTTTCTAAAATAAAAAAAGTGCCCCAAAGTAGGGGGGTGTCATTATCTATCGACCACTCTATAATTATTAGTATGAATTCAAATACACTTTACGCCCTCGATTTTGACGGGGTCATTTGCCACAGCGCAATTGAAACAGCTGGTACTTCATGGATGGCAGCTCAAGCGCTATGGCCTGATATGCAAGATGAAGCCATTACCGAAGCCCGTATTGAAGCGTTTGTGAAAATGCGCCCATGTCTGGAAGTTGGATACGAAGCGCCTTTGATTATGCGTTTACTCCATCAAAATATCGATTTGGATGTGGAATGCAGTAATTATCATACGCAAATGCAAAATCTACTGACAGAAAATGACTTCAATAAAGATGCGTTACAAATGCTGTTTGGCAGAATCCGCGATAATTTGATTGAACAGGACGAAACGCAGTGGTTATCAAAGAATCCTTTGTTTGATGGCGTTGCAGATAAATTAAGAAACTTGAATAAGGAAGACTGGTTAATCATCACCACCAAACAAGAGCGCTTCGTAAAGAAAACCCTGCAAGGCAATCATATCGAATTGGCTGATGATCGATTGTTTGGCTTAGATAGAAAACTATCGAAACAAGCGGTGCTAGAAAACCTGATTGAAGAATATCCCGAAAGAGAGGTTATCTTTGTCGAGGACCGCTTGCCAACCTTATTAGGTGTTCAAGAAAATCCCGCCTTATCGTCAGTCAAACTGCAATTGGTGGATTGGGGTTACAATACTTCCAGTCAACAGCAAATAGCGCGACAAAATGGTATAGAGGTGATTGATTTAGAGTCGTTTTTAACTGCTGCTAAGGTTTAGTTTAACAAGTAATAATTAACTTAAATAAAATGGCACCCCCCACCTTTGGGGCACTTTTTTAAGGTAATGAATATCTGGGTTATTAACTAGCTTAAGAACTAGATTAAGAGCTATGTTGTTCCAGCATCGCAGTGATTTCGGTATATCCGCGTAATTTTGCAAATTCTAAAGGGGTAATGTCGCCGACTTTAATATCAATCGATGCGCCACGGTCCAGGAGTAATTTTACAACCTTTGGTTCTGCCCCGAATAGAAGTGCGATTCCCAATGCGGTTAAACCTTCTTCATCCATATGATTCATGTCCATGCCCGAATCAGCAATGATCTTAAGGTTTTCGTAGTTTAATCCGCTTGAAATGCCACGTATCAATAAATCTTGTGGATTGCTGGTGACCATTTCTTTATTAAGCATGCTTTTTACGGCTTTATCTAAAGAAGCTTCAATCGCTAAATCCAAGGGTGTTTGACCCACGAATTGGGTGCTTAAGGCAGCACCTCTGTTAATTAGCTCGATTGCTAAATTCTCTTCACTGAAATTTAATGCCGTAATAAGTGGTGTCGAGCCATCCTCAGCCATGTAATTGATATCAGCGCCTTTGTCTAAATAACTCTGAATAGATGACCCATCTGCACCGCTGGTTAATCGCGTTTGAACGGCTTGATAAAGTGATGAAGGTCCGCGTAGTTCATCAGGTATAACAAAATAAAGTGCGCCAACGGCGATAGCGGCTAGTCCTAAAACATAGGCTGGTTTTAATACACTGAATATCTTCTCTGATAGTTTTGCCAGTGCTGATTGATTTGCTTCGTCATCTTTTGCCGGTTCAACATAAGTTTCATCATCTTCTGATGGTTTTTTGAAGCCAAGATATAAGAAAAACAAGCTAGCCAATGCCCAAATACCACCGAGCGCATATGCAATGACGTTTAACTTGGGGTAGAGGAGGAAGGCGGCTCCAATTGCCATAGCCAGACTAATTAATGGCAATATAAGCGGTTGAAAGTTGATATTGAATCTAGGCTTCTTTTTGACTTCTTTATTGGTTTTTACTGTGAATGCGGTAGATGTTGGTATTCCATCTTTATCTCTTTCTGGGCTTGCTTCCGGGGTGCTTTTGACCTCAGACGATTTATTGCTTTCACTGGACGCGTCGTTTTTAAGCGTGAGCTTTTTAATGTAACCCATGCACTCTAATTTTGATTTGGCACTATCAAAGCTAATATTTTCTGTGATCAGCTTTTTCGGCGTTTGATAACTTATTTCCAGGTTGCCATCGACACTGATACTTTTTAGATCCTTAATCGCGACAAATGAAATAACTTTAAAACCTTTTGGGCCAAATATCGTTTTGGGATGACTATTGGCTTTTAATTGAGTTTCAACGTTATCTTGAGAGGCTTCATCCGCAGATGCTACTACAAGTGCTTTACTCGTGAGAATAACGATATTATTTTTTGTAGCACTTTTGTCAAACCAGTATTTCATCGCAACGGAATCCTTATTTTTGTCATTGGATTGGATTGCCTGATATTAACTCTTCGTGACTTAACTGATAATGAATAGAACTGAATAAACGCGCTAAAAAGGGGCTTAAAGGCAATTAAATTCAGTTAAAGTTAATTTAAATATTTTAAAACAATATTTAAAACAATATTTAAAACAAAGCATCTCGAATCTTTTCAAACTCAAAAAATTCCTTTTCATTGAAACCCTCAGTCACCATGATGGAATTTAAGGTTTGCATCAATTTCAATTCAACTTCTGGATAAGCGCCAATTTTCTCTTTTAAGACATCCAGATACGTGTCGAAATCTTTATCGAATTGTGAAGCTTCCCGATGCAATTGATCGATTTCTAGATCGTCCAGAGAAAAATCATTTTTAAAGAAGCTACTGAAGCGTTTTTTCTCTTTTTCAGTCTCTACTTTGTCAGCGTTGATAACATGATAAATCACCACTGCAAAGGCTCTCTGCAAGGTAATATCTTTCTTGTCTAAATGATTTAAATGACCTAATTCGTCGAACCACTCTCTTAGTTTTGAAGGCATTCTTAAGTCCTCTTATTATTTATGATTTTAGTTTATCAGCAGACTATTCTGAGCATCCAGACAAAAATCAAAAAACAGATAAATACGTTTTTAGACTTTGGGTTTACGGTTAAAGACAAATGACAAGGGAATAGCCAAGGCAAATATACACATACCTACCAACTGCGCTGAGTAGGTTTTATCGCCAAGATGAACAGGATGATTGATATTGATCAGCATGAAAAGGCAGCTCAGAACACCGAGCACTGAGAGCACCGGTAAACGTCCAATATTGAAAGGTGCTCGCCACACTCGGTGGATATCGGGTCGACGGTATCGCAACACAATATTACTAAGATTAACGATGAAGAACAGAATGAAAATGCCAACATCTGAAATCGCAGCAAGTACTTCTACCTTTTTGAAAAATAAGAAGATAATTGAAATAAAGCCTGTCACCATGATCGCAACATAAGGTGTTTGACGAGTCTGATGCACACTGGCTAATACCCGAGGAAAAGAGTTTGATTTTGCCATGCCATACATCATTCTGGCACACACAATAAGTGTGATTAACACGGTGTTTGCCGTGGCGAATAAGGCGATCAAAGCGATGAGTTCTGGGCTAAAGCCACCGATTAATTTTGACATGATCATCGACAAAGGTTGCTCGGCTTTAGCCAATTCAGAAAAGGGGATAACGCTCACAGAAACAACTGCCACCAAAATATAAATAATGGTTGAAATTAATAAGGCATAAATAAATGCTTTGGGTAAAGTTTGTGCCGGGTTTTCTGCTTCTTCGGCAATATTCGCAATATCTTCAAAACCCATATAAGCGAAGAAAATCAAGGCACTGGCAGACACCACAGGTAACCAGCTTATAGAACTACCTTCCTGTAGCGGTGGAAATTCAGTCAAGTTTGCTAACGGGATATCACCCTTGAAGATGAAGTAACCACCAATGGCAATCAGCAATACCAAACCGCCGACTTCGATCGTGGTAGCTAATGCATTAAAACGTGCGGATTCTTTGATACCCCAGAAATTGATGCCAGTCATTAGCACTAACAAGCCAATGGCAAGTATCACCTGATTCATCGGGATGAAATAGGAGAGGTAACGCGCAAAACCAAGGGCTACCGCACTTGCCGTTGTAAAGCCAATCACAATAGCGATAAAGCCAAACACCCACGCCATTTTATCCCAGCCAAACGCATTTTTGGCATAGATATATTCAGCCCCGGCCTCGGGGAAAATAGCGGCGAGTTCGGCATAACTCATCGCCGTAAAACTGGCGACGATTGCCGCCAAGGTGAAAGATAGCCACAACATGTTACCTGCAATGCCTGCTGCAGAACCAATCAGCACATAGATGCCAGCACCTAGTATTAGTCCAACGCCATAGATAACGATTTCGCTTAAACTCAAACAGCGCTTAAGTTGAATTTTCTCTACCTTCTTCATGATTCTATCTTGCACTTAATTATACAGGCTGAAAAGTTATAAGCAGCGGATCAGTGATATATATCATTTAATGAATTGTTAGCTGTTCCCGCTAGTTATCATTAATTAGTGATAACTAGATAGGCATTCGATTAAAAAAGTGCCCCAAAGGTGGGGGGTGTATTAGCAACTAATACTTATTCATCCTTCCACAGCGCTTTAAATGACTCAGGTTCCCAATGCTCTCTGAACATAATCAATAAGCTGCTGGTCAGTTTATTTTCTACCGGAATTTTTGCATCCTGATTAACTATGCTCATGTACTCATCAACCACTCGGTGAATTTTTCGGTTTAATTCTTCGGCAGATTCTTTGCTCAACATGCCCCAGGTAAAGTGCAGGTGATTGCCTCCGTCTTGTGCATCACTGTGCAGATAAGCCTGTAAAACGGATTCGATAAAGAAGTTTTGAATAGGGCCCCTGACTTGCCAATTAAAGCGACGCGATATTTTAAGACGATAGCGGTTAGCAGGCAGTAATTCGATAATGCCCAGACGATCTAATGTCGTGAATGCACCGGTGAGTTCCGCTTCGGTGAATTGATATTTCGCCAGTATTTCAGCAAACGTCCAGTAATTAATGATACACACTGACACCACTAACAACCGCGTATCACTGACCAGCATTTGTTCTTGATCGTGGCTTAACTGGCTCACTTTTTGTTGTTGAGATTCGGCAATCTCCAACAATTCTGAAAAATCAGTTTCAGCTAAATCACAGAGCTTTTCCAAGCGAGTTAAGGAGCAATTCTTTTCTGAAAAAATGCGTTTAATGCTTACCTCAGAAAGTTCCAGCGCCTGCGCAGCATCTTTATAGGTGATGCCTTTGGCACGTAAGACTGTCTTTAAGGCCTCTAATAAGTTTGTGGTTATCGCCATATTTAAACCTTCATTACATCAATACGTATCATCATAAGATCCATTATAGGTCCTATATCTAAACTTGAGCTTAATGAATGGTCAATTTTGATACTCCGTACGATTATAGCTAGCACTTACATAACACAAGACACATACGGAGTTATCAATGACCGAATTAGCCTTACCCCTTTTATATGCCTTTGCGGGTGTATTAATGTTTTTGGAACATCGTTTTCCTGCCCATCCCTTAATGTTTGAATGGAAATGGTATGGGCGTGCGGCACTGGTAAATGCACTTATCTTTGGCGTTTACATTTTGGTCGATATGTTGTGGAACAGCATCGCGAATGGTTGGTCGCTATTTTCATTAAGTGATTCGATGTCAGCGCCTTTAGCGGCACTGATTGCATACGTGATATTTACCTTTGCGGGTTATTGGTGGCACCGTTTTCGTCATGCATCACCGTTAGCATGGAGAGTTTTCCATCAACTGCATCACAGTCCAAAACGCTTACAAACGTTGACTGCTTTTTATATCCACCCACTCGATATGACATTCGATTTAATCATCAGCAATAGCGTTGTGTTTGTTCTATTGGGATTAAATCTGGAAGCTGCCTCGTGGTTTTTATTAATCACAGGATCAGCGGGTTTCCTAATTCACGCCAATATTCGATTACCCCATTGGGTTGGATACGTTTTTCAAACGCCAGAAATGCACCGTTTGCATCACAAGTCTGGTCATCATTCACAGAATTATAGCGACATCGTTTGGTGGGACATGCTCTTTGGTACCTACAGCAACCCCAAGCATGACGTCGATTCATGTGGCTTTTCTGAAAAGCGCGAAAGCAAAATACTTTCAATGTTACTCACTAAAAAAATATAAAACTGAGGATTTTTACCCATGAACAACTTCATAAACAAGACAATGAATAACAAGATGACTTTTAAAGATTTTCACAACTTCGATGCGTTAATGGCAGAAGGTAATATGAGTGAGCAATTAATTAAAACCTATCAGAATATATTTGGAGACCCTGATCTTTGGGGTGAAAGCTACTCTCAAAGTGAAGTGGAAGAAAAACTCAAAGATGAATTATCAGGCAATGCAGGCTTACGGTTATGTATAAATGATAATGATATCGACAAAGGTGTTGAAAATGTTGCAGATAGCGCAAATCAAACAGTTAATGACTTACTCGGCTTTTGTTGGGCGCAACAATTAGGATTACAGGGAGTGAAGTCTGCGATTGAATCAATCCAGTTTTATCAAGATCTGGGTTGTCCTAAAATACTAGAGCCACTAAAACGTATTCTGGATGATAAGCCGGTGTTGTATGTGCATGATTTAGGTATCTCAAAAGACTACCGAGGACAGGTACCGCTGCATAAACTCATCTGTCCTGTTTTGAACTCTTTGGCAGAACGGAGTCAAACCAGTAGGTTGTTTTTCTGGAGTATCAAAGAATCACGAATTTATAAACTCGCCCAATATGCCGGTTTTAAACAAGTTGCGAATATTGCAGGTATGCAATTCTTTATTGGTGATGTTAAACCGTGTAGCGCTTTTTGATATTAACGTTTTAAAAAAAAGTGCCCCAAAGGTAGGGGGTGGCAAAAATCACTAAACAGCCTTACAGGGTTGAGTTTATACTTGAGAACAGATCGAAAATAATTATTTATGTTGGAATAGGGTAGTTAAATGAAAAAAATATTCATCTTGGTTTTGTTTGTTGTGTGCGGTATCGCAGCATCGGAGTTATTTAAAAACCTAAACGGTGATGCAGCTGTAAATGCGGCAACGCCATCAAAAACCGAGTCTGCATCAGGCGAGAAGGCTAAGTACCCTGAATTTGCCAATGTTTTCAGTACAGAATCCAGTTTTGCTGATGCTAAAGAAGATTTACTGGCTGCCATATCGGCGGAAGGTTTGGTTATCAGTTACACATCACATGCTAAAACCATGTTAGAAAACACCGCTGAAATCGCTGGTGTTACTACCCCTGTCTATGATGATGCCGAAATATTGCTGTTTTGTAAGGCGAATTTATCACACGCCTTGGTAGGTGCAAATCCACACAATATCGTGTTATGCCCTTATGCGATTGCTATCTATGTTTTGCATGACGAGCCAGAAACGGTTTATCTTAGCTTTAGAGAGCCAGATCCGAGAGCCCCGGAAACCAAAGAAATCAAAGCGTTATTGGTAAGTATTATTGAAGAAGTCATTTAGTTGAAAAGCTAATCTATTTAACTAGATGACTTTGGCTATGCAGGGTGGTTTTCCGGTTTTCTGGCGGTCAGTAAAAATATCGGGAAATCACCATAGGGTTTGTGCATCACGCTCGCATCAATCACTGCAACGTCTTGAAAGCCTGCTTGTTTGGCGGCATTTGCAATAACATCGCGTTTGAAACCAAAGTGATAAACGCCTGTATCTTCCGTGTGAAAGCTGCCGTCTTCTTCATCAAGATCTGCGATGGCAATGACTCCACCATCTTCTAATAAGTTATAAAATTTGGAGAACATTGCCTCAATATCATTCACATGATGCATCGTCATCGACGATATGATGCCATCGAATGAATCGCTGATATTTTCTGTAACTAAATCAATCTGTCGAATATTTATTTCACACTCAAGACTGTCTTGCTTTTTTTCGAGTTGCTCAATCATCGACTTCGAAATATCGATTGCCGTTATTTTTTTAACATACGGTGCAATGCGTTCAAGCAGTAGTCCAGTACCTGCGCCAAAATCCATCAAGTGCATAGTCTGATTAAGGCTGACATTTTCAAGCACGGTATTGGCGATATTATCGACATTGGAAACACGCTTTTCATCTGTCTCGTAAATGCCCGCTTTTTGTTTAAAAAAATCTTTGCTCATCTGCTTTCCTGACGATTGATAAATTATTGATTCTTTGCCAAGTCCTTCTGGCTAAGCTTTTAAGTGTTCCTGAAATTTTCTATTGCCTGACTTCAACAGTAAAACCTTCTGACGAATCTGGGGTTTCAAAATATTGAGTCACTCGATGAAACATTTCTTCAGTATCAGTTTGCGCTCTTTCAGGCTGTTGTAAACGTCTTTTTTCTATGTGTTTTAAACAGTCTTCATCAGGTAGGTCGATGTAAATCATTCTGTGTTGAGCATCCACTTCTTCAAAAATACGGCGAAACCAATTTCTTTGAGAAACGGTATTCGCAGGGAAGTCCATAACCACATCTGTGCCACTATTTAATAGTGATTGAACAAGCTTTTTGATTTGTGGCTTCAGTCGATTTGAGTATTTTATATAATTTTCTAGAGTCGAAATTTTATTTGGGAATAGTGAGCCTAACCATTCATCTTCAGAAAGTAGGATGGCATTACTTTGTTGTGCAATCGCAATCGATTGGGTAGATTTTCCTGCGCCCATTTTTCCGCAGAAAAAAGTTAAGGTTCCTTTGTTCATAAGTGCACTCGTTTTTCTGGAATGATTTCGCGTTTATAAAGACTTATTTAGCGATAATCATGGCGTCAAACATAACATTTAATGGTGCTGAAAAACCAGCCTATACATCCCCTTAATGATTAGCCTAATGATTTCTACTACGATTCTCTTTCTTATGATTTAAGGCCCCCCCCCTACTTATAGGCACTTTTTTACGTCATCTAAAAGAGAAGTATTTTAAAACCAATTAAAATAAGGACAGTACCACCAACAAGCTCTGCCTTACTCTCTAACCAGGTGCCACTCTTGGCGCCAATAAAGACACCAAGTCCACTAAAGAGAAACGTGGTGAAGCCAATAATAATGCATGCGATAAAAGGATTGACTTCAAGCAGCGTTAGGGTGAAACCCGCTGCCATGGCATCGATGCTTGTTGCGATAGCCAGAGCGAGTAGAACTTTGTGTGTAATATCCGAGATAAATTCTTCGATACCGTCAGTGAGTGAGTCATAAATCATTTTTCCGCCAATCAGAATCAGCAGTAAAAAAGCGATCCAGTGCGCATAATGATTGATCCATCCGAAAACACTTTTGCCGCCGATAAACCCTATTAAAGGCATGATGCCTTGAAACACACCAAAGTAGATCGCAGCTCTAATCGAAAGTGATTTTGTTTTTGTTAAGTGTTTAGAACCAAGGCCGATAGAAACGGCGAAAGCGTCCATGCTCAGGGCAATGGCTAAACTGAAAACTTCAAACATTTATTGATTACTTCTACTTATTACTTCTGCTTATTACTGCACTTATTACTTCTTTTGGCTACGAGGATATCTTATAGATAGGGATATCAAGACCGAAAGCGGGAGAAAAATTCAACGATAAAAGGCTTCAACCGTTCCTTTCAATGTAATCAATAGTGGTTGTCCACGACGATCCAGAGCTTTAGGCGAAGCCACTTTTATCCAGCCTTCACTAATGCAGTATTCTTCAACATCGATGCGTTCTTTGTTGTTAAATAAAATGCCTATCTCGTGCTGGAAAATTTCTTCTACATGATGAGGGCTGCGAGGATTTCCCGAAAGTCTATCCGGTAATGGCGGTCGCGATTGAGTGTCTGTCATTTGAGTATCCTTATTTTGAAATTAGCTGGCTAAAATAACGGGTAATATAAACTTAGCGAACTTGATTGTCATCATTGTCTATTCGCTAAGCCATACTATTCGCTAAGCCACATTATTCGCTAAGCCACATAGAATAGTATCTTTCTAATTTATCGCGTAGTTGAGAAAGACTAAAAGCACCAAACTCTTCCGCGACTAGCTTACCTTCAATAAATACTTTCACCACTGGCAGACTAAATACACCGAATTGTGCGCATATTTCAGGTGATGTTTCGCAGTCGATATAAGCGCTTTGTATTTCAGGGAAGTGTTCTTTCAGCATAGACTCAAGTTGTGGGCGAATACTTTTGCACACGCCACAAGATGGACCACTAAAGAGAATAAACAAAGCGCCTTGAGTTGATTGGCTTTCTATCAGTGTAATATCGGTAATTTGTTTCATAGGGTTGGCGATCAATGAGGTAACTCTTAAACCTGTATTCTAATGAGGTCGTAAGAATCGCTTAAGACAACTTCTGTAGCGCCTTGATAATATCTTCAGGCTCAGAGCGCGTGCGGTAATCAACATCGACAAAGCGCCATGTAATGACACCATCAGTATCTAAAACAAAAGTCGCAGGAATTGGAAGTATGCTGCCATTGCCATTATTGATTTCTTCAAGGTCAAGCTGGCGATCTACTTTCATATGCTCCACAAGAAACTCTGGAACTTCCCAAGCCACGCCATATTCAGCGGCTACCTTGGCGTTTTGGTCAGAGAGTACGATGAAGTCCATTTCACTAATGGCATTCTTTGTCATCGACCCATCAGGTACTTGTGGGCTAATAGCAACTAATTCAGCACCTAGCGCATGAATATCAGCCAAACGTGCTTGCAAAGCTCTAAGCTGTAAATTGCAGTAAGGGCACCAACTACCACGATAAAAAGTCACTACGGCAGGGCCTTTTGCCAGTAAATCAGGCAACGATATTAATTTACCTTCTGGATCTGGTAATTCGAAACCAGGTGCTTGCGTACCCGTTTCAACAGCATTGCTACCTTGTTGGAAGTCTTTTGCCTGCTTAATAACATCTTCGACGCCTTTCATAAACTCAGGGTTAGCTTGTCGAGACTCTTCAATCTTAGCGTCGGTTTGTTCTTTTAATGTTGTCATGATTTACCTTTAAACAGGGTATATAAGTTTTGAAATAATCAGACCTTTATTCGGCGATTATTGATGATTTTGTAATGAAAGATTAGATACTATTTTGGCGTTGAATTGGACACAAAAATGGGTCTTTTACATTAATTATTGTTCATGAATGGTTAAACGCACATTAGCCTCGTAAAAAGAATAATAATGACGGTTTTTTTACACCCCCCTACTTACGGGCATTTTTTTAATTCTTCTGCAGATGAATTGAACAAGCTAAGTTTAGGGTTAAACTAATTATTTTGATTTAGATTTCAATACCTTCAAAGCATTTCCTGTATTAGTATCCATAGAGTAATCTGTAATAGCGAGTGAATAAATTTTAGACGAAGCTTCCATCAAGCCAATGGACGGATTGGGTGGACAAAATTGATCAGGCTTAGATAAATCACAACTGGTGATACAAGACTGTTTGTCCTCGCTTATATAATTACACCACTGATAACCGTCTTCATTATTAATTAAAGGCTTACCCAGTTTATTTAATGCGTAATCCTTAACCAAGGCTTGTACCTCAGGGGTTTTCTCAAACCAGAACACAATAAATTTTGATGCAGATCTTCTGGGCTCAGATATCGGGAGCTTCAAGGTAAATAATATTTCAAGTTTTTCTAATTTGACTGAAATAGGGGGACTATCAGGTTTAAATTGTAACGGTAGCTCGATATTACTAATAGTTAAAGCATCAACATCTAAACCTTCAATTTCTGGTTGAAACCAACGGCCTTCTTTAATCATTTCTTTTTTGATTTTGAAGGTATTTGTCAGAATACTTTTTACCTCAGTAATGGATTGACCTAATTTAAGCCCAAATAAATCTATCGATCTATTAATAGAGTCGGATTTTGTTGCAGATGTGTTTGAAGTATTAGATATGTTATGAGTTTCTGCAGAAGCAGGTGTACTTGCAAAAATAAAGAATATCGAAACTGCAAATAAACTTGAAATGATAGTTGTTTGAATAGATAAGCCTGATTTCATATTACTTAACTCTTAGTTGGTTATTGAATTTTTAAGCCTTAATGTTTCATGCTTTGTTGTATTTCGACCTTAGCATTTAAAGCTATATCCACAAATGCTTTGATTGTTGCGGCGTGGTTATTTTTATTATATTGAAGCTATAATGGAATTTTCATATTTATTTTTTCTAAGTTAAGAAAGTGACAGCCTTGGCTATATAACTTACTCATACAAAAGGGGGGCAATCGCTACACCTATACCTGCCGCTGTTTCTGTGACTAAGGTTTGCATGTATCGGGGGCTGGCTAATGATATTGGGTGAAAAACCGGATTCCTTGCATAGTGAGAGGGTTTCATCAAATAGTCCAAGTGCTTGATCTCTATTAATAAATAATAAACTTTTCATTTTTTAACTCGGCTAAACGAATGTTTTTACTTCCTGCCAGTTCATGACTGTCATTAACGACAGCGATAAGTTTCGCAAAGACATTGTTAAGACCTGATAGACAATAAGGATTTTTATCGTTTAGCTATTAAGCCACCCCCGTACATTGGGGCACTTTTTCCTCTTATGTGATACTTAAATGTGATGCTATTGTTTTGAATAGCCTTAAATATGATTAATTAATCCATAAATAAAATAGATTATAGAAAACTGTTAATCAGATTCTGCTATCTTTATGATTATAATGAAATACTATGAATCATAGTTTTTGACTCACTCAAAAAAAGTACTAATTAAAGTACAGCAAAGATAATAAAAGACACCGTATAGGGGAATAATGAACGATTATTTAATACAGTTAGTAAACGATGGTAAGAAGCGTTTTGTGCCGTTTCTGGACTGGATCTTTGAACTGAAGAAACCAGAGATATTAAGGGCAGATATAATCGCTGGCATTACCGTTGCCCTAGTGTTGATACCCCAGTCCATGGCGTATGCGCAGTTAGCCGGTTTGCCACCGCAAATGGGTTTATATGCTGCATTCCTGGTGCCTATAGTAGCGGCTTTATTTGGCTCATCTCGGCAATTACAAAATGGCCCGGTGGCTATCATCTCATTGATGACTGCAGCTGCACTGATCCCACTGGGATTAGAGCCCGAACAATATATTGCCTATGCCGCGATGATTGCGATTCTTGCGGGCATTATGCAAGTTGTTCTAGGTTTATTGCGTCTGGGCGTGATGGTGGATTTCCTGTCGCATCCGGTGGTGATTGGTTTTACCAATGCGGCTGCGATAGTGATAAGTAGTTTACAACTAGGCAAATTACTTGGTATCGATGTCGAATCGGGTAGTCATTTGTACGAAACCCTGTGGAATCTATTGAAAGCGATTCCCAATGAAACACA
The DNA here is from genome assembly GCF_035798195.1 of Cocleimonas sp. KMM 6892. Classification (NCBI taxonomy): domain Bacteria; kingdom Pseudomonadati; phylum Pseudomonadota; class Gammaproteobacteria; order Thiotrichales; family Thiotrichaceae; genus Cocleimonas; species Cocleimonas sp. KMM 6892. The sequence continues at coordinate 67,717 of NZ_JAPFBV010000004.1, read as the reverse complement.
TATGCCGACCTTAATGATGGGTGCGTTTTCTTTATTATTGTTACTCGGATTCAAGAAATTCACACCACGATTACCCGGTATTTTATTCACGGTAGTGATCTCGATTTTAGTCTCATGGGCGATTGGTTTTGAAGGCATGGGCGGTAAAATTGTCGCTGAAGTTAACAGTGGTTTACCCGCTTTTAAAGCGCCATCAATCAATCCAGATCATTTATCTAACTTACTTTTACCTGCATTTATGATTGCTTTATTGAGCTTTGTTGAAGCATTTTCTATTGCAAAAGCGGTGGCTTCTAAAACGCGCCAGCATTTATCAGCTGATCAGGAAATGGTTGGTAAAGGTCTGGCAAATCTGGTCGCTGGTGTAACCCAGGGTTATGCGGTTTCTGGTTCTTTCTCACGTACGGCAGTGGCTTTTGATGCCGGTGCAAAAACGGGTTTTGCCGCAATCGTGTCCGGTATTATTGTTGGTATTACCTTGTTGTTCTTAACACCACTTTTATACCATTTGCCGGTTGCTACGCTGGCAGCCGTAATCATTATCGCGGTTATCGGCCTGATTCAATTACAGCCTTTCAAACACGCATGGACAGTCAATCCGCACGATGGTTTTGTCACGCTGGCGGTGTTTGCTTCTACGCTTTATTTTGCACCGCATCTTGAATGGGGCATCTTTATTGGTATCGGTTTATCACTGTTGTTCTATTTATACCGCACCATGACACCTCATTTTGCCGAGGTGTCACTCACCGAAGAAGGTGTTTATCGTGATGCCAGATTGAATGCGCTTAAAACCAGTAAGACGGTTGCCTTCTATCGATATGACGGCGATTTGTATTTTGCCAATGCTGGTTATCTCGAACGTAAAATGTTGAATGCAGTCGCAGATAAACCTGAGCTGAAAGTACTGGTGTTAGATCTGGAAGCGGTTGATCAGATTGATGCAACGGGTGAAGAAATGCTGAGCCATATGTCTGAACGGTTAGCTGAAGCGGGCATCGAATTCTATATTTCACGGATTAAATTCAAAGTAGAAGATGCACTGAAACGTTCTGGTTTATATAAGAAAATCGGTGCTGCACACTTCTTCGACAAGCGCGCTAGAGCCATCAAGGCAATCAAAGAAAAATATGGTGATACCGTGGATGTTAGTAATTTGATCTACCATAAGCCAGTAGAAATTGTGGTGTATGAAGGAGACGATTCGTCTTCTGATGACAACAATGAGCATAAGAAAAACAATCAAAAGAATGAAAATTCTAATGATTAGGATGAAACAAGCCTCTGACTCTGTATAAATTCAACACGTTTTTACTAACTAAAAACGAGTTGTCTTTCAAAAGCAGTGGGGATGTGTTTACAATCAGATGACGTAACAAACTGACTGTTTGTGCGTCATGTTTAATCATTAGAGTGTGTACACTGGGAGTTTTTGTGTCAGAAAGAAAAAGAATAGCATTACTTATCGATTGCGATAATGTAAGTCACAATTCAATAGAAGGGGTTTTAGAAGAACTAGCGAAGTACGGTATGGTCAATGTGCGACATGCACATGGGGACTGGAACAACTCATCGTTATCTGGCTGGATTAATCGTTTACATCCAAATGCCATAAGGCCGATGCAGCAATTTGCTTATACCAAAGGTAAAAACGCGACTGACTCTGCGATGATTATCGACGCGATGGATTTGCTCTACAGTGGCAGTATCGATGCGTTTGCGTTGATGACTAGCGACAGTGACTTTACCCCATTGGTGCTAAGAATCCTTGAGAGTGGCCTACCTGTCTATGGTTTTGGTGAAAAGAAAACGCCGCAGCCATTCGTTGATGCATGTTCGCCATTCATCTTCACAGAAAATCTAGCGCAAGAAGAAAAAGAGAAAACAGACAATACCTCCACTAAAAAGGCCAAGAAAAGCAAAGCTGAGCTTAGACGTGATAACGCACTGGTGAAGTTATTGAGAACGGCTGTTGAGCAATCATCAGAAGATGATGGCTGGGCACACATGAGCCACGTCGGTCACTATATTTCGAATAATAGCTCCTTCTCATCCATAAACTATGGCTACAGAAAGCTGGGTGATTTGATTAGAGCCAGCGAGTTATTTGATATAGAAATGAGAAATGACGGCTCGGTTATGTATATAAAAGATGCACGGAAATAAAAAAATAAACAGCGCTAAACGATACCTTTAAAGTAATCGTTTAGCGCTGTGATTTTATTGTGTTATAAAAATGTCGCTTAAAGTAGGGGGGTGGGTTTACTACTTTTATCTATACCCAACTATTAAAACGAAAGATCATAAATAACCATGTGAACGCCAATACTGGCGATATATCCCAAAGCAATTGCCCATGCCCATTTAAGGTGTGACATAAACGTGTATATGCCACGTGCTTGACCCATAAGTGCAACACCTGCTGCAGACCCAACAGAAAGTAATGATCCACCAACACCAGCGGTTAATGTCACCAATAACCACTGACCTTGTGTTAGTTCAGGGTTCATGCTGAGCACGGCAAACATTACCGGAATGTTATCGACAATCGCTGACATAACACCCACTAAAATATTGGCATAGGTTGGTCCTAAAACGCCATAAAGTAGACCTGAAACTTGCGCAAGATAGCCCAATGCGCCTAAACCACCCACACATAAGATAACGCCATAGAAAAACATCAAGGTGTCCCACTCCGAGCGTTGTAACTGGTTGTAGATATCAAAACGTCCAATGCGATTATCATCAACGTGTGATTTATCGGTGTTTTTAAGGTGATGACCATACAACTGCAAAAATCCTAAGCCAGTCATCATGCCCAGCATCGGAGGAAGATGGAACGCATTATGGAAGGTAACGGCAAGCGCGATTGTGAAGATGAATAAACCAACGACGACAAATGCACCGTATTTGAGGCGCGTTTCTTCTTTTTTAGGCTCAGGTTTGGCATTAGGTAAGAAGAAAGAAAGAATGACTGCCGGAATCAACCAGTTTACCAAGGCAGCTGGCAATAGGCCGAGGAAGCCACCGAAAGGCACTTTACCTGCTTGCCACACCATTAAGGTGGTGATATCACCAAACGGGCTAAATGCGCCGCCTGCATTCGCTGCTACCACAATATTGATACAGGCTAATACCACAAAACCTTTTAGGGTTTTGTCTGCCATGATCGCTGAGCGACCCCCCGATACTGATATAACTACCGCGGCCATCAATAATGCCGTTGTTAAGTTATCTGCTAACGGCGAGATTACAAAAGCCAGTGCGCCGGTAATCCAGTAAATACCTTTAAGGGTGAAACCTTTGGAGATTAACCAACCTCGGAGCGCATCAAACACACCACGTTCTTCCATGGTATTGATGTAGGTCATCGCCACCAGCAGGAATAAGAACAGGTAAGCGTATTCCAGAACGTTATGGCTAAGAAAAGCATCGACTTGATCAGAGCGTCCGATGCCCGCGTAAGACATTGCAACAATGATCCAGATTAAACCGGCTGCCACAATGACAGGCTTTGATTTCCTTAGGTGAATCACATCTTCCAGAATTACAAAGGTATACGCTATAACAAAGATTGCAATAGCCACCCAACTTAATGTTTTTGCTGTGAAATCATGCGGAATCATACTGGCAGCGGATGATGCAAATGCCGGGTTGATACAGGATAGTAATAAAAGGGTTATGAGTGATAATTTTGTGAGAGAGAACAAGGGAATACCTTCAATGAGAACAATCGATTAGCGCTATGTGATTAGCCAGCTCAGCGAAAAAAGGCGCGATTGTAGCATGGGAAATTTAATATATTCAATGAGCTATCGGCAATGGCCTGAGATTGCCACAAACGATTTAATATAAAGCTGGATAAAAAGAGGACTTTTTATGCCATTTTTTAGCAATTTAGGTAGAAATTACCAAGCTTCTCAATGAATTAGAGCTATAGCGTATTATGTTTAGTAGCTTGGGTATCAGAAATAATTAGACTTAAGAGCAGGTTAAAAGACTAAGGATTAAATGCAAGGAAGTGGGGCAAGTAACTAGACAATGGAGAAATGTACAGGAATAACAGGCAGCAATTTAAAAGAATGTACACCTAACTAGTGCATTTTTACGCTATGTTATGGTGCTACAGGGTAAACAAACTAATTTTCTAATAAAAATTATGAACTTAGCGTGATTTTGTTTCACTTACTTAGATAGGAAGAATAATAAGTAAGGATGATGGCATGGATGCTACTTGTAGAATTTTTGAAAAAGAAGATATTATTAATACGATCCGATTAAAAAGTCAGGAAGCGGTTTCTAATTGTCAGATTTTAATCAGTGCTAAATTAATTAAAAACATTAATAACACAGACGTTGTAGTTTGGATTAATGATCTACACAAATCTCTGGATGATGATTATGAAGCAGGTATTCAGATTGAACATCAGGGAAAACAAGTCACATTCTATATTGATCATATCGCTTATAAAAACAACGCCATGATCTATTTTAAAGGACATGTAGATAGCGGTAAGCAGGTGCATTTTGTTAAACCTTCATCGGAATTGAATATCCAGTTGATAGCACTTAAACGCAGAATTACGGGTCAACAAAAGACTCCTTTTGGCTTTGCGGATTGGGCAGAATATAAAGAGAAAAAGTCCAAAGCTCTGCTAAATTGATTAATTAGCTGATTCACAAACATAAAAAAAGCGACTCGATGAGTCGCTTTTTTTTACTGAGTAATTCTTACGAATACACTACTCGCTTATGCATATAACTTTGGAGCACCTAACTGCTCGTGGATCTGATTAGCAAGTTGAGGTTGAATATTAAGACCACGTGCTAATTCATCAAGATATTTAGCTTCTTTATTGTGGTCCAGATCAATCGCCATCAATGATACAGCGTAGATTTGTTGTTCCATGCCACGTGGGATTGAACGTACAAATGCTGCTGCATCAAGTGGTTGACGGAATTCATTACGTACGAAGTCAGCTTCTGCCTGAGTCACATCGCCCAATTTATTGATCACTTTTTCCTGCTCTGCTTCATCGATGCTACCATCTGATTTAGCTGCATTGATCATTGTACGAATGATAAGGGTTGCCTGATCTGTTGCTTCTCGTTGATCAATACCCATTGGCAAAAGGTCACTATCATCGACACCCGGGTTAGGGGCAGTGCTGTTCTGGTTTTGAGCGTATTTAGTGAGTGCTCCACCAAGAAGACCGCCTAGTCCACCAGCGCCACCCATGCCACCACTTTGACCGCCGCCGAGTAATCCACCAAGTAAATCGCCCATGCCACCGCTTTGTGGTGCCTGCTGTTGGCGACTACCTGCCAAGCTGCCTAGTAAGTCTCCTAGTCCGCCGCCACTTTGTCCGCCACCAGTTAGACTTCCTAATAAATCACCAAGACCACCGCCTTGTTGTTGCTGTTGTTGACCGCCGAGTAAACCACCCAGAATATCAGCCATACCGCCGCCGCTAGTAGTGCGTTGGTTTCCACCAATTAGACCACCCAGAATATCACCTAGTGCGCCGCCGCCCTGTGTTTGCTGGTTTTGTGCTCCACCTAACGCTGAACCAAGGATACTGCCTAAGACATTTCCTCCTGAGCCTTTTGATAATGCACCGTTGCCAAGAAGACTACCTAATATCTTAATCGTATCAATAGCATCCATTTTGTTCTCCTTTGAATATATGTGGGGCGGAATGAGTGTTTGCCCATAACAATTTTAAACGCCATAAGTGTAGGTTAAAAACGCTAAACCGTCTGGCATTACTTAACCTTGGTATTAGAATCTTTATATCAAGTTCATACCAATTTGATTGACTAACGGTAATTTTCGGTTTGATCAGAGAATATTGAAAATGCAAACAGTCTTGTAAAAAGCGTCGTAAAAAGCGTTGTGAATGAAGAGAGTCTCTGAATAGAAATCAGATTCTCGCTAACGATTTATGATTTACAAGAGGTTTTATTGACAATCAATTAATTAAATTAATAAAGCTCATGATAAATAAAAATAATTTGTCTGCAATTATATTTCTAGTATAATCAATAGGCATAAACTGTATGTCTATCAGTATGATGTCATTTTATAAGGAGCCATATAAACAAGGCGTTTTATAAAGTCGATTGTGATAGGTATAACTTCTTCACAAAATAATAAAAATAATAATAAGTGGGAGAAAATAAAAAATATTATCGCTTACATTTAACTATGGCCCAAAAAAGCACATCTAAGCCTCAATTTTAAAAGTTATTTTAAGCTACCAGGAGAGGGTGTTTTTATCAATCTGTACAACTATTCCACAAAATTAATCCGCAGAGAATCTGTCGATATTTCAGCTGTTGCCTATAAATTACCGCGATTATTTTTAACGCTTATTACACGTTTGTTATTCGGTTTGTCTTTGGTGCTATCAACAAGTCTTCAGGCGGAGACATTAAAGCTTGGTATTGTTAATTTACATCCACACATGTTTCTGGATGAGAATCACGAGCCGAAAGGCGCAGCCATTGATTATTTCAAAATCGTCGCAAAGCGTATGGGCCTGACAGACTATGTGTTTGAAGAGTATCCATTAAGTCGCTTAGTGCAACGTCTGGAAGAGGCGTCACTGGATGCCGCTCTGTTTTTGGCAAAAAATCCAAAAAGAGAATTAATCTTTCAATACCCCAAACTCCCATATTCAGAAATCAAATCAGGCATAGTGGTAAATTCATCCTCTGCATTAAATCAGGTGTCATCAGAAGCTGATTTAACAGGATTCAAGATTGGTACTATCCAGAATTCTTTTGTCTCCCCGATGTTAACCAGAAATGCGGTTGATCTAGAACCTTTGCCGGGCGTAGAGTCGCCAGGAAAGAACCTTAAAAAATTAGCGTTTAACCGTTTAGATGCGGTCTATTTACCCTGTTATATCTCACTCACCAGTGAAATAACCAAACTGGGTATGGAGGATAAATTCAAGGTGCTTAATTTACCTGAACCACCCATACAAATATTCACCGTTTTTTCCCCCTTCGTTGATTCTGATTTTGTCGAAAAATATGAATCTGCCGTTTATGAGAGTGATATTGAACTCTATAAGGAACTCGTTGAAAACTATTTGTAATATTTGATTGTAGTAAATGACTTTAGAACGTTGAATATAGAGTCTGTTCTAATGACTCATTCAAACGAGCTATTATTCTGAATGATAAAGGCACCCCCCCACCTTTCAGCCCGTTTTTTGATAGTAAAAAAACTATATCTCATCTTAAGTTAACATCCAAACCCATCTGTTTTTCTTCAAATATTTAAGCTAACTATATGTGGCAGTGCTAATTAGATAGGGGAATTACTCAATGAATTCCATGCAGTAAATTGATCTGTATCTAATAAATGCTAATTTCAAGTCTACGCTTGACCCTATAGTAGACTTTAGGGTTTATACTAAAAACTTAAATAGTAATTAAGGTTATTAAAATGCGAATTGGTGAGCTTTCGAAAAACACAGGGTTTCAAGTTGAGACACTACGTTTCTATGAGAAGCAGGGTTTGATCGCACCTGTAGGAAGAACCGAGTCAGGTTATCGTGAATACGATCAGGAATCTCTCAAGCAGTTGCACTTTATCCAACAGGCGAAGTCAGTGGGATTTTCATTGAATGAGATTTCGGAGTTACTCACTTTGCGTGTCGAAAGGGATCAGCATAGTTGTTCTGAAGTTAAGACTATCGCAGAGCAAAAACTGGTGCAGATAGAAAGTAAAATCAATGAGTTAAATAAAATGCGTGATGCATTACATAAAATTACTGATGCGTGTTGTGGTGGGGCAGAACCTGCTACCTCGTGTACGATTTTAAACGCATTGGACAATACCGACGACTAACGTTTTGCTTAAGCTTAGTTTGAGGAACAAGGATAGGTTATGGAATTTTTAAACAATTTATTAGAATTATGCTTAGAAGCAGCCCCATGGTTAGTCTTGGGTCTAGTGATTGGTGGCTTGATTAAAGCGCTGATACCTACCTCTTTATTGCAAAAGCATCTGAGTGGAAATAGTGCGCCATCGATCGTCAAAGCAGCGTTGTTTGGTGCGCCATTGCCATTGTGTTCTTGCGGTGTCATTCCTGCTGCATTGGGATTACGTCGTGCAGGTGCTTCAAAATCGGCAACCGTTTCTTTTTTGGTTGCAACACCTGAAACAGGGATCGATTCAGTGAGTGTCTCTTACGCTTTACTGGGCCCATTTATGGCTATTGTCAGACCTATCGCCGCGATAGTATCTGCTATCACGGCGGGGCTGTTGGTGGGTAAGGCAGAAGAGAACGAATCTCATGTTTCTACTCCTATGGCCGCTAAGAGTTCAGCGGAAGCTAACTGTTGTGGATCAGAGAAAACACAAAAAATCGTTGAAGAAACGTCATGTTGCGGTAGTGAAGCAGTCTCTAAAGCTGTAGAAAAAACAACTTCATGTTGTAGCAGTAGCGATGAAGCTTCAAAACCGCCAAAAGAAATAAAGTCATGCTGTGATTCATCAAATGGATCTTCTAACGAGATCCCCATGGAATCTCACCCAGATAGTTTTATACACAAAGCGTGGAATGGTGTTGTTTACTCATTTACAGATCTTTTTGATAAGGTGTTGTTCTGGTTGGTGATTGGTTTGGTATTTGCGGCGCTAGTGCAAACTTTTGTGCCTGTTACTTTCCTCGCAGAATGGGGAAGTGGCTTACCTGCAATGTTGTTGATGCTAGTCGTTGGCATTCCGATGTACGTGTGTGCAACTGCTTCGACGCCTATTGCGGCAGGTTTACTGCTTGCAGGAGTTTCTCCGGGTACAGCGATGGTGTTTTTAATGGCGGGTCCGGCGACCAATATTTCAACACTTGGCGTAATTGGCAAAGAGCTGGGTAAACGCTCATTGATTGCTTATTTATCTGGGGTAACGATTGTTGCTTTAATCACAGGATTTCTTGTTGATTACCTCATTTCAGCGTTTAACATTGATGTTCAGGGGCAGATTTCGCACAGTCACGATATGGTTCCTGCGGTTATTGCATGGGCATCATTGTTGTTATTAGTTGGTGTCGTTTTAAAATTAAAGTTGGGTAAGAGTCACCCATGGAAAACACAAACAAGTTAATAGGATTCTCACTTGATTAAGACAACTACACATCAATCAATAAATCAGTCCATTAATGAGTCAATTAAGCTATCAGCAAATCTCGGCTTTCTTTGGCAGGAACTCAGCTTGGTAGAAGGTATTCATGCTGCTGCTAACGCAGGTTTTGATGCAGTGGAATGTCACTGGCCGTTTGAAACTCCCGCAGAAGACGTCAAGCAAGCCTTGGAAGAGACAGGTTTGCCAATGTTGAGTTTAAATACATTACCAGGCGATCTGAGCGCAGGCGACTTCGGCGTATGCGCTATTCCAGAAAGAGAAACCGAAGCTCGTCAATTCATCAAGCAAGCCGTTGATTACGCTGCACAGATAAACGCACAACACGTTCATGTGATGTCGGGCAAGATACCAGAAAAAGTGCTCCAAAGTGGGGGGGTGACTAATGGTTATTTAGAATCCTGTTTTGATGTCTATTTGCGTAACTTAAATTACGCGGCAGACCTCGCGGCTGATCATGGCATAGGTATTTTGATAGAGCCGATAAACCGTCAGGATATCCCGGGCTATTATCTCTCAGATATTGAAACGGCTGTAGAAACCGTTGCCTGCTTAAGTCGTTCTAATATCAAAATCATGTTCGATTGTTATCACATTCAAGTCGCGCAAGGAAATTTGATGAAGAAACTCGAGCAATATCTTGAATATATTCAACATGTTCAGATTGCCGCAGTGCCATCACGACACGAACCCGATGAAGGTGAAGTGTGTTATAGCCGATTATTAAGCTGGTTATATGAATTGGGATATACGGGTTATGTAGGTGCAGAATATCGCCCAAGAGCGACCACAGATGAAGGTTTAGGCTGGATGAACTTTAAGGATAGTCGCTGTTAAATTCATCTCAAAAAAGACCCTCGAGAAATAAAATCAAGAGAGCCTTTTGTGTATTTTGCATATTGCTTGATGCGTTTTATTTTGGCATTAATACCGTGTCAATGACGTGAATTACACCATTACTCGTCATGATGTCGGCTTTGACTACTTTCGCGTTGTTGATCATAACGCCATTAGACGCATCAACCATCACATCTGAACCTTGAACAGTTGCCGCTGATTTCACTTTAACTACTTGGTCGGCTGTTACCTTTCCGGCGACTACGTGATAAAGCAGCACTTTTCTTAATGCCTCTTTGTCTGCTAGTAAGCCATTCAGTACGTCTGCTGGTATTTTTGCAAAGGCTTCATCGGTTGGGGCGAAGACCGTAAATGGTCCTTTACCTTTAAGCGTGTCTACCAATCCAGCTGCCTTTACCGCTGTAACTAAGGTGTTAAAGCTTCCTGCTTTAACTGCAGTATCAACAATGTCTGCTTTTGGGCTGTGTGCACCGACTTTAATAAAACCACCTTGAGCCATTGGGCTTTTATTTACTGAGTGGCTATATTGTCCTTGCATTGAATGTTGCGCGGATTGTGCAGACTTCATTTTTTTAGAATAGTCACAATCACTCGCTGATGCCATCATGGGCATAGATACAAAAAGGGTCGCAATTGCAGCTGTTAATAGTTTGGCATTTAACTTTGATTTAAAACCTGACTTTAAATTGATTTTCATTTCATGTATCTCCGTATAGTTAGTGTACGAATCTTCGTACCGCCTACGCAGAGTATGCTGATGACTGTAAAAATTTTGTTAACTGGAAATGAAATTTTTGATTATTTTCAGATGATAATGAATGAAAGCAAAGTGACTAACTCCACATGTTTTCTATATACGTTTAAACGACATCAAAACGAGTTGTCATTCAAACGTGAGGTGTCATGTTCGATGTTATCTCACTCTGAGCTCATACAACCAAAGTGCCACCGCAGCCAGTATTAATACGATTTGCGTGATAATAAAGTTGCTCAGTACTGTTCCCAGACTGGCGACGATAAAGCTCGCAGTAATACCATTGAAAACCATTTGAATAAAACTCTGCATTGCGGTTGCAGAGCCACGATTATTTGGAAAACAATTGATAATTTCGATGGTTAAAACAGGCATGATGACGGCAAGACCGAATGAATACAGCGCGAGAGGGCCGATCACGCGCACTATCGATATCTCTGCCAAGTAATTTAAACTCCAGTTGAAAATGGATATTGCTAACATCAGCGTGATGAAAATAGTGAGTATTTGTTTTGAGCTTAAAAAGTGAATCAAACGATTGGATACTACTGCGCCCAACATAATTCCTGAAACCATCGGCACAAACAACACATAAAAACTGCTAGCTTCTAAGCCTAATACATCAAATAAAAGCGTGGGTGCTCCGGCAATAAACACAAAGAAGCTAGCGAAGGCAAACGCGAGGATAAAAACCAGACGTAAATAGCGAGGGCTTTGTAAGGTTCTTAAATAAACACGGCTAACTTCCTGAATTCGTATTGAACTTCTGTTTTCCTGAGGCAGAGATTCGCGTGCAACTATCACGGCATAAGCCATCACCACAATGCCGTAAATGGCTAGAAACCAGAATATAGAACGCCAGCCAAAGAAATCGTGCAGCCACCCACCAATTACTGGTGCGAGTGCAGGCGCGGCAGAAAATAACATCATCACATAGGCCATCGCCTTTTGTGCATCTTTGGTATCAAGTACATCGCGTACCATGGCACGACCAGCGATAAGTGCGCCGCCAACCCCTAAGCCTTGAAATACTCTTAACCATAATAAATGGTCGAAATCACTGGCTAATGCGCAAGCTGCTGATGAAATAAAGTAACTGCCGAGTGAAATAATCATCACCGGTTTGCGCCCAATCCAGTCGGTGATTGCACCCCAAACCAATGTCGAAGCACCAAAAGCCATCAGATAAGCGCCCAGGGTTTTGGTCATCAAAATCCTGTTTACACCTAAATCAGCTTCCATGCTTTCAAAAGCAGGCAGGTAGGTATCGATACTAAAGGGGCCAACCATGGACATTAAAGAGACGAGAATGATCAAGTGCCATTTGGCGGTATGGTTTGCTTTAGAAGGTACAGCGTTCACAACAATTACTCTTATAAAACTAGGTGCAAAATGTAATCCAGAAAATACAGAAAAACGATAGGCAGATAGATATGAAAATTAGGTTCGAAAAGGCTAGAGAATAAAGCGTAGCCTATAGATTATTTAGCGTCAGAGATATTTTTAAGTGACAGCGGATTATCTGGATCGATACTGTCCATGAATGGCAATCTGCGATCGACATTTGTCACCTGATACACCAAACCCATCCAGTTAGCGAGGATAGCCGCAGCAGTATCGTGCCAGCTATTATCAATATGATCGAGTATTAGTGCTTCAGGAAAAGCAGGTAATTCCTTGTTATTATTGACCGATTCAATCAAGCGATAACGAAATTCATTCAATATCGCTTGCGTGTGGATGTCAAAAACATTCAGCGGAAAAGGGGGATAATCCAGCTGTTCTCCTGCTCGCATTGCTTCAGCAAAACGACCGACTTCACGTTTGTATTCTTTCAATAAGCTAATGCTATCGTATTCAGGGTGTCCCTGAAAATAGACGGTACGGAAACCATCCGGGCTAACCGCCATTTGTACGCCGGCTTCTTTACTTTCAGCCAGAACATGTAAACCTGCCGCTTCAAACTGAGAACGGTCGATTTGGTTAAAGCGTGAATGAGGCACATCAAAGCGCGTATTAATGCCCTTAACCAAAGGATGATTTTTGTCTGTAACGCGATGACTAAATACACCCCAGCGCTTATAACCCAAACCATAACGAGCCTGATTGTATTGCAGTTCGAGCGCGGCATGGGTTGCCAAACACGAGCATAGTGTCGATGTTACATTTTCATGCGCCCATTGAAATACTTCGCTCAGTGGCTCCCAAAAAGGTTCTAGTGGAAGCTTGGGTTGAGAGACATTTGCGCCGGTTATGATCAGTGCATCAATACCCGCTTCTTTGATTTCTTCGAAGGTGTTGTAGTATTTATCAATGTGTTTTTGTGCTTTTTTGCCGCGTTCGAAAACGGGCAAACTAAATGGATGAACATGAAATTGTGCGATTGGGTTGCTCTCACCAATCAAACGATAAAATTGACGTTCAGTCGCCTGCATAGCCGTATCAGGCATCATGTTTAAAATACCAATATGCAGTGCGCGGATATCCTGTTTAGATGCTTGTCCGGGGCGCAGTACAACTTGTCCTTCATCGCGAAGGCGTTGAAACGTGGGTAATTTACTATGTTCGACTAATGGCATTTTTGTTGTTGGCTAGCTACTTTATAAAACCGGGTATCGTTAAAACGCGGTAGATTAATAAAGGCTAAGCCTGCTCCGTCATGGCTTTTTTCACTAATTCTAAAAAATCAGATTCGGTTTTAATCTGGTATAAATCTTCCGTTTTAATGGTGTAACCGTACTTTTGTGCAATCGCTTCATAGCGGGGAATGCGATTGTAGAATAGGCGTGGAAATACCCAGCGTACGAACTCATCTGGGTCTATCATCGCTACGTATTCTAGCTGGTTTTCTTCCATATAAATGGCAAGTTGTTCATCCAGGTATTCGGCGCGGTAATACATCGGTTTAGGTGATGCATTGGCGCGATCGATAAGACGTTTTTCATCATCTTTATTCGCCTGAATGTACAAAATTATGGTGTTGTCTGCCAACATATCAAGTAGCGCGTTATCTTCTATTTCGCACAGGCTGCCGCCAGCATCGTTGATAAAGTTATTCAAACCATAAATTTGACGCGCTTTGCTCATGAATTCCGGCACATCTGACATTGCAGCATGCTCTGCATGATAGAACAGGTTTTGACGGCGCTTGAATTCTTCCAGGGATAAACCACCTAATTCCGGGTCGCCAATTTTTCCTAAGAAAGTCGACACGGCATCGAGGTTTTCAAAGGTCATATTATTGTTGATATAGATCGAATCCGAACGCAATAGATCGCGCAGAAAAGGAACCTGCATCGCCTGAATTTTAATATTATCCAGAATCGGTTCGCTTAGGTAACGCGTTCCAATACGATAATCCCCGGAGTAATGAAACCAGCCGCTCTGGCGTAAAATATTCGATAAAAAGGTTTTGCCCACGCCCGACATTCCCAATAGGGTGATCGACTTATGTTCTAGTTTGCTAAATTCTTCTGCGCTTAATTTCACGGATACTGCTCTCTCAAATCTATATTAATTCGATACTAATCATTAGTTTTGATCTAATGGTATCAGTCAGCTGTTAAGTATAAACGGAATCTTCGGAGAGAGAATTAAAAAATGCCCCCAAAGTAGGGGGGGGCTTTTCTAGGCTCACCAAGAGCCAGAAAAGTCCATCGTAGATTCCGCAAGGAATCGTCGATGTACATTGATTGATTTAAGACTAATGCATATTCTGACTCAATTTTTTTAGGAATCAGAGCTCACCAAGAGCCTGAAAAGACCATCGTAGATTCCGTAAGGAATCGTCGATGTACATTTATTGGGGCGTAACGGTAGAGGCATAACTGTTTTATTAATAGCGACATCAATAAGCAATTCAAAACGCACCGATCAGCAAATGCGATTGTCCGCTTTAAAAAATGATGACACTATGAGCAAATGGAACTTTATCAACTAAAATCGTTTATCACGATTGCCGAAACTGGCAATCTCACTCAAGCCGCTGATCGTTTATTTATCAGTCAGCCAGCCCTAAGTGCGCATATTAAAGCGCTGGAAGAAGAGTTTGATATCAAACTGTTTAATCGAATTTCAACAGGTATGCAGCTGACTGAAAATGGCGAAGCGCTAAAACTTAAAGCCTTGCAGATTTTAGAGTCGAGTGACGAGATTCGTTTGCAGGCTAAAATGCTGCAAAACAAAGTATCAACGCAGTTACGAATTGGTTTGAATGCGGATGCGGTGTTTTTAAAGCTGGGAAAACTCATCGACGAATTACGCACCCATCACCCCAGTGTTAAAGCGAATATTGTGGCGGGTAACACCCCCGTACTTATGGAGCAATTATCCAATGGATCTCTGGATGGGACGTTCTTCTTCGGCCAAAACGATGATAAAGACCTGGAAAGTATCCAGCTAACAGAAACAACTATTCACATCGCGGGTTCAATTAAATGGCAAGATCAGCTATTGAATGAAGACATCGAAAGTCTCGCTAATCTGCCCTGGATCTATCCTGCGCCTCAATGTCCTTATCTTGATATATTGGATAGGTTGTTTGAAGGCATCGAGAAATCCCCCGAGTGGAATACCGAAGCAACCTCTGAAATTTATGTGAATGAGTTAATCAAGTCAGGAGCGGGCTTGGCATTAATTATGGAAGAAGAAGCACAACCCATGCTTGATAGAGGTGAAATCTGTGTCTGGCCCGGGGCTTCATTCAAGCTACCTGTTGGCTTTGCCTATCAAACGAAACGCAAACAAGATCCTGATATCGTGGTGTTAAGTGATATCCTGAAGCGATTATTCCGAGCAGTTTAACTGCATAAATCAAACGCAATAGAGGTGTTATGTTTTACCTGATAGGGTCGATTCCCTTTTTAATAAGTGGCGTTGTTTGTCATTATTTAGCCAAAAACCGAGGAGCAAATACCGCTTTCTGGACAGTGATGGGCTTGGTGTTTGGTCCGTTAGCGATACCTTTTGTGTTTCTGTCTGGAAGCGCTGCAAAATAGTGACTGAATCAGGCATCATCAAAAATGCATTGTTTTTTAATCTATAGAACTAAGTAATTCCTTAGTGCTTATAATCTGCGCATATTCACCAGCCATATTCGATAATGATATATCGTGAATTTGCTGAGCATCGTGCCACTTTCCCGAATAGTCCTTTTTACCGAAAGTAAAAGTCGCATCTGAAACGACGGTTGTATTAAACCCTAAATTACCCGACATACGAGCCGTTGCTTCTACCGAGTTATTGGTAATCACACCGATAATGACGACATCTTCAACATTTCTCGCACGTAAAATCTGCTCTAAAGGTGTATTTATAAAAGCACTGTTTGTGTGTTTTTCGATAACTTCTTCGTGTGTTTCAGGCTGGGCAACCGCTTTAAAATCATTCCCTTCCTGATGCGGCCGATAGTGAGAATCGGGTTCCACAGATGTGTGTTTTATATGGATGATGGGTAAGTCGTTGTTTCGCCAGTGCGCTAAAAGCGTTGCTATGTTTTCTTCAGCATCAAGATTATTACGCTCGCCCCAATCTGGGTGGTCGATGGCTTTTTGCAAATCAATGAGAAGTAGTAACGGTTGATTTTGATGCATGCTGTGGGGGTTGTTATTCATATGATTAACAAGGTTACCTTAAAAAAGCCATTTCAGTAGAGCATTTATCATTCTTGTATTTACGTCGCATTGAAACCGAATAAAGAAGACCGAAACTTAGAACACTGATACTTAGAATATCGAAAAATAGAATATCGGAAAATAGAAACACCCCTGATTTCAAGAGTCTCCCTCCTATAAAAAATTAAAATGAACCTAATGTAAATAGGCAACTACTAACTTGTCAGCAATCACAAGTGATTGCACTCAAGAATCTAATTGTGGTTTGTGGGAGGATCATAATATGGACAAATAACATGATTGGGGAATCATAAAATGAAAATTAAAATGCTTGCAGCATCACTGATCTTTGCGCTGAATACTCACGCTTCTGCTTTCACAAAAGCAGATGAATTGCTCAATGCAATTCAAACGCAGAATAAGCCATTAGTCGAGTCTTTAGTACGAAATGGCGTAAATCCTAATTTGGATGTTTCCGTTTATAACACGACACCATTAATGCATGCAGTAGATACTAGCACGGTCGCCATAGTTGAAAGCTTGATAAAGCACGGTTCCAAGGTTGATGTGGCAGATAACACGGGAACCACACCTCTAATTTATTCGATCAAAACGAATAAACAGGAGATTGCATCTTTGCTGATTAAGAAAAGCAGAAACATCAATATGCAGGATAACAAAGGTGCATCAGCATTGCATTATGCGGCAAAAAAAGGAAACGAGACACTGTTCAAACAGATTCTCAAAAGCGGCGGCAACTTAGCAGCGATTGATGCGTCTGGTAACAATGCCTTGTTTCATGCGCTTGAAGGACGAAATAAAAGAATCATCAATAAATTGATAGAAACCAAACAGTTTGACTTGGCGCATAAAAATAAATCAGGTGAGACAGCCATCAAAGTGGCACAGCGTGTTGGTTTGGTTGACGTTGCTAAACGTATTTCCAGAGGTAGAAATTAATCGTGACAGATTGATTTTTCGTTTCTCTGATAAAAAAATTTTGAAGATAGCAAGTTTTAAAGGTTATGTGAATCCACGTAACTTTCCGTTTTATTCAAATTTGAATGGGTCTAAAGGGTACCTGTTCAGGTTTGAATAAATATGACACCTTCCGGCTTTTGGGCTTCATCTCCCATGTAAACAGCTTAAAAGTTGGGAGGTGTCTTTTTTTTTTGCTCCAACAATTGGTGTTAGTCATCTAGTTTCGTTTAAAGCCACTAACTAAAAAAGCTGTTACCAAATACTATTTGTGCAGTTCCATTCTGGATTGCATAGGTGATATAAAGTAAGCCTAAAATAATAAAAACATTAAACAAAAATGCAAAACGGTCTAAGCGCAAGGGGTTCAATAACGCTGATAATTTCGTCGCCAATTCCGGGTTTTCAATCCTGATGACTTTTATTATCTTCCCGGGAAAGTTACGGATAAATAAAGTCATGCTGGAAATAGCAAACATGCCTCCGATAACAACGAAGATAAGCTTTGCCATTTTAGCCGCTTGTTGTTCGCCGATGCTTTGTATTATTTGTTCTTCGTAATAATGTCCAATAATGCTAAGCAATACCATCAAACATAAGTTGAAAAACAATAAAAAAAGAAAGAATTTTGAGGGAGGTAATCGCATGTTTTCAGTGGACTGTTTTTATATTCGGCTTTTATATTCGAGATAATGAAGCGACACTTTATGTCGTGCTAATCAATAGCGCAAATGCAAATAAATAATTATGAATTAAGAGTTGTATATAAACTTACTGTAAACAGGTTCTTTAAAAAAGGTCTTCAAAATGGCTCTGCAAAAAAATCTCTGTAAAAATGCTTTGTAAAAAAACGCCTCAAAGTAGGGGGGTGTGTTTGTTAAATTTGTATTTGCTTAAAAGAGTGGATTCAATACTTTATGCGTCGAATTAAGACATTAACGCTGATTAAGTATTCCAGTTAAACAGGAAAAAAGCGCATCCGATAAGAAACAATATCCAGCCCAGAAATGAAACCGAGCTTGTCGAAAGCCCTTCGCGGTGATCGCTAGCGAAAGATTCCATAAAGCCAAAACTTCCCAGAAACGCAAAAACGCCACTGAATACAATCAATACAAGCAGTAATCCCAAAACGGCAGCGGCTGCCAATCCATTTTGTTGTCCGCCGCTAAACCATTCGAATAATACAACGATGATGTAAATTCCGATTGCGGTTAGTTTATGCTTTTCTATATATGGCATGACGAGACAGTAAATCGATTACATTATTATTATTTTAGCCCCCATTATACCGTGATTAAAAGTTTGCGCCTTTTGAACCGATTAATGGAAAGTGATAATCAAGAACAGCTGATTCAAAATTCTATTATCCCAGCCGGATGATCCCAGCTTTCAAGCAATGTGAGCAAATCATCGCAACGCATTCTTGTGGTGTGGGTATTTCTGCAAGGATGCATATAAATCCATCCCTGTTCGATTAAAGCCTTCTCAATAAAGACTTGTACGCTGTTTGAATGATCATTGATTAACGCAAGCGGTGATACTGAACCAGGTACCACGCCAAGGTATTGACCCAAACGTTCAGTGCTGGCAAACGATAAATGTCCACCAGTGAGTGCTAATTTGTCGCGCAGTTCTTTTAACTCAATCATGCAATCTTGTTCAACCACTAATAAAACCATACGACCTTTTTTATTGCGTAAGAATAGGTTTTTGGTTTTTGAACCGGGTTTGTCGAAAGTCACTTTTTTGGATTGTTCCACAGTGAAAAGTGGTTCGTGGACTTTGGTTTCCTGTTCGAAGTTTAACGCTTCGATAGCGGCGATCACTTGATCGGGTGTTGCGGCTAAGTCGCCGTTTTCCAGAGTAATTGTTTCAGGGTTGGGTCTATCGGAATGGGCCATTGGTTTTTATCTATCATTGGTTTAAGTGATTGCCGGATGATAGCTTAGAAAAAAAACGCCTGAAACTAGGGGGGTGTGTTTTATTCAAAAAAGGGGTGTATTTTTATTATTAATTAATAAAATCTTAAAAAATTTAACAGTGTTCCTAAGCTTTTCAACTACTCTTCAATTAATAAGGAGTCTAAAACACATGCAAGAATATGATGAGCTAGCAGCAGAGCTTAAAAACAAAGCCAATAAGTTGGTCGAAGGAGAACAGCTGTGGATAGGGCTTGCAGGTGGCCCAGGCAGTGGGAAAAGCACGCTTTCTGCAGAGTTACAAAAACGTCTAGTGGATTTGTTACTCGTCATTCCTCTTGATGGCTACCATTACTATCGAAGCGAGCTGGATCAAATGGATGACCCCGCAGAGGCTCATATGCGAAGGGGTGCGCCTTTTACGTTCAATTCGGCCAGATTCACCAATGAGCTCATTGAGGCTAAACGTTCGGGCGAGGGCTCCTTTCCCTCGTTTGATCATCGCATCGGCGATCCTATTGAAGATGATATAAAGCTGTTGAAACCCCATCGGATTGTCCTGGTCGAAGGAAATTATTTGTTTCTGGATGCTGATCCCTGGAGTCAATTACGAGATTTAGTATTTGATGAAGCATGGTATCTGAATGTCTCAGTGGATGAATGTAAGCGACGATTGATGAAACGTCATGTGGACGTTGGTTTAAGTGAAGAACAGGCTTTACAAAGGGTTATGACCAGTGATGGCATGAATGCAGAGCTCATAGCGGCGGAGTCACCGGTTAATGCAGACAGGCTCGTTCAGCTTGCTACCTTCATCATATAATCAAAAAAACGAAGCTAAACGTATTTAGGTCGTACTTTCCTTATATATAAAAGCGGTATAAAAAAAACGTTAATAAAAAAATGTATATAAAAAACCACGGAATCAACGGATAGCTACTACGATAGTATTTGTATCTAAAATAAAACAATCTGTTTTAGCTGCAAAACGAATACGTTGTTACGAGAATCTAGTGAAATAAAATGTTTTCTAATCTTTCAAATACAGACTCTTTTGGGGTTCTGGCAATTTTCTTTGCCATATTTTTAGGCGGAGTCTTAAAAGGGGCAACGGGTGTGGGAATGCCCATAGTTGCCATACCCGTGATCACCGCATTCTATGATATACGTCTTGCGGTTACTATTCTGGTTGTTCCAAACATCCTCAGTAATACACTGCAGATTTATAAATACCGAAACTACAATCTGGAACCCAAATTCACACGTAATTTCGCTATTGCCGGTTTATTAGGCGCGGCACTAGGTACGATGATGCTTGCCTACGTGCCAGTAGATCAACTGAATATCTTAATGGCGCTCATTGTAATCGCCTATATCGTATTAAGGCTGACCAAGCCCGTGTTCCAACTGCCGCTTGAACGTGCAAAAAAATTAGCCTGGTTTGCCGGCCTGAGTGGAGGAGTGTTGCAAGGAGCGCTCGGTATTTCAGGCCCTGTATCGCTTACCTTTCTTAACGCTATTAAGTTAAACCGGTCGGTGTTTATTTTTACGATATCGGTGTTCTTCATCGCAATGTGCGTCGCTCAAATACCATTACTAATAGCCTACGGCTTGATGAATGTTCAAACCTTTGTTGTGGGTTTACTTGCATTTATTCCATTGTTTGCAGGTTTGCCTGTCGGTGAAATGATTGGCAGACGAATGAATGCAGTCGTGTTTGATCGGGTGATACTGGTGCTGCTTTCTGTGCTGGCACTTAAGCAGATTATTGGTGTTATGTTGTAGTATTAATACTTGGTGATTGAGTGGCAATGAAATTAAAGTTTAGATAATAATTACTGCAAAAAAGTGCCCCAAAGTAGGGGGGTGACCTAAAGCCCCTCTAAAGATAATCCAAAGCATCTTCCAGTCGTTGCGCTGTCATGATTTTCATTCCCGGAATACCCTTTTGCGGCATATTACCTTTTGGAATAATCGCGCGTTTGTAGCCGTGCTTGGCGGCTTCTTTGAGGCGTTCTTCGCCATTCGGTACGGGACGAATTTCTCCGGCTAGGCCGATTTCTCCAAAGACGATTAAATCTGATGGGTGTGGTTTATTGCGGAAGCTAGATAACGCGGCAAGTATCATTGCGAGGTCGGCGCCAGTCTCAGTAATTTTCATGCCACCAACGACATTGATGAAGACGTCTTGATCGAACATGGATACACCGCCGTGGCGATGCAGAACCGCAAGTAACATATTGATACGGTTTTGTTCTAGGCCGATGACGACTCGTCTTGCTTGTTGCCCGTGGCTGTCATCAACGAGCGCCTGTACTTCAACTAACAGTGGGCGTGTGCCTTCTCGAGTAACCATGATCACACTGCCTGCAACTGGTTCTTCGTGACGTGAGAGGAAAATGGCGGAAGGGTTGTTTACACCAATCAAGCCTTTTTCGGTCATCGCGAAAACACCGAGTTCATTGACTGCGCCAAAACGATTTTTTACGGCGCGTAAAATTCTGTAGCGTCCACCGGGGTCGCCTTCAAAATAGAGTACCGTATCGACCATGTGTTCCAACACGCGTGGTCCTGCGAGTGTACCTTCTTTGGTGACGTGACCTGCAATGAATAATGAGGTGTTGGTTTGTTTAGCAAAGCGAGTCAATCTTGCAGTGGCTTCACGCACCTGACTGACACCACCGGGTGCAGAGTTAAGTTCTTCGGTGTGGATGGTTTGAATCGAGTCGATAACCATCACATCGGGTTTTTCATGCATGGCGTGTTCAATGATACGCTCGACACAGGTCTCGGTGAGAAGGCGTAATGGCTCTGTCGGGAGTTCTAATCGCGTGGCGCGCATCGATACTTGCTGTAAGGATTCCTCACCTGTGACGTAGAGCGTGCGCAAGTCAGTCAGGCTGGCGAGTGTTTGAATCAGGATGGTTGATTTGCCAATGCCAGGATCACCACCAATCAATGTAACGGAACCCTGGACTAATCCACCGCCTAATGTGCGATCCAGTTCTGATAAGCCTGTTTTGGTTCTAGGTACGGCTTTCAGGTCGATATCTTTAATCGATTTTATTTGTCCGACATCACCCGAATAACTTTGAAAGCGACTGCCTTTGGCTGCCACAGTGCTGGCAGCTGAGCTACTTTGTACGGCGCTTTCTTCAAGTGTGTTCCATTCCTTGCATTCGCCGCACTGACCTTCCCATTTAATGTGAACGGTGCCACAGGAGGTGCAATGGTATTCAGTCTTAGGTTTTGCCATGTGTGTTGCTCTTATTTTTTGGTATGTTTTCTTAGGTGTATGTAGTGGGTAAATGTTGTCGATTTAAATCGTAGTTTTATTATTCTGTTTCTTCAGTACGTTTGTGATCATTTATTCGTGGATAAAGAATCAGTGTCTTAATTACATTATTCTGTGTTTTTCTGATTTCCATCGGGTAGTCGTTAATCAGAATGCTGGTTCCCGGGGTGGGAATCTGGCCGAGTTCTTCGGTGACTAGTCCATTAATTGTTTTTGCCCCATCGGTAGGTAATTCCATATTCAGTTGACGATTAATGTCACGGATATGCATCGCACCTTCGATCCAGATTGAACCGTCTTCGTTTACTTTAGCTTCATAATCGAAGTTGGCGGGTGATGTTGAGAATTGCCCAACAATTTCTTCGAGAATATCTTCGAGTGTGACAAGCCCCTGAATATCGCCGTATTCATCGACTACTAATGACATGCGTCGGCGTTCGTCTTGAAAGTTAATCAATTGCTGCGTTAATGGAACTCCTTCTGGGGTGAAGTGGGCAGGAGATATGAGGTTTTCAAAACGTTCACGATCCATTTTGCCTTCGTGAAATAGTGGCAAGATGCGACGTAAGTGTAAAAAGCCGACGATATTATTAATGCTGCCTCGATACATCAGGAGGCGGGTAAAGTTGCTGCGAAGAATTTGTTCTTCAATATCATTCCAGTCGTCGGCAAGATCAATGCCGCTGATGTCGGTACGTGGAATCATGATGTCTTCGACGGTGGTTGATTCCATATCGAGCACGCGCATTAGCATGTCTTGATGGTTTTCGGGGATTAATCCGCTGGCTTCGTTGACGACGGTTTTGAGTTCTTCCGGGCTGAGAGATTGATTGTCGGTGACATTTGGGTCTACCCCCACAAGACGCACGACGGTATTTGCAATGATATTGATTACCCAAACCAGTGGGTAGGCAAACTTCAGCATGACCACATAAATATAGGATGCGGGCAGGGCGATTTGTTCTGAACGCAACGCTGCGATGGTTTTGGGAGTTACTTCGGCGAAGACTAATAGTGCCAGTGTTAATAAGCCGGTGGCGATTGCTACGCCAGCACTTCCGCCGAGACGAAACCCTAGATAGGTGGCTAACTGGGTAATCAGTATATTGACCAGATTATTGCCAATTAAAATTACGCCAATCAGTCGATCAGGCTTTTGCAGTAATTGCATCGCGAGTTTCGCACCTTTATTCTTTTTCGATAGGTGCTTGAGCTTGTAGCGATTTAACGACATTAATGCCGTTTCTGTTCCCGAAAAGAATGCTGACATGAGAAACAAAATCACGAGCAATAGAAATAATACTCCTATCGGAGTTTCATTGATGTTCACAGGCTTTAACTATTTCTGTCTATAAGTAGGGGGGTGCCAATCTGCGCGATGTCTTTATCGATGACAAATTCCTGAATGAATTTAGAGCCAAAAAAGGCTAAGGCCAAGACAAGAAAGCCAGCGAGTGTCCAGCGCACGGCTGTTTTTCCGCGCCAGCCATATTTCCATCGTCCAACAAGCAGGGAAGTAAAAATCACCCATGAGATAATCGACAAAATGGTTTTATGCGCCACATTGGAGCCGAATAGGTTTTCCAGATAATAAAAACCAGAAATTAAACTGATTGTTAACAAAATCACGCCAATGATGATCAACCTAAATAGAAAGTGCTCCATATCTTCCAGCGAAGGGAGTGAGCGAATGAAGCCGTTATTTTGACGATTGTGTAAGTGTTTGTTTTGGGTATGCAGTAGAAGCGACTGGAATGATGCCAGCATTAACACGCTGTAAGCCAATAGCGAGATTAAAATGTGAATGCCCAGACCGCTGTGCATGTGCACGACTCTTTCAGAGCCTGAACCAATGGTGGTACTTAAAAGGATACTGAGTATAGTGATCGGTAATATAATGATCGCCAGTGATTCAATCTTTCTGCTAATCGTTGTGATGAATAGTAATAAACTGATAAACCACATCACATAGGATGACAGTGTAAAAAAGCTAAACGATAAGGGTTCGCCGTTCATTACGGGTAAATGAATACTGGTAATATGAATAGCTAACGCCACAAACCATACTAAGAAAAAGTATTTTCTTTTCTCCTTACAGTTCTCTGGGTTTTCAATGCTGGCACGTACACAGGCAGTTATCATGTACCAACTGATTAAATAGAATATAATCGCCGCAAAGTTCAATAAGTTAGCTGTCATGAGTTATCGTCTGTTTGATCTCTTTAAAAATATCTTTGATTAACCGGGATGAAATTTTGTTCGTCTCTAATTATAATGCGTGTCGACTAAGATATTCATTATAGAGTAATGAAAGCTAATGTTATACTAGGCGATTACTTGTCGTTTAAAAAATTAATTAAAGAATAACTTTTTATTTATAGAGTTGTTTAAGGCTAATCTAAAGGCCTATTTTAAAGAAAAGAACAAAACATAAAAGAGTATTTATAAATGTTTGAGAATTTAAGTGATCGTCTTTCCCATACAGTCAAGAAGCTGAAAGGTCAGGCGCGACTAACAGAAGATAATATTAAAGAGGCAATGCGTGAAGTGCGCATGGCGCTATTGGAAGCTGATGTTGCGCTGCCAGTCGTTAGAACCTTTGTTGATAAAGTTAAAGAACGCGCCATTGGTGTCGAAGTGCAGGGGAGTTTGTCTCCTGGTCAGGCACTGGTTAAGGTCGTTAATGACGAACTTGTCAAAATCATGGGTGAGGCCAACGAGTCTCTTGATTTAAATGCTCAACCACCTGCTGTTGTATTAATGGCGGGTTTGCAAGGTGCAGGTAAAACGACTACCGCTGGTAAATTAGCCAAGCTTCTGCAAGAAAGAGAAAAGAAAACAGTCGCAATGGTGAGTTGTGATGTTTATCGACCTGCGGCAATCAAGCAGTTACAAACCCTCGCGGGTCAGGTTGAGGCAACTTTCATTGAAAGTGATATTGAACAGTCTCCTGTGGATATTGCAATTGCTGCCTTAGATTATGCCAAGCGTAATCATATCGATGTATTGTTAGTGGATACAGCTGGTCGTTTGCATGTCGATGCAGACATGATGGATGAAATTCAATTAATCCATGCCGCGGTTAAACCGGTAGAAACGCTGTTTGTCGTTGATGCGATGACGGGTCAAGACGCCGCTAACACGGCTAAAGCGTTTGGAGATGCATTACCGCTTACAGGTGTTGTGTTGACCAAAGCTGATGGTGATGCGCGTGGTGGTGCAGCTTTATCTGTTCGTGAAGTAACTGGTAAGCCAATCAAGTTCATCGGTATGGGTGAAAAGATTGATGAGCTTGAACCATTCCACCCAGAAAGAATGGCATCACGTATTCTTGGTATGGGTGATGTACTTTCTTTGGTAGAAGAAGCTCAGCGCAAAGTTGATCATAAAGATGCCCAGCAATTAGCGAAAAAGCTAAATAAGGGTAAGGGGTTTGATTTGGAGGATTTGCGTAATCAAATGCTTCAAATGCAGAAAATGGGCGGGATGGGTGGCTTAATGGATAAGTTGCCTGGCATGGGTAAAATGACCCAGGCCGTTCAAGATGGTGCTGGCGATAAAGAAGTTAATCGCATGGTGGCTATCATCAATTCGATGACACCAAAGGAAAGACGTTTTCCTGCGGTCATTAAGGGTTCACACAAAAAACGTATCGCAGCTGGTTGCGGTCTTCAAATTCAAGATGTAAATCGATTACTCAAGCAACATAAGCAAATGAGTAAAATGATGAAGAAATTTAAAGGCGGTGGCTTGAAGAAAATGATGCGTGGCATGAAAGGCCAAATGCCTCCAGGAATGGGCGGTGGCGGTGGTTTTCCCGGTATGTAATGCGATGTGAGTTTTCAGTTTTAGAGGTCTTTTTTATGCGTAAAATGACCAGTAATATAGAAAACTGTTAACTTTCTTTGAATCAGTACAAAATATACTTTCTTTTTTTATTTAAAAGCGTAGAATTGCGCGATTATTTTTCTGTTGCCTTAGGGTGATATAGTTAGTTGCTCGAGTATCTTATTTGTCGGTTATTTAAACAGGTAAATAAATATTTTTAGTATTTAACATTTTATTGAGATTTTAAGATTATGGTTACAATCCGTATGGCTCGTGGCGGTTCTAAGAAACGTCCTTTTTACAAAATTGTTGTTACTGATTCACGTAAACCACGTGACAGTGGATACATCGAAAGACTAGGGTTCTTTAATCCTCGTGCTACTGGTCAGGAAGTTCGTTTAGAACTTAAGCAAGACCGTGTTGATCATTGGATCAAAGAAGGTGCACAACTTTCTACACGTATTGCTACTTTATTGAAAGAGTCAGCTAAAGCTGCTGCTTAATAGATAGGCTATATGAGCCAATCTAGCGATTACATCACTCTGGGCGAAATCTCAGGAGTACATGGAATTAAAGGATGGGTTAAGATTTTTTCTCATACGTCTCCTCGTGAGCAAATCACTGAATATAAAGAGTGGTTTATCAAGAGAATAGGCGATGATTGGAAATCGATTAAGATTATTGATGGTAAAAAGCAAGGTAAGAATATTATCGCTTTGCTCGAAAATACCCAATATCGCGATCAAGCTGAAGCTTTTGTAGGTTCTGAAATTGCAATCCACAAGGATCAATTAAAGAAACTATCCGAAGGTGAGTATTACTGGCGAGACCTGATAGGTCTTTCAGTAGAAACAATAGAAGGTGAAAAGTTAGGTCAAATTGACTGGCTTTTCGATACTGGCAGTAATGACGTTTTTGTTGTTAAAGATACTGACGGTGTAGAGGTTAAAGAACGTATGCTGCCTTATTTAATGGGTGATGTTATACAGTCTATTGACCTTGAAAAATCTTTGATGATTGTTGATTGGGATCCAGAGTTTTAGGTTCCCATGCGCTTTGACGTGATTACTCTGATGCCTGAAATGGTTGAAACTGTTGCAGGGTTTGGTGTAACGGGAAGGGCAGAAAAACGTAATTTAATTGAGCTGCACTGTTGGAACCCTCGGGATCAAACAGAAGATGTTCATCGAACGGTTGATGATCGTCCTTATGGTGGTGGACCAGGAATGGTCATGAAAGCAGATTGTTTGTTGAAAACAATTCGCGAAGTTAAAAAAAGTGCACCTGAAAAGACGAAAGTAATTTACTTGAGTCCCCAAGGTAAACCGTTAGAACAATCAATGTTGCTAGATACTTCGGTTAATGTGCAATCGCTGATTTTGTTATGTGGTCGATATGAAGGTATTGATGAGCGCGTAATTGAGTTGGAAGTCGACGAAGAATGGTCGATAGGTGATTATGTTTTAAGTGGTGGTGAGCTTGGTGCAATGGTAGTAATAGACGGAATAACTCGTCTACTACCATCGGTGTTAGGGCACAATGAGTCAGCAGAACAGGATTCATTTAGCGATAAATTATTAGACCATGGCCATTACACTAGGCCAGAGGTTGTAGAAGACTTGGATGTGCCAGCAGTTTTAAAAAGTGGTGATCATAAGGCGATTGCTATTTGGCGAAGAAAACAGGCGTTAGGAAGAACTTTTGAAAAACGTCCTGATTTATTAGAAAACAGAGCATTGAGTGATGAAGATCAGAAATTACTTGATGAATATTTGAAGAAATAATACATAGGTTTAGAGGTATACAAATGAGTACGATTATTCAGGCAATTGAAGCCGCACAAATGAGCAAAGAAGTTCCTGATTTTAACCCTGGAGATACAGTTGCTGTTTCAGTAAAGGTTGTAGAAGGGGAGCGTGAGCGTATTCAGGTTTTCGAAGGCGTTGTTATCGCAATTAGAAACCGTGGTTTGAATTCTGCGTTTACTGTTCGTAAGATTTCTTACGGTGAAGGTGTTGAGCGTGTTTTCCAGACTTATAGTCAGACTATTGCTGGTATTGAAGTGAAGCGTAAAGGTGATGTGCGTCGCGCAAAGCTTTACTATTTACGTGGTCTTACTGGTAAAGCAGCAAGAATCAAAGAAAAAGTATAATTATTTACTTTTTGAAGAAGCCGCCTTGTCTATCAGGCGGCTTTTTTATGTCCACATATTTGTTAGCTTTTATTTGATGCAAACTAATTGAGTTCCAATGAATTGGCGTACAACTTCAGCTTGGATTCAGATAGCTTATGCGAAAATATGAGCACATAATCATAAAATTGAGATATTTAGTCTCTAATAAAAAATAATAATAAATTCGTGCCTAATACAGAAATAAATATACTTTCCCTAGTGATAATCGGCTTGATGCTGATCATTATTGCTTTGGGTCTTTATATGTTTTTTTATTACAAAAAGCACAAGCCTCAGTTCGAGGAATCAACAGATAACTGTCAGGAAGATGCATATAAATTATTGCCTGAGCCTATCGTTATACTTAATATAGATAATAAAATCATATACTTGAATCCTGAAGCTGAAAATATGCTCAGTTGCAAGCTTAGGCGTGTGATGGGTAGAGATTGCAGTGATGTTTTTACGCTATTGAATCCCAATACAGGAAGGGTTCTGCAAGGTGTTTTAGGTGGTGATGCTGCATTCCTGACTGAGAGAATGACGCGAGATTGTATATTGCAGACAACAATGAATCAGACTGTCTCGATCGAGCTAAATCTTATTCCATTGAGGCGTTTTGCTGATCAGGAGCAAGATCATATTTTGCTTGTCATTAATAATATTACAGAGCGTAAAGCTTTAGAGTCAAAATTATCTAACCTTGAAACTTATGATGGTTTAACACGTATGTTAAATCGTAAATCATTTGATGCAGCAGTAAAGCAACTAATCGATAATGCACACAAACATAGCTCTAAACATGTATTGGCTTATTTCTCTATTGATCAGTTTCAAGTAATCAACGATACAATTGGTTACGCTAGTGGTGATAACCTAATCACTAGCATGGGGGAGCAAATCAAGAATCACTTGTTTACTCCCTTGGATATTGTCGGAAGAGTAGGGGCAAATGAATTTGCAGTGGTTTTCTGCGAGCGTAAATTAACTTCTGCGATAAAAACAATTCAAGAGATTTTAACTGATGTTTCAGAATACAAATTCATGTCAAGAGGTCAGCAATACTCAATAACAATGAGTTGTGGTTTTGTGGTTGTTGATCAGAAAACTACCTCTTCAACTCGAGCAATTTCAGAGGCTAATACTGCATGTAACTTGGCCAATAAACGCGGTGGTAATCGTGTTTCAGCTTATAAGTCAGAAGATTCTGAAATTCAGAAAATGGAAGGAAATCTTGAGTGGGTGATGATCCTCAAAAAAGCTCTTCAGGAAAACCGCTTTCGCATGCATGCGCAGCCCATTCACCCATTAAAAGCGAGTGAATATAAAAAGCCTTTTTATCATTATGAGCTTTTGATTAGATTGTCAGATGAGAAAGGCAATCCCATAGCTCCCGATGAATTTATCTCTGCAGCTGAATATTATTCTATGATGCCTGAGTTAGATAAATGGGTGATCAGGAATGTATTGAAACAAATCAGCGCATTACCAGAACAAAGCCCACTGCCAGTCTTTGCGATTAATTTATCAGGACAAAGTTTGAATGATCCTCACTTCCTTGATTTTGTAACGAAGGAGATTAAAGCCTCAGGTGTAGATCCGCAGATGCTATGTTTTGAAATCACTGAGCAAGTGGCTGTAGAAGATTTAACCTTAATCAATGCATTGATGGCGTCTTTGAAAGCATTGGGTTGTAAGTTCTCATTAGACGATTTTGGAACAGGGGTGAGTTCTTACGGTTATTTAAGATCTCTTGATGTCGATTATCTTAAAATTGATGGTAGTTTTGTAAAAAATATTGCCAACGATGAAGTGGCCAAAACAATGGTTCAATCCATTAATCAGGTTGGGCATACAATGAACCTTAAAGTAATTGCTGAGTATGTCGAAAACGAGAAAATCATCCATCTGTTGCGAGAAATGGGTGTTGATTACGGCCAAGGTTATGAAATTGCACGCCCTGGACCATTGGAAATAGTAATCAGAAACCACATGCTAGATAGTCATGTGGATGATAAGGTAGCAAATTAAAAGCTTAAGTTTTTAATATAATAATACTTTAATACGAAAATTATTTATAATCCCCTAATTAAACAATTACGATTTCATTCTCTACTTATTGAAAATGAATCTTATCTCTTAAGGAAGAGAATAATGGGATTAAATAATAATAGCGCAACTCAAAAAGTCATTTTGAGTGTTGCCTTACTAATGTCTTTGACGGCATGTAGCCAAACTAAAACGACACAAGCCGAAGGTGTAAGTTCTACCGATTCTGCTGTTGTTTCTGCATCTAATAATCCATCAAACAAAGATTCTTTAGAAAAATTCAATCGTAGTATCTATTCGTTCAATGTTGGTCTGGATAACTACTTCTTAAAGCCTGTTGCAAAGGGTTATAAGGCTGTTACTCCCGAATTTGTTGATACCAGTGTCACAAATTTCTTTTCAAATTTGGGTGATGTCGGTAATGCAATTAATAACCTATTGCAATTTAAAGTCAGTGATGCAATCAATGATACTGAGCGATTTGTGTTTAACTCTACATTTGGTTTTGCCGGGTTGCTTGATGTGGCTTCCGCAGCTGGCTTAGAAAAGCATAATGAGGATTTTGGACAAACACTGGCGCGTTGGGGGGTGGGATCTGGTCCTTATATCATGCTGCCTTTCTTAGGCCCATCAACGGTTCGTGATGCAAGTGCAAAATTTACCGTTGATAGATTGACTGATGTAACTAATTACTCTGATGAAAGCCTGTATTATTTTGCGCTTGAAATGATTGATAAAAGAGCAGATCTCTTAAATGAGGAAAAAGCATTTGAGAATATCTCGAATGACCAATATGTGGCTCTTAGGGATGCCTGGTTGCAACGCCGTGATTATTTAATTACCGATGGTAAATCCTCTAAAGATTCGGCTTCAGATTTAATCGATCGGTTGGAAAGTTTAGATGATCTGTAGATTAGATAGGGCTTAATCTTAATATGAGCATTCACATTTTAGGAATATGCGGTACCTTCATGGGTGGTATTGCTTTATTGGCGAGAGAATCTGGTGTCAAAGTGAGTGGCTCGGATGAAAATGTCTATCCGCCCATGAGTACCATGCTTGAGTCTCAAGGTATCAAGCTAGATCAAGGTTTTAAGCAAGAACATTTAAGCGAATTAGAATCTGAATTAGATGCTGGTGAACAAAGTCAGGTTGTGGTTGGTAATGTCATGAGTAGAGGTAAAGACGTGGTTGAGTATGTACTCAATCAGAATTTACCATATACCTCTGGCCCGCAATGGCTGTATGAAAATATTTTAAAGGATAGGTGGGTTCTAGCTGTTTCAGGAACTCACGGTAAAACGACAACAGCAAGTATACTTACCTGGATACTCGAATATGCGGGCTTGAGTCCTGGATTTCTTATTGGTGGTGTGCCAGAGAATTTTGGGGTCTCTGCAAGGCTTAGTGGAGATTCACCTTTTTTTGTTGTAGAAGCAGATGAATACGATACTGCCTTCTTTGATAAGCGTTCTAAATTTGTCCATTACCACCCCCGTACTTTGGTGATAAATAATCTGGAATATGATCATGCAGATATTTTTCCTGATTTGAATGCGATCAAAACCCAGTTTCATCATCTTATTCGAATGATTCCTCAGAATGGTTTAATAGTAGTAAATGATGAAGAAGAAAACATTTCAGATGTTATAGATCAGGGTTGCTGGACGCCCTTAGAAGCTTTTTCAGCTTCTGCAGATGAAGGTACTGATACTGCGTCAGTTAAAGGCTGGGCCGCGGAATATATTAATACTGATGGTAGTGAATTTAAGGTGTTTTTTGATGGGCAGCAACAAGGTGTTGTGAATTGGTCATTGCTAGGTAAGCATAATGTATCAAATGCTTTGGCAGCTATTGCTGCCTCTAGGCACGCTGGTGTTCCGGCGAAATTTGCAATCGAAGCACTGTCTGAATTTAAAGGTATTAAGCGCCGTATGGAGCTTCGTGGAGAAGTGAATGGTGTCAGGGTTTATGATGATTTCGCCCATCACCCCACGGCCATAGAAACTACCTTAAAAGGTTTAAGGCAAAATGTTTCAGACAAGAAAATAATCGCGATTCTTGAGCCTAGATCTAACACTATGCAATTGGGCGTTCATAAACTAACCTTGGCAAAATCATTAGAAGAAGCTGATCATGTTATTCTGTTTCAACCTGAAAATGTTGATTGGAATATGCATGATGTTATTGATGCTTTAGGTGATAAGGCGAGTTTACACAGTAATATTGATCAGTTAATTAAGGCTTTAATGCCAACTATCCAAGATGGAGATCATATTCTTGTTATGAGTAATGGTGGTTTTGGCGGTATTCACGATAAACTTTTACAGCAATTAGAAAGCCTAAAAAACTAATGCCAACTCAATCCGTTACATTAATTATGACTGGAGCTTCTGGTGCCCAGTATGGTTTGCGTTTACTAGAAGAATTGGTAAAAGCAAAAAAAAATATAACGCTATTACTTTCAAGGCCAGCGCAAATCGTAATAAACACTGAAACTGATATTAAAATCCCCTCAAGAGCTGCGGAGATTGAGGTATTTTTTAGTGAACTGTATGGTGCGGAGCCTGATCAAATAAAGGTGTATGAGAAAGAGCAGTGGATGGCGCCTGTTGCTAGCGGTAGCGGCGTAGCAGATGCTACGGTGGTTTGCCCGTGTACGACAGGGACTTTGTCGTCTATCGCGATGGGAAGTAGTAAAAACCTATTGGAGCGAGCCGCGGATGTTGCGCTAAAAGAGCGCAAGAAAGTCATACTGGTTGTACGCGAAACACCTTTCTCGGACATACATCTGGAGAATATGTTAAAACTTTCCAGAATGGGGGTAGTCATAATGCCTGCAAACCCCGGTTTTTATCATAAACCTGAGTCTCTTGAAGATATCATAAACTTTATGGTAGCCAGAATACTTGAGCATCTGGAAATACCTCATGAAATTTTACCTGTTTGGGGATCGTAAGTGATTTTAAATAAAAGACTAGCAAGCCATACGGCAACTTGCTATTCCTTGCGCTAAACCTTATATTCCCCAGCATATTAATTTATTACTAGAATAGGAGCGCATTGTGGCGACCATCGATATTACAGCTGAGACGTTTGAAGAAACTATTGAGAAGAACGATATTGTTATTGTCGATTTTTGGGCAGAATGGTGCGGACCTTGCAAGTCTTTTTCACCTATTTACGAGGAAGTCTCAAATAAACACGAAGGCATAGTATTCGGAAAGATCGATACTGAGTCTCAGCAAGAATTAGCAGGGCATTTTCAAATTCGTTCAATTCCGACGTTGATGATTTTCCGTGAGCAGGTTGTTCTTTTCTCTCAGCCAGGCATGTTAAATGCAGAGCAATTAGAAGATGTAATCAGCAAAGTACAAGAAGTAGATATGAAAAAAGTACACGAAGAAATTGCTAGCCAAGAACAAAAATAACCGCAACACCTAAAAGTAATAATATGAATCCAGATTTTCTTGACTTTGAACAGCCAATAGCTGAATTAGAAGCAAAAATAGACGAGTTGCGCTACGTAAGTAGCTCTGATGTTAACCTAGGTGACGAAGTTGAGCGCTTAGAAGAGAAGGTAAATACACTTACAAAGTCTATCTTCTCTAAACTAACCTCAAAGCAAATAGGTCAGTTAGCGAGACATCCAAAACGTCCTTATACGTTTGATATCATTGATCGCATATTTACCGATTTCCAACAGTTGCATGGCGACAGAGCCTATGGTGATGATAAAGCTATCATAGGTGGAATGGCTCGTTTTGAAGGCAATCCGGTGATGGTTATTGGACATCAAAAAGGTCGTGATACTAAAGAAAACATTAAACGTAATTTTGGTATGCCTCGTCCTGAAGGCTATCGTAAAGCTTTACGTTTGATGAAAATGGCTGAAAAATTTCACTTACCCGTTATCACATTTGTCGATACTCCTGGTGCTTATCCAGGTATCGGTGCTGAAGAGCGTGGTCAGAGTGAGGCTATCGCCAGAAATCTATTTGAGATGGCTAAGCTAAGAACTCCTATCGTATCTACTATTATGGGTGAAGGTGGTTCTGGTGGAGCATTGGCTATTGCTGTGGCAGATAAAGTCATGATGATGCAATACAGTACCTATTCTGTCATTTCTCCGGAAGGGTGTGCATCTATTCTATGGAAAGATGCAGCAAAAGCGCCAGAAGCTGCAGAGGCCTTGGGTATAACGGCAGACAAGCTGAGCAAACTAAACCTGATTGATCGTATTATTACAGAGCCATTGGGTGGTGCGCATCGAGATTACGATGCTGTCTCATCAAGTATCCGTGAAGCATTAGAAGCAAGTTTAAGGGAGTTGCGCGCATTGAGCACTGATCAGCTTCTTGAAAAACGTTATCAGAAACTTATGAGTTTTGGTCAGTTTGATTCTTAATTTGTGATAGTTGGTTTTATCATCTATCAGTAAAGTATCTATCAACTGCAATATAGTTTTAAGCGCTTTCTGAAGCTATATTGCAGGATTATGTCATGATAAGTGTTAGTGAAATCTATCGACAACTAAGGATGCTTGCTCCTGAAAAGACTTTCGTTATAGCTTATAGTGGAGGTCTTGATTCTCATGTGCTGTTGCACTTACTTTCGCAAATTCCAAATGCTCAAAGTCAAGTCAGGGCAATTCATATCGATCACGGTTTGCAATTAGCTTCGCAAAGCTGGGCTAGCCATTGCGAAACAGTATGTCGGGCATTGGGTATTCCATTCGCGCAAATTTCACTCAAGCTCAGTGTTCAAAAAGGACAAAGTGTAGAAGAAGTTGCACGAATCGCTCGCTATGAAGCGCTTCATCAGTCTTTAGGCAAAAATGAATCATTACTTACAGCTCATCATCAAAACGATCAAACTGAAACCTTCTTATTGAATTTATTTCGTGGGGCAGGGGTTGATGGCTTGGCTTCAATGCCTATTTCAAGATTATTCGGACCTGCTGGATCAGAACGCCAATTACTTAGGCCGCTTCTTTCGTGCCGTAGAAGTACCTTGGAGTCCTATGCAAAACAACATCAATTAAACGTCATAGAAGATCCAAGTAATCTTGATGAGTCGTTTGATCGTAACTACTTGCGGCAACGTATTCTACCTGAGTTGGCTAATCGCTGGCCGGGCATTGATAAATCTATTTCTCGATCAGCTGCCATACAGGCAGAAGCAAAAGAGATTTTAAATGAGATTGCTGATGTCACGTTAAAACACGTTTGTGATTTTAACAAAAATGCCCTATCTATTGATAAATTACAAAAGCTGTCAAAAGCAAAGCAGAAACTGGTTTTGCGCTATTGGATTGCGGAAAATGGATTTTCTTATCCTTCAGAAAATAAACTCCAACATTTGTTTTCAGATGTGATTGAAGCCAATCATGATACACAACCTTTGTTGGAATGGCAGGGAGTTCAGCTTAGGCGTTTTCAGAATTACCTCTATATTTCTCAGCCGCTAATAAATCATGATCCCAGTATTGTCATTAAATGGGATCTCAGTGCGCCTTTAGTCATTGATTCCTTAAATTTAACCATACAGCCCGATGAATTATCAGGCGTAATACCAGAGGATACTTCTTGTGTTACGGTTAAATTTCGTCAAGGCGGAGAGAAAATCAGAATACCGAATCGTGGCAACTTAAGCGTAAAAAATCTTTATCAGGAAGAGGGTGTACCTCCCTGGATGAGAGACCGTATGCCATTTATTTATATTGAAGATGAGCTATATAAAATAATAGGTTTAGCGCTCAAGTAACTTATAAATCTTCAATACTATTTATCCACCCCCCTACTTACAGCGGGTTTTTTAAGAAAGGTTTTTATCATGCACATGGCTTTGCATTTCATAGTCCCTGCAATTGTGACACTTTTGTTCTTTCGATCGAACTGGAAGATGGCCTATGCAATTATGATGATGACTATGATCGTTGATGTTGATCATCTGTTGGCTACTCCAGTATATGACGCTACACGTTGTAGTATTGGCTTTCATCCTTTGCATCGGATGTTGCCTATTGTAGTGTATATTGGAATGTGTTTTATACCCAAAACACGGTTAATAGGTGTTGGTTTAGTGATACATATGGCGTTGGATTCATTGGATTGCCAGATGACGAATCAGGTTTGGTTTGTATAACAAACCCAGAGTAAGTCCTGATTTAAAGGTTGCGTGAGATAGGTGTCAGGTTATCCTTAAATAAGGGTAAGGTTTTAGTATCTCGTGATAATTGTTCTTGCTTACTATTCCAGCTTTCTAGTAATTTGTGAAATTGTGTAGCATTTACGGGTTTTGAGAAATAGTATCCCTGACCGTAATCACAGCCAGCATCAGCAAGAATTCTTTTTTGAGTTTCTGTTTCTATGCCTTCTGCGATGACTTTACAGCCAAGTTTATGCGCCATCATTATAATAGCTTCTACTAACGCTATATCATCTGACTCTTCAGTTAAATTTTGAATGAAGGATTTGTCTATTTTTAAGTAATCGATATCAAATTTCTTGAGATAAGATAACGATGAATAACCCGTTCCAAAGTCATCAATAGCGACTTCAATATTGAGGTCTTTAAGTTGATGCAAGTTTTTTCTAACTGATGCACTGGTCTCCATTAAAACGCCCTCAGTAATCTCAAGTACTAGATTTCTGCCCGTTAATCCGTATGCATGTAATTGATTAAACCAGCTAGAGATATTCATGCCATTTTTACGGTATTGCAGCGGTGAGGTATTAATGCTCATTTGGAAATTTTTATTATTTTTTACAACCTCAACGGTTTCAATGATGGCTTCTAAGAATACCCATTCACCGATATCGTTGATAAGCCCGATTTCTTCAGCAAGCGGGATAAACCTTTCAGGTGACACGAAGCCGCGCGCTGGGTGTTTCCATCGAATCAACGCCTCAGCTTTAGAAATTGTATTATTATCGAGATTAACAATCGGTTGATAATGAAGCTCAAACTGCTGCCTGTCTAATGCCACTTTTAGATCATTGATCAGGCTATTCTTATTGAGTAAGTCTGACTGCATAGAGTGATCGAAGTATGAATAGCAGTTTCTGCCTTTCTTCTTCGAGTGGTACATCGCCTGATCGCTGTAGATGACTAATTGCTCTGCGTTATTGGCATCATTGGGATAACTTGTTATGCCAATACTGGTTGTAATGTTGATTTGATTATCTTGAATAATAAATGGCTTGCTCAGACTGGTTCTGATGTTGCTGGCTATATTTTCAATTTTATCCACATCGGTGATGCCTGGTAGAATAACCATGAATTCGTCACCACCTAATCTTGCATTAGTATCACCATCTCTGATGCAGGTGTTTATTCGAGAAGCAGTTTCTATCAGTAATTTATCTCCCATGGCGTGTCCTAAAGAATCATTAACTTCTTTAAATAAGTCCAGATCAAGGAAGAACAGGGTAAATTCTTGTTTACTTTTAATGTATGACTCAAGAATGCTATAAAATTTTCTTCGATTAGCCAGCCCCGTCAAATGATCAATTTCAGATTGGGTTTTAATGAGTTCCTGACTTTTTTTAAGTTTGTATTGGGAGTGCCTTAAACTAACTAACCATGCAAGTAGCAAAAACAATATGCCTAACAGTATTGAGCCGATAGAGACAGCGGTTTTAATCGTAACCTGGGGCAGTATATCCATGCCAAACCAGTATTCTTTAATCGCCGCACGGTCATTTCTTGATATTGACGAGAGTGCTTTATTTATCGCGCTCGCTAAGATAGGTTTGTTTTTATTGATGCCAACACTATGGTCGCTTGAGTATTCAGTTTCACCTGAGAAAGATAAGTCCTGTAGTCCAAGTTTTTTTATTTCATAGCTCGCGGTGACTGCATTACCAACGTAAGCATCGGCCTGTCCTGTAGAAACGAGGCTAAGTGCCATTCCAGTGTTTTTTACGAGAATTAAATCAATATCTGAATACTTCTTACTAATTTCTCCTGATGCGTAAGAGCCATTCTCGATGGCTATTGTTTTACCTCTTAAATTATCAAGAGAGCCGATGTAACCGTTTTTAATGCCATTGTTAATAATAATGGTTGGGTTATGTACAAAAGGCGGGGTAAAGGTTAAATAATCTGAGCGCTCTCTGGTTTCTACCAAAGCGGATACCATATCGACTTGTCCAGCTTTTGCCAATTGCATGGTTTTAGCCCACGGAGCATCTTTGTAAATATCAAATGTTATATTTAAGCGATGCTCGAGGATCCTCATATAGTCAGCTGAGAAGCCAATGTAATTTCCATCAGCAGTGATTGATCCGAAAGGAGGGAATGCTCTGTCTATACCTAATTTAATAACAGGGTTTTCTGTTAAATACTCCTTTTCCTCGTTAGTTAATTTAAGGGAGTAATTGTCATTGTAGATAACAGAATTTATTTGTGTTTTGACACTTTCGGTGGTGACAACTTTTGGGACTATAGGTGAGCCTAGATAAACCGCAAGTAGTGTTAAAATCAACACGGCAAGTGCAAATATATAAGATATGATTGGCTTTTGAGTCATGCAAATACTGTTACGTCGGCTTATTTTTTAATTTCTATTTATTATGAGAGAATGACGTAAAAACACCATTATTTATCATATGATTGTACTAGAAGAAAACCTAACACCAACTTAACAAAATCTTAATAAATCGTTATTTCAATCTTATGTTTAAAGGACAGCATCTATATATCAAAAAAGCTTCCGGATCTTATACGCATCACGGTTTAGGTATCGGTGACGATAAAGTGATTCATTATTCTGGATTAGCAAATGATTTGACTGTGCCTGGTGTCATTGAGGAAATAACGATAGAAGAGTTTTCGCAAAATAAAGATATTCATATCAAACCCCATTTGGATAGAAAGTATCTAGTAGATGAGGCAATTATTCGCGCTTCTTTAAGATTAGGCGAATCTCAATATCATATCTTACACAATAACTGTGAACACTTTGTTGAGTGGTGTATTTCAGGTAGGCATAAGAGCAGTCAGTCACAGCGCGGGAAGTTGATTTATTCTGCAGGTATTGGTGCGCGAGCGTTGATTGGGGTAAAGAATCCGATTGGTTTTGTTGCCGGGGCTGCTGCAGGATATGTCTATATTCATCGGCAAGGTATGAAAAAATTGCCTGACTTTGAGCATTTAGAAAAAGAATTTCTAAGAATTAGCGATGAAACCAACAATAACGTTATTGCGTTACCGTATGTAGATTAATAAAATTTTATGGATTGGGTTATTCCAATGCAAAAAAATACACCCCACTATTTATATGATTTAAATTGCAACGTTTATGCAAAAAAACCGCTATAAGTAGGGGGGTGTATTTAAAAATAAATGGAAGAGTTAATTAATTAACTTATCCATTTATTGGTTATAAATTAACCGTGATCGTGTCCACATCCGCCTGGAGCGTGTGGGTGACCATGTGCAATTTCTTCTTCAGTCGCATCACGTATGTCTAAAACAGCAACATCAAAGTGCAGTGTTTCGCCTGCTAATGGATGATTCGCGTCAATTTTTACCATATCGCCTTCTACATCAGCGATTGTGATAATTTGAGTGCCTTGAGCTGTTTGTGCATGAAATTGTGCGCCAGCAACTAGGTTTTCATCTTCGATGCCTTCAAACATTGTGCGTGGAACAGCTTCAGTCAAGTTAGGGTCGCGTTCACCGTAAGCGTCTTCAGGTGCAACAATAAGATTAAAGCTATCGTTTACCTCTTTGTTTTCTAAAGCTTTTTCTAGGCCTTTAATGATTCCGCCAGTGCCGTGCATATATAAAAAAGGTGATTCGTTGTCAGCTTTATCTAATATTGCTCCGTCGTCGTTTTTAAGTGTGTAAGTAAGTGAAGCAATTTTATTGTCGCTAATTTTCATGGTCGTTCCGCAGAGATTTTAAAGGGAACGAAGTCTGCCATAAATCCGTCTTAATTTATAGTGTTACGTGGTATCCTTTTATTTTTTTGAAGCACAGCTTGGGGATTTGTTTCAATGTCGTTTAGGCGCGCGCTTTATTCAGTCTTTTTATACCTAATTCTTCCGATTGTTATCCTAAGATTATTCTGGCGCAGTAGGTCTAATCCCGCCTACAGAAAACGTATTTCTGAACGTCTTGGTTTTGTCACTAATCAATCAGAATTGCCTGTTATTTGGTTGCATGCAGTATCAGTAGGTGAGTCGATAGCAGCAAAGCCGCTGATTGAGTTGCTGCTTGAAAAATACCCCACTCATCGACTATTGGTGACCACAACGACACCGACCGGTTCTGATCGGGTTATATCAATGTTTGGTAGTAGAGTGTCGCATGTTTACTTTCCTTATGATTTGCCCGACGCGGTTGCTCGATTTGTTCGCACAATGAAACCTGATTTATTGATTGTGATGGAAACTGAAATCTGGCCAAATTTATATGCAAAATGCCATCAACGATCTATCCCGATTATAATTGCGAATGCACGCTTATCAGATCGATCTACCCAGTCTTATTCAAAAATCAGAGGATTGGTCGAAGAGACACTGTTAAGAGTACATACTATTGCAGTAAGAGCAGAAGCAGATGCACAAAGATTTAAAGCATTAGGCGCAAAGCCAGAGCAGATAGAAGTTGTTGGAAACATAAAGTTCGATGTTCAGCTTAATCAGCAACAAATCAAAGCTGGAAAGGAACGACAACAGCATTGGGGTGCTAATCGACCGGTTTGGGTGGCAGCAAGTACACATAAAGGTGAAGATGAGATAATTCTACGTATTCATCAGAGTTTGCTAAAAGATCTGCCAGAGTTATTGTTAATTATCGTCCCGAGGCACCCAGAGCGTTTTGACGATGTGGATCAACTCTGTATGAGTATTTTTGATAATAAAAACAGTTATATGCGTCATAGTTTGAAGAAAAGTTATGATGGTAATAATGTGAGTTTGATACTCGGAGATTCCATGGGTGAATTACAGTCTTGGTACGCTACGGCTGATGTTGTTTTTATCGGTGGGAGCCTGGTAAATACAGGAGGACATAACCCATTGGAAGCGACAGCATTGAATGTTCCTGTTGTGAGCGGCAAGTACATGTTTAATTTTGATGATATCTCGCATCATCTTGCGAATGAAGGTTTGATGACAGTTTGTAATACTGAAAGCGAGCTTACAGAAGAAGTGCGCAAATGGTTGGATGGAAGTTTATCAAATCAACAGAAAGCAGAATTTGTTCAAAAATCAGAGCAATTCATGCAGCAACACCGCGGTGTTACTGCAAGATTGGATCAGTTAATCTCTACAGCTATTGATATGAAATAATTTTTGTAAACATCATTTGAATATAAATTTTTGAATTATGTTTTACATATTCTTTTGAAGAATCTCTTCCATCTTTTTTAATTCTTCTGCATTTCTAGCATCTTCTTGCAAGCGCCTGGCAATTTTTTCTTCCATCAGCTCTTGTGGTGTTTTTAGAATTTTATTTTCTTCATCTAATTTTGGTTTTCCGTCATCCATTTCTTCTAATGCCAGATCACCAAATGCTAGGTCTATAGCAGCTTGTTCTTCTTCAGTCGTGTCTTCATCGCTAGTCATATTAGAATAGGTACTGTCTTCTAAATTCAGCTTAACTTGTAAGTTACTCGGTGAATCCGCATTTTTGAGCGCTTCTTCAAGAGATATAATGCCTTGTTTGTGTAGTTTATAGATGTGGCTATCGAAGGTTTGCATACCTAGTTCTTCCGACTTTTCCATGATTTCTTTAATCGCTGATACATCACCTTTCATGATTAAGTCACGAATGGTTTGAGTACCGATTAAAATTTCAATAGCAGCAACCCGTTTACCATCAACAGTCGGAATTAAACGTTGTGAGATAAAGGCTTGAATGTTTAAACCAATATCCATTAATAACTGACTGTGACGTTCTTCAGGGAAGAAGTTGATAATTCTATCAAGCGCCTGATTCGCATTATTTGCATGTAAGGTCGATAGACATAAGTGACCTGTTTCAGCAAACGCTAGAGCATGCTCCATAGTTTCTTCGGTTCTAATCTCACCGATTAAGATAACATCAGGTGCCTGACGTAAAGTATTCTCGAGGGCATCTTCATAAGTATCTGTATCAACACCTACTTCTCGTTGGCTGACTAGAGACTTTTTATGGGGGTGAACGTACTCAATCGGGTCTTCAATAGTAACAATATGACCTGCAGAATTAGAGTTTCTATGATCAATCAGCGCGGCCAATGAGGTTGATTTGCCTGAGCCTGTACCACCAACAAAGAGAATTAAGCCTCTCTTTTTCATGATTTGTTCTTTGAGTACTTGTGGGAGACCTAAATCATCTGCATTCGGAATTTCGACTTTAATATTACGAATAACCATCGCAAGATTTGTACGCTGTTTGAATATATTGATACGGAAGCGACCAATGTCTGGCTCATCCAGAGCGAGATTCATTTCAGGTTTGTGCTCAAATTGATCCAGCTGTTCCTTGTTCATTAGAAATTCTGCAATTTCATGGAGCTGTTCTGAAGTCATTCTTTCTCGACTTAAAGCTTTAAGCTCGCCATTAAATTTAGCAGAAGGTGGCGCATTAAATGTTAAGTAAAGATCTGAACCATCATTTTTGACAAGAATGCGGAGGTATTTTTTGAAGTCCATTTGCGGTACCCATTTATTATTAGAATTATTGAATAGAATTTATCCCGATTTTAAAATATTCGCTTTGTCTGGGTAAAGTGGATTCCGACTAGCTGTTAAATTAATTTCTCTTCAGAATTTTATATGCAGTAAAAACGGGTCGAGTGCAGGCGCATTTAAGGCTGACTATAAATTAAGATTTTATAAAAAAAGGCTCCAAAGTAGGGGGGTGTGAATTTAATTTAGCTTTAAGCAGAGTGTTTGAAAAGGCTTTCGCAAAGCATTGTTGATCTGTTTTCGAAAGATATCGTGAGTGACTTGAGAGTAGCTAATCCAAGTTCTCTTCTTAAGTGCTTCGTTTATGTATGTACTGCGAGAACCTGATCATGAATTCTCACAAAAAAGTATTAATTTTCAGACTTCTGGCCTGACAGGGTTATCACAAGGTTTCTGGAACCGCCCATATTACGGTGTTCGCATAAGTAAATACCTTGCCAGATGCCGATATTGAGTCTGCCATTTGTAATAGGGATGTTTAGGCTGCTGCCGAGAATACTAGCCTTTAAGTGAGCAGGTAAGTCATCTGAACCCTCAAGCGTATGTTTGTAATACGGCTCATTCTCTGGGACTGCTTTATTGAAGTAGGATTCGAAATCCTGACGCACCGTTGGATCTGCATTTTCATTGATAGTTAATGATGCAGAAGTGTGCTTGATGAAAACATTCATTAAACCAACTTCAATGTCTTTTATTTCTATGAGTTTGTTTAGTATTTCATCGGTAATAATATGAAAACCGCGAGATTTTTGTTTTATTTGTATTTCTTTTTGTATCCACATGATTCTGGTTTTAAATATCTGATTTAGGGTACATTATCATATCGTTTTAATTGACTCCGTGATAATTTTATAAATCTGTTTATTCTTCGAGTTGAATTTATTTCATTGATTGTTGATGGTGAGAAATTGTTAAAGAATATTTTTTTGATGAAATGAGTGAATGATAATGAAGCACGTTATCTATCTGTTTTCATTGGATTAAACGTGGATATTTTGAATGACTAAAG
This sequence comes from Cocleimonas sp. KMM 6892, assembly GCF_035798195.1. NCBI lineage: Bacteria > Pseudomonadati > Pseudomonadota > Gammaproteobacteria > Thiotrichales > Thiotrichaceae > Cocleimonas > Cocleimonas sp. KMM 6892. The sequence continues at coordinate 23,396 of NZ_JAPFBV010000004.1, read as the reverse complement.
TTATATTTTCTTTCTTGTTCGAAGTGTGAGTCCTCACTACTTTCATATTTATTTCATATTCGTTGTTTATGCTGAAATGTTTTGATTACGTATAAAGCAAAATGTTACAAATGGTTTTTGAACTTAGATGCCGTAGCGTAGTCTTTTTATTCAGGTTTTTTATTTTTTCTAAGGTATTAATCTTCAGATTCATTGTCCCTAATCATGGCTCAAACATTTAGCGTATAAAGTTGATAAGTGTTAGTATTACGCGGATAACTGGTCGATTTGTATTTAAAGGGTTTGTAAGTCGACGAATAAAGTTAATTTATTTAAAATAAAAGTATTAGATTATGGTTTTTTTGAAAGCCTTTTTTGGAGAGTGGTCATTGTTTGCTAAGAATAAATTGGGGTTTTGGGGCTTGTTAGGATGTAAGAAAAATGCCAGTTCTCTGGTGTTTGCTATTTCGTTATCAGTTGCATTTACTACTCCCGCTGTTTACGCAGAAGAATCTGCTCAAATCAATTTGCGTGATGTGGAAATTCCTACGCTTATTGAAACAGTCTCTAGAATAACGGGTAAAAGTTTTATTATCGACCCTAGAGTCAAGGGAAGAGTCACGGTAATAACGAGCAGTGATATTGATAAGAATGAATTGTATGAAACATTTTTATCGATTCTTCAGGTTCATGGCTTTTCTGCTGTACCAGCAGGAGAAGGCAGTAATTTAGTGAAGGTTGTTCCGTCTAATCAGGCAAAGCAACAACCTGTGCCAGTGATTGGTGAAAAAGAGGAACAAAGCAAAAAGAAAAGTTCACGTGATGCAGATGAATTAATTACCCGCGTAATTCGTGTTGAGCATGTGCCAGCTGCGATGTTGGTTCCAATTTTACGTCCTTTAGTTCCTAGTACTGGTCAACTTCAGGCCTATGGCCCAAGTAATACAATATTAATTTCTGATAGAGCCGCAAATATTGAGCGTTTGATCAAAGTCATCAAACGCATGGATAGAGCAGATGATGAAGAATTAGAAGTTATACCATTAAAATTTGCTTCAGCAAAAGACCTCGCTGCGACGATTCAAACACTACAGCAATCAACAGTTAAAGGGGCTCCTACAAAAAACAAGATTTCAGCTGATGATAGAACCAATAGTCTGTTAATCAGTGGTGATAAGTCGTCTAGACAACAAGTTAGAAAAATTATTGCGAAGCTAGATACGAGTCAACCACTTCAAGAAAAGACCAAAGTAATCTATTTGAAGTATGCAAAAGCTGTTGATTTAGCAAAAGTTTTAACAGGTTTTTCTGCTGTGCAGAAAACAACAAAAGCGACGACAAAAGGCGCCGCTGGAACGCAAAAAGCTGATATAGATATCCAGGCTGATGAAGCATCAAACTCATTAATAATTACTGCCGAGCCAGATGTGCAAAGAAATCTAGCCAAAGTAATTAGCCGTTTAGATGTTAGACGAGCGCAGGTGATGGTTGAAGCTGTGATCGCAGAAGTTTCTGCAAGTTTATCGAAAACCTTAGGTGCAAACTTAGGTATCTCAAGTACTGAAGGAATCATTGGCGCGACGGGAACTGTTGCTGGTGTCAGTTCATTACTGAGTATTTTTACAGCAGATTCTGATGATATAGCAACAGGCTTGTCTGGAGATGGCGGTACTCTCGGTCTAATTGATAATGTTGGTAGCAATAAATTTGGCCTGTTAGTTGAAGCTTTATCTGGTGATGGTGCAACAAATGTACTTTCTACTCCAACGGTTTTGGCATTAGATAATGAAGAGGCGAGTATTGTTATTGGTGAAGAAGTCCCTTTCGTAACGGGTAGTTATACATCAACAGGCGATGGCACTAGCGTTTCAAATCCTTTTCAAACGGTTGAAAGGGAAGATATTGGTATAACCCTAAAGATTAAACCGCAAATAAACGATGGTAGTAGTGTTCGTCTGGATATTGAACAAGAAGTGTCTAGCATATCTGCATCCTCTACAAGTGCTGAGGATAGAATTACGAATAAACGCTCAATTGCTACGAGTGTTATGGTTGAAGATGATCAGGTGTTAGTTCTTGGTGGTTTGATGAGAGACCAATTTACTGATCAGGTGTCAAAGGTGCCTTTACTGGGTGATATCCCGGTTCTGGGCAAATTGTTTTCAAGTACAACGACTGAAAAGTCTAAGACAAATTTGATGGTTTTTATTCATCCTATGATAATGCGTGATGTCCTGAGCGGAGATCATTATACAAGGCAAAAATACAATAAGTTAAAACAAGCGCAAAAAGTATCTAATATCACGAACAGAGGGATACTTAAAGACAAGGCTTCTCAATTCCCTGCTGATTTACGCCGTGATCTTGCGACGAAATTAACACCTGCTCAGAAAAAGCAGATTATTATTCGTGAGCAACAACAGCGTGAACGTGAATATAAAAATAGAATTCAACAAGCAAAACTGGCTCAGCAAAAGCAGGCGGCAGCACTTCAGGCTAGAAGAAATGGGACTGCCACAACCACTCTTGCTAAGCCGCAACCTGTCGCTAATATGCAGATACCAGCTCGTCTTAAACAAGTAATGCCAGTAAAAAGGCGCTATCAGGAAAACGAACGTCCTAATCAATAGGCTTTGATACTATGAATAAACCTGTCGAATTTGAGGACCTGGAAGCACAAGGACAAGAAGAGGCTGAACAAGCTCTGGACTTTCCTTATAGCTTTGCAAAGAGAAATGGGGTTGTGCTTCAGCGTGGTGTCCGTGATGATGATGCTGAACTTACTGTTTACTATAAACAAGGCTTAACCCCTGTTATTGCGAGTGAAGTTAATCGTTTTTTAAATCAAAAAGTTGTTTTCAAAGAAATCGATAACGATGCGTTTGAACATATGTTAGCGCGTCAATATGATAATAGTGGTGCTGCTGGTGCAAGCGCCATGATGGAAGACTTTGGTGAAGGCTTTGATTTACATGATGTCGCTGATTCTTTGCCAGAGCCAGAAGACTTATTAGAGTCTGAAGACGATGCTCCTATTATTCGTTTGATCAATGCAATCTTGACGCAAGCCGTTAAAGAAAATGCTTCTGATATTCACATAGAAACCTTTGAAAATCGTATGATTGTTCGAATGCGTGTCGATGGGGTACTTCGAGAGATTTTAGAACCACCAAGAACATTGGCTGCATTGGTGATATCTCGTATCAAGGTAATGGCGAAGCTTGATATTGCTGAAAAGCGTATTCCTCAAGATGGTCGTATCTCTTTACGTGTCGCAGGTCGTGGTGTTGATGTTCGTGTTTCTACCTTACCTTCAGGGCACAATGAGCGCATCGTAATGCGTTTACTGGATAAGTCAGCGGGTAGATTGAATCTAGAACATCTGGGAATGGATCCGGCAACACATGAACGCTTGAAAGAATTAATCAAGAAGCCTCATGGAATCATTCTAGTAACAGGTCCAACAGGTTCAGGTAAGACTACTACATTATATGCCGCTTTAACGAATCTAAACGAAAGCACTCGAAATATTCTTACTGTAGAAGATCCGATTGAGTATTACATTGATGGGATAGGGCAAACTCAGGTAAATAATAAAGTCGATATGAGTTTTGCTCGTGGTTTAAGAGCAATATTACGACAAGATCCCGATGTGGTAATGATTGGTGAAATCCGAGATTTAGAAACTGCAGAAATTGCAGTACAGGCGTCATTAACGGGGCATTTGGTTTTTTCTACATTACATACTAATACAGCGGTAGGCGCAGTAACACGTTTGCGAGATATGGGTGTGGAGCCTTTCTTACTTTCCTCAAGTTTAATCGGTGTTATTGCTCAAAGACTGGTTAGGTTATTATGTCAGGAGTGTCGAGAGCCATATATAGCTGATGCAGCACAATGTGATCTCATTCATGTAGATAGTAACAATCCACCAACGCTTTTCCGTCATAAAGGTTGTGCTGTATGTAACCACTCAGGTTATGTTGGCAGAAATGGTATTTATGAATTTGTAGAAATTGATAATACCACGCGTAATTTAATTCATGATGGCGCAAGTGAGCAAACTGTTGAGGAATATGTTCATCAGAATGTACCTACAATTAGACAAGATGGTGTTCGACTGGTTTTGGCAGGTAGAACTTCATTAGAAGAAGTTTTGCGTGTTACGCGTGAAGATCAGCCAAAACAAACTGATCAAACCAAACAGGCTTAAAAGTTTATAGCGTATGCCAGCATTTGAATACATCGCCCTTGATGCAAAAGGTCAAGAAGAAAAAGGGATGCTCGAGGCGGATAACGCCAAGCAAATAAGACAAATTCTACGTGATGGCAATCTCACTCCTTTAGAGGTTAATCAGGTAGAAAAATCTGAAAATAACAATAAAGTAAAAACCAGAAGAGCCGGTAAAGTAAAAGCGTCCGAACTTGCACTGTTAACGCGTCAGCTAGCTACGTTGGTGCAATCGGGTTCTCCGCTCGAAGAAGCTTTAGCGACTACTGCTAAGCAGAGTGAAAAACGGAATATTAAGCATATTCTATCAGCGGTTCGTTCAAAAGTTGTGGAAGGCTTTTCTTTTGCTGATGGCTTGAAAACATATCCCTCAGTATTTCCAGACATGTATCGAGCGACTGTTGCTGCAGGTGAACAATCAGGTCACTTGGATGCTGTGTTAGAGCGAATGGCAGATTACACAGAATCACGACAGGAAACTCAGCAGCGCATATCTACGGCAATGTTCTATCCTGTTATTTTAACTATTTTATCGGTAGCAATTGTTGCCGGACTTTTGGCGTTTATCGTTCCTAAAATCGTTGATGTGTTTGATAATGTGGGGCAAGAATTGCCTGCGATGACTCAGGTGCTTATAGCGATTAGTGATTTTGTAAGAGCCTATGGTATTTATATTGCCGTGTTGCTTGTGGTTCTATTTATCGTGTTTAAACAAATGATAAAAATCCCAAAATGGAAATACCGTTATCATTCATTTTTATTGAAAGTTCCTTTGATTAAAAAGATGGTAAGAGGCTTGAATACAGCTCGCTTTGCCAGAACCTTGAGTATTTTAGCGTCTAGTGGCGTTCCTATTCTTGATGCCATGTCTATTTCTGCCCAGGTTGTTCAAAATATGCCGATGCGACAGGCTGTAACAGATGCTGCGATCAAGGTTCGAGAAGGTATGACAATTAATCGTGCCCTCGAGCAATCTGGATATTTCCCACCTATGACTGTTTACCTTATTGCAAGTGGTGAGAGTAGTGGGCGCCTCGACGATATGCTGGAACGTGCAGCAATGCAGCAGGAAAGAGAAACTGATGCGATGTTGACCAATATGTTAGGCATATTTGAGCCTGTGCTTATTTTAGTCATGGGTGCTGTTGTGCTACTAATCGTTCTATCGATATTGTTGCCTATATTGAATTTGAACCAATTAGTATTGTAAATACCCTAAGTGGTAAATAACATGTCAATTGAGGATAAAAAAATGGGTTTAAATTTTAGTTCTACTATTCGTAAAGCGCTTATGGGCGTAATATTTTCTGTGATGCTTATTCCTGCTTTAGTTTCGGCATCGACGGAATACAAAGGTACAGAAACAGTTAATATCAATAAAGCTAATGCATCCACATTAGCCGCTTATTTGAAAGGTGTGGGGCCAACTAAAGCGGAAGCGATTGTTAAATACCGTAAATCTAATGGTAGTTTTAAAAAAATTGACGATTTAAAAAATGTCCCAGGAATTGGTGAAGAAACTTATAAAGATATGAAGAAGAACGTATCTACTTCACGAGGTAAAAGCGTTGCTCCTGATGGATATAAAATGGGTAAAGCAAATAGCTCTTCGTCAAAAAAGAAAACAACAAAGAAGTCATCAAGCTCTTCTAGCTCAAAAACGTCATCTACTTCTTCTAAAAACAAGTCTTCAAAAATAGCAGAAACGGATAAGAAAGCTTCTACTAAGAAAACGTCTTCAAAGAAATCATCAACAAGTAAAAAGACTGACTCTAAAAAGGCAACTCCTAAGAAGAAAACTACCAGTAAGAAAACGTCTACTAAGACAAAAACAACTAAAAAGAAGCCAACTAAGAAGAAAACTACTAAAAAGAAAACAACTAAAGATAAAAAGTAGTTAATTACTTAAGACGAGCTCTTCAGGGTTTAATATTTTGACCTTGCAGACCGTCGGTTAATAAGTACGGAATAGCCAGTTTCTTTCGAGAATACTGGCTATTTTTTATACAGAAAGGTAATCTTCTTTTAAATTCATACAAACAGATTAAAATAATTAGATGAATATATTAGTTACCGGTGGCGCCGGATATATAGGTTCACACACATGTATAGAACTGCTCGCAGCAGGATATACCCCCATAGTTTTTGATAATTTATGCAATAGTTCAACGGTTTCTCTTGATAGAGTTAAAGAAATTACCGGACAAACGATCACTTTTATAGAAGGTGATATCAGAGATTCTGACCTTCTTGATCAAGTTTTTCAGAAACACGATATTTATGGTGTGATTCATTTTGCAGGCTTGAAAGCAGTAGGTGAATCCGTAGAAAAGCCATTAATGTATTACGATAACAATATAGCTGGAAGTATTAGCCTTTTTACTGCAATGAATCGCAATAATGTGAAGCGTGTTATTTTTAGCTCATCTGCCACTGTGTATGGTGACCCTGAAACAGTCCCGATACTCGAGAGTTTTCCAGTAAGTGCTACTAATCCTTATGGTCGTTCCAAACTTCATATAGAAGAGATATTACGGGATATATTTATTTCCGATAAAAGCTGGAATATCGCTTTGCTACGTTATTTTAATCCTGTCGGTGCTCATCCTAGTGGTTTGATAGGTGAAGATCCGAATGATATACCAAATAATCTTATGCCTTATGTCTCTGGAGTTGCAGTAGGGCGTTACGAGCAACTTTCCGTTTTTGGTGGAGATTATGCTACACCAGATGGCACCGGTGTTAGAGACTATATTCATGTGGTTGATCTGGCGAAAGGCCACGTAAAGGCATTACAAGCCTTTGAGAATAGTAACGTAGATAACCTTTACACTGTCAATCTTGGAACTGGTAAGGGTTATTCTGTATTAGAAATGGTTGAAGCATTTTCACATGCCTCTGGTAAAAAAGTGGCATATAGAATTGTCGAGAGAAGACCGGGTGATATTGCATGTTGTTACGCAGACCCAACCCTTGCCAAGCAATTGCTAGATTGGGAGGCAACCTGTGGTATTCAAGAAATGTGTGATGATACCTGGCGTTGGCAAAGTAATAACCCAATGGGCTACAAAACAAATAACAAAACTAAAGAAGCAATAGCTTAATTGCAATTGGTTAAAGAGGATATTCAGTGAAAAACAAAACTTTATCAGCATTACTACCTTTACTAGTACTCACAGCATGTACTAGTTCAAGTCCTTATGTGCCCACACCTGCAGAAACAACTGCAGCAGCAAATTCAGTTGATGCATTGAATGCACAGTCTGGTTCTTATGCTGCCACAGCACCTGCTACAAGTAATTACAGTAATAATCGTGCACCAAGCTACAAACGAGTTCCTACGGCTTCAGATAGAATTTCAACGGAAGACAAACTTGATGTAAATGTATTTAAAGTACCTGATTTATCAGCAAGAGATTTGACTGTAGAAGCAAGTGGAGCTATATCGTTACCATTAGTCGGTACTGTTCAAGTGGCCGGATTGACGATAGCTCAGGCAGAACAAAAAATCACACAACGACTAAAAGAGTTCATGCAAGACCCTCAGGTGAGCATCAGTAGAACCAATAAAGCGATTGAAAATCGTGTCACTGTTGAAGGCGCTGTAAAGTCTCCTGGTGTATTTCCTATCAAAGGTAATATGAGTTTCTTACAAGCGATAGCGCTTGCGCAAGGGCTAACCGAGGTTGGTGATTCACGTGGTGTTTTCTTTTATAGAGATGGAACACGTCATCTGGTAAATCTTGATTTAGTCAGAAATGGCACAATCGCTGACCCTGGTCTTCGCGGAGATGATCGAATAGTGGTTATGCAAGACAGTGCAAAAGTAAGAGAAAAGAAAGTTCTGGAATACTTGCCAGCTGTGACAGCGCCATTTTCTATCTTAGGTCTTTAAGTAGTCCTGTAATAATTTGTTTAAATCTATTGGTGTCATTCCCAATAGATTTAAAATTGATCATTATCTAAAAAAGCCCCTCAAAGTAGGGGGGTGACTTACAAAGTATTTCTACGACTATTCAACAACTATTCTAAATTTAAGACTGAAATTAGGTCCTGTAGTAGCGCTTTTAGCAGCAAAACTTCCATTCATAGCCGCTTCTAGTTTGGCGACATTGCTGTTAGCTCCATCGGAATCAGGCGATGAGGGAATAACAGTATTTGAGTTATCTAAATAAGTAACAGCTCCTAAACTTAAGCCGCTTGAAGGAGAGCCATTAACAAAATAGGGGGCTCTACAGTTTCCAGTATTGCTTACGCATAGTTTAGTGTTTGCAGGAATGATGTCTGATAATTTAATGGAGTCGTTATCGGCGGCCGAAGGTCCATCGTTTGTGGCTGTAATGCTGTATTCAAGTACACTGCCCGGTATCGCTTTAGGATTACTCGCGCCATTATATGGGTCGTAAATTGTCGTTACTTTTTTCGTTAAGCTTATTTCCGGCGCTAAATTATTGTTCATGCCCTGACTATTAATATTCGCGGAAGAGTCAGTATCGGATGTAATAATATAGCTAGGACATGCGCTCGCATCCCCACTGCTTGTTAGTTCCCAGCACGCACTGGTATTAGAATCAACGCCATTTGGCGTCAGGCTTATAGATTGACCCACTGCAGCACCATCTAATCTCGCATTATCAACACTATTCCAGGATACTGTGACCCCATTGTTACTGACAGGTACAGGATCAACACCTGAGGCAGTTCCATAAGAAACATAATCCACTGGAATTACATTATGCGTTCCAGATCCTACAAGTGTTGTTGCATCACTATCAGAAGGTTTTAACAAGACTACGTCATCGGCTGTATTATTCAAAGGTGTTGATGTGCTGCCAGTATATACATGATGCACTCCCCCAGAACTACTGGGAGTACCTGTATTGGAATGAAGGATAACGTAATCTCCAGTATTGACGGTGATATCTGGTAAACGGTAATTTTGTCCTGTTCCATCCTGACTACTGACTAAATAATTAAGAATACTGCCACCACTTAATACAGTAAATTCTATGAATTCTCTTAAAACTGTTCCATTTTGACGGTATAGAATTTCATTTATTCTAAGATCAGCGTACGTTTTATTGATAGGTTCCATTGCCCAGTAGGCTACTTGTTCATTTGTATGAGTTCTTGATTTATCTCCTGTGACTGTTTCCTCTTCAACTGCAAGTCCTAATTGTGTGGATACTGGCGAACTACCGTAGAGAACAGCCCAGCTTCCGTTTCCGCCGTCTTCCGCTGACTGAGTAGCCGTTGCGTAAGTATAATTCTGTCCAAGATTATAATTATAAGGTGGTGTATTTTTAGTACCTGCGACAGTATCGGTGCCTAGAGCAATTTTCACATAGGAACTAGCTTGAATATACTCGCCTTCATCAGCAATGAAATATCCTAAAATCTCAGTAGTTGGGGAAGTAGGTGTCGTTTGCCCCGTATGTTTGCCCACACAAATAGCAGAATTACTTGGAGGAGTTGAGCGGCTTGCACAGTTATTACTCCAGAAAACAGAAAAATTAGGATTGTTGTAACTCATCACCTGTCCAGTAACGACTGGCTTAGTATAGTTTTGCACTTTATATGGGCTAGAAGACACATTAACCATTTGTGTAGCATTCCAGTTACTTCCATAATTTGTTAACGTTGAATTTACTGTATGTGCTTCATATTTAATCGGATAAGTATAAGAACCAGCTTGTGATATTGTGCAATATACCGCCGAAGCAGTAATTGCCGTTGAGTTTAAAGGCTGTTGAATTTTAACCTGAATGCTTGAGCCAATTACTTGAACCCTAACTGCAGCCTCGTTGCTGGCAGAAGAAGGAAGATTATAGGTGCAAGCGACAACAGGATTACTGTAAGAATTTGATAAAGCCAAGGTTTGCCATGCACTGCCCACGCTGGCAACTTTCACCATTTCCAGATAAGACGTAATGGGATAAGCGCTGGCTAAAAAAGGAGTAAGCGAGAATGCCAAGAAAAATAGTTTGCGATACATGACGTAGATGATTATTTTTATTTACTTCGATTATAAGTGAAGCAAACTGTATATAATCTTAACTAAATAAAAACTATGCAGACAGGAACTAAAACAGTCTGTAGAATGTCATAGTTACAGGGATGCTGAAAGTCATCCTATCATCATAGAGAATTTATTCTCAACCTTTGGGGGCGATTCTGGCTTCGACGTGGATCACGAAACCTAAGGAGCATGTAGTGCGTTTAGTGAGCACTTAAACACTATCTAAAAAACTTTAGTTGCCAATGATGACAACTACGCTCTAGCTGCTTAATAAGCATCACTAGACTCCTGACCTTTCCTCGCCTGTAGGGCAAGTGTTCGGGATCATTTATACGGGATCGCGGTGAAGTACGTCTGGGACGGAGCCGTTAAAACTTTTACCGGAATCGCTCTTTTCAATCCTGTCTAGTGGTTAGATAAGAGTTAAATTAATAGCTAGACTAAACATGTAGCGCCTTCAGATGGACTATTTGCGGACGCGGGTTCGATCCCCGCCGCCTCCACCAATTTAAAAACCCGAGCTTGTCTCGGGTTTTTTTATGTTTTAAAAAAAGTGCCCCAAAGTAGGGGGGTGTAAAAAATAAATAAGCATTTAAACAAAGTGAAACGTCACTTTATTAGGAGGTTTCTTGTTTGAAATTGCATTTTATAAAACCGCAGATATCTTATTATCAGTCTTTGTTGTATCACTGGTAAGAACTCCATTTAGTGAAGCATCTATGAGTGTCTCGAAATAAGTGGGTAATGGTTCTTCGATCATATTATCCAGTCTTAGCTGGATCATTCTTATGACGCCACCGAAGATTGTTGATGCGGCTACCCAGGAATTAATTTCTCTAAATTCTCCGCATTCCATTCCACTTTTGACTATTTCTCGAATTTTTATAAAGGGTAGGGTGTTACAAATTAGAGGTTCGTCCGGGACAAATTCGGTGTGTTTTGCGTGAAATATAAACGCCATAATATCGTAATGCGTTTCGGTGTATCCGCACAGTAACCTGATGATTTCTTCGCATTGTTTTTTGGGTGATTTATGTTCATTCATAACATCATCAACCAGCTCGTCCATTTCATTTAGTATATGTTTATACAAGGCTTTTGCGATGCCATCTTTACCACCAAAGTGTTTGTAGATGGAACCAATACTGACATCCGCTTGCTTTTGAATTTCATGAACAGATACGTTGTGATAACCAGAGTTCACAAATAAATCCAACGCTGCAGTTAAAATTCTACAGTCAATTGGTTCCGGGTTTGGGGCTTCTCTTTTTAAATAGGGCATATGTAAGTTTAATCGCTATATCTATTTTAAAATTTGACAAAAATGAACATTCATTCTATTTTGTATTATAGCAACATTTTACAAATATTTTTTTGTAAGTTGCCAATAACAATAAAAATGAAGAATAACTTATCAGCTAAGGAGTGAGAAATGAAGAGGAATATTTTCGGACCAATCTGCAAGAATATAGCTAAAACGTTTACGATATCTACATTGTTATTGGGTGTGGGTGGAATAGTATCTACAACACAAGCCGATGAAACGTGTATGTCTCCCTACATGGCTAAAATCGTAGGGCAGGAAGATTTTGTTTATATCTGGACGCTTGGTGTTGAAGGTTTGGGGGATGGCCAAGACAAGCTGGTGACTGTTGATGTTAATCCTAATTCACCTAAATACGGAAAAGTTATCGAAACACTTTCAGTAGGTGGTCGAAATGAAGCACATCACTCGGGTTTAACTGATGACCGGAAATACCTTTGGGCAGGTGGTTTAGATACCAATAAAATCTTTGTATTTGATGTTCATACTGATCCTGCCAAACCAACTTTGAACAAGGTTATCACCGATTTTGTATCAGCCAGTGGTGGCGTTGTTGGTCCACATACAACCTATGCATTACCAGGTCGAATGATGGTTACCGGTTTATCAAATAATGCTGATCACGGTGGAAGAACGGCAATGGTGGAATACACTAATGAGGGTAAATATGTAGCGACTCACTGGATGCCAACGGATGAAAACCTCAATGGAGCGAAGAAATCTGGAAAGTATGCTGATGGTTATGGCTACGACTTACGTGCCTTACCTAGACGAAATGTAATGGTGACATCATCGTTTACTGGTTGGTCTAATTACATGATGGATCTCGGTAAAATGGTAAAAGATCCAGAAGCAATGAAACGTTTCGGAAATACCGTGGTTATCTGGGATTTGCATACCAGAAAGCCAAAGAAAGTTTTAGATGTTCCGGGTGCTCCTCTTGAAGTTCGTTGTGCATGGCAGCCAAATCATAACTGGTGTTTAACTACCACAGCTTTAACTTCAAAAATCTGGTTAATATATGAAGATGATAAAGGTGAATGGCAAGCGAAGGATGTGGCAGATATTGGTGATGCGTCAAAAATTCCACTACCGGTAGATATCTCTTTGACATCAGATGATTCAGGTCTTTGGGTGAATACCTTTATGGACGGCAAGACACGTTATTTTGATCTTTCTGACATCAATGCGCCTAAACAAACTTACGAGAAGCAAATCGACAAACAAGTGAATATGGCATCTTCTAGCTGGGATGGAAAACGAGTTTATTACACCTCTTCGTTGTTAGCTAACTGGGATAAGAAAGGGGATGATAATTCGCAGTATTTTAAAAGCTATGTCTGGAATGGAAAAGAGCTGGATGAGAAATTCAGTATCGATTTCAATGCCTTAAAATTAGGTAGAGCCCATCAAATGCGTTTTGGAGCTTATTCTTTATATAGCAAAAAGAAGCCAGAAATGAGCGAGGTAAAAAAAGTAGCCAGTATCACAAAGCAATAATGAGTTACTTAACAATAAGAAAATAAAGTCTTCTGGCTCCTCATAATCTTTGAGGTATTTAGAATCAGTTTTGTCCATGTGGCAAAACTGATTCGGTTCAATTACAGTATTCAAGGTGTTAGACAATGAAAGTATTTAGTGCGGGGGTAATTCTGTTTAGTTGTTTCCTTGCTATGTTTGAGATTAGTGCTGCATCGCTTGAGAATAATGCTACATCAAAAATAAATAATACAATTCCACTGGCTCCGGGTTACGGTTCTTTAGGCTATAAAATGGCCGCGGCAGGAAGCTATAAACTTCCACCATTAGGTAATGCGCCTGACGGTAAAATTCTGGATGAACAAGGTCGAGAAAATTCGTTACATGATATTTACGATGGGAAATACACACTCTTAAGTTTTATCTACAGTACCTGTAAAGATGTGAATGGCTGTCCTTTGGCTTCCTATGTTTTTTATAAATTAAAAGCAGAAATGAAAACAGATTCTGTGCTTGCAAGTAAATTACGTTTAGCCAGCCTGAGTTTTGATCCCGAACACGATTCGCCAGAAGTAATGCGTCTATATGGTGCAAATTTCAAGTTTGCTGGTGATAAGGGAGAATGGCGTTTTTTAACGACGTCCTCTTTGTCGGCACTCGAACCAATCCTGCAAGATTATAATCAGGATATTCAACGTGAAATGAGCGTTAACGGTGAAGAAACTGGGGATATTTCGCATATATTAAGAGTGTTTCTGATCGACCCGAAATTAAAAATTCGTAATATCTATAGTCTGGGTTTTTTACATCCTGATTTAATAATGACGGATATTAAAACACTGATACTGGAAGAAGATTCATACAAGATTGCGAGTAATGAAAATACAGAAAAAAATAATCACCTAGTTCCCATTTTATCTGTTCCGGGTGATGACAAAAGCGGCTACGAAACAGGTGATTATGTCACCCGAAGTAAATCTATCAGCGCACGTCGCGGCGCCAAAGCAGATTTATTGGCATTAGCTAAAAACCCACCATTAGGTTTACCAGCAGTTCCAGAGCCAGAAACTAATCGATTAACCGCAGAAAAAATAGAGCTAGGTCGTAGGTTGTTTTTTGATCGGAGATTATCGTTCAACGATACTTTTTCTTGCGCTATTTGCCATATCCCAGAGCAAGGATTTGCCAATAATGAACTGGCGATGGCAATAGGCATTGAGGGTAGAAGTCATCGACGTAATTCTCCCACTTTGTACAATGTCGCTTACAACACCAGTCTGTTCCACGATGCTCGTGAACAGACCTTGGAACAACAAATATGGGGGCCGTTATTAGCACATAATGAAATGTCTAATCCTTCGATTGGTCATGTCATCAATAAGATAAAACAAATGCCTGACTACAAAGGTTTGTTTGAAAAAGCATTTGATGGCGGTGGCGTGAATATGCGAAATCTGGGACGTGCGTTAGCTGATTATCAGAGAACATTGGTATCTGCAGACTCTTCCTTTGATCGTTGGTACTTTGGGAAAAAAGAAGACGCTTTAAGTAAAAAAGCACAACGCGGATTTCAGGTTTTCACAGGGAAAGGCCGCTGCAGTAGCTGCCATACCATTAGTGAAGATCATGCTTTATTTACCGACAATAAATTGCATAACACCGGTATTGGTTACAACGAAGCGATGGGTATTAAACCGGCTAAAGAACGGGTTGTTTTAGCCCCAGGTGTATTCGTTGAGGTTGATAGTGCGATACTGGATTCTGTCGGCGAAAAGAAAGCAGCTGATACGGGGTTATATGAAATAACACAAAACCCGGATGATCGCTGGAAATATAAAACGCCGAGCCTGCGAAATATTAGTTTAACCGCACCATATATGCACAATGGCTCATTACAGACACTCGATGATGTCGTTAGTTTTTATAATAAAGGTGGGGTGAAAAATAAACTGTTAGATCCGTTGATCACACCGTTGGGTTTATCAGAGCAAGAACAAAGTGATTTGGTGTCATTCCTGAAAGCACTAACCGGAAGTAATGTCGATATGCTGGTGTCAGATGCTTTCGATGCACCCATTGGCGACCTTACTAATAGTGACCCGAATTGGGCGCACGATGGAGTAAATAATTAGTGAGGAGCATATTAAACAAACTTGGGTTTTCAGCACTTGTCATGCTTTTAAGTATGACTTTACAATCCGGCACTGGAACTGTTTATGCCAGTGAAACGACTCGTGTTGGTGGTGACTTTACGTTAACAGACCATGATGGAAAGCCGTTTGAATTAAAGCAGTTACGTGGCAAGTTGGTATTGATTTTCTTTGGTTATACTTTTTGCCCCGATATTTGCCCAAGCGAGTTATCTTCATTAGCCAAGGTGTTAAGATCCCTCGGCGATGATGCTGATAAAGTGAGCGCATTATTCATTTCGGTAGATCCAGAACGTGATACTCCCGATAAGTTGAAAAACTATGTTCCTTTTTTTAGCCCTGATTTAATTGGGCTTACAGGGAGTATTGATGAAATAAGTACGGTTGCTGATGCGTATAAGGTACAAACCAAAATTCATTCAAAGAAAAAAGGGAGCGATTATTATCTGGTAGACCATTCGGCTAATTTATACGTTTTAGGCGCCGACGGTAAGTTATTAAATATCATACCTTTTGGACTACCGACAGATCATATTTTACGTGTGATAAAAAACGAAATTAACAAACTCTAAAGATTTTTTGTAATCTTTAGTCAAAACATACTATACATATTTTAAATTAGCATTTTAAAACGGAGAATTATTCAAATGAAATGTAAAGCAGCAGTAGCATGGGAACCAAAAAAGCCTCTAGTTATAGAGGAAGTAGAAGTAATGGGACCAAAAGAGGGCGAAGTTCTCCTTAAAGTCATCGCGTCTGGCGTATGTCATACCGATGCATTCACACTTTCTGGGGATGATCCTGAAGGTTCGTTTCCTTGTGTTTTAGGACACGAAGGGGGTTGTGAAGTTGTTGAGTTAGGTCCCGGAGTTAAGAACCTGGAAGTCGGTGATCATGTGATTCCACTTTACATCGCTGAGTGTGGTGATTGTGAATACTGTAATTCAACTAAGTCGAATTTATGTCAGACAATAGCGCCAACTATCTGGACCGGTTATATGCCTGATGGTACACGTCGTTTCTCTCAGGGCGGTAAAGACATCTTCCATTACATGGGCTGTTCGACGTTTTCTGAGTACACGGTTGTTCCAGAAATCGCACTGGCAAAAATAAATAAAGCCGCACCTTTGGATAAGGCTTGTTTGTTAGGTTGTGGTGTTACAACAGGTATCGGCGCTGTGCTGAATACAGCTAAAGTTGAAGCAGGCTCTACCGTGGCAGTATTTGGACTGGGTGGTATTGGTTTATCGTGTATTCAAGGTGCTGTAATGGCGGGTGCTAAGCGTATCATCGGTATCGATATCAACCCTGATAAGTTCGAGTTCGCTAAACAATTAGGTTGTACTGATTTTGTAAACCCTAAAGATATTCCAGAAGGTGGGTTTGTAGAATACATGCAGGATACCTTTGATGGTGGCCCAGATTACTCATTCGAGTGTATTGGTAATGTCCACGTTATGCGTGATGCACTAGAGTGTACGCACATGGGTTGGGGTAAGTCAGTAGTAATTGGTGTAGCTGGCGCTGGTCAGGTCATTCAAACGCGTCCATTCAACCTGGTTGTTGGTCGTACCTGGATGGGAACGGCATTCGGTGGTGTAAAAGGCAGAACTGAACTTCCGGGTTATGTTGATCGTTACATGGCAGGAGAGATCGAGCTGGATAGTTTGGTTACTCACAAGATGCCATTAAAAGACATCAATAGGGCATTTGATTTAATGCATAGCGGCGAGAGTATTCGTTCTGTTATTGAGTTTTAATTCTAGTTCTAATTGAATTAAAAAAATGCCTCAAAGTAGGGGGGTGCCATTATTATTTATTGGCGTCCTCCTGGTTTATATATACATGTAATAACAAAAGAATTAAGAAGGAAATAGAGTAAATATGTCTATTCAAGAAACTGAAAGTGTCAAAGAGTTTGGTGGTTTTTTAAAACGCTATACGCACCAATCATCAAGCTGTAACTGTGAAATGACTTTCTCGGTTTATTTACCACCATTAGCAGAAACAGAAAAAGTGCCAGCCGTTTACTGGTTATCAGGTTTAACCTGTACTGATGATAACTTTCGTACCAAAGCTGGCGCGCAACGTTACGCTTCTGAATTGGGCATAGCCTTAATTATTCCAGATACAAGTCCTCGTGGTGATGATGTTCCGGATGAAGAAGACCGCTACGATTTGGGAAAAGGTGCTGGTTTCTACGTTAATGCAACACAAGAGCCATGGTCTAAAAATTATCAGATGTACGATTATGTAACCAAAGAACTGGTCGAGTTAGCAGAACAAAACTTCCCGATTATTCCTGGCGTTCGTTCGATAACAGGGCATTCAATGGGTGGTCACGGCGCGTTAATCTGTGCGTTTAAAAATGCAGGAATGTATCAATCAGTATCCGCGTTTGCACCTATCTGTAATCCCGTAAATTGCACTTGGGGTGAAGGCTGTTTTGGTGCGTATCTGGGTGATGATAAAAATACCTGGAACGCTTACGATGCAACCGAATTAGTAAAAAATGGCGCTGAAAAATTACCAGTGTTAATTGATAGTGGTCTGGATGATGAATTCCTTGCCGATCAATTATATCCTCAGAATTTACAAGCGGCGTGCGATGCGGCAGATTTTCCAATTACCTTGAGAATGCAGGATGGTTATGATCATAGCTATCATTTCATCTCTACATTTATTGGTGAACACTTAGCATTTCATGAGAAACAACTAAGAAGCTAATAACTATACAGTTATTCTTACTGTGTAACGCATTCTCCAGAATCGGTTAATCATCTTGAGTTTAAGGTGGTTAATCGAACTATTATGTTCGCAATTAAAACATTCATGCGATTGTTTTTCGTTATAGTCGGCTATGATTAGAATCGTTATTAAATGATAATATTTATTAGATTATTCGTAAGATAATAAGGGTAGATTTACTGATAAATTCGCTCGAATATTAGCGCACTTCAGAATTACCCTCCCACTGTTCACAATGTATATAAAACTAATTTAGCTTTGGCAAAGGCAGAGATGTAGATGAAAAAGAGAAAAAATATTAAAAGAAGAGGGCGTCCTTTATCTAACGAGGCGTTACTAAACGTTCAGACTCTTTTAAAAGACATGCCTTTGCAGCGTGATTTATTGATCGAGTATTTACACCTGATTCAGGATAAGTGTCAATGTTTAGCCGTTGAGCACCTGCATGCACTGGCTACCATATTAAAAATCAGCCAGACAGAAGTTTACGAAGTTGCGAGTTTTTATCATCACTTTGATATCGTCAAAGAAGGCGATCAAAAACCAGCAAGCCTAACGGTGCGCGTGTGTGATTCTATCAGTTGTGAATTAGCGGGCGCCGAAGATTTAATAGACACATTAGAATCTGTAATTGGTAAAAAAGTACGCGTACAACGAGTGCCCTGTGTGGGCCGTTGTGAGTCTGCACCTGTCGCAGTCGTCGGCACTAAACCTATTCAGTTTGCCACTTCAGAAAAAGTCATAGAAGACGTTGAAGCAGGTAATACCGCTGATATAGCGCCAGAAAATGCCATTCGTTATGAGCAATACGTAAAAGACGGAGGCTATGAATTATATAAACGAGTCGTAGAGAAAGAGCATCACCACGAAGATATTCTATCTGCCAAAGATGACTCAGGTCTGCGAGGTTTGGGGGGGGCAGGATTTCCTGTCGGCCGTAAATGGCGCATTGTTAAGGAACAACCCGCTCCTAGACTGATGGCAGTCAATATCGATGAAGGTGAGCCCGGTACGTTTAAGGATCGCTATTATTTAGAGCGTGACCCACATCGTTTTTTTGAAGGCATGTTAATTGCTTCTGAAGTCGTAGGCACAGCGGCCATCTACATTTATTTGCGTGATGAATATGCAGGCTTACGAGAATTACTCGAACAAGAATTAGCCGTTATAAAAGACAAACTTCCAGACGTGCCGCCAATCTATTTACGCAGAGGTGCAGGTGCTTATATCTGTGGTGAAGAATCGGCAATGATCGAATCCATCGAAGGCAAACGAGGCATGCCACGCTTGCGTCCACCGTATCTTGCGGAAGTCGGTTTATTTGGTCGTCCAACGCTTGAACACAATATGGAATCGCTTTACTGGGTTCGCGAAATCGTAGAAAAAGGGGCTGACTGGTTTACCTCACATGGTAAAAATGGTAGACAGGGATTACGCTCTTTTTCGGTTAGCGGGCGTGTTAAAAACCCCGGTGTTTATCTGGCGCCAGCTGGCATCACATTGCGTGAATTGGTCAATGAATATTGCGGTGGGATGCAGGATGGTCAGGAACTCTATGGCTACTTTCCCGGTGGTGCCTCAGGTGGGATTTTGCCCGAACGCATGGCTGACATTCCGTTAGATTTCGATACTTTAAATGAGCACGGTGCGTTTATCGGTTCTGCGGCGGTGATTGTATTATCAGATAAAGATTCAGCCCGTGATGCCGCAATCAATGCGATGAATTTCTTCAGACATGAATCTTGTGGGCAATGCACACCTTGCCGTGTCGGTACTGAGAAGGCTGTAAAACTAATGCAACAAGAAGAATGGGATACTGAGTTAATGGGGGAATTATCCACGGTAATGATGGATGCATCGATCTGTGGTCTAGGGCAAGCAGCACCAAATCCTATGAACAGTGTGATTAACTATTTTCCGAGTGAAACCTCCAGTAAAACAAAAAAAGTGCCTGAAAGTGGGGGGGTGTCAAAATGAGTTCTGCTACTACAGCTACAACAACTACAAGCTCAAAAACAACTATTGAATTCGAACTCAACGGAAAAAGAATTACCGCGGATAAAGACGAGACTATTCTAAAAGCAGCCCAGCGCAACGGTGTTGAGATTCCAACCTTGTGTTACAAAGATGGTCTTGAAGAAGTCGGAAACTGTCGTGCTTGCATGGTTGAGATTGATGGAGAACGAGTTTTAGCGCCATCATGCTGTCGTCATCCCAGTCAGGATATGAAGGTTTCAACAAATAATGAGCGTGCAGTAAAAGCACAAAAAATGGTGTTGGAATTACTCAATGCCGATATGCCAGAAGAGCAATACAAACTGGATAACGAGTTACAGCACTGGTCAAAAAGGCTGGATGTACAAGCATCACGTTTTGAATCCCGCACTAAAGTTGAACATGATTTTTCACACCCGGCTATTGGTGTAAACCTTGATGCCTGTATTCATTGCACGCGTTGTTTACGCGCCTGTCGTGATGTACAAGTGAATGATGTTATTGGCTTGGCAAAACGCGGTGGCGAAACAAAAATTGTCTTCGATGTCGATGATGCCATGGGTGAAAGTACCTGTGTTGGCTGTGGTGAATGTGTGCAAGCCTGTCCTACGGGTGCGTTAATGCCCGCTAACGGTGTCGGCATGATTGTGCCGGACAAGAAAGTCGATTCGGTCTGTCCTTATTGTGGTGTTGGCTGTTTGCTGACTTACAACGTCAAAGACAATAAAATTCTGCATGTCGAAGGCAGAAATGGAATCGCGAATAAAGGACGCTTGTGCGTCAAAGGTCGTTATGGCTTTGATTATATTCACAGTCCAGAACGACTTACGGTTCCTTTGATTCGTCGTGATGATGTTCCTAAAACAGCCTTACTGGATTTTGATCCTGGCAAGCCTTTTGAGATTTTCCGCGAAGCAACGTGGGATGAAGCACTCGATTTTGCCGCTGAAGGTTTAAAGAAAATCATCGCAAAAGACGGCAAATATGCACTCGCAGGATTGGGTTCCGCCAAGGGTAGTAACGAAGAAGCGTATATCTTCCAGAAGTTAATCCGCACCGGTTTTCAAACGAATAACGTCGATCATTGTACGCGCCTTTGTCATGCGTCTTCAGTGACTGCAATGCTGGAAGGTTTTGGTTCGGGTGCGGTTTCAAACCCAATGGCTGATGTGCAAAAAGCAGATGTGATTATCATTATCGGCGCTAATCCAACGGTAAACCATCCAGTGGGTGCGACGTGGATGAAGAACGCCATCAAGAATGGTACGAAGTTGATCTTAATGGATCCACGTGGTTCAGAGATGAAGCGACACGCTGCGCAGCATGTGCAGTTCAAACCATCTTCAGACGTCGCGTTACTCAATGCGATGATGCATGTAATTGTCACAGAAGGACTGACCGATAAAGAATTTATAGAAACCCGCACGGAAGATTTCCTAACACTAAAAGAACATCTACAGGATTATTCGCCAGAGGTGATGTCGCCTATATGTGGTGTGAGTGCAGAACAAATTCGTGATGTTGCGCGCATGTATGCAAACGCAAACAACGCCATGATTCTATGGGGTATGGGTATATCACAACACGTGCATGGCACCGATAATGCGCGTTGTTTGATTTCACTGTGTATGATCACAGGGCAAATTGGTCGAGATGGTACAGGCTTACATCCGTTACGCGGACAAAATAATGTGCAGGGCGCATCAGATGTTGGTTTGATTCCAATGGTATTCCCAGACTATCAGCCAGTGACACTCGAAGAAAATCAAGATCGCTTTAGAAAACTGTGGAATGTGGAAGCGCTCGATGACAAGCCGGGTATTACTACCGTCGAGATGATGAATGCTGCCTACGATGGCATCATCAAAGGGATGTATGTCGAAGGTGAGAATCCGGCTATGTCTGATCCTGATGTGTTACATGCGCGTGAGGCAATGGCAAAGTTAGAGCACTTTGTGGTGCAAGATTTGTTCCTGACAGAAACGGCATTCTATGCCGATGTTGTGCTTCCTGCTGCGGCAAATCCAGAAAAAACGGGGACTTATAGTAACTCTGATCGTGCTGTGCAAATGGGGCGTCAGGCTATCAATCCTCCTGGTGATGCAAAACAGGACTGGTGGATTATCCAGGAAATAGCGAAGCGTCTGGGTCTGGATTGGGACTACCAGGGGCCGAAAGATATTTTTAATGAAATGCGACAGGCAATGGACTCTATTGCAGGCATAACCTGGGAACGTTTAGAAAACGAAAGTGTGACTTATCCGTGTGAAAATGAAGGGGATGCAGGTGAGCCCGTGATCTTCAAGAAAGATTTCCCGACAGCCAGTGGCAAAGTAAAACTAGTCCCTGCGGATATCGTTTCTCCCGATGAGCAACCTGATGAAGAATACCCTTTTGTACTTATCACAGGTCGTCAATTAGAACATTGGCATACCGGCAGTATGACGCGCCGGGCAACAGTATTAGACACCCTGGAACCAGAACCATGGATCTCGGTGAATATGCGTGATGCGTTGAAATTAGGTTTAGAGGATGGTGATATCCTCAAACTCGAAACTAGACGCGGTGAGCTTCAAGCGAAAATCAAGGTTAGCGAAAATTCTCCGGTTGGTACTGTGTTTATGCCGTTTTGTTATTTCGAAGCAGCTGCTAATGTGCTGACCAATGCAGCCTTGGATCCTGCCGCGAAAATTGCAGAAGTGAAATATTGTGCGGTGAAATTATCGGCAGTTTGAATCTTACATTAACAAAGGAGAGTTTCTCAGTTAGTTTAAGCTAGCTTTTACCTTTGGTTTATTGATGATGTACCAAATGATTAAATACAGAGCTAAGCCTAATGCTGTGCTGGTTATGGCTGAAATTGCAACACTGGATGTAAAATCGTCTAGTACAAAAAATAGAATATAACCTAATGAGATAATTGATGAAATAACGCTATAAATCATCAGATAATTGAAGAATCGTCTTCCTTTATCTTTGTATTTAATGAGTAAAATCGAAATATAAAAAGCAAATAGGGTAGAGATTGCACCAATCACAAAAGTAACTAATGAATAGGTTTCACCGTAAGGAAACATGCTCGCTTTTAACGTCTCGTCTGTAATTGCGAACATGGAGAATATAAGCGACGCCATGCTAAGTAATCCTAAAATCGAAAAAATTAATAAAATAATTCCGATTACCTTAGGTGATTTAGGTCTGATGCTCAGGTCTCCGGCAGAGCCAGATACGTTTGATTGTGGTGGTTCATAAGGGTTGTTATTCATAAAGATGCCAGTTAGATAAGAAGATTTCAATGATGTTTATTATCAAATATTCTAATGGTAAAGGTCTGGCATAGATAGCCCTTTGTCAAAAAGAAAAACTCCTTATAAGTAGGGGGGTGACCTACTATCTATCTATCTATCTATCTATCTATCTATCTATCTATCTATCTATCTATCTATCTATCTATCTATCTATCTATCTATC
>NZ_JAPFBV010000003.1:0-586424 GCF_035798195.1 Cocleimonas sp. KMM 6892 | reverse complement strand
TGTACTAATTGCCCGTGAGGCTTGATTCTATAACCTTAAATGGTTTGTGAGTTGGCTTTTTTACAAGTAACAAAGATACAAACAGATTTGAGAACAAAAGCTAGTGCTTTGCCTAATTGATTGTTAGTGAGGAATGAATAATGACTCATTAGCAAATATTGAAGTCTACTCAAATGAGCAGATGTTCAATAAACCAGTTTCTTGGTGACAATAGAGACATGGAACCACCTGAATCCATCTCGAACTCAGAAGTGAAACGTGTCATCGCCGATGATAGTGTGGGGCTTCCCCATGTGAAAGTAGGTCATCACCAAGTTATTATCCTGAAAGCCCGTTCTAGCGAACGGGCTTTTTTTATGCCTGCGATTTATATCAAAAAACCCTTCGTCATTACCTTAAAACCAGATCAGCAAACGTTGATTAGAGATATGTAATGTCTTTGGACTTAATGAAGATACATGCGTTGTTCATAGGCGAAAGTACTTTGAGTGGCAGATCACAGATCTACCTGAAAGACGTCTTTATTACATGAAAAGGATAAAATAAAAAAGTGCCCATAAGTACGGGGCTGTCTATAGATCAGAAATAGATGAAATATATATTAGTATATGCTAATATACTGACTCGCAATTCTATTTACTAGCTATTTTATGGGTAAAAATATGATTAATAAGAACATTAAATTATTGTTAGCAGTAAGTATGTGTATATTTACTATTGGCGTATATGCTGAAAATAAGCTGATATATCCGCCAGCTGATAATTCAAAGATATACGAATATCCTCCAGTTAATTATGGAACAACACAACAAGGTAATACTTTTGTTCCACGTTATCCAATGAACAACCCACCTTCTTATAACCAACCTCAGCAATATGCTGGTTATGAATCAATGCAGAATAATTATTATCAGAGTCAAATGCCTATGCAAAATGGGATGCCAATGAATGCAGCTAATCCTTATCAGTATAGTAATGATTTTCCATTCGCAAATAATATGCCATTTAGTAACGGTTCTAATAATAGCTTTAATCCGTTCTCTGGCGGTAATATCCCCTTTGCTAATACTTCTGGTAATAACTTTAATCCATTTGCTGGGAATAACATGCCGTTTGGTAATAACTCAGGTAATAGCTTCAATCCTTTTGCAAATGGGGCTATGCCATTTGCAAATAATTCTAATTACCCTATGAATAATATGTTCAGCAACAATAATAACGCTATGCCATTTTTTGGTAATTCCAATAATTCAAATCGGAAGAAAGCATGGGGAGATAAAAGAAATATCTGGCCTGATTTTTATACGAATTTCACCGATGAAGCTTGGGATACAATGTCTAGCACACCCCGTGATTTAGGACGTATGCCTGGAGGGTGGCGCTTTCCTCATATAAGTACGCCAGATCCGGTGACTGTATCTGATGCTATTACAAATCAGTTTCCTCCAATAGCTGAAGAAGCTGGGAATATGATGGATTTTTCCGATTGGGGTGTCTTCGACGACAAATAAAACTTTATTATAAAAACAGTAGCTTAAAAAATAATATTGTTTTTCATTCAGCTAGCATTTATTTAGATCATGTAGAATATTACCCACGATAGTCACGGATGAATTATCAAAGGGGATAAGATATGAGCATCGTCAGAATGCTAGCAGGTGTAAGTATTTGTATTGCAGTCGTTAATTTGACTTCATGTAGTAATACAAAAGAAAAAACTCAGCCTGCAGTAAAAGCTAAACCAGTTAAACATCATGTTAAAACTGATGCTAAACAAAAACAAGAATATGCAAAGCTATTAGAGATTTGGGATAAACAGGCATTAGAAAAGTCTAAAATTGCCAAAAAAATTCAACTAGCAAAAAATAAATCTAATACTAGTTATGCAGCTACGGCAGCCAAGAAATTAAGCAATGAAAAGGTGGTGTATGAAAAAAGACGACCGCCTTCTCAAAAACAAATAGTCCGTAAGCGTGCTGCAAAAAAACAAATAGCTAGTAGTTATCGAACTCCATCACATCGTGCGCCAAATAAAAACATTCAGTACGCATCTTTATCGGGAGATTACGTAAGTAATCAACAAACTCGTAGATTTATAGACAAGATGGTAAGTAAGCATGGTTTTGATCGTGGTTATTTAAACTACCTTTTCACTAATACTGAATCGACACCATTCCTTAAGCGTATGGCAGCATCTGATGCCAGAGGCCCTATAAAATCAAATAAGAAATCACGTTCTGGCCGATGGAATAGATATCGCGGTAATTTCCTGACAGAAAAAACTATTAGTAAGGGTGTGCAGTTTTGGCGTGAAAATCGTGTTGCGTTACAACAAGCCGAACAAAAATATGGCGTACCACAAGAATACATCCTTGGCATTATCGGGGTTGAAACTCGATATGGTGGAAATGTAGGTCAAAACAGAGCGATAGATGCCTTATCAGCAATGGGATTTAATAATGCACGACGTGGAAAGTATTTCCAAAGCGAGCTTGAAAGCTACTTATTGATGACGAGAAAAGAAGGTCTGGATCCACTTAAGCCAATGGCTTCATACGCAGGTGCTTTAGGTCTGTGTCAATTCATGCCAAGCAATATCAAACGCTATGCTGTAGATCATGATAGAAATGGCCATATCAATCTTTGGACACCCAAAGATGCAATTGGCAGTGTAGCTAATTACTTTAAAAAACACGGTTGGAAAACAGGTGGCACAGTTGCTGTGCGAGCATCATCTAAGAACAGCAGTTATAAATCATTACGCACTGGCTTCAAATCAAGCCATAGTTTAAATAGCCTTAAAAGTAGAGGTGTGTCTGCTGATTACTTAGGCGATATTTCAGGAAAAGCGAGTTTGATTAAACTGAATACCTATAGTGGTGATGAACTTTGGCTCGGTGGTCATAATTTCTATGTAATCACTCGCTATAATCACAGTAGTCACTATGCAATGGCAGTTCACCAGTTGGCTGAAGCAATTGATGCGAGAATCGGTGGTAAAAGTGTTATTAGACAAGCTTCTATTGATTCTGATCTAGATGCGTATAAGGCGCTACTGGACTAAGGCAGCCTAATAATGCTTGATTAGAGCTAGCATAAACCTATAATGCACAGTCTTCTAGATATTGAAGACTGTGCTTTTTTTTGCCCGTCTTTTTTACAATCAAATATTCAATTTACAACATAACTAATTTAGGTAACCGCTTTGATTTCAGCTTCTAATATCACAATGCAATTTGGCGAAAAGCCATTGTTTGAAAACGTATCAGTCAAGTTTGGTAATGGTAACCGTTATGGTTTAATTGGCGCTAATGGCTGTGGTAAATCTACATTCATGAAAATATTGAGTGGGCAACTTGCTCCAACTGCAGGTAACGTCACGCTAGATCCAGATGTACGTTATTCAGTACTTGGGCAGGATCAGTTCGCATTTGAAGAATTCAGCGTGCTTGATACTGTAATCATGGGTGACAAGAAGCTTTGGGCTGTTAAAGAAGAAAGAGATCGCATTTACTCTTTACCAGAAATGAGTGAAGAAGATGGCATCAAAGTAGCTGATCTTGAAATTGAATTTGGTGAAATGGATGGTTATACCGCTGAATCTCGTGCGGGTGAATTATTACTCGGTCTAGAAATTACTGAAGACCAGCATTGGGGGCCAATGAGCTCAATCGCTCCTGGATGGAAGTTACGAGTACTACTTGCTCAAGCGCTATTTTCTGATCCGGATTTATTATTACTCGATGAGCCAACAAATAACCTGGATATCAATACCATTCGCTGGTTGGAAAAGTTACTGAACAATCGTAAAAGTACTATGGTTATCATTTCTCATGACCGTCACTTCTTAAACAGCGTTTGTACCAATATGGCAGATCTGGATTACGGCGAATTACGCATGTTCCCGGGTAACTATGATGAGTACATGACTGCAGCAACTCAAGCCCGCGAACAGTTACAAAACGAAAATGCCAAGAAAAAAGCAAAGATTGCAGAACTACAGCAATTTGTTAGTCGCTTCTCTGCGAATGCATCAAAAGCAAAACAGGCTACATCACGTCAAAAACAATTAGATAAAATTGAATTAGCACACATAAAACCATCAAGCCGTGTTAATCCGTATATCGTTTTTGAACAGGAAAAGAAGTTATATAAAAACATATTAGAAGTAAAAGGTCTTAGCAAAAGCTACGATGAACCACTTTTCCGTGATATTGATCTGATGGTTGAAGTCGGTGAGCGTATCGCGATTATCGGACCAAACGGTATTGGTAAATCAACACTGTTACGTTGTTTAGAAGGTGCTATTCAACCTGATAGTGGCATGGTGAAATGGTCAGAAAATGCGACACTAGGCGTGTATGCACAGGATCATGCTTACGAATTTGAAAATGGTGAGTCACTATACGACTGGATGAATCAATGGCGTAGTGAAGAAGATGACGAGCAATCAGTACGCTCTGTATTAGGTCGTTTATTATTTTCAAAAGCACAAAGTGAAAAGTCGGTAAAAGTTATATCAGGTGGTGAGCAAGGTCGTATGATCTTCGGTAAATTAATGATGAAGAAAGACAATGTTCTTCTGATGGATGAGCCAACGAATCACCTGGATATGGAATCGATCGAGTCTTTAAACCTGGCGCTCGAAAATTATCCGGGAACTCTGTTCTTCGTCAGTCATGACCGTGAGTTTGTAAACTCTCTAGCGACTCGTATTATCGAGATGACGCCTACAGGTATTAATCAATACTCTGGTACTTATGACGAGTATCTTGCTAGTCAAAGCCTAGAAGGCTAACTGAGGCAGGTTACAAGAAATGATTGGCATAATGGCTGCAATGCATGAGGAGCTCAAACGCATTGTAACCATGTTAGAAGATGTTTCAGAAGAAAAAGTAGGTCATAAGACGGTTTATCTGGGCCTATTAAATCACATACAGGTTGTTGTGGTTTTCTCCGGCTGGGGAAAGGTAGCATCAGCTTCAACGACAACAATGCTTGTCGAAAGGTATCACATTTCAAAGCTTGTTTTCACGGGTGTTGCAGGAGCAATTCCACAGCACTTGGAAATAGGTGATATCGTTGTCGGGAGTTCATTCGTTCAACATGATATGGATTGTGCAGGTGTGTTGGGTATCAAGCGTTTTGAAATTCCTCTTTTATCTCTGACTGAAATTTCAGCGGCTTCTTCTGATGTGATTCTTGCCAAAACAGCTTCCGAAAAATACTTGGCTGATGATCTGACCAGTGATGTTGATGCAACTGAATTATCTAATTTAGGAGTAACAAAGCCTGTTGTATATACGGGTTTAATTGCCAGTGGTGATCAGTTCATCAGTTCGGTAGAGAAACAACGAGAGTTGCTTTCGACGTTACCCGATTTACTTGCAGTAGAAATGGAAGGTGCAGCAGTAGCACAGGTTGCTTATGAGTATTCTTTGCCATTTACTGTAATAAGAATCATATCTGACAAAGCCAATCATGATTCTATGATTGATTTTCCACGATTTATTGAGCAAGTCGCTTCGCATTTCACGGCGGGTATTATTAAACGATTGATTGTTTAACTGCCTGCTCGAAATAATAGTTAAAAAAGTGCCTCAAAGGTGGGGGGTGGCTTAAATTTTTATTCTGTATTAAGCATGAGCAGAAGAACTAATGACTCCTGTGTAAATAAGGTATAGCAATATAACGCCAAAAATAATGCGGTAGATGCCGAAACCGACAAAGGTGAATTTTTCCAGAAAGCGAAGAAATAATTTCATCGTGAAGTACGCGACGATAAAAGAAACCACGAACCCAACGGCTAATGTCATCAAATTAGAGTCACTAAAGTCTTTGTAGTTTTTCAGTAATTCATAGCCACTGGTAGCTGCCATTACTGGAAGCGCTAATAAAAATGAAAACTCAGCGCTGGCCTTACGACTTAGACCTACGAGTAAAGCCCCAACGATTGTAGAACCTGCGCGGCTTGTTCCCGGAACCAGTGCAAAGACTTGTGCAATGCCTATCCATGCCGCTTGTTTGTAACTGATATCTTCAACATCTAATGTTTTGGCTACAGCAGTTTTCTGGAAGTGTTCAATAATTAAAAAGATGATACCGCCGACAATAAACATGATCGCTACTACTTGTACTGAAAACAGCATCTTGATTTGGTCTTTAAAAATAAAGCCAATAATAGCGAGAGGTAAAAACGCAATAAGCAGCTTTACCCATAAATCAAAATGTTTAGGGTGAAACTTGTCTTTGTAATTAGCGATCACGGCAAGAATGGCAGAAAGCTGAATAATGATCTGAAAGGCAGTGTTTTCTTTTGTTTGAGGGAGTCCCATGAGCTCTGTGCCGACGATTAAGTGTCCGGTGGAGGAAATGGGTAAGAACTCTGTAATACCTTCTATAATGCCGAGAATGACGGCATGAATGATTTCCATTCAACTAATCCCAATTAAATATTAAAAAAAGTGGGATTGTACACGAATACAAGATGAAACTAACTATCATCTTGTATTCGTCAATCTAAGATTAATTGCTAATGCTTAGAGGCTTACCTAGATAATTAGCAGGTGCTTATTCGCCAAGTTTAGGAGATGCAACCAACAGTGATTTTCCTTCAGGAATATCGGTGTATTTCTCAAAGTTATCGATAAATAATTTTGCTAGATCTTTAGCTTTGGTATTCCACTCTTCAGCATCCGAGTACGTATCACGAGGATCCAGAATTTCTGGGTTTACGTTTTCTAGTTGCACTGGGACTTTTAGATCAAAGAAAGGAATTGTTTTTGTCTCCTGTTCGTCGATGCTGCCATCAAGGATAGCGCTGATTATTGCACGCGTATCTTTGATTGATATACGTTTGCCAGTACCATTCCAGCCAGTATTTACCATGTAAGCTGTCGCGCCAGATTGTTCCATGCGCTTTACTAGCGTAGCCGCATACTTGCTTGGGTGTAACGATAAGAAAGCAGCACCAAAACATGCAGAGAAGGTTGGTGTAGGCTCTGAAATACCACGCTCAGTTCCAGCTAGTTTTGCCGTAAAGCCAGATAAGAAATGATATTGCGTTTGCTCTGGTGTCAAAATCGACACAGGAGGTAAAACACCGAAAGCATCTGCCGATAAGAAAATAACTTTATTTGCAGCGCTACCTTTTGATTGAGGCTTTACGATGTTTTGTATGTGGTAAATTGGGTATGAAACTCGAGTGTTTTCCGTTTTTGATCCGTCATGAAAATCAATCGTATTATCTTCGCGAGTAACTACATTTTCGAGTAATGCGTCACGGCGAATAGCCTGATAAATTTCTGGCTCTTGCTCAGGGTCGAGGCTAATGGTTTTAGCGTAACAACCACCTTCGAAGTTGAAGATGCCGTCATCATCCCAGCCATGTTCGTCATCGCCAATTAAAGCGCGCTCTGGATCTGTAGAAAGCGTTGTTTTGCCCGTGCCAGACAAACCAAAGAATATCGCAGAGTTACCATCTTTGCCGATATTTGCAGAGCAATGCATAGAAGCAATGCCTTTCAATGGAAGAAGGTAATTCATAATAGAGAACAAGCCTTTCTTCATTTCTCCGCCGTACCAGGTCCCACCAATTAGCTGAATGTTTTTGGTTAGGTTGAAAGCAACAAAGTTTTCAGAATTTAGTCCCTGTTCTTTCCAGTCAGGATTAGTGACGCTTGCGCCATTCATAACCGTGAAGTCTGGCTCGAATGTTTCTAGTTCTTCGTCAGTTGGACGGATAAACATGTTTTTAACAAAGTGAGCTTGCCATGCAACCATGGTGATAAAGCGTACGCTTAATCGAGAGCTTTCATTTGCGCCACAATATGCATCGACAACAAATAAACGTTTGTTTGATAACTCATCTACAACCAGTGATTCAAAGTGCTCCCAAAGCTCTGGCGTAATTGGTTTGTTATCATTTTTGCCCTGATCAGACCACCAGAAAGTATCTCTGGTGACATCATCACGAACGATGTATTTGTCTTTAGGAGAGCGTCCAGTAAATATGCCCGTATCGACTGCGACAGCACCTGTGTCAGTCACAACTCCTTTTTCAAAGCCTACCAGATCGTCACGTGTTTCTTCGTTAAACAGCATCTCATAAGAAGGATTGTAGATAACTTCAGATGGATTTTTAATACCGTAACTACTTAGATCAATGGCTTTCATTCTTATAAGGCTTCCTTAAGTTTCTTGTACTCAGTTGTAATCAGTCGATACTTTAGTTCGGCTGGGGTGGGCGAGTGTATGGATTTAAAAGATTCTGTCAACAAGGATTGAAGATCTAAAGAGTAATTATATTCATGATAGATGATGGCGTCCCGAGGAGGATTCGAACCCCCGGCCTGCCCCTTAGGAGGGGGCCGCTCTATCCTACTGAGCTATCGGGACTAATCAAAACGATTTTGCATGTGTTTCTATTATTTAACGCACGGAATTGTATCGGACTTTCAGTAACCTTTCAGGATATTTATTTCTCACTTTTGAGGCATCTATTTACAGAGTGTTCCGCAGCTTTAGAGGTAAACAAATTAGTGGGAAATGAAAGACTGCAGGTTGATGGAAAATCTATCAACCTGGAATTTAAGCTCCATCACATTATTCATCCAATAACTTTTTCAGTTGATAAAGTTTTTCCAGAGCTTGTTTCGGTGTTAAATCATCTGGGTCTATATCCATCAGCGTATTCTTTATTTCTGTTGCCGACTCATCTTCAATGGCAAAGCTTTGGTCGTCTATCGGATCATCATCTGCAAAGCCTAAATTAAGAGAGAGTGTTTGTCCCTGCTCTGGTTTCTGCCTCGCATCTTGTTCTAGTTGATGCAGTTTCTTGCGGGCTTTAGCGATGACGCCTTTCGGTACACCTGCGAGTTGAGCTACTTGAAGTCCATAACTTTGATTTGCTGGACCATCTTTTACGCTGTGTAAAAATACGATTTTATCGCCGTGCTCCACAGCGTTTATATGTACATTCGCTATCGTTGGTATTTTTTCTGGAAGCGCAGTTAACTCGAAGTAGTGTGTCGCGAATAAGGTAAATGCCTGTTTCTGCTTCGCCAAAAACTCAGCAAAAGACCATGCCAACGACAACCCATCAAAGGTACTGGTGCCACGTCCAATTTCATCCATTAACACCAGTGAGTTAGCCGTTGCATTATTCAGGATATTGGCTGCTTCGGTCATTTCTACCATAAAGGTCGAACGTCCTGTGCTTAAATCATCATGAGCGCCGATTCTGGTAAATATCCTGTCGATTGGGCCTATCACTGCAGATTCTGCGGGTATAAAACTACCGATATGAGCCATTAGAACAATCAAAGTAATTTGGCGCATATAGGTCGATTTACCGCCCATATTAGGACCGGTAATCATTAGCATTCGACGCTGGTCATCCATATTCAAATCATTGGGTACAAATGGATCATCTAAGGTGCTTTCAACGACTGGATGACGCCCTGCAACGATATTGATGCCAGGTGATTCACTGAGTTCTGGTTTAGCATAGTTCAGTAATACTGCGCGTTCTGCGAAGTTACTTAAAACATCGACTTCTGCTATGTTTTGAGCTGTTTCCCTCAGTGATAAGGTATAAATCGCCAGATCTTGTAATAGTTTTTCATAAAGGGCTTTTTCTCTTGATAGAGAGCGTTCTCTGGCTGAAAGTACTTTATCTTCAAACTCCTTCAGTTCTGGCAAAATGAAGCGTTCCGCCATCTTGAGTGTTTGACGACGGATATACTCAGGCGGAATTTCATCCGTATGCGAGCGTGGAATTTCAATGTAAAAACCATGTACGCGATTATAGGCGACTTTTAAACTAGCGATGCCTGTTCGCGCTTTTTCACGCGTTTCTAAATCTAATAAGTACTGATCTGAATTTTTACTCAGGTTACGTAGCTCATCGAGTTCTTTATCAAAGCCTTCTGCAATAACACCACCATCGCGTATTAATACTGGTGGATTATCAATAATCGCGGAATCGAGAAGGGTGACTAATTCATGATGTTCATCGATGCCTGTTCTAAGTGATTCAATCAGCGGGTTATCGAGTTGTTTTAGAATGCTGTTTAACTCTGGGGTAACTTTAAGAGAGTCTCTTAATGTTGATAAATCACGAGGTCTAGCGGTTGCCAGAGCAATTCTTGAAATAATTCGTTCTATATCACCGATGTGTCGCAATACGCCATGCAGCGTTTCATAATGATATTGTTGAATAAAGCTATCGATGGCCTGATGACGGTTTCTCAAGATGTTTTGATCACGTAATGGCTTATTCAACCAGCGACTTAATAAGCGCCCACCCATGCTTGTAGCGGTTTTGTCTAAAACAGAGATCAGGGTGTTCTTATGGTCGCCCATAAGACTGTGTTCGAGCTCTAAATTACGGCGACTGGCAGCATCAAGGATAATGCCGTCATCGCTGCTTTCTACTTGTAAACTATTAATGTGTGGGAGAGCTGTGCGCTGCGTTTCATTAACGTATTGGAGTAATACGCCTGCAGCGGTGATTGCTACGGGCATATCATCGCAACCAAAACCAGATAGATCTTTGGTGCCGAGCTGCTTTTGTATCAGATTACGCGCGTTTTCTTCGTCAAAGTGCCAGGGTGCTCTTTTGGTAATAGAATATTGATCAGATAGTTTAATTTCAGTATTTTCGTTAACGAGTATTTCAGCTGGACGCATACGTTCAACTTCATTATGTAAAGCTTCGACACTATCGACTTGCTGTACGATGAAACGGCCATTGCTTAAGTCGATGCAGGCTAGTCCATAGTTGCTTTTGTGTTGATTCGTAAACTCTGAAATGGCTAGTAGTAAATTATCACGACGTTCTTCCAGTAAAAAATCATCAGTGACTGTTCCTGGAGTGAGAATACGGACTACTTTTCTTTCAACAGGGCCTTTGGATTTGGCTGGATCACCAATCTGTTCGCAAATGCCGACAGAAATTCCCTGCTTCAATAATCGTGGTAAATATTGTTCAGCAGCATGATAAGGAATCCCTGCCATAGGGATCGGTTCACCATCTGATTTTCCGCGAGCAGTGAGAGTAATGTTTAAAAGTTGTGCCGCTTTTTGTGCATCTTCAAAAAACAATTCGTAAAAATCACCCATCCGATAAAACAAAAGAAGATCTGGGTTTTCGGATTTGATGCGTAAAAACTGTTGCATCATCGGTGTGTGTTTCTGCGCGCTTTTTGCTGCAGTTTTGGTAGCGGTTTGAGTCATCCGGCTAATTTAACAAATCAGTCTTACAGTGTCACAATAAACTTGGAATTCTCATCGACGAAATTCATTTCAACGAAACTATTCATCAAGCTTCTGTCTAAACGTTTGATGAGTGCAGTCTGCATTATGTGTAAGAGTTTGATTATGGTAGAATCATCGCGGCTTTATTATAAAAATTTATGGGGATAAATATGTTAAAGATTAATGGCTTAATTGCATTGACCACGGTTTCATTATTTGGGCTTACAGCCTGTGGTGGCGGAGGGAGTTCTTCTTCTGTTGTTAAAAAGAATGGTGTTTTTAAAGACAGTAACGTGTCTGGTCTCTCTTATGTTTCTGGTGGTCAGGATGGCGTTACAGATGCATCTGGTGGTTTCATTTACGAAGATGGTGAAGATGTTGCCTTCTCAATAGGCGCAGTAGCGCTTGGGTCGGGTACTGGTAAAGCGGTAATGACACCAGTAGATCTTGTTGCTAATGGCACTTTGGCTTCTGCAGAAGTAATCAATAAAGTACGTTTTCTGATGATGTTGGATAAAGATAATACGCCGAGTAACGGCATCGAAATTTCTAAAAAAGTTCAGGCTAAAGCAGAAAGCTGGGCAGCAGTAGATTTTGCAGCGGCTGATTTCCCTACACAAAACGTGAATAACATCGTAACTTCAGCTTCTGTTGCGGATGGGATCGAGCATGAAATACCTGAAGCGACGGTAGCGGCAACTCACTTAAAGACGACCTTGCTTTGTGCAAATGCGGGTGCTTATGTAGGTTCTTACGAAGGTACAGAATCAGGTAATATTGCGTTAGTCGTAAACCCGGTTACGGGTGAGGTAGTAGGTTCTTCATATAATCCGGAGAATGAAGTATCGGTTGAGATTAGCAGTGCTACCGCGCTTGATTATGATATGGGATTAGAGTTTGTGAGTGCTGAAGATTCTGCCAAAGAATTTACTGGAAAGCTCAATTCTACTGAAGACCTATCAGGCACCTGGGAAAATAGCGCGAATACATCCTTGAAAGGTACATTCTCTGCAGAGAGATTAGGCGGTGAAAGTGATGCAGTTTATCGTTACACCGTTCCGTTCACTGGGGGAGATCAAGGGTTATTTACCTTTGATGTCGACAAGTCGAACAATGTAAAAGGAACGACTTATAGTGTTTCAACGAATGAAGAAAGTGAAATCACAGGTAAGTTAGTAGATAACAAGCTGACTGCTAAATCAGATGATGGTACTGAAATCGATGGTGTTTTAGATGAGGAAACTTTGACCTTGAGTGGAGTATGGTCGAATGTTACAGATCTGGAAGCGGGATCTTATGTTGGTGGTGGTTGCCGTTTAAACTAAGTTAGCTCAACAGATTTAACTCGAAACACCAAGATAATCAAAAATACGAGATAAAAAAAGGGGGATGTATTTAAAAATACACCCCCCTACTTATAAGCACTTTTTTAAGAAGTAATAGTAATCACTAGTTCCTAAAATCAGCTTAAAGAATTACTTCTTTTGTAACGCGTCACGAATCTCAGTAAGTAGGTCTTCTTGAGATGGTCCAGCTTCTGGCTCTGGCTCTTTGTTACGTGTAGCAATTTTAATAATAATAAATACAACTGCCATAATGATTAAGAAGTCAATGAAGCTCTGAATGAATGCGCCGTACTTAAGCATGATTGGCTCTAACCCTTTTTCTCCACCACCTGTTTCAGCAAGCTTGATGCCTAAGTCTGTAAAATTAACTCCACCTAGTGCAACTCCGATTGGTGGCATAATTACGTCACTTACAAGTGATGAGATTAATTTGCCAGATGCTACACCGATAATAATACCTGTAGCCATATCGATTAAATTACCGCTAAGAGCGAATTCCTTAAAGTCTTTGATCATTCCCATGTTTATCTTCCTTAATAGTTTGTTAAATTAATATAAAAAAATTTGATTGTTTTGTTGAATCGTACATTTAGTGCGAGCTGCACAAAATTAGTTCGAAAATCTGAATAAATATATTAAAAGGTTTGAAATTAATTTCGCCCATTAAAAACCCCGAGATAGACTCGGGGTTGAATGTGGTTACACCAGGAAATCATGAGATCTCTGGCAGTGTCATCCTCCAAGAAAACACTAAGTAACCATTCTCCTCGGGTGGTATTTGTGGAGAGCGCACAGTTTACTATAAAAAGTACTATTGGTGAATTTAATTTCATTCATTAAAGACTGAGAAGTTACTATTAGTTATTTTAAATCAGCGGCTTAGGTTTTTTCTTTTTAAGGTTTTCTCTATTTTTGAGATGAACTTAGAGGAATGTGCTGTAGGATTTGTAGCAGGATTACTCCATCTTTCCCATTTAAAGAGTGATTTTCGGTACTGAGTGCGATGCCAGAACGCTCTCTTAATGCCCAGATATTATTCATGTCCTGACTGAAAGGGGGAACAACAAAGTCGAACCTTTCTGGTTGAGTAATGGAATCATTTTTACGAATAATAGAAGCATAATGAATGTTTGGATGGTGTTGGCGATTCATCCAGTACAGAAAGTTATAGGGAGCTTCCTCTTTTAGGTCAGAAAATAAACCGCGAGAATCTTGCAATTCGCTAATACCAGCCATGCTGGCCATCATCCCAATAGGAGAATTGCCTGCTAAATGAGCGATATTGGCGGCAGGTGTTCCGAGGTGTGGTGATGCAATTGTTATCAAACCATTCACTGCCTGCTCACGCTGAGGGTCGATGACATAAAGTCTGGCAATTAAACCACCTGCCGAATGGCCAACCAGAGTCATTGGTTCGAATCGATAGGCATATAAATGAGAAAGATACTGCATGAGGTAGCTTTCTTGAATTTGTAAGTTAGCTTTCGATGGAAGGTTAACCGTATAAAAGACGTCACCTTTAGTCATTAAGTCACGAGGAAAAAGGATTCCTTGGGCGCCGTAACCATAGCCGCCCCCATCTTTCCAGCCAGCTTGTAAGAGCGGTTGGGTAAAGCCTGAGTAGCGCCACGACATGTCATCCGCCATAAAGCCATGCACCAGTACAATGGTTCTTGCCTGTAATGAATTGAAAGGCAGTATGCTTAATAGAAGTAATGCGAATGAAATAATGATGTGTTTAAATAGCTTCATGACAATTAAATGTATCGCTTTTGATTTAGATAATACCCTGTGGGCCGTCAATCCGGTGATTGCTAAGGCAGAGAGCAGCTTCTACGAATGGCTGAAATCATACTACCCAAAGATCACCCAAAAATATAGTGGTGAGGCATTGGTTCAGCATCGTATGGATTACATGTATGCCAAGCCTGAAATGCATCATAACTTAACCGATTTGCGTAAGAGCTGGATGAGAGCTCTGGCAGATGAGATTGGTTATGATCACGACTATGTGGAACCGGGCTTTGATGTATTTTGGTCAGCCAGAAATGACGTGACTTTTTATGATGGCGCTTTGGAAATGCTAGAGAAGCTCTCTAAAAAGTACTCATTAGGTGTTATCACCAATGGCAATGCTGATGTGAATAAAATAGGAGTAGGGCACTTATTCGACTTTTCTTTATCTTCAGAAGCCGCTGGCGTATCTAAACCACATAAAGATATTTTTCATAAAGCGATGGAACTATCAGACCATGATTTCCATCAAACGGTTTATGTTGGTGATGATCCAGAGCGCGATATCATTGGTGCTCAACAAGTTGGTATGAAAGCTATTTGGTACAACCCAACGTTAATGCCTTGGCCAGGCGGTCAAACACCCACGGCGGTGATCCAGCATCATCACCAATTAGAAGACAAAATAGTAAATTTGTGACATGATAAGGCGCAATATAAAATCTGGATTTTATCGCTAGAATAATAAGAATTAATTAAAAAAAGCCCTCAAAGTAGGGGGGTGCACTTCCAGTTCTATACCTACATAGAGGGGTTTGGGGTAATGCAGCATAGTCAGCTAAGAGATACCAGTTCGCGCACTCGCGAAGAATGGATACATCGACTCTCCATCAATGAAAGTGAAGAAGATCAGCAATTGCTAATCGATGCGATTGATCTGATGCTTACAGTTGCAGAGTTTGATGAAGATTCACAAGTCCCCTTAAGTCTGGACGTCGCGGATATTTTACGTAATTTACAAGTTGACCAGGTCACACTTATTGCTGCGGTATTAAGCGATGTACGCCTCTGCGACACTTATTCCATAGAAGAAATTGCTGAAAAATTTAGCAGCACAATTGCGTTGCTGGTTAAAAACATGCGGTGGTTGCATAATTTCAAACCCCAAAACGAAAACGAAGCGGTTATTCCCGAGCAAGCAGAACGGCTTAGACGCATGCTGTTGGCGATGGTCGATGATGTACGTGCGGTCTTAATCTATCTTGGCTGGCGCTTACAATACTTACGTCTACTCGCCGATGCGGAGCTTTATGATAAGCGTGCAGTTGCTCAAGAGACGATGGATATCTATGCGCCTTTGGCAAATCGTCTGGGTGTTAGCCAACTAAAATGGGAAATGGAAGATCTGGCTTTCCGTTATCTCGATCCCATGGGCTATAAGAAAATAGCCAAATCCTTAGATGCGAAACGCCTAGAGCGCGAAGCCTATGTTGAAGCATTTATCTTCAATCTGCGTCAGTTCCTAAGCGATATGGACATAGAAGCCGAAGTTTACGGTCGACCCAAACACATCTACAGCATCTGGAAGAAGATGCAGCGTAAAGAGCTTTCTATTGATCAGCTTTATGATTTACGTGCTGTTCGCGTTATTGTCAGTGATGTTAAAGCCTGTTATACCGCGCTTGGTGTGGTTCATGAAAAATGGAAGCACGTTCCGGCAGAGCTCGATGATTATATCGCCAATAAAAAGCCGAATGGTTACCAGTCTTTGCATACCGTGGTTATCGGTCCTCAGGGAAGATACGTAGAAATCCAGATTCGTACGCAAGATATGCACGTGTTCGCTGAACTGGGTGTTGCTGCACACTGGCGCTATAAAGAAGGTGGCGCACAAGATGCGGCAATGGAAAGAGTCGTTAGTTCTTTAAGACGATTACTCGATAGCGATGATACCGATGACGAGCTACTCGAAGACTTCAGGGCGGAAATTTTTCCGGACAGGGTATTTGTGCTTACGCCGCAAGGCGACATTGTCGAGCTTTCCAAAGGTTCTACGCCGTTAGATTTTGCCTATGCTATTCACACAAGTGTGGGTCATCGATGCAATGGCGCAAAAGTTAATGGGGTGATTGTTTCCTTAGATCATAAACTTAACAATGGTGATCAGGTAGAAATCATCACCAAGAAGGAGGAGCAGCCCAGCAGAAAGTGGCTCAACCCTACCTTGGGTTATGTCGGCTCAGCAAGCTCTCGGAGCAAAATCAGACATTGGTTTAGACAGCAGGATCATGGGAAAAACTTGCAAGATGGCAAGGATGTGATTGAGCAGGAAAAACATCGTTTAAATCTTAAAAAGATAGACCTTGAGCCTTTAATTCAACGTTTTCGCTTTCAGTCAAAAAAAGAGTTTCTGATTGCGCTGGGTCGGGGTGATATCAGTGTCGCTCAGTTAATCGATTCACTGGAAGTGCCGAAGAAAGAAGAAGTTAAATTCCGTAAGGTTAATGTTAAAAATGAACATAACGATCGCGGCATTCAAATTCAGGGTGTTAGTAATCTTTTAGTTGAAATAGCCAACTGTTGTAAGCCTGTACCCGGCGACAATATTATTGGTTATATCACTGTCGGAAGAGGTATCACGATTCATCGCGAAGATTGTCCTAATATCGATGA
Source organism: Cocleimonas sp. KMM 6892 (assembly GCF_035798195.1). Classification (NCBI taxonomy): domain Bacteria; kingdom Pseudomonadati; phylum Pseudomonadota; class Gammaproteobacteria; order Thiotrichales; family Thiotrichaceae; genus Cocleimonas; species Cocleimonas sp. KMM 6892. The sequence goes on along the minus strand of NZ_JAPFBV010000003.1, from coordinate 569,412 downwards.
GGACAATCTTGGCCCAGATAAATCATTGCGACTAGCCGAAGCTTCCTGGGGTACAGAAACAACGGCCTACACCGTTGATATTCAAGTGACTGGTTTTAATAAGCCCGGTTTGATTAGTGATGTTGCTCAGGTGTTGGCAAAAGAGCAAATTAATGTCGTCAGTATGACAACGAAACGAGGCAATACAGAGCTTATCTCATTGCTGAGTATTTCCATTCAAATAGAAAATACGGGTCAGCTATTTGATGTGCTTGAAAAAATAGGCCAATTACGAAATGTGATGGACGCAAAGCGACAAAAGTAGATTTATTTCTTTTGGTTCGTTGCAGCTAAGTCGTATAAGGTTTTGTAGTAAGTCAGGGTGAGAACATTAATGTTCTCATTGTTGATAATGCACCCCCCTACTTATAGCCTAAAATTGCTGATATTCTGAAATATAGCGCTGATGCGTTTCCTATTATATTTCTGTTGGTTTAAATCAGTTTCGGTGCGAGAATGCGCCATTTTTTGACCTAACGTTTTATTTCCTTCTGCAGTTCGTCTTATGATTAACAATATTTTAAAAACTACATGGCCTTTGTTTTTAGGTTTGGCATTTTTGATGCTTGGAAACGGCTTGCAGGGGACGCTTGTCAGTTGGCGAGCCAACTTCGAAGGGTTTAGCTCGAGTACCACGGGTTGGATCATGACAGCCTATTATTTAGGTTTTTTGGCGGGGTCGTTACTCACCAATAAACTCATAAGGCAGGTCGGTCATATTAGAGTGTTTGCGGCGCTTGCATCCTTGGCCTCAACGGCTGTACTGGTGCAAATCCTGTTAATTGATCCCATCGCCTGGATATTTATGCGGCTGATTACCGGGTTTAGTTTTGCTGGTGTCTATGTGGTTGTCGAAAGCTGGTTGAATGCGCGTGCTGACAATGACAGTCGCGGAAGGATTTTATCGCTGTATATGATTGTTTCCTACGGTGGTCTAGCGGGCGGGCAATTACTATTTAAGGTTGCAGATCCGACTACTTTCAATTTATTTTTACTTTCTTCGATTCTATTATCAGTGGCTTTGATTCCTCTGTTGGTTACCCGGGTGGCAGCACCACTAGAAGAAGAAAGCGAAAGCATGAGTGTCTTAGAGTTGTTTAGAACGGCACATACGGGTGTAGTGAGTATTACATTAACCTCGATAGTTTCAGGCGTGGTTCTCGGTATGGGTGCGGTTTATGCTGCGAATGCGGGGATGAGTATTTCGCAAACCGCGGTCTTTATGAGTGTGTTCATAGCTATGGGTGCAGCGGCACAATGGCCGGTCGGCTGGATATCAGATAAATTTGATCGACGTTTAGTCATCGTTATTTTGTGTGCGATTTCTGTGGCTTTAATTGCCGTGCTTTATAAAATTGATCCGCAGTCTAACGCTTTTATTGTGATATTCGGTTTGTTTGGCGCTGCCGCTCTGCCTGTGTATTCATTGAGTATTGCGCATACCAATGATCGTTTGAGACCAGAACAGATGACGAGCGCCAGTAGTACCATGGTACTTTTTTCCGGTATTGGTGCGGCTGCGGGCCCAATAACGGTAGGTTACTTAACAGCGGCTTTTGGCAATGTCTGGTTTCTTTTGTATTTAGGGGCGATACATGTGGTGTTAGGCTTGCTTGTTTTGTACTTTATCTTCCAGAGAGAGGCAGTACCGGACGACGAGCAAGTGGATCATCAGCTTATGGCGTCGAGGATTACTCCTGTAGGTTTAGAGGCTGTCGCATTAGATGCTGAGGACTCCGGCAATGATGAAGATAATGATGCGGATAAAACGACTGAAAAAGGAATGTAACTAAATAGCTGTATAACTAGATAACTAGTGCATGTATTTTCATTAATTCAGAAGCAAAAAAGGATGCCACATGGCATCCTTTTTTTATAGCTTTAGACAAACGCTATTATTTGATTTTAGCAACGCCAGAATCAATTGCAGCTTGTGAAATAGCTGCAGGTAAAATATCAGGCAAACGCGGATCTAATGGCGTAGGGATGATGTACTCCGGACCGAATTCCATTGAGTCTTTGTTGTAAGCTTTAAGCACTGAATCAGGCACTGGCTCTTTCGCAATTGACGCTAGTGCGTGAACAGCAGCCATTTTCATCTCTGTATTGATGTTAGTTGCGCGTACATCTAAAGCACCACGGAAGATGTACGGGAAGCCCAAGACATTGTTGATCTGGTTAGGGTAATCGCTTCGGCCAGTCGCCATAATGATGTCTGGACGAGCTTCACGAGCTACTTCAGGATCAATTTCTGGATCTGGATTAGACAGAGCAAAAACAATCGGATGATCAGCCATCGCTTTTAGAGCTTCGACACTTAATAAATTTGGACCAGAAAGACCGATAAATACATCAGCGCCAGTACATGCATCTAGCAATGTTCTGTCTTCAGTTTCTAGTGCCCATTCCTGTTTGTATTTGTTTAAGTCATCACGACCAGAGTGGATAACCCCGCCGCGATCAAGCATATAAAGTTTGTTTTTATCTGCCCCCAGTGACGTCAGTACTTTCATTGAAGCTATGCCGGCTGCACCAGCACCTAGACAAACGATTCTAGCGTCTTTTAGCTCTTTGCCTTTTAGTTCTAGAGCGTTAATTAGGCCAGCTGCAATGATGATGGCTGTGCCGTGTTGATCATCGTGAAATACCGGAATATCCAGTTTTTCTTCCAGAATACGCTCAATCTCAAAACATTCAGGCGCTTTAATATCTTCTAAATTAATGCCACCAAAAGTAGGTGCGATATTTTCTACAGTTTTGCAGAAATCTTCAACTGAATCTGAATTTACTTCAATATCAAAAACATCGATGTCTGCAAAGCGTTTGAATAAAACACCTTTTCCTTCCATAACAGGTTTGCTTGCAAGAGCGCCAGTGTTACCTAGACCTAATACAGCTGTTCCATCTGTTATAACGCCAACCAGATTTCCTTTTGCTGTGTATTTATAAGCATTTTCAGGATCTCTTTCGATCTCTTTAACTGGTTCTGCTACACCCGGTGTGTAAGCAAGCGATAAGTCCTTCTGAGTTTCAGTAGGCTTTGTAATCTCAATTGCGATTTTTCCCGGCTTAGGATTTAAGTGGTACTCAAGGGCTTCTTTTTTTAGCGTTTCATTCGACATGAATTATTCCTTATACTATTTCTAAGTAATGTGTAATTAAGCTTAGACTATTACTGGTTGAGTGGTGAAAAATAACAGTGTTTGTTTATTGAATGACTTTTACCAGGCGTCCCGGAACAGGTTGTCCTTTAGGGAACATGCCATTGATAAGACGTAATCGTTGTTCATCTACCTTACTTTTTTGTGCCAAGGTAGCATAGGTCAAACCTGGCGTAGATGCACGGCCTACGACGATTCTTCCATTATTGTTTTTATCAATGCGAAATGGCATTCCATCAATTTGTTTTAAATACTTGTCGTGGCCAGCATCTCTGGTGGTCTGGGTTTTAAACTTATTGGCTTGTCTAATGACTTCTTTGAGACGGGTATCATTGTCGGGGTGAGAAGAGAAAACGCCATGATAAGCTTGTACTTTACGACCTTCTTTTTGCGCCTGATACTTTTCAAATTCTTCTTGCGATTTTAATACGCTAACCACTTCAATCATATTTTCAGGATCGTAGCCAACACGCGCTAAATACTCTGCGCCTAATTTGTCAGCCTGAAGCTCGTGGTCTCTGCCGTAGCCACTTAAAAGCGCTTGTCCTAGTTGGCCAAATCCCTTGCCCGCAGTTACGCCAGCCTGATCAGCCAAAATACTCTGCAAGATAGCGCCAACAGCGCCCGCACTTTGTTGTTTTACGCCATGTTTGGCTGTCACGTGACCAATCTCATGTCCCAGTACGCCGGCTAATTCACCTTCAGAATTAAGATAAGCCATGAGGCCTGTTGTAACATATATATATCCTCCAGGAAGCGCAAAGGCGTTAACGGTAGGGTCATCTAATACGGTAAAGGTATAACTTATATCACTTCTATGGCTCTGTCTTGCGAGTTGTTGCCCAATATTGTTGACGTAAGCCTGTAGTTGCGGATTGTTGTAGCGTTTTTTCTGCTTCATGATGCTTTTGTGGCCTTCAGCACCGATCGCTAATTCTTGCTCCTGGTTAATCAGCGTAAAGTCGTTTTTACCTGAAACCGGGTTAGTGGAACAGCCGCTAAGTGCTGCGAATAGGGTGGCTGCGATGAAACCGCTAACTGTGTTTTTGATAGTCATTATTTTGAGCTCCATTTAATCATCGATTCTATTTGCTCCTCAGCAAATACCTGAAGTTGTGATGGGTGATTAAGTTGAATAGTCCGTCTTTTTCTTTGGTTTTTGAGCATACCTGAAACGATTATGCTTTTGCCGATTAATTTATCAAAATCTATCGATTTAAAATAAACTAGATTTTTCTTTTTGATGATGATCTTTATTGGTTTCTTGTCAGAGCTGTTAAGCGTCAGTGAGAGAGAGTTCTTGTATCTTTTCTTATTATTGATAATACCTTTAAGGCGAACATAACCTTTGGCTTTTTTACTGATTGAATGCTCACTATAGATCTGGTTTTTCTTGATTTTCCAGATGTTAAGTGATTTTAGTTGTGCGCTTCTTTCTGCTTTTTTATAGCAATCCGCGAATGCAATATTAGGTGATATGGCGAGTGTTTTTGCATAGCCTTGCTGTAGTAGCCAGCTGGATATATTGGTGCCATCTTTTAAAAATACATGTGCCAGTACTCTGGAATACTTATCTTTCTTTTCTTTTCCGTAAAGTAGTCTGACTTTGTAATTGTGCTGTTTAAGTTTTTCTCTTAACGCTTCTTTCGCTTTTGCGCCGTATGCCTGACCTTTTTGTTTGTGGTGTTTTGTTTCTGGCGTGTCTACACCAATGATTCTGATTTTGCGTTTATCGGTGAGTAATACCGTATCGCCATCATAGACCCATTTAACGGTTGCACTTTCTAATTGACTATTTTTAGGGGAAGGGCAAATTTCGGCCGCAAAGGTGGGGGGTGCCAAAACGATAAATGTGATTATGACAGACGCAAAAAAGGCACTCATAACTAGTGCCTTTTTTGAGGTATGCTTTAAAAGCATTAACGAATGTAAGTTTGCAGCAAGCCAGATCGAAACCCGGTTTAGCTCAGCAGACAAGGATTCGTTATTTTCTACCGTAACGATTGTTAAACTTGTCAATCGCACCAGCAGTTGTTTTAGTGTTTTGCTTGCCCGTGTAGAAAGGGTGAGATGCACTAGAGATATCCACTTTGATTAGTGGGTATTCATTACCATCTTCCCATTTTGCAGTCTCTTTTGAAGAAAGCGTTGAGCGAGTAAGAATTTTAAAGTCGCTCGCAAGGTCCTGAAAAATTACTTGATTGTAGTCTGGGTGTGTATCGGCCTTCATTAGAAGATCCTCTTAAAATCGTGTTCAAAAATCGAAGAGCGGGGATTCTAACAGATGCCCCCAATGCTTTGCAAGCGGAGTATGCCTTTATAATCCTAAAAGTGGAAGATGTTTTATCTTATGGTAAGTCAAAGAGAGCAATAAGCATTGTTTTAATGCATCTTTAGGAATTGTTTCATCGAGTGAAAAAATAATCGCTCTATTGCCATCATAGCGAAACGTATCTGGATAAACCTCTCTGAATGTCTCAACTAAAGTAGTGCTACAGATAAAATAAACCGAGTAATTATTGGGAGCCGATGCCTTCCACGTTAATCTTACAGTAGAACCAGACTTGGCTTTGTAACCAGGTTCTCCCCATTTTAAGGTTTCTTCAATGTCACCCACGTTGTCATTTTGTTTAGCGAGATCAAATATCATTCGTCGAATGGTTAGCAGTCTTTTCTGAATCGCTTCGGGATACAAGCAATAGGTATGTTTGACATCTTCGGATTGAATAACGTCTTCTAGTGATTTTAGATCTGGATCAGGCATGGCTGTTAATTCCTTTGATTAATCATCCTTTTTCTTTTTCTATAATACCCCCCCTACTTATAGGCACTTTATTTGCAATTTTAACTTAGATGTTAGATGAGATGGCACAAAAGAAGTGAGCAGGCTAGACTAGTGACAAATTCATAAATATATGAATTAATAGGCTATTCAAAAGTGAAGTTAAGTTTACGTAAAACAGAAGGGGAGAGAGAATGTCTAAGTTCGGAATGGTAATTCTTGCAGCAATCACATTATTTATTATTTTTGGTGTGGGTGTTTATAACCGCATTGTAAGTGGTGATGAAGGTGTGACTGCCTCCTGGTCTGAAGTGGTTAACCAATACCAGCGCAGAGCCGATCTGATACCTAATCTGGTAAGCACGGTTAAAGGTTTTGCCGCACAGGAAAAAGATGTTTTAACCAGTGTTGTAGAAGCGCGTGCGAAAGCTACCTCTGTGCAAATTACGCCAGAAACCTTAAATGATCCCGCAGCGTTCAGTCAATTCTCACAAGCACAAAGTCAATTAACAGGAGCTTTGAGTCGCTTGCTGGTAACGGTAGAGCGCTACCCTGATTTGAAATCGGATAAGAACTTCCTGGAATTACAGACCCAGTTAGAAGGCACGGAGAACCGCATTACAGTCGCACGTAAACGCTATATCGATGCAGTAAAAGACTATAATTTAACGGTCAGAAAATTCCCCGGCAATATGATCGCTAACCTTATGGGCTATTCGACTAAGCAGAATTTCACCGTTGAAAATGAAGACGCGATTGCCGCACCACCAAAGGTTGATTTTAATACGGCGCCTGCTACAAATTAAATTGATCTACTAAAACCAGAATGTATACAAGGCACTCATTATCAGGGTTGTTCCTGAGTTTATTCATAGTGATTGGGACTATCAGTGGAATACTAGTCTCAAGTAGTGCGATGGCCGACTTGGTAAAAGTCCCTGAATTAAACAGTAGAGTGACCGATTTAACGGGGACATTATCTTCGGCTGAAATAGCCGCTCTCGAATCCACGCTTGAAAATCTTGAAAAAAACAAAGGTAGCCAGCTGGCTATCTTACTCGTAAACACGACTAGCCCAGAAGCCATTGAAGATTATTCCATGCGTGTTGTGGAGCGGTGGAAATTAGGCCGTAAAGATGTGGATGATGGCATCTTGCTTTTAATCGCCATGCAAGATCGAAAAATGAGGATTGAAGTAGGCTATGGGCTTGAAGGTGCGATACCCGATATTGCAGCAGGTCGTATTATCCGAGAATACATTTCGCCTGCCTTCCGCAGTGGAAACTATTATTCAGGCATCTCAGCCGGTACGAATAAAATAATTGAGCTTATCAATGGCGAAGTCTTGCCAGAACCATCCTCAAATCAAGGTGATAGTTTTGATGATACCAGCGCATTGTTGGCGATGATGATTATTGGGTCTTCTTTTGTAACCAACCTGCTAGTTCCTTTGTTGGGGCGTTTAGTGACTGTTTCTTTGATTACGGTTGGTGGCACCATAATAATATGGGTGTTATCGCAAAGCGCGGTGTTAACCATTATTGCCGCCTTCTTCCTGGCGGTTTTTACGCTTGGTTTTAGTGGTTCTCGAAGCAGTAGTTACCGCGATGGTGGCGGTTACGGCGGCGGTTTTGGCGGTGGTGGAGGAGGATTCAGCGGCGGCGGAGGCGGCGGCTTTAGTGGCGGCGGTGGTGGATTCGGCGGAGGCGGCGCGTCCGGCGGATGGTAATTATGAATTTTAAAAGAACAATCAAGCATCTGTTTTATCCCGGTTGGTGGTTGCGTCGTGATTTTCCACCATCAGAAATGGCGAGAATCGAAGGGGCAATCAAACAATCGGAAAGCAAACATAGTGGCGAGATTCGTTTCGCCATTGAAAGCTCGTTGCCGTTCAAAGCGCTCTGGCATGATGAGTCGATGAATGAACGCGCTATTGAGGTGTTCTCGCTCTTAAGAGTTTGGGATACCGAAGACAATAATGGCGTGCTGATCTATTTATTACTGGCTGATCATAAAGTTGAAATTACCGCAGATAGAAATATCAACAAGGTTGTTGGTGAACAAGAATGGCAACGTATTTGTGGATTGATGCAGACAGAGTTTCGTGCTGGAAATTTTGGTAATGGCGTGGTGTTAGGAATTGATGAGATTGGCGCTTTATTAGAAAAGCATTTCCCTATTTCTGCTACTGATACGAATGAATTGTCGAATAAGCCGGTAGTTCTTTAGAAAGTTATTACGAAATAATGTTTCAAGGCACCCCCCCTACTTACGGGCACTTTTTTTAATCACTCTTCTTTTTTCGTGCTCTAGGGTGAGCCTTATCGTAGACTTTGGCCAAATGTTGAAAGTCTAAATGGGTGTAAATCTGTGTAGTGCCAATATCAGCATGCCCCAGTAATTCCTGTACCGCTCTCAAATCCCCTGATGATTCTAGAATATGACTGGCAAACGAATGTCTGAGTTTGTGTGGGTGCAGATGCTGTTCCAAACCTTGTTTCTTACGCCAGAAATTTAAACGCTGTTGGATCGAACGCTGACTGATTCGCTTGCCTCTATTGCTCACGAATAGTGCTTGTTCATCAATTTTGGCCAAGATATCTCGCTTACCTAACCACATTCGTATTGCGTCACTCGCTTTGCGGCCAATCGGAAGCACTCTGGTTTTATTGCCTTTACCCAAAGCCCTAAGAGAGTTTTCAGTGAGGTCGATACTGTCTAAATCAAGATTCGTCAGTTCAGAGAGTCGCAAACCAGATGAATAAAAAAGCTCCATGATCGCTTTGTCACGAATCGCTAAAATACTATCAGGTGGAATATCCAGCAGCTGGCTGAGCGAATCAACGTCTAAGGTATCTGGAAGTGTTCGGGCTGTTTTTGGCGCACGAATATCGATTGCAGGATTATTTTTGAGCTGATGGTTTCTAATCAGAAACTGATAGAAGCTACGTAATGACGATAGCTTCCGTTGTAATGTTTTTCCGCCGATTCCTTGTCGATGTAAACCGGCAACCCAGTTACGCACGTGCAAGCTGTCTGCTTTAACAATGTCATCGCAGTTATTTTTTTTCAGCCAAAGGCTGAATTGCTTGAGGTCTCTTTCGTATGCGCCAAGCGTATGCGGCGAGTATTGTTTTTGGTATTTTAAGTGCTCAGCGAATTGTTTGGTGGCGTGCGACAAATCAGTAATCAGATTACTGATTTAGTTTCGGTAAATGGTAAGTGATGCTGGTAGAAATTAGCTCACCTAAATGACTGATAAATACAGTGCCCATTCCAGGGTGGAAACGGCTTTCGTCTTCACTACCAAGCGCTAATATACCGATGTTTTCTGCGCCGAATAATGGGACTAGCGCTGCAGAATTAACCTTGTCAGCCTGTTTTTCAAACAAGAAGGCTTGCTGCTCTTCTTTCATGTGACCACAAATAGGCTTTTTAGATTTGAAGAGGTTATCAAAGCTTTTCAGATTTTCGTTGCTTGATGAGATAAAGTGCATGGTGTCATCGCCACCAATGATTTTTAGTGTGACAAAATCGGCATTAAAATCTTCACGAAGTACATCCTGACAGGTACCAATAACATCGTCGATACCGTCGGCGCGCATTAATTCGAGTGTGAAACGTTGTAAGCGCGTAACAATTTGCTCATTACCACGAGCCGTTCTGATCAGACCATTCAGTTGCTCTTCAAGATCACGGCTTTTTTCACGTAAGATGGCAACTTGACGCTCAATAAGCGATGCTGTTCCTGCACCATGAGGTACTTGAATCTGTGATAACACATCAGTGTGACGCTGGAAGAAATCTGGGTGTGAAGCTAAATACTTGGCAATAACGGACTCATCCATCATTGCATCGGCCATTATCGCGTCAGCGGATGAATTGTCTGTACTTTTTTCATCGTTGTCTTTCGCAGAATTAGATGTTTTGCCGGTACTCATTTGAATAAAGCTCCCTATGATTTCTTTATTAGGTTGTATGTAGATTCTGAATAAAATTCTGAATATGGTATATGGCGATTAACCGTGAGGCCAAAATTTACAGTGAAATCATTCCTTTGAACACTGTCGCTGTTGGTCCGCTCATCATAACTGGATTTGTATCTCCTGCCCAGCTAATTGATAAATTGCCACCGAGCAGATTTACATCAACCTTGCTATCTAAAAGCCCCTGAACAATACCTGCAACCACTGCTGCACAAGCGCCTGTGCCACAAGCCTGAGTTTCACCAACGCCACGTTCATACACACGGAGTTTAATATTCTGTCGATCGATAACCTGCATAAACCCCACGTTTACCGAGTTAGGGAAGCAACTGCTTTCCTGAATTGCTTTGCCTAATTTTTCAACATCAGCTGATTGAGTGTCATCAACAATAACAACAGCGTGCGGATTGCCCATTGAGACAGCACCTATCTCAATATTCTGTTGATTGATTTGAATCGAATAGCTTTTTTGCTGGACGTTTTCTGCTTTATCTTCATTGCCTGCGTTAGCAATAAAAGGGATTTGCGCGGGCTCCAAAATAGGCGCGCCCATATCGACAGTCACGTTACCATTGTCTTCTACGTTTAAGATTAGTCGGCCATTTTTGGTTATGACTGCAATCTCTTTTTTATCGGTCAGGTTTTCATTACGCACAAAATGTGCAAAACAGCGTGCACCATTTCCACATTGTTCGACTTCACCACCATCGGAATTAAAAATACGATAACGAAAATCAGTGTCTTCAACATCAGACTTTTCAACTAACAGCAGTTGATCAAAACCAATGCCGAACTGACGGTCCGACATGAAACGAATTTGCTCTGGCGTTAAGTTGATCGTCTGGTCAATGCCATTGATAACAACAAAGTCATTTCCGAGACCATGCATTTTAGTAAAGATTATGTTCATTTAGCTATCTGTCTAATTGTGTTGAATAAAATTAATTGATCCCTATATTACATTTATGGTGTCTTGTTGGACATACAAAGTTGATGCAGAAATAGAAATTTAATGATAGAGTACGCGAGCATATCAGCTTTCACTAATATAGATAGGAGAATATCATGAGCGATTTCAACGAAGAATTAGATGCACGTGGACTTAACTGCCCTTTACCAATTTTACGTGCAAAAAAAGCGATTAATGGATTAGAGAATGGCGAAACCTTAAAAATCATTGCGACTGACCCTGGTTCGGTTAAAGATTTTGAAGCATTTTGTAAGCAGACTGGTAACGAATTAGTATCAACTGCTGAAGATGGGAGTGAATTCACTTTCTTCATCAAGAAAGCGAGCTAGTCAAAACTAATTTATATCCCGCTAGAAATGAGTTAGTAGAAAAGCACCTTCGGGTGCTTTTCTTTTATCTTACGTTTACACTAGCTCAATGAAAAATGATTCCAAACTGATACAAGCTTTTTTAAAACAAAAACAACAGCAATCGTTGTACCGTAAGCCACGTATCAGTGAGTCTGCACAGCAGCCCTTGATGCAAATGGATGGTGGTAAATACTTGTCTTTTTGCAGTAATGATTATCTGGGTTTGGCCAATCATCCCGATTTAGTTAACGCCTTTAAACAAGCCGCAGAAAAATATGGTGTAGGCAGTGGTTCCGCGCACTTAATCAGCGGTCATTCGATAGAGCATCAGAAATTAGAAGAAGCATTAGCTGAATTTACCGGTAGAGATCGGGCGTTACTTTTTTCAACCGGCTATATGGCAAATTTGGGAACGGTAAATGCACTATTAGAACGAGGTGATTATTTATTCGCAGATCGATTAAATCATGCCTCTCTGGTGGATGCTGGTCTGCTTTCAAAGGCTAAAATGAAACGCTATCCGCATGGGGATGTTGCTGCTCTTGAGAGGTTTTATAAAAACTTACCCAACTTACTCAATATAAACGACGACAAAGATAGTTTCGTCAATAGCATGATACTTACCGACGGTGTTTTCAGTATGGATGGCGACGAAGCACCATTGCGAGATTTGGTAAAAGTAGCTAAGCAAAATCAGGCATGGTTGATGGTAGATGATGCGCATGGCTTTGGTGTTTTGGGTAAAACGGGTGCTGGTCAATTAGAACAAGACAATCTGTCGCAAGAAGAAGTGCCCGTTCTGATGGCGACATTAGGAAAAGCAGCAGGAACCGCAGGTGCATTTGTCGCAGGTAGCGATGATTTGATAGAATATTTAATACAAATAGCACGTACCTTTATTTATACAACGGCGATGCCACCGAGCATTGCGGCTGCTACACGTGCCAGTTTAAAGGTGATTGCAGAAGAGAGCTGGCGTCGCGATAAACTCAAGGTTTTAATTAATCAATTTAAACAAGGTGCGGCGCAACTAGGTATTGAGTTGATGCCATCTAACACCGCCATTCAACCAATTTTACTGGGCAGTACAGAACGCGCATCAAAACTGAGCAAAGCCTTATCTGATCAGGGTATACTCATATCAGCCATTAGGCCTCCCACAGTTCCGGAGGGCGAGGCAAGATTAAGGGTTACTTTTTCTGCAAATCACACCGAAGAACAGGTCGATCAACTTTTGAATACATTAGAAAAATCATTTAAATGACAATAACAGGGAAACTCACGCATGATCGCAACTAGTTTATCTAGAACTAGCTCCGTAACTAGCAGGCAGGCTGGTAACGCAAGTCGTGTGGTTTCTAATAAACTCAGGTTTTTTGTTTGTTTGTTGATGATGTTTTTTGCATGCTTTTCTTCAGTTTCTGTATTCGCCGAAAGTCACACAAAAGCAGGTGAAAGTGTTGAAGAAGGCGCTGATGCGAGTGTTGATGAAAATATAGAGCTTAAAACAGAAGCGCAGTCTATTGAAGCTGGGAAAATCCTGCAAAAGCAAGATCTGACTAAACAAACCTTATCGACGATGCTGGATTTTGTCGAATTGCAGGAGCGTTTAAGAAATGATCTGAGTCTTTTGCAAAAGGACTTAAAAAGGTCCAGCTCTGAGTCTCAGACTGCAGAAATAAAGTTAGAAATAAAAACCATTGAAGAGAAGCTAAAAGATACTCAAAGTAATATTGAAAATATAGCTGCGGATACCGATCTGGGTGTTTTGAATGCTACAGAGCAAAAACCATTCGATTTACAAAAAGAAATCTTGGCATTGCTCGAACCAGCCCTGAAGGAAATGAAGTACGCCACGAATGCGGTTAGAAAGAAATCTGAATTACGTGAAAAAATTGACTACTTCAACAAAAGGGAGCCCGTCGTAAAAGAAGCGTTAGCAAATATCGCGGAATTAAATAAAGAAAATAAAAACCCAAAAATTAAAAAAGTGTTAGAAGAAATGAATGACGACTGGTCTAAGCAGTTGGTGTTCATTCAAAGTGAGCTTAAGGCTAAACAACTGCAACTGGTAAAATTAGAATCCGAAGAAACTACGTTTTTAAATAAGTCTGAAAGCTTTTTTAAGAACTTTTTCCAAAGACGTGGCTGGGTACTGATTCAGGCACTGCTCTCTGTCATTGGGGTGCTAATACTCTCACGTCTGATTCATTCGGTACTGACCAAAACAGTGAAAGGGTACCGTGCGCAATATCGAAGTGTTCAGCTACGTGTAGTCGATTTGGCACATCGTATAGGTACTTTACTGTTCATTATTATTGGCCCGATGGTGGTGTTTTATTTAGCTGAAGATTGGGTCCTGTTTAGTTTGGGGGTTCTATTTCTTATCGCTTTTGCGTGGAAGTTAGGGCAGGCCATTCCGCGATACTGGTCTCAACTAGAGTTGTTTTTAAATGTCGGACCTGTACGAGAAGGTGAGCGATTATTATTGTATGAAATCCCCTGGCGAGTAAAAAACATCAATATGTATTCGGTGCTAGAAAACCCTGTCGCTGATCTTACTTTGCGTTTGGATATTAACGATCTGGTTGATTTGCGTTCGAGACAAATCGTACCCGGTGAGCCCTGGTTTCCGTGTAAAACGGGTGATTGGGTGATTTTGAAAGATGGTTTACGAGGAAAAGTTATCGGTATTTCGCTGGAGTTGGTGCAACTTGTGCAACGCGGTGGTGCTGTATCTACCTACCAGATGGATAATTTTCTATCGTTATCGCCCTTAAATATGTCGAAGAGTTTTCGTGTTAAAGAAACCTTTGGTGTGTCTTACAAGCATCAAAAAGAAAGCACGACGGATATTGTTCAGAAACTCAAATTCATCATCAATAAGCGTGCAATTGATGAGGGTTACGAAGAGCATATTCAAAGTATCAATGTTGAATTCGAATCAGCCGCCGATTCTTCTTTAAATCTGGTTGTGATTGCTGACTTCAAAGGTGAAGTCGCGGATATATCTAATCGCTTACGCCGTTCTATACAGCGCTGGTGCGTTGATGCCGCTACCGAACACGGCTGGGAAATTCCATTTCCGCAACTTACTGTTCATAGAGAAGATAATTAATAGAGTTGCATTGTCTTATCCATAACTATTTGCAATTATTTACACCCCCCTACTTATAGGCACTTTTTTAAATGAAATATAAAGACCTGCGTGATTTTATTGAGCAACTTGAATCTCAAGGAGAATTAAAAAGAATCACCGCTGAGATTGATCCTAATCTGGAAATGACTGAAATTTGTGATCGTACATTGCGTGCGGGTGGGCCGGCATTACTGTTTGAAAATCCTAAAGGCTTTGATGTACCAGTGTTAGGTAATCTGTTTGGTACGCCAGAGCGTGTGGCAATGGGGATGGGGGAAGATTCAGTATCGGCATTGCGTGACGTGGGTAAATTATTAGCGAGCCTGAAAGAGCCGTCTCCACCAAAGGGGATCAAAGACGCACTAAGCTCGATTCCCAAATACAAAAAAGTATTGGATATGGCGCCGAAAAAGGTGAAGAAAGCGGCCTGCCAAGCGCATGTAATTGAAGGCGATGATGTCGATTTATCCAAACTGCCGATCCAAACCTGTTGGCCGGGAGATGTAGCTCCGCTTATCACCTGGGGTTTAGTCATCACCAAAGGCCCGAATAAATCTCGTCAGAATTTAGGTATTTATCGACAACAGGTAATTGGTAAAAACCGGGTAATCATGCGTTGGTTATCACATCGTGGTGGTGCTCTGGATTTTAGAGACTGGTTAGAAAGTCACCCGGGAGAACCTTTCCCGATTACTGTTGCACTAGGCGCTGATCCCGCAACTATTTTAGGTGCGGTGACACCGGTTCCAGATACCTTGTCTGAATACGCATTTGCTGGATTATTACGAGGCTCTCGAACCGAAGTGACTAAATGTATAGGTAATGATTTACAGGTCCCAGCCTCGGCAGAATACGTGCTAGAAGGCTTTTTATACCCAGATGATATGGCTGATGAGGGTCCCTATGGCGATCACACGGGGTATTACAATGAAGTCGAACGTTTTCCTGTGTTCACCATAGAACGAATCACGCATCGCGAAGACCCTATTTATCACAGTACTTACACAGGTAGACCACCTGATGAGCCAGCTATGTTGGGCGTTGCGCTTAATGAAGTATTTGTGCCGATCTTGCAAAAGCAGTTCCCCGAAATTGTTGATTTCTATTTACCGCCCGAAGGTTGTTCGTATCGAATGGCTGTGGTGAGCATGAAGAAACAGTACCCCGGTCATGCAAAGCGCGTGATGATGGGGGTTTGGTCATTCTTAAGACAGTTTATGTACACCAAGTTTGTGATCGTGGTAGATGATGATATCAACACACGTAGCTGGGATGATGTTATCTGGGCGATGACTACCCGCATGGATCCTGTGCGTGATACCACCATGATTGAAAACACACCGATTGATTATCTTGATTTTGCCTCACCGATATCTGGTTTGGGGTCAAAAATGGGCTTTGATGCGACCAATAAATGGCCGGGAGAAACCAGTCGTGAATGGGGGGAATCTATTGTGATGGATCAAGCGGTAAAGGACAAAGTAGATCAGATTTGGGACGATTTAGGGATAGACTAATCACAAGATAAACTTTCTCCTTAAGCTTCCCTTAAGGCTTAATATGTAATACTCTTCGTAAGGCTTGGAATTCATTAATAATAATTAATTGAAAGCATTTGAAGAATCAAGCCATTTCAAGATAAAAATAATAAATCGAATAAATTTCGTCGGGAAAATAATATTAGGGTGTGAATATGAAATTTGAGAAACTCTTTCTCATTTTGCTTGGGTCTGTTTTTACTATTGTTTTGTCTACGTCTGTGCGTGCAGCAGAAAAGCTAAGTTCGATGGAGGCAGTTTGGAATTCAGTCGGTGTAACGCCAAATGCCGCACAGGTTAACAACAAACCCATTGCAAAACAGCCAGTTGCTAAAACCGCAGCTCAAAAAAAAGCGGATGAAAAATTAGCACGTCAACGTGCGATCTGGCGCGCAAAGTGGGAAGCTCAACAACTCGCTAAAAAGCAAAAAAATGCAGCAGTTGCCAGAGCACCAGTTGCAAAGCCACAGGTTCAACGTGCCGTAAATGCTGCAGCTCAACCTGCCTGGAAAAAACCACCAGTACCACAAGCTAAAGCTCCAGTTAGGCAAATAGCACAGCAACCAAGACAGCAGAATAAACAACAAGCTCCAAAGCCATTAACCCGAGAGCAATACATTTGGCGCTGGAAACAACAGCAGCTAAAAGAAAAACAACTGGCTGGTAATACTCAAGCTCCTGCTAAAAACGCTATCCCAACGTTTACTAATGCGGATATTAAAAGAGCGCCAAACAGAAGCACATTATTAACATCTAATCGCAAAGCGTTCCGTCAAAACAAACAACCTGCGGCGATACGGTCATTACCGTACACGGTCAAAACGAAATTACAGGCCGCGAAATTAAGTACAAATGGAATGAGTGCCTATGTGCAGGATGTTAATTCTCCAAAGCCATTACTTGGACACCAGGAGACAACTTCAAGAGTACCAGCATCGGTAATGAAACTGATTACTTCTTATGCTGCATTGGGAACACTAGGTCCTAAATATCGTTGGCCTTTAGATGTTTACACCAAAGGTCAGATCCGCGGTGGAACATTGCAGGGTGATCTCATTATCAAGGGTTACGGCTCTCCAGAGTTCAAACAAGCAGAATTGCGCAAAGTATTACAGGGTATTCGTAACAAAGGCATCAGAAATGTTTCTGGTCGTGTGGTCTTCGATAATACTTACTTCAATGTACCGAATCAGGGATCGTTTGATGGCAAATCGCAATCTGCCTATAACGCACAACCCGATGCATTGTTATACAATGAACGCCTAAGCAGTTTTCAAGTTCGATCTACGGGTAAACGCGTACATGTGAGCACGTCTACACCGACGCATAATTTGAAAATTGTGAATCGTATGCGCACCACCAAAAGAGGGTGTAGACCTCACATCAAAGTGTCTAAACACGGTGTACAAACCGTTGTAACTTTTAGCGGTCGATTCTCTAGACGTTGTGGTACTAGAAGTTACCATCGCGTGATTAGTCGTCCTGCAGAAATGATCTACGGTGCGATGCAAGCGATGTGGAAACGTGATGTTGGTGGTAAATTAAATACTCGCTTTGCTATGGGTAAAGCGCCAGCAAACGCTAGACCTTTACTAAGAACTTATTCTCGTACCTTAGCTGAAATTTTACCTACGATTGATAAAGACAGTAATAACGTGATGGCGCGTCAAGTGATGCTAACGATAGGCGCAAAAGCTACAGGGCAGGGCACACAGCGTAATGGTGCTAATGCCATTGGTACGTGGCTGGCTTCTCGTGGATTAAACTTTCCGGAATTACGTATTGAAAATGGTTCTGGTTTAAGCCGCACAGCTCGTATAAGTGCGAAGCATGTGGGGGATTTACTGGTTGATGCATACCGTAGTCCGTATCGAAATATCTTAATGCAGTCGCTAGCCGTAGCGGGTGTTGATGGCACCATGAAAAGACGCCTGAAAGGGACCGGAGTGAGAGGTCGTGGCTTCTTCAAAACCGGCACATTGCGTGATGTACGAAGCATCGCAGGCTATGTCAAAGCAGCAGATGGTAAAACCTATGTGATGGCTATTCTGCATAATGATCCTCGTGCGAAACGAAGAGCTTTAGCGGCGCATGACAAATTAATCGAATGGGTATATTCAGGTGGGCGCAGCAATCAGGTGGCAATGCGCTAAGCTACTGTAACGATTTACCGTTAAATAACGTACACAAAAAAGGCCTCAAAGTGGGGAGGTGGCTAAATCAATATAGTCACCCCCCACCTTTGAGGCCTTTTTTTATGTCGCATGTTTTTATGCTTTAAATTTACCTTTCTTCAATCTGTCAGCTTCCATTGTCTCAATCTCACGTGCACCAGAAACAACAATATCCGGATCGGGGATATAATCTAAATCTGGATTAGAACGCTTATAAGGCACGCTGTTTAAAATCACTTTTAAGGTATTTAAGCGGGCTGCATTTTTGTCATTTGAACGCACGATAACCCAGGGAGCAGCCGATGTATGAGAGCGTTTTAGCATTTCATATTTTGCATTGGTAAACTCATCCCAATGTTCTTGCGCCTGAATATCAACTTCTGAAAGTTTCCATTGTCTGAGTGGGTCTGTTTTTCTGCGTTCAAAGCGTTTCGCCTGTTCGTCTTTGGTGACACTGAAATACAGCTTTACCAATATTGTGCCTTGACGGACTAAATCTTTCTCAAAGCCTACGACGCCTTTCATAAAGGTCTTATGTTCCTCTGGCGTACAAAAGCCTAATACAGGTTCTACCATTGAACGGTTGTACCAGCTGCGATCAAACAGTACGAGTTCACCACCATGCGGGAATTGTTCGACATAACGATGGAAGTACCATTGCGAACGTTGTTCTTTGGTGGGTTTGCCCAAGGCTACCAGACGATAATGCTTTTCGTTCATGTAACGCGTAACACGTCGGATAGTTCCGCCTTTTCCTGAGGCATCGCGTCCTTCAAAAAGAATGATCATGCGTTTGTTGGTGTCTTCAAGGTACTTCTGCAAAGCAATTAACTCGGCCTGAAATGGCTTGAGTGTTTTTTCTATTTTGTATTTCTTTTCAGCTTTGCTGTGATCTTTTGTGAGCTCTTCAATCTGTTGCTGAAGGTCGATAATTTGCTGTTCCAGCTCGTTAGTTGTATCGAGACTATCAATGTCTGCACCTTCCGCGTTTCTATTCTCAATGGTGTTATCGTCGTGGTCATTGGCTTTCATGGAATCTCCCTTGAGGTCGACTATTTTTTCATTGCTAGAATCATTGTTTGTAGACATTATATTCTCCCTATACTCATGCTTTTTAAGGCTTAATGTTTCATTATAGAAGTACCCTAAAAAATAATCATAACGAATATCAAATTATGCTCCAAATTAAGTTTTTATTACTTGTAATCACCCTTTTGATGGGTGTTTCAGCTAATCCTGTATACGCTAAAAGCTCATCTAAGCCTGAATTGATGCTGGCAAACGTATATCACGAAGGGATTAATCTGGATCAGTATTGGGTTAGCGAAAAATATGACGGTGTGCGCGCCTTATGGGATGGTGAAAAGTTTATGTCTCGTGGAGGCAATATTTATCATGCGCCAGAATGGTTTATTCGTGATTTCCCCAAGCAGGTTCTGGATGGCGAACTCTGGATAGGCAGGCAACAGTTTGAGCTGTTAGTGGGAACGGTTAGAGATCATCGGCCAGATGATGAAGCGTGGAAAAAAGTAACGTTCATGGTTTTTGATATGCCTAAACTATCGACAGACTTTGATTCTCGGCTTAAAGAATTAAACACTCTAATAAAACGCGCCGAGATTAAATGGCTAAAAGCCGTGAAACAATGGAAGGTGGCTAGTCATCAGCAACTTATGCAGGAATTGGCGGTGATTACAGAGGCAGGTGCAGAAGGGTTAATGCTTCACCGAGGATCATCGTTATATAAAGGTAAACGCAGCGGCAACTTATTAAAAGTAAAGCCTTATGAAGATGCCGAAGCGCTGGTGATCGGGCACATTCCGGGAAAAGGGAAATACACTGACAAGATGGGAGCACTGCTGGTAGAAACGTTTGCTACATCGGATTCAAAAAATAATGATGAGAAAGTACGTTTTAAACTGGGTACTGGTTTTACCGATGAAGAGAGAAGTAATCCCCCGAAAATAGGGGACGTCGTTACGTTTCAGTATAGAGGGAAAACTAAAAACAAGGTTCCACGATTCGCATCCTTTCTAAGAATTAGAGAAGTAGGAAAGAATAAAGAGTTTACAGATTAAGTATATTAGTATAAAGTAATATACTTATTTAATTAATCCCCTTAAAATTCCAGGAAGGTATTCAATGAAAACTCAACTACTTTTAGCTACTGCTTTGATGGCTTTCTCAGCAACGACAACGGTTTCTGCAAATTGGTTTGATGGTTTTAACAATGGTAACGGTAGCACAAATTCGAATGCTCAGGCGACAGGCAATACTAAAGCTGACGGCAAGTTAGAAGGTAATAGTGCGGCTAATGGAAATGGTTGGGGAACGGGTAAAGGCAATGCTGATGCAGAAATAGACTTTGCCATTAATTTTAAAGCTAAAGGCAATACAGATCTCAGCACTCAGGGAAATATACAAGGAGAAGGAAAAGCCAAGGGTAATGCGGATGGTCAACGACAGTTAAATGGAAATGCTGCCGCAAATACTTATTCAACTAGCAATGCAAATACGGCTTCTAACACGGGTGCTTATACAATGCCGTGGAACAATAATAATGGTAACGGATTTACCATGCCTTGGAATAACAACAATAATGGTTTCACACAACCGTGGAATACTAGTAATGGATACAACGGCAATAATTTTACAATGCCGTGGAATAACAATAATGGCAATGGTTTTACAATGCCATGGGGTAATAACAACGGTAATGGATTCAATATGCCGTGGAACAATAATAATGGTAACGGATTTACTATGCCGTGGAATAACAACAGCAATAATGGTTTCACAATGCCATGGAATAATAACAATGCTAATTATTACTACGCACCACAAGCACAAGGATATAAGTTCTACCCAATACCAGCTGTTTCTGCAAACTAAACAAGCTCAATTTTAAGGGGAGCATCCAAAAAAATAGCCGCTAATGCGGCTATTTTTTTAATTATTCGAAGGCTAGAAGGGTAAGGCTATTCTGAGCTATTTGGTGAAGCGTTCTTTTGTTGTTCCGCAGGTTTTTGTGCGGCGTTCAAAGGCACCGCATCTTCGGGTATGTCTTCTTCGTGTGTTATTTTGAAAAAACGTTTTATTCGGTAAGAGAGTTTTTTCTCTTTTTCCATTTGTAAGACTTTTTCGTAGGCAATTTCGTTAACAGTTTTATCTAGTTCACGGTTATAAACTTTATTAAAGTGATCAAATTCGATATCGACTATTTTCTTATGTCGATCACTGAATAGGCTTTCTATAAGTGGGAGTTCACGTTTGCTTTCTGAAGAAATCCCTTGCGCCTGCCCATTCTCATCAAGAAAGGTCATACCGCAAACTCTTCGACAATCACCATTTTCATCGACTAAATGAAAAGTCATCTTGCCTGTAGAATCAGAGCACACCTCTTCTTCTATCTTTTCGATCATAAATGTTTTTAACATATCTCTACTCTAAAATTGCGCTACGAATTTTTATTATTAGGCTTGTATTGTCGATTGTAAGTACTTGAGAATGAAATACAAATTTTACTGACGAATGGCGAATCTGAAGGGTGAAAGTTAAAAAAATTAAAATTTTTATCTAAGTATCAGTTATGAGTAGACAAAAAAATGCTCTGAGAAGTGCGATGACTTACTCAGAGCATTGTCTGTATCTATTAAAAGACACTCAATACAGATTAAGAATAAAGCGCTGGAGCACCTAATTTTTCATGTATTTGATTGCACGTCTGATTAGAGATATTCAAACCTTTCGCCAATTCATCGAGGAATTTCGCTTCGTGGTTTGAGTCTAGGTCAATCGCTAATAAAGCCATGAAATATACTTGCTCTTCCATTCCGCGAGGAACACTCTGGATTAAACCTTGTGTATCTAATGGCGATTCTAGTTCTTGACGAACGAATGCGATTTCTTCTGGTGTTGCGTCGCCGAGGTGCTCGGTGATTTTACGCTTTTCTTCATCATCTAATACGACATCAGATTTAGCCGCGCTAATCATCGCACGTAACATCACTTCTGCCTGATTATCCTGTTCGCTTGTTGCTTCAGGGTCATTACCATTTAACGCGTTATTCAATAAATCTCCGAGACCACCGCCAGATTGTGAGTTATTGCTTCCGCCTAGAGAATCAAGAATGCCACCTAAACCTCCGCCACTGCCAGAATTTCCTGCAAGACCACCTAGTAAGCCACCAAGGCCGCCGCCGGTATTACCAGAATTAGAGTTGTTACCGCCAGTAAGACTGCCAAGTAAACCACCTAAGCCACCACCGCTACTGCCGCTGCTTCCGCCCATCATTTTACCGACGCCTTTAGCAACGATAACACCCATTGCAACTTTACCTAATGTACCCATTAAACTCATTTGATCATCTCCTTTATAATTATGAATAGTTGTTGTAAACACTACTTTCAATTAGATAGTAGCAGTGAGACTCAAAATGGATTGATATTATTTATTTTTTATTAGATTCAATAAAAAAAGGCCCCAAAGGTGGGGGGTGCCCATTGAATATTATGAGAAATAACATTCTGGATTAAAGGTATAAAAAGAGAATTAACGAGAATTCTAGTTAAAATATAGGTTAGATGGTGTAACAAATAGTCACAACTGTACCTATACTGTATCTGTTTACAGCGTTAAGATTCCTTATTGCTTAACAAGAACCATTCAATGAAACCCATAGACATTCAAAAAGATTTAAAGTCAGAAGGCTTTTGCTTGCTACAAGGCTTGAATATTACCAATTCTCAATGGAGTGATTGGCTAAAAAAACATGATAGCGATCTCACTACCTTCCAACAAAGCTGGAATGACTTGCCAGAAGATAACTTTTTAAGTGATGGTGGACATTACCGTTTTCGACGTTATTCGGTGTTTAACTGGTTTGCCAGTGGCCAGTTAGAATTATTGCCCCACGAGCCGCATTACCAAAGTACTTACCGGAATAATATGAATGGTGGTATCTATCGTGAATTTGAACCGTTCAAGGAGGCTACGGTAAAAAGCCCTGTCTTAGAAAAGCTGATTCGATTAGTCACCAAAGAAATTAGTTTTAAAAACGAAAAGCAATGGCGTGTTCAGGCTCACCAGTTCCGTATCGTCGCGAGTGCCGAAGAACCTGGTAACCCCACTCCTGAAGGGATTCATCGTGATGGTGCTGATTTTATTCTGATCATGGTGCTCGAACGTCAGAACATAACGGGCGGGGTAAATCACATCTATGATGATGATAAGCGTCTGGTATTTGGTAGCGTACTCACCGAAAAAGGTGATGCGGTATTGATCGATGACAGAATGGTCTGGCACGGCGTGAGTGAAGTTTATCCCATCGATGAAACCAAACCCGCATATCGCGATGTATTGGTGCTGACTTTTCACAATCAAGTGAACGGTTGATACTTCTTATTCTGTTGCAAAACATTGATAAAAATCCAGGTACGTTTAAGTTTGTAAGAAAAAAATAAAAGAATACGGTAGACTAAAAATGTACATCGTCATAGTCAGAGCTTGGGAGTGACTATAATTTTTTTATACACTTTAACGGCATGTCATAAAAATATGCCCACAGGAGATTTCAACAATGTTCGGACTTTTTGACAAATTAAAAGAGATGTTTTCAGGCGCTGCAGAGAAGACCATAGATGCAGCTTCCGAAGCTGCAAATTCTGCCATAGATAACGCCGCAGAGGCAGCAAGTAGTGTTACTGACATCGCGAAAGACGCTGTTTCTAATGCAGTAGATACCGCTACTGAAGCCGCTTCCAATGCAACAGATATCGCTAGTGATGCCGCAAGTTCAGCTACAGATGCGGTAAGCAATGTAACCTCTGCAGCAACAGATGCTGTGACAAACGTTACTGATAGTGTTGGTGATATGGCAAGTTCAGCGGTAGACGCCGCTACGGATGCAGTAACCGGTGCCGCAAGCGGTGCAGTTGATGCCGCGACTAATGCCGCGTCAGGTGCAATAGATGCAGCGGGAGACATGGCTAGCAGTGTAACGGACATAGCAACAGATGCGGTTAGTAACGCTACGGATTCAGTCACTGATGCTGTAAGTAACGTAACAGGTGCTGCGGAAGATGTTGTAACAAGTGTGACAGATACAGTCGCAGAATCTGTTAATTCTGCGACAAGTGCAGCAGGCGATATGGCATCCGCAGTAACCGATTCGGTCACAGATGCTGGTAAAGCAGCATTAGATTCAGCAGTAGATGCTGCAAGCTCGGTTTCAGAGACAGCTGGTGGCATAGCGGAAAATGTTGCTGAAGCGGGTAAGTCGGCAATGGACTCTGCAACCGATATGGCAAAAGATGCCGTTGAAGGGTTAGCTGACACTGATCTGACAGATGCTGATCTGGCAAAGGCTGAGAAAGACGCTTAATCTTTCAGTAAGCTATTGAAATTCTCTGGTTGCAATGAATTTTGCTAGAAAAGAGTGATATTTTTCACTCTTTTTTGAATTTTTTTGTCGTTTATGAATCTATATGATGAGATCTGGCGTATACAGGGGTAGTTAGATGATCTACTTATCATTGCAAAACTTGATAAGGTAGCTTGGATTACCCCGAATAATCTTTTGTTAGACTCAAATAACTTAAATCAATAATTTATCACTAGAGGATCAATCAAATGTCACAAGTAAAGAAACTATCTGGCGTAGCATTAGCATCAGCCGCAGCAGCACTTATTTTAGGTGGTATGAGTACAGCATCAGCTGAGTCTCATGGCAAAACTGCAGAAGTTAAATGTTCTGGTATTAATTCATGTAAAGGAACTAGCGCGTGCGCGACAGCTACTTCTGCTTGTGCAGGCCAAAATAGCTGTAAAGGTCAAGGTTGGGTTAAAGCAACTGCTGAAGAATGCAGCACCAAAGGCGGTAAAGTTGTTGAAGGTTAATTAGCAATAATTAACTAAAAAAAGCCCCGATAGGCAATACGCTTATCGGGGCTTTTTATTGTCTGAAATTAACTAAGTGTTAATCTCGATTCTCTAGGCTATTGATAATTCATTAGCTTATTGACAAACAGAATCAATATTTTGAACAAGGTACTTCATAGCTCTTTCTTGTTCAGAGCCCTGACTCGCGCCTTCTATATGGTATGAAGAGTAGAACACACAACCTGAGCTGTTATTTTCTCTCCAGCCGACGGTGATAGGATGAATGCCCGAATAAGTGCTACTCAGAGAAGTGATATCACCTTCAACAAACGTTGTAACATCTGGCTCAACAGTATCAATCGCTGACCATACTGAAAGATCAAATTCGATCTCCATGCTGCTTCCGACTACTGATTGTAATCCTGGTGTTGTTACATCCGCTTCTATGGTACCTGTTGACGTTGAATTCCCTGCGAAGTTTATTTTCCCCGGGAAGGCACTTGATAACCAACTGCTCGAAAGGTCAGAGAAATACACATGTCCGCCATCATCGACAAAGTCTTGAACAACCGAGTTTACTCCAGAAACATTGCCGTAATCAGCTGAGCAGTTAATAAAGAGCGAGTCGTAATTAAATAAATCATTGGACGAAAAGAAAGCGGATGCTTCTTCGGCTGAATTAATTTCATCATCGAGTACAAGCAGCCCTTTGTTTTCACAATCCGCGCTACCTCTAGCACTTTCTGGTGATCCAGTTGCGTAGTTAAATGGGTTTCCTGAGCCATCCGATAAGGTACAGTCTTTTAATTGTGATAACAAAACCTGTACTCCATCAAAAGCGCCCGGTACGACAACCCATTTATTACTGTTGTCACTTTCTAGTGGCTGGCTACCCGCTTCTGTAACTGAGCCTGGTGAAACCGTTGTGTCTACGGTTGCGTCAACAAAACCAGAAAGACTAATGAGCAGGCTAACAGCTCCACTAACACCTTCAGGGAGTAAACAAACATAGTCTCCTGCAACATCGGTCAAACAAACATCAGGGTCTTCTACGCCTCTAGCAGATGCACCGCTAGGTTTAGCACCGTCATCAAGTAAGGTGACTTCTGCATTTATTAATGGGGTGACACCATCACTGGCTAACGCTGTTCCACAAACTACCGCTTGTGTTGAATTGATTGTGTCGCATTCAGAAAGACCTGATACGTCCCTTGATTCAGGTTCGTCGTTGCTGCTGCTGGAGCCTCCTCCTCCGCAAGCAGATAAACCGAGAGTTATTAAGCTAATTCCAAACAGTTGATTGATGCGTTTCATTTAAACTCCTTTTATATAAATGATTGTGATCGATGTCATAGTACATTATTAATAGGCATGAATATGAAAAATAAATTAATAATGAAAGACTTAGAGATTGGTAAGGAAATAATCTATTCCCGCTTGTGCGACTTCCATGTCTTGTTGAGGTGTTCCTGAACTCGCACCGATGCCGCCAACAAACTCTTCATTAACCACGACGGGAATACCTCCGCCGACTGAGCTTATGCGCCCACCACATTCTGTATCGATGCCAAAGGCAAGGCTGCCAGGAACATTAGCTGCATTGTAGTCGTGGGTTGCTTTACGTGCGGCACCAGCAGTGAAAGCTTTGTCCTGCGCGATACTGATGCTGTGGGTTTTACCACCATTCATTCGTTCGAAAGCAATTAGGTTTCCAGATTCATCGGTGATGGCTATACACATGGGTACACCGATTTCATTGGCTTTGTTACGAGCCCCTTTGATGAGAAGGTGTGCATCATCAATATCCAGTCGTGTGATACTCAGCATTGTTGTTCTCCTTTAAAAGTTACCGCTATGATTATTTTGTTTTTAGAGGTTTAACTTGTTTTTTATTGTCGAAGTAATTGTTGTAGTGATGGTTCTCGACGCTGTTTAAAATATTTAATCACCCCCCCCCTACTTATAGGCGTTTTTTAAAAAAGCCCCTCAAAGTAGGGGGGTGACCTAATTTAATTAGGCGTTATTCAGAGATTACTCGCCTATTATTCGCCAATCATTTGCAGGATGTTCGAACGCATTTGTTTGGGTAATAATAGTCGTATACGCTTATCTGTTTTATGGAAAACTTCGTTGTATTGCAGTTGCTCTGTTTCAAACTCACGTAAATAGTCGATATGAATGAGCGTCTCAATAAAATTAGCAATCAGGTGTTTATCCGAATAGTCGGGCGAGTTGATTTCATGAATCATCGCTACTCGCTGGGACATTAAAATACATTCGTCGACCAGTTTTTGTTTGCTGATCGTTGTGGATTGTTCCTGTTTCGAGTCCCGAGAGAGTAATGCAACGATAAGATAATAAACTTCGAGAACTGGAGAAATGACTTTCGCGAGCAACGTTAGCTGTGTGTATGCTTTGTCACTCGATGATGGTCGAGAATAACTCTGCTTTTCTTTATTCTGAATGAGTAAGCTTGATGCAACAAGCTGGTCGAGCACTTTGGTGATTACTGCTTCAAGTTGCGTCTTATCCCAGCTTAAGAATAATTCTTTCTGAATAAAAGGATACGCAAGAGATACCAGACTAACAATCTCTTCTTTGGTCATGGTGCGCACATTGAAAAAGCAGCAACTGATAATAGAAGGCAACGCCAACAAGTGCAGAATGTTGTTGCGATAGTAGGTCATTGAAACGGCTTGTTTATTATTCAAATAGATAATGTCGCCGAGGTCGTGAGCCCGTCTTTTGACCATTTTGAGAGACTCAGCATGTTTGATTTGATCAATGCCGGATCTTGGTGTAACGATTATTTTTTCTGAATATTCAAGCGCGTTAATCAGGATTTTATAGGTTTCGAGTTGATGGTCTAAATCTTTTTCATCCATGCTTTGATTGGGCGCAGCAAGTAATACACTTGCGGTCAGGTTAATTGAATTAACCGTTGCGGCCTGATTTATGCGAGTCATTATCTGCTCGGATAAGTTAACCACAATATCTCTGGTCCAGGAGGGACGAGAATCATCATCATAACTTGTTGAAGCCCAATCAGGTTGTTGGTGATCCAGGATGTTGTTTAGAAAAACAGGCTTACCAAAATTGGTAGAAACCTTGCCGTATTCGCCGCGTATCTTTAGGATTGACTTCACTGAATTAATAAAGGTTTCGCTCTTTTTATCTTCACCAGATAACTCTGCCTGATAGGCTTTGCTCTCTAGTAGTTTTTCATAACCAATATAAACAGGAATAAAAGCGACAGGACGTTTGCGGTATTTTAAAAAGCCCCGAACTGTCATCGATAGCATGCCGGGTTTTGCTTGTAACAATCGACCCGTGCGGCTTCTGCCCCCTTCGACAAAATATTCAATCGCGATACCTTTGGCGATTAACTCAGCCACATATTCAAACATCACAGTGGAATAGAGTTCATTGCCTTTGAAACTGCGTCGAATAAAGAAAGCGCCGCCACCGCGAAGTATCGAACCAATCACAGGCATATTCAGATTTTTACCTGCGGCGATATAAGGAATAGCCAAGCCTTCAAAGTAGATGACATAAGACAGTAACAAATAATCAATATGGCTTCGATGACAAGGCACATAGACCAGTTCATGACTTAGTGCGAGGCTCTTCAGGTATTCACTATTATTAACTTCGATACCCGAATAAAAGCGGTTCCAGAAGGATGATAGCGCGCGTTGCATGACCTGAATGGTGACATTGGTGCAGTTGGCGACAATTTCATTCAGATAACGTCGGGCTTGAAGTGCGGCTTTATATTCGCTGATATTGTCTTCGGTACTTCTTCTGTTGATTGCTGTCTGTACTGCGGGTTTCATAATCAGGTCACGAACCAGCGTGCGTTTATGGGAGATATCAGGCCCAAGCGTGGCAGTACGAATCTTTTTTAATCGATCAGCTAAGGTGTGTTGTAAAGAATCTATGATTTCATCATCATTACGTTTTTTCGACGGGTTACTTCGATAGCTGATGATTTCTGAATATTGAATAAAGGTATTGCGACCATGGAAGAGAACTCTGAAAAATGTTCGGGTTCTACCGGCAAATCCCCAGGAATCAGAAAATAAAACCTGCAACCAGTGTTTTTGGGTCGCGACTGGTCGTCCCCAGAAAATCTGCACAGGTATAAACTGTATTTCCTGTTCTGGATAATCGTTAAGTGTTTCAATAATGCCGCGTAGCATTCGTGAGCGCTTCGGTTGATTTTGTAACCAGGCTTTGAATGGTTCTCGAGGAGCAATGGTATACACAGAATGCCACTCGTGTAATTCTGGTATGGCAATATTTGCAAGAGGTGCTTCCAGCCCCAATTGATGACATTGTTCTTCCAGAACGAGCAAATTGGTCCATGATCGAGTTTCTAAAACATAGATCACAGGTAAATCAGGATTGATGTCTAGTTGTTCAATCTTATTAGGGATGACTTCTGTTTTAAGCCAAAGATATAAAACTTTGCGGCCGATGTAATTGAAAGTTGTTCTTAGACTCATAATAGTGAGTATAGATAACCTGGCAACTGTTGTGCTGATTGTTTTAAATGCATCCTATACACCAGTATTAAAGAAAGTGATGAAGCGTGAGTTCTTGGTCGTTATTCATCCGTGGTTTTGACAGTTTCGGCAGCTTTCATGATTTCTGCATGAATAATCGCAGTCAATTTTTCCGAGAGCACAGGCATCGAATCTGTAATCCCCAGATCTTTGCATTGTATAATTTCAAGACCTTCGTATCCGCATGGATTGATGTACCCGAAAGGGGTTAGGTCCATATCAACATTGAGGCTTAATCCGTGTGTTGTTCTACCTTTAGATACACGAAGTCCCAGAGCTGCAATCTTTTTCTTATCAACATATACGCCAGGTGCCTTTGCATCGCTGTAGGCGGTGACTTCATAAGCTGATAATAATTCTACGATGCAATTTTCGATTAACGTGACTAGTTGACGAATACCGATTCCTCTACGGTGTAAATCAAGCAGTAGATAAATAACTATTTGCCCAGGCCCGTGGTAAGTGACTTGACCACCACGATCTACTTTAACAATAGGTATAGAAGTCTCTTGAAGAATATGATGTTCTTTGCCGTTTCTACCTAGCGTGAAAGTGGGGGGGTGCTCTACGACCCAGATTTCATCGGGTGTATCTTGATCGCGAGATTGGGTGAAGTCTTTCATCGACTCCCAAACGCTTTCGTAATTAGTTAAACCTAATTGTTTGGTGATTAATGTGTCGCCTAGAGTGCCCAAACTACCAGCTCGTGATTGGTAAGGTCTTGATAAAGCGCATCCAGTTGTGGTTTGTCTTTGGCGTGGATGGTTAAGGTTAAACTCACGTATTTACCTGTTTTACTGGTATTTTGTTTTGTTTGATCAGGATTGTATTCAGGGTCGTGAGTTTTGACTATTTTATCAACCGCAGAATGGAACTCTGGAATAGCAGCTCCCATAACTTTAACAGGGAATTCACAGGGGAATTCAATGAGTGTTTCTTCATCTTGCACGGTCATGTTTACTACTCGAAATTAAATTGCTTTTGATTTTGCTAGAGTTGTTACAAAAGCTTTTTTGCTTATATGTTGATCAGAAAATTAGTTAAATAATTTTTTAACGCTATCAGTCACTTTAGACCAGAATCCACCCGGATCTACTGCATCAAGTGCTAGCAGAGGAACTTGGTTAACAATGGTATCACCGTCTTTAATGATGGCTGTCCCAACTACATCGCCACGCTTAATTGGGGCATCAAGTGATCCATCTAATTCCATCAAGCCTTTAAGTTGATTATAGTGACCTTTTTCAACAGTGACGTAGAAGTCTTCCATGATACCAGCAGGAACAGTGCTCTTATTGCCTTTCCAAACGCGCGCATCAGCAAGTACCGAACCTTTGTCATAGAGTTTATGTGTTTCGTATAATCTAAATCCAAACTCTAATAATTCCTGACTGTAATCAGCACGGGCTTTCTCGTTTTCAGCGCCTAAGATGACAGAAATTAAACGCATATCATTACGTGCAGCTGATGCGACTAAACAATACCCTGCAGATTCTGTATGCCCTGTTTTAACACCATCAACTGTTGGGTCGCGCCACAATAATTTGTTGCGGTTATATTGTTTGATACCGTTGTAACTGTATTCTTTTAAGGAGTGTAGTTTGTATTGCTCAGGATACTCTCTGATGACATGACGGGTTAGGGTAACGATGTCTCTGGCAGTGGTGTAATGGTCTGGGTCAGGCCAACCAGTTGGATTGGAAAAGTGCGTTGAGTTCAATCCCATGTCTTTGGCTGTTTGATTCATCTTTGCAACAAACGCTGTTTCATTGCCTGAAATGTGTTCTGCCAGCGCAATTGCTGCGTCATTTCCAGACTGGACAATAAGGCCTTTAATCATGCGATTTAGCGGTACTTTTTTCCCCGCCTCTACAAACATTCTGGAGCCTTCCATTTTCCATGCTTTCTCACTAATAAGAACTTTGTCTTCGAGTGAGATGCTGCCTTTTTCCAGCTCTTGATAAATTACATAGGCCGTCATCAACTTAGTGATACTGGCTGGTTCTATGCGTTTATCAGGGTTCTTTTCAGCTAGTTGAACGCCGCTATGAAAGTCTACAAGTAGATAACTATCAGCTTTTATGTCAGGTGCGGCAGCAGCTGCCCAGCCCTGATGAGTAAAAGTGATAAAACAGAAAAAAATGACAGATAAAATTCGTTTCATGGTGTGTGATTATGGATTCCGAATATCGAAAGAGTAACTACTCAAGATGAGTAATTACTAAAGTCAGCAATTATAACCGAGTTAGAACTCAGTTATAACTAATGTTACCTAGCTTTCTACAATTTTAAACTGCGATAAACCGGTACTGGTTAAATTATCTTTCGCCTTATCAATATCTTCTTGTTTGGTGTAAGGGCCAAGACGAACCATGTGTAGCAAGTTGCCAGTTTTGGTCTTGCGAGATTCCATTGTTGCGCCTTTTAAACCAATTGATGAAAGACGGGTAAAAGTATCAAGAGCTTCCATTTGATCGGCATAAGTGCCAACGACAATGTAATAGTTCTTGTTTGCCTGATATGTCGCTTTACGCGCGGGCTTAGAAGCAGTAGATCTTTTTGTCGTTGCCTGTTGTGGTGCTGCAGTTGTATTACGTGCGCCTGGCTCACGAAGACTTGGTGGAATGACTAATTTATCGTCAGTGCCTGCCGTGCTCTTGTCGCCACCAAAGGTTGTCATATTTCTGGCAGACTTTCCAACTTTACTAAAAGTGCTACAGCCCGTTAAGCCAACGAGAGTCGTGATAAGTACTATATGAGTACCAATTTTAAGTGTACGGTTTATCATTATCGTCCCCTTTTTGGATAATGGTTTTTCGTTTAAATATATAAAATTCTATAATTATTACTTTAATTTTTTACGTTATTTAGCCGCGTTTAATTTCCTGCGTTTTATTTCCCAAGCTAGTTGAAATATTGCCATAGCGTATTTAGGGCTATGGTTGTATCTTGTTATTGCATAGAAATTATCGCCCGTAATCCAGTATTCATAACCTTGCAACCCTTGTAACTGTAACAGTGATACCCTTTCGGAACTAAAGTTTCCAAGTGGTTCAACACCGTGTTGCTGCAATATTTGCATGGTATGTGCTGGTTTAATTGCTTTTGTATTTACAATTTTAGCATATAAATTGCCTAAAATTCGAGCAGGTACTGTAACATTACCATTTGACTTCCAACCGTGGCGCGAAAAATAGTTAGCTACGCTGCCAATAGCGTCTTCTGGATGCCATAAATCTGTGTGTCCATCTTGATTAAAATCGACGGCAAAATTTCGGTAACTACTGGAAATAAACTGGCCTAAGCCCATCGCTCCCGCATAAGAGCCGGTTAAGATATTCGGGTCTCTGATGCCTTCTTCTTTCATTAGCTCAAGGTAGTGTTCGAGTTCGCTAGTATAGAACTTTTCTCGTGGCGGAAAATCCATCGCCAGAGTAGTGAGACTTCTGAGTACTTTATGTTTACCAGTGTTACGACCGTAAAAGGTTTCTACTCCTATAATCGCAACAATGTATTCAGGGTCAACACCGTATTGCTTGCTGGCAGCCGTGATTGCTTTTTCATGGCGCTTCCAGAAATTTACGCCAGAATTAATACGATCTTCTGTAATAAATATTGGACGATATTTGTGCCAGGGTTTGCCTTCAGCTGGCGAGCTGACTAATTCAAGTATGCGTTCGTCGCGTTGTACTCTGGAAAAAATCTGATGTAAATAATTACGATCAAAGCCTTTCTGCACCATACGTTCTATCAGCTGCTGCATCGCCGGGTAGCTAGTGTAATTAGCATTTCCTTTAATTTCCGCCGCAAAGTAGGGGGGGGCCAAAAGTGACGGTAATACTAACGCCGCACTTATTATTAAAGATTGCGTAAATTTTTTAAACATTTAGTCATACCCTCGTTTTCGTTTTCTAAGACCCATGAGGAGTCCAAATGCTGCCATCAACGTCACTAAAGAGGTGCCCCCGTAGCTGATGAGTGGCAATGGAACACCAACCACGGGAAGAATTCCGCTAACCATTCCTGTGTTTACCAATAGGTAAATAAAGAAGGTAAGACTAAGGCTTCCACCCAATAGACGTGCAAAAGTATCGTGTCCTTTCATGGCGAGATATAAGCCGCGCCAGATAATAAACAGATACAGTGTGAATAAAATTAAATTACCGAGTAAGCCGAATTCTTCTCCAAAAACGGCAAAGATAAAATCGGTGTGACGTTCGGGTAAAAAATCTAAACGAGACTGATCGCCATTTAGCCAGCCCTTGCCATAAAAGCCGCCAGAACCAATAGCAATTGTAGATTGATAAATATGATACCCGGAACCTAATCGATCAGCGCTCGGATCAAGTAAGGTTAAAACGCGTTGTCTTTGGTAATCATGCATCCCAAAATAGAATACCAGGGGCGCAGCTATGATTAGTGCAACCACGGTTGCGCCGAGCCATTTCCAGGGGAGTCCTGCAAAGTAGATAACGAAGAATCCGGCGCTACCAACCAGTAACGCAGTTCCTAAATCAGGCTGTTTAATAATTAGTAGCATGGGAATTGCTACTAATAACGTTGCTATAAAAATCTCTTTAAATCTGGGTGGGAGACTTTTTTTAGACAGGTAACTCGCTACCATCATTGGCACAGCCAGTTTCATGATTTCGGAAGGCTGGAAACGTAAAGCACCGATTTCTAACCATCTTTGAGCCCCTTTACCCATCGAGCCCTGGATGAGTACCAGTATCAGTACTATGATTCCAAAAATATAAATCCAGAAGGACCAACGCTTGAGCAGGTCGCTGGATAGCTGTGTGGCAACTAGCATCACGATGGTTGCTAGAATCAAATGAATCGTATGATTATTCATCATCCGCGCATTTTCGCCAGAGGCACTAAATAAAATAATGCTTCCTAGCGCAATCAGCAGCGCTAATGAAACAAGCATGACCAAGTCTAGAGAGCTAAGCCAACGCAGTACGTATGCGCCAAAACCTGAACCGCTTTTTGTGTTCATATTATGTTCTCGGTGCTGTAGTTAGCGGGCTATTGATTTGAATTTCCCGTTTAAGTTTTCTTTCCAGCTCTTTTTTCTTTTTCAATTTGTTTATATTCATCAATGATGGTGATTCATCAGACTCTTTTGGTTTGTTTTGTTCACTTATTTCTTCTTTTTGTTGTGGTGTTAGTAAATAAGTGTCTAACAGTTGTCTGGCAATGGGGGCTGCTACCTTACTACCGCCACCTGCATTTTCTGCAATAACGGCTAATGCAATGCGAGGGTTATTGACCGGTGCAAATGCTACAAATAAAGCATGGTCATGCAGTTTTTTCTTGAGTTTTGCCGCGTCATATTCTTTGTTTTGAGCAATGCCAAAGACTTGTGCTGTACCTGTTTTACCTGCAAATCGGTACTTCGCACCCGCGCCTGATCTTCTCGCGGTGCCATGCTCTCCGTGCACTACATTTACCATGCCTCGTATGACATCATCCCAGTAACGAAGTTTTGTTACGCCTACTGAAGGTAGTTTTTCAGGGGTGACAATTTTAGGTGGAAGATTTCTTGATACGCGCGTTGCTCTTAAAACATGAGGTTTGAACTTACGGCCGTGCGTTGCCATGGTGGCTGTCGCAAATGCTAATTGTAAAGGTGTTGCCGTAAAATACCCTTGGCCAATACCCGTGTTAACCGTATCTCCCGGGTACCAAAATTTGTCGTAGCGTTTTCTCTTCCACTCAGCAGAAGGCATGATGCCAGTACCTTCATGAGGTAGATCGATTCCTAATCGACTGCCGAAGCCAAAGCGCTTCATTGCATCAGAATAACGTTTAATGCCCATTCGGAATGCAAGATCGTAGAAGTAAACATCACAGGATTGATAAATAGCGCGATTCAGGCTGATGTTGCCGTGTCCTGCTTTTTTCCAACACCTGAACCTGTGTTTATTGCCTGGGATTTGATAGAAGCCTCTGCCGTAAACCGAGCTGGTAGGTGTAACTACGCCTGCACTTAGTCCGACTAAACCTGCCATAGGCTTGATGGTCGAACCAGGAGGGTAGGAGCCTTGTAGTGCTCGATTGTATAGCGGACGATCAATATCGTCTCTTAAGGCATTATAGTTAGCATAGCTTATCCCATTCACGAATAGGTTGGGATCGAATGCTGGCATACTTGCCATCGCCAATATTTCGCCATTTCTTGGGTCGATCGCGACAGCAGCACCATTGTGCTCAGCTAATAATTCTTCAGCTTTTAATTGCAGCTCAAGGTCGATACTAAGAAACAAATCTTCACCCGTGATCGGGGCTTTCTCATCTAGTTTGAGCTGAGGTTTTCCGTGCGCATCGACTTCTGTTAATTCGTATCCAGCCTTGCCGTGCAATCGATCTTCGTATTGTTTTTCAATGCCGAGCTTGCCAATATGCGTCGTGCCTTTGTAATTTTTCTTGTCTAATTTTTCTAGGTCTTTTTTATCGATGCGACCGACATAGCCAATCAAGTGACCTGCTGTTGAGCCAAGCGGGTAATTGCGTCTCATACGAACGCTGACATTAAAACCCTGAAAGCGAAATCTATTCGCAGAGAATATAGCGGTTTCTTTTTCTGTTAAGTTTTTGCGTAACACAACGGGTTGAAAGCGAGAGTTAACACGCAACTTTTGTTTGAATTTTTTTATTTCTTGCGGAGTGATTGGAAGCAACTGCATCAGGCGTTTCAGCTTCCTGTCCATGTCCTTTACGTCATCTTCTGCCGCTTCAAGGACATATTCAATGTGATTATCGGCAAGTAATACGCCGTTTCGGTCGTAAATAAGGCCTCTAACTGGGGGGGTGGGTATGCGTTTTTGGTAATTTTCTTTAGAGAGAATTGTGTAGTGTTCGTAACTATTTACTTGCAGGAAGATCAGTCTAATGAAGACTAAGCTAAGCCCAATAAAGACTAAAGCTGCCGCTACAATAGCGCGTGAGCGAAAGAGGCGATACTCTTCACGTTCACTTTTGACTGTTACACGCTTTTCCATTAATACTCTTTGAACCCGACAGCAGAGCTGCTTTTATCTATTTTGGTGTGATCTAATCACACCCCCCGGCTTATATGAGTTTTTTTCATTATCAAAGCGTTAATTGAAGCAGAACTTATGAAAATCAAAACCCAATAGCAAACGGTGAATCACATAGATGATTCACCGAGCATAATTGCTACGCATGCTTTTTAGTGTATTTATACCCGCGTGTTGGTATTTTATACAAAAAAGCCAAGTATTGTAATTAACCTTTGTTAACCTTTATCGTCGTTGAACATTTTAATGCTGTCCAGGATTGCTTGTTTAGCTGCATCTGCATCATTCCAACCATCAAGCTTAACCCACTTGTCTTTATCCATAACTTTGTAGTACTCAAAGAAATGCTCGATTTGCTCTAGTAATAATGGTGGTAGGTCTGTGTAGCTTTGTAAATGATCTGATGCAGAGTGCAAGCCTCTAGCAGGTACGGCAAGAACTTTAGAGTCTTTACCCGCTTCGTCAGTCATTTCAAGAATTCCAACAGGACGTGCAGCGATAACACAGTTGTGAATTAATGGAGTAGGTGTCACAACAAGTACATCCATAGCATCGCCATCTTCAGCTAATGTATGCGGAATAAATCCGTAATTGGCAGGGTAAAAAATAGGTGCCTGCATGAAACGGTCAACAAATAGTGCGCCACTATCCTTTTCAATTTCGTATTTTACAGGTGAAGATTCTGCAGGTATTTCAATAATTACATTAACTTCTTCAGGGTAGTTACTGCCTATTTCAATATTATCAATGTTCATAGAGGTATTCCGTATCGCGATTTAAATTACGGCGCATTATAACGGCCACAGAGAGTTTGACAAACAGTATAGGAATTAAATAGAACCTATATTATGATTCTCAATAATATAAAAACCTAAAGATAGATTATGAGTTCACTTAGCGACCAATTATTGAAGGCCGGCCTTGTTACTGAAGATCAAGTAAAGAAGGCAGCAGAAAAGCCAAAACCAAAAAAGAAATTTACTGGAAATAGGAATAATCCTAAGGCGAAACAGAAGCCTGTTTCAAATAGAAAGTCTGCATCATCACAAAAGCAGAAGAGAGAAGTGTCTGATTTAGAACAGTTTTATAAAGAGCGTTCAGCGCTTGAAAGAAATGAAAAACAAGCTGCGCTAAAAAAGAAGCAAGAAGCAGAGAGAATCAAAAAAGAAACAAACGGCAAAATCAATAAGCTGATTACTGAGAACCTTAAAAACGATGAAGCAGCAGATATTCGTTACAATTTTGTCGTAGGAACCACAATAAAATATTTGTTTGTCACAGAAGAGCAGCAGCAAGAACTCGCTGATGGTAGCTTGGCTATTACTTTTCTAGGTGGTAAACGCAGTTTAATTCCTATTGAAATAGCAAAAGAGATTACCGCATTAAACCCGAATAAAATTGTGATAGTCGCTACTGACGATGATTCAGCCGATAGCGCAGAAGTACAGACTGAGGAAACTAAGACCGTGGAAGCCAGTATTGTGGAAACAAAGCCAGAAGAGTAATGCAGTAAAGTATGAGTCATACACAGAAATGCTCATTAGTCGTTGTATGGTTGACGGTTAGTTGTCATCGCAATTAAATTTTTTTTATGTTATAGTTAACATTCGGTTTCATACCGTGGGGCAAGTTGTTTAAAATAAATACAATAATAATTACTAATACTTATGTCTTCTATAAAAATTTTTGGTAAAGATCCTCTGCTTTTTACAATACCGGTTTCCTTGTTATTACATGCCGGATTATACGCTATGGGTTTCAAACCTCCGCAGTTTCCAGAGTCTCCACCTTCGCCTACATTTGATGTAACCATGGTTATGCCGCAGGATGTGAAAGCACCTGATAAAGTTGACTTCATGGCGAACAGCAATCAACAAGGTAGCGGTAGTGAGGACGAAAAGAGTCGATTGAAAAGTCCGCTGGCTGCACAAGAGGAAAACCTTGAAAATGGGGATGAGATTGTCACTTCAGAAAAAAATATCGCCGAAGTTACACCCAAGCCTGAGCCGCAAATCCTAACGACCAAGGGTCAGACGAATAAATTTATTCAAAAGCTTCCAGAAGAGCAACCACAAGAAGAACCCGTTAAGACCATTGTTGATAATTCGGAGCAAACACTAGCCATTGCTAAATTGATGGCTGAAATGAGTCAACAGGAAGAACGTTTTGCGAAGCGTCCAAGAATCCACTTTATCGATTCATTAAGTGCCAAAGGAACGGTTGAAGCAGAATATATTTATACCTGGTCTAAAAAGCTGGAACGTATAGGTAATATCAACTTCCCACAAAAAGCACTGGATCTAAGTCTGAGTGGTACCTTGATTTTAAATACCACACTTGATCGTGCTGGCAGAGTGGTAGAAATTCAGATATCCGTTTCTTCTGGCTCAAAAGTCCTTGACGATGCAGCTTTGAAGATTGTGAAACTAGCTGCTCCTTATGAACCGTTGCCGAAAGAAATTCGCAAAAAGTATGATCGATTGAATATAACTAGAACTATCGTTTTTCATAAAAAAGGCGGCAGTAAAGGCGTATTCTCATCTAATTAAATCAGGTATGATTAATTGATGGATGATAACGAGACCAAGGATACAGTCGCTACAAAAGACACTAGCAGCAATCAAAGTGATAGCTTTCTTCAAAGCCAGTTACTTATTGCCATGCCTGCATTGGCTGACCCTTACTTTGAGCATTCAGTCACGCTGATATGCCAGCACAACGATGAAGGCTGTCTTGGGCTAACTATTAATCGGCCCATTGAAATAACCGTTGATGAGCTTTTCGGTCAACTTGATATCTCTACTGAAAACTTTCCTGATAAAAACATGCTGGCACTTCGTGGTGGTCCTGTACAAGTCGAGCAAGGTTTCGTCATTCACGATACTCAGCGTAAGTGGGAAAACACCCTGGAAATCTGTAACGATTTAGCGGTGACCGCTTCCAGAGATATACTTGAAGATATCGCAAAAGGTGATGGCCCTGAAAACTACCTGTTAGCACTGGGCTGCGCAAGCTGGGCTCCCGGGCAAGTAGAAACTGAAATCAAAGAAAACTCCTGGCTAAATTGCCCCGCCGATAAAAAAATCATCTTCGATATGCCTTATGCAGACCGTTGGCAAGGTGCTGCGGATACACTCGGCTTTGATGTAAATCTCATTAGCGATGCCGCAGGACATGATTAAGGACTATTTCTATTGTCTGTAATACTTGCATTTGATTTTGGTTTGAAAAGAACTGGTGTTGCGGTAGGCAATACACTCACCGGCTCAGCTACGCCAGAATGTACGCTAATCAGCAAAGATGAGCGCCCCGATTGGGAAGGCATTACTCATTTAATCCAAGAATGGAAACCAGAACAGTTAGTCGTTGGACTTCCAATGACGTTAGATGAAACTGAAAATCCTATAAAAAAGCGAATTGAGCGTTTTTGTAATCAACTTCAAGGACGTTATAATCTCAAAGTAGATCAGGAAAATGAACAATTCACTTCAATTGAAGCAGCAGCGAGATTAAAACAACTTAGACAAAGTGGCAGAAAGAAGAAGGTCACTAAAGATGAAGTTGATAAAATTGCAGCGGCAATAATTTTAGAAAACTGGATGCAGAAAAATGCTTACAGGTAAGCCAATAAAACCACTATTGTAGATAATAAAACACGATGATAGATAAAGATCAGAAGAACTATAACGTTGATGAATTGTTAACAAAGATGTCACAGGAATTGCGTGAAACTGCGTTAAAAAATAGCCCAGAGGCTCCTGTAATGGTAGGCAT
Source organism: Cocleimonas sp. KMM 6892 (assembly GCF_035798195.1). Taxonomy (NCBI): domain Bacteria; kingdom Pseudomonadati; phylum Pseudomonadota; class Gammaproteobacteria; order Thiotrichales; family Thiotrichaceae; genus Cocleimonas; species Cocleimonas sp. KMM 6892. Next base: position 529,005 of record NZ_JAPFBV010000003.1, on the reverse strand, counting down.
TCATTCTGCGGGTGTTTGGGTTGCAGAAAAACTTCATGAGTTACTAGAGATTGAAGAACCACTGGGAAAATTAAATATCAGCTTTTATCGTGATGACTTCAGTAGAATTGGTTTGCACCCTCAAATCAAGCCTTCAAAATTACCCTTCAGTTTGGAAAATAAACATATCATTCTAGTGGATGATGTACTATATACAGGTCGAACAATACGAGCTGCAATGAATGAACTCTTCGATTTTGGTCGACCCGCTAGCATTACTTTAGCCGTACTGATTGATAGAGGACATCGAGAATTACCTATTGAAGCTCAAGTTGTCGGTTTTAAACAGGAAATGACGCCAGAAAGTTATTTTAAGCTAAGTAAAGCTGATGATAAATTAGAGCTTAGCGTTATAAATCGAGACATTAGCTAGTTCGCTTTTAGTTAACATTGTTTGGAGCTAGCAAATGTTTTGATAGTTCCTCTAACTAACATAAGAGAATAGAGATATCATTACCCCCGGTCCATTACCATCATCAATGCAACTCACTGCAGATGGCAAACTTAAACACTTTCTAACTGTAGAAGGGCTCCCTCCTTTATTACTCGAAGAAATTCTAGATCGTGCAGAGCAATTCGTTTCACTACCCGGAAAAAAACAAGTCCAGGCACCCTTGTTAAGGGGCAAAACGGTAATGAATCTTTTCTTTGAAAATTCCACGCGTACCAGAACAACTTTTGAGCTCGCCGCAAAAAGGCTATCTGCAGATCTGATCAATTTGGATATAAGAAACTCAGCTACCGCGAAAGGTGAAAGCTTACTGGATACCATAAGAAATCTAGAAGCAATGAACTGCGATATGTTTGTAGTCAGACATCAAAGTAGTAGTGCACCTCATTTTATAGCCAAATACTGTGCGCCGCATATCGGGGTGATAAATGCCGGTGACGGCAGACATGCTCATCCGACTCAAGCGATGCTCGATATGTTGACCATCAGGCAGCATAAAGGTGATTTTACTCCGCTAAAAGTCGCTATTGTCGGAGACATAAAACATTCCAGAGTCGCTCGTTCACAAATACATGCTCTTACTACTTTATGTGCGGGTGAAATCAGGCTAATCGCTCCTAAAACCTTGATGCCAGATAGGATAGAAGAAATGGGTGTAAGCACCTACACCAATATCGAAAAAGGCATTAAAGGTGTTGATGTAGTTATCATGTTACGCCTTCAGCATGAACGAATGAATACCGCGCTACTCCCATCGGTCAGAGAATTTTATGCTCGTTATGGCTTGACTGAAGAGCGCTTAAATCTGGCCAAGCCAGATGCGATTGTGATGCATCCCGGACCTGTTAATCGTGGCGTCGAAATCGATTCTCGCGTTGCCGATGGACCTCAATCGGTGATACTCCAGCAAGTCACAAATGGGGTTGCTGTTCGAATGGCAGTTATGTCGATGGTGCTCGGCTCACGCGCTGAAAGTGGGGGGGTGTAAAAATGAGTAAATTCACACTTATTAAAAACGGCAGAATTATAGACCCTGCAAACGATATCGATGAGATCGCAGATATAGCAATTTCCAGAGGAAAAATTAGTGGCATCGGTACAGATATTGATCCAGATTTCGATGCTGATCATGTGATTGATGCAGAAGGCCAGTGGATATTGCCAGGAATTGTTGATCTAAGTGCTTATTTACGTGAGCCCGGTCAAGAGAATAAAACGCGTATTGCCTTTGAGACTTATAGCGCGGTCAGTGCCGGGATTACTCGCATCTGTTGTATGCCAGAAACCAATTCACCGATTGATAGTGGCGCTACCGTAAAATTAATTAAAAGTAAGGCGAAGCAAGCGGGTTTTGCTCGTGTCAGTGTTATCGGTTCTTTAACTCAAGGCTTAAAAGGGGAACAGCTTAGCCACATGGGAAGCCTAAAATATGTTGGCTGTGTCGGTTTGAGTCAGGGTCACCAGCCTATTCAAAACCTGGCAACACTGCGAAAAGCGATGGAATATGCGGCTACCTACGAGTTACCTTTATTCTTACACCCCATTGAACATTCATTAATGATGAATGGAGGTATGCATGAAGGTGCGCTTTCTACACGATTGGGCATTCATCCAATTCCTGTCGCCACCGAAACGGTTGGAATGGCACAGATTCTGATTTTAATTAAACAGACGAATTGCCCCGTACATTTTTGCAGACTTTCAAGTGCAGATAGTATTGAAATGCTTACCAAGGCCAAACAGGATGGTTTGCCTGTAACAGCCGATGTTGCAGCTCACCAGTTATTTTTGACTGAAATGGATGTGGCAGACTACAACCCACTGTGTCATACGATACCGCCTTTAAGATCTGAAAGAGATCGTGATGCCTTGCGTGGTGCGATTTCAGCAGGCGTGATTGATGCAATTTGTTCAGACCATCAGCCGCATGAAATTGATGCTAAATTAGCTCCTTTTGAAGAAACCGATCCAGGGATTTCAGCTTTCGAAACATTGTTACCACTAGTGATGCGTCTCGTAGAAGAAAAAGTGTTAACCCTTTCTCAGGCGATCTCTTATATAACGCATAATCCAGCAGAGCTTGCAGGTATTAAGGCAGGAACATTGTCGGCGGGCCAACCTGCTGACCTCAGCATATTCGATCCAGAATATTTCTGGCAATTGGATCCTACGGATATGATAAGTGAAGGTAAGAATTCACCCTTTACTGGCTGGGGTTTTAATGGAAAAACCACACAGACTTTTGTTAAAGGTAAAACTGTCTTCTCTTTATGATAAGTGCAGTTATTAAAAAGGCTATTTCTGGCCTTTTTATTCTGGGCTCGGCGGTTGCTAACGGTAGCCCTTTAAAGTCAGATGAAACCGTCATTTTCTTTCCAACGGCTGCGCACCTTAATAGTGATCTGCAGTGGGAAGTGCCGATACATCAATGGGTCTTTGAAAAAGAAGAAAAATCGATTCTTCGTAAACTCACTCATAAACTATTGACTGAATTTGCAGAATCCTTAGATATTTCTGAAGAGCAGGCTAATTCAGAGATTTTTAAGAAAAGAGTCATGTGGTTTATTGTTGATAACGAAAGAAATAAGAAACTCGATATTGTTGTTGAAGGCTTGTCCGATACTGCTTCACCACAAGACAACATTCATACTTTAAACACAAGTGCTGCTAATGGGCATGGGAAAACCACGATATATATCCCCAAATCCTCTACTCAGAAAAAGTGGCTCAAGTATAAAGCCTTGTCTGAGCATGAATCGACTCAGGAGTTTATGGGGGCAACTCAGTTAATACCAGAAACTGGCTTAAGTGTTATTTCTGATATCGACGATACTATTAAAATCAGTGAGGTTCTGGATAAGAGGGCGTTGATACGCAATACGTTTTTAGAAGAATATCAAACCACGCCCAATATGCCTGAATTCTATCAAGACTTGGCAAATCAGGGTGCGTACTTCCATTATGTTTCAGCGTCTCCCTGGCAAATATATCCCAGTTTGAAACCTTTTATGGAACAGCATTATCCTTCCGGAAGTTTTTCGCTGAGAGACTTTCGATTAAAAGATTCAAGCATTATAAAATTTTTGCAGTCTTCCAAAGAATACAAACTTGAAAAGATTCGCACTATTCTACAAAAGTACCCAGCACATCAATTTATTTTGATTGGGGATAGTGGTGAGCATGATCCTGAAATATATGCTGAAATCTATAATGAGTTTGAGGGCAATATAAAGCGGATTATGATTAGAGCCGTACCTGGCTCAGACTTGGATGAAACTCGTTTTCAAACAACGTTTGCTGAAGTACCAGGAACCATCTGGCGAATAGTGAATGACGAAGAGAGTAACATGCAGGCGCTCAACTAGATTCGGTTTGGTTTCTCATCCAGATCACTGCCAAATAGCATAAAGTGAATGTGTACATATAATGCGTAAGCACGACGTTGTCTATTCTTGGAATAAGCATGTCGCTCCGCTTTAGTGGCTTCAGCTCTGCGAATTTGATTTTCAACATAGCGCTTGGTTTCAGCTAAATAAGCGCTCTCACAGGCTTTGTCGTCACAAGCTGAGGCATTAAAAGAAGCGATGAAAAGGGTCAAAACAGATAATATAAGCGCATATTTTTTAAACATAAATTTAACCAAAGTAATTTTTGATTAAATATAATCTTGCACATAAGCTATTCATAGAGAAAGCAGATTTGAGGTATATATCATCAGATAGTGGCTTAGATGCTGATAACTAACGGTAATATATGGCAGATTAGTGATTCTTATTGCTTGGCCAACAAATAACTATCTATAAGTTTCAACGGTTTATAAAAATTGAAAGCCAGCCCCCTACTTACCATGAGTTTAGGACTAGTTCGCTTGCAAGGCGATTCTAGATCTTAGCGTGATAGATTAATTAACCGGAAGTTTTGCACGAAGCTCGTCTTTATCAAACCACCAATCTCCAGCAACAATTGCATCAATCACTTGAGCTAGCTTTGGCAAAAACAGATTAGGATCATTCAATTCAAGCTTGTCCATCCAGAAGTTTAACTGACCTTGATCCGTGACATTGCTGTGTCTTTCAGCAACCTTGGCAATCATATTGGTGGTTAAAAACATTACACTATCGCGCTTTTCTCCCTCTAGTCGAAGGTCAGCAATATAATGCGCTGTTGCTGCTGCAACTGCCGCGCCATCAGACTTATCAGGCGTATCATCGACCAGATTTTTCATCATCACAATACTTAATTCAGGATCAATGGGGTAGGTTACAGATAGCCACATTGCATGTCCTAAGGCGATAACAGAGCCAGGTAAATCGGTACGATAAAGCGCATCGAGAGCATGGACTGCGTCTTCAAATTGATCGTGTTTCATGTAGATCAAAAAAGATTCTTTTGCCAGGCCCCATGCTGCTTCAGGCATTCCGTTACCACCAGAATCTAGCATGATTTCTGCTATTTCATGTTGTAAGTGTGCGCGTTCCAATGGATCACAATCAGGTTTTAATTGAAGCAGTTGCGCTTGTTTCTGATCCAGCTGTTGCTTAAGAAAATCGCGGGATTCAGAAGCTTCCGTAAATTCCAGGCCAGAGGTTTTAGGTTCGGTGTTATCAGTCATGATTGTGTTTAGTCGTCGACTTCAGAGAATATTCGCAATCAATTATAAAGCTTGTTTCGCCCAAAGGAATATATACAAGGAAATATAGCGTTTACAGGAAAGTGTTTAAAAGAGAAAGAATGGAGAACGTATGGAGAAAGAACTTAAGTAAGAATTAAGGCTGGGCTAGTAGCAAGGGTTGGTTGGTCGTTTCCCCTTCCGTGTGTAACACCAATTCAAATTTATAGGGAGATTTAATCTTAATGGTGTCAAATGACATCAACAGTTCTTTGTCTTTTGGGCTTTTAAATACCGAGACCAAACTTGCCTGATTGCTCGCCTCTGCCAAGTCATGAACCCATAACTGATAATATTGGTTGTCTTTAATTTTTGGTAAATTGATAAATTCAACAACACCTTGTTGTAACGCGCCACTCCACACAATACTTCCCTCGACATTTTTCATCAAAGGGTTGAGTGTTCTTAACCAGTTGGTATTCACGACATTAGGCTGCAACAGCAGTAATTCTTTTCTGGATTGAATCTGGGATATCTCAGCTTTAACCTCTGGGTCTTTAATCTGCATTTTTTTATAGGCACTAACACCTATCTGGCTAATCGCAAAGATCAGCGCTGCAGTAAGCAATACTAGGAACCATAAGGGCAGACTGGTTCTGTTTGAGGTTTTAATTTGGGTGTTCAACTAAATTTCCTGCTAATTCCTGATGTCTATCTTGTAAAATGCATGGTGGGATTATTTGTGATGCATCCCTGTCCTGTATTAATACTGATATTTTCCTGTAATAGATTCATTTATCGACGTGATAATTAATAATAGACCAAAAGTAGACTAAAAAAATTATGCCTTCCCAAACTCATGTTTTAAATAAAGACGCCGGACTAGAAGATTCTATTGTCTTTATGCAAAAAAAATTGGCAGCAATGGATTTTCATATCCAGCAGCAATCCTGGTCAAATCCTATTACTAATGTTTGGTCAGTAAATATTAAAGACCAAGACTGTCCGTTGTTGGTTAGCAATGGAAAGGGCGCATCAAAACAAGCGGCTTTAGCCAGTGCCTTGAAGGAATTCTTCGAACGCCTTTCTACACATTACTTTTGGGCAGATTACTATCTTGGGGATGAAATCTCTAATAGCAAACACGTACATTATAAAAATGAACGCTGGTTCGAAACGAACACTAGTGGATCGTGGCCAGAGGGCGTTTTGAATGAAGAACTGCAAGACTTTTACAATTCTAATGGTGAGTTAGATGCGAATAAACTGATTGATGCTAATTCAGCTAATCGCAATAGAGGAATCTGTTGCCTGCCTTTTGTGTGTGAGAAAACGCAAGAGTCGATCTACTTTCCGATTAATATTATCGACAATCTCTATGCCAGCAATGGCATATCAGTAGGGGATTCGCTTGTTGAAGCGAGAATTCAAGCGTTAACTAAAATCTTCGAAAATTTTGTGAAATTTAAGGTTGTCGCCGAAGGAGTCTCACTGCCCGATATTCCTGATAGTGTGCTCGACAGATACCCGAATATCCAAAAAAATATCAAAGAGATAGAACACGCAGGTTTTTCTCTTTTGATTCAAGATGCATCGTTAGGTGGAAAATATCCCGTTGTCGCCGTCACTTTGCTAAAACCTGAAAATCAGGGTGTTTGCGCAAGTTTTGGCGCGCAAACACAGTTTGGGCGTGCGCTAGAGCAGGCAATATTGCAATTACTGAAAAATCGGGAACTGGATAAATTAAAAAACTTTACCGAAGCCGGTTTCGATCTGGATGAAGTCGCAAGCCCCCAAAACCTTGAAGCGCACTTTATCGACGCGAGTGGCATGATGAGTTGGCAGTTTTTGCAGAATAAAGCAGATTATGAATTTGTGGATTGGGATAATAATCAAAACACTGACAAAACATTCGAAGACCTTTGTGACTTGATTCATCAGCAAGGTAACGATATCTATGTCGCAGATTATCAAGAGCTGGGAGTGCCTTGCTGTCGAATTCTGGTGCCCGGTATGTCAGAGGTTTACCCCAGAGAAAACCTGGTTTGGGAAAATAATAATGCAGGAATTGATATTCGAAAAGCCATCCTGAAAAAGCACAAAACAGTGGCAGAATGCGAAGCATTGATTGAAGCGATTGAAGATTTAAATCTGGAAGACCAATACCTCGTAGCCACTCTCATTGGCTACCCTGCAGATGCTGATAGTATTTTCGCAGATTTGTGCGTAACCGAATTAATCACCTTGCTGGCACTTAAATGTCAGGACAACGAACGCATTCAAGAAGGCTGTGAATGGCTGTTGCATTACAAACAGATTAACCCCGCGCGCTTAAAGGTCTACCAGTGTATCGACACTTTATTGCAACTAGATGGCATGGTTAATTATTCAAATTCATTGGCTAAGCTTTACAGCAAAAGCGTATTAAATGATGCATTGGCATTGATTGATGGTGAAGATATCTTTCCCTTAGAAAGTGACTGGGAAATGCATGAGTCATTAGTTGATGCATATCGTAAGGTTCTGTAGCGTTCTCTATATTTAGTTTTAGATGGTGTTGAGCTTATAAACATCAAAAGCCACCCCCCTACTTACAGGGCTTTTTTTGTGATGAGAGGAATGACGTTTGGAATTAAGGAATTAAAGATGCAATCACCTATTGCGAATACTGCGATCAGAAAGAGTGAATATCCAATAGCACCTGTTATTGATAAAGTGGCTTTCAATGTTTCAAGCAACTAATTACATAACTATTTAAAAAACTATTTAAATAACATTAGTACAGTCACCAAAGGAAATGCACATGAGTAATCTAGAACTAATTATCGGTAATAAAAACTATTCCACGTGGTCGTTGCGCCCATGGTTTTTTCTAAAGAACCTTGATGTGGAGTTTAAGGAAAAATTAGTATTCCTGTTTGAAGACGATACCAACGATATTTTAAGTCCCTATTTTTCCAATGACAAAGTGCCGGTGTTGCTTGATGAGGATTTACAAATCTGGGATACCTTGGCGATTATTGAGTATGTCGCAGATAAATTCCCGGAAAAGCACGGTTGGCCAACAGATGCGAAAGCCAGAGCAATCGCCAGATCAACCGCCGCAGAAATGCACTCGAGTTTCTTTGCGTTAAGAAATGCATTGCCAATGAATCTGAGAAAACACTTTCCCGATTACCCAATCAACGATGATGTTAAAGCCGATATTCAGCGTATTTATGCGTTGTGGGATTATTGTAGGCAAAATGCGACGGTAAAAGGCCCATGGTTAATGGGGGAATTTAGCGGCGTCGACGCCATGTATGCGCCGGTTGTTATGCGCTTGCAGGGTTATGATGTGAAGCTATCGGGCTTTGCCGCAGAGTACGCAGAGCATGTATCAAGCAACAAATTTATGCAGGAATGGGTCGCAGCTGGCAAACAGGAAACGCAAATCATAGCGTTAGATGAAGTTTAATTGTATAAAAAGTGGTTGAAAGTGGGGGGGTGTCCTATACTTCATTGAATTAATTCATTATTAGCAATTCATGCCGACATCGCACCTCCCACCTTTAACTGCTTTAAGAACTTTTGAAGCAGTCGCACGACTTAAGAGTTTCACTAAGGCAGCCAACGAGTTATACGTCACCAGAGCTGCAGTAAGTCATCAAATAAAAAACCTTGAAGATTATCTGGGGTTCCAGTTAATTCATCGTCAAACGCGTTCTATCGCTTTGACCCCAGCGGCTGAAGCAGCTTTGCCAAAGCTACGGGAAGGTTTTAATAATCTATCGGATGCAGTGCATTTGATGAGCTCTCACCAGACTAATGAAAATCTTACTGTCTGGATGGCACCCTCATTTGCATCAAAGTGGTTAGTGCCGCGCTTGCACAGCTTCTCGTTAAAATATCCAGAGATCGATATGCAAATCAGTGGCACAACCGGATTGGTTGACGCCGAAGATGGCAATGTCTCCATGGAAGAGATCTTTCGCGCGAATAATGTTGATGTGGCGATACGCTTTGGTTCTGGAAATTATCCCGGTTGTGCCGTTGATAAGTTATTCTCGGTGAAAGCCATACCCATGTGTAGCCCAGATTTACTCAATAATCCTGATAAGCCACTGAAAACACCAGAAGATCTTAAGTTTCATACCTTGCTTCACGATAATACTGACTATAAAGGTCGACCAGAATGGAAACCCTGGTTAAAACATGCCGGTGTCACAGGAGTTAAGGTGGATCGTGGCTTACGTTTTAATCATGTATCGCTAGCGATGGATGCCGCCATTGATGGACAAGGTGTGTTAATGGGCATTGAGATGCTGGCTAGAAGCGATATCGAAGCAGGCAGACTGTGTCAGCCTTTTGATTTAAGTCTCCCGTTAGAACGTTCGTATTATGTCATTCGACCAGAATCGATGGATTCTAACCGTCATGCGGTTGATGCTTTTATCGAATGGATACTTGAAGAAGCAAAGCTGGACCAAGATAACTAAGCTGAAGAAACCTAAACAAACCTAAATCTGGGTAAATCAGTATAAATCTCCTCCCAATAGTGCTTAATATCAACGCAATAAACAAACGATAAAAATAATAACCACCAGAAGAAAAGACCGCTACAACGGCGGCTACAGACATATCCCTCATCACCATAAATCATCATTGGTTATCAAAACTAACCAGTAGGTTGATTTTTAGTCGCTTGTGAACAAACTCAGAGAACTCTAATATTCACTCATCGGACGACAAGACAGCTTGTTCGGAAGATTACACTGATAAGTGTTAATGAGGACTAAAACAAGTTTTCGAAGATTAACATAAATTCAGTAAACAAATTTCAATTATGCAGTAATTATTAAAACTGCGTGATTATTACCATCTCCTCCTTGGACCGTGAAACATTGTGTTGTTTCGCGGTTTTTTTTGCCTAAAATTTATGTAAATGACGTTTTTGGTTAGAAAAACTAACCATTGAGTTGATTTTAAGTCTCTTGTGAAGAGTATGGTAAAACTCTAATATTCAATTGTCGAAGGGCAAAAAGCCTTTCTTATTAAAAAACGCAATATACTCCAAGAGGTATAACAAATGAATATCAAGAATGTATTAAAAAATATAAACGAAGCATTCCTGTTATCTGGATATGCTCGCACAGCACAAGAATTATCATTGCTATCTGACAGACAACTAGCAGATCTAGGTGTTTCAAGAGAGCTTTTAAAGCTAGGTGCAAGCGGATACCCATGGCGTGAAGAAGCACAGTCACACATTATTCCTGACAATGTTTCACACTTCAAAGCAGCAACGAATGATACAGAAACAGCTGCAGACCAAACACCAATTATGCCGAGCCCATCTAAAGCTGCATAATTAAATACCGACTCCTCCTTGGACCGCGGGGCATTGTGTTGCTTCGCGGTTTTTTTTTGCCTGAAAAAAGTGAAACCTGAAGTAGGGCTCTTTTCTTAACCATCAAAGTAGTTCATCATAATAGACTCGCGGCAGTCTAATCGCAGTAGGCATTAATCGATGCTCTAGTATTTGCACCAACGATCCCATCAGGGCCTAGTCCCTTTATAATCTGATAACTTATCACTGCAAGCTTGGTATTTGATCCAAAAATACCGTCTGCGGTTCCAGCGCCCAAGCCTAATTCATTAAGAAAACGTTGTAGTTCTGCAACCTGAAAAACACCGTTTACACCATCACGCTTATTGACTCGTAAATATTGAGTAATCTTAGTATTGGTAAAATGCCTTAATGGGCACGGTGCACCTGGAGGAGGATCAATCGGTTGCGTAGGACCGGGAGTAGGGGGCGTTCCTGTATAATCACTTTGCATTGCGGATAGATAAGGGAGCGCTTGAAGTCTTCGGCCAATTACGTCTGCCACAATCGTATCAAACGTTAATTTTTTGACGGAGCCACTGGTTAATTCCACAGAATGTACAAATAAAGTCGCAGATAAATTAGCAGCATTGCGTTGCTGGATAAAATCATACGCCGCATTCACCGAATTGATATTCATTACCGGTGTATTTAGCGGATTATCTGCTGACGCATCAGACCAAACGCTTGTAATACCTCTTGCATAGGTTATGTCCGCATAACTAATGCCATTTTCAGGACCCGCATTACTGCCATGATAAGACATTATTCTGGGCTCAGCTCCGGTGATATCCGCGATGACATCTTTAATCTTATCCAGATTATTACTTTGATTCGCCTGACTATTGCCCCGAGTAAGCGCATGCGCGCCAAGTGACACAAGATTATGATCAAGGTCGTAAATACTTTGCGCAATTCTTTTTTCAGCAGGACAAAAATTGAGCGGGTCAGAACATTGGATAAAAATAGTAACCGGTATCTGTTTACTCACTAAATGTTTCACAACATCGAAGGTGCTGTAAATTCCAGGGCCACCTTCGTGTAAATGGTCGATGGTGAATACAACTTTGTCGAGAAAGGGTGAATTGGCAGTATGTAGATACTGTTGCGTAATAAAAGAAGGATTATACGTTGGCATGTTTCCTCGCTTTAGGTCTTGAGACCTGTATTTTTTAACAACTATGGCATAACAATTATTGGGGGATTGTTAGTGTTGATCGTAAAGTGTAAAACAACTATTGAGAAAATCTTGTGACAAAAGTCACAAGCTCACTTTTCAATACTTTTTTCGATAATGTGTAGAAATCAAACTATCATTAGGCATGAATAACATATTAGACAAATTCCCACGTAAACAAATCGTACATGCACCGACTCCCTTGGAGCACATGCCGAATTTGAGTAAACACTTTGGAGATTACAATTTATACGTAAAACGTGATGATTGTACGGGCCTGGGAATGGGTGGAAATAAAGCCCGTCAGCTAGAATTTTATTTTGGTGAAGCGCTGGCCCAAGGTTGCGACACGATATTAATTACAGGTGCCGTACAATCAAACTATATGCGCATGGCCGCAGCGTTTGCGCGAAAATGTGGAATGGATTGTCATCTTCAACTAGAAGATAGAGTGCCTGATAAGCCTGCCGAGTATCACAATTCTGGCAATGTCACTTTATACAAAGTGTTTGGCGCAACCCTGCATCATTATCCAGATGGTGAAGACGAAGAGGGCGCAGATAAACAGCTAAAAGAAATTGCCGATTCTTTAGTCAACCAAGGCAAGAATCCTTATATCATTCCACTGACTCTGTCAGAAACACCTAAAGGTGCATTGGGTTATGTTGCTGCTGCCTTTGAGCTAGACCAGCAATTTAAAGAGCAGAAGCTAAATCCCGCAGCAATCATTGTTGCATCCGGAAGTTCGTATACGCATACAGGTTTATTGACGGGTTTGAGATTAGTAGATAACCAAGTACCAGTGATTGGCGCCTGCGTCAGACGAGACGCAGTACAGCAGAAGTCCCGAGTCCATCAATGCGCGCAATACCTTTGCAATAATTTGTTAGACACTAACGGCGATTTAAAAACCTTGATCGATGATGTCGATGTGCTCGTTGAGGATTTTTGCCTCGATGGAGGCTACGGCAAAATTACAGATCAAACCAAACATGCGATTCAACTGTTGGCGCATAACGAAGGTTTATTGTCTGATCCCGTGTATTCCGGTAAAGCTTTCGCCTGCGCGTTTGGCTTAATTGAACAAGGTCGTTTTAAGCAAGGGGATGATATTGTGATTATTCACACTGGTGGCACCCCCGCACTTTTCGCTTACAACTCTATATTTTAAAAAAGGCGTATAACCACGGGGCAAGCAGTTATTACGTAATGGTTTTTACGAAATAAGCTTCCAGTGACAGTGTTCACCAGCACGTAATGGTATGAGGTTTTCGTCTCCCATCGCTAGAGATTCAGGGACTTCCCAGGTTTCTTTGCTCAGCTCTATTGTGCCTGTATTTCTTGGTAAGCCATAAAAATCAGGTCCATAAAAACTCGCAAATGCTTCTAGTCTGTCCAGTGCATCTGCTTTATCAAACGCTTCTGTGTACAACTCCATCGCGTGTAATGCGGTATACATTCCCGCACAACCACAAGCCGTTTCTTTAGCAGATTGTGTGTGGGGCGCACTGTCTGTGCCAAGGAAAAATTTAGGGCTGCCACTTGTGGCCGCTTTTACCAAGGCTTGTCGATGCGTTTCGCGTTTTAAAATAGGTAGGCAATAATGATGAGGACGAATCCCGCCTTTAAAAATATCATTACGATTCATTAATAAGTGATGAGCCGTAATCGTTGCACCGATATTATCTGGGGCACTACTCACAAACTCCACTGCGTTGCTGGTTGTGATGTGTTCCAGCACCACTTTAAGCGTTGGAAATTTAGCAATTAGCGGTTTCAAAATGCTGTCAATAAACACTTGTTCGCGATCGAATATATCAATCGCAGGATCGGTCACTTCACCGTGTACCAGTAATAATATTCCGGCTTCCTGCATTGCTTCTAACGCAGGGTATATGTTTTTTAGATCGCTAACGCCTTTGTCTGAATTGGTAGTAGCACCTGCAGGATAAAGTTTCAGTGCATGTATAAAACCACTTTCTTTTGCTTCGCGAATCGTTTCGGCTGTTGTGTTATCGGTTAAATACAGAGTCATCAATGGTTCGAAATCAGAATCAGGCACCGCGGCTAAAATCTCTTCACGATATGCTTTGGCGTGCGCAACGGTTGTGACTGGATTCGCTAGATTCGGCATGATAATCGCGCGCTTAAATTGTTTAGCGGTATCAGGAACAACGCTTTTTAATGCTGCACCTTCTCGAACGTGGAGGTGCCAATCGTCTGGTCGTGTAATGATCATGTTATTCCTGAATTTATCTAATTGAGCGGTAGAGTTGGCTTTTGCCAGATCCATTTAATGATTTGATTCTAGAGTATGCGAATCGGGAATAAAAGAGGGGAATTAAAGAGAGTGTTATGACACCCCCCCTACTTATAGGCACTTTTTATAGCCACGTTTAAAAATGTGGCTATAAGTAGGGGGGTGACAATTAATGATTTACATATTTGTTAAGTGGATATTGAGACTATTTACCCAGCGCTTTACCCACACGACGCGGATCAGCACCGCCTTCTAAGCCAGTTTCTGTTCGCACGATACCGTGTAAGCCAGAATTTAAATCCCGTACCGATACTTTGTGCCCAATCGCTTCAAGTCCTTCTTTCAGGCTTGCTGCATCGGTGTCCTGTTCCAAGTCGGTTGTCCCATTGCGGTTTACATAGTGAGGCATGCTAATCGCTTGCTGAATATCCATATTCCATTCGAGCACGCCTAACATGGTTTTAGCGACATAATTGATGATGCGGCTACCGCCAGGCGAACCGATCAACATTACTAACTGGTCGTCTTTATCGAACACCATAAACGGTGACATGGAACTGCGTGGTCGCTTGCCCGGTTGTACGCGATTGGCAATCTTATTGCCGTCTTTTTCATTGCTGAATGAGAAATCAGTGAGCTGGTTATTGAGGAGAAATCCATCAACCATAACCGTAGAACCAAATGCCATTTCGATACTCGATGTCATCGAAAAGCCATTGCCTAGTTTATCGACAATACTGAAATGAGTAGTGCTGGGTTGCTCGGGTGATTTAGATTGTTTCCAGTTAGCGTCAGCATTCGGTGGTACACCTGCTTCAGCTTTGCCCATGTCTTTTTCGCCAATCAGTTTAGCGCGCTCTTTTAAATATCCTTCATCGATTAAGCCTTCTACGGGCACATTAACAAAATCAGCATCTGCCATGTACTTGCCACGGTCAGCATAAGCAAGCTTGCCGGCTTGTGCGAATAAATGCGCAGACTCAACAGACAATGGTTGATATTGCGCGAGATCTTTGTCTTCCAGTAGTTTTAAAATCTGAATAACCGTCATGCCGCCAGAGGTTGGTGGGCCCATGCCGCAGACCTTGTATTCTTTGTAATCAGCACACACAGGTGGACGTTCCACGGCTTCGTAGTTCGCCATATCGGCAACCGTCATTAATCCCGGGTTATCGACCGCAGCGTTTACAGCAGTCACGATATCCATCGCTATTTGTCCTTTGTAAAAACCTTTCGCGCCCAGTAACGCAATGCGTCTAAGTGTCATCGCAAACTGCGGATTTTTCTTAATAGTGCCTGCGGCAAGTGGTTTGCCATTGGGGAAAAAGTAACGCCATGATTCTTCATAACG
Source organism: Cocleimonas sp. KMM 6892 (assembly GCF_035798195.1). NCBI lineage: Bacteria > Pseudomonadati > Pseudomonadota > Gammaproteobacteria > Thiotrichales > Thiotrichaceae > Cocleimonas > Cocleimonas sp. KMM 6892. The sequence goes on along the minus strand of NZ_JAPFBV010000003.1, from coordinate 513,750 downwards.
ACCCAGTGCTGGATTGGTTTTATTCAGAATTGACTGACCTAACTTTGGTGAAATCTCGAAACCGTCTTCGGCGAGTTTTATCGCATCTTCGAATAAATCAGCCCACGGAAGTTTACCGTGTTGCTTATGCACTTTTTCCAGCATTGCAACAACGCCGGGAACGCCAACAGCTCTGCCACCTGCGAGTGCTTCCCACCAATTCATGTTTTTGCCATCTTCCTGAAAGAGTTTTTCAGTGGCTAGCATGGGTGCTTTTTCACGACCGTCATAACTGGATAGTTTTTTATTCTCATTGTCCCAATACAATGAAAATGCACCACCACCGATACCGCTTGATTCTGGCTCAACCAGATTCAGCACCAGTTGCACCGTGATAGCTGCATCAATCGCGCTGCCGCCTTTTTCTAGAATACGTAAACCCGCTTCTGTCGCATAAGGGTTCGCTGACGAGACCATGTATTCATTGGCTTTAGCCAATACCTGAGGAATTCGACCATTGCCAAATTCCGGGTAACGCGCTTCTTTGGCGCTGAGATTACTCGTTAAAAGAGAAAAACTAATGAGTGTAAAAAGCAGGATTCGTGTTTTTTTCATATCAGTCTTAGAGATAATTATTAGAACTTTAAGCTTAGTTCAAGATGATATTTTGGCAGGCGTTTTTTTATACAAATATCGTAAGATATTCGTATAAAGCCACCCCCCTACTTATAGGTACTTTTTTCTGAATTTCCCTATAATGGCGTTATGGTATATAAACTAAAACAGTTCATAACAGAGCCTGCATTGCTCACAGGCGCAGTCATCATCGCTTATCTTATCGATTTTATTATCCCTATCGATTTCAATCGCTTTGGTATTCATCCGCGTTCATTACTGGGTTTGTTTGGTATTCCCTTGTCTCCTTTTTTACACGGTGGTTTTGGCCATCTATTCAGTAATATATTTCCATTGTTTGCATTGGGTGTGCTGTTACGAAGTTTTGGACGACATTTATTTATTGGCTCAACCGTTGCGATGATATTGCTCAGTGGTTTATTAACGTGGCTGTTAAGTTCCAGCATTGTGGTGGGCGCTTCGGGGTTAGTGTTCGCGTACTGGACGTATTTAATTACCACAGCGATTCGCCAGAAAACCACGCAGACCATCATCATTGCAGGAATTACGTTACTTCTTTATGGTGGGCTCATTTTAGGCTTAGCCAGTTTTCGGGAAGGCATTAGCTGGGCAGGGCACTTTAGTGGTGCGGTTGCAGGTATCGTTGTTGCAATATTAATGCCCGCGGATAAACAGACGAGATAGCGACTAGTTTTTAGTGTTATTACTTCTGGTTTTATTCGGAGAGTGATTATGTTCCCCGCGATGATCACCACGGTGATTGTTACGTCTATGGTGATGGTGACGAAGTCGGTGGTTATCCAGCCACAACTGGCGATCAAACATTCTTTCTCTCAACATTTCTAATTCCAGATAAATATCTCGACCTACTCGATAACCATTATAAAACGGTTGCTGTAATTCAGGAGCAGTACAAACACCTCTGGGAATGTCGCCACTTCTGCCGAAATTCACACCATTTTCAAATGTACAAAATACTCTGGAGCCGGCACGATGCCCAGCCAGATAGGCATTCTTATTTGGTACGACGCCCACTTTCGCACACGCTTTGGTATGCCCAGTAAGCCATATTCCACGACCTTTTAAAGCATCGCTATATCCTTTATCGCGCCAGTTAGTGCCTTGGCACTCTTTAGGGCTCATGGTGGCACAGGCGCTGAGTAAGCTGGAGATCAGAACGATGATGATTTTTTTCATTTCGAATCCTGTTAATTTCTTCTTTTAGCGGGACAGCCAGGCGATCAGGTTTATCAATACGGTTAAGATCAAAGAGCCTAGCAACATCGCTTTCCAGGGGAAGAAAACGTTGATCTTCGGTTTATTCTCATCGGGCTGATCTGGGTCGTATTTCTGCTCAGCATTACGCTGGCTGTATTCCTCAATTTTTTGCCTTAGTTTATCCGATGCCTTTGGAAACAATAAGGGCAGGGCGTTGAGCAATACTGTCAGTACGACAGAGCCAATAATCGAATAGAGAATAAAATCATTCATGAAATATTACTATGGTCTATTTATCTGATTAGTCGATGATTAATACATTATTAATGTATCGATGCTTGAGTAAATCATAATCATTCTTCCCATGTCATAGTAATGAAATGAAAAAATAGTTGCAAACACAAATAAGAATCATTATTATTTAACTCGGTTGTAGGTAACAACTTAAGTATTTTTAGTCATGGAAATACTTATAAAGTAGCGCACAAGGGGTGTGGTTCCTGCTCCCTTGTTTTTATATCAAGCCAATACGATAACACCTCCTTCGTACTAGCCAGATCTTTTTAATTAGTCTTAATTAATCGTTTATGGCTCTCAATACCAATAACTATTTGCCGAGAACTATTTACCCAGATCCATAAACGCCAGTAATAGTGATCAACTAACAGAAGGTGCGGTAATGAATTTCTTAACGATGAATATATATGTGAATGCCTGGCTGGATTGTCACAACCCTCACATCTCAATACACAATAAATTCGACGGTGATTTGATGGCTTTCTTCAATTCACAAAAAGTCAGCCAGCTAATCGAAAGCGGTGAAGTCTCTGTTGCCGATTTTGAATCGTCCGATGAAAATACCAGATCAGAGTTAATCTCAACCTTACTAAGCTTTAAGTTTAGCGATTCAATGAAAGACGAATTCGATAAAAGAATGGGCTCAAAAACGTCCGAAAAAACATCTCAGTCAGGCAACGATCTGGTGTGGACCTAAGCTTTTCTAACATCAGGTTTCAGCCTCATTACTTGACTCGCAAATTAAAAAGTATTACTTTTGGGATAGATGAGTAATATCTAACTACTCCAAAAGTAGTATCAAATGCGAATAAACAAGACTCTGAGGAGGGTTAATCTATGATGTTTACAGACGTAACAATGGATGAGATGTTTCCAAGAGCACTACCCGTATTCAAGCCAGCACTACCTATTCTTAAAACTGAACAAATCTATGCCAGCATCAATCTAAAAGCGGCAGAGCTAGGGCTAACGCTTAATGAACAGCAATGGGAAGTGATCAATTTTGTCATGGACTTTTATGAGGTCTGCGATGATTGCGAGAACGCCAGAAAGTTAGCCGACCTTATGCGAGATGAATTTATCATGCAGGGTGGGCGTCGATATTTGTATAAATTATTTCCCAACGGTCCGATCAACACCATTCATGAATTGGTGGATTTACCGAACCTGAGAAATGAAACAGATAAAAGTTTTGGAACGCGCTGGTAGACAATACGCGCTGGAAAACAGTAAGAAACAAAAATGCTCAAAGAGTGCTTTATACAAAATGGTCAGGTTATCCTGGCCATTTTTTTTTGTGAAGCATCACAATTTAATGATTTCGGTGAAGCTACAGAGCAATGTTTACGGTATTCAACTCATCGCTAGCTACTCTTTATTTTCAAATTTCTTATTTTAACTCTTTTTTCTAACTACTTTGTTTTTAGCTAAGAATCCTGTCTTAATTATTCTGCTTAACTTAGAATATTGAAATACAGTAAAAATAATCGAAAAGGCTTATGCATAAAATAACTATAAAATTCCTACTTACTTTATCCATAATCCTAATGGCTCAACATTCCCAGGCTGCTATTTATAAATGCAAGAATGCCAGTGGATCGATTGAGTATTTGGCCACTCCTTGTCCCAAAGGCACGGCAAAAAAAGATATCTCAACACTACCAAAAAGCAAACAGCAGCAAGGTACCAGCAAGGCGAAAGTCTCTATGTATGAGATTAAAACCGTCTCTGATGGCATGAGTAATATTCTTCGTAACGGTTTTGCCAATGAGAATCTTAAGACACTAAAAGAAGATTATCTGAATAGAAAAAAAAGAAGTAACGCGTATAGGCTTACCGAAAAGAGTGCAGTTTGGGAACAATATTTATGGGTAACTATCAATCCAAACTCAACTCGCGGAATTGAAATTGAATACAATGCACGACGCAGCAAGCAAAAGGCAGCCAAGCTAAGCGAATTTGAATTAGCTCGTGCAGAAAAAGCGTTTGATCTGTCACTGATGGATGTAAATTTTCACGCAACTCGAATAGGTTTGAAAAATAAATCATCACAAGTAAAAGCCTTAGGTGCCAAAAAAATAGAATGGAATTGGCTGGAAGATGGCTTCAAATGCAAAATGAACGCCACTATCGATAAAAATAAGCGGTATAAAAACGCCTTAAACTACAAATGTAAATATCAAGGCGCATAAAGGCAACGGCTTGCTCAATCTTGTTGTGTATTGAGGATAGAAGCTTTGCTTTCCATTGCTTTTAATTCTCTGAGTTTTTTATTGTGCTTACTTATTCCTGAAGAGTTAGATTCACATTTCGCCCATTCGATTGCTTCTTTATTATTGGTCCAGCCTTGAATATCTGGCTTCTCGCCACAGCGGTTTTTAATCTCAGCGTATTCTTCACGTATTGCTTCTAGCTTTTCTTCGGTGTCTTTTCGCACAGTAAACAAGCGCGCCGTTTCACGTTTTGACCAGCTATGGGCGCATTCTAGATCTTCAAGGTTCTGTTCAGTTCGCTTTATAATGCCACTATTGTCGCCACTCTTATTGGGGTTTCTATCGAATTCATATTGTTCGTCAAAGAATTTTCTCAAACGTTTCTGTTGTCGCTGAATATCTGCTAACCAGTGTTTTTGTCGGTATTCCACATTGGCTAACTGGATCACCGCATCATCGCTGACAGGCAAGCTAATCTCCCCGCAAAACGAACCATTTTTGGTTTTCTTAACACCTCTATTGACCTTGAATTTTTCTTTTCTAATTTCCACCTTTGGCGCTTTTTTGCCCTGTACCTTGGGTGGTGGTGTCTGACCAAAGTGCTTTTGACCGTTGCTATCAGTCCACTGATATATTTTAGCCTGGGCTGTAAAAGCTATGCTCATTAAGGATAAAAGAAGGAGCAGGGTAAGTGATGGTTTCATCATGATTATTCATTCGTTTGATATTTTTTGATTAGAGATCATAGTTCAAAAAAACAAATCCCAGCGATAATTCCGATTAACGTAACCCCATGATTTCCCGTTTGTCTCTTGGTTCACCCCTCAGATTAAGCTTGCTATACAATAGATACCAATCGCTATATAAAAAATTATAAAAACAAGGTTCGCCAATGAAAGCCATTCTAATCACTATTGCTCTCTCAGCAGTATTCTTATTTATCTTAAAAGCTAACGTGAGTGGCTCTGGTGATCAAGTCGAAAAAGAAAAAGCAGAAAGTCTTGTTAGAACGGTAGAGGTTAAATGTGCAGTTGCCGTTAATGGGATGATCCGTGGCGGACTGCCACCTTGTGATATGTTCCCTGATAAAAAGTCCAATAAAAAGAAATATAAGCCACCTTACGTTGTTGATGATATTGCTTATAAAAATTACAACGACTTTAGTAATAAAATGATGATGAAGCAAAATGCACAACGTGACGCCTACGTAGAATATAAAAATCAATATCAGCAAGATTTAAATGAATATCATGAAACCCAGCATGAAATTGCTTATGCGAGCACACGCAAAAAAGTCGCTGAAAGAGATGCAAAAAACGCTGCTTATTTAGCTAAAAAAGAAGAAACTAAAATGCTGCGTAAGAAAGGGCAAAAAGCTAAATCCCGCGTGATGAAGTGTAAACGCTCTTCTGGAGAAACGTATTACTCGAATGGTTGTTCTGGCAATAAAGCAGAGAAAGAACTCAGAATAGTAAAACTCCCAAAGCAAGACTATCAACATAGATCAACCTATAGAGCTGATAAAACCAATGAAGATAAACTAGCCAGTACGATTATCTATAAAGAACCTAAGGAAAAACAGTACTCAAGTAATGCAGAAAGAGAAAGAGCCACCAGAAAGTATTACGAAAAAATGTTTAATAATTCAGGCTTTTCTAAAGCAGAAGTAAAGAGAAAAGTAGATAAGTATGTGAATGAAACGATGTCTTTATATAGATAGTAAATCACACCCCCCTACTTATAGGCCTTTTTTACAGATCTTTTGTTAAGAACTCTAAAAAAGCCGCTATAAGTAGGGGGGTGGATAAGCGTTTCAACAATAAACGAAACGCGTTATAGGTAACTCAAAGCCTGTTCCAAATCAGCAAGTAAGTCTTCAACATCTTCAATACCCGTTGAGTATCTTACTAAACCTTCAGGGATTCCAGCCGCGGCACGTTCTTCTGCAGTACATTCTACGTGGCTAGTCGTTACTGGTGGGCCAACAACCGTTTCAACACAACCTAAATTAGCAGCCATGTGTGCGTATTTCAGTTTTGGCAAAAAGGTCTTGATTGCATCCAATCCGCCTTTAACAGAGAAGCTCAGCATGCCGCCGTAGCCCTTCATTTGTGCTTTGGCTACATCGTGATGCGGATGAGACTCAAGCCCCGGGTAGTTGACATGATCAACTGCAGGGTGATCTTTTAACCAGGTTGCGATAGTCATTGCACTCTGGTTTTGGCGCTGAACACGCAAGCTAAGCGTTTTCATACCACGAATAAAGCTATAAGCATCCATTGGTGACAGTGTCGCACCATTGATTTCACGATAATGGTAAACCATTTTGATCAAATCTTTATTGCCACAAGCAACGCCACCTAAAGCATCTGCATGTCCACCTAGGTATTTTGATGCAGAGTGCAATACTAAATCAGCACCGAGTAGTAATGGGTTCTGATTTATTGGTGTAGCAAAGGTATTATCAACAACAACCAAAGCGCCGACCTTTTTAGCCGCAGCCGCTAGTCGTTTGATGTCGATGATTTTTACCGTCGGATTAGTTGGCGTTTCCAGATACAGCATGGTGCAGCCTTTAGCCACTTCTGCTTCAATCTCTTCGTATTCGATGGTATTACAAAGGGTTACATCGACATTCAGTGGCGGTAAAAACTCAGTGAATATTTTATTCGTTCCACCATAGCTGTCTTTGATAGAAACAACGCGATCACCCGGACGTAAAAAAGTCCCGAAGATATTACTAATAGCCGCCATGCCGCTAGAAAAGCTGGTAGCCGCTTCTGCGCTTTCAAGTTCTTTTACTTTGTCTTCAAACGCACGAACCGTAGGATTGGTATTGCGTGAATAGATATGCCCTGGCTCTTCTTCAAGCGCCACTTTGTGCCACGTATCGATATCTTTATAAGCAAAAGAAACACTGTGAACAACAGGGACCTGAGTAGATCGTTCGTAAAGTTCGTGTTCTTGTTCGCCGCCCCAGATGCTAAGGGTAGATTTGCCAGGAATATGGGTATTGTCAGTCATTGATAGCTCCTTGTAACTGATATGAGAAAAAGACGAATTTGGTCTTCAACAGAAAGAATCTGAATCAGAATAAATACGAGTTAATTTCAAGGCAGCGCTTCGAGAGCCTTTATCTTGATCTGCTTATCATACTGAGGTATCAAAAATTGGTAAAGAGGAGAAATCATTTTTATATATTCGTGAAAAAAGTCACGATTATTTTTTTAATTTGATGTATTTTAGTGACGCGCTCATTAACCCATGGAAGGTATCTATCGAATGAATTTACTTAAATCTATTGTTACGAAAACTAGTTTTAGTCTCTTATTGTGTTTGACATCAATTTCAACTGCAATGGCAGGATCCAACGGTTCATTAATATACGGTCCATTAAATCCAACTGCTGTTCCGACCTTGAGCGGTACTATGTTGATTATATTAAGTTTGCTGCTTTTTGTAGTTGCGCTCAAAGTAGCCAAACAAAAAGGCTCTAATGCTGGTAAGTTTTTTATTACACTGATTGGTGCATCAGCACTTGTAACTGGCATAGGTGGCGTGAAGTTAGTATCTGAAGTCGATGCAGGACTCGTATTTAATCCTCCATTAGTTGAACCCGCTGGTACAACAGTAACTATTTTTGAAGGTAGATTTAATCAGTTTGTCAACTCTACGGGTGTTGCACAACAAATCAAAGAAATAAATCTAGTAGATAATGAGATAGAAATTAGATGTGGTAATTATCCTAATGGGGTATCTGTACAGAATGAATGTAGTGTTGGTTTGACATTGTCACCCAATGCTATTTGTAATATTGATTGTGATGACGCTCCGATCGAAGGTGTAATGTGTGATTTAAATTCTGATTGTGCAGAAGGTGATTTTTGCGATGAAGGATTCTGTCGAACTCCCAAAATTTATTAGATACTGGTTTGAAATTTCTTAATCTCCTGATTTTTTCTAAATAGTATGTTTTAGAATTAAAGTTAGCTCTTATAATTGTACTAAATAGAAGACATAGATAAATTCTAACTCCGTCTTGTAATAGATAATGAACAATTTCTATTAATTTATTATTGCCTGTATCTTAAATCTCGTGAGTTTTGAATTTTCATATAAAATATTGTGAAAATTTTTTACAAATTGATCAAATTGTTTTACTTTTCTTAGCCCCCTTCTTAATCAAAAAATCTCTCATTCTTTTTGTTCCAAACTTTCTTGCGCTATCTAGGGGCGTTTTTCCAGATCGGTCGATGGCATTAATATCAGCGCCTTTTTTCACGAGGTATTTAACCGTAGGCACATACAAGCTTTGTACCGCCAGATGCAAAGGCATTTCTTTGTTGGCACTCGCTTGATTGACATCAACACCTTTATTCAAAAGTACATCGAGTATTCCAATGTACCCAAGTCTTGCCGCGATATGTATGGCTTGTCTTTTGTTTCTTGGATCTGTTGTTGTTATGTCAGCACCTTTTTCGAGTAAATATTCAGCTATTTCAACGTGGTTTTCGTTGACTGCGATAATTAAGGCATCGAATCCTTTGTTATTTTTTAAGGTTAAATCTGCGCCTTTTGAAACAAGATATTTAACAATGTCCAAATTCTTTTCTGTAACAGCAATCAGTAATGGCGTAAAACCAGAATCATTCTTTTGATTGATGTCGACTCCAGTCTCAAGCGCTTTTTTTACATCTTCAACACCATAGCGTTCGGCGATATAATATAGATCTTTTGTATGTGGTTTTAAACCAAAGTCTGTTCTGGATTTGTGCAGGGTGTTATTGCTTGTCAGGATTACACAAGGCGCAGTAAATGGATTCTTTTTGGATTTCTTTCTTTTCTTCTCACATCGCTTAATCACCTTTTTAGTGGCATCATCAACGGATGTTTTAAGCGCAAGATACGTGCAGTAAGCGGTTTTTTCTTTGTTTCTAGGGACATAAAGAAACGCTTTTGGATTCATATTGCTGGGTTCATCTTACAGGTAAACATTGCAAAGACAAAAAAAGGGGAGGGTAGCTAAGGAGTGTGCTGTTGATAATCTGTTCGGGTTACTGATTGATGCTTTCTTTACAACAATAAGCAATGCTCCTGAGTTAAGTGGTGTAAGATTCTATAAGAGTCTTAATCTGTGTTCCCTTAAAGCTGTTACATAGTATTCATTTAATCAATCCGTATTTAGGAATATCCGTAGCATGCCTTATGAGTTGTTAGTAGAAGTTACACGAAATAATACCGTCGAAAGTCAGCACTTTGGTGCGGCCGTCGTCTGTGACATTAAGGGCGATGTTGTCGAAAGCTGGGGAGATGTCGACACACTGATTTTTCCGCGTTCTGCATTAAAGCCGATGCTGGCAATTCATCTGATAGAGAGCGGGGCGGGTGACCATTTTGGGCTCACTGATGCACAGTTATCATTAGCCTGTTCGTCTCATCAAGGTGAAGATATTCATCAAAATCTGGTGGAGTCATGGCTCGATCACCTTGGCCTTACAGAAGACGATTTAGCGTGTGGCCCCGTTCTACCTGAGGATACCGAACGTGCTCATCAGTTATTAAAGTCTGGGCAAACAGGTTGCCGAATCCATCACAATTGCTCGGGTAAACATACCGGGTTTTTAACTACGGCACTTCACCTTGGTATGCCACTGGAAAATTACCACCTGCTGGAACATCCATTACAACAATTATCGTTCGATATATTGTCTGATCTCGCAGGGATCGATCTCCAACAGTACCCGATGGGAATCGACGGTTGTGGTTTACCCGCCCCGACAATGCCGTTGCACAAACTTGGCTATGTCATGGCTCGCTTTGCCAACCCGGTTGATCTATCAGAAAAGCGCGCTAAAGCGATTTACCGTCTGCATCAGGCGATTACTAATGAACCGCTTTATATCGCAGGGCATGGAACCTTGGTCAGTGAATTGAACGAAATCACCAAAGGATCAGTGCTCGCTAAAACCGGTGCCGAAGGTGTTATCACCGCATGCCTGCCTGAACGAGGCTTGGGAGTTGCGGTTAAAATTGCAGATGGAAGTGCTCGGGCGCGCTCTGTCGCATTGTTGTCCATCCTCGATCATTTAGGCGCATTGACTGATGAGCACAAAGATAAGCTCCACAAACACATCTCCCCAGTATTAATCAATTCAAGAGGAGAAACAGTGGGAGATATTCGTGTTGGCAAGTCCTGGCTGAATAGCCGTGATTGAGCTATAACTGAGTTGATTCGATATTTTTCCAAGGCATAAAAAAGTGCCCCAAAGGTGGGGGGTGCATCAATTTATTAATCAATACACTCATAGAATGAAAGACTAAGAAACACCACCATATTCAATGCCTGTTAGATGCGCCATTTCCCGATTCCAGGTAGTTAGGTCATCAATACAGAATTTACTCACGTGATCATGCCCACAGGCTCTCGCCATTACTTGCATTAGCTCGGTAGACGCCTGGAAGAAATTATTCAGTTGCTCTGCGCCCCTTTCAATTTTTAATCGCTGTCGCAAATGCGGCTTTTGCGTGGCGATGCCAACCGGGCAATTATTGGTGTGACAAGCGCGCATTCCTAAACAGCCAATGGCTTGAATCGCTGAATTTGAAACGGCTATGGCATCTGCGCCCAGCGCCATTGCTTTAATGAAATCAGCGGGTATTCGCAAACCACCTGTAGCAACCAAGGTAATATCGCTTCTTCCTTTTAAATCGAGATAACGTCGCGCGCGTGCCAATGCGGGAATGGTGGGCACGGATATATTGTCGCGGAATAATAAGGGCGCTGCACCCGTGCCGCCGCCGCGTCCGTCGAGAATGATATAGTCCACACCGATTTGTAAGGCAGCTTCGATATCACGCTCTATATGCTGGGCTGAAAGCTTAACGCCAATAGGAATGCCGCCAGTTGCTTCGCGAACGTCATCCGCAAAACGACGGTAATCATCGACGTGCTCCCAATCAGGAAAGCGCGAGGGCGATATCGCATCTTCACCTTCTTCTAAGCCACGTACTTCGGCAATTTTACCTGTGACCTTACCGCCTGGTAAATGTCCGCCTGTGCCGGTTTTAGCGCCTTGACCGCCTTTAAAATGGAATGCCTGAGCCTGTTTCACCTTATCCATGCTAAAGCCAAAACGTGCCGAGGCTAATTCATAAAAATAACGTGAGTTAGCTTCTTGTTCGGCAGGTAGCATGCCGCCTTCTCCAGAACATATTCCGGTGCCTGCAAGTTCTGCACCCATAGCCAATGTCACTTTCGCTTCTTCGGAGAGTGAGCCAAAACTCATGTCAGATACGAATAGCGGACGATCCAGTTCCAGAGGTTTATCTGCATTAGGACCGATAATCACTTTTGTACCCACTTCCGCATCGTCTAGTAACGGCACTTTATGCAATTGTGCGGTAAGGATTTGTATGTCTTCCCACTTTGGTAATTGATCGCGTGGCACTCCCATTGCGCCAACGCGGCCATGGTGACCAACTTTGGATAAACCATGTTGAGCCAGATGTTGAATATAATCGTTATGTGGTTCGTCTGGTGTTCCATGCAAGTCCTGATATAAACCTTGATAGGCTTCGCGATTATAGGGCTGGGGGTTATCCACCAGCCATTCTTCTATTTCATCTTGATCAACCCAGACCTTTCCATCTTTTAGCCAGGAGGAAAAGCGCTTCAATCGTTCTTCGGGGTTATATGAACTGACTCCGGTTTTATAACTGTAATCCCAGTTGTGAAGACCGCAGATGATATTGTCGTTGTCGATATGACCATCGCTCATTAATGCACCGCGATGCAGGCAACGACCATAAAGCACGGAAACTTCCTCTGCATCTGGCCAGCGAATAATGACTAAATCTACACTTGATACCAAGGCATAAGCGGGTTTTTGTGGTTCGAGATCGTCCCAATCAGAAATGGATGTCTTATTCATAGCGTCACCTGGTTAGTGTATTAAATTGGATGTCTTTTATTATTATGGGTGTTCTAGAGCGTGCGCAGGGCAGTGTGTGAAATCAATCTACCAGAGATTTGCTGTAACTACAAAATGAAGGAAAGAGCATTGAAATCCTCGTGGTCTTTTTTGGATAAGAATTAATTGTTGTTTCTTAATTTAAGGGAATCAATCAGCAGCCCAGAATTCGATCCTGTGCCCTTCGGGGTCGAAAAGATAAAATACTTTGGCACCCCATGAGTGATTTTTTATGGGAGTGGGGTTTAGTTCTATATCGAGCAAGTTTTGGTGGGTTTCGTCTATATCATCAACTTCAAAGGTGATTGTAATACCTTGCCCATGATTGCTGTTAATGGAAGTTTTGTCAGCGTTTGCAACACTCAAACGCGATGACTCGGTTAGTTTAAATTCGACAAACCAATCGTTTTCAGTGGAGATGCTTAAGCTTAGTTTGGTTTTGTAAAACTCGACGCATTCTCGCCAGTTATCGCAGTATAAAATGGTGTTGCTGGTTTTTATCGGCAACATTATTTGAGTTCCTTAAAATTCGAGTCCCTTAAACGACCTGCGCAATCACGTTGATACAATCTCCCATTTTAATCCGTGTGGGGAAATGTCGCGAAATCACGGTGCCATCGCTGGGCGCAAGATAATCATGCGTTGGGGCGGCTGTTCTTTCAATCTCATGAACTCGTGCCATCAGCTGGCCTTTTGTCACGTGATCGCCGAGATTGATAAAGGGTTCCAATACGCCATTATGTTCGGAGAATAGAAAGCAGTCATCGCCAGACATATCTAAGGAAAAAGCCCCTGTAAGTGGGGGGGTGACTTCGCCTTCTAAAATACCTGCATGTTTCAGGAAGTTATCGACGCCCCGTTTGGCTATGGCATTGGTTTCAGGCGATGTGGTGCCGCCACCGCCAAGTTCGGTAGTCACAAATACTTTACCCATCGATTCTACCTGTGTGTCGTACAAACCAGCGGCATCGATTTCTACCATTTTCAAATCATAGGGCGCACCGAAGGCTTTCATCGCTGCGCTGCACTTGGCTTCTTGTTCTTTATTTTCTAATTCATGGCTGGCGGCGAACGGGACGAAGTCGAGCGTTTTACCACCCGAATGAATGTCCAATACATAATCTGCCATTGGTACTAGCGTGCGCGAAAAATAATCTGCAATCACATTAGTAACGGTTGATTTTGCTTTGCCCGGATAAATCCGATTCATATTTAAGCCGTCGATTGGCGATACGCGCGTGCCTTGCACAAATGCTGGGTAGTTCATCGCGGGTACGATAATGATACGTCCTTGAACATCGTCGAATTTATTTCTAGCCGCTAGGTTATAGAGTGCAATTGGACCTTCGTATTCATCCCCGTGGTTTCCACCATTGAGTAATGCGGTTGGGCCACTACCATTTTTGATCTGGGTGATGGGAATCATAATCGAGCCCCAAGCAGATTCATTGGTCGAATGTGGCAGGCGTAAAAAACCGTGCTGGATGCCGTCTTTTTCGAAGTCTATCGTTGCTGTAATTGGATTCTTATTCATATTTCACTGTTTTATTCGTTAATCTTTAACCAGCATTTCGCGAGGTACATGAGAAAGGCATTCGCCACCCGATTCCGTGACAACAATACTTTCGGTGGTTTCAAATCCCCAGCCTTCTAGCCATAGTGCAGGCATAAAGTGGAATGTCATATTGGGTTCTAACACACTGGTATCGTTGGTGCGGATCGACATCGTGCGTTCGCCCCAATCAGGCGGGTAAGAAACACCAATCGGATAACCACTGCGATTGTCTTTTTCGTAGCCGTGTTTTTTTAAGGTGCTGAAAAATGCCGTAGCCACTTCACCACAGGTATTGCCGGGTTTGAATTTATCTAAAGCGACGTCGATACATTCATTGATGACTTTTTCGACCTCGCGGTATTTTTGCGTCGGTTTGCCCAGATAGAGTGTTCGAGAGCAGGGGCAGTGGTAACGCGCATGTGCTGCGGCAAGTTCTAAGAACATGCCAGAATCAGTGCCGAGTTTTTCATCGTCCCATGTCATGTGGCTGGTCGCGGCTTCTTCTCGCAAACCCATCAGTGGAACGATTGAGGTGTAATCACCATAGGCTTCGGGCGTTCCTGTAATTGCAGCATGTGATATTTCAGCGGCTAACTCATTCTTCTGCATATCAGGTGTGACGACTTGCATGATGTGCTCATAGACCTTAGTGATAATAGTACCGGCAGAGCGCATGTATTCGAGTTCTTGTGGCGATTTTACGGCGCGTTGCCAGTTAACTAATGCCGTTGCATCGACGAAACTTGCATCTGGCAGTTTGCTATAAAGGGATTCTGCGGCACGTGCTGAAAAGTAGTAATTGTCTTTTTCGATGCCTGTTTTTTTATTGTGTAACTGCTTTTGTTGCAGAATATCCGCGAGGTATTCCATCGGGTGAATCTCAGGTGATTGCACATAATGATCAGGGTAGGGGATGACATTGTCTTCACTGAGATCAGTAGTGAGTTGCGCACCAACCGCATCGATGCCACGACCGAACCAGAAGAGGGTGTCGTCACTGCCTATAACCACGCATTGATGGGTGTAGAAAGACCAACCGTCATACCCTGTCAGCCAGTTCATATTTGCCGGGTCGTAAACGATCAGTAGGTCGAGTTCGGCTTGCTGCATTGCCTCGCGGGTTTTACGTTGTCTTTGCGTATATTCGCTGGCGCTAAATCGTCTTCGGCTTTCTTTCATGGTCTATCCTTTGTCTATACTTCTTCGTCTATCATTGAAGTATTCTTATCAATAAGGCTGTTAACACTTTAGAAGCGTAGACCATAAATTCGGATTAGACTTAATCAAAAACGATGATTTTTTTATCTTTTTTACGTTTAGTTTAAAGTTGCATTCACTGCTGTTTTAACCGCGTCGAGAAGTGCATCAACCTCCGCGGCTTCAGTGTTCCATGCAGTGACAAAACGCGGTGGTGCAGTTTCGTCTAATTCACCTTCGGTGACACTGAAACCAGCGGCATTCAATGACTCAATAACGTCACGAGGAATGTGCGCAAAAATCTCATTAGATTCGGTTGGAAAAGCCAACTCAATGCCTTTTATTTCAGCTAAACCCTGGCTGAGTCTTGCCGCCATTTCATTGGCGTGGCGTGCATTTCGTAACCAGACATCGTCAGTTAAATAAGCATCGAGTTGCGCTGAGATAAAACGCATTTTCGATAAAAGTTGTCCAGAGCGTTTATGTAAAAAAGGAAAAGATTGCACGAGTTCAGGTTTAAAAAACACCACGGCTTCTGCTGCGATACAACCATTTTTAGTGCCACCAAAAGACAAAACATCAACGCCCGATTTCCACGTCATTTCGGCAGGGCTTACATCTAAAGCAACAAGTCCATTGGCAAAGCGAGCACCATCCATGTGCACACTCAATCCATTCTCATGAGCAGTTTTGGCAATCGCTGAAATCTCATCAAGTTGATACAAAGCGCCCACTTCACAAGACTGGGTGATGCTGACTGTCGCTGGCTGTGCGGAATGCACATTGCCCACACCACGAATCTTATCGGCTAAAGCAGCAGCTGTGATTTTTCCGTTGTTACTGGATATAGGAACCAGCTTAGCGCCACCCGTAAAGAATTCAGGCGCACCACATTCATCGGTATTGATGTGTGACATCTCATGGCAAAACACTTTTCCGTAAGACGGTGTCAGTGTTGCAAGTGCGAGTGCATTGGCAGCCGTTCCGCTGACTACAGGATAGGCAATAACCTCAGTTTCAAATACTTCACTAAGCTTTTCTTGCAGTCGTTTAGAGTAGTCATCCTCACCGTAAGATTTCGCGATTCCTGAATTTGCTTCAATAATAGCTTCCATGACTTCAGGACAAGCGCTGGAAATATTATCTGAGGCAAAGCTGTTTTTTATGTTGTTATTGGGTGAATCTGATGACATTTTATTAAACCTAAAATTAGATAGCTTAGATTCTAGATCAAATTTAAATCTTCAGGTGGTTTAAACTTTTATTCCTGATGTGAAAAAACCTTAGGTTGATCATTTGACACTGTACATCGACGTTTCCTTGCGGAATCTACGATGGACTTTTCTGGCTCTTGGTGAGCCTAGAAAAGCCACCCCCCTACTTATAGGCTCTTTTTTTGAGGTACTTTTTTAGATAGCTCCAATAAGTAAGTTTAACGAACAGGCGTCGTATAAATACCAAACTTGGTAATCGTTTCGCGGAAGAACCAGTGATCTTTGCTTTTGCCGCCGCAGATTTCAGTTTTGTCGCCATTGGCAAAATTAGCCGCTACGTTAAAACCCATGCCGGGTTTATGATTGAGAGCGACGATTCGGCTTTCGTGTGGTTTCAACTGCACCAAAGAAATCTTCTCTTGCAGGTTTGCGCTACCGTGCTCGATGATCACGGATGGAAGTGTGGTGTCGGTATCGTTCAGTATTTCAACATACAACGGTTTCATTGGGTTTTTCAGTGAAAACCAGAAGACGGTGAGTACTATGCCGATAACTAAAAACAACATTGCATACGAAAGAGGGATACGTTTATTCATGACTCATTATGTTCTGGGGATATTTCACCAGCATTGATAATTAGCAAAACGGTTTCGAATTCAATGCCACGTTGTTTATTATGGGTTTGCTTCAATAATGTAAATATCTTTCGTTCCGCGGTCTTTTATTTCGCGTTTTGAGTGTAAATGCATGCCTATTTTATTCAACACTGATGATGACGCTTTATTTTTAGGAGCGACCAATGCCAGTAGCCGTTGACATCCTAACGACCCCAAACCATATTCGATTTGTGCCTGTCCAATTTCTGAGGCATAGCCTTTTCCCCAATGTTCTTTTCCTAGTACAAACCCTATTTCAAAATCTTTTTGTCCCAAAGCTGAGCATGCTAAAAGTCCTGAAAACCCAATGACAGTATTGTCACTTTTAAGAGCAAGTACTCCTAATTGCCTGCCATTTCCATTGTGATCAAAGTTAGCATCAACAAATTGCTTCGTTTCTTCTGTTGTTAGAGTATTGCCTGAAAAAGCTTGTGACATGACTTCGGGGTTTGAAAAAATGATGTCATGTAATACATCAATGTCTGTCTCTAAAACGGTTCTCAGAATTAGGCGGTCGGTTTTTATAATATTCATAGTTACTGATAAAAGATTTATAGAGATTTATTTGCCCCTTTGAGAAAAACCAGACTCTATTGAGGTAAGTTGTTGATTGTTTGATATAAATCAAACGGCATATCTTCCATCATTTTACAATTACTACAAGCTCTGGCAGTTAGCTAGGGGTGACCAGAGTTGACCAGAATTTAACTAAATGTAAAGGAATAAAGCACGGTTATGAAAGCAGCAATTGTTAGTCAGTTTAAAGAACAACTTGAGATCAAAGATATTCCTGTACCGAAAGTTGGGCCAAGAGATGTTCTCGTTAAGATTCATGCCTGCGGTGTTTGTCACACTGACTTGCATGCTTGTCATGGCGATTGGCCAGTAAAGCCAAAACTTCCTTTAGTGCCGGGACATGAAGGTGTAGGTGAAATTGTAGAAGTAGGCAGTGAAATTCACCATTTGAGTCTCGGTGATAGAGTGGGAGTACCTTGGTTGTATTCTGCATGTGGTCAGTGTGATTACTGTCTTGAAGGTAAAGAAACATTATGTATGAGCCAACAAAATGCCGGCTATTCTGTGGATGGATCTTATGCAGAATTCTGTCTTGCTGATGGTGAATATGTCGTGAAAATTCCCGATGAAGTTAGTTATGTACAAGCTGCTCCATTATTTTGTGCAGGAGTTACAACATATAAAGCACTTAAAGTTGCTGAGGTTAAACCCGGCCAATGGGTGGCAATTGTGGGAGCAGGTGGCTTGGGTCATTTAGCTATTCAGTATGCCGTAGCAATGGGAATGAATGTCATCGCAGTAGATACCGGTGAAGACAAAATGGCATTAGCCAAAAAGCTAGGTGCAGTACATTGCATCGACTTCAAGAAAGATAATCCATCGGAGAAAATACAAGAGTTAGTGGGTGGTGTTCATGGAGTTGTTTGTACAGCGGTATCTAAGGTTGCTTTTGAAGAGTCATATCGTTCACTACGTCGTGGCGGTACTTTTGTATTAGTAGGTCTACCACCAGAAGATATGCCATTACCGATTTTTGATACAGTGCTTAACGGTGTAAAAGTCGTTGGATCGATTGTTGGTACACGCAAAGATTTAAAAGAATGCTTACAGTTTGCCGCAGAAGGCAAAGTAAAAGCGATTATCGAAGTGAAACCGCTTGAGCAAATTAATGAGATATTTGCTGACATGATGGAAGGTGAAATCACAGGTAGAATCGTGATGGACATGAATAGCTAAAAGTCATGGGATTTGAACGTAGACCAAGGCATTAATGCTGGTTTAATTCTTGTTGAAATACTTTTAACAAGTGAATGGCTGTTTAAAGGCACCCCCCGCCTTTGAACGGCTTTTTTACGATCTCGTATCAAACTATTTTAGAAATGGTTTTGTTTCAATAGATAAATCACCGATAAAATCATCTGTGTATGCCATCAAACCCTGCGGTTTAATTGAAAAGGCTCCATCACCAAACAGTGCTTTAATTTTCTTTTTTTCGATATGCACTTGTCTTGGTCTATAACCGCTGACCATTCTATTGGGTAGCGGTATTAAAGGTGGTAAGGTGACATAGTTAGCGCCTGGTGGTCCATCTCGACCGGGTAATTTACGACCTTCGCCGAGCTTACCTTTAAAGGTATAAAACGCATCGGCTGAGGGTAAGAACTTCAACGCATACTGTTGTTCAATTTCACCGTGGGTAATATCCCAGCCTGCCATCATCGGCTTGTTTTCCCCTGTTTTTAAAAACTCAATCGAGTCTTCTTTTACAAATGAAAGACCGGGGTGCTTCTTGATTTGATTAGAATGTAAATAAAGCTCGTTAGATTGCATCGCAACATCTACCTCAACTCTTTGATCAGCGGGTAATCTAAGGCTATGTTCACTATTTTTGTCTGCGACTAACCAGGTCGTTTGATAATTATGTTGTTGTAGCATTATGGCGATGGGCTTTTCTTCAGACAATACTACGGTTAGACCGACATAATGATCGAGTTGATGCCAGTCTTCATTATCGCCAACAATTCCCATCGCCACCCGTTGCCATCCGGCAAGTCCTTTTAGTAATCCGCTATTTGCAAACACTAAGTTGTAACTGAGAAAAGTCAGGGGCAAGCGCTTATCTTTATAAATGAGTTCACTTCTATCAATACGTGCATAAATTGTCGGAGATGTCGTTTGTTTGATGGCTGAATGACGAAATTCTGCCTGATTATTATCTTTGTATTCATTCAGTAGGGTTTGGCTTACGTTGTTACTTACAAGTTTATTGTCGACATACAGAGAACCATGGGCGATATAGTCAGCATAAAAGTCGATAAACTTCGTTTGACCTTTTGCCATATAAACACGTGGTTTAAATTGTGTTAAAAGTAATTGATCTGATTTACTGGGTAATTCATTTGAGGGTTTGTTTTTATCGAAGTAGGTTTTAAAACCCGGTAATTCACTAAAGCGAGAATCATTGTTACTACAGCTCATGATTGTAAAAATTGCTAGAACTAAGCCAATGCCAATAGTAATTTTTTTAGTTAAAAACATAGAGCTGGGTTTCGAAAATTAATCACTTAATGGTTTAAATTCGTAATTATTCGATGGTGACCCAACTGCTTTTGAAACAGGATAATAGGTGAGGTCTTGCTCCTCAATCATCGGGAAATCATCAATCGCGCCTTTTAGCCATAATTGATAGTACTCGCTGGGTAAAATCACCGGCATGCGTGAGTGAATATCATTAATTTCAGGAAAGGCATCGCGAGTAATGATGGTACAGGATTCTATTTTTTCGCCAGACTCTGTGTCAGTCCAATTCTCGAATAAACCAGCCATGGCAAATGGTTGATGGTCTTTAAGCCCAATCCAGAAAGGTTGCTTACCTGCTGGTTTTCCGTCATTGAGTAATGTTTTCCATTCGTAATAGCCAGTCGCAGGAATCATGCAACGACGTCGTTTATAGGCTGAGCGAAAAGAGGGTTTCTCTGCGACCGTTTCGGAACGAGCATTAAAGGTATGGCTGGCAATGCTTCGGTCTTTCGCCCATGAGGGAATCAATCCCCAGTGCGCTGCGGTCAATCTGCGGTGATCACCAATCTGATAAATAATGGGAATGTCTGTGCCCGGTGGAATATTAAAATTAGGCTCATACATTGGCATTTGTGGATCGCTAATCACAAACGTTTTAATCAATTGCTCTTTACTGATGTTAAGTTCGAATCGTCCGCACATAGGCTCTAAAGTTAGTGATTAATGTTTTTATTCTAGCCTAATTAAGGCCTGTTGAGGGGAAAAGTCACCCCCCTACTTATGAGCCGTTTTTTAAACTGATTTTACACTATATCCGAACATCATGTCTGAACACCGTTTCTAACATTTAGCTAGCTTGTTTGCTTCTCGGACTTTTCAGCAGAATCTGTCTCAACCTCAGGGTTTTCTGCCTTGAAGATTTCCATCATCTCATTTTGCGCTATGCGTGATTCCGAAATGAATCGCTTACGGTCATCTCGATGCTCATGCAATCGATGAATGGTGTCTTCATCATGTTTGGCAAATAACGCGGCTTTGCGCTCTGCGCTATACGCTGGTACTCCTAATTCCTGTAACGCCTTTTTACCCAGACTCAGTGATCCCTGGAAAACTTCGCGTTCTATATGGTCAGCCCCTAATTCTCGTAACTCGTGATAGTGAATGACGTCATAAGCGCGTGCTAGGACTTTCAAATGTGGGAAATGTTTTTTCGCCATAGCGACCGCTGCATTGGTCTTTTTTCTGCTATCGATGGCGATAATAAGTAGTTTCGCCTCTTTGGCTCCGGCGGTTTCCAGGAGATCTAAGCGACTCGCATCACCATAATAAAGCATGAAGCCATACTCTCGAACGCGCGCAATATTACTCGCACTGTGATCCAGAACAGTTACCGAGCACTGGTTAGCGATTAATAGTCGACCTACGATTTGCCCAAAACGACCAAAGCCCGCAATGATTACGGGATTGTGTTGATGCTCCATGGTTTCTTCCATGCTGTCGTTATTGTCTTTGTCGTATAAGGGTTGGATATACTTTTCATTCAAAAGAATAAGAATGGGGGTTAACACCATCGATAGGGCAATCACGGCAGTCAAAATACCAACGATGTCTTTTGGAATGACGTTTGATGCTGAGCTTAGTGAAAGCAATACAAAACCAAACTCGCCTCCCTGAGCCAGGGCAAAGATAAACCAGAATTTATCGCCACGGAGTAAGCCAAACACACGGGCTAAAACCCACAAAATAACAAACTTAACGAGAATTAAAGCGAGTACCAATCCCATAATGATGAGTGGTTTTTCTGCAATCAATGAGAAGTCGATACCCGCCCCAACTGAGATAAAGAACAAGCCCAATAGCAATGCTTTGAACGGATCGATATTCGCTTCTAGCTCATGTCGGTATTCGTTATTGGCTAATACCACGCCAGCGATAAAAGCCCCGAGGGCGGGAGACAAGCCCACCAGATTCATTAATAGCGCAATGCCGATAACCAGTAATAAAGCGGCGGCGGTAAATATTTCACGCAGACCGCTTTCCGCAATAAAGCGAAATAAATGCCTGATCAGGTAACGGCCGATAAAGATAATAGATGCAATAACGGCTAAAACGATGAGTGCTTGTTGCCACGCAACCAGATGCGAAATAATGCTGGAAGAGGCATGGTCATCAACTTTGGTACTCGTTATATCACTAAGCGCAAGTAACGGTAACAGCGCGATAATAGGGATAACGGCAATGTCTTGAAACAGCAGTACGGCAAAACTGGATTTACCCGCTTCCGATTTCATGAGCCGCTTTTCTTCAAGGATCTGTAAGGCAATCGCGGTGGAGGATAGCGCCAAAATCAAGCCAATCGCCATTGAGGTTTGCCAGGCTAATCCCAAAGCCACTGCACATCCCGTTATGGCGAGTGTTGTGATGATCACTTGCAGTCCGCCAAGACCTAAAATAGGTTTGCGCATGCGCCATAAAACCTGTGGCTGTAATTCTAATCCAACCAGAAACAGCATCATCACCACGCCAAATTCGGCAAAATGCATGACGTGTTCGGTTTCATTAATCAACTTTAATGCAGAAGGACCAATTAATGCGCCTGCGATTAAATAACCTAAGACAGACCCCAAACCCAGACGGCTCGCAATGGGCACAGCGATAACACCTGCGGCGAGAAAAACAAAAGCTTGGGTTAAAAGATCCATAGGGGTGATTAATCTAGGTATTAAGAATCAAATTAATATAACAAATACTCAATGTTTTTATCCCATTCTTTACATATATCAAAGTAATAAACAGCGATTTCTCGTACCTTATAGTTAAAAACCGTTCACGGATAATCGTCGAATGAATATTGTGAGAGTTAACCATGAAAATCACAGCTCAATCAGCACGTAGAAGTGCCTATATGTTCAACTGGGGGAGTATTGCCGCAGTGCTTTTGCCACTGCCATTTTTACCGTTGTTTTTTGGTGCGTCGGTTTTTCTCTATACGATGAATCGAAATCACCCAGAGCCCAAGGTTGGTTATTATATGCAACGCTCTGCTAACCGCTTTTATTTGACCGCAGGCAGTGTGATTGTGCTGGGTAAATTCATTCCTGAATCTGCATCCACATTAAAGTGGTACTTTGCCTTGTGGTTGCTGGCGGTGGTGGTGTTATTGCTTCCTTCTGTTAAAGACATCTACGCCATCTGGCACGATAGCTGGGTAGACATTGATACGGATGCCCCTAAAACTGCCGCGATAAATGCAGAAGAAGCCTGATTACTGTCATTTCAGTAATCAACAATAATTTCGTTAATCAACAATACTAAAAGCCACCCCCCTACTTACGAGGCTTTTTTCTAATGGCATCATAAGTTTGATGTACGTCAAACTTTGTTAAACGAAATAACAGAATTAGCCATTTTGTCCTAAATTCATTGAACTGTTAGCAGAAATTAAAAACTGAATAACGTTAACCCTAAAAACATAGTAATCAAAGTAATCAAAGTTATAGAAAAGCTTGGATAGTTGTTTCGTTGAAACGACAAAAGTAATTTAAAGGGCAAAAGTAATAGCGTGATAAAAAGATGAGTTTTGAAATAAGCGTAGAAATTGCAGAACAAATTGCCATGTTTGCTTTATATGCAGACATGAGTACTAATTTAGACCTGAAACGGCGCATCATAGATAGCAAAAAAGAATACATCGAAAGTTTTAATAAACGCTTCGCCGGGTTTATAGACGGCCCGTTATCATCGAGTCTCTCGGCAGAAAGAATGGTGATTCCGCATAATAAAAAGAAGAAAAGCGGCTGCGATACGACCATCATTATCTCTTCGAAAGGGGTTTCGAAAATTGCGATCTCCAAATACAAATACCCAAGCTTTCAAGACCCACAAATGTATTGGGATAGACACAAAAAACGCTCTGAAAAATCCCTGTTTAGTTCTCAGCTAGACAAGCAACAAAAATACAGTGATGAATACGCCGTGATGGAAAAATTCATTAACAATAAAATCATCAACCAGACTCAGGCGATGACTAAAGACACGGCAAATTGTATTTGGCATGCTGATGTTATGTCATTTAACCAAAGCTGCAGACAGCACCCCGAAAGTCTCTGGAATACACAGCATTTATTAGATCTGTTTGATGAGAAGAATCCCTCCGATATTGGCTCAATGCTAAAAGCGGTATGTCTCGATCCGATTGCTGTGCCCGTAAGTATTCCTTCAGGAAAAATAGGGATAAAAAATTACATCAGAGAAAACAAGCTACCTTCACGCGTGCTTTCAATAAATGTTATAGATTGATGCTGCGTATTTGGTAAAGATGGTAAGATGCTGGGCTGTCTAATTAACCTAAAATCTGGAGTACATAATGGAGTGGAATGTTTATCTATCGGGAGAAATTCACACCGATTGGAGAGAGAAAATAATCGCAGGTTGTGAAGAACATAATCTACCTATCAATTTCAGTTCCGCTGTAACCAATCACGAAGCCAGCGATGCCGCAGGCGATGTATTAGGCAAAGATGAAAACAACTTCTGGCGCGATCACAAATCAGCCAAAGTGAACGCGATTCGAATCAAAACCATGTTGGAAAACAGTGATTTGGCAGTGGTACGTTTCGGTGACAAATACAAGCAATGGAACGCCGCATTTGATGCAGGTTTCTGCGCAGCTTTAGGCACACCCTATATCACGCTACATGACGAAGATATCATTCACCCGTTGAAAGAAGTAGATGCAGCGGCAATGGCATGGGCACAGACGCCAGAGCAAGTCGTTGAAGTTTTGAAGTATACGATCGCTCAGAAGTAGCTTTTCGAGGCTCACCAAGAGCCAGAAAAGTTCATCGTAGATTCCGTAAGGAATCGTCGATGTACAATGATCGATAATCCACAGGTGTTGTTATAACGGCAAATTTATTTCGACCCAGAGGCTCACCAAGAGCCCAGTTCATCGTCGATCTACACTAATCAAACTTGGTTAAGTGTTAATACAGTTCTAAGACACCCCCCTACTTTGAATTAGATTACGTTTTTGTGTTTTAAAAACGTAAATCGAATTTATGCAGAGCTAGGCACTTTTTTTCGGCCTGGTTATAAAGCTGAAAGAAAATAGCCCAAAAGTAGGGGGGTGATAAAATTCGCATCCAAAATTATGATAGTTATCGTATAATAAAGTTATGCAGAAATTCGTGACTCTATTTATTGCCTTCATTCTATCGGTCTTTCCGATTGTGAATGCGTCTGCATCTCCTCATTCTTGTGGCAATATGATGCCTGCGTCAATGGCAATGGCGGATCAAATGTCAGAGTCACAAAGCATCAACGAATCCACTACAGTTGATTCCGCAAACATGGCATCCATGCATGATTGTTGTGAAAAACCAGATAAAATCTGTGATCATTCAAATGCCTGTGATTGTGAAAACACACAAGTAAATTACACCTCTGTAACTACTTTTAACATTCAACATCCTCAAACTGTTGATCGTTTAAAATCTCAATATTTAACCTCCTTATTTACTTCAAAACCTTCTGATTCCCTCTATCGGCCCCCGATAAACACCTTTATCTAAAACACTTCTTAGACTTACGCCACGTGCGTCAAGTTTCTTACATCATTTATTTAATAGTGTGTGAACTAAAAAGAATCAAATGCAACTGTATTTGGTTTATCCATACGGTTTGAAGCTGTAACTTTTGTTTCTGTGATTAGGAATATAGATAGCATTCCTGTCGTTTCACTCAGTAAACATAAGCAAGCAGTATTTAAAGGTTAGTTATGAAATTTATTATAAAAACATTGGGTTTCTTGGTGGTATTGGCGATTACCGCAACGGCATATTGGTTTTTACTCGAACCCGCTGATAGAGAAGAGCTGTTTGAAAACACCGTTACTAAGGTAACAGGAAATAGTTTCGAGGAAACTTTTAAACCTAACTCTAATTTGAGTATGGATGATGTTAAAGATGATTCTCTGATAGAACACGCGCGTCGTCATGCTGACCCTACTTATGTTTGCCCCATGCATCCTCAAATAGTCAAAGGTGAGCCGGGGAACTGTCCGATTTGCGGCATGAATTTGGTCAAGAAAGCGCTTGAAGCAGAAGACAAACCAGCAATGAGCATGTCTGAAACAAAACTCATGCCTAAGCCGATGACTATGTCCAAACCAGTGACCATGGACGATGTCAAAGATGATTCGCTGATAGAACATGCACGTCGTCACGCAGACCCTACTTATGTTTGCCCTATGCATCCTCAAATAGTCAAAGGTGAGCCGGGGAACTGTCCGATCTGCGGCATGAATCTGGTCAAGAAAGAGCTTGAAGCTGAAGAAAAACCAGCAATGACTATGTCTGAATCAGAACCCATGTCAAAGCCGATGACTATGTCTAAACCAGTAACCATGGATGATGTTAAGGATGATTCGCTGATAGAACACGCGCGTCGTCACGCTGACCCTACTTACGTTTGTCCTATGCACCCGCAAATAGTCAAAGGTGAGCCCGGAAACTGCCCAATCTGTGGCATGAATTTGGTCAAGAAGGAGATTGAGGCAGAAGAAAAACCAGCAATGAGTATGTCTAAAGCAAAGCCAATGTCTGAAACCATGCCAAAGCCAACAATGACCATGGATGATGTTAAAGATGATTCGCTGATAGAACACGCGCGTCGTCACGCCGACCCTACTTACGTTTGCCCTATGCATCCTCAAATAGTCAAAGGTGAGCCAGGGAACTGTCCGATCTGCGGCATGAATTTGGTTAAGAAAGAACCTGTCGCTGATGAAAAACCAGCGATGTCCATGAACAGCAAACCCAAAGAGAAAAAGATCAAATACTGGGTTGCGCCAATGGATGCTAACTATCGTCGAGATGAGCCGGGTAAGTCACCAATGGGGATGGACTTAGTCCCTGTTTATGAAGAACAAGGTGACGATGGCGGCGATATGGCAATGAATCAGAAAGATGGAATGCCCGTCATAACCATAAATTCAAGTACGGCACAGAACATGGGTGTTCGCATTGAAAAGGCTAAGATCAATGAACTGTCACGCAATATAAAAACACTGGGTTCAATTACCTACAACGAAGACAGTGTGCATCATATCCATGCTCGCGCGAGTGGCTGGGTCGAGAAACTCTACACCAGCTCTCTTGGTGATCCTGTGGTTAAAGGTAAAACCCTGCTTGAGTACTATTCGCCAGAAATTGTAGCGGCACAAAAAGACTTGTTACTTGCCAAACGTGCGGGTGCAAATTTAACCCTCGCTTCTAAGACGCGACTACGTGATTTAAATGTTTCAGATGAGTTCATCGAGCAAATAAGCAAAAGCGGAAAATCACAGAATCGTGTTCCCATTATCGCCAATCATTCGGGTGTGGTTACCAGCATAGGCATCAAGAACGGTATGTATGTTACGCCGGGTACTCAAATCTATTCGATTGCGGATTTATCGTCAGTATGGGTGATTGTTGATGTATTCGAACATCAATTAACCTGGGTAAAAGTGGGCAACAAAGCGCTGGTTAAAGTCCAGAGTATGTCGGATAAGGAATGGCAAGGCGAAGTCGATTATATCTACCCTGAATTGAATCCTAAAACGCGCACTTTAAAAGTACGTCTAAAAATTCCTACGCCAGATCAATTGCTGAAACCCAATATGTTTGCTGATGTGACATTGCTAACCAACAATAAGAAGGTTGTAAGTGTCCCTACCGAATCGATTATTTATTACGAGAAAAGCCCGCGAGTTGTAAAAGTAATTTCTGAAAATAAATACCAACCTGTTGATGTCACCATCGGGATGAAATCTAACGGACAGGTCGAGATTATCGATGGCATTAAAGAAGGTGACGATATTCTGGTTTCAGGCCAGTTCATGATTGATTCTGAAAGTAATTTGCAAGCGAGTTTCCGTCGCCTGATGGGCAAATAAGCCATGCTAGCGCACATTATAAAAGCATCCATCAATAACCGTTTTCTAGTGATTATGTTTACGGTGTTAATAACCGCTTGGGGTTTAGTCTCACTGTCCAAGACGCCACTAGATGCGATTCCTGACTTATCGGATGTTCAGGTCATCGTCAAAACCAGTTTTCCGGGGCAAGCGCCACAAGTGGTGGAAGACCAGGTCACTTATCCGATCACAACCACTATGTTGAGTGTGCCGAAAGCAACTGCTGTTCGCGGTTACTCATTCTTCGGTGATTCTTATGTATATGTGATTTTTGAGGAAGGCACTGATATCTACTGGGCACGCGCCAGAGTACAGGAATACATCAGTCAGGCAGCCAGTCAATTGCCAGAAGGTGTAGAGCCTCGTTTGGGTCCTGATGCAACAGGTGTCGGTTGGGTTTATGAATATGCGTTAGTCGATAGAAGCAATAATCATGACCTCTCACAGCTAAGATCACTTCAAGACTGGTTCGTTAAATTCGAATTACAAACCGTTCCCGGTGTATCGGAAATTGCCACTATTGGCGGTATGGTAAAGCAATATCAAATCACGGCTGATCCGAATAACCTTCGTGCCTATGGCATATCACTCAGCCAGCTGAAAACAGCGATACAAAAAGGCAATAGAGAAACCAGTGGTTCGGTCATGGAGCTTGGCGAAGCCGAATACATGATTAGCTCCAAAGGTTATCTAAAGAACATAGAAGATATCGAAACGATACCCGTCAGCCTGAATAAAGAAACAGGTTCGCCGATATTGTTACGTGATGTTGCACAGGTAAATATTGGTCCACAAATGCGTCGAGGAATCGCAGAACTGGATGGTGAAGGTGAAGTCGTCGGCGGAATTGTAGTGATGCGCTATGGCGAAAATGCACTGCAAGTTATCGAAGATACCAAAAAGAAACTGGAAGATATTAGGCAAGGTCTACCTAAAGGCGTTGAAATTGTAACGACCTATGACCGTTCAAAACTGATTCTAAATGCTGTTGATAATCTAAAAATCAAACTACTCGAAGAGTTTGCCGTAGTTGCCGTGGTTTGTTTGATATTCCTGTTGCATCTGCGTTCAGCACTGGTCGCTATTATTAGTCTACCTATTGGTATATTAATGGCATTTACGGTGATGCAATACCAAGGCATTAACGCAAATATCATGTCATTAGGAGGTATCGCCATAGCCATTGGCGCGATGATTGATGCCGCAATTGTAATGATCGAAAATGTACATAAACACCTGGAGCATTACAAAGAAGATCATGGCGTGATGCCCAAAGGTAATGAGCACTGGAAAGTAGTTACCGAAGCATCAATCGAAGTAGGGCCAGCGTTATTCTTCTCACTGTTAATCATTACGCTAAGTTTTGTTCCTATCTTTGCTTTAGAAGCGCAAGAAGGCCGATTATTCTCTCCGCTGGCATTTACCAAAACCTATGCAATGGCTGCGGCTGCCGGTTTGTCTGTTACATTAGTGCCAGTATTAATGGGCTACTTTATTCGCGGAAAATTACCCAAAGAAAGCAGTAACCCACTGTCGGTTATTCTGATTTTTATCTATCGACCATTGCTCAAGATGTGCTTGGCAGCACCGTTTCTGACTATTTTAGTATCGTTACTGGTAATCCTTTCAGCAATCGTACCGTTGAATAAAATTGGTAGTGAATTCATGCCAGAACTCGAAGAAGGCGACCTGTTGTATATGCCGACCACGCTTCCGGGCGTGTCCATTGGTAAAGCGCAAGAACTGTTGATGCAAACCGACAAGCTGATTAAAACCGTTCCAGAAGTTGAGCGTGTCTTCGGTAAAATAGGGCGTGCGGAAACAGCAACCGACCCGGCACCACTCACGATGATCGAAACAACCATTCAATTTAAAGATAAGAGCGAATGGCGCGAAGGATTGACCACGAAAAAGCTCATAGAAGAACTCGATAAACTGGTGAAGTTTCCAGGGTTAACCAACGCGTGGGTACAGCCAATCAAAACCCGAATCGATATGCTCGCTACAGGCATTAAAACGCCAGTTGGAATCAAAGTTGCGGGGCAAGACTTAAAGGTCATCGAGGAGATTGGAAAGGATATCGAGGGCATTCTAAATGATGTGGAAGGCACCGCTTCGGTATTCTCCGAACGTGTTTCAGGTGGTCGTTATATCGAGATCGTTCCTGATCGTATTACCGCGGCGCGTTTTGGCTTAAATATCGATGATATTCAGACCATCATAAGTTCTGCCGTAGGTGGTGCGAACATAACGCAAACGGTCGAAGGGCTTGAACGCTATCCGGTTAATTTACGTTATCCGCGTCACACCAGGGATGATATCGATAAGCTCATGGAGTTGCCTCTGGTAACACCGTCAGGCGCACATATACCTTTATCTCGCGTGGCAGACATTCGTTTCAGTGAAGGCCCTCCGATGATAAAAACGGAGAATGCACGTTTGAATGGCTGGACTTTCGTCGATATCAAAGATGTCGATTTAGGTGGCTATGTCAAAAATGCACAGAAAATATTACGGGATAAACTAGAACTTCCTCCCGGTTATTCCGTCACCTGGACAGGTCAATACGAATACCTATTGCGGGTGCAAGAAAAGCTCAGCGTCGTGATTCCCATGATGTTACTGATTATTCTATTGTTGCTCTACATCACTTTCCGCAGCATGACAGCGGCATTAATTATTATGTTATCGCTACCTTTCGCATTGGCAGGTGGCATCTGGTATTTGTATATATTGCAATACAACTTCTCGGTTGCAGTCGCCGTAGGCTTCATCGCTTTGGCGGGTGTAGCGGCTGAGTTTGGGGTGATTATGTTGATCTATCTAGACAATGCGATAGAGAAAAGAAAACGACAGGGTAACTACCATACAGTCGATGATTTAAAAGCCTGCATTATGGAAGGCGCGGTAATGCGAGTTCGTCCCAAAGCGATGACAGTAGCAATCATTATCGCGGGCTTAATTCCGATTATGCTGGGTAGTGGAACAGGCTCCGACGTAATGCAACGCATCGCAGCGCCAATGATTGGCGGAATGATAACCGCACCGTTTTTATCTTTATTAGTGATTCCTGCAATTTATTTGCTGTGGAAAACACACGAGCTAAAAAAGCTAGCGCTCAAAAAGCCAGAACAACAAAACCCAGAATCAAAACTCGCTATGGAGAACAACTCATGAAACTTTTAAAACTTCAAAGCCTTCAAAGTGTTCATGGCCTAGTTTTGATTGGTCTTATTGTTGCGACAGGGAATCTAATTCCATCTCAAGCATTCGCAGCAGCTACACCTCCACCAACACCTCTGAATCAATTGATAAAAATCGCGGTGGATAATAACCCTCAGCTGAAATCCAAACGACTCGCGTGGCAAAGTCTGATTCATCAATACAAACAAGCGACTTCGCTAGATGATCCTAAGCTGGTTTATACCGAAGCGATTAACCCGGTGGAAACGCGTTTAGGTCCTCAAGATAGAGTGCTCGCGTTAAATCAGAAAATCCCATATCGCGGAAAATTAGCCTTAAAAGGCAAGCTGATACAAAAGGATATCGAATCAGCGAAAGTCTCGTTTGATAGAGCCAGTCGCGACTTAATTGTAGATCTAAAGCAATCCTATTATGAATTGGTCTATCTCGAAAATGCGATTCAACTAAGTCAGCAGAATAAGCAGTTGCTGGATAAAGTGACCAACCTTGCAAGCACCGACTACGCAGCAAACGTCAGTACCTTAAACGATGTGGCGAAGGCGCAGAGTCAAACGGCTCAGGTCGCTTATGATGTGCAATTACTACAAGAGTTAGCCTCTACCGAAAAGACACGCATCAATACACTGCTAAACCGCAATCCAGAATTTGCCTTTGAAGTATCACGCCATACGCGGATGCCACCTAAATTCCCTCATCCTATTACGCGCCTTTATCAATGGGCTGAATCCAATGAAGAAATCACATTGAGTGATATAGCAATCCAGAAAAGTAAATTACAGCAGCAGCTAGCGGGCTACGCAAGTAAGCCAGATTTTACGGTGGGCGCGCTTTATACCCAGATTGGAGAGCGTAATGTTGATGGATTAGACAGAAATGGACGAGATGGTTTTGCAGTCAATATCGGCTTGAATATTCCCCTTAATCGATCAAAAAACAGGGCGATTAAAGAGCAGGCGAGACTCCAGCATCTACAGAAAATAGAAGATAAGAAATCCATGCAGAATGCCTTAAGAAACAGCGTGAAAAAACTCCATTTCAAATTAAATAATGCCTATCGACAAACCGTGCTGTATCAGAACAGTTTGATTCCTCAAGCGAATCGGGCGATGCAGGTGGCACAATCACAGTATCGCGAAAATAAGGGTTCGATTGGACAATATCTGGAAACGCAATCAACCGGCTTAAATTTTCAATTAGCCTATCAACGTGCGCTGGCAGATTACTGGCAAAGCCTCATCCAGTTGGAAAAGCTGACAGGTAAAAAGCTATGAGACTCTTACTTAAAAACGTAACTAGGCCATTACCAAAAACAGCGCTAACAAGTCTAACAATGTGTTCTGTATTGCTACTCACTGCTTGTAGCCAAAGTCGTGTCGTTAACACATTACAGAAAGACTTTGATCAGCATAAATACTCGGAATACGTAAAAGCCAATCTACAAACTAAAACACCGGTCACGACTGCAAGTAACATACCTCAAATGCCGACGCTAGCCTTGGCAAAACGCCAATCGAATGGATCAAGAAAAGCCAGAGCAAACTTAAATGGCGTGATAGCCAATAATGGCTTATTCAAACCCATTGCCGACAATACTTCAGTGGAAACGCTAGCTAAAAAAGCATCACTCAATACCGTATTAAACATGGCGTTAACACGTAATCTGGATATCAAAAGCGCGCAACAACAAGCTCAGGCAAGCTTATCTAAATACAATCAGGTGGAATACTTATCAGATATGCTGGCGCAGTATGAAGCTTTCACCAATGAGTTAGCGTTAACGGGTAGCGCAAAGGCGAGTTTGTCGAAAAACAAAAGCGCAGCCTATCCATCCCCGGGTTTGAATGCGATTAAGTCATCCATTATTGATGAGTCGGTAAAATACTCGCGCTTAAAGCTCAAGCAAACGACACAAGATACCATTACCAACGCACGGATTGCCTATACAGAAATGCAAACCGCACAACGAGAAATGGTGTTGCAGTCCAGGCTAACCAGCCAATACAAATCACTCAAAGAAGAATTGCAAAATAACTACGCCACCAATACCGGCGGGCTGGATGATATTTTACAAGCAGATATTGAAATCGCCGCCAGCCAAAATAAACGCAGAGTCGCAAAAGACAAACGCGATGCCCAGCAAGCACGATTAAACGCACTACTGAATATCCTCGCGACGACTCGTTTTGGTAGTCTGGATAAATTGGGTAAAGCAAATCTGTCTACAAGCCGAGCTGATATAACGCAACAAGCACATAAACATCGCGTAGAAATTGCCTTATTACAATCAGAACTGTCTAAAATGCAGCGCGTTATTCAACTCTCAGAAAGACGACTCTACCCCGATTTAGATGCAGGTTTCAGTCGTACCCAAAACGGAAAATTCAACACCAAACCAAAGATAAAAACGAATAACTTCTTTGCAAAAAATGACGCCTATCTGGAAGAAACCCGACAAAAAGCCAAAGCACTAGCATCAAAAATAGCCGCCTTAAAAAACACCACCAGCGATGCGCTACAACAGACCTTATCTAACTACCAGTCACAACAATCAACTTACACGTTGTACCAAAATAATGTCATCCCAAAAGCGAAATCTTCACTGGATATTGCCAGAAATGCATTCGAGACAGGTGAAAGTGATAATGTAAAAGTGATAAAGGCGCAGATAGCGATTACAAAATACCGTCTGCTTTTATTGAATGCGCAGAGTGGGATGGAGGTTAGTCGATATAAGGCTGAGCGGTTGATTGGTTTTAGACTTAAGTAATATTTTTAAAGCCACCCCCCCACCTTTGAGGCTCTTTTTTGGGTAGTTAAATTTAACATTTTTCCTTAAACGAACCTTGGTAAGTTACTATGCCAAAGTAAGGAGTAATTAATGGCTAAAGAGATACTTTTAGAATCTACTATTACGTGCCCAGTCTGTGAGCATGCAGAAACAGAAACTATGCCAACGGATGCGTGTCAATGGTATTACGAGTGCATAGAATGTAAAACCCTGCTTAAGCCGTTAAAGGGTGATTGCTGTGTTTTTTGTTCTTATGGGACTGTTGCCTGCCCACCTATCCAGGCAGGGACAGATTGTTGTTCAACATAAAAAATATAACTTATGACAGTCAAGGTTGAAATATACGGTACCAGTTTTTGCAGACACTGCGTAGATGCCAAGGCGTTTCTGAAAGCGAAGGGTGTTGACTATGAGGAGTATCTGCTAGATTTAATGCCACTCGAAAAAGATGCGATGATTGAGCGTTGTGGGCAGAAGTCCATACCGCAAATATTCATCAATGATCAGCACATTGGTGACTTTGCTGATCTAAAAGCGTTGGATAGCAATGGCAAGCTGGATGAGTTACTCGGCGGTTAAATAGGATTTAGCTCAACTAAGTCGAACGTAGGTCGCAAGACAATAATCTAACAATAAACTTAAGTGCGATTAAAAAGTGCCCAAAAGTAGGGGGGTGACTTAGCAATCGTAATAACATCTATTCCAGCTTGAACATCGACGATTCCTTGTGGAATCTACGATGGACTTTAGTGAGCTTATCGTTTTGTTTTTTAAACGAATAACTCAATTATTTGACTTGTCATTCTTGGCTTTTGGTAAGCCTAAGAAAGCCACCCCCCACCTTATAGGCACTTTTTTTATTCAGCCAACTCCTTAGCCAATAAATCAAATACCATTCTGATTCTTCTACTTGTATTTAGCTCTCGATGGGCCGTTAGCCAGATGGGGAATTCTATCGGTGCGAGTGTTGGTAAAGCCTGAACTATTGCGGTTTCTTTTTCGCCTAATTCTTCGGGCATGATACCGATGCCTAACCCCTGTTTTGCTAATTCCCAATGAGTGATGAAATGTTCTGTTTGTAATGGGAAGTTTTTCTTGGTGAGTGTTAAACCCATTGCATTGAGACCCGTGATTAATCCGTCGATTTCATCAAAACTTATAAAGTCCGCACGACTTAGGTCTTCAGGTTTTTTGAGTTCACCAATTTCATTTAGGTACTCGGGTGTTGCGTAGAGCCTCGCATAAACGTCTTTGATTTTTTTCGCAATCAGCTCGGGTTGTGTCGGTCGAAAGTTACGAATTGCGATATCTGCTTCGCGTCTTCTCAAGTCGCTGGTGGTGCTGGTAGCGATTATTTCGATGGTGATTTTTGGTTCTAATTTTCGTAGTTTTTTGACAATTGCTGGTAGTTTGTAGACGGCATAGTATTCGCTACAACTTATACATACATTGCCTTCGATACTTTGTGATTGTCCGCTTGCTGTTAGTGATACGCGACTTGCGGCATCTCCCATTGCTCTGACGTGTTCCACCAGATCTAAACCACTTGGTGTAAGAATTAGCCCCAGTCCTACGCGTTCGAATAGGGCGACTCCCAACTCTTTTTCAAGTGCTGATACTTGGCGGCCAAGTGTCGGCTGCGTCATGCCTAAGGCGCGTGCGGCTGCTGACAGTGAGCCTTCTTCTGCGGTGACTAAAAATGCGCGGGCGCGATTCCAGTCAAACTTTATTGATCTCCAGTCCATTAGTCTCATCTCCTATCTATGCATAATTGTATGTCTTTAATGCAAATTTAGGTAATTACTATTCTTAAGTGTATGGATTACGATGTTTTCTATGAGTTAAACAACCGTTAAACAACAACAGTTAAACACCATTATTAATTTTTTATTGAAAGGCACATTATGAAAGCAGTTACCTATTCAGGCTATGGCTCACCCGCGGTGATTCGGGTATCAGAGGTTGAGAAGCCGACACCGAAAGCAAACGAAGTTTTGGTTAAAGTGTGGGCGACCAGCATTACCACGGCAGACAGCATGATAAGAGAGGGCAAGCCTTGTTATGGTCGCTTATTTCTCGGCCTTGCAAAACATAAGCACCCTATCTCTGGCACAGGCTTTTCAGGAGAAGTAGAAGAGATAGGAAGAAGTGTCACGCAATTTAAAATGGGCGATAAAGTGTTTGGTGAAACAGGTGTTAATTTTAGCGCAAATGCTGAATACATTTGCATTGCTGAAGACGCAGTGATTTCAATTTTACCGGATAATCTCAGCCACGAAGAAGCGGCCCCAATTTGCGATGGTGCTTTAACGTCTTATGCGTTTTTAAAAGATATTGGTCAGTTGAAAAGAGGTCAGAGTATTCTTATCAATGGAGCTTCGGGTAGCCTGGGAAGTGCCGCTGTGCAAATAGCAAAAGCGTTGGGTGCAGAAGTAACAGGTGTTTGTAGTCGTGCAAATGTGGAGTTAGTGCAATCACTCGGTGCTGATAAAGTGATTGATTATCATGAGGAGGACTTTACTAAAATGGGGAACAGTTACGACCTTGTTTATGATGCCGTTGGCAAAAGTTCGTTTTGTGAATGCCGGAAAAATCTAAAAGAGCAGGGTGCTTATCTTTCACCTGTTTTGAGTTTTCCACTCTTGATACAGATGATGTGGACTTCAACATTCATGTCTAAAAAAGCCAGATTCTCTGCGACTGGTTTACGACCTGCAAAAGAGCTTCGAGTAATGATTGATGAATTAATACCATTGTATAAATCAGGCGAAATTAAATCGGTAATAGATAGAACTTACTCATTGGCAGAAACAGCGGATGCACACCGCTACATTGAAACAGGGCGGAAGAAGGGTAATGTGGTTGTGAGTCTTATTATTTGAAAGCGTACCTAAATAATGATTCTATAAAAAAGTGCCCCAAAGTAGGGGGGTGACTATAAATTTAATTCGAAAGAATTTGCTCCAGGAATTTTTGGGTTCTATCCATTTCTGGATTGTTAAAAAACTCGTATGGGGCTTTTTCTTCGATTATTTCGCCGACGTCCATAAAGATCACTCGGTCGGCGACAGATTGTGCGAATCCCATTTCGTGGGTGACACAGATCATGGTTATACCGCTTTCTGCCAATTCGACCATGACGTCTAACACTTCTTTGATCATCTCTGGATCGAGGGCGGATGTTGGCTCATCGAAGAGTAGAATTTTTGGACTCATACACAGTGCGCGGGCTATCGCGACACGCTGTTGTTGTCCACCGGATAGTTGTCCCGGGTATTTATCTGCCTGGTCTCCGATTCCGACACGGTGTAGATGTTTTAAGGCTATCTTTTCTGCTTCTATTTGTGGCAGTTTATTCGCCCAAACTGGCGCTAAGCAGAGGTTTTCAAGAATTGTCATGTGAGGAAACAGATTGAACTGCTGAAAAACCATACCGACTTCACGACAGACATTATCAATCTGTTTTTCGCTACCAGCCAGTTCTTGCTGATCAATGAAGATTTGGCCTTCTTGAATTTCTTCTAAGTGATTGATGCAGCGAATCAGAGTGGATTTACCGGAGCCCGAAGGACCGCAAATAACGATGCGCTCGCCTTTGTGAACTTTCAGGTTTATGTCTTTTAGTGCATGAAAATCGCCATACCATTTATTCACGTTTTTGAATTCGATGGTTATTTCATTGTTGTTTAGAGCGTCGCTGTCTCGTGTATTTTCTGTCATCTCAGGCTCTTAATTATTTTTGTAAAACAGGGTCAGATTTTTCTAAATGAGCGCCATAACGGCTCAGGGAATAGCAAATTGAAAAATAAACCACGGCGCCAAATACATAGGCTTCGGTTTCAAAACCTAGCCATTCAGAATCGAGAGAGGCTGATTTAATCATTCCCAAGAAATCCAGTAGTCCCACAATGATAACCAGTGAAGTGTTTTTAAACATGGAGATACAACGCCCTATCAGTGGCGGTAACACGTGACGCAGCGCTTGTGGCAACACTATCAAATAAAGAGTTTTAGGGTAGCTGATTCCCAATGAAGATGCGGCTTCAAATTGCCCTTTAGGCAGTGCTTGCAGTCCACCACGGACGACTTCTGCGACATAAGCGGCTGAGAAGAAAATCATGCCGGTTTGAATGCGCAACATATTATCGATAATGAAACCGGGCGGTAAAAACAATGGCATCATCACCGATGACATAAACAATATGGTAATTAGGGGCACACCACGGACAGTTTCAATAAAGCCGATGCACAGTGATTTAGTGATGGGTGAGCCTGAAAAGCGCCCTAAAGCTAATACGATGCCTAATGGAATTGAAACGATAATACCGACGAGTGCCAGTAATACACTCAACATCAATCCGCCCCACGATGACTGATCGACTTCGTTTAAGCCAAAACCACCACCAATAATCCAGTAACCAAAAACCGGTAGCAGCAACCATGCCACTATCAAGACTTTTCCTTTTAAGTGATTGGTGATGGTCGTGATGATCAATATAGCCAATACCAGTGCGCCAACAATTCCGCGCCAACTTTCTGCTGCGGGGTAAACGCCAACCATTAACACGCGAAATTTGGCCGCGATAAATGACCAGCAAGCGCCATCGGGACTTGTTTTGCAGTTTGCAGCGTCACCAACCCAGGTAGCTTTTATAAACGCCCATTGAATAACTTGCGGAACAGTTAATACTATTATCGCGATCAGGCTCAACGCTAATGCTGAATTAAACCAGCCGTTAAATACATGGTGTTTTAGCCAGTGCAGAAAACCTTTTGCTTGGGCAGGTGCCTCACGATCGGGCTTGGGAACAAAAATAGTTGGATTAGTCATCTGTCTTACCTTTCAACTATTTGAACGCGGCTATTTAGCCAGTTCATGAGAGCGGAGATGATGAGATTGATGGTCATGTAAACGGCCATCCACATTGCAATGATTTCTATCGCTTGGCCATTTTGTCCAATAATCGTGCCGCCGATTGAAACCATATCGGGATAACCAATAGCCACTGCCAGCGAACTGTTTTTCACCAAACTCGTATAGTCATTAGTGGTTGCCGGAATGGTTACACGCAGAGCCTGAGGTAATAATACTTTACGAATAATCACACTTTTGGGTACACGTAATGCTCTCGCTGCCTCGATTTGTCCGGCAGGAACGGACTGCAATCCACTGCGCACATTTTCTCCAATATAGGCAGCGGTATAAAGTATTAAGCCTAAGAGTAAGGCGGAAAATTCAGGTTTTAAGACAATACCGCCAACAAAATTGAAACCTTTCAATTCGGCGTATTCCAAACTCATCGGTTTACCCAGGATGAAAAATACCAATAGCGGCAATACTATAATCACTAAAAGTGAGATCAGTGTTTTCGGTAACGCTCGACCGGTGCGAATCTGTAATTTTTTCGCCCACTTTGTGAAAAAGTAAGCAATTGCAATAGCTGCAAAAAATGCCGCCACCACAAGCCCAAAGCCATCATGAGCAACTGGGTCTGGAAGGTATAAGCCTCGCCGGCTTAGAAAGACACCTTCAATCGGGTTGAAGGGTGTTTTTGCCCGTGGCAAAGTGCCTAGCGCCACCGTGTAAATAAACAGCAGAGTAAGTAATAGTGGAATATTTCGTAAGGTTTCAACAAAAAATGCGGATACCTTGGAAATTACCCAGTTTTTTGACGTACGACCGACACCTACGATTACGCCTAAAATGGTCGCAAATATAATCGCAATAAATGATACAAATAAAGTATTTAAAATACCGACTAAAAAAGCAGTACCGTAGCTTTTGGCAGGGCTGTATTCGATGAGGCTATCACTGATTGGTAGACCAGCTTCGCTATTTAAAAACTTAAAGCCAGAGTCAATTCCGCGTGCCGTCAAATTCTCCTGAGTTGTTAATAACAGGAAATACGAACCGTAAAAAATCAGCCCAAGCACAAACATTTGACCGACTAGGCCGCTGACACTGATATTGCTAAAGCTTTGTTTAATCTGACTGACGAGGGTTTTCAAGCAAACTACCTAAGTGTGGGAAATAATGGACGTTCTGGCCCACTTTAATTATTTTTAAATTATTCTGATTCACCTATAACTGCCACAAGTTCATCTTAATAAACGATGATCCATAAAAATCATCTGCATAAGTACTTAGAGTAGTTACGCAGATGGTTTTGAATGGGAATATTTATCTTAAAGGTGAAGCGTAAAGAATACCGCCTTTGCTCCAGAGCTGATTAACGCCACGCTCAAGACCTAAAGTTTTGGTTAAGTTGCGCTCGTATATTTCACCGTAATTACCCACACTTGTGATTGCGCGAAGTAGCCAGTCGTTATCAAGACCAATAAAAGTACCCAAGTCTCCTGTTTTTCCTAGCATGCGTTGCACCGTAGGGTCTGTAGATTTGGCTTTCATCTCCGCTGCATTAGCCGCAGTCACACCTTTTTCTTCAGCGTTAATTAAGCCGAAAATTACCCAGGTGATAATATCTTTCCATTGATTGTCACCATGACGAACTAACGGTGATAGTGGTTCTTTTGAGATGATTTCTGGAAGAATGAGATGATTTTCTGGGTCTTTTAGCGTCGTTCTTAAAGAGGCTAGTTGGCTTGTGTCGGTTGTAAATACATCACAGCGACCTGAAGCGTAAGCATTGAGGGCTTCTTTTTTACCGTCAAAAACAACGGCTTCTAATTTCAAATTATTGGCTCTTGAGTAATCGGCAATGTTTAGTTCGGTAGTTGTACCTGTGGTTACACAAACACTCGCGCCACTCATTTCTTTGGCACTTTTGATACCGTCTTCTTTACGTACCATAAAACCTTGACCATCATAGTAAACAACTGCAGTAAAATCGGCGCCTTCTTTGGTGTCTCGTTTCATCGTCCAGGTGGTCGTACGCGAGGTTAGGTCAACCTGTCCGCTGGTTACGGCTATTATTTTCTGCTTTGATGCTAATGGCACAAACTTTATTTTAGTCGGATCACCAAGCACTGCCGCGGCAACAGCACGACACATATCCACATCTAAACCAACCCACTTACCGGAAGAATCAGGATTAGAAAAACCCGGAACACCTTCACTAACGCCACAGCTTAAAACACCTTTCTTTTTTACATCTTCCAATGTACTTGCACTGGCGGTAGTCGTGATCATTGCTAGCCCTAAAATGAGGGCTGAAACTTTTGTAAACTGAAATAGAGATTTCATCTAATTGTCCTTTGTTTTTGCTGGAATAGTGGTCTGGGATACTAATAGAGTAGTAAACAAATTTGATAAAGCAAATTAAGTGCGCTTTATATTTACAACACGCATGACTAAATCCATGTTTACACTTGAGGCTTTTAACGACTGTTTGACCCATTAGGTAAAAGTTCGATAAAAAATGCCTAGCTCTGCATAAATTCTAATGTCGTTTTTATAGAACAAAAACGAGTTGTTATTTAAGTAGCGGAGTGACGTTGTTTTCCAGATGCTGGCGTGGTCCATTCAGAAGATGTATTTATCGTTTATTTACTAAAAATAAAGGGAGTAAAAGCTAACGTACAAATCCTATGCAATGGCATGCAAGAACCATGTAAACGAAGAAGCTTTTAAAATCCTTAGAAATGTATTGGGCGAGTGATTGGAGATAACACGTTTGGGAGCTTAAGACTATAAAAGCCACCCCCCTACTTATAAGGACTTTTTTGTTGTTATGTTATTTGAGTAGTCATTTAACTGCGATATATCGTTTCGATTAGGTGATAGCCAAACTTGGTTTTAACAGGGCCGTGTACTTTAAGGACAGGCTTTTTGAATACCACATTATCAAATGCTTTCACCATTTTGCCAGGGCCAAATTCACCAAGGTCGCCGCCTTTTTTCGCAGAGTTACAGATTGAGTGTTTTTTCGCCAGAGTTCCAAAATCTTTACCACTGGCGAGTTGCTTTTTAAGTGACTCAGCTTCTTCTTTGGTCTTCACTAAAATATGTCTTGCGCATGCCGTAGCCATAGTAATCTCATCAATATAAATTAATGTTGAGTTTACTTTAAATCAGGCAATATTTGGTAAATCTTAAAGCGTGTTAATCATGGCTTATGCTTATATTAAAAAAAACTACAGGTAGTAAGTGGTGCATTTAACTATTATGTATTGATTAATAGGGAAATTAGAGGAGTCACCAATGAACAGTCAAAGCATTGCACCTAAGCTACAAAACTTTGTGGATGGTGTTTCAGGTTTACTGGATCAGAAGCAAGTTGAGGCTGAATTTCACCCTGAGGTTGGTGAGTTATTAAGGGAGTTGGTGAAAGAAGATGATTGGTTAGACCCGAAATATGCAGTGCCTCATCCTGAGTATTATCAGCAATTTTTACTCTATGTTGATCCGCAAGAACGATTTTCTGTGGTGAGTTTTGTCTGGGGACCCGGTCAGCAAACACCGGTGCATAATCATACAGTTTGGGGTGTGATTGGCATGCTTCGTGGGAAAGAGCGTGAGCAACATTATGAAGCAGGGAGTGATAATTCACTAATTGCGAAAGGGGATGAAGTGACATTGTCGCCCGGTGATATTGGTTTTGTTTCGCCAACGATTGGCGATGTGCATCGTGTGAGCAATGTGTATGACGATCAGGTATCTATCAGCATACATATTTACGGTGGTGATATTGGCAAAATCGAAAGGCATGTTTTCCCTACTGATGGCAGTCCGAAAAAAGATTTTATTTCTGGTTACACCACACCGGCTTAAGCAGATAAAAAGATGAATTACAAAGATTACGATTACGTCAGGCAGTGTTTATTAAATCGAGAAGAAATCTGTTTACTAGATGTTAGAGAAGAAGCCCCGCATGCCGAAGGCCATCCTTTATTCGCGGCAAATTTTCCATTTTCTTCGATTGAATTAAATGCGTATACCAAGCTGCCACGATTTGACGTACCCATCGTAACTATTGATTCAGGAGAAGGTCTTGCAGAAGCGTCGACAACACGATTAATAGAGCTGGGTTATACCAATGTGTCCGTGTTTGAAGGCGGGATTGAAGCCTGGTCAGCTGCAGGTGGTGAGTTATTTATCGATGTAAATGTGCCCAGTAAATCCTTCGGAGAATTGTTAGAAGCCACTTGCGATACGCCATCAATGCCCGCCGAAGATGTTAAGAAAATGATGGATAACAATGCGGATATGGTTGTTGTCGATGTGCGTCGTTTTGATGAATATAACACCATGTGTATTCCTACCGGAATTAGCGTTCCCGGAGCAGAATTAGTGTTGCGGGTTCCTGATCTCGCGACGAATCCAGAAACCACCGTCATCGTCAATTGTGCGGGTCGCACCAGAAGTCTGGTGGGTGCTCAATCACTGGTAAATTCAGGATTACCAAACCCTGTTTATGCCTTACGTAATGGCACGATTGGTTGGACCTTGGCAAAGCAAGAGTTGGTAACAGGGCAATCCCGAACCTACAGTCCAACAGGTGATGAAACTCGACAAATCGCCAGTGAAAGAGCAAGAGACGTGGCTGATAGAGCGGGTGTTAAACGCGCGACGAAGGCCGATCTGAAAAGTTGGTCTGAGCAAGTAGATCGCACCACCTATTTCTTTGATGTACGCAGTTTTGATGAATATGAAATTGGACATCTATCTGGTTTCTATCCCATCCCCGGTGGACAATTAGTGCAAGAGCTAGAAATGTACGCGCCAGTTAGAGGTGCGAGAATTGTGTTAGCCGATGATGATGGTGCGCGTGCCAATATGTCAGCTTCGTGGTTGGCGCAAATGGCATGGGATGTGTATGTGCTGGATGGTTTGCAAGCAGCAGACTTCTCGGAAACAGGTAAATGGCAAACTCGACTACCAGAAAAGCCAAAGGCTGAAATACTATCACCTGAAACGTTATCGAGTTGGATTCAGGATAATAGCGATGTCACTATTCTGGATTTCGCCAAATATGTTACTTATGTAAGAGGGCATATTCCTGGCGCTAACTACTTAATTCGATCGCTGTTGGAGCAACAGAATGTCGAATTACCAAACACATCAAAATTAGTCCTTACCAGCGATGAAGGTGAATTAGCTGCCTATGCGGTGGCGAATATTCAAGCACAAACGGATGCTGATATTTTTGTCTTATTAGGTGGTACGCAAGCTTGGGTAAAAGCAGGATACAAATTAGAAGAAGGCGAGACACATTTGCTTTCAACACCAATCGATCGTTATAAAAGACCTTATGAAGGAACCGCAATCACCGATGATGTGATGCAGGCTTATTTGGATTGGGAATACGGTTTAGTGGATCAATTAGCTAAAGATGGTACGCATCATTTCAGACCATTACAGACTGAGAATTAAGATTTTCTCCTACAAATAAAAATAATTATCTGAATTTTATTTATGAGATTAGTAAATACACCCCCCTACTTATAGGCGTTTTTTTGTCTATTCCTTATTGGTTT
Source organism: Cocleimonas sp. KMM 6892 (assembly GCF_035798195.1). Classification (NCBI taxonomy): domain Bacteria; kingdom Pseudomonadati; phylum Pseudomonadota; class Gammaproteobacteria; order Thiotrichales; family Thiotrichaceae; genus Cocleimonas; species Cocleimonas sp. KMM 6892. The sequence continues at coordinate 469,390 of NZ_JAPFBV010000003.1, read as the reverse complement.
TTTATAAAACTGTAATGCTTATATGTAATACTAAATTTCCCGTTTTTTTTGCATTTATGGCTCTTTAATTCGCAATTTTATTACCGTGTTTTTTCTATCGAATTTAAGTTATGTCAGAAAGGGGGAAAAGCACTGATGCCGTTTAACTTAATTATTTTATAAATTTCAAATAGATAAGTTTCTCAAAATTTTAAGAGTCTGATTTTTAGTGGCTTGATTAAGATTTTCATTCATAAGATTTCATTCTAGGTAAGTAAAATTAACTCTTATGGTGAATAAATTTAATGCATCTGGGTATATTAGTGTTTTATCATAATTTGTACTATTGTTGACATAAGTTACACATTTTAAATGTTTTTTTGTTAAATAAAGGTGTTTTTTAGGATGGCTTTGAAAGAGTTACCACTTGTTGATATTGTTATCTTTGGTGGCCATGGAGATCTCGCATTACGCAAGATAATGCCTGCGCTTTATTATTTGTTTTGGCAGAATCATATAGATCCTAGAAGCCGGATCTTCTCAACGATTCGTACCGATGATACTGATGAGCAACATCGCGAATTAGTGTTTAACAAATTCCGTGAATTTCATCCTGATAACTTTTATTCAGAAGAAACCTGGTCGGTTTTCTCATCGCAGCTTTTCTGTACAAAAATGGATATTAGCAATGCCGATGATTATCAAGAGTTGGCAATTGCATTAAACGAATTCCCTGAGCGCGATAGAATCAATTATCTATCGACGCCCTCGTCGTTATTCGGTGATATTTGTACGGCACTCAATCAAACGGGATTAGTCACTCAAAAAAGCCGTGTCGTGCTGGAAAAACCAATTGGGCATAACCTACAATCCTTCAAAGAGATTGATGATACGGTCGCCGCTGTTTTTCTTGAGAGCAGTATCTTCCGTATTGACCATTATCTGGGTAAAGATACGGTACAGAACATCCTCGCGTTACGTTTTTCCAATACTTTGTTTATGCCTTTATGGGATAACAAGAGTATCGATCATGTGCAGATAACGGTTGCTGAAACCGTTGGTGTAGAAGGACGCTGGGGCTATTACGATAAATACGGTGCAATGCGCGATATGGTTCAGAACCATCTCATGCAGTTACTATGTCTTGTCGCGATGGAGCCACCACGCAGCCTGCAAAAAGACAGCGATAGCGTGCGTAATGAGAAAGTAAAAGTACTCAAATCGTTACGTAAATTAAATAATCGTGAAGTGGCTGAAAAAACGGTTCGTGGTCAATACAAACACGGAGTAAGTAATAAACAATCAGTCCCGGGTTATCTGGAAGATGACGATAAAATCCACGAAAGTGATACTGAAACGTTTGTTGCCGTTAAAGCCGAGATAGAAAACTGGACCTGGAACGGTGTGCCTTTTTACTTACGAACAGGTAAGCGAATGTCTGGGCGTTTCTCAGAAATCGTAATCCAGTTTAAAGATGTTCCTCATTCTATCTTTCCGAATGATGGCAAGCCGCTTGAACCTAATAAGCTGATTATTCATATTCAACCAGAAGAAAGCATCCGCTTATTGCTAATGAATAAAGTGCCTGGTTTAAGTCAGGGCATGAGATTGCGACCTGTAGAGCTAGAGCTGAATGTGCTTCATGACGATCCGCGCTCTCCAACGGCTTATGAGCGTTTATTACTAGACGTAATTAAGAATGACGCGACGTTGTTTATGCGCCGTGATGAAGTTGAAGCCGCGTGGGAATGGGCAGACAATATTTTAGACACCTGGAAAGAAGATAATATTATGGTGAAAAAATATTCTGCGGGTACCGATGGCCCAAGTTCGGCAGTTGCATTAATCGAGCGTGATGGCAGAAGCTGGCATGAAGATTCCTAATTCTTCTAATGCTTGGTTTTTCTTTCTTTTTTAACGACTAATTCGCTACAAAACAAATAGGTATCGACAATGAATACCCTCATCCAGAAAGTTACGAATAATATTATTGAACGCAGTAAGCCTTATCGTGAGGTTTATCTGGGGCGCATTGCTGATGCCGACTCAAGAGGTGTTCATCGATCGGCATTAGGTTGTAGTAATCTGGCACATGGTTTTGCTGCCTGTTCCGCTGGTGATAAAGCATTGCTCTCTGAGGATGTTGTGCCAAATATAGCCATTGTTTCTGCGTATAACGATATGCTTTCAGCACATCAACCCTTTGAAGCATTTCCCAAGATTATTAAACAAGCTCTGCATGAAGCTGGCGCGACAGGGCAGTTTGCTGGTGGTGTTCCTGCGATGTGTGATGGTGTAACACAATCACAGCCAGGTATGGAGCTGAGTCTCTTTAGTCGTGACGTCATTGCACAGGCTACTGCCATAGCGTTATCACATAATATGTTCGACGGTGCGCTGTATTTGGGCGTGTGCGACAAGATTGTGCCTGGCCTAATGATTGGCGCATTAACCTTTGGTCACTTGCCAGCTGTATTTGTACCAGGTGGACCAATGCCTTCTGGCATTAGTAACGAGGTGAAGGTAAAAGTTCGTCAGGACTTTGCGCAGGGTAAGGTGGACGAAAAAACACTGCTGCTCTCAGAATCTGGTTCTTACCATAGTCCTGGCACCTGTACCTTTTATGGTACTGCCAATAGTAATCAGATGATGATGGAAATCATGGGATTGCATCTTCCTGGTTCATCATTTGTTATTGCTAATACGCCATTGCGTGATGAGCTGACTAAAGCCGCATCGAAGCAGGTTTTATCGTTGATTGATACCGAAACAAGTTCAATGGGTATTGGTAAAATGCTTGATGAAAAGAGCTTTGTGAACGCTATTATCGGCTTGCTGACAACGGGTGGCTCGAGTAACCATACCTTGCATTTGGTCGCTATGGCGCGAGCAGCAGGTATTGTCATCAATTGGCAGGATTTTCATGATCTTTCGCAAGTCATTCCATTACTTACCAAGCTTTACCCTAATGGTAGTGCCGACGTAAATCACTTCCATAATGCAGGCGGAATGCCAGTTGTCATTGATCAGTTATTAGAAAATGGACTGATACATGATGATGTGAAGACCATTATGGGTGAAGGCTTGAGTGCATACACCAGCATGCCTAAGTTAAAAGGTGATGCCGGTACAGAAAAGCTAAAATGGAAAAAGAAAAAGTACAAGGAAGAAAATAAAAACATCGTTAGTACAGTAGCAGAGCCCTTTAGCCACCATGGTGGGTTAACTATTCTGGATGGTAATATTGGTCGCAGTGTGATCAAGACATCTGCGCTAAAACCAGAACACCATCTAATTGAAGCGCCAGCTGAGGTTTTTAACTCGCAAGAGGCGTTACAAGAGGCGTATCAACGCGGAGAACTGAATAAAGATTTTGTTGCTGTGGTTCGTTATCAGGGACCAAAATCCAACGGTATGCCTGAATTGCATGGCTTACTTCCAGCACTTGGGTCATTACAAGACGAAGGTTTTAAGATCGCTATTATTACCGATGGTCGTATGTCAGGCGCATCGGGTAAGGTTGCTTCTGCAATTCACATGACACCAGAAGCGAGTGAAGGTGGCGTTATTGCTGAAATAGAGCAAGGTGACATGATTCGATTAGATGTTGAAAATTCAACGGTGGAGCTACTTGTTCACCCAACAGAATTAGCAAAACGAAAAATTGTACCGCCTGATTTAAGTGGAAATCGTTTTGCCATGGGACGTGAATTATTTTCGTCGCTACGTGGGAATGTTTCTGGTGCAGAAGAGGGGGCGTCTATCTTTAATTTACCCGGGGAAGAAAGCGCTTAAAACGGTTTGCTAACTTCAAGAATATTAAAAGTGTTTTTTAAAAGTGGGCTTAGGGATTTGGTGGTTAGTTTGCCTTTTGGCTGATCAAAAAGCCACCCCCCACCTTTGGGGCACTTTTTTAATTCTGTCTTTTAATCTTTTATCTATACCTAATAAATAGGTAAATATTATTTTAGCGTAAGGTCACTCATTATGAATAAAACGAGTTTAACTCCGCAGGAGATAATGACTGTTTCTCCAGTTATCCCTGTTATTGAAATTGCTGATATTTCACAGTCAATTGATCTTGCTAATGCGCTTATTGCAGGCGGTATCAAAGTCCTGGAAATCACGCTACGAACCGAAGCCGCACTTGGTGCTATCGAGCTCTTAGCTAAAGAAGTTCCTGAGGCTGTTCTTGGTGCAGGTACTGTATTAAATCCTGACGATCTTGCTAAGGTGAGAGATGCAGGGGCGAGCTTTGCAATTAGCCCAGGTTGCACCAATACACTGTTGAAAAGTGCTAAAGATATGCAGTTTCCATTGATTCCTGGAGTTTCAACGGGCTCTGAAGTTATGAATGGACTTGAGTTGGGCTATACGCATTTCAAGTTGTTTCCTGCGACCAGTGTTGGCGGTATTCCCCTTTTAAAATCATTTTCTGGGCCGTTTCAGAATGCAAAATTTTGCCCAACGGGCGGCATCAGTGAATCCAACTACCTTGATTTTCTTGCGCTGAAAAATGTACTTTGTGTCGGCGGCAGTTGGGTAGCGCCTAGTGATTTGACGCGTTCTGGTGACTTTGAAAAAATCACTGAATTATCGGCTTCAGCTCTCGCAAATATAAAATAATATAACTATGAATAACTCTTCACCAAAAAAACAATGGTTAGTAGAAGCAGATTCCTCTGTCGTGGCGCAAAAGTCGTTTCAGATGATCTTGGATGCGGCGAAAAAAGCAATACATGAGAAAGGAGTGTTCCGCATCGTTTTGGCAGGCGGTACAACACCAGAGCGTATTTATAGAATGTTGGCAGAAGCACAATGTGATTGGCAGAACTGGGAAATTTTTCTGGGTGATGAACGCTGTTTGCCAGAAACGTCAGCTGAAAGAAACAGTCAGATGGCAATGCAGACCTGGTTGGATCATATCGATATTCCTGCTACCAATATTCATTTTATGCCTTCAGAATTAGGTGCCGAAACCGCTGCGACAAGCTACGCAGAAACCATTAAAAGTAAAATGCCTTTTGATATGGTGTTGTTAGGCATGGGTGAAGATGGGCACACAGCAAGTCTTTTTCCCGGGCATGAACACGACGAAACAGAGTTGGTTCACGCTGTGCATAATGCGCCGAAGCCTCCAGCGGATAGAGTCAGTTTGAGTGCATCAAGTTTAAGTAATTCAGAACAAGTACTCATTATTATTACGGGTGCGGGAAAACGCGAAAGCGTTAAAGCGTGGAATCAAGGGGAGTCGTTGCCGATTGCAAGTATCTCTGCAATAGATACGTTGATCGTCATGCTTGATAGTGACGCTTCGCCTGAGTAATAAAAATTCATTGTTTCTGTAGCTTCGTTGGTTCGCTGTTTTATGTATGCCAAAGATTTACAGACATCATAACCAGATAAAGAAATAAAAAAGATGCCTTCAAAGAATAATTCAAAACCTTCGCTAACAGATCTACCTGCTTTTGAAGCGTTGGAAGATCATTATAATTTGATCAATCAACTGAATATGCGCCATTTATTCGCGACGGATGAAAAGCGCGGCGAGAAGTACTCGATCAAGCATAAAAGCTTACTGTTAGATTACTCAAAAAATCGCATTGTTGATGAAACAATCCCGTTGCTTTGTGATCTTGCAAGAGAAGTGAATTTAGAAAGCTGGCGTGACCGCATGTTTGCCGGCGATAAAATAAATAACACTGAAAATAGAGCGGTGTTACATACCGCTTTGCGCAATGAAACCAATCAACCTATTTATGTTGATGGCGAAGATATCATGCCCAAAATAAACGCCACTATTGATAAAATGGAGGTGTTTGCGAACAAGATAAGAAAGGGAACCTGGAAAGGCTTTAGTAATAGAACCATTACAGATATCGTTAATATAGGTATTGGAGGTTCTGATTTAGGGCCGAAGATGGTTTATAACGCTTTAAAGCCTTATCACCATAAAAACCTGACGGTGCATTTTGTTTCTAATGTGGATGGTGCGCATATTGATGACATCCTTGAAGATATCGACCCTGAGACAACGCTCTTTATTGTATCTTCTAAGACATTTACTACTCAGGAAACGATTACAAACGCGCATATAGCCCGTAAATGGTTATTGAAAAGTGACGCTAAAGAACAAGATGTGAGTAAGCATTTTGTTGCAGTTTCTACCAATATTGAAGAAGCCACGAAGTTTGGTATCGATGCCGATAATATGTTCGAGTTCTGGGACTGGGTTGGCGGGCGTTATTCGTTATGGTCTGCGATCGGTCTTTCAATTGTTCTGTCGGTAGGGATGGAGAATTTTAAGAAAATGTTGAGTGGTGCGCACTCGATGGATGAGCATTTCAAAGAAACGCCATTAGAAGAGAATATGCCCGTGATTATGGGTTTACTGGGTGTTTGGTATAACAATTTCTTTGGCGCTGAGTCTCACGGTATTTTTCCGTATGACCACTATTTGAGAGACCTTACTTTTTATCTTGAACAAGCAGATATGGAAAGTAATGGTAAATCGGTGGATAGAAATGGCAAGAAAGTAGACTACGCTACGGGTCCTATTATTTGGGGTACTTCAGGTATTAATGGTCAGCACGCGTTTTATCAGGCGATCCATCAAGGGACGCAAATGATTCCTTCTGATTTCATTGTATCGATACTCACGCACAGTAGTCATCAAGATCAACACGATATTATGATGGCTAATGCACTAGCGCAGACTGAAGCATTGATGAAAGGCAGAACCTTGGATGAAACGTATTCTGACTTTGTTGAAAGTAAAGTTAAATTAGAAAACGTGGAAGATCGTATTCATCATATGGTTTTCGAGGGTAATAACCCGACGAATACCTTGTTGCTTACTAAGCTGACGCCTCGTTCTCTGGGTATGCTGATCGCTCTCTACGAACATAAAATATTCGTGCAGGGCATAATCTGGAATTTGAATTCGTTTGATCAGTGGGGCGTTGAGTTAGGGAAAAAACTAACTAAGAATATATTAGCCGAATTTGGACAGCCTGATCCTGTAACGAATCATGATAGCTCGACGAACTCTTTGATCAACTATTATAAAAGTGTTGTTTACGGTCAGGATTAAAGCTTAACGGAGCACTCTGGATGTGAGTCAGAGACTTAGGCTGTTTTTATTTTGTATGGGCTAAATATACAAACGTGATAAAGCAAAGAGAGATTACTGTTTGAATCTGTTTTTGCTTTGTTTTCTGTAATCGCTTGGGGTCATGTTTTTGATTTCAATGAAGCGACGATTGAAGTTTGCAACGTTGTTGTAACCTACGTGATAACAAATAGTGCTGATGTATTGATCTGTTTCCATCAATAACTGACAGGCTTTGTTGATTCGTAGTCTGTTGACAAAACCGGTAAAGGTATTTCCAGACGCTTTGCTGAAATAGCGTGAGAATTGGCTGCTATCCATTCCCGTTCTTTTGGCGATGTCTGCCATTGAAAACTGGCTAGAGTAATTTTCGGTGATGTAATCCACAACCTCACTAATGCGTCTCATCGACGCGTCATTATCGAAGCTTTGAATTTGTGTATTAGACAGTAATTTATAATCACTATGTTCAGATAAGGTCAACATCAATTCTAAAAATGCGTTAAAGCGACGAAGGCCAGAAGAATTTTTAATTAAACTTAACTGCTTCTCGGTAAAGTCGCTTATACCAAAGAATTCAATCCCATTTTTGGCACGGGTTAACAGCGGCATTGCTTGCTGTAATTCAGGGATTAGATCAGATGCCTTGCGTAAAGGCTCTCCTAAAAATTGCAAAACAAAATCTCTTCTTGCTACGCCTTCTTTTGGTATTTCTGTAGAAATCCAGTTATGGGGTAAACGTGGACCAGTCAGTACAAGATTACCTGGCTTAAAAGTACCGATGTAGTCTCCAACAAACATTTTCCCTTTTGTTGAAGTAATTAAATGTAATTCATATTCTTCGTGGTGATGCCATCGAATGAGGTCATTTGGAGCACCGTGTTCTAAACATCTCAAAAAACCATAAGACCCTTCTGGTTCATAACCTAATGTCGAATTTCTCTGAAAGTCTTGTTCGAGTGATGGGGTATATTTAGAAGCGTTATTTCTCATGGTAAAGTCCAAAGTTAAGTTTTTAAGTCGTTAGAATAAAACTACCTTCTTAATTAAGTGGTTCAGCCAAAAAAAAACAATATAGATATAACAATTAACTCAGATCATATCATTTTTTGGCACCCCCCACCTTTTGAGGGGTTTTTACATCATTTTCTCAACTAATATCTGCCTGGTACTGGTTTATGCCGTTTTTTCAATAAACGCATTTACGCGATCATAGGCCTTTCTTAGTGTTTCTCTTAAGGTTTGATTTCCTGCCAGATCTCCAAACAATATTTTGTCATTTGAAAATGCATGAACAATGTCATCAGAAGAAACAATTTTTTGTGCATTTTCTGCACTCATCATGGCATCTTCATATTCAAATTTGATTTCACCTTTTTGCTCTCTCACTAAAAACGCAAGGAATAGGGCAGGCAACATCGCTACACTGTCGATAGAACGTCCCGCTTTTATGGCATCCTGTATGGTCGGTAAAATGAAGCTTGGAATCTTGGAATATGCATCCATAACCACTCGTTGATTGGTATCTAGAATGTTAGGGTTACTAAATCTTTCAAGAACAGTATCCCGGTATTTATCTAAATCTATAGGGCTTGGTGATTCAGCGCTTGTTAGACAAGGAATAACATCATTGGTCACATAATCAAAAGCTAGTTGACGGACTTCTGGGTCGTTTGTTCCCTGGTGAATGTATTGATATCCACGCAGTGTTCCTGCCCAGGCAATGCAAGAGTGAGTCGCATTCAAAACCCTGATCTTTGCTTCTTCATAAGGTTCTACATCTTCAACCATTTCAACATCGACAAGCTCCCATGGTGGGCGACCCGCAATAAAATTATCTTCGATAACCCACTGAGTGAAACTCTCTCCCATTAATGCTGCTTCATCCCTTCTGTCTGTAGCTGCAAAAACACGTTCGATAATATCTGCTGTTGGTCTAGGGGTGATGCGATCAACCATAGAGTTTGGAGAGCTGGTGTGGGTTTTAACCCATTCCAATAAGTCTGTATCGCCAATGCGTTCTATATATTCAAGCAGTGCGTTTTTGAATTTTTCCCCATTGCTGCGTACATTGTCACAGTTGAGTAAGGTGACAGGCTCAACATGGCTAGCCATTCGTGCACGTAATAATTGCGTCATGGTTCCATAAATCGTGCAAGGCGCGTTACCCGCTAAATCGCTCTGTAAATCCTTATAGCTATCATCCAGTTTAAAGTTACCGTCCAGATAATATCCTGCTTCCGTTACGGTAAAAGAGATGATTTTAGTATTTTCATTTGCAGCAATTTCTGTGATGCCTTTCATATCTTTTTCCCAATCCACAATATGTTTGATGGATTGAATCAATTGATATTTATGTTCACCAGCAGGGCTAACCGTTTCTAGCATGTACTCGTTGTTTTGAGATTTTAGAATTTCAACAACTGACTGCATGTCAGATCTTATATTACCCGCAGCAATCTCCCATTGTGTCTCACCGATATCATGTAAGTTTTGCATATACATGGCTTGATGAGCACGGTGAAATGAGCCTAGGCCCAAATGTAATTGAATCGACGTGTCAGAATTTCCAGAATTTTTCATATTTAATTAAGCCTATGCTAGGTGTAAAACTTTTCCATCGTTATCAAAGTAATGAACAATGTCATCGGACCAATTAACACCTACTGTGTCACCTAGCTTTAATGTAGTTCTTTGATATGAACGGATAATGAGCGGCTCTGCGCTTTGATCCCCAAGGCTTAGGTGGACGAGTGTTTCGTTACCTAAAGATTCAACCAATACAACCTTGCCTGTTAAACGTGAATCATCTGAAATGCTTAAATGCTCTGGACGTATACCAGCAAATGAACTACCAGCTGGAACATTTTGCAGTAATGAAGATGGGATGATATTCATCTGAGGCATACCGATAAATTGCGCAACAAAACGGTTAGCTGGTTTGTCGTATAACTCTAAAGGCGTTCCTACTTGTTCGATGATTCCGTCACGTAAAACAACAACACGATCAGCCAATGTCATTGCTTCAACCTGGTCATGAGTTACGTAAATCGTGGTAGCACCTAAATCACGATGTAATTGAGCAATTTCAACACGTGTCTGTCCACGTAGGGCAGCATCGAGATTTGATAATGGCTCATCGAATAAGAATATTTTTGGATGACGAACAATGGCGCGTCCAATGGCTACACGCTGACGTTGTCCACCTGAAAGAGCTCCTGGTTTACGCTTCAGGTATTGGGTTAAATCAAGCTTCTCTGCTGCTTCTTTTACAAGTTTGTCGATTTTACCCTGGTCTACTTTTGCCAATCTCAATGCAAACGACATATTGTCTTCCACGGTCATATGCGGATATAAGGCATATGACTGAAATACCATCGCTAAGTCACGTTTTGATGAAGGAGTCTCCGTGATATCAACGCCATCCAGGATTAACTTTCCTTTATTGATAACTTCCAAACCAGCAATCATGCGAAGTAGCGTTGATTTACCACAACCAGAGGGGCCAACAAAAACGATGAATTCACCAGGCTCGATATTTAAATCAATTCCCTTAATCGCGTGGTGCTCACCGTAATATTTTTCTACTTTTTGAAGCTCTAAAAATGACATTTTCTATTACCTTAAATTTTTAATAACAGCGATATTTCGCAAATATATTTATTAATTGATTTATATTATTTAACAGCACCAAAGGTGAGTCCCTGAACTAACTGTTTCTGGCTAAACCAACCGAATACAATGATTGGTCCGATCGCCATTAAGGAAGCTGCAGAAAGTTTTGCCCAGAACAAGCCTTCAGGACTTGAATAAGAGGCAACCAGAACCGCTAACGTACCTGCATTGGCAGAAGTAAGATTCAACGCCCAAAAGGCTTCATTCCATGAAAGAACCAAACAGAGTAAACCTGTAGAGGCCATTCCGCCCATCGCCAGAGGCAATAGAACATGGCGGAATTCTTCCCATAAACTAGCGCCATCCATTCTTGATGCTTCAAGAATTTCATGTGGTATATCTTTAAAATTTGAGTACAACATCCAAACCATTATCGGTAGATTGGACATAGTAAAAACAATGATGAGAGCTATTTGGCTATCCAGTAAACCCACCCATTGGAAAAGCAAATAAACCGGAAGCAATGCACCAACAGCAGGCATGAACTTGGTTGAAAGCATCCATACCATAATGTTTTTAGTTTGTATCGTTGGTGAAAACGCAAAACTATAAGCTGAAGGAACTGCAATGATTAATCCTAGAATTGTTGATACAAGACTCGTGATTAAAGAATTCATGGCAAATCGCATATAGTCACTTCGTTCTTGTACTTCAGTGAAGTTTTCTAAAGTCGGTTCGAATACCCATAACGAAGGCACCGCAATTGCTTGCAACTCCGTTTTAAAGGCAGTCACCATCAAAAAAAGTAGTGGGAAAAACACAATAAATGCAACAAGCCATGAGGCTACTGTTCTTGTGACAAATAATGCGTTCCAATCGTATTTAGAGATTTTCATAGTAGTTATCCATTAATTATCAAGGTTTTTTCCGATCATACGGATCAGAATGATTGCAACGATATTGGCCAAGATAATGGCGAAAATTGCACCGGCAGAGGCTGCGCCCACATCAAAGTTCATAAGTGCTTCCTGGAATATCAAGAATGCCAAGTTGGTACTTTCTGTTCCGGGTCCACCCGAAGTGGTGGTAAATATTTCAGCGAATACACTCAACAAGAAAATAACTTCGATCATGATCACGACTGCGATAGAGCGTGCCATGTGAGGTAAGTATAAAAATCTCAGTTGTTGGAAATAGGTCGCTCCATCCATGCGAGAGGCTTCTAACTGCTCCCTATCCATAGATTGTAAAGCGGTGATGAAAATCAGGCAGGCAAATGGCATCCATTGCCAGCTAAGCATGATGATAATGGAACCGAGTGGTATCTCTGTTAACCAATCAATTGGCTCAAGTCCAAAGAAGCCTGATATCTGTGCGAATACACCATAGATGGGATTCATCATCATGTGCTTCCAAAGTAATGCATTTACTGTAGGCATTACAAAGAAAGGCGAAATTAATAAAATTCTAACAAACGATTGCCCGGGAAAAGGGCTGTTGATGAGGAGTGCAATGGCAAGTCCGAAACCAACAGTAATTATTACAACGCTACCTAATAAAATAAGCGTGTTGAACACTGAATCCATAAACGCTGGATTGGTAATGAAGAAATCATAATTCTCCCAGCCTGCAAAGCCAGAAATATCGGGAGACATTAGATTGTAACGAATTAATGAAAAATAGATCGTCATTCCTAAAGGAACTAGCATCCAGATTAATAAGGTCACCACAGCAGGGCTCATTAATAGACGAGGTAGAAATCTACTTTCGGTTGCGTTTGAAGACATAGTAATAATTCCGTTTACAGAATTGGGGGTTTAAAAAGTACTGGCACATCGATATGCACCAGTACTGCTTTTTTACATAAAACTAGTTAGATAAAACTAGAGCCTAGCTAGATCAAATTACTCTAACTAGGTTTCTAACTGGGTTCTGTTGAGTTGAATAACTCTGATTGCAGAACCCAGTGTAGAAACATTAAAGTACAATGGCTTTTAGCTTAGTAGTATTTAGCCTTTTTCATTGTACGATCGGCAGCAGTTTGAGACTTAGCTAGTGCTTCTTTAACTGTTACTTTTCCTGCTAAAGCTGAACTCATTTGCTGGCCAACAGCGACACCAATAGATTGGAACTCTGGGATTGCAGCAAACTGAACACCAACATAAGGAGACTTATTGAATGTACTGTCTTCAGGGTTGGCACTCTGGATAGCTTCTAATTCAGCAGAAGCAAATTTAGCTGCTTCAAGGAACTTAGGATTTTCATAAGTAGAAGCGCGAGTTCCTGTAGGAACTTTACCCCAACCAACGTTCTCACCAATATAGTTGACATAATCTTTAGATGTTGCCCACTCAAGGAACTTCATTGCTTCAGCTGTTTTCTTAGAAGATGCAGGAACAGCTAGAGACCAAGCCCATAACCAGTTCTTACCTTTAGCAGTCTTCTTAGAAGGCGCTTGAGCAAATTTAATCACATCAGCAACTTTAGATTGATCAGGGTCTGATACGAATGATGCTGCGATTGTCGCATCAATCCACATACCACATTTACCTTCATTGATTAGCGCAAGAATCTCGTTGAAGCTATTGTTAGCAGAACCTGGAGGTCCGTATTTAGTAAGTAGGTCAACATAGAACGTTACAGCTGCTTCCCACTCAGGAGAGTCTAACTGTGGTTTCCAATCTTCACCAAACCACTGTGCGCCGTAACTATTTGCAAGTGTAGTGATGAATGCCATGTTATCGCCCCAACCTGGCTTACCACGTAAACATATACCGTAAACGCCTTCATCTGGGTTGTGAATACCTTTTACAATCTTCTCAACATCATCCCATGTAGGAGTGTTTGGCATGTTTAATCCTGCTTTATCAACAAGATCTCCACGGTACATAATCATTGAACTTTCACCGTAGAAAGGTGCAGCGTATAGCTTACCTTCTGCAGAAAGACCTTTTCTTACTGCTGGGAAAATATCATCAACAGCATAATCATCGCTGAAATTCAGCTCAGTTAACCAACCTTTCTTACCCCAGATTGGAGCTTCGTACATACCAATAGTCATGATGTCGAACTGACCACCTTTGGTAGCTATATCAGTTGTTACACGAGAACGAAGTACGCCTTCTTCTAATGTAACCCATTTCAGTTTAATATCTGGATTTGCTTTTTCGAATGCATCTGTGTGTTTCTGCATTTCAACCATATGACCGTTGTTTACTGTTGCAATTACAAGCTCAGTTTCAGCGTGTGCAATTGATGCGGCGGTCATAAATAAAGTGCCTGCGAACGCGGCAGCTATTTTTCCTAGTTTCATACTAACTCTCTCCTTTAAGTTTTTTAGTATCACATAGACAAGATTTTCGGAATAAAGACTTGAATCTCTAATATATCATTACCTAAGTGCAGCAAGATTAGCATCAAGATTTAATTTGGATTGATACTAAAATTCTTAGATGTGATACTTTTTTGTAGGAAGTTAGGCTATTTAAGCAAAAAAAGTGCAGAAAAAGCTTAACTTTTATGAGTTTACGTTGAAAATCCAATAAAGAGTATAAATTAAAGAGTTTTAAAATAAATGCAATTGGATTGGGGTATTAGTCAGGATTTTCTCAAATTTGAAGCTAGGTAGCTTCAGATTCGAGTCTGAACCGATAGTTATGTACACTTTCGGTCTATTTAAAGGATATTTATTCTGTCTGACGTGATGCGGTAGCTACTGCATTTGATGAATACTGGTACTCATTTGCAGAAGCTACCCGCTAAAATAAATCCTAATGAAGTTTTAGGCGAGGTTTTAAGCCACGGTTTGTTATCCAGTTAGCGATCGTCATTAAAATTTCACGGGTGTAGCCGTGCAAAGCGATTAAATGCATTCTATAAAGTGATTTATAAACCATTCTTGCTACAAAGCCTTCCACACTCATGCTTCCTGACCAACGACCCATGAGGTTCCCCATTAAATTACCAACCGTGCTGTAATGCCCTAGATTTACTAATGAGCCGTAATCAACATAACGATACTCAGGTAAGTTATCTTTACCCGCTAAACGGTATTTCATGGTTTTGACAAGTAATGAAGCCTGTTGGTGAGCAGCCTGTGCCCTGGGTGGAACAAAGCCTTCTTCTCCTATCAAGGGGCAACTGGCGCAATCTCCGAAAGCAAAAATATTTTCATCGTTAGTGGTTTGTAAGGTGGTTTTCACCAATAACTGATTAATCGCATTCGTTTCCAGACCATCAATAGTAGTCAGGAAGTTTGGTGCTTTAATGCCCGCTGCCCAGACCATGGTTTCTGCGGGAATAAATTTCCCCGTGTGCGTAATCAAGCCTTCTTTTTTCGCTTCAACCACGCGTTCATCCGTCATCACTTCGATATTTAGTTTTCGAAGTTCTTCTAGTGCAGCATCTGATAATCGTTTTGGTAAAGCGGGTAAAATACTGGGTGAAGCTTCGATAATGGTTATTTTGATATCACGGCTTGCTTCGAGTTTATCAAAACCAAAAGCAATTAATTTCTTGGTCGCGCCGTGTAACTCTGCCGCTAACTCTATGCCTGTTGCGCCTGCGCCGACAATAGCTACATGTAACTGGCCTGGTCTTAGTTCTTGAGTGCGGTTTTGCGCTCTAAGCATTTTTCGCATCAGGTAGCTTTGGAAGTTATTGGCTTCTTCCAGGGTGTCCAGGAATTTACAGTATTCAACCACACCTTTGGTATTGAAGTGTTTGGTTAAACTGCCGACGGACAAAATTAAGGTATCGTACTTTAGTGATCGACGTGGAATGGTTTCTTCTTCGTCATCATCCAGCGTAGGGGCAATCGAAATTTCTTTTGCTTGTGGATCGACATGATCTACATAGCCCAGTTGAAAGTTATAATGATGACGATGCGCGTGATCTATGTATTCCATGGCTTCGATCGATGAATTCAGCGTTCCTGCTGCAATCTCATGGAGTAATGGCTTCCAGATATGTGTCAGCTTCGCATCGACTAGAGTCACTATGGCTTGCTTATTTTTGCCGACAGAATCACCTAATTTTTTAGCTAGTTCTGCGCCGCCAGCTCCTCCACCAACAATGACAATGTGATGCGGATTGTTTTTCGTATTCATGATAGTTTATTCAATATCTTTACTGGGAAATAGGGCGAGGAGTATATCAATACTAACTGCCTGACATTCAATATATGTCAGGTACTTAATATAAACACACCCCACTACTTTGAGCGGTTTTTTTACAGATGAATTGTAAAAGTAATAGATTCAGAAATTAAGCAGAATCATTAAAGTCATACGAAAGGAAAACCGCGATAACAAATACAGGCTAGCTCATCCACTGTCCACCATCGACATTGTAGGTTTGCGCGACAATATAATCTGCGTCACTGGTCGCGAGGAAAACAGCCATTCCTGTCAAATCTTCAGCAATGCCCATTCTTCCATAAGGCACGCTCTTGCCAACCTGTTGTTTCTTTTCGCCTGGCTTAAGGTTTTCATGTTTGGCAAAAAAAGAATCAACCATATCCCAATGCTCACCATCCACCACGCCGGGTGAAATAGCATTGACATTAATGCCGTGTTTTATCAAATCTAGTCCTGTTGATTGGGTCAAACTGATAATAGCTGCTTTGGTCGAACAATAAACGGCAACCAAAGGCTCACCGCGCCGACCTGCCTGACTCGCCATATTAATGATTTTGCCTCCTTCGCCACGTTCAATCATGTGCTTTGCAACAGCTTGTAACATGAAGAGTGTGCCTGATACATTGACCGCATAGAGTTTTTCGTAGTCTTTGCGCTCAATTTCTATCGTAGGTGCAGCGCTAAAAAGTGCCGCATTATTAATCAAAATATCGATTTTTCCTAACTGCTGAATAGTCTCGGCAACACAAGTGTCGATACTCTCTTGCTGGGTAACATCAAGACCAATAGCAATGCTATTTTCACCGAGCTCTTTAGCCGTTGCCTGCGCCTGTTCGATATTGATGTCGGCTATCACTACCTTGGCACCCTCATCAATGTAGTGTTTAGCAAAGCTACGCCCGATGCCTCTTGCAGACCCTGTGATCAAGGCGACGCGACCCTCTAGGCGTTTAGCGCTCATTCAACTTTCCCTTTTTGGTGTTAGTAATGAAATTAATGAGATATTAGTGACAAAATTTAACTGTCACTACATGAAATCCAATACTTCTGTCTTTGTCGGTAAATCAGCACCTTGTCGAGAGCAGGTGATTGCTGCAGCAGCAGCTGAGAAGTTACCAATCTCTTTGAGTTTGTTTTCGTCGAGTTGTTCGAACCAATCATTACCGTATTGTGCGAATAAGCCACCGACTGAATCCAGTAATGCCGCTTGATACGTATCGCCTGCACCAACAGTGTCTATAACCTTGATTTTAGGCGTTTCAAGATTGGTATGGGCTTGGGCGCTCCATAGCGAGCTTCCTTCTCCACCTCTGGTTAGTACGATTAGTTTCAGTCCAGTCGCTAACCATTTCTGGATGATTTCTTCCGGCGCAGTGTCTGGATACATCAATTCTAAATCTTCATCGCTGACTTTCACGATATCCGCAAGGCTAACTAATTCATCAACCCTGTTTTGCCAGACTTTCATATCAGGTTCGACAATTGCCCTGATATTAGGATCGAGTGAGATCAAACATTTGCCAGAATACTTTTTCACAAGTGAAAGCAATGAATCGGCAGTGGGTTGCGAAACAATACTGTAAGAGCCTAGGTGTATTGCAATAGGGTCTTCAATTTCAAAATTAATATCCTCTGCTGTTATCGAGCGGTCAGCCGTTCCTTCTCCATAGAAAGAATAAGTAGGAACACCATTTTTATCTTTTTCAACGAAGGCAACGGTTGTTGGTAACTGCTTTTTTACTATCAACTCTTGCGAAACATTTTCCTCAGAAAGCACAGCACTCAAGCGTTTGCCGAACATGTCGTTAGATATTCCTGTGAATAAGGCTGAAGATTGTCCAAGCCTGGATAGTCCAATAGCAACATTGAAAGGTGAGCCGCCGACACAGGCCTGCATTGGGAAAACTTCAGCAGGGGCTTGCTGATTATCTTCAAGAAAAATATCAATTAGTGCTTCACCGCAAATGACAAACATAACAACCTCTGGCTAAAAAATACGTAATTTGGAGTGAGATTATCATCATTTTTTAAATTCAGTGAATACTCTAATGACGGTTAAATTCTTCGCGAATGAAAATTTTATTTTCGGGTGAATATTTAAGCTGACGATACTTTGGAAATCATGAGAATGAGAAAAATTCAAAAAAATCTTTATATAACAAATGTTTGTAAGAGTATTTGCGAGGTTTGATGGTTTAAGAGCTCATCAGAATTAGTATTACTTTCATCTATTTAGCCACAATAAAAATTAAATTTAGTAGCTCATTATTTCAGAAATATGACAAATCAAGTGAAGCATTGTGCAACAGAGTATCACTTCTCTTAAAACTTAATGTTTAGAATTGCTTTATCTATTAGTAAACACTTCTAAGAAATTTAAGTTTTTATGTATTTGGCCTCTTTTAACCGCATTTGAACGGCATTAGAAAAAGAATATTCCCGCTAATTTTAGACGTTTTTACCAATCAGAACTCTTACTTTCCATATTCGGGGTAAGTAATTTTAAAATGAAAAACTAACAAGGAAGAGAGAAATGAAAAACAAATTAAGCCTGGCAATCGCATGTGGCCTGACCACAATGTGTGTAGCAACAACAGGATTTGCAAATGAGAAATCGTTCAATATCGGTGGAGATGTAGAATTAGACCTTACTGGAACTGATAGAGACGATTCTAGTTCTTTTAACCATGGTGGAAGAATTAAAATTAATGCAGTTGGTATGGTTAAAAGTGATAACGGTCACTTTGTAAAAGGCGTAGCTCAGCCTTTAGTATTATTTAACCCTGGAACAACTGCTTTACCTACTCAGGATGAAGATCTTTTCGTAAATAACGATGCTGTTGCTGTAGATGACGCTTACTTGCAAATAGGTAAAGAAGGGGTTTGGGATATCCAAATGGGTAGATTTGAAGCAATGAATCTACTACCTCTAGGTAAAGATACATTAGTAGCGAATGTCGATGGCATAGTTGCTTATAGTGCAAATGACGTTCGTGGAAGAAGAGATGATACATTCCATGCGGCTCTTCATGTAGGTTCTTCTGATAAATTCTTATTTGAGCTTGGTATGCAAGCTAGAAAGAATGGTGACGACAAGATTTTTGAAGTACGTCCTGCAATCTCATACCAGCTAGGTAGTGTAAAACTACATGCAGGTTATGAAGATCTAGAAGGTGATGCTTCAGGTTTTGGCATAGGTGCTGGATTTAAGTTAGGTGGTGGAGACTTGAATGTAGGTCTTGCACAAGCGACAGATTATCCAAGTTCTGTAGTTGGTAAAATTGACGTTACGACTGTTGCAGTTAACTACACTAAAGGTCCATGGGGTGTTGGTTATTTACATGCAGAAGGAGAAGTTGTTGATGTTGCGGGAAGACCTGATCCATCTCTCGATACTGTTTACGCAGCATACACATTACCAATTTATGCTATCAAAGATGCTAGCGTAACTTTTGCAGCTAGTTATTCAGAAGGCGAGTATACAATGTTTGACGGTACAAACTTCAATGATGACGATTTAACTGCAGTAAGAGCACGCTTTAACTACACATTCTAATGTGTCGTTAAATACCAAATTTATCGCCACGATAAGTAAACCCTCCCTGAGTTTATTAGTGGCATAAATCACAGTCTTTTTCATCGAATACTGGGGCATGAAATCTCTTCTCCTTTTGGGGCCATTAGGAGAAGAGATCACGCTTTTATCACAAATTTTCTTTTCAATTAATCATTCTAATAAATAGCTTTAAGTGTGAATTTAAAGCCTATAAATAATAATTTCTTTTCTATTAGCTTTAAGAGCTTCATTAAAAAAAGGCCTCAAAGTAGGGGGGTGGCTTTGGAATAATCTACCTATTTTTAAGTTTTCTATAAATTCACTTTTTGTCTATCGCAGACCGTTTCCATCGAAACAAACGTTGAAGTGTGAGACACGAATGGTAATGCCGCAATCTTCTCACCTAAAAGCGTTCGGTATTCCTGAATATCAGTAGTTCTTACTTTTAAAAGATAGTCAAAATTTCCAGCAATCATATTGCATTGTTCAACGGCGACTAGCTCTTTAACAGCAGCATTGAATTTCTTCAAGGATGCCGCAGTCGTATCACTGAGGGTGACGTTAATAAAGGCAACGTGCGTTTCATCTAGCAAATCATAATCAAGCTGAGCCTGATACCCCGTTATGTAACCGGTTTGCTCTAACTTTCTTAATCGCTTCAGTGTAGGGGTTTTACTGAGCCCAATCTGGTTAGCTAGTTCAGCAACACTAATACGTCCATCAACAGCCATAATAGATAGTATTTTTTTGTCGTAGAAGTCTAAAAGACTATCAATGGTTTTTTTCATGGTTAAAAATACTCGTTAAATGTAGTTGTGCTTTCCCATAGATTAGTTTATTGCTCTATATAAGTCTATTGGACTATTTAAAGTATAGTATCTTAGGAATCTGAGATTGTAGATGAACCCAATCACCATTTTCGCCATCTTTAAAACAGGAAACTACTATGAGTAAACTTTCAGATATTCGAGAAACATTACGTGCTGCAACACTCGGTGATGAAGCCGTTGTCGTTAAACAGATGCTAGATGATCTTGATATTGATGAGGCTTTACGCCAATCAACAGTAGATATGGCGGCATCCTGGGTGCGTGATTTGCGTGCATCAGGTGACCCGGGCTTGATGGAAAGTTTCCTTGCAGAATATGGTTTGTCGACACAGGAAGGCGTAGCGTTAATGTGTATGGCAGAAGCGTATTTGCGCGTACCAGACAACAAAACGCTGGACGATCTCATTCAAGATAAAATTGCCCCGCAAAATTTCGGTGATCACCTCGGGCACTCAAGTTCAATGATGGTGAATGCATCGACCTGGGGATTGATGTTAACTGGAAGCGTATTGTCTGATTCAGATCAGCGCGGATTAATGCCGGCACTACAAAAAGTCGTTAAGCGTGCGGGTGAACCGATCATTCGTGTTGCCGTAAAGCGCATGATGAAAATGATGGGTGGACAGTTTGTACTGGGTGAAAGTATCGAGTCTGCTATTGATAACGGTACTGATTACACCAAGAAAGGCTATCGTTACTCGTTCGATATGCTGGGTGAAGCGGCTTACACATTACAAGATGCGGATAAGTATTACCTTGCCTATGCGGATGCGATTACAGAATTAGTAGAACATTGTAATGGTAAGGATGTTCGTTTGAATCCCGGTATCTCAGTCAAGCTTTCTGCGTTATATCCTCGCTACGAAACATTGCACAAAGAAGATGTAATGAAAACGCTTTATCCATCACTAAGATCATTGTGTTTATTGGCTAAAAAAGCAGGTATTGGTCTCAATATCGATGCGGAAGAAGCAGAGCGTCTGGATATCTCTTTGGATATCATCGAAGCATTGCTTGAAGACGGAAGTTTGCAAGGCTGGGAAGGTCTGGGTATTGTCGTTCAAGCTTATGGCTATCGCGCTCCACACGTGCTTGATTGGTTATACGAACTTGCCGAAAAATACGACACTAAATTAATGGTGCGTTTGGTGAAAGGCGCTTATTGGGATCGTGAAGTGAAACGTTCTCAAGAGCTAGGTTTACCGGGGTATCCTGTATATACGCGTAAGAATAATAGTGACCTTTCCTACTGGTATTGCGCGAAGAAATTACTGGGTCAACGCGATAGAATTTTCCCACAGTTTGCAACGCATAATGCGCATACGATTGCTTCAATTATCAAGTTAACTGAACAGGAAGAAGATGCGGCGAGCACCTTCGAATTCCAGCGCCTCCACGGCATGGGCGAATCTTTACACGAGTTGGTTCGCAACAAACACAACTTCGCTTGTAGAATCTATGCGCCGGTTGGTGTTCACCAAGATTTACTCGCTTATCTGGTTAGACGCTTATTAGAAAACGGCGCAAATGCATCGTTTGTTAGTCAGGTGTTGGATAACCAGATTCCACCAAGTGAAGTAACAGCAGACCCTGTCAAAAAAGCTGAAGCATGGTTGGCGCAAGCGGTACCGGGTGTTGCGGAACCTGATTTGTTGTTTATGCCTGAGCGTGTGAATTCAAAAGGGTTTGATTGGCTGGATGTTGCTGATATTCAGAAAATGGAGTCGATGAGAACACCGTTTAAAACAGTGCAGTGGACTGCAGAACCAATGGTTGTAGGTGCCGCTAAATCAACGCACATTAAACACGATGTGTTTAACCCGGCTACAGGCGAAGTGGTTGGCTGGATTACCGATGCAAATGCAGAGCAATTGGATGCCGCTGTTGAAAGCGCGCATAAAGCGCAGCCGGCTTGGCAGCAGTTAGATGTTATCGAGCGTGGTCGAATCCTGAATAAAGCCGCTGATCTATACGAAGAAAATGCAGGTGAGTTTTTCGCTTTATTATCACGAGAAGCGGGTAAATCGATTGTTGATTGTATTGCCGAGTTACGCGAAGCCGTAGACTTCCTTCGTTATTATGCTGCACAAGCCGAACACATCGCGCCTAATAAACAAGCGTGTGGTGTGATGGCGTGTATTTCGCCGTGGAACTTTCCTCTAGCCATTTTTTCTGGGCAACTTAGTGCAGGGCTTGCGGTGGGTAATGCAGTTTTGGTAAAGCCAGCAGAATCAACCTCGTTAATTGCTTATAAAGCTGTGCAACTATTGCACGAAGCGGGTGTGCCTGAAGCGATACTTCAATACTTACCGGGTCAAGGTAGTGTCATCGGTGCTGGTTTGAGTAGTCATCCAGATATTAATGGCATGATCTTCACTGGCTCTACAGCAACGGCAAAACACATTGAACGCAGTATGAGTCAATCGAGCGATGTTCGTGCGCCATTGATTGCTGAAACGGGCGGTTTGAATGCGATGATTGTCGATTCTTCGGCGCTTCCAGAGCAAGCAATTACAGATATCGTCGCTTCTGCATTCCAGTCTGCAGGTCAGCGTTGTTCGGCATTGCGCGTATTGTATTTACAGGAAGACATTGCGGAACACACGTTGGAAATGCTCTACGGTTCAATGGAATTATTGCGCATGGGCAATCCATGGAATTTAAATGTCGATGTGGGGCCTGTGATCGATGAAACGGCTGCCAAAGGCATTACTGATTATATCGAAGAAAACAAAGCTTCGATCTTAAAGCAAACGCCAATGTCGAATGTCGAAAAAGATGTCGCCTCAACTGGATTCTTTGTGCCGCCAACCGTGATCAAAGTAAACGGTATTCAAGACCTTTCTCGTGAAATATTTGGTCCTGTGCTACACGTAGCAACTTTTTCTGCTGATGAGATAGATGAGGTTGTAGACGCTGTAAATAATGCAGGCTTTGGTCTGACATTTGGTTTACACACGCGTATTGACTCTCGTGTTCAGCAGATTGTTGATAACCTCAAAGCCGGAAATATGTATGTGAATCGTAACCAAATCGGTGCGATCGTAGGTTCTCAACCTTTTGGCGGAGAGGGCCTATCGGGCACAGGTCCTAAAGCAGGTGGACCTTTCTACTTGAAAAGACTGGTGCATGAAATCGACACTGCTGAAAACGCTGATCAATCTGAAGCTGCGGAAATTATTGATACGGCTGAGTTGAATAACAGTGTTCAACTATTATTGAAGAGCTCGTTTGAAGAGTTTGGCCATCTATTACCGTTAGATGCTGAAATTTCGCAGGACTACCTAGGATTGATTAATCGTTGTAGACAAGATCTTCATGAGTCGCGTTCGTTACCAGGGCCGACAGGCGAAGACAATCTACTCAGTTTGAACCCGCGTGGTTTAACCATCATAGCGACACCAAATGCCGATGTGGCTTTCCAGCAAGCAATTCAGGCATTGTATTGCGGTAATCCAATATTGGTATGTAATGAAAACTTCAATAAAGCACAACAAGATTGGTTAACGCAGCATCCAAACGTTATTTTAAATGCAAAAGGTATCAGCCCTAAGCAATTGGAAGAAATTTCAGATTTGACTAACTTTGCTTTCACAGCAGCGAATGATGATCAGATTGCAATGGCTCGTGAATACAGGATTGCATTAGCCAATCGTGACGGTGCGATTGTGCGCTTTATCAATGAAGCTGAATCACCTTATCTATATGCGCAAGAGCGTCATCTTTGTATAAACACGACTGCTGCGGGCGGAAATGTTCAGTTGATTGCGAATTCTGAGTAATTCATAACACGATGTAATGTTAATAGTCATCTCAACAAAATTGTGATGACTAACGAGCAACGAAAGCCACCCCCCTACTTATAGGCACTTTTTCTAAAAAAGTGCCTATAAGTAGGGGGGTGGCTTAATAACTAAAGTGTAAAAACTAAATCAGCGCTTTCTCGATTATTGCAATATACCGTTATGTGAACTTATGGGTGGCTGCAAAGTTATTAATTGCCAGGTGTATTTCTTTAGAGCGAAGCCCATCTGCATTTTTTTCCACACGTTCTAAATGTTGCTGCATCATTTTTAGAACTGCACGGCTGCTTTCAGGATTGTCTTCGGCTTCGTGGGCTAATGCACATGCCTCAATGTAGGGAACGTTTGCTCCGCTGGATATGGATTGAATTTCTCCGTCAGTTAAATCACAAAAATCTGAAAAATCAGTAAATCTTAGCATTGTAACCTCCTTTTACGACGACCAGTGTCGACTATGAAATTGCACATCCTAAGTGCGTATTTTGGGGCGTTGCACTAAAAAAGATATGCAGTACGAACAGCAGATACTTATAACTTATTGAATTGATATAACTTTAGTATTTTTAGACAGTTTTATTTTTTGTGGTCTATTTAATAAATGCAAAAAACATACCAATTAGATCAAGTGGGAATGCTTGGTTTAAAGTATTCAACGATTAAAGGCTAGGGATTAGCAACAAGCTCTGTGCAGAAGGCATTAAAAACCCCCAAGATTAGGGGGCTGACTTAATTCAGAATAATGAAACTAATTAACTGTTTTTTAGCAGTTCATCGACATCAGGATCGGCATCCACTTTGCCGCCCACATCAATTTCTTCTGGAGTGGCTTCGCGGATAGAAAGAACTTTGAGTTTGAACACGACATCTCTGCCACAAAGTGGGTTGTTGCCGTCTACCGTTAGCGTTTTATCATCCATGCGCGTCACGATGAAGCTCTTGGCTTCGCCTTTTTCATTTTCCATCGTGATAGTCATGCCAATTTCACGATATTCCTCTGGCACATTTTCGATAAGATCAGTGAACACCAATGATTCGTCTCTGTCGCCATAGAGTTTTTTGGTGTCTATTGGTACTTCGATAACGTCGCCAACCGAATGTCCCGCTAGAATAGACGTTACATCAGAAGATAAAACTGAGTTGGTCCCATGAACATAACCAATAGGGTACTCAATGTGAACCAGAGGCTCTTTAGACTTTGTATCCACTACTTCGTAGTTGAGTTCCACGAGTTTATTTTCTTCAATAATATGTTTCATAGGTTTTTAATCGTACTTTAATAATATGTTTAAGCAGGTTTAAGGGGCTTCTAGCGTATTGGGATCTGGGTTTATTGCTAATCTTGTTACTGTCGCTTAGATTAGAAAATAGAAACACTGAATATACGAATTTCGGCATCTTCATAACCCAGCACCATTCTGCCAAGCCACTCGCCTTCCATTTTTTTATGTCTTTGTTTGAATAGTACCGTGATGTGTTCGCCTCGACGAATCGTTCCTAAAATATCAAATTCAGGGCTTAGGTTTTGTGCCAGATCACTGCGAGCAAATTGCTTTCCAAGCTCCATTTCATTGGCGCTGGGGCGAAGTACTTTGGCAAAGTGTTCGATGAACATCAGGTAGTTTTTGTTATTCGAGTATTTAATCAGGTTTGCCCACCAAGGGCCGGCTATTGCAATTATTTCTTCATCAGTTTTGTCTAGGATGTTCACATTACTCTCCGTAAAAAGGGGACTTATATTAGCGCTATTTTATATAAAGTGGGGTTACTCTAAGATAAAAAAAGACCAAAAGATATTCTTTGTGGCCTCTCTGTGGTTTTACTGTTTTGCTTTCGCAAAAATGCCTTACGTAGGTAAGGCATTTTTGTTTACTGGAAGTTTTCCTAAATTGAATTAAGCAGCTGCTTTCTTCTTTTTAGTTGGCTTCTTTTCGTCTGCTTCATCGATTAGATGATAAAGCGGCGCTTTTTCCAGTGTGTACTCGCCAGTTTCAGGATCACGACGTGAAACAGTTAGTACATGCCAGTTTTTATCATCTAGCTTCATCTTGTCACCACGGTAGTAGTAACCAGGCCAGCGAGTCTCTTCGCGGAAGAGTGTGTGCTGAATAACCGCTTCAGATGTCAGGATACGGTGCTTAAGCTCCCATGCGCGCAGTAGCTCATGGATATCTTTTGCAGCAATTCCGCCGTCCCAATCTTCAGCAAGAAGACCAAGCTTCTTAAGGCCGATGTTGAGTAGATTATCGTTAGTCATATAGCTAACAGTTACGCCACCACAGTACTCATCCATCAACTTTTGTAGACGGTCAAGGCCTTGTCTAGGGTTGATGTAGTGAGGGTTTACCGTACCCGCTGTAATGTGGTTGCGATAAATCTTGTAGGTTTCCAGTGGCTGGTAAATCTGCTCTTTGCGTTTCTCGATTTGAGAATCGTTGATAGAGATACCATCGCCTTTTCCATCATTGATGTACTTAACAGCAGCTTTAGCAGCCAAACGACCTTCAGTGAAAGAACCTGATGAGAATGCGTGAGGCGTTCCACCTACAGCATCACCTGCACCGAATAGGCCTTGTACCGTCGTCATACGGTTATAACCCCAGAAGTACTCATCCGGTGAAATATCTTCAGGACCTGAGCACCATGCGCCACAACCCGTTGCGTGAGAACCCATTACATAAGGCTCAGACGTTGTTAGCTCTGGGTTTTCGTATTTAGGATCAACATCAGTTGCCGCCCAAAGAACCGCTTGACCAACCGTCATACCGAGGAAGTTATGCCAGCCGATTTCTTCTAAATGCGGATCCTGGAATGCTTCTGTTGTAACCATGTAAATCGGGCCACGACCTGCATTAACTTCATTAATGAATGCGTGGTTACGTAAACAGGTTGGTATTGGCTTATGAGATAAATGCTGTCCTTCAGTATCCAGATATTCTTTACCAACCATCTTGGATAGTGCAGGGAACCACTTTGATTCATATTCTTCGCCGTTACCGTTTTGCGTATACGTCTTAAGGTGCAAGAAGTAAGCGCCAACCGGACCGTAGCCATCTTTAAAACGAGCCAGAACGATTTTGTTTTCCATCTGCGTCATCTTTGCGCCAGCTTCGATCAATAGACCGTAAGCAGAACCTGATGACCATGGTGCGTACCATACACGACCAGCGCCTTCACCTACTGAACGAGGCTTGTAGATATTTGACGCACCACCCGCACCAACGATAACTGTTTTAGATTTGAATACGTGGTAGTTACCAGTACGAACGTTAAAACCAACAGCGCCACCAACACGGTTTTCAGTGTTGTCATCCATAAGTAGATGAGTCACACAGACACGGTTGTAAACTTTGTCAGCTGATTTCTTTGCCGCTTCAGCAACGATTGGCTTGTATGACTCACCGTGAATCATAATCTGCCAACGACCTTCACGCTGATAGGTACCAGACTTTTCGTTACGCATAATGGGTAGGCCCCATTCTTCGAACTGATGAACAGCCGAGTCAACGTGGCGCGCCATATCAAATAGCAAGTCTTCACGAACCATACCCATTAAATCCATACGTGCATAGCGCACGTGATCTTCCGGGTTGTTCTCGCCAAAACGCGTTCCCATGTAACAGTTAATCGCGTAAAGACCCTGTGCTACAGCACCAGAACGGTCAATATTTGCTTTTTCAGCAATAATAATTTTTTTGTCCTTGCCCCAGTATCTCGCTTCAAAAGCAGCACCTGTGCCACCTAAACCAGCACCTACAACAAGAACATCAATATTGTCTTCAACAATTGTTTTATACGAAGCCATTAGTAATACACTCCTTCTTTCATAACCAATTTATTGGTGTTTAGGTCGTGTAATCCACCTTCATCAAAGCGAACATACTTAGGTTCTTTATATAGCAATTCACTATTACGCATGCTGTCTTCAGGAGCTGGTACCGCTCTAAGGTCGTCATATCCAGAGCCCCAGGGCTTGGTTGTAATTGGCGCAATAAGATCCCAGTCTTTTTGACCGTTACGGAAGATGATTCTCCAGGCAATAACACCTTTCTCTTCGTCACGACGTACGCGCACAGAACTTCCTAGCGGGGTAAAGTCTGCATAGCCACGAACATCAATTGCATTATGTGGACAAGCTTTTACACAGGAGTAACACTCCCAACACATATCAGGCTCTATGTTGTAAGCACGTCTAATATCTGTGTCGATATGCATGATATCTGATGGACAAATATCAACACACTCACCACAACCATCACAGCGGGTCATATGTACATAAGTTGGCATAATAAATCCTCTTTAAATTGTTATTAACTAATTAATTATTGAACGTTATAGAACGATTAATGAATCAGTATTAATAGTGACGAGCAGGTTCGCGTCTGATTCCAGCACCCATATTAGGTGGGTTTTTACCCATATATGTTGGGATATCAGGGAATTTCTCGTGAACAGCAGGATCAGAAAGGTCAGGCATATCCGGTAAACCTTCACGGCTTCCATCAGCCCAAACTTGTTTCTTTTGATAAGCAGCAGCTGGCTTGAAGAACATGTGTGCGAATTTAGACCAGATTACACCAGCGAATAAAATCGTTGTCGCAAGAATGAATAATACAAAGAAAATACCAAGACCATTAGTGATAGACCAAAGTAGTGCGAAAGTACTCATCGCAAGCAATGACAGGATGAACATATCAGCTCTTGGTGCAATTTTATTCCATGGTTTGCCTTCAGCAGCAACATCAACACGAATAGCAAACCAGAACCAGTAACCGCCGGCTGCTAAACTAAGTGCGCCAAGGTGCCACAGTAATGGCCAGATTGCCGGAGTGTCATTACCTGCATCTGCATAGCCAAAAATCATGATTGCCGTAGTTGCAACAAAAACAATGAAGCCGTACATCGACATCAAATGTGAAAGTCTACGTTTTTGATTAGAGAATTCTGAAGAAGTAAGCACTTCATTTTTAATTGTTTTTACTAGAAGTTCACGTCTTTCTGCTTTATCTAATTGGCGTGTTGCTTTCTTTTTTGCTCTCTCCGCATTTTCAAAAAAGTACTTTGCGCTTTTCTTATGCCAAACATCAAATAAAGTCCCACCGATAACAAAAAGAATCATCAGAATGACGTAACCTTGCATAAGGCCGGGGGTAAATATTTCAGGGGATTCCGCATTCAACTGTGCGAATGGATTGGTCGTTATAAACATTATTCTAGCTCCTAAAGAACAGTAGTTAATTCAACGCATTGATAAAAATCAATGGCGTATTGTAGCAAAATAGAGGCCTTCACAGTTGACTTTATAGGAGAATCCTTATGTGTATTTTATCTACCTGCATAAATAATTCTAATCAACTATTGCAAACGATTGAAAATTCAATTGAATTCTTGTTCAATAGCTGTGAAATTTTGAATGTTAAATATAGATTTTTAACCAAAAATTAATATGTTTTGATGAATTAAGAGGTCAAATATAAGCAAAACGACTTTCTTGGTGTATCGTGAAAAGAATGGGCGCGATGTGTTTGATTTCAAAAAAAAGCGCCTATAAGTAGGGGGGTGGCTTACTAAAAAATTAAAGGTAATTAATAGCTTAAGTATCTATAGGGGCAGTTTTATTATTGTGGTTTCTTACGGCTTTCTTTTAATTCATATATTTCATTCATGCGTGCAAATTCAATAACTGCCATAGATCCTAGCGTTTTGGCATATGAAAGGTTATGACTAAGACCTAGATAACGCCAGCTCTCTCTATATATTCAGTTTTGATAGGGTTAGCCTGACTTTTAAGCAAGAGCTCTTATTCGTTTTATAGTTTGGTATTACGCAACCTAAGTGCATTCCCTATCACCGAAACCGAACTAAAGCTCATCGCGGCAGCAGCGATCATTGGTGATAACAGTAAACCAAAGAAAGGGTAGAGTATTCCAGCGGCAATTGGTACGCCAAGTGAGTTATAAATAAAAGCAAAGAACAGATTTTGACGAATGTTTTTCATGACTGCACGACTCAAGTGTCTGGCGCGAACTATGCCTTGCAAATCACCTTTTACCAAAGTTACACCAGCACTTTCCATGGCAACATCTGTTCCTGTTCCCATGGCAATACCGACATGGGCCTGAGCCAGCGCGGGAGCATCATTGATGCCATCACCAGCCATAGCGACGATATGGCCAGCTGCTTGTAGTTCTTTAACAACTTGTGCTTTTTGTTCTGGTAATACATCCGCTTCTACTCGATCGATACCTAATTTCCTTGCAACAGCTTCAGCTGTCTTTTGGTTATCACCAGTTAGCATCACAATCGCAAGGCCTTCTTTGTGCAACGCATCAATTGCATCAGCTGTTGTTTCCTTGATTTGGTCAGCAACACTAATCAAACCAGCGGCTTCTGTATCAATAATAATATACATAACCGTCTCACCATCTTTTCGCAATTGGTCTGCATGTTCGGAAAATTTGCCAGTATCTATATCAAGCTCCTCACACAATTTTTGATTGCCGATAGCGACTAGCTGTTTATTAATTATTCCTTTAACGCCACGTCCGGTTAACGACTCAAAATCACTCACTTTATCCAGTGCCAGTCCTTTTTCTTTTGCGGCTACGACTATAGCTTCAGCCAATGGATGCTCGCTGGCCTGTTCCAGACTAGCGATAGCACCTAATAAAGAGGCTTCATTATGATTGTCTTGTGGGTAAATCCCAGATAAGCGTGGTTTTCCCTCTGTCAGAGTTCCCGTTTTATCTACCACCAAAGTATCGACTTTCTCAAGAATTTCTAAAGATTCAGCATTTTTGATCAATACACCAGCGGATGCCCCTTTTCCTGTACCCACCATGATTGACATGGGGGTCGCCAAGCCTAAGGCACAAGGACAAGCAATAATTAAAACTGCAACGGCATTAATAACCGCATAAGCCAATGCAGGTGTTGGGCCAAATAGCCACCAGACAATAAAAGTGATTATCGCCGCCCCAACTACAGCTGGTACAAAGTAACCAGCAACAGTGTCAGCAAGTTTTTGAATAGGAGCACGTGAGCGTTGTGCTTCTGAAACCATTTTGACAATTTGTGAAAGCAATGTATCTGCACCAACCTTTTCTGCTATGACTAAAATACTGCCTGTGCCGTTGACCGTTGCACCAATTACGCTATCACCTATTTGTTTAGCTACAGGAATTGGCTCGCCAGTGATCATTGATTCATCAACATTACTTTCACCTTCGGTGACACTCCCATCGACCGGGATTTTTTCTCCGGGTCGTACTCGTAGAATATCTCCTGTCTGTACATTTTCCAGCGGAACGTCTTCTTCTTGTCCATCACTATTGATACGACGCACCGTTTTAGGAGCTAGTTCCAATAAGGCTTTGATAGCCGCATTGGTACTACTACGCGCTCTGAGTTCTAGCACTTGACCCATCAGTACTAACACGGTAATTACCGCAGCTGCCTCAAAATAGACAGGGACCGTTCCATCTGCATGCTGCATCGTTAGTGGAAAAATACCTGGAAATAATAATGCAATAACACTGTAACCCCAGGCGACAGAAACGCCCATACCTATCAGTGTAAACATATTTAGATTCCATGTTTTAACTGACTGCCATGCGCGAACAAAGAACGGCCATCCAGCCCATAAAACTATAGGTGTAGCTAAAATAAATTCTAGCCATTGCACCAATTTCATCGGTAAACTTTGAGGTAACCACTGTGGAGCCATATCTGCAACCATTGCCAGTACAAATACGATAAAAGCTGGAACCATGCTGTAGCGAAAACGACGAGTCATATCTTCGAGTTCTTCATTCTTTTCTTCTACAGTAATTGTCATTGGCTCTAAAGCCATCCCACATTTTGGACATGAGCCAGGATGGTCCTGAATGATTTCAGGATGCATGGGACAGGTATATTGTGTTTTGGTAGCCGCCAGAGAAATCGTTTCAGGCTCCAGACCCATGCCACATTTGGGGCAACTTCCCATACCTTTTTGACGAATTTCGGGATGCATCGGACAAGTATAAATACTTGAATTATCGTTATCTTTTACAGGCTCAGGTGATCTCTCTTGGAGATAATGCTCTGGGTCGCCCTTGAATTTGATTAAACAGTGTTCACTGCAAAAAAAGTAATCTTTATGTGCATGCTGATGATGATGTTTACTGTTCTCAGTGACATCCATTCCACAAACTGGATCTTTTAGATTTTCAGAGTTTTGTGATTGCATACGAATCTCCCGTAAATTAAGTCACTATGATAGTTTCTGATGCTTCTTTTCTGTTTCTGTATCGGGCGAAACAAAAGACTCGATAAGGTGACAAACAGAAAGACCCTCTGATTTAGAATCAGGCATGTCAGACCACTGTTCGAGTGCTGCTTCCATACGATCCTGTAACTCAAGAAGCTCTTCCAAGTGATGTCTATTTTCTACTATTCGGTGTTGTAATAACTCTCTAACTCTTGGGCAAGGAGACTTACCTTCATCCCTATCATGCATAATTTCTTGTATTTCATGCAGGGAAAAACCTAGTGCTTTTGCCTGACGAATAAATCGCAACCAACTTACTTCACTGGATTTGTACTGTCGATATCCATTTTCTGGATTACGGGTTGGTGAAAGCAAGCCCATACGAGTGTAATAACGAACAGCATCTGGAGTTACTCCGCTTAGCTTTGCTAATACTGCTACTGTCATCATGATTTCTCCCTCTGTTTTAAAATTTAGCTACTCCAACAAGTTGTTAGGTTTAATCTCATCTTAAAAATTCTAATCTAGCTTAAACACTCAAATCTTTTCTTTTTTGTTCGAACTCTTCTTTATCAATTTCTCCTTTTGCATAACGATCTTTAACAATATCGAGTGCAGTTTTCTGATTGTTGGATGTGTTTTTTCCATTAGATGACATTACTTTTGCGCCCCAGAAAATGGCGACAATTAGCGCTATCCAGAATATCCACATAAATCCACCTCCGAACCAATGTTGTCCACCATACATAATATTATCTCACCTCTTTTAATTGCATCTCGGAATATGATAAATCTTAAATCTGTGTTTAACACACAGGTCAAGGACTAATTATTTGTTATCTCTAACTCCTGTTTTACATGTTCAAGTCTACTTTTAACTTCCTTGGCTAATTGTCTTATATCATCCCGATTGACCAGAGTTAAAACTGCTTCTGGGTCCATAAAAGCTACGGTAATCGATGCATCTTCCTCTTCGCGCACAACTACATTGCAGGGAAGTAATAAACCAATATCGGGTTCTGCTGCTAAAGCTTGATGCGCGAGTGAAGGATTACATGCTCCTAAAATTTTGTATGGGCGTTGGTCAATATCAAGCTTGTCTTTTAACGTGGCTCGTACATCGATTTCCGTAAGTACACCAAAGCCTTCTACTTTGAGTGCATCTATAACTTGTTGCTCTACGTTGCTCATATTTCCTTTCAAATTTGTTGAAAAGCTATACATAATTGTCTCCATAATAAAAAAAACTACTTAGGTTAAATTCCATTGTTTCGTGCATTACTCTGTTTACCTATTAACTTAACTCAAGTGTAGTGCCTATGTGTTACACACAGGTCAATGCATCATTTAAATATTAAGGGTTCCTTTTCTTCCAGGCTGAATAAATATCATCAGACCAAAAACTCATAACATGGGCTAACACGGCTTCTTTCTCATTTTCACTTAATTTATCTTTGAAGGCAGGCATGGTTCCACCTAAAGGTACTCCTCCATAATTGATTGTTCTTAACAGCGTTTCCGTGGAGTGGTGCCATGTATGGGCAGTCCCATTTAGGGGTGGTGCAGGATAAGTGTCATTTGCCATTGGTTTACGCCAATCCTCGGCCAATCCCTGGCCTTCATTACCGTGGCAAGTTGCACAGTTATCCTTGAAAACTTGTTTACCATGTAATGACTGTGCTGTTGTATACCAGCGACCCTCTACTTTTTTACTGCTTTTGCTGCCGGTTTGTTTATCATTGTCACAAGCGGCTAAAAATAAGCTAAGGGCTAATGAAATAAATAGAATTAGCTTCATTTTTCTACTCCTATTAATGATTGTTATAAATAGTAGGTTTTGCACCTTTTTTAATTGCCAGTACGTTGTAGTTATCTTTTCGAGGACCTTCCATACCGGGTGATCCCATTGGCATTCCAGGAACAGCTAAACCATGGATATCAGGCTTTTCAGCTAACATTTTTTTGATATCTTCAGCGGGTACGTGACCCTCAACGACATAGTTTCCAATTTTAGCGGTATGGCAGGATTGGAATTGCGGTTCAATTCCGAGTTCTCGCTTTATAGAATCAAGGTTATTACGGTTTTTGGCTTCTACAACAAAACCATTACTCTCTAGATGTTTGACCCATTTGCTGCAACAACCACAAGTGGGGCTTTTATAAACCGTTACAACAGGTAAAGCAGTATCTGCATTAATTTGACTTGGGCTAAATAAAACAATAACCGCTGTAATCGAAAGTAAGCTAATGGATAAAATCCCACCTAATATTTTATTTTTAAATATGTTTTTCATCATTGTTTTCCTGTTAAATGGATTAGCTCAGTAGTCCCTGAGCTAATCTAGTGCGATTAGGATTAGAACCAAGCTTTTATGCCCAAAACTAATTGTGTGTCAGAGATATTTTCACCTTCATCCCTCGCAAAATCAGCTGTCTGACCAAATTTGCTCGTATATTCGACACCAATATACGGTGCAAATTGACGCGTGAATTCGTAACGGAGACGTAACCCTAAACTACCATCCGATAAGCCTGAGCCAATCCCAAGTTCTGGATCATCTTTACCGTATAGGTTTAACTCTATCTCAGGTGATAACACGAGTTTTTGGGTTAGCATTAATTCGTATTCACTCTGGATACGAAGAGCAGTTCGCCCTTTATCACCCACAAACAATGCAACATCAGTCTCGAAGTAATAAGGAGCTAGTCCTTTAAAGCCCGCAACCACCCATTCACGGCTTTCTGGTTGAAAATCTTTACGTAAACCAACCTGAAGATCCCAATATGGGTCTATGGCACGACTATAAAGTGCTTGCAATTCAAACTCCTCTGTTTCGCCGTTAACGCGTTCGCCTTCGGTTT
Organism: Cocleimonas sp. KMM 6892; assembly: GCF_035798195.1. Lineage (NCBI taxonomy): Bacteria > Pseudomonadati > Pseudomonadota > Gammaproteobacteria > Thiotrichales > Thiotrichaceae > Cocleimonas > Cocleimonas sp. KMM 6892. The sequence goes on along the minus strand of NZ_JAPFBV010000003.1, from coordinate 434,248 downwards.
TAAACCAGAGTTTATTCACATCCTTACCAACCCATGCCTCAGCCTCCCAAGTTACTGGGTTGCTCCCCTCGGCATCATGAACCTCCAATAGTTCTAAGTTAAATTTAGTTAGAATTGGATCATCTTCCATTTTGTGAACTTCATAGGGAAAGGGAACGTCCTTATCCATTGCACCATCACTAACTGGAATTGCAGGCATGACCATCTTCGAATGGTCCATTTTAGAGTGATCCATTTTCTGAGCCGGCATAGCCATCTTCGAATGGTCCATTTTGGAATGATCCATTCTCATAGCAGGCATAGCCATCTTCGAATGGTTCATCTTAGAGTGATCTATTTTACCCGTATTCTTAGGCATTGCAGCTTGAACCTTACAGGCATCCATTTGCGCATGCATAGGATCTGAACAATCCATAGCGGCCAGAGTCATAGGTGAGATCAGCAAACCTAATGCTAGTGTAGTTATTTTTGTTTTCATGATTTTCTCCTTAAGCCACAATGACACGACGGAACATGCCTTTCATGTGATACAACATATGGCAGTGATAAGCCCATTGTCCTTTGGCATCTGCTGTTACCAGATAAGAAATTTTGGCACCGGGCTGATTAACGATGGTATGTTTGCGTGGTAAATAATTATCATCACCACTTTCTAGTTCACTCCACATGCCATGTAAATGCACAGGGTGGTTCATCATGGTATCGTTGATAAGGGTAAATCGTACTCTCTCTCCGAATTTTAAGCCGATAGGCTTTGCATCGTTATGCTTTACACCGTTAATGGACCACATATAGCGGCTCATATTGCCGGTCATATGCAACTCAATCTCACGATTGGGTGGGCGCTTATCATTAGTTGGGTAAAGGTTACGAAGATCTGCATAAGTCAGGACTCGGCGACCATTATTTCGCAAGCCTACACCTGGATCGTTTAATCGAACCTGCGGCCCGGTTGGCATCATGTCAACCTGTGGACCTCGTGCAACTTTTACACTTGGTTTAGCTGTCTCCATGCTACCCATATCATGCCCCATGGCACTGTGATCCATACCTGCCATGGCAGGGTCACTCATATCCATACCGCCCATGTCCATTCCCATATCTGTGTGAGTCAATAATGGTGCTTTATCCAATGCAGGGGCTTTGGCTTTTTGTCCATTGCTTGTCAGACTGCCAAATGCATAACCAGAACGGTCAATCGTTTGTGCGAATATTGCGTGAGCTCCGTGCGCAGGTTGAACGATTACGTCATAGGTTTCTGCCACACCAATACGGAATTCATCTATGCCTTTTACGGACTTGATATATTGCCCATCACTTGCAACCACTTCCATTTTTACACCCGGAATACGAATGTCAAAAAATGTCATTGCAGAACCATTAATAAAGCGAAGCCTAACTCTTTCTCCCGGCTTAAATGTACCGGTCCAGCCTTCGTTTGGTGTTTTACCGTTGGCAAGAAAGGTATATGTCATACCAGTGACATCAGATAAATCGCGGTCACTCATGCGCATCTGATTCCACATATCTCTGCTTTTTTTCGCTTTGGTAAAGCCCATTTCACGAACTTCTTTGGTGAAATCAGACAGAGTGCGTTCACGCGTATTGTAGTAATGGCTCATTTTCTTAAGCTTGGCGTAAACCGTATTCGGGTTTTCATCAGTCCAGTCTGATAGCAGCACCACATAATCACGGTCAAACTTTACAACATCAGTATTTCTAGGCTCGATGACTATAGAGCCATACATTCCTGTCTGCTCTTGAAATCCAGAATGGCTGTGATACCAGAATGTTCCGTTTTGGATGGCTTTAAATTTGTAGACATAGGTTTCGCCCGGCTTGATACCCGCATAACTCAATCCCGGAACGCCGTCCATATTCGATGGAAGAATCAGTCCGTGCCAGTGAATCGAAGAAGTTACTGACATTTTATTTGTTACACGAATAGTTATGTCATCGCCTTCTCGCATACGCAATGTTGGCGCCGGTATTGATCCATTGATAGCTGTAGCTACCTTTAGTTGTCCGGTAAAATTGACCATTACCTCATCAATGGTCATATCAAAGACAGGCCCATCCAGAATTTTGACCTCTTTCATCGCTGGCTTTGCAGCCAACACACTTGGCGATATCAAGCCGAGACTTGCTAACATGCCGCCAGTGGTCAAACCCTGTACGAATCGTCGACGTTTAGCGTCGAAGCCGTTATTTATTTTGGTATTCATTACATAAATCCTGTTATAACTAAATTAGTGTGCATGATTTTTATCGTGGCTATCGCTGTGGTCATCTGCTTTTTCAACTTTATGATGGTCATCATCATTTGAATGTGATGAAGAAACTTGCCCCATCATTGCCTTCATTTCTTCTGCACTCATATTGGAATGATCCATACCAGCCATATTGCCTTTTCCATTTGGGTTTTCGAGCGCCTGAATGTAGTTCACCAAATCCCATCTTTGATTTTCATTCAGGAATGTTTTCCAGGCAGGCATCGGGCCACGACCATTAGCGATCTTCCATTCAAAATCGCCATCGGGATGCATTCCGGCCATTGAAGCTAAATTAGTGGGTTTAGGATTTAGTGAAGCCCCCAAGGGACCATCGCCCATTGCGTTTGCCCCATGACAAGACGAACAATTTTGAAAGTAAGACTGCTTGCCCCGGTTGATTGACGCTTGATCACTTTTTATAGGATTTACCCTAGCAGCAGCAGCTTTCGGAGAAGCCCAATGCGCCATACCATGACCTTCATTATGACCATGCCCACCTTCATGTTTGCCTTCCGCAAACACATATGACAAAGATACAGCAGAGATTACGGCGCTGATTGCAACGCCAGATATAATTAATTTTTTCATTAGTAATGTCTCGTTTTGGTTTTGTAAAAAGCCAGCGTCAAAGATGCTGAAGCTTAAATTTATTATTTTTCTAAATTTCAGACGCACGCATGCGCAACCGCTTTAGATCAGCGATTTAAAAGAAAAATTAAACGAGGGGTGGAGGGGTGTTAATTACCGGATATATTTTATAGAAATAAGCCAAATCAGATTTTGGCTGCTCTATATCGGTTGAATGGTAGATCGAACTCACATCAGAAAATAGATAGGATGTAGCGCTTGCTAAGCAACCGCTAGCGCAGAGTATGTCACTGCAATTTTTATCCATATCAGACATTTCGCAGTTCATGCTCATCTTTGATTCTGAATCAGTATGTGACATGACCATCTCAGTATTAGCATCTTTCATTTGCATGCAATTACCCGTCATACCTATCGCAACTGCAGATGGAATAATGGCATTAAATGCAAAAAACAGGATTAAAATACGAAGAAACATAAAAACAAGCATACCTTCAAATAAAAGAAACTGTCAAGGTCGTAAGGATATACGACAGATATGTACGATTCAGGTGCAATAGAACCAGATTAAATTTAGAGCCTTGTAAAAGGCTTTAGTTCAGATGAAAAAGAATCAATAAATAAGCACCCCCCACCTTTTAGGCATATTTTAAGACTATGTAGAAAACAACCTAAAAGGTGTGGGGTGATCCTAAAGTCAAATTCCATTCAAAGATCAGATCGTCCGTTTGATAACCATGGGTTCATTTGAGTTATGTGATTATGGTTTCTTAGTTGCTGCTTTTCTTGCGGATTCTTTAATTTCATAAATTCGGGCATATTCATCTGCCGCCAAATATCTTGGCGTTTTCATGTCTGAAAGGCTAAGGCTAAGACCTAAACTTCCCCACTCATGAAACGATTGCGGCATATAAAAGTTATTGAATTGTTTGCCATCTTCTTCTAACCAGACTTTATACAAGTCTTTGGTGATTTCTCCCATCCCTATGCTTTCTATCGCGTCTTTAAATAAGGCTAATTTTTCGACCTTGAGCTCTGGGTGGCTATCGAAATACTTTCGTTGGTTTCTGCCAAGGTTGGCAATAGCCAGATGATGGCCACCTTCGTAGGCTACAAGCTGGATTCTTTTGTCAGATTTATTGATGACAGCTTTGTGAGCAATCATCTCTGCTCTTATGGCCTCAACCCCTTTTGGGTTTTTAGGGTCTTTTAATATATCAATAATCTCTTCTGCGGTTTCGGCATTGAGCACGCCTTTTGAAATACCCTTACATGGGCCAAATTTATACGGCTTAATGATTTCGTCTTTTACTTTCAGGTCACCAAAGCATCCAAAAAAGTAAGCAGGGGTAGCAATGGCATCAACCCGTTGGATGGATTTTTTCTTGACCGCGTACTCCAGCATTGATTGCGTTAAGTTTGGGTTATTTTGTTTGGTTGCTAAAGTGAATATCAGTTTCTTTTCATCGATTCCAGAATCAATCCAGATTTTTGCTATCTGGTCTAATCTATCCACATACGCCATTTGTGCCATCGTTTGATAGGCTCTATCCAGATTTTTCAAAACGTAGACTTTAGCGTTCATATTGAAATCAAATGGTTTTCTGCTCAAGGCTCTTTTATTCCAGCCTTCTTTAAAGTCTATGAACAGCTTCTCTTGCAGGTCTCGAATTTCGTTACCAGAATAGTGATACACCAAATCCGGGCTATGCAATTCGTTCTTGTTTTCTTTTGTGTATTTGAATCTATCCACTAAAGTGTCTTTGTAGTTGCCTTCTTTATCTTCAACCTGAATTTTCAATTTACCCTTGGCAGCACCGGTATAACCTAGCCAGTAAGCACTCATTTCCGGGATTTGACGGGCAAGTTTTTCAAAGAAGTTACCCTTTTTATATTTGATTGCCTGGATAAATTCATCGTTACCCAGATAGTCATTTTCTACATAAGTTTCACAGTCTGAGGCTTTAGCTTTGCGAGATAAGGCTTGTGTAATCTTATCGACATTCAGGCCGGTATCTTTGAGCTTATAATCAATTTTCTCATTCAGAATTGACGTTTTACTGTCGTATGCCGTTGAGATGAATGTTTCGATTTCGCTTATGGATTTACCATCGCTGATAAATCTAAGGCCATTGACCAAGGTTGCTAATTCGTCCTGTTTTTTGCAGGATTTGAAAGTGTCCAGCTCTTGAGTAATCTCTTTTTTATAGCGATTAAAGTGGGTCAAATAGCTCTTTCTCAGATTTCTATAAGTCACTACTTTGTCATCAGAGGTTTTCAAATAGTGTTCAAACTGATCCAGAAACTCAGTGACATAATATTCATAGCGGTATTTAGCCAGACCAGTGAAGTATTTTTGGCTGGCGAAGCCTCCGTTCCATACTTCATTGCTTAACTCTATGAAAATTCGAGAGTCTTTGTTTAGATTATCGTTAAAGTATTTGGACATCTCTGTCACATAATCAATAGAAGCGTTGTGCGGTATGTTTACCCAAACATTCGCTTTGGTTTCATTGATTAATGCCACAATGACTTCGTAAGGTAAGCCTCTCCATCTTTCTTCAGGGGTTATATAAGAATTCCCCCAGAACTGATCGTTTAATTGCGCTCTGTTTTCTGGGGTTCGTGCAAATTTCATCAAGCAGTTGCCATAATCTTCATTAGGCGAGACATAGTTCCAGTTGTATTCGAGTGACTTCTGTCTTAATACGGCGAGTTTTTCTTTGAGTGGCTCCAGAGCATCTTTATTCTGTTGAATTCTGTATTCAAGCGTCATGATGTTCAGGAAATCATCCTGAGCGAGTAATTCACCCAGTATTGGTTCTATCTTGTCTAATTCATCTTCGGTATAGAAAATCTCATTGTCTTCATTTCTGAACTCTTTAAAGTTTTTAAGCAGTGCTTCGATTTTCAAGGACTCGTTATCGGCAAGCGGTAAATCAGCTTGGTTGATTATTTCCAATAGTCTGATTTTTACCTGATGTCTTAAGTACTCAGCTTCTAATGCCTGTTTGGGTAATGAATAAACATCGGTAGTTTTTACATACGTGGTCACACATTCAAAAGGTGCTTTGGGTGATGAGATCATCATATTCATCACTCTGAATGTAGAGAAAGGCTTAATGTATTTTAAGTAATCAGGATTAAATACAATCTTGCCATTGAGCACATCTTCATGATTAACCGTCGGCAGGATTAAGTGAAAATCTCGTAAATAGGTATCACTGTTTGCAGTAAAGGTAAGCTTGATGCCATCTACTGAAGGAGTTTCAGGGATTTGAATATCCAAACACTTATTAGCAGTTGTGTATTTTTCAGGGCAATCTACAAAAGTCGCAAAGCCTTCGACATCTACTTCAACATCACCTTTAAAATATAGGGGATAAACTCCATTAGGGACATCGCCTACAATCGCAGATTCCAATCCTCGGGTATAAACGTAACTGCCTTTTTTCAAGATAACCGTTTTGTCTTTATTGACGGTTATTCCGAACTCACTAAATCTACGATACCTTTTTTGAGCGAAGCGATTAACCAAGCCTCGAATCTTGAAATCACTCAGTTCTTTGTAAGGGCTCAGTGAAAAAGCCTCTTTTTCTTTTTGGTCATCTGAGAGGTCGCGACTAATGGTGTATAGCTGCCCATTCTCATGATCAATGTATTCATCAACAAAGATGTTTTTTACTTCAGGGTCCTGAGAAACGAAGTCGACAGCATCAACGCCTTTGGTTTCCAGACGTTCTTTTACGCGGTTAAAAATACTTTCATCAAAAGGGCGGAATGTCTTTGCCAAATCGGCCATGATTTGTGCGGTCGTGACTATATTTACCTGACTTTGTGGCTCATTGAGATTAATTCCCATCGAAATCGGAATATGTTTTTTGGTGCCACTCTCAAGTGTGTTGGCATGTAACGTAGATGCTAAGACCAAACATAAGCTAAAAATGATTAAACGCATTAAATGACCCTAAGAATTACAGTAATATAATACTGATTTTAATAGTGAAATTAGAGTATGTCAGATTAATAACGCGTATACCTGACAAAAGTCAGGCAGCTTGCAAAAGCTTGGTGTCAGATTTGTGTGAAGTTATGTGAAAAGGATATCACATAACTGGTTTAGATCGGCAGTGCGCCTCGCATAAACGCGGTACAACCATTTTTGGTATAGACCTTTCCGTGTGTTGCACCAGCCGCAGCAAAGTGGAAATCACCGGCTTTGAGATGAATATCTCCCAGACTTAAATCACCTTCAAGCATAAGTGTTTCTTCATCAAACGGGTGGCCGTGACCATCCATATTAAAGCCAGGCTCTAATTTGATAAGGTAAGACAATACCGATGCGGGCTTGCTAACATCTCCATGAAGTACTTTAAAACTACCACCGGGAAAAGCTTCGATCCATCCTTCTGTATCAGAACCGGGGACTACATCAAAACTTGCGTCTGCTTTATCATCAGACACAGTTTCAGCTACGGCTGATTTATCGCCAGTGATATTTGCCATAAGGTTATTACGCATGCGCAATACAACGCTGTCATCTATTTCGACAGGTTCATGTGCCTCAGCCAACATTTCTAGAACGTCGTCATCAAGGACATTGTTTTTAGTGTCATGCTTTGCCATAAATCCCTCCTGTTGCAAAATCATCGCGGGATAAGGTTTCTCTTAGAATCAGCTGGGCTCGGCGAATATTCGACTTTACGGTACCGATCGGTTCGCCCGTGTATTCACTGATTTCTGTTTGGGTCATATCTTCATAAAAAGCCAGAGTAATCACCAGTCGCTGTTTTTCATTCAATAGCTGCAAGGCTTCATGAATACGGCTGGATATATCGATACCTTGTAGCTCTGTATAAGGTGTCACGGTATCGGAATCTGGCGTTAGGTTCTGATCTAACTCGTATGTATTGTTGTTCAGTTGTGGTCGTTCACGACGTAATTTGTCTAAGGCGCGACTGCGACACATCATCAGTATCCATGCGATTGGTGTAGACTTTTTACCATCAAAGTTCTTGGTCTTATTCCATACTTGCATGAATACATCGCCAACTACTTCTTCGGCTAGCTCGGGTTTAATCACGATTTTGATCGCTAAACCATAAACGCGCTTAACCGTAGAATCGTATAATTCTCCCATAGCGGCTTCGTCGCGCTTTTTTATGCGGTTAAGTAATGCAGATAAGGGATCTTGCTCTTGTCCCATTACAACCTCCTGAGAATCATATAAGTCTTCATAACGATACAGTATAGAAGACATTATGCTTCGTCCACTATCTTTTTTGCTCGTTGAAGAGATTGTATTTGTCATAAGTGCGTTATTCAAAATAATGCCTTTTATTAAAGAGTTAACATATATTTCACATTACGCAAGTTGATGATCAATCGGATTCAATTGCTAGATTAAAAAGTCATTCAAGGGAGAATGAAAAAGAATAACTAAGCCATCCCTTTGAATAAAGCGATAGAAAAAAGCCTTATAAGTAGGGGGGTGCCTTTAAAGCCTTTAAAACAGTAATCATGCCCCCCCTTTGGCTCGATAGTTTGGGTGCAATTGATTTGATGGTCTAATTTATTTGTTCTACGGTGTATTCAACCCCAATTTCAAATGATTCAGTTGGTGCAATCTCGATAGTGTCGGATGCTGCATTGGCGGTCTCAACACAAATAAAGTATTGATAGCCATCATCGTTAAGATCTGCCATTTTGGCCGCTCCGTTCGCCCAAGGGTTCCAAACGACCGTGGTATTGCTAGCGCTGGATTGAATGCTTATTTGCTGTTTGTTTTTCTCATCAACCAAGGTTGTGGTGGAAGGTGAACTGGTATAAATACGATCTACTTCCTGGTCGACGATGATATCTCCAATCTGTTTTATGGGGATGTCAGACTCAATCGTTTTATCAATATAGTGAATATTATCCAGACCGGTAACACGAGTGTGTTTGATATCACCAATGGCGAAGTATGTATGCAGTGCCTGGGTAATAGTAAACGTCTCGTTATCCGTGTTAATTGTTTGCAACGATAAGTGCAGTGTTTTGCCGATGGTAACTATCAGTGTGAGTTTGAAAGCGTGTGGCCAAAGTGTTTGAGTTGTTGCAGTATCATTTAAGCTTAAAGTAACTTGAGTTTCACCCTGTTTTGTTGCCGTTGTGCTTTCGTGTTGCCAAAGCGTGTTTCGGGCAAAACCATGAGCAGGTCGACCTGAGTTGAGTGGGTCATCTCCAAACCACGGCCAACAGATAGGAATGCCACCTTTGATGGCTTTACCTTGTTCAAAATAAGCATTATCACTGACAAATAACAGCTCTTTGGCGTCTTGCGTTTTGGGTTTGTATGAAAGTACTTGAGCGCCATACAGAGAGATTACTGCGGTGGCGAATTTGTTATCGATTTGTAACATGGAAAAGCCATTTTTACCTTCAGCTAAAACTGATTTATTCATCGCTTTATCACCTCATTTCTTTTCGGCGGTTATTCAATGTTATATCGAATATCTTGAAAGCTTAATTCCAAATTGTTTGAAAAGCGACTTATGTGTTTCCCCCCATAATTTTTATTTAAAAAAGCCATTTAAAGTAGGGGGGTGACATAAAAGTTAAATAAGAGTTACAAGTGCCCACAGCAAATGCCATGGGCGAAAGTTTTTTATCTTCTTATCACTGTTATTTTGTCACTGATATTGTTTGTTTATTAAAACTCATAGGTAAGTTTTAAATTAATGACATCAGAATCTTCATCATCATAATCAGTACTGTTCAGGTATTCTGCAGCCACGCTGGTGTTCTTATAAACGGGCATGCTATAGCTGATACCAACCACTTCTTTAGGAAGATCTAATACTGATGCATCTGATGATTCCTGATAAGTCGCTGCAATTACTTTGTCATTACCCAGGTCAAAGGCAAATTCCAGATGGCTCGCATTTGGGTTTACACCAGCGATATCATCAAGACGCATATGTTCTGCAATGATGCTAGCTTTACCTAGTGATAGTTTTGCATGAACATTTATACCTTCAACAGTAGTGTCTGCGACATCAGATATGTAACCGACACCTGCTGAAAATTGCTCATTTTCATAGGCGAAATCAACACCGTAATTGTCAATTTTATCGTTCGCGCCATCTGCTTTGTCTTTAAACACATAGGCTGATGCACCAAAACTACCAAACTTCTGAGTGATAAGTGCTGCCTCTTCACGTGTTTCGCCTAAATCTAAAGTGATAGGATCAGAGATCATATTGGTATCGAAACGACCAAACGGAACGTATTGACGACCTACTACAATATCTAATGAATCGGTTGGGTGTAGATTGATGGTTGCTTCATCAACGATTACATCATCACCTTCATCGTAACTAAATAGAATATGCCCATCTACCTTTTCGCTGACTTTATGATCGATGCCAAGGTCTATGTTTACTGCAGTATCGTCTTCATCTTCATTGAAATTAGCTTCAGCTTCAATTGTGCCGCTGATAGTTGTCTCTGCATACAGTGTGTGTGAATAACTTACTGGCAATAGCCCTGCTATCACTAAAGATAGTATTTTCTTTTTCATTTATAACTCCGCTTTTGTTTAAAATTATAATTATTGGCTATCAGTTACACGCTTATGTACATGTGGTTATCCCATTTGACAGGGAATGCCTGTAACTGAGTGGCTATAAATTGGTTTGAATGGAGGGGTATTTTAAAAATACTCCCCTTGTCGTTTGAAACCAGAAATTCCTGGTCTTTCGAATTGAAACAAAGACCACTGGGACCTGATATTTCGATTGTTTTCAGTAGAGCCCGATTTGGAATGCTCCAAAAGCTCACATTGTTACCACGAGGGGATGTTGCTGCCATGATTTGTGCATGTGTATCAACGGCAACATCGGCAATATACCCTCTGCAATCTTTGGTGAACTGCCTGTTATTATCGAATGTTTGCAAGCCGTCAGTGTTTTTATCTATCCATGCGAGCAGATAGTCTGGCGTGCCATCAATTGGTTGCCCTTGATATTGTGTTCCCACGGCAACACCGCCATCTGCGGTAACCATTAAATGGCGAATACTCAGTTTATGATTTGAAAGACGGTACTCATCAATCTTATTACCCGAGTCAATATCAATAAAGGTCAGCGAAGGCTGCATCGTTTTAATATTTAATTTGCGGCGACCAAAGTCTGGATGCGTCTCGATTCCACCATTGGCAACGACCAGTGTTTTGTTATCTGGCATTAAGTGAATATCGTGAGGGCCTACGCCATAACTTTCGTATTCGCCTAATTGTTTGAAATTTTGAGCATCGCGAAGACTGATTACACCTCTGGCATTGTTATAATCATTTTCAGTGGCAAACAATATGTTTCTGGAAATATCAATGCAGCCATGACCATAGAAATGTCGGCCTTCGTTAGCATTAATAATACGTTGTTCTTTTGTCGCGAAGTCGCTGATAATCATTTGATTATGAGGTCTGCGAGCAAAAGATAGCGACCTATCTTTTGATAATGAGATGGTGTCGTGCGCGCGAAAAGGAATCTGCAATGAATCGAGTTTTTCGCCGCTGAGTTTGTTATCAATGAGGTTTAAACAAGCGACAAAGTGCTGACCATTCTCATCATCATAAGCACCAAATACATCCGTAGACTGGCTTTTCGAATGATTTTTTAGGTCAGTATTATCCTCCGACTCAATAATGTTCTTAAGAGCTTTTCCGCCACTGGATGCTGATGCAGCACCTGTGAACGCAGAGGCAAGCGCGAATAATGTAAATTGACGACGATTCATCTTTTTCTATAGCCAAATATTGTTGTATTAGTCGCCATCATTGTCATTAAATCCGAGCTCTACACCCAATGAAGGCGCAAGTTGGGCTTTAATCAACTCAGTGAGTTTTTTACTGTTTAAAACTAAGGGTTGTAAGCTTTCAGGAGAGGTTTTTATGGCATCAAAAAGGTCTTTCTCTTTCAGTTTTTGTTGCACGATACTATCCATTAACTGCTCAAGATCTGTAGCCAATTGCTGCTTGTTTTGCTGGTTTAGCCACTGCAATACTTCACCGTCTTTTAAAATCTGTTTTATTCCGATGATATTAGCTTTAACCTGATCCAGGCTGTCGCCACTTCGCCATGCATGGAGTTTGTAAGGTGTGGAGTTTTTGATTTCGTTTTTGCTATCCAGCAGTCCTAGTTTCTTATTTGAAACTTTCTGTGCCGATTGATAGAGCTTGTTGACTAAAATGGTCATCGCTTCTGATGACTCTAAAAAATACAGGCTATTATTTCCTGCTAAACCAAACTGGACTCCGTAATGCTCCCACTGGTTGCTGATAGTGTTGATATTGTCATTTAATAATTCGGTGCTCAGTTGCAAGTATTCGCAACGTTGTGGCTGATCGGTAAAACTTTTTAGTATTTGTGCGGTGCTTTGTTCTCTTGAAAATAAGATGTATTCCAAAGCACCTAAGCCTTGAGCGCCTACTCCAGCGGCATCAATATCTTTTTTGCTTAGCGTGTCACGTTGTAATAATTCTTTGATGATGCCTTTTTTGATGGGTAGGAAGTACACGCCAAAATCGATATTTTCGTCAGTCGTTGGTCCGAATGCGAGACTATCAACTTGTTGCCAGGCATTAGCGGTTGTATTCCATGATTGTCGTAATTTTGATAAAGAGTCCTCAGTCTTTGCGCCACAAAAGTGCTGTGTCTGTTGATACAGAGTATTGCTGGCTAGTTTCAATTCTTTAAAAATTGGTAGCATCGCATTTTTGCTGATCGAGCTGAGCAACATTTGTCGATCAGCTTCTGTTATCTCTATATTTGCCGTATGTTGTGGCGTGTTTGCATTGCTTTCATCTGCCCAGGCGTTGTTAAATAAAGAAAGTATTAACAAGCAGCATATTGTGAAAAGTACACTAAGAATTATTATTTTTATTGGTTCAAGTTTATTCAGTTTCATGAGATTAGATCTTCGATATGAAAAGTAAGTAAAAAATTAGAGTGATTTGAGAAAAGCGATGACAGCTTCTCGTTCCTGTTTCGCCAGTGCCGCAAATTTTTCTTTGCTTTGTTTTGCTTCGCCGCCGTGCCATAAGATCGCTTCAGTCAGGTTTCTGGCACGTCCATCATGTAAAAATCGAGTGTGTTTGTTTACTGTCTCAACCAGACCAATGCCCCAAAGTGGGGGGGTGCGCCATTCGTTTCCTGCTGCCTCAAAATCGGTGCGGTTATCGCTTAAACCTTCTCCCATATCGTGCAGCAATAGATCGGTATAAGGGTGAATTTTTTGCCCAGATAACTCTGGAAATTTTTCAGAATTGCCGGTTGTAAACTGGCTCGTATGACAACTAGCACAACCCGTATCAGTAAATAACTTTTGTCCCAGCTTAACCTTGTTATTGTCGACATCTCTGCGTGCGGGAACGCCTAACATAGACGCGTAAAAAACAACTTTAGATAAAATTTCGTCGGTAACTTCTGGCTTGCCACCATCAGGGGCTTGTTGACATTTTTGCTGAACACCAGAACAGTTTTGATTTGGAAATAAAGAACTTGTTAAGCCCATATCTCCTAGAAAAGCGCCAGCAGATTGTTGTTCAACAGTTGGTTGGTTGGACTTCCAGCCAAAGCGTCCGAGTGCTTTTTTCTTTTGTTTTACATCCCAGACCCAGTTAGGTCGACCTGAAATTCCATCCGAGTTAGCGTCATCCTTATCGGCTAAAGCGAGTATATCTTCTTCTTTGATTGCCTCTAATAATCCCAGACCTACCATTGCAGGTGCCGTACGTATCGAGAAAAGGAAGTCAGGGTGTAATTCACCGTAATTTAATTCGCTCAATGTAAGCGTTGGTTTGATCAAAGTGTAGGATTCACCATCACTGTACTGGCCTTTAATTTCGACATATTTTATGTGTGCATCGCCTTCCTTTTTGATTCCGTGAATGGCATTGGTTTGTAACTGGTCTCCGTAGTTGGGCTCAGTTGCTACGCCTTTTTTTGCGGCTTCTTTTTTTTGCTCATCAGTTTTAGCAGGAACACTGATTCGAACAAGTGCTGATATGAGAGACTCACCATCACTAATCGGTGGTCTGCCTCGACCGTCTTTTACATGGCAGCCCTGACAGGTATTTATGTTAAATAAAGGACCTAAACCGTCGCGTGCGGAAGTTGAAGCGGGTGCGCTTACCCAAGGTTGTTTAAAAAAAGCATTACCTATGAAAAAGTTATCACGCCTTAATATGCCCAGATTGCGCGCAGGCAATGAAAAAGCATTATGACTGGTGTCAAAAACGCTTGTTTCTCCGCCAGATAACCTATTTCCGCCATTAGATAACAATGCTGGGTCGGTTTCCGCCTGGTTTGGTAGCATCAAGAACAGGGATGCAACTAGAATAACTTTTTTCATTTATAAGTACTTTACAAGGTCTATCAGTAACGCCAAAGTGCCTGAGTTTCCTCAAGCACTTTAACAAGATCAAAATTGACCATTAAAACCAGAATGTATTTCAATCAATATTTTCTGGTTGCTTTTTAATGGTTTAGTTTTGAGAAAACGATTCGCTGGTTTCAGAATTCAGATTGCTGATGCCAAGAACCTTAGCCGTTGCTTCAATATCAACAGTCTGATTACGTAAAGATTCAATCACCGCTTGTATGCGTGCGTTGCCCGCTTTGTTTTCGCTTTTGATTTGTTGATCAAAGTGCTCGCCGGAATTTGCCGCTTTTACGATGGCGTTAATCTTATTTTCGGTTGTTGTCAGCTTGGTTTTAAGTGAATCACTTAGCTTTTTATCTTTCGCTTCAACCAGTTGAGCAAGACTTGCTCCTTTAATAGTGGTGCCATCAATTCGTGAGTAACGTCCGTTAAAGACATTGTTAATACCGCGTGCGTTTTCGGCAATATCAGTATGGGTATTGTCACTAAAACATGAGTGTTCATCTTCTTGAGAGTGAGCGAGCAATGCCACATTGATACGTTCACCGGCTAATTCACCCAGGCTTAAACTACCCATGCCGAACAACATTCTGCGTAATGCTTCTTTTTCAGAGAGTTTCATGAATGTTGCGCGGTAGTTGTCTTTATCTGCTTGCCAGTCAGCGACCATGTCTTGTAAATCAGTAACCAGTAATTGGGCGGCAGCCGTTAAATATTCAGCGCGACGATCACAGTTGCCATTGGTGCAATCTTTGCCTTTCGCGTAATCGGTGTAGCTTCGTGTACCTGCTGATTTAGGGTCTTTATTGAGATCTTGTCCCCATAATAAAAATTCTATTGCGTGGTATCCGGTTGCAACATTCGCTTCAGAACCGCCTTTTTCATGAAAAGATTTAAGTAAAGCCGCATCTATTTTTTCTTTTCCCGATACGATGTTTGCAGCGGCAAATTGATTGCCATCTTCGTGTTCATAGTTACTTGCAACGTAATCAATTAAGCCTTCGTCTAATGGCCATGCATTGACTTGTCCTTCCCATTCATCAACATTGGGATTACCAAATCTGAAAACTTCTGTTTGGCCGTAAGGTACACGTGCCGCTAACCAGGCTTGTTTAGCTGCTTTGAAACTCGCTTCTGAAGGGTTGGCAACAAAAGCATCTATTTCTAATTTAAGTTTTTTAGCGCTGTTTAAAGAATCGCTGAATCCTGCTAAAGCAATGGTTGCATAATTCTCTATGACCTCTTTATTGCTTACTTCTTTTGCGTAAGCAGGCAAGGTCGATAAAGACGCGAGGGAAAGTAACGATGCTGAGATCGCTACAAGTAAAGTTTTTTTGAACATGATTATTGTATTCTCCAGTGTAAATGAAAAAACGTATGGCTGGTGTCGATGTCGATGTTATTCACTGGCTGACGTTTAAAAGGTGAAAATACTCCTGCTTGAGGAATATTTTTAAAGGTCTTTATTAGAATGTGTCGGGGGAGGTTGATGTGCAGTGAGTATAAGTTTCCCTCTACGGGTGATACTTAATAAATAGGGTTTTTCCTTATGCTCTAAAATCATTTTATTTTGTCCATTCATTAGCTGCGATACATCAACAGTGTTAGATGGATTGGATATTATTTTTTTATTGTTACTTTCCATAAAATTATTGTATTAAATTTAAATCGATATCAAACTGCAGCTAAAATATTAGAGCTAGCTGCAAGAGAAGTGTTTTGGGTGGTTAACGTTTTAAGCGATGACATCTCAACAATGTGTTCGTCTATTACTTCACACGCATGCTCACGACATTTACCGCAACAAGAACCTACTCCAAGCTTATTGCAGATACCTTCATACCCATTACAACCCTCTGACAATGCGCGTTTTATCTGTTTTACTGTCACTGCGTTACAATTGCATACATACATGGCATATCCTCGTTGATAGGTTATAGTAAACGAATAATAATCATTCTCATTTGTATTTGCAAGTGAGAATGGATATTATTTGTATCTTAGAATTTATAAAGCAATAAGCCATTAAAAGGACACAAGAAAAGGAACCGACATGAAATTTAACGGAAACCAGAAAAGCATTCTAAATGCTGCACTTAAAAATCAATTAACCGCAATTAATCAATATTTTCTTCATGCAAGGATGTTGAATCACTGGGGCTTGAAAAGCCTAAATTCCGATGAATACAAACGTTCGATTAAAGCGATGAAATACGCTGACAGCCTAATTGAAAGAATTCTATTCATGGAAGGTTTGCCAAACCTGCAGGACTTAGGAAAATTATTTATAGGTGAAGATACTGAAGAGATTATCGAAAATGATATCAAGATGGTTGAAGCAACCATTGAGCAGTTAAGAGAGGCAATAAAATCCTGCGAAGATCAGCAAGATTATGTGTCCCGTGAACTGTTAGAAAGCATACTGACTTATGAAGAAGACTCTCTAGATTGGCTCGAAACCCAGCAATGGCAAATAGAAAATACAGGGATTGAGAATTATACGCAAAGCAAAATGGGAGAGCAGGAATGAAAGGCAGTAACAAAGTAATCGCTATATTAAAAGAGTTACTGGCTGGAGAACTTGCAGCGAGAGATCAATACTTCATACATTCAAGAATGTATGAAGATTGGGGGCTATCAAAACTGTATGAACGCATTCATCACGAAATGCAGGAAGAGACTGATCACGCTGATGCGATGATTAAAAGAATCCTCTTTTTTGAAGAAACCCCAGACCTCAATAAACAAGAACAAATCAACATAGGTAGCGATGTAGTAAGCATGTTAAAAAGCGATTTGGCTTTAGAGTATAAAGTTGCCGATGATCTAAAAGCCGCAATCAAAATATGCGAAGAAGAAAGAGACTTTGTATCCAGAGATATGTTGCTTCTACAATTAAAAGATACTGAAGAAGATCATGCTTATTGGTTAGAACAGCAACTAGGTTTAATCGATAAAATCGGCCTGCAGAATTATTTGCAATCTCAAAGCTAATTAATCATATAACTGAAAAGTAAGGTTCTATGAGAGGGGTTGCTTGGGATATATTCTCAAGCAACTGCGTTTAGTAAAACATTAATGAGAAAGGGTTTGCCCTTTATCTCGTTTGATTTTTGTGAATGAATTCAGCACGTTTTAATATGGTTTGATAATCATGTTGGTTATAAATGAGATTGCGTTTAAAAAAGCCCTATAAGTAGGGGGGTGCCTTTGAAATAGATTAAGGGTTATGTAGAGTATGGAATGATTTCATTTTGTTTAATAACTTAATTATCCCTGACGAAATTTTAATAACATAAGCATAGCTGTGTGATCGACGAAGCACTGTTTTACAGTTAGTTTCGAGTATGGCTTTTTTTATCCAGTCAGACTAAGGTATTATGAAAAAATGCTCGCAGTGAGATGTTTTGTCGGTTTAACAAAAAATATAATCTGAACATTCACACATAGAGACGACACAAATTGCATAGCTATATAAGAATTATAAAAACAAGGCTATTTATTATAAGGATATATAAAAAAGGGTAAAAAATGGGCTTGTTTAAAGTTGTCTCAATGATGCTTGTTGTATTTGCATTTCAAAGTATCGTTCATGCAGCACCGGAACCTACGGCTGATCTTTCAGATGTTCCTGCAGTCTCATTCGCAGGTGAAGAGTTTTGTTTTGATGTCTCTCTCGCTAATACTGGTGATGTTGGGTATGGCCCTTATTTACAATTACAGCTACCTGCTGGCATTTCATTTTCTTCATCGACTTTTCTCGATAACCCAGTTTCTACTCAAAATGTAGGTACTTTTCCTCCTGATCTTATAGATCCATTAACCAATGAAACTGTCACAGGGACGAATGGAAATAGCTTAATAATTATTCAACCTCCTATAGGTTCAATTGTTGCTGGTGGGCCAGATTTATATATAAACGTTTGTGCAGATATCGCAGATGATGTGGTTATAGGCGATCAACTCACAATTACTTCCACGCCTGTTTTTCAGTTTGGGGATACGGCTACGGGTGATAATGGCCCAATTTCTGGTTCTACAGAAACTGCTTCAGTTACACCTTCTTTGGTGGACTTTGAAAAGGTTATGAGCGCAGACGAAGGAGAAAGTACTCCAGGCTCTAGTTGGCCGGTGTCGTATCAGTTAGTGGCAGATATCGCTAATGGTAATACTATTTCAAACCTTGAGTTTAATGATGTTTTGCCAAGTCAATTACAGTATGTTGCAGGATCGTTAAGTGTTACAGGTGGAAATGGGTGTGTACCTTCGGTAAACGGCCAAACTATCAAAGTCGATTGTGTCAATGCCACCGGCACGGCGGTTGATAACGATGTTGTCGTTTCTTATCAGGCTTTTGTAACAGACGTACTTGAAGAGTCTGCTTGTAGTAGTGATGTAATCACGAATACGTCCAGTTTTGATGCCCAAAGGTATGATTCTGTAACCAGCACTAACACTGCGATTACCACGATCACTTCAGAAGAAACGCTTACAACATCACACGTTGTAATGCAGAAATCTGTGACTCCGGGAGTCGCACCAAGTTATGTTTCGCCCGGTGATACTTTAACTTACACAGTTAATTTGCAAACCTCAGATTTTGGTACCGTAAATAGCTTGGTTTTTAATGATTTGTTGCCAGATGGTTTGGAAAACTTCAATGCCGTTTCAGTGACAGGTCCAACTGGTCCGCTTACGATTGTACCAGTAGTGACCAATAACACAGATGGAACAATTGGGGTTGTTTACGATATTCATGCAGTTTCAGGTGATTTGCCGCCAGCTTCAGAAATCACAATAGTTTACACGGCTGATATCGCTCAATTCTATACAAACCCTAATACACCCGTTAAAGCTAATGATTTTTTAACCAATAGTGCATTAATAAATTATGGATTAGTTGAAGGCGCAAGTAATTGTTCGGATGTTAGTAGTGCTACCGTTTCAATACGCCCGTTAGCTTTAACTAAAGAGATTTTGAATGCTCAAACAGAATACCAACCCGGAGATGTAGTTACTTTTAGACTAACGATGAGTATTCCATCTGGGGATACATCAAATATTGTTTTTGATGATTTTTTTCCTTTACCAGTTTTCGATGTAAGTACTTTAAATTTGGCTTTTGGTAGTGATATTCGACTAGCAGCCTCAGATACTTTGGGTATTGTTCCCACAAATATATCAATAGACTCTGTCGCGAATAAATTATCAATAAATTGGCCAGACGTTAGTACTATTAGTCCTCAAGTTTTAGCTGTTGATATAGATATCAAGGTTGGGACGCAACCTTTTGCTGATAATCTCAGTCTTTCTAATTTATTTCAGGCATCCACCAGCAATACGCCAACACCTGCAGCAATTGTGAATTTGGGTTTAGCAGGTATTAAAGTTGGTGCTCCCGTTCTTGAAATAACAAAGGGTGTAGTAAGTTCGACAAATTCGAATAGCGTTATCGATGCGGCAACTGTGCCTGTTGATTCAAATCTGATAGCTGCTGATGCAAGTGACACTATTACTTTCGAGATTACTGTAGAGAATGTTGGTGGTGCGCCAGCGAGGAGTATTCAGGTTGCTGATGATCTTGGTCTGCCAGCAAATTTGTTAGAAAATTGTAGTGTAGTCTCTGTTGTAAATGGAAATGGGACAAGCTTAGCTTACTCAGTATCACCAACGTTTAATGGGGTCATAAACCTTACAGACCAACTTGAACAAAATGATGGAGATCCAATAGATGGTGGGGCTCCTTATAGTACTGATACTGCACTCATAAGGATCGCTTGTAATGTTTCTCAGGCTGTTGTCGCTAATCAAATAATTACAAATACAAGTTCTGCGGTTTGGGCTTCTGATATAGGTGAAGCATTATTTCCTGCTGTCACAGATGATGCAACGATAACTATAAGTGCACCAGAAATAGAAAAAACGATTTTAACTTCTGGAACTACTTTTACTATCGGCGACATCATTAGGTATGAGATTACTTATACCGTTCCTGAGTTAACATTAAACGATGTTTTGCTGCATGATCAGCTCGACCCTGGTTTAGCATTTGTAAATGTAAATACTCACACCATTGATCGTAGCGCTGATGTAACTTCTAACGCGAGTGTTTTTAATATTAGCAACAATGGTAGGACCTTAGATTTAAATTTAGGTACTGTTGTTAACAGTAATAATGATAACTCTCAAATAGAAACTATAAAAATTGCATATGATGTTGTTGTTGTTAATGACACAAATGCCAATGCTGGTGATACTTTAAATAATACCGCAATAATAACGAGCACTAACTCGAGCAGTGGTAATACTTCTGCAGACGATATAACAATTTTAGAGCCTAATATTGTTGTCGATAAAACTGTCGCATCCGGAGTGGGTCCTTACGATGCCGGAGATACCGTTACTTATGACTGGCATATTCGTCAAGAAGGTACAAACTTAACTACTGCTTATGATGTGACATTAATCGACACGCTGCCATCAAATGTCACTTATGTGGATAATTCCCTTCAGCAAGTATCAGGTAGCTGTAGTCCGATTGTAACTGACGATACAACCCTAGGTGTCTTAACTGCTACGGCTGTAAGTTTTACAGCTACAGATGATTGTCACTATCAATATCAAGTGGTTTTAGATGTGGCAGTTACAGCTGGGGCAAGCTTGAATAATACTGTAGATATTGACTGGACTAGTCAGGCGGGCACTGTGGCTGGTCCTATTTCTATTTATAATGCAGATAGCTGTGAAAGAACTTCTGCAACAGATCCTGATCGATGTGGTAGTGGAAATGATTACGATGTAGATGATAATGCTACGATTGATATTCGTGAAGTTGTTATAAAAAAATTATCAGAAAGCACTTCCGAAACGACAACGACCAAAGCTGAAGATAGAACAGGAACAATAGACCTGTCCATTGGTGAAACTGCTACTTATAGCTTGACGATAACTGTTCCTGAGGGCACCAGTGAAGAAATTGTCGTCACAGATAATTTTCCTGCAAATGCAGCCGTTGTTATGGAATTCGTATCTGTAGATAGCGTGTCAATAGGAAGCAGTCTAACAACCGCGAATACACCTGTTGGAGTAGTAAGTGATGCTCGTCTCGGTGATGGGATACTTGATAGGGTAGTTTGGGATTTTGGCAAAGTAGTAAACAGCTCGATAGATGGTATAGATAACAAAGACGATAATGACGAAAGAATAATTATTGTGGTTACTGGTAGGATTGTTGATAACGTTAAGAATACAAGTGGTGACCGTGCAAGAAACATTTCTTCTATTAGCTTTGGCCCAGGTTTAACAGATACCTCTTTAGTCGCTCTTGATGTTGTTGAACCACTGCTTGAAATTAATAAGAGTAGTACTACAACAACAGCCGATGCTGCTGATGATGTTACTTTTACTATACGTGTTAACCATAGTTCCGCTTCTACTCAGGAAGCGTTCGACCTTATCGTTACGGATGTGATACCAGCTGGTTTGGTTTATGTTGATGGTTCCTTACAACAGCCGACTTTAGCTAGTTGTTCAGTAATTGCTACTCTGGATGATAGCGATCCCACTGTCGGGGGGATTAATGCACGCTTTGATAACCTCCCTAAAACAGATGTTTGCGAACTCACATTTGATGCAAAACTTGATAATTCAGTTAATCCTAATCAAATAATTACGAATACTGCCAATCTGCAATGGGATAGCTTGGTTGCAGATGATGATGCCAATGAACGAAATTATTCTATAAATGATGATCACCAGATTACTGTATCAAGCCCAGGTGTTTCTAAAGTGGTTTTTGAAACTTCAGAAGTAACTTCTGATGCGAGTGTTAATGGTCTTGAAGAGGATGTAACGATTGGCGAAAGAGTTACTTATAGATTTACGGCGACCATACCAGAAGGAGAGTCAAACTCAGTCATAATCACTGATCAGTTGCCAAACACAGGAGTGGTGTTAAGAAAGATTAGCTCCAGAATTGTTAGTATTGGTAGCAATCTTGGATTAACTGCTTCAGCTGGTGATGTTGGGGATGATTGTATACTCGCTAACGCCTGCGATAGTAATAATGATGGTGAGCCAGACCTTGCTGAGTGGAATCTAGGAACCATTGTGAATACACCAGACGGATCAAATGATACGAATGATGAAATAGTGTTTGAAGTCGTTGCTGTTGTAACGGATGCAACAGTTAACACAGGAACTGACGATGATGTTGTAAACACAGCTGTAATTTCCTTTGGTTCTGGCCAGATGGTAAGCGGTTCTGTAGCTATCGATATTGTTGAACCAAAATTAAGTATTTCTAAGCTAGCAACTCCTGCGGCTTCGCCATTTATAGTTGATGCAGGCGATGTGGTTACTTTTGAGATTGAAGTCAGTCATGACGCAGATTCAAACGCAGATGCTTTCAACATTCAATTGATTGATACCCTGGCGAACGACGGTTCCACAACAGTAATGCAATGGAATGGTGATGGAAATATTGGTGGCACCTGCATAGGTACAGTTGTAGATTCGAGCGCTAGTGGGGCATTCCCATTTAATGTGATTTTTGATGTGCCCACATTGGATACTGCCACTGGAAGTTGTACGATTACTTATGAAGTGCTTGTCGATACTTTAGCGACTCCTGGGCAGACTTTACAGAATTCGGTGGCTTTAGAATATGATTCCACACCGGTATTTGTTGCCACTGAAACCCGAAGTTCAACTGACAATGCTACAGCAGATGTCATTGTTTCTGCGCCAAGTATGATGGTGAAAGAAGTTACTGCAAGTAGTTTATCTGATACGGGTCAAAGTCAACATGGTGCTAACTTACAGGATTTAGCAATAGGTGAAGAGGTTACTTATACTATTTCCCTGAAATTCCCTGAGGGCACCACTAAGAATGTAATTCTGACCGATGTAATGCCGTCGGGCACTGATGGTGTTATTGAAATGGCAGGGCCTCCAATTGTTACCCTTGGCAATAAGGTTTCTACTAGTTTGTCTGATGTAAGTGTCAATCCAGCTAATGATGGTTTTACTATTGATTTTGGTACGGTAACAAATCTACCAGATAACGTTGATACATCTGATGACTTAATCTCGGTTACAGTAACGGGCGTAGTGACCGACAACGTATCGAATGTCGATGGGGCACAGCCCGTTAATTCAGCTACTTTTAGCTATACTGATGCTGCATCAACTGTACAGAATCTAACTGATACTGCGATTGTCGATATTGTTGAGCCTAAAATGCTTATTAATAAAACGATGACTGTTGATAATGGATTGGCAACAATCACAATTGACTTAGAGAATACCGGAACAGCTAGCGCTTATGATATTCAGATTGAAGATGTTCTAGATTTAGCAAATTGGGATACTAGCCAAATTATTCCAACAACAGTTCCAGCTGGATTCACTTTGACCACAGTTTCCGGACCTAATCCAACTGAAACTACAGTTTTAATGACAACGGATGATAGTGCAACGGCCCCCACGAATTCTATAGAACCTAGTGAAACAATCTCCTTCGTGTTCACAGTCCCCGTTCAACCAGGTATTTCCACTATTGATAATACGGCAACCAATACAATTTCAACGACAGTTCCGGGTAGCAGTCCAAATGAGAGGAATGAGCCTGAAGTGGCTGAAACTGAGACCTTATTAATTCCTTTAATCGAATTAGAGAAAACTGCTGCCGCATTTTCCGATACTAACAGTGATGGAGAAGTGGGTGGAGTTGGCGATGAGATTACTTATATCTTTAATGTTAAAAATACTGGTGGCGTTGATTTAACTAATATAGTGGTTGTAGATACAAACTCTGCTGTTTCAATCTCTGGTAACCCTATTAGTATAGCTGTTGGCGGGTCAGATAATTCAATAACTGGTACTTATGAAATAACTCAAGAAGATATGGATTTAGGGACCATTACGAATACAGCAACAGTTACTGCAGATGGGCCTACTGGGACAGGTTCCACAAGTGATGTATCCGATGATCCTACAGATGCAGATAATGTCGATATTAATGGAGATGGTGAACCCGACGACCCCACCATAGTGACCTTACCGAGAAATCCATCGTTCAACATGGAAAAAACGACAGTACCTTCCTCGATAACAGTTCCCGGTATTATTACTTATGTTTTTACTTTTACGAATATAGGTAATATTGACCTGACAAATTTAGCGGTAAATGACCCTGATATAGATGTAAATTCATTGGTCTGTAATGGCGACTCTGACTCAGATGGGGCTATTGATAATCTTGCAATTGATGGTGTTCAAACGTGTACTGCTGAGAGAACAATTTCACAGGCACAAATAAATGCAGGTACGGCAATAACTAATTCTGCTACAGCGTCAGCCACAGATTTAGATGGAATTTCTCCGGTTTCTGAATCTGATACTTCAGATAACAGCACCAGCACACCAATAGCACAATCGCCAAGATACAATATGGTGAAGACGGCGAGTCCTGCGAGTATCAGTGAGCCAGGCAGTATCACCTATACCTTTACGTTTACTAATACGGGTAATGTAGCGTTAACGAATTTGACCGTTGCTGATGATGATATTGACTCGGCACTGGTTTGCCCGAATGGAACCCAGATAGATTTATTACCCGTAGGCACAGCAACGAAGTCGTGTACCGCAACTCGTGTTGTTACTCAAGAACAGATCAACACGGGAACTCCGTTATTAAATACAGCTATGCCAAGTGCAAACGGCCCGAATGGAATAGGTCTTGCAGCAGAAGACTCCACCACGGATAACACCACTGAAACTACTATTGCTCAAAGTCCAAGTTACAATATGGTGAAGACAGCAAGCCCCGCGAGTATCAGTACACCGGGTAACATCACCTATACGTTTACGTTTACCAATACGGGTAATGTGGCGTTAACGAATTTGACTGTTGCTGATAATGATATTGATTCAGTTCTTGATTGCCCGAATGGTACTCAAATAGATCTATTACCCGTAGGCACGACGACGAAATCGTGTACCGCTACTCGCGCAGTCAGTCAGGAACAGATCAATGCCGGAACGACCTTAACCAACACAGCAACCCCGACAGCTTATGGTCCAAATGGCACAGGTGTTGTCACAGAAGATTCCACCGCAGATAACACGGCTGAAACATCAATCACTCAATCACCCAGTTACAATATGGTGAAGACAGCAAGCCCTGCGAGTATCAGTTCTCCGGGTAACATTACTTATACGTTTACGTTTACCAATACGGGTAATGTGGCGTTAACGAATTTGACCGTTGCTGATGATGATATTGACTCGGCACTGGTTTGCCCGAATGGAACCCAGATAGATTCATTGGCAGTAGGCACAGCGACGAAATCGTGTACCGCTACTCGTGCAGTCAGTCAGGAACAGATCAATGCAGGAACCACGTTAACCAACACAGCGACACCGATTGCTTATGGTCCAAATGGCTCAGGTGTTGTTACCGAAGATTCCACCGCAGATAACACGGCTGAAACAACAGTTAGTCAATCACCGAGTTACAATATGGTGAAGACGGCAAGCCCCGCGAGTATCAGTACTCCGGGTGACATCACCTATACGTTTACATTTACCAATACGGGTAATGTGGCGTTAACGAATTTGACCGTTGCTGATGATGATATTGACTCGGCTCTGGTTTGTCCGAATGGAACCCAGATAGATTCATTGCCAGTAGGCACAGCGACGCAATCGTGTACCGCTACTCGTGCAGTCAGTCAGGAACAGATCAATGCAGGAACGACCTTAACCAACACAGCGACACCGATTGCTTATGGTCCAAATGGCACAGGTGTTGTTACCGAAGATTCCACCGCAGATAACACGGCTGAAACATCAGTCACTCAATCACCGAGTTACAATATGGTGAAGACGGCAAGCCCCGCGAGCATCAGTTCTCCGGGTGACATCACCTATACGTTTACGTTTGCCAATACGGGCAATGTGGCGTTAACGAATTTGACCGTTGCTGATAATGATATTGATTCAGTTCTTGATTGCCCGAATGGAACCCAGATAGATTCATTACCGGTAGGCACGGCGACGCAATCGTGTACCGCTACTCGGGCAGTCAGTCAGGAACAGATCAATGCAGGAACGACCTTAACCAACACGGCGACACCGACAGCTTATGGTCCAAATGGCACAGGTGTTGTCACAGAAGATTCCACCGCAGATAACACGGCTGAAACAACAGTTAGTCAATCACCGAGTTACAATATGGTGAAGACGGCGAGTCCTGCGAGCATCAGTACACCGGGTAACATCACCTATACGTTTACATTTACCAATACGGGTAATGTGGAGTTAACGAATTTGACTGTTGCTGATGATGATATTGACTCAGCTCTGGTTTGTCCGAATGGAACCCAGATAGATTCATTGCCGGTAGGCACGGCGACGAAATCGTGTACAGCTACTCGCGCAGTCAGTCAGGAACAGATCAATGCAGGAACGACGCTAACCAACACGGCGACACCGACAGCTTATGGTCCAAATGGCACAGATGTTGCCACAGAAAACTCAACGACAGATAACACTGCTGAAACTCCTGTCACTCAATCGCCGAGTTACAATATGGTGAAGACAGCAAATGTAAGTGAAATATCAGAACCCGGAATAATTACTTATACCTTTGAATTTACAAATACCGGTAATATCGATTTATTGGATCTCAGTATTAGCGACCTTGATATAGACGCAGGTTCTTTAGTTTGTGAAGACGATGATGATTCCAATGATGATGAAACAGATACTGATGAAAGTATTCCATTGCTTATCGTGGGCACAGACACTAAAAGCTGTACTGCTGAAAGAATAATTTCTCAAGACCAGATTAACTCTGGCATCGATTTGGTGAACACAGCAGTACCTACCGCCAATGTAGGATATACGCTTCCGAACGGTGATCCGGTTGTTGTAGAGGAAGATGATGACTTAGATAACACTGCAACGACGACAGTTGATCAAAATGCTGGGTTTAATATGGTTAAAACGGTGAGTGCACAAAATATCAGTGCGCCAGGGAGCTTAATCTATACCTTTACTTTTACGAATACGGGCAATGTTGATTTAACCAATCTGACAGTCATGGATGCTGACATTAATCCGGGTAGCCTGGTTTGTGAGGGAGATCTGGATGGCGATACGGCTGTAAATATTGATGTTCTAGAAGTAGGTGCTACTACAAAAGCATGTACTGCAACGAGAACAGTTACTCAAGATCAGATAAATGCTGGAATAGCCTTAACCAATACCGCCACTCCTGACGTCAAAGGTCCTGACGGTATTACAGATGTCAATGAAACCAATATCGCTGATAACTCAGTAACAACTAGCATCGTTCAGCAACCAGCTTTTGATATGGTAAAGACTGCTGAGCCTGCTGAAATAACAGCACCGGGTAATATTACCTATACATTTACTTTTACCAATTCAGGTAATGTTTTGTTAACTAATTTGACGGTAAATGATCTTAATATTGATGCTGCTACTTTGGCGTGTACCGATGATAGTGACGGTATTGCGGGTATAGATTCATTGGGTCTTGGTGCAACTAAAGTATGTACTGCAACAAGAGAAGTGACTCAAGAACAGATTAACGCAGGTAGTGATTTAACCAATACCGCAACAGCAAATGTGAAAGGCCCTAATGGAACTATAGACGTTGTTGAATCTGATCTGGAAAATAACAGTACAGTGACACCAATAACGCAGACACCAGCATTTAATATGGTCAAGACTGCAAGCCCTGAGGATATATCTGAGCCAGGTGTCATCACCTATGAGTTTATTTTTACAAATAATGGTAATGTAGATTTAACGGATTTAGTGATTACTGACATCAATATCGACACTGGAACACTTACTTGTAGCAACGATGCTAATTCTGATGCGATTATTGATACTTTGCCTGTCGGCACAGAAACAGTATCTTGTACCGCTTTGAGAACAGTGACCCAAGATCAGATTAATGCGGGAGATGCATTAGAGAATACTGCAACATCAGTAGCGACAGCTCCTGATGGAAATGGAGGCATCATTTCACTTGCAGAAACAGATGAGTCTGATAACAGCACCATTACGCCCGTTATACAAAATCCTTCATATAATATGATCAAAACTGCTGAGCCAGAAGTAATCACAGAAGCGGGTGAAATTACTTATACCTTTACATTTACCAATACCGGAAATGTGGATTTGGCGAATCTAAAAGTGATCGATGAAAATATTGATGCAGACACTATGATTTGTATGGGAGATAGTGATTTTGATCTGGATATTGATGAACTCGCTCCAAATTCATCTGTCACTTGTACTGCTTTAAGGACGATCACGCAGGCACAACTTGCCACACGTGAGCCTATTATCAACGAAGCCACATCAGCGGCTGAGACTTTAAATGGTTCTGAAGTTGTTGAGGAATTCAACTTACTTGATAATAGAGTGAGTACCCCAGTTATTTATACCCCAACATCAATTCCTACATTGTCCGAATGGATGTTGGTATTGTTATCAATGATATTATTGTTAATTGGATACAATCAGCAGCAGGCTAGAGTATCTAGAAGACTCTAATGAGCATGAGGAAGCATGGTTTTTTTCGATCAAATTGGAAGAAGGCTCGGCGATAGCTCTATAAATTTCATATCAAACAGTCAAACTCTAAGAAAAGTTGGGGTTTGACTGTGTTATAGCTACGTAACTTTCTTTCGTTACCAAATTAATTGTTTGGGATTAGGTGCTATAAATTAAGCATTGTGAATGCTTTTTAACACTTCAATAATATCCGCTTCCAGATCTTCCGGTTCTGTCTTGGGACTAAAACGTTTGTATGGCTTTCCATCAGGTGCAATAAGGAATTTTGTGAAATTCCATTTTATAGTGCTACCAAGCATGCCGCCGAGTTCTTTCTTCAAAAAAACAAAGATAGGATGAGCGTCTGCACCGTTAACATCAATTTTTTCAGTGAGCGGAAAAGTGACGCCGTGATTGATTCTGCACACTTCAACAACTGTTTCGTTGCTTTCAGGAGATTGACTTAAAAACTGATTGCAAGGAAAACCTAAGACCACCAGGCCTTGGTCTTTGTACTTTTGATACAAAGACTCAAGCCCATCAAACTGAGGTGTTAGCCCGCATTTAGTCGCGGTATTTACAATAAGCACTGCTTTTCCGTTGAAGTCCGACATATTTATCGGGTTTCCAGCAGGATCATTAATGCTTAAATCATAAAAACTCATGGTAGTGCCTTAGAGAGATCTTGTTCTATTCTGAATATATTTAAATTTGTGTTAAATACGCGAAAGCAGTTCACTTTTTTTCGTGTTGAATTCGTCATCAGTCAAAGCACCAGATTCATGTAATTTAGCTATCTTTTCAATTAGCGCAATAATTCCATCTGTTGACGAGCCGTCAACTGACAAATTGTTTATGTTGTTAGACATTGGCTCTGGTATTTGCTCTGGCATAGTGTTGTTTGTATTCGCAGGGCTAAGGTTGTCATTGCTATTTTGGTTGGTAACATCAGAAGCTTGAGCAAAGTTAGTTTGCTTTTGTGGGGCAATTCCCGCGCCTGATATTATCGGTAAAGTATCAACTGCGATGGTGCCGTACTGACTACTAAACGTAAGTGATGTATCGCCGCCTTGCTGTTGGCTAACACCACCAATATTGTTGTCGAGCGTGTCATAAACTGTCACTTGTCCATTTAGTTCAATAGCAAGTCGATTTGGAAAAACGGCATAACGAATATTATTTTGAGCGCCACTACTAGATGGAGAGCCAAGATCACCAGGCCACCATTGATTGCTTGCTCTTGAGCCTACGGGTGCTGGTGGAAACATTTGTGTATTAGCCAGAGCATTTGATAGTTCGTTGCAAAGGTTATCAACGGTTGCTTTCAAACCATTGTTGAACATGTCGCCAACCATGGTCATGCCGCCTCGCATCCATTGTCCTGATCCACCGAGTTCTGGGCAATTAAATTGAGCCATACTGCCACCGCCCTGATTGACGGCTCCTAGCATATAAATAACGGCTTCTTGACTAAGGTTATAACGTTGCGCCAAATCGTTAACGATATTTTGACCAGCGGAAGTGAGTTGTTGCATTGAGTGAATTCCTTAAAGAATATAGTTGTTAAGTTATTGGGTAATAACTTGGGGGAGGGTATTTTTGTGCAGTATATACCTCTAAGTAATTTCTGGAGTGTTTATTTAGGCCGTTTGTCTCTATTTTCAAGTCTATTGTGTTTATTTCCGATTTAATGTTGAAAATCTTTGAAAGTCTGGCAAATATTGGTATTTAATTATATTGAAAGGCACCTCCCCACTTATAGGCGTTTTTTTCTTTCATTTTTAAAAACAAAGTTAAAACCATTTGTTGAGGGGCTTAATTCATCTCATCAATAGGATCTGGGCAGTAATCTCGCCTGCGGCAATTGCCACATTGTTCGCCAAGGTAGAGTGAATCCACCCATGCCATCAACTCAGTCAGTTGTTCGCGATCTTCAAACCAGAACCCTGCTTCAAAATTACGACTGTCTTTATGTTTAGCGCCAAGTCCAGCCCCTGTTAAATTAGCACTCCCGACAAAAGCCCCTATACCGTCAATAATAATGGCTTTGGTATGAACACGCGGGCAGAGAATACGATCAAATAACTCGCTTTCAAATAATTCGGGGTAATCATCGAAGTGTTTTCTAAAGCGTGGTCCGGGTTCTTTTGCGTGAATTAAACGAACACCAACACCGCTTTCAACCAGACGAGATAAAAGCGCCAATAATGGTTCGAAGCCATGTCCTGTATCTAAATGTAAATCCTTAATATCCGCAGTTACAATCCAGACAAAGCGCCGTGCCTCTGGCAGACGCTTTTCCATGACTTCGTCATAGATATCGCGGTTGAGTAGTAATTGATGCATCGGGTGATCATAACAGTTCTTGATTTTAAAAAAGTGCCCCAAAGGTGGGGGGTGTAAAATTCTCTCTGTTGTCTATCTTATTTAGATTGACTGCTTAGATTATGTGAGTAGATACATAAATCATTCATTCATCCTTTTTCGGTTATTGATTGCAAGAGTTAACAGGTCCTTCATTCCAATTTACGTGATCAAAAATCCTAAATACTCGTTATTTTGAGATATAAACATAAGAAATGATCAAATATTATTTTTTATTAATTATTTTTAAATAAATTTAAAGAAATTATGAACCCTATTTTAATGTGCCTTGTATTTAGCATGCAAAACACTTGTGTTGCCACAAAGCCTTGTGTAGCAGGGTTTGTAACTGGAAATTATTTTCCATAAATATTAAACCTTACAAAAATAATAATTACTATTGTTCAGAACTTGTAAGTATTTCAGTATCTTAAATATTACTTGCTTTCTTTTATTCATTATTTGTTCAGTTAGTGTCATTCATACTATTTTGATAATTGGGCTTATAAAAATTAAAATCAGGTAAGGTTTGAATGAACAAAATCATCTACAAGTTGGCATTTTTCTGTACATTAATATCAACTTCTTTCAGTGCTTTCGCGGCTGATCCAGTTGTCAATACCACCATCAAAATTGAAAAAACGGGTTCAGAGCCTTTTGATGCAACATCTTGGGATCCATCAGACGTAACAACAGCTGGTACTGATACGGATGTTGATAATGATATTGTTCGAATGCAAGATTCAATTACCTATAGAGTAGAGGTATCCGTCAATGATGCTGCGGTTGATGATCTTGTATCTACTGTTTCATTGCCAGATGGTAAGCAGAAATGGATAGAAATCCCCACGGGTTGTTTGACTGACCCAGCAGAAGCCTCGCCTGTTTCAGAAATTTCTGCTGATGGCTATACATTAACCTGTAATGTTGGTCCTGCAATAGAAGGAACTACACGTGTATTCTTCCCCGCTGCAAAAGTTGTTTCTTATAACGCTATCACAGACAAGGCTGTGGTAAATGCAGAAGAAACCATTGCAAGAACTTCAGCTACAGCTACTGGAGCAAATACAGCCACTGCAGGTGATACAGTTGCGGTTATTACTGCAAATTTTCAGGTTGATACCACTAAAGAGTTGAAAGTTACATCTCTAGATGATGATGGAAATCCGCTATATAAAGCTCCAGCAAAAGATGGTCCTGGGGGGGCTAGTGATGTCGGCACGTTGATGGAGTATGTAATAAAGGTCCGTTATCAAAATGGTTCTATGTTAATAGATTCGAATGAGACAGATTTCTTAATTGATATTGGTCTGATCGATGCATTTACTGATGACCACGATTCTAATAACGATAACGGGTTCTCCTCTGGGGGCTTGCTTTATACATGGGGACCACAGGGTGCTGATGGTGCTTGTAGCTTAATTGGAGAACATGGTACACCTAGTCAGTCAATAGCGCCTGCGGTTACTTGTACTCAAAACGATTTACCTTTTGATTTTTTAGGTTCAAATTCAGACCCAATAACTGGTGATTTTACAGGTACTGCAGACACTTTAAATGACAGGAATATCAATATAGATTTAACTAATATTGATGTTCGAGATCCTGATGCAGATGGCAATGTTGTGGAGGTTGCAATTAATGTTTGGTTCAGACGTTCCACAGAGATTTGGGGCCATCAATCTTGTGAAACAAATAACACGAATTGTGTAAGTAATGTAATTAACTCTGTGGGTGTGTTAGCGCCTACAGGTGACGCGATTATTGGTTATAACCCTGTATCTACTGAAGATGCCGGTGGGCAACAGTTGCTAAACTACAATGGCTTAGGTGAGCCCTTCGCCAATGAGATTGATTATCCAATGGAATATACAAGGCCAGGAAGCCTCTCTGTGCATAAAACATTTACGTGGCAGCAGATTGCTGATAAACGTTCATTCCAAAAAAATGTAGCTCCTGGGGAAACAGTTCCTTTATTTGTGAATCATTTTGATTACAGAAAACTTGATGACGGATTAATACAAAGTTGTGAAAAAATTGATACTAAGATTTTTGAATATCAAGGTTTAATGGCACCAGGGACTTTATTAGGTTCAGAATATTATTCTCATAATAGACTTGTTGCTACAAATCCAGGTTTGCTTATATGGGGGGGAGCTGAAGGATCTAAATATATTGGCCTGGATGGCACTCCTCTTATGACTTTATATTATACAGACTCTGCTACAGGTGATGGTTCATTAGAGGCTTTGCGTTCTGCAGTTTGTGAAGATGATGTAAATGAAGATGGTAAGAAAGTTATCGATGGAGTGAATATTGATACTGGGCTTGCAGATTCTCCAAATGATTGGGTTACTGATGCCACTATGTTGACTGGTGGTATGAGCAGTGTAACCAGAATTAGACAGGACTCCGTTATAGATACAGATTATATAGAGTCCCTTTATCCAACATATAATAATCTTTCAATCCCAGTTACTCATTTGGTGAAAGTTAAACCGGATGCTGCTGCGAATTCTTATGGAAGTGAAGATTATTTAGCAAATTACATGAGTTATCGCCATCGTAATGCATCAGGCACAATTAGTTCGTGGCTTGGTACATCAGAAGCGAATGCGCCTACCGACCCTAGCGCAGTAGGTTTTTCGCAAACCCTACAGTACTCCGATAGATTAAAATTAATCGCCTCTTCAATATCTATTGCGAAACGCACAGAACCCAAAGGTATAAAAGTTGTAAAAGCAGGAGATGTTGTAGAGTTTATTATTGAACCAAGTATCAATGGTGCTTGGGATCCAACCATAACGACTGCAACTGTTAGGGATACATTACCTCCACAAACCATTTATGTCGCTGGTTCTGAGATGTTTTCGTATGATGGTGGTACCACATGGTATTCACAAGCTGACTTCAACAGTAATAATGGAAAAATTATAATAAGCAGTCCAGCAAATGCAGTCGACAGTAGGTTAGATTGGGAGTTTACCGATCTAACTCCAGATGCAACTTCTGGTAGTGATCAATTACCTTTGATTAAATACTCCGTTTTAGTTGATGCTACTGTTACTTCAGGTGATTTTAGGAATACAGCAACTTTAACGTCAGCAATTGATAATAATGGCGGAAATTCCCCTAAATCGGCGATATATACAATTAGTGTTTTCCCTGATTACGGATTGGATCTTGTTAAGCGTAATGTTCAAGATATCTATCAAACCAATGAAGCCTTTGAGTTTGAATTAATTTATAAAAACTTAGGCGGGGAATCATATGGAGAAAGTGATTTCATCGACATTCTTCCTCATACTGACGAAAACAGTGCAGTTAGTAGCGGACTATTGAGTACAAGAACTCCTCCTTCAGTTTTTGATGGTACTTATGAGCTCAGTGCATTAACGGGGTCGAATGGTGAAATATTTATGGCTACTTCTGCCGATCCGGTGAGTATTCCTCAGGATCCTTGTCATGAAGACAATCAACCTCTGAATTACGTGCCAGAGGATGGTGATCTGTGTTACGGCTACTATATTAGTGAAAATACTGACGGCGTTCCTGCTAAGAGTGCGAATACTTTTGCGGGTGGTGGCACTACAGGGACGGGAACTATAACGTGGGAAACTTGTACGGCAGGTACAGTTAGTTGCGGCGGTATACCCGCAGAAGAGATTACGGGAATTCGTTTTAAAGTACCTAGTCTTGCAAGTGGGGCTGGTGGTCAAGTTGTTACAGTTGAACTTACACCAACAGGTAATAAAGGTGGAACTCCTGATATTGACAGTGACGGGAATGTAACAGCTGCATCTACAGGTAATGTATATACGAATAACTTTAGTGGCCGTGTTCCTGAAATATCATTACTCGTCATTTCTAATGATGCGAGTGTCACTGTAGTTTCAGGCTCAATCGGCAGTGTGTTGTGGATAGATCAGGATGGAAGTCAGACGCAAGAAGGCATTGAAGACATTATCCCGAATGTAACGGTTAACTTATTAGATGGTAATGGCGATCCAATCTTGATTGATCCAGTAACGGGCTTAGTTGTTCCAGCAGGAACACCTGATGCAATTCCTTATAGCGTTGTCACAGGTACTGATGGTTCTTACTCGTTTGATAATCTACCCGCTGGCGATTATCAGGTGCAGGTGGACACTAGTGATCCTGATTTTCCTCCCAATGCTTCTCAGACCTACGACACCAATGGCACAGGTACGGACAGTATTTCAGACGTTACTCTAGGTGCTGAAGTAGATCCAATTACAGGTGAATTAACCAATGTGTCCAGTGATATGGATCAGAGTTTTGGTTATAGACAACTATCCGCGTTGGGCGATTATGTTTGGGATGATGTGAATCACGACGGTATTCAGGATAGTGGAGAAACCGGTATTGTTGATGTGACAGTCACCTTATTAGATGCCAGCGGTGATCCGGTATTGAGTGACCCAGCAGACCCGAATTCTGCACCAATAACGACAATGACAGCCTCTGATGGTAGTTATTCATTTACAGATTTAGAACCAGGAACATACTCTGTCAGCTTTAGTACCTTTCCAACAGGTTTTATACCGACACTGGCCAATGTCGGTGATGATACAACAGATAGTGATGCCAGTGCTGCCGATCAAGCGACACAGCCTGTAACTTTGGCAGTCGGTGAAACCAATAACACTTTAGACCTGGGTTTATATCTACCTGCAACATTGAGTGGCAGACTGTGGAACGATGAAAATAACGACGGTATTCAAGATTCGGGTGAAGCCGATGTTGAAGGCGTCACAGTGACCTTATTAGATGGTTCTGGTAATCCGATACTGGATGCTTCTAATAATCCAATCACAACCACCACCGATGAATTTGGTAACTATGAGTTTACTGGCTTGGTTGCCGGTGACTATTCCGTTGCGTTCTCTAATCTCCCAGCAGGTTTTGAAACCACAAAGTCTGGGGTTGGTTCAGATGATGCTGTCGACAGTAATGTGGGTACAGATGGTAAAACAACCTCAGTCACCTTAGCGGCAGGAGAAACAAACGATACGCTAGATGCTGGTATCTTCTTACCCGCTACCTTAGGTAACTATGTCTGGAACGATCTCAATAACGATGGAATTCAAGACCCAACAGAGGAGGGTATAGAGAACGTTACAGTGACATTGCTTGATGGTTCGGGTGATCCAATTCTCGATGAGAATAATGACCTGATCACGACAACAACCGATGAAAACGGGGCATATAGCTTTACCGGTTTAGCACCAGGTGACTATGCCGTTCAATTTAGTGACTACCCCACCGATTTTGAGCAGACCACAGTTAATGCGGGTGCCGATATTGGTTTGGATAGTGATGCCGGAACAGACGGCAAAACAGCTGCTGTAACACTCGAACCCGGAGATAATAACGACACACTTGATGCGGGTCTCTATCTACCTGCATCGCTTGGCAACAGAGTCTGGAATGATCTCGACAGAGACGGCGTACAAGATGCCGGCGAAGCGGGTGTAGCGAATGTGTTAGTAACCTTACTCGACGGTGCTGGTGATCCCATACTGGATGATGCAAACAATCCAATCACCACCACTACCGCACTAGACGGCAGCTATTTATTTACAGGTTTAGCGCCTGGAACCTACTCAGTAGGGTTCAGCAACTTCCCGGTAGGATTTGGCTTAACACTCAATGATATCGGTGACGATGCTCTGGACAGTGATGTTGGTGCTAACGGTAAAACAGCGCCCGTAACACTCGCACCCGGAGATAATAACGACACACTCGATGCGGGTATCTACCAGCCAGCCTCTTTAGGGAATAAAGTCTGGAATGATCTCAATAACGACGGTATTCAAGATGCTGGTGAACCGGGTATTGCTGGCGTAACAGTAACCTTATTAGATGGCTCAGGTAACCCGATACTGGATACTTCAGGTGAGGAAATCACCGTCGTGACAGGTTCAGATGGTAGCTACTTATTCGGTGGTTTAATACCGGGAAGCTATTCAGTCGCATTTAGTGACCTGCCAGAAGATTACGGCTTCACCAAGGCCAACATCGAAACAGATGATGGCGTTGATAGTGATGCGGGCACAGACGGCAAGACAGCGGCAGTAACACTCACCGCAGGTGAAAACAACGACACCCTTGATGCCGGTATTTTCAAACCCGCTTCAATCGGTGATACCGTATTCTATGATAAAAACAACGATGGCATCATAGATGCTGGAGAAGGCTTATCAGGCGTAACCGTTGAACTAACCAAACCAGACGGCACCAAAGTCACTCTGGAAACTGACAGTAATGGTAACTATCTATTCGAAGACCTTATCGGTGGAGCATACACGGTAGAAGTCATCGAATTGACACTACCAGCTGCTTTACAAGGTAATAACACCGTAGAGCCAGGTTCTGAAAACGACTCGACATCAACACTGGTACTGGGTGAAGGTGAAAATAATCTGGATCAAGACTTTGGTTATTATGCGCCTGGTTCAATCGGAGATACCATCTGGCATGACATCAATGATGACGGCATAGTTGATCCCGGTGAAGCCTTGGCAGATGTAACCGTGGAACTGACTCAGCCAGACGGTAGCAAGATCACAGCGGTAACAGATGCTGATGGTAAATACCTGTTCAGCGATTTACCTGAAGGGGACTATACGGTAGAAGTGGTTGATTCAACCCTGCCTGATGCACTTCAAGGTAATAACATCATTGACCCTGATGAAGACAACGACGCTAAATCGACTGTTTCTTTAGGTTCAGGTGAAGATAATACCGCTCAAGACTTTGCTTATTACATCCCAAGCTCAATCGGTGACACCATCTGGCACGATAAGAACAACAATGGTGTCGTAGACCCGGAAGAAGCGTTAGAAGGCGTAACGGTTACCTTAACACTGCCTGATGACAGCACTCTGACAACAGAGACAGATGAAAATGGTAACTACCTGTTTGAAGAACTACCCGCAGGTGACTATGTTGTTACGGTTGATGAAACCACACTACCTGCTGACCTACAAGGCAACATCACTGTAGATCCAGACGGTGGCAGTGACTCAATCTCTGCAGTCACCCTTAACGGTGAAGAAAGTAACCTCGATCAAGACTTTGCTTATGTAAACCTTGGTTCAATCGGAGACACCATTTGGCAGGATATCAATTATGACGGTATTGCTGATACTGATGAAGGTCTGTCAGGAATCACTGTTACGTTGCTTCCTCCTGCTGATATCGACTTGGGTAATGGTCCTGGCGTAGCGATAGAAACAGTCACCTTAGCTGATGGTAGTTATGTCTTTACTGAGTTGCCTGCAGGTGAGTATGAAGTGAGTGTCAATACCGATACCTTACCAACTGGTCTAACCAATACGGTTGATCCTGATGGTGACCTAAACTCAATCTCAACCATCGAGCTGGGCGAAGGTGAAGATAATATCGATCAGGACTTTGCTTATGCTGACTTAGGTGTCATCACAGGTAATGTCTCTATAGATACCGACGGTGATAATATCGGTGACGAACCAATGTCTGGCGTACTGATGAGATTATTAGACAATGAGGGTAATCCGGTAATGGACAGTGAAGGTAATCCAATTACCGCACTGACGGACGAGCTTGGTAATTACAGCTTTGCCAATATCATACCGGGTGATTATCAAGTCGCTCAATCTCAACCGGTTGGTTATCAATCAACCACAGGTGAAGGTCAGCCGGATGATCTGATTAGCGCTATCAATGTTAATGGTGGAGAGACGGCAGTGTCGAATGACTTTGTTGAGAGAGTGGTGAACCCTGCGAACATTCCGACACTCAGTGAGTGGGCAATGATCTTCTTGGTGATGATGCTTGGTTTGATCTCTCAACGCGAAGCATTAGCGAGGAGAAGGCGTTACTAAGCTTAACTAGATACGTTTAACGTAAAATGAAAAAGGCGAACTGAAGTTCGCCTTTTTTTGTTTTGAATGATCTTAGTTATGCTTTTAAGTGTGAATTATAGAAGTGTAATTTATAGGAATGCAAAATTAGTACTTAATATCGCTCGATAGATAAAAGGCTATTTGCACCCCCCTACTTATAGGCATATTTTTATTGATTACATAGCCGAGCAGTTTGCGTAAAAGGTCGTTGTTGCAGGCCAATCACTGAATACGCCAATTGCCCCCACATCTTTGGCTAAGACATCCAGTACAGTCAATACGTCACCTTCGTTCTTAATTACACCTGGTTTGTCGCTTTTTGTACCGTTAATTGATTGGTAATACCAACCACCTGCTGTTCCATCATCACTGCTTAGATTGCCAGAACGTTCTAATGACCAGGCGATAATTTTCAGACCTGCAGTTTTTGCCTCTTTTGCATATACAGATGGAATTATCTTGCCACTGTCGTCAGTGTCGAGCAAAACCCATAATGGTGGTGCGATAATTTTCACTCCATCAGCGACTAATTTATCCATGCTAGGACTCCAGGTAGCTGGTGAGTGGTGATCAAATGATTTCTCGTCATATCGATCATCTAAATACACGGCTTGTTTGGCAAAATCAGGTTCTTTCTCAATCCAGTACTTAACATCCTCAAGATTAAAGGATTGTGGAAAGACATTGTCTGGCGATACATTGGCTTCTTTGTATTCATTGATCATTTGTTGAGCGTAGTCTTGTTGAGAATACTTGCCCATGTAAGGCATTTTTACATCTGCTGATTTAAGTTCGGGTGTCATTTTTACACCAAGTTTTTTAAATAACGAGATACTCTCTTTGTGGGTCATTAATGTACCGCGTGTAGCATATAAATCGGTACGCCACTTAGGTGTGCCATTCAAATACTCCGCAACTGTAGTCGCTTTTTTATTTGACGCATCCATTTTGCCTTTCAGTGTTTTGAATTCTGCTAATGTAATATCACTGGCGCAACATTTTGCAGTAGCATTAGCGCCAGTTTCAGCATTATAAGGAGTGAAAGGCACAGAGCATTTGCTTGCTAGTGGTGTTTCCAGAATATTGGTTGTCGTATGTAAATCACATTGTGAGTGGCGACAAACCAATTCTTTGTCTTTAGTAAATGTGACGTCACACTCTACAATTCCTGCTCCCATTGTCGCAGCGGCTTTATAAGATTCGAGTGTGTGCTCAGGAAATTGCATCGGAGCACCTCGGTGCCCAATTGAAAAATCAGAACGCATAAAGTCTGATTTACTCTGACAGTTTGCTAAGCGTTTCTTAAGGTCTCCATCCTTCATATTATCGACTAAGAAAAAAGGGCGAGGTCCCAATTGTGCTTTTTTAGTATCGTCTGCATGACTTAGGCTAATTGTAGCAAGCATAAGAGTTGAAGTTAGAATCAATAACAATTTTATGTTTTTTATGTTCATGAACGTTCCCTGGTTGATGTGGTGAGTTAATCCTCGGCGATAATAGGTATGGAATGTTTCACTTATATTAACAAATTGTTAAGGAATGATGACAAGCGTGTATTTGTGGAGTCACAAGGTACATAAAATATCCACCGGTAAATTGCTGAACATTACCGATGGAAAAGTATTTGGGATATCTAAAGCTAAAGTTTCATCAGTTTGATTCTGAAAAAAAGCCCATGAAAGTAGGGGGGGACTTTCTAGTTTTTGAATTTTGCTAATGCCGATGCAGTTATTTCAGTGATTTTATTAAAGTCGCCAGATTTGACTAATTTCGTAGGCGCAACCCAGCTGCCTCCTGCACACAATACATTTTCTAATGCTAGAAAATCCAGATAATTGTTTTCATTTATTCCGCCAGTAGGGCAGAACTTTGCTTGTTGGAATGGGCCAGAAAATGATTTCAATAAAGGTATTCCACCAACGCTAGTCGCTGGGAATAGTTTGAAGTGAGTGTAACCTAAATCAAGTCCATTCATTATTTCTGAGCCTGTTGAAACGCCCGGTATAAGTGGGAAGTTAATGTCTTTTGCACTTTGTAATAATGAGTCAGTACAGCCTGGGCTAATAGCGAATGACGCGCCAGCATCCCGGACTTTTGCTAAATCATCAGGGTTTAAAACCGTCCCTGCGCCGACCACTGCTGAGGGAACTTCCTTCGCGAGCAGGCTTATTGCGTCCATTGCTGCGGGTGTTCTTAGCGTAATTTCTAACACATTTATTCCACCTGCTATCAAGGCATTTGCCAAATCAATTGATTGCGAGACATCTTCAATTTCTATCACAGGAATGATAGGAGAGAGAGTCATTATCTCTTGTGGTGATAATACGTTATTGCTCATTAGGTTCTGCCTTTTGCTGAATGAATGCTTCTATTGATTTTAATTTAACGACTCATTTAACAATCACTTGGCAAGTAATGGGTCGAAGGGTATGGATTTGTAAAAGCGAAAAAAAGTGCCTCAAAGTAGGGGGG
Source organism: Cocleimonas sp. KMM 6892 (assembly GCF_035798195.1). Taxonomy (NCBI): domain Bacteria; kingdom Pseudomonadati; phylum Pseudomonadota; class Gammaproteobacteria; order Thiotrichales; family Thiotrichaceae; genus Cocleimonas; species Cocleimonas sp. KMM 6892. Next base: position 392,619 of record NZ_JAPFBV010000003.1, on the reverse strand, counting down.
TGTGATTGTATTAATCACGCCCCCTCAATTTGATCTTTTCTGGTATTAAGAGAAAGAAATGCCGCCATTGATATCAACGTTATTTCCAGTCATGAAAGACGCTTCATCTGAGGCTAAAAATACCGTTAGGTTGGCGACTTCTTCAGAAGTACCTTCACGTTTTAATGGTGTGATATTAGCAACGTGTTGGCGTACTTCATCTTTGGTAAAGATGTTGTGGAAGTCAGTATCGATCATGCCCGGGCATAATGAATTTACGCGAATTTTTGGTCCTAATTCTTTTGCCAGGCCACGTGTGTAAGTCATTACTGCGCCTTTAGATGCAGCATAAGCTGTAGCACCAGGGCCTCCACCATCACGGCCTGCTTGAGAAGCAAATGTAACGATTGAACTGCCTTCACCCATGTGAGGAGTACACGCTTTAACGGTCATGAATAAAGACGTTAAGTTCAAAGACATTACCGTGTTCCAATGTTCAAGTGTTGATTCTTCAGTTGTCTTACGAGCTACTAAACCACCTGTTACGTGGATTAATGAATCAATGCTGCCGAATGTTTCAACGGTTTTAGCAACCAGTGCGTCAACATCTGCCTGATTTGTCATGTCGCCCTGCATGGCAATTGCTTTTCCGCCTGCAGCTTCAATTTCTGATACGGCAGAGTCAGCGCCTTCGCTACTACTGTGGTAGTTGATTACTACATTTGCTCCGGCTTCTGCTAAACGCATCACACATGCGCGTCCGATGTCACGTCCACCGCCTGTTACGATTGCTGTTTTTCCTTTCATATTCATTTCTGACTCCTATTCGTCTTGTTCGTATGACTATTTAAATTAACTAAGCTCGGGATTTATATTTGATAAAGCTAGTTATAGTGTTTTGATTCAGGTCCTTCTTTTGAAGCAAGCAACTGCACCGATTGTATTGACTTATTATTTTCAATTTTGTTGATCATTATATTCTAGTGCGGTTTGAGTATAATGCAAATATTTACAACAACATTTACAAATTAATTACAAAATAGTGACAGCTTTATAAAAAGGCGGTATAAAAGATTTGTCGACTAAATTAACTTTGAAGAAAGGTTTGTGAGCAGTAATTTATAACGTTGACTTATTTTTCAGATATTAAGAGACGAGACCTATGAAGATGTCATTGCCGATTGATTGTGTTTTAGATGCAAAGGCTCAGATTGGCGAAGGTGCTATCTGGTGTTCGCAGCAACACGTTTTATATTGGGTTGATATCTCCGCAGGTGTTCTTCATTGTTTTGATCCCTCTGATAATACAAATAAAAGCTGGGATATGGGTGAAGCCTTAGGTTGTTTTGCACTAACAGATCGAGCCTCTCTGGTGTTAGCCCTGACTTCCGGGTTCTATGAGTTTTTCCCCGAAACTGAGCATAAAATGCTATTGAGTGGTCCAGATGTTTCGTCCATTAATCAACGATTTAATGATGGTAGTGTTGATTTAAAAGGGCGCTTTTATGCAGGAACAATGCGCACCAATGGTGATCACGTCAATGACCCATCCGGCACCATGTATTCATTAAGTAGCGAGCTTGAAGTGAATGCCGTAATGAGTGGCTTTCATATTATCAATGGCATGGCATTTTCACCAAATGGAGATACTGCTTATGTTTCAGATTCGTTTGCTGCTGTTCAGACTATCTGGGCATACGATTATGATTTGGATGATGGTGTTTGGTCTAACAAGCGAATTTTTCTTGATACCAAAGAATTAGATGGAAGACCGGATGGGGCGGCTATTGATGCAGATGGGTGCTACTGGATGGCGGGAATTAGTGGCTGGGAATTGGTGCGTATCACACCTGAGGGGGAAGTCGATATGAAGATTGAATTCCCTGTTGAAAAGCCGACTCGTATTGCTTTTGGTGGCTCAAATATGGATACATTGTTTGTCACATCGCTGGGTGAGGATATTACGGAAGGTACGCACCAGCCCAATGCTGGTGGTTTATTTGCGTTAAAAGTGCCAGGTGTTACAGGTATAGAATTACCAAGAATGAATTTCTCAGCAAGCTGAACGAAAAACCAGACACTATTTTTCAGTGATCTGAATTAGGATTTATGCGGCAGTAAAATGCTCTACGGTTTGCATAACGCCACGAAGTTCCGACATGCCTTTTAGGCGGCCTAAATAGGAATACCCAGGATTAACTTTAGAATCTTTTTCAAATTCCAGTAAATGGCCGTGATCAGGTCGCATAAATATTTCAGACGTTCTGGACTCATGCGACTCGGCAGTTAGCAAAGCTCTGATAATAGCGATCATGTCCAGATCACCTTCTAAATGTTCTGCCTCATAGAACGAACCATCCTTGTTACGAATCACATTTCTAAGATGGGTGAAATGAATGCGGTCTGCGTATTTGCCCGCCATTTTAACCAAGTCATTGTCGGGTCGAGAACCAAAGGAGCCAACACAAAACGTAAGTCCGTTCGCAGGGCTTGGCACTGTCTCGAATAGGTAATCCAGATCATTTTCTGTAGAGACAATTCGTGGTAAACCAAACAGTGGAAACGGTGGGTCATCGGGGTGAATCGCCAATGTTATTCCATATTTTTCGGCAGTTGGAATAACAGCTTCAAGAAACGAGACTAAATTATCACGCATATCGTTGTCACTTAAGCTGTCAAATTTCGCGATGCGTTTTGAGAATTCACCGCCACCATGACTTTCTGCACCACCCGGTAAACCTGCAATGATATTCTTTTCCAGTTGTGCTATTTCTTCGACAGACTTTTCGGCGAGTCTTTGTTTCGCTAGGGATACAGTTGATTCTTCATAGTCCTGATCAGCATTAGGGCGTTTTAACACAAAAACATCGTATGCGACGAAATCGATCATATCAAAGCGTAACGCAATGCCTTTGCCGGTAAGCGAATGCTCCAGGTCAGTACGAGTCCAATCAACTACTGGCATAAAGTTGTAACAGACCGTTTTCACACCTGCTTCACCGAGGTTTTTGAGCGTTTCTTTCCAGGCAGTTACTTCTTCTGTTGCTGAAGCACCTTTGAGTTTTATCTCGTCGCTCATCCAGATCGATTCACAGACATCCCAGGTTAAACCTGCTGATTCAATTTGTTGTTTGTGTTCTAGAATATCTTCTTTAAGCCACGTTTTCCCCGCGGGATAATCATGAAGCGCACTGACAATACCCTGAGTGCCCGCTTGTTTAATATTTTCAAGAGAGATAGGGTCATTTTTACCAAACCAACGCCATGTTCGTTTCATGTTTTTGCCTTGTCTTAAGTTGTGTAGAGAGTCTTATAAATAGTAATGTAGAGTGTAATTTAAACGTTAGCCTGAACAGTCTCAAAGGGAATCAAAGCACCCTTTTCACAGATGACAGTACCGGCGCATTTTTGCGCGAGTGAAATGGATTTTGCAATATCACCTGAACGCATATATTCAGCAAAATAAGCACCATTAAAAGAGTCACCGGCGGCGGTGGTATCCGTAACACCTTCGATTTCTTTTACAGGAAAGTATTCAACTTTCTCGCCTTCGACAAATAAGGTTTCACTTTCTGCATTCTTAACAACGATCTGTTTAACGCCAAGCGCTCGATAGCGTTCAGCTGTTTCCATTGGGGTTTTATCACCAAAGGTGACTTGTTCGTCTTCAAAACTCGGAAGGATAAGATCCGAAATAGCAGCCGTTCTTGTAATGATATCTTTCATCCTTTCTTCGCTTGCCCATAAACGAGGACGAATATTGGGGTCGAAGGCAATAATTGCATCAGGTTTAAGCGCAGAACGTAAACCAGCGATGAGCGTTTCAGCGTCTTCATCTGGCAAGATAGCCATAGTAATCCCTGATAAATATACGATGTCTGCATCGGCTGCTTGTGCCCAAAGTAGTTCAGCTTGCTTCATCATCTGCTTTGCCGCTGAAGTGTCGCGCCAGTAACTAAACGATCGTTCTGCACCATCCAGATGTATACGATATAAGCCCGGAACACCATTTTTAATTCTAGGGATGTTGTCGCATAAAACTCCGGAGCCTTTAATGAATGTAATCATTTCTTCCGAGCTGTGATCATCCCCAATCGCAGTAAAAAAACGAATGGAAATGTCTTCTGATGCGAGTGCTTTCGCATACCAAAGCGTATTGAATACGTCTCCGGCAAATTTTTGTTGCCAGAGGTTATCTTGGACTGATGATAGTTCCAGCATGCATTCGCCGATACCTAGTAGTGACTTCATATAAAGCAATCTCTTAAATTGTTGTGTATTAATTATTGCGCATTAATTTCAGTCTAATACACTTTTGTTAGATGGGTTTCCTTCGAATACTCGCATGCGAGCATTGTCTATATGCGCTCGCATGGCTTCGCGAGCAGCTGGTCCATCCTTGCGCTCGATAGCATCAACAATATGATAATGCTCTTGTTGCACTAGCTCTAATCGCGTTTTTGGTTTTAGTAGCGACAAATTCCGGGTTAAATTTATTCCGGTTAAAATATTGGGTTTCATTGAGTTACGTGCAGCAGTGAAGTAGTGGTTGTGGGAAGCTCTACAAATGGCTTCGTGAAAGACTACGTCCGCATCCGAACCTAATTCATTATTCTTTATGCAGTCGTCAAGCATTTGTATTGCTGTTTGAATTTGCAAAAGTTCTTCTTCCGTTCTTCGGATCGCGCAGTGATATGCAGCTTCTCCTTCTACTGCAGCTCTAAATTCAAATGTTCGTTGAATATCAGCGATAGAACCGATGGGGGCAAAATCAAGAACGGCTAATTCTGGGCGTCGTTTAACAAACGATCCCGAGCCCTGACGTGAAACGATAACATCGTCATTACGCAGTTGCTTGAGTGCTCGTCTGAGTATAGGGCGAGAAACGTTTAATCTTTCGCTAAGGACATGTTCAGTGGGAAGCTTTTTCCCAATCCCAAACTCACCTTGTACGATCAGCTGTATTAATTCTTCATATACACTATCAGACAAAGAACTGTCTTTAAAAGTTAATGATTGCTCACTCATACTTTCGCCTTTAAATGAGGTTGTAAAGCAAAGAGTATAGTTATTTGTAAAATATTTGTAAATAAAAGTGTGTAAATTAGGGATTTATTGGTTCTAAATACAGGTTTCAATTGCGTTTCATCGTGCCTCTTAGAACTTAATGCTATATGTATATTGTATTGAAAATGCGATAAAAAGTAGATTTTTATCATTAATATCATTAGCTTATGTTTTTGTCGCGTTAAAAATATTTAGTCGTGATAATTTGCAAACACAACTGTTTACAATTAATTACAAATTATTTATTTACATTTTACAAATTCTTACTATAGTTACGCTGAGACATCAATGGCGTTGAGTATTTTTAACTGTTGATTTAGTCCAAATTATCCAAGGAGAAATTATGATTTTTAAAAAACAAGTAAAAACAATTCTTAAAACAGCACTAGTCGGCGTAGTACTTTCAACCTTCGTTACATCTGTTTCTGCAGAGACTTTACGTGGCGCGAGTATGTTCGATGACAAGCATACCTTCACTAAAACTATGGTTAAGTTTGCTGATCTGGTTAATGAGTATTACGACGGAGATGTGAAGTTTGACTTACGTTTGAATGGTGAGTTGGGTGTAGAAAAGGATTATGTCACTTTCCTAAATCAAGGTGTTGCAATTGACTACACCATTCTAGCGCCTTCCAATATGGCAAGATTTGCACCATCTATTCCGTTAATGGATATGCCTTTTTTGTTTCGTGACTTAGATCACTGGAATACTGTTTTATCTAGCGACATTCTTGCTCCTCTTGAGAAAGAGTTATCTGAAAAAGCAGATATCGTTATTGTTGGTTATGCTGGCGGTGGAACACGTAACCTATTGTCAAACAAGCCAATTATGAATATGAAGGAGTTGGAAGGCCATAAGATGCGCGTGATGGGTGCTCCAATACAGGCTCAGATTTTTGATGCTATCGGTGCCGCACCTTCTGCCATCGCTTATAACGAAGTTTACAATGCAATTCAAACAGGTGTTATTAACGGTTTTGAGAACGAAGCCGCCAGTATCCAGAACTTAAAGTTTTACGAAGTTGCGCCAAACGTTACTTTAACCTCTCATACAATTACTGTACGTCCTATCGTATTTAGCGGTAAGAGCTTCCGTAAACTTCCAGAGAAACTACAAGCTGCAATCAAGAAAGCAGGTAAAGAAGCGGGTGCATATGGTCGTGAGCTAGAGTCACGTGAAGATGGTATCAAGCTCAAAGAAATGGTTGATGCTGGTCAGATCAAAGTATCTGAGTTTGAAGGTCGTGAGAAGCTTCTAGACATGGTTAAGCCCGTGCAGGATAAATTTGCAGCGGGTATCAATGCAACTGAATTACTAGGTGCAATTCGCGCAACTAAGTAATTGACCGTTATTAAAAAATTAGTAATAAGTAATTTTAGATACATCAGTTAGAACATCTCTGAGGTTTTATCGACCTTAGAGATGCTTCTATTTTTCATTCTCATCTGCCCTTTGAGGGTCAATCATGATCAAACGCAGTTTAGAAGCTTTCTGTACCGGACTAAGAATCATTTTAGCGGTATTGGTAGGGTCACTTGTGATTCCTGTGGCAATGCAGGTAATTGCTCGTTACACCGGTATTATCCCTGTTTTTCTTTGGACTGAAGAGCTGGCCACTTTTATCTTTGTCTGGGTGGTCATGATCGGTTCGGTATTGGCCGTATGGGAAGGTACACATTTCGACGTTCAGGTGTTGCCAGATAGCCCTAATCCTCTGATATTGTTAATACAAAAATCCATTGTTCTATTGCTGGTTGGCGGTTTTGGTTTTCTGTTTGCCTGGTATGGGATTGAATATGCAAAATTCGGCGGCATTCAGCATTCTGTAATGATGAATGCAAATCTCATGGTTACACACATTACAGTCCCACTCGCAGGACTATTCTGGGGCATTTTTTCTTTATTCCGTTTTGTTGAAGCCTTTCAACAATACAAAGCTAACAAAAGGGCAGTATTATGATTCTTACTACAGGAGTAGCATGTGCCTTATTAGTTGGCAGTTTTTTATTATTGGTGATTCTTCGCGTACCCGTTGCCTTTGCTTTAGGTATCGCAACCATTCCGGTGGTGCTGCTTGATATCAGGCTGACTCCATTCATTATTATCGACCGTATGTTTCAGTCGTATAATTCATTTATTCTTTTGGCTGTTCCCTTCTTTTTACTCGCCGCTAACTTAATGAATTCGGGGAAAATCACCGACAAATTAATCGATTTGGCCAGAGTGTTAACAGGGTGGATGCCCGGTGGTTTGGGGCACGTGAATGTGGCGGTTTCCATGTTGTTCGCAGGTATATCTGGCTCATCAACAGCCGATGCTGCGGGTTGCGGAAAAATCCTCATTCCTTCAATGATCAAAGAGGGTTACGACACCCGTTTTGCGATTGCGATTACTGCCTGTTCATCGGTGATGGGTGTAATCATTCCACCTAGTATTCTGATGATTGTTTGGGGTGGCGTGATGCAGGTTTCTGTTGGCGCTCTGTTTTTGGCAGGTGCTATTCCAGGATTAATGATCGGTTTTGCTTTGATGGCGACGGTTTATGGCTACGCCAAAGTTTACAATTACCCTATCGCGATGAAGCCGACTTTTGGTACAGCCTTCAAAGCGTTTAAAGGCGCTGCGTTAGCCATGTTGACGCCGGTCTTTGTTATTTATGGAATCGTTGCAGGTATCGTTACACCGACCGAAAGTGCCATTATCGCAGCCTTCTACTCTCTATTTTTAGGCATGGTGGTATACAGAACGGTTACCCCACGTGAAGTAGGCACAATCCTTTATGATACTGGACGTTTCGCATCTATTTCTTTATTTGCGATAGGTACGGCATCCGTTTTCGGTTGGTTGCTCGCTTATTATAATGTGCCACGTCTTATTATTTCTGTGATGACAAATATGGAACTTGGGACAATCGGCACATCCTTGGTTATTGCATTCCTATTTTTGTTCTTTGGTTTGTTTATCGATGCCATTCCAACTATTATCATTCTCGGTACTGTTCTTTTGCCTGTTGCTCTTCAGGCCGATATATCGCCGATTGTCTTTGCAATTATCGGTATCATCTCGCTTGCATTCGGTTTGGTGACTCCGCCTTATGGACTCTGTCTGCTGATCTCCGCCTCCATTGGTGGGATGAATGTTGTGAAGGTCCTTAAGGAAGTGGTTATTATTCTAATTCCTATGTTGCTTATCTTATTGTTGATCATCTTATTTCCAGAGATAGCACTGTGGTTGCCGAATCAACTGATGCCCGGCTCAGTTAAATAGCCGTGTAACCATTGAAGTAAGTTAAGTGAAAATGATCCAGATACATATTTAAAAAAACGCCCTATAAGTAGGGGGGTGTATTTGGATTATTTCTTAAACACAGATTCAATATTTGTGTATGCAGTTCGAGCGGTTTGATAATAAAGTTATATGAAAAGGGATTAAGCGACCCTCTCGCTTAATTCTAAATTTTTATTGTTATTCAGATAATAGTTTTACAGATTAATTCACACGTGCACTATCATTGTTAGAATCAACTCTATTGCGCCTAGGTTGTTGCACTAGTGTTATTGCATGTACCTTGTTGTAGCTGGGTTATTCAAATGAGTTAGACCCTAATAAGTTCGAGCCGAATTATTAATGAATTTGGTTGCTTGTGAGTCATGGTGTTTGTTGGCTAAGTAAAAAAAATGCTTGAAAGTAGGGGGGTGGCATTTAAACCTTATCTATAGATAAGTTATGAATTTTTCATAAAACATTCACTATTAAACGTTCATCATAAAAAACTATCATGAAACGCAAATTATTTTACAAAGGCAAATAGAGGTAAATAATATGACAAAACCAAAAATAGGATTTATCGGCTTAGGCTTGATGGGATCAGCCATGGTAGAGCGATTTCAGGAAAAAGGTTATGCGCTCGTTGTCATGGCAAATCACTCGCGTACCAATGTTGATGCTGCAGTATCTCGTGGTGCAACTGAAGTATTCAGTGCGCGTGAAGTAGCAGAAAACTCTGATGTGGTGATGCTGTGTATGGGAACCAGTGAACAAGTCGAAAGTCGGATGCAAGGGGATGATGGTGTTATCGGCGGATTAAAATCAGGCGCTATCGTCATAGATTTTGGTACCTCTTTGCCTGAGAGTACTCGAACGTTAGCCGCAGAGGTTGCAGCAGCTGGCGGGGACTATCTGGATGCGCCACTAGGGCGCACCCCTGCTCATGCTAAACAGGGTTTGCTGAATATCATGACTGCGGGCAATGAAGATGCTTTTAAACGTGTTAAACCAGTGTTGCAGGAAGTGGGAGAAAACGTCTTCTATTTAGGTGGGTCTGGCGCAGGGCACACCATCAAGCTGTTTAATAATTTTATCGCTATGACTACTGCAAATATGGTCTCAGAAGTATTTGCCTTATCTGATGTCGCTAAAATTCCGCGGCAGACAGTCTATGATGTATTGTCAGTTGGGCCTGCAAATTCTGGCATCATGGATTTCATCAAAGCCTATGCTGTGGATGGAAATCCAGATGTCTTAGAGTTTTCTATAAAAAATGCGGCAAAAGATGTCGGTTATTATAAAAAAATGGCAGAAGATGCAGGTGTCACTCCGGCAATTGCACCTTCGTCTTTGGCTGCTTTGCAAGCAGCGATAGATAATGGTCAGGGAGAAGATCTGGTGCCAAAGATGGTCGATTTTTATCGGTCCTCATTTGCTAATTCGAGTGATAAAAAGTAATGAAAGTTGTTTCAGCGCCGCAAATACCGGATAGAGTTAATTTCGGTATTTTATTAATACTGATTGCTTATTTGTTCTTTTCTTTGACGGATGGAACAACCAAGTGGTTGGTGTTATTAGGGTATCCCGCTTTTCAGTTGGCATTTATTCGCTATAGTTTTCAATTGGCGATTGGTGCCACTGAAATTTCGTTTCGAGGCTTTGATAAAAACGAGATTAAAGATCACTTTTGGCTGCTAGTTATTCGTGGCGCAATGTTGGCTAGTGTTACAGCCTGTGTTTTTTACTCGTTGAAGTATTTAACCTTGAGTATGTATTCAGCGATTCTGTTTACGGTTCCTATTTTTGTTAGTTTGATCTCAGGACCTATTTTAGGTGAGCGTGTTGGGCCTTGGCGTTGGTTCGCTATTTTTATGGGATTTGTTGGCGTTGTTATTATTGTCTCTCCTTTCAATGAGAGCTTTCATTGGGCGTCTTTTCTGGTTCTGTTTGCTGCAATAGCAATGGCTATCTATTCGATCATCACTCGAAAGCTTGCCGCTAAAGTTCGTCCTCATGTGTTGCAGTTTTTTACCGGCTTGGTCGGTGCGCTTGTCTTTCTGCCCTTTGCTGTATGGTTATGGCAACCGGTGACCTTGAAAGCGTTGATGTTGATGACATGGGTGGGTTTCGCTTCATGGGCTGGGCACGAGCTACTGACCCGGGCGCATAAGCATGCAGAAGCTTCTGTTTTGATGCCTTATTCTTATAGTTTTATTATCTATATGACCATTTTAGGCTTCATATTTTATGATGAGGTGCCTGATGAATTTACCATTCTGGGTGCGCTCGTTATCATTATTTCAGGACTTATTATCTGGTATCGTGAAAGACGTTTAAAAATCAAAGCAAAAAAAGATGGGGCAACTTAGGTTGATAGGTTTAGTTCCCGTTTGCCTCCAACTTTAATTGTGGGTTAACGCCCCATCCAGCCCCCGTCAACGGTCAATATTGTCCCATGCACATAATCTGATGCTGACGAAGCAAGGAAAACAATAGGCCCTGCGAAATCTTCAGGTTTTCCCCAGCGGCCTGCAGGAATACGTTCGAGTATAGATTGGGAACGTTCAGGATTATCTTGTAATGCCTGAGTATTGTCAGTAGCGATATAACCCGGAGCGATTGCATTTACGTTAATGCCTTTTGATGCCCATTCATTCGCCAGAGCTTTGGTTAATTGTCCGATTCCACCCTTTGATGCTGCATAACCAGGAACAGTGATGCCCCCCTGAAAAGTCAGTAAAGAAGCGGTGAAAATGATCTTGCCACTACCTCGCTTGATCATGTCTCGGCCAATCTCACGGCTTAGTACAAACTGCGCGCTTAGGTTTACTTCTAAGACCTCATCCCATAAGTCATCTTCATGCTCAGCAGCTGGCGCTCTTTTTATGGTACCCGCATTGTTGACTAAAATATCTGGTTTATGACCATCCACTTTTATTTGATGGGCGAACGATTTAAGTGCATTACGATCAGAGAAGTCGCATGCATAGGATGAAAATTTTCTACCTAATGCTGTCACTGCGCGTTCGATATCGCTCCCTTCTGCTTCGAGACTTGCACTCACACCAATAATATCTGCACCTGCTTCAGCCAAAGCTATAGCCATACTTTTGCCAATGCCGCGTTTGCACCCAGTGACTAAGGCTGTTTGTCCGCTTAAATCAAATGCGTTTTTCATGATGGGTCCTTATCGTGTTTGTAGAGTCTTAAGTCCTGTGTATCATTTTTATTTTTAATAGAAAAACGTTAAACCATTAATTATTAGTTGCTTATGAATAGGAATAATTAGTGTATAACTGCTATAAATAGTATATTGTAATTATTTGTAAATAAGTTGTAAATTGTTTGTAATTATAAGAGAAAGTTTAACGGAGGAATAACTATGAAATCATTTAAAAAAATCATTCGCACAACAGCAGGTATAGTTGCTGCAACAACACTTTTGGCGGCGGTGACTGCGCCTGCTATGGCAGAATATCCTGAGCGTCCAATTACGTTAATCGTTCCTTGGGGAGCGGGTGGTGGAACTGATGCCACAGGTCGTATTATTGGTAGTTTGTTACAAAAAGAATTAGGCAAGCCTGTTAATGTAGTTAACCGCACAGGCGGAGGCGGAGTCGTAGGTCACTCTGCAATTGCAAACGCAAAACCTGACGGATATACCATCGGCGTAGCAACAGTAGAAACAGGCATGATGCATTGGGCTGGTTTAACCGATCTAACGTATGAAAAGTACACGCCTATTGCACTTTACAATACTGACCCAGCTGGCGTTATCGTACGTGCTGATTCAGAGTGGAAAGATGCAGGCGAAGTAATTAATGCGGCTAAAGCTAGTCCAGGTAAGCATAAAGCATCAGGTACAGGTCAAGGTGGTATTTGGCATCTTGCTCTGGCAGGTATGCTAAACAAGTCTGGTTTAGAGCAGTCTGCAGTACCATGGGTTCCTTCGAAAGGTTCAGCAGGTGGTCTTCAAGAGTTGGTTGCAGAAGGTGTTGATGTTGTTACTTGTTCAATCGTAGAAGCATCTGGTTTGTTATCTGCAGGTAAAGTTAAAGCAATCGGTGTTATGTCTTCAGAGCGTCTAGCTGCTTTCCCTGATGTTCCTACTTTGCAAGAAGTGGGTGGCCCTGAGTGGGAAATGGCATCATGGCGCGGTATTGTTGCTCCAGCTGGTTTACCTAAAGCTGAAACAGATGTGTTAAGTGCAGCAATGAACAAAGTTTGGCATTCAGATGATTTCAAAAAGTTTATGGATGGTCGTGGCTTTGGAATGACATATAAAGCGGGCGATGATTTTAAAAGCTGGATGAAGAAAAGCGATGAGTCACTTGGTGTTGTGATGAAAGCTGTTGGTCTTGCTAAGTAAGTTTTTTGTTCAAAGGTACCTCTATTGCTAGATAACAATCAGTAATAGAGGTACTTTCATTATTCTCACCATATTCAGGAGCCAAGCATTCAATGAAATTTAATGATGCAGTATTTGGCATTTTCTTGATTGTTTTTGCTATCGCAGAAATCATCTACACTCGAACATTTCCTGCTTTGCACGGACAACGTTTCGGCGCCTCAGATTTTCCCGTATTAATTGGTGTTGGTTTAATTATTTGTGGCTGCCTTCTTGTTGTTAGTGGTTATAAGCAACGTACAGTTTCTAGCCCAATAGAAGAAGCTATAAGCAAAGAACCCAACTTACTAACGATTGCTGGATGGCGTGAAAAGCCTCGTTCGGTTATCAATTTTTTCGTCGTAATTTTAAGCATACTGTTTTACATCTTCTTTGTGGATACATTAGGGTTTGTAATAACAGCGTTTTCGATTTTACTTGTATTGTTTCTACGACTTCAAAATGGTGTTGTCGCCTCTTTTATTGCCGCACTGTTTATGACAGGTGTGAGTAAATTATTATTTGGTGTATGGCTTTTAGTGCCATTACCTATCGGCCCACTCGGTTTTTAGAGAATTATTTATGGATGCGTTTATTGGTGGACTCTCATTAATTTTTGACCCTTACGTATTAATGGTAATGGTCGGTGCCGCTGCTTTTGGATTAGTTGTTGGGTCAATTCCGGGTCTAACTGCCACCATGGCAACCGCACTTCTTATTCCTGTAACCTTCTTTATGGATCCAGTGCCTGCGATTGCAGCCATTGTAACGACTGTTGCCACAGCAATTTTTGCTGGCGATATTCCTGGCGCGTTGCTCCGTATTCCCGGTACACCTGCCTCCGCCGCCTATTGCGATGAAGCATTCGCCATGACCCGAAAAGGCAAGGCACAGTTAGCATTGGGAGTTGGTTTAACCACTTCTATTATAGGTGGTCTCATCGGTGCAGTAGTACTGATGATGGCGACTTCTGCATTAGCCGAATTTGCTTTCAAATTTTCTTCTTATGAGTATTTTTGGTTAGCTTGTTTGGGCCTCTCTAGCGCTGTTGTTGTCTCTAGTGGTTCAACGTTAAAAGGCTTTGTATCTTTATTGATTGGCTTGTTCATTGCTACTATTGGTATTGATCTTATCTCTGGACATCCTCGTTTCACTTTCGGTAGTACAGAGATGTTGTCCGGAGTGAGCTTTATTCCTGCCATGATTGGTATGTTTGCCATTTCAGAAGTGCTTCGTTTTGTGGCAGCTAAAAATAATTCGCGCCCTAAAGTGCCAGTACAATCGCTTACCAATTTGTTCAAAGGGGTTGGTGGTGTTTTATTTAAATACAAATTTAATGTTTTTAGAGGCAGCTCAATTGGAGCTGTGACTGGCGTTCTACCAGGTGCAGGTGCAGACATTGCAGCCTGGGTTTCTTATGGTGTTTCAAAACGCACATCGAAAGAGAAAGAAAAATACGGAACGGGTCATGTAGAAGGCTTGGTTGATGCGGGTTCGGCAAACAACGCAGGTTTAGCAGGTGCCTGGGTTCCTGCACTGGTATTTGGTATACCGGGTGATTCTGTTACTGCGATTGCGATAGGTGTGCTTTATATGAAGGGCATGAATCCTGGACCTATGATTTTTCAGGAAAATCCACAGTTACTGAATGCTGTTTTCATCGCATTTTTTGTGGCTAATCTATTGCTTTTACCTTTAGGCTATCTCGCTATTAGGCTTTCATCGCAGTTGCTTAAAATTCCTTCTCGGATGCTGATGCCCGCTATTTTGATTTTCTGTTTAGTCGGTTCTTTTGCGATAACAAATTCAGTATTTGGAGTTGTTATCATGTTAGCAATGGGTGTTTTAGCTTACATTATGGAAGAGAATGGTTTTCCGATTGCGCCAACAATATTAGGTATCGTATTAGGTGCAATGCTCGAAGAGATGTTCTTATCATCGATGATAAAAGCAGACGGCGAATTGTTAGCGTTTTTCTCTAGACCGATTTCAGCAACGCTGGGTGTACTCACTATCCTGATTTGGTTAATTCCACTAATCAAGATGCTTAGGAAAAAGTTTGCTAAGCCGCAGCTTCAATAGAAATTTGATGTGAAGTAGGGGCCGTTTTTTCCCTTACTTACTTTCCATTCTTTCCTTTTTCTCATAAAAAGAGCCGAATAATATTCGGCTCTTTTAATATAAAATTTACGTTTCAGTGACGTAATCTACATTATTCTTCTTTTTCGTAATTTTCCGAAACCTTGGTTAAACGAATCGTGTTGGTAGAGCCTGGTGTTCCGAATGGTACGCCTGCTGTAACGACTATTCTGTCTCCCGATTTTGCTATGCCTTTTCTCATAGCCATACGTACCGACTTGCCAACCATTTCAGAGAAGGAAGAAACATCTTTGGTTTGAATGGAATACACACCCCAAACCAGCGATAACTTTCGTGCGACATGATCCGAAGGTGTTAATCCTAGTATTGGAACAACACCACGATTACGAGCAGCACGTAAGGCTGTTGAGCCTGTGCTGGTAAAAGTAACTACAGCAACACATTCTCTATCTTTGGCAATTTGAGATGCTGCAATTGCAATCGCATCCGCATCAGAGATTTCACCAATAAGTGGGTATATTTGTAACATCTGACGATAATTCTTATCGCTTTCAGTTTCGCTGATAATTCGTCCCATTACTGAAACGGCTTCTTCAGGGTAGCTTCCGGCTGCGGTCTCGGCAGATAACATTACAGCATCAACACCATCATAAATCGCTGTGGCAACATCCGACGCTTCTGCTCGGGTAGGAATAGGGTGATGAATCATAGACTCGAGCATTTGAGTCGCAACAATAACTGGCTTACCTTGAGATCTAGCAACCTGGACAATTCGTTTTTGAATAGATGGAACACGTTCTGGAGGTAGCTCAACGCCCAAATCTCCTCTTGCTACCATTATGGCATCAGAGTGTTTAACGATATTTTCTAGATCATCTAGTACAGAAGGTTTTTCCAATTTCGCCAGTAAACCTGCTTTTCCACCGATCAACTCACGGGCTTCAATCAGATCTTCGACACGTTGAACAAATGATAAAGCAACCCATTCAACCCCAATCTCTAATGCATACTTAAGATCAATACGGTCCTTTTTCGTCAGCGGGCTGATCGGTAGAGAAACGCCGGGGACGTTCACTCCTTTACGTTCCGAGATTATTCCGCCAACCATGACTTCTGTAACCATTTTGTTGGAAGTGAGTTCAGTAATGCGCAAGCGAATTTTTCCATCATCAACCAATAATTCTTCGCCTACTTTTTGAGCTGCGAAGACTTCAGGGTGAGGTAGTTTGACGCCTGTACTATCTCCTCTGTGTTCATCAAGATAAAGCGTGAAGGTTTGGCCAACGTCTAGGTGGACGTTGTCTTCTGAAAACGTGCCAATTCTTAATTTTGGGCCTTGAAGATCTGCCAAAATACCTACGGGGCGACCCACTTCTTTTTCTAACTTGCGAATACAGTCTAGTCTGGCTTTTTGTTCTTCGTGGGTTCCATGACTAAAATTCAGTCTGAATACACTCACCCCTGCATCTAATAAGCTTCTAATAGAGGCTTCATCGCTTGAAGATGGTCCCAAAGTGGCGACAATCTTGGTACGACGATCGAGTTTAAATGGAGATTCAGTCATGACTTGTTTTCCCTATAAATTTCATTTAACCAGCCTAGCCCAGTAGAGATATTGCTACTGAGTTTTTTTGCGGTTCCAAGGGGCTAATAATAACTTAAATGAATTTATAGATCGAATTTCTGAATAGAAACTTATGGTCTTTTATTTACTTATTCTTGTTTGGTTTTGTCTCTTTTAGATGGTTAAGGTATTAGAGATAAAACTTAAGGTGGGAATGAAATATAACTAGTTAAAATTAATGGATGTTGCTTGAGGTGCTTAGCTTAAAAAACAGATAATAAATGAGATGAAAAAGTGCCTCAAAGGTGGGGGGTGACATGTAAAGCCACCCCCCACCTTTGAGGCACTTTTTTACTGTGAATTAATGATTATTTGAATGTTTTAAGTTGTGGATGTAAAGCTATTAAACAGGCACTTAAAGAAGTAAGTGCCTGTTATTTTTCATCAAAAAGATCTAGTAGGCCGAATCAGGGTAGTAGTAATCTTTAGCGTTTTCTTTGGTCACTAACTCTGCGCCGAGAATAAGTCGGGTTGGTTTATGGTAAAGATTGCCAAGCGTTTCGTCTTTGACGCCAGCTACTGCAAGTGCAATTCCTGATGCGATCATTGATGGGCTATAAGTCACTGTTGCGCGGACAACCGGGTCTCCATCTATAACCATTTTAATGATGTCTTTTGAACCAGCTCCACCTAATACAGTTTTTATGTCAGTGCGACCAGACTCTTTAATTGCTTGCATTACACCTTTAAGCATATCGTCGTCTTGACACCAAACAGCATCTATCTTTTTGTGTTTTTGTAAGAAGTTTTCCATGACTGAAAGGGCTTTTTGAGTTGACCAGTCAGCAGGTTGTGAATCAAGGATATTAATCCCTGAATGCTTTGAAATTACTTCGTTAAAGGCATCCACACGTTGCTTGTTGATAGGTATCTGCATTCCCTCTAATACTACTATATTGCCCTTGTCGCCCATTTCTTTCGCTAACCATTCTGCGCCAACACGTCCTAAACCCGGGTTATCTCCAGCAATAAAGACATCTTGAGCTGGGTTTGCTAATTCACGATCAACCACAACCGTATAAATACCTTCAGCATAAGCTTCTTCGATTACTTTTTGTAAAGTAGCAGGGTTGTGCGGCAAGATAACTAGTGCATTTATTCCTTTGATCATAAGATCTTCAACATCACCTACCTGCTTAGTACCTGAGCTTGCTGCTACTACAAAAAACTCAAGTTGACTGTCTTTAGCCGCCAGTTCATCAGTCGCCTTTTTTGCCCACCATAGTAAACCAGCTGTCCAGCCGTGATCAGCAGATGGAACGCTGACACCGATTTTATATTTATCTGCTGCCATACCAGTTAAAGGCACCATCATTAATATGATGCTCATTGTTATTACTTTTAAAACACCTTTCATTTCTACTCTCCTATAGTGTTAACACAAAATTGTTTATTTAAAACAATGACTACTTTTCACTTAAGTATTATTTGATGTGTTGAATGCCACACCACTTCCTACTCAAGTTTTCATGTGACAGTGTTGGCTAGCGGGTTTGTTTGTACTGTGCTAACACTGCGACTAAAATCACAAGACCTTTTACCGTGCCTTGTAGATATGCTGATACACCTAACAAATTCAGCATGTTGTTTATGATTCCTAAAATGATGACACCAATCACCGTTCCCCAGATTGTTCCCTTGCCACCTGCTAGAGATGTACCGCCAATAACGACCGCTGCAATAACGTCTAATTCGTAAAATAAACCAGCGTCGCCGGGGCTTACAGAATTAAGTCGGGATGACAGCATCACGGCAGAAATACCTACGGTAGCGCCAGTAATTACAAAGGTGATTAAATAGATTGTTTTAACTTTAATCGCAGAATAAGCAGAAACGGTCGCATTAGAACCAATTGCGCAAACATGACGTCCAAAAGCGGTGTGGTTGAGTAATATGTGGAAAATTATAGCGAGTGATAAAAACACCCAGACTGGGTTTGGTACCGAAAGAAAGTAGCCTCCACCGACATCTGGATACTTTTGATTAGTAGAAACAATCTCGCCAGCATCGCTGATATATAACGTCAATGATCGGAAAATCGACATGGTTGCAAGTGTGGCAATAAAGGCTGCGACTCGGCCTTTGGTAACTATGGCGCCATTAATTAAACCAAATAAAGCACCCAATGCAATCGCCGCACCGATGGCTAACACCACGGCAAACCAGCCTTCACCCACAGCATTGAGAATCATCACAGTTAGCACGCCGACTAACGCCAGCATTGAACCGACTGATAAATCTATACCGCCAGCGATAATCACAAAAGTCATGCCTAAAGCGATAATGCCTGTATAAGATACCTGTCTTAAGACATTGGAGATGTTTCGTGCTGCTAAAAAGTGCTCACTAGCCATAGCTGAAATTGCAACGAGCACAATTAGGGCAATCAAAGGTGCGTATTTTGACCAATCAATCTTACTCATTTTAGAGTCACTCTATTTATTTGATTCGTATGTCTTATTGATTTTTTGCTGATCATTTGTTGTTCCTGAGTAAATATTTATTCAATGTTTTAAGCAGTTTGCCTTGTCAAACCAGCGGCGTGATACATAATTTCTTCTTCGTTGATATCTTCCCCGGTGAGCTCGCCCATAATTTCACCAGAGCGCATCACAATCACGCGATTAGATAAGCCAATAATTTCCTCTAACTCGGATGAAATAAAAATAACGGATAAGCCATCATCGATTAGCTGTCTTATGAAATGGTAGATATCCTTTTTCGTGTTTACATCAATGCCGCGAGTTGGCTCATCGAGAATCAGAATTTCAGGGTATGTGTCCATCCATTTAGATAGGTATACTTTTTGCTGGTTGCCACCACTCAAATTGATGAGTTTTGTGTCTAGTGAAGCCGCTTTGATGTCAAATAGTGAAACGAATTCCTTCACTTTCTTGCGTTCTAAAGATTTGTTTATTAAGCCCTTTACATAGGCTTTCAAAGAAATCAGAGTGATGTTTTTGGGTATGTCAAAATTAAGAATTAGGCCCTTACCTTGTCGGTCTTCCGACAGGTACGCCAATCTGAGGTTTACTGCTTCAACAGGGCTGTTTACCTCGACCCTTTTGCCATTGACTTCAAGTGCTCCTGAGTCTTTATGACGTAGACCCATAATGGCTTCAGCAGTTTCCGTGCGACCTGCGCCAACTAAACCAGAAAACCCCAGAACTTCGCCTTTTTTTAACTCAAAATTGATGTTCTTTAATACGCCATCAATGGATAAGTTGCTTACCTTCAGTACAGTTTCTTCCTGCGGGGCAGATTTTTCAGGATAAATCTGGTTGAGTTCTCGGCCAACCATTTTACGTGCCATGTCTTTTTCATTTAGGCCGGTGACTTCATCCAGGCTGATTAAGTGACCATCGCGTAAAATTGCCAAACGGTCGCAGAGCTGTTTAACTTCTTTTAATTTGTGAGAGATAAATAATATTGTTACACCGCGGGCTTTGAGTCTTTCAACTAACTCAAATAAAATACGTACTTCGTGTTCGGTGAGCACTGTTGTTGGCTCATCCATAATCAGGATGTTTGCATTGCTCACTAATGCTTTGGCAATTTCAACCATTTGTTTTTGCGCAACGGTTAAATCTTCTATTAATGCATTTGGATCAAGGTCTGTTTTCAGTTCTTTTAAAAGCTCATGGGTTTGTTCCCGCATGGTTTTTTTGTTGAGGAAAAGACCTGACTTTATTTCGCTACCAAGAAATATATTCTCAAAAACGTTTAGTGAACTAATTAAGTTAAACTCTTGCGGGATCATTGCGATGCCAAGCTTTTTAGCATCAACAGGCGTTTTCAGGTTTACTACTTTTCCATTGACGGAAACAGTTCCGCTGGTTTTTGTGTAAATGCCGCTAATGATTTTTAATAACGTCGACTTACCGGCGCCATTTTCACCCAATATTCCGAGTACTTCGCCAGGAAGAACATCTAAGGTAATTTCGTGCAAAACACGGACGCCCGAAAACTCCTTAACTATATTGCTTAATTGAAGAACGGGAGAGCTCATAAAGTAGCGACCTGTGATTTACAGTTATGCATCAAGTTTTACCCATTTGCCATTTTCTTGTGACGAGCTAATTACCGAGTTGATGAATTTCATGCCTGAAATACCGGCTTCGATATCAGGAATGAGCTTCATCACTGATTCTGGTGACGCACCTGCTTGGCATTCAAGTAAGGCATCAGCAATGTCGGTATAAATATTTGCGAAACCTTCGAGATAGCCTTCTGGATGACCCGCCGGGGTTCGAATAAGACGGTTGGCTTCATCAGATAAGCCATGACCAGCTCGTGTTAATGTACGACTTGGTTCTCCAAATGGTGAAAAAATTAATTTATTGGGGTTTTCCTGATGCCATTCTAATCCGCCTTTATCTCCATAAATTCGAATTTTAAGGTTGTTCTCATTACCAGGTGCAACCTGACTAGACCACAGCATGCCTTTAGCTTGTCCTTCAAGTCTCATCATTACATGGACATTGTCGTCGACCTGTCGGCCTGGCAGAAAACTGGTCAAATCTGCTGATACTTCCTCTACTTTTAGTCCGGAAATAAAACGCGCTAAATTGAATGCATGTGTTCCAATGTCGCCTAAGCAACCACCTGGGCCTGAGCGAGTAGGATCTGTACGCCATTCTGCTTGCTTGTTGCCGCCATCTTCTTCTTTAACGGTTAGCCAGTCTTGCACGTACTCAACTTGCACTAAACGGATATTGCCTAGTTCGCCAGTTTCAACCATGTGCTTTGCCTGACGCACTAATGGGTAGCCTGTGTAGTTATGAGTTACCGCAAAAAAGCATCCACTTTCTTTGACGATTTCTTCAAGTTCTAAAGCTTCTTCCAGTGAAACCGTTAAAGGCTTATCGGAAATCACAGCGATTCCTTGTTCTAAAAACGCTTTAGCAACCGGGAAGTGCATGTGATTGGGAGTAACAATAGAAACGGCGTCTATGCCATCTTCGCGTTGTTTCTCTGCAATAGCCATTTCTGTAAAGGTCGAATATGAGCGGGAGCTATGAATGCCCAGATTTTCTGCCGAGCGTGCGGCTCTTTCTGGATCAGATGATAAAGCGCCAGCAATGAGTTCATAACGATCATCAATACGGGAAGCAATGCGATGAACAGCGCCAATAAAAGCGCCTTCGCCACCTCCTACCATACCCAAGCGAATTTTTTTCGACATGATTATTATCTCCTTACTTCAGTCCAAGAATCTGTCGGTTAGCTTCATCATCCGTTCCGGCGTCAGCAAAATCATCGAAGGCCTTGTCCGTAACCTGGATGATGTGGTCATTAACGAATTTAACGCCTTCTCGTGCACCTGCTTCGGGGTGCTTTAAGCAGCATTCCCATTCAATCACGGCCCAACCATCAAAGTCATATTGGCTGAGTTTTGAAAAGATTCCCTTAAAATCTACCTGACCATCGCCTAAAGAGCGGAAGCGGGCAGCACGATCAGTCCAGCCTTGATAGCCGCCATAAACGCCTTGTCGACCTGTAGGGTTAAATTCTGCATCTTTCACATGGAACATTTTGATTCGATCGTGATAAATGTCGATGAACTCCAGGTAATCTAATTGCTGTAATAAAAAGTGTGATGGATCAAACAGAATATTTGCGCGAGGGTGGTTGTTACACGCTTCCAGAAACATTTCAAAAGTAATGCCATCGTGTAAGTCTTCGCCCGGGTGAATTTCGTAGCAGACATTCACGCCACAACGGTCAAATTCATCAAGAATAGGTAACCAGCGTTCTGCTAATTCTTTGAACCCCATTTCTACTAAACCAGCAGGGCGTTGAGGCCAGGGGTACATATAAGGCCACAATAAAGCGCCAGAAAAAGTGACATGATCAGTAAGTCCGAAATTAGCTGAAGCCTGTGCGGCTTTCATCATTTGATCTACTGCCCAGGCCTGTCGTGCTACGGGATCATTGTGTACATGCTCAGGTGCGAAGCCATCAAACATTTTATCGTAAGCAGGGTGAACTGCTACCAACTGCCCTTGTAAGTGAGTTGATAATTCTGTGATTTCTAAACCGTGCTTAGCTAAAGTCTCCACAATTTCATCGCAATATGACTTATCAGAGGCTGCTTTATCTAAATCGATTAAACGAGCATCCCATGATGGAATTTGCACTCCTTTAAAGCCTAAGTCACCGGCCCATTTGGCGATATTTTCTAGTGTGTTGAATGGTGCTTCATCACCGGCAAATTGCGCTAAAAATAACGCGGGGCCTTTAAGTGTTCGCATAAGTATTTACCTCTATAACGTAAAATGAGCTTAGTTGTTTTTATAGGTTTAGCAGAATCTATTCACTAAATTCTCTAATAATTCCTGTTTGCCTGACACTGGCTGAGGGTCTAGATTTTGCTGGACAGCTTTGTCTGCTAACTGATCCAGACTTAAGTTTCCGGCAAGTATGTCTTTGCCTAACTCTTCGTTCCAGCCTGCATATCTAGAGTCTTTAGCTTTATCCAGTCCACCATCTTCGATCATGTTTGCGGCGTTTAATAGACCTCTTGCACAAACATCCATGGCTCCTATATGTCCGTGGAATAAATCGTTTGAATCTATTGATTGGCGACGAACTTTCGCGTCAAAATTTATCCCGCCTTTACCAAACCCGCCACCTTTGAGAATGATGTACATAGCGAGGCTAATTTCAGGAACGCTATTTGGGAATTGATCGGTATCCCAGCCATTTTGCATGTCGCCTCTATTCATATCGACAGAGCCAAAAATACCGTTTTCAGTTGCATATGCGAGTTCATGCTCAAAGCTGTGACCCGCTAGAGTCGCGTGATTCGCTTCAATATTGACCTTTATTTCATCTTGTAAACCATGTTGGAGTAATAGGGCGTGAACGGATTGGCTGTCATAATCGTATTGATGTTTAGTGGGTTCCTGTGGTTTTGGTTCGACCAGAATGTTGCCCTTAAATCCAATTTTATGTTTGTGCTCAACAACCATGTTGAGGAAGCGCCCCATTTGATTGGTCTCGTGCTGGAATTTAGTGTTTAAAAGCGTATCGTAGCCTTCGCGACCACCCCAGAGTACATAGTTTTCACCACCAAGTTGATGGGTAACATTCATTGCTTGTCTAACTTGTGCCGCTGCAAATGCCATAACTTCTGGATTTGGGTTTGTAGCAGCTCCTGACATGAATCTGCGATGAGAAAAAAGATTTGCAGTTCCCCAAAGGAGCTTCAGACCTGTCTCTTCCTGCTTTTGCTGTAATCGTTCTGCTAATTTGTCGAAGTTGCTGACCGTTTCTGCCAATGTCGAGCCTTCAGGTGATACATCTCGGTCATGAAAGCAGTAATAAGGTACGCTGAGTTTCTCAAAAAATTCAAAGGCAACATCCATTTTAAGTTCGGCTTGTTGCATTTCGTCACCCGGTTCAAACCACGGCCTCATCAGTGTTTGCCCGCCAAAAGCATCATCGCCTGACCAACAAAATGTATGCCAATAGCATGCGGCAAAGCGCAAATGTTCTTTCATGCTTTTACCAAGAACTACTTGATTGGCATCGTAATGTCTAAAAGCAAGGTCTTCTTTATGATCAGTGCCTTGGTAAGTGATCGTTTCTACATCAGGGAAAAATTTATTCATAATTTTTACAGACTGCTAAATTCAGGTTTTAAGGAGGTATACAAACGTCTAAAGCGTTCCAGCCTAGGTTTGTAATACTGTTGTTTTGTTGGATTTGGTTTGATAGTGTTTTTAACAGGTGGTGTTGTACAGATTTTAGAAACGTCTTCACCTGTGAAGGCTAGTCTTGCTAATCGAGCAGCGCCAAAAGCCGGGCCGCTTTCTGCATCTTCGTGATAAGTAAGTTCCTGCCCTAAAACATCAGAGAGTATTTGCCCCCATAATTCGCTTCGAGCTCCGCCACCAATCACTGAAATTTGATTGATTGTTGCACCTGAATCCAGAAGTGGGTCAAGTCCATCTGCGAACGCATAGGCAACCCCTTCTAGTACTGCTAATCCCAGATTTGCTCGTTTGGTGGTGGCCGTCATGCCAAAGAAAACACCTTTTGCATCAGCATCGTTATGTGGGGTTCTTTCGCCAGTCAGATAAGGGAGGAATATAATGTCTGATGGTTCGTCAGCTATCTGTTCTACTTCGTTTAATAGTGTTGAAACATCTTTAGTGTTCGTTAACTCCGCTAACCAATCTAAACAAGATGAGGCGTTAAGCATCACGCTCATTTGATGCCAAGTGTTTGGCAGTGCGTGGCAGAAAGTATGTATGGCAGCTTCAGGTTTTGGTAAATAACTTTCGTTGCAGACAAATATCACGCCTGAAGTACCTAGCGATAAAAATGCCTGACCTGGAGATACTGCTCCGATTCCTACTGCGCCGCCGGCATTATCGCCAGCTCCGCCGGCAATAATTACGTTTTGTTGAAGGCCAAATTTTTGAGAAAGTTCATCAGTTACTTTGCCGCCTTCAGCAGAGCCTTCTACTAATTTTGGCATATGGGATAAATTTAAATTCGTAGCAGCAAGTAATCTTTCTGACCATTTTCGATTCTTAACATCTAGCCATAAGGTTCCTGCAGAATCTGACATTTCCGAGATATATTCACCACTTAAGCGGAAGCGAATATAGTCCTTGGGCAGCAATACTTTTGCTACCTTGGCAAAAACCTCTGGCTCATGTTTCGCTACCCACATTAATTTGGGTGATGTAAATCCTGGGAACGCAGGGTTGCCTGAAAGTGCCTTGAAGTTAGGCTCTGACTTTTCGAGCTCTTCACATTCTGTGGCCGATCGAACATCGTTCCAAAGTATTGCAGGCCGTAAAATATTGCCTTCATCGTCAAGCAGAACCGCTCCGTGCATTTGTCCTGCTAAACCTATTGCTTTAACTTGCATCATTTCATCTGGGTTTGATGCTTTTAATTGAGTTAGTGAAGAAACTACCGCGTTCCACCAATCCTCTGGATTTTGCTCAGACCATTTTGGGTGAGGTCTGCTGACAGATAAAGATACATTATTCTGGGCAATAATCTGTTGGTCCTCGTTGCAGAGAACAGCTTTTAAACCAGAAGTGCCTAGATCTAAACCCAAATACATAATAAACCTTGATGTTTAAATGACGTTAAAATGACGTGATTAAGATGTGATACTGATGTATTATAGATGTGTTGTCAATAATTATAGAAAAAACACCTCTAAAATACTTCATTTTGACGTTGGCTGGTCATGTCTAAAGAAAGTTATTATTTTATAGATATAAAAAAGTAATAATGTCATTATGATATTAAGAGATGATTCTAATGGATGTTAATGTGTCTAAAGTATGGGCTAAACAATCAGATATCGCCGAAAAAGCAGGTGTCAGTATTGCCACGGTAGATAGAGTAATCAATGGCCGCTCAGGAGTATCTGTCACTACAGCTAAGCGTATCTGGGATGCAGTTGATGAGATTCAAGGTGGCTCGAACCCTCATAAACCCCTCAAGTTTGATGTAATTTTACCTGATGGCTCTGGAAGTTTCTTAAATCACCTTGCTGATAATGTTATGAGTCTAAGTGATGGTTATAAAAGAGACGGAATTACCATCAAGTGTCATAGAGTAAGAAGCTTTGATCCAAAATCTCTGGCTGAGTTATTGGATAAGGTGTCAAAAAAGACAGATGGCATAGCAGTGATGCCAATGGAAGATCCTTTTGTGCGAGAGTCCATTAATAATATTTGTAATCAAAAAATTCCAGTAGTTACGATGGTTTCTAGTTTTAATAGTCAACGCACTATTGGACATGTTGGGCCAAATAATCGTGCAGCAGGTCGTACCTCAGCCCATTTGATTTCCATGATGGCGAATAATAAATCAGGAAGTGTGGCTGTATTTAAAGGCAGTCAAAGTTTCATCTATTCTGATCATCAAGAGCGAGAGCTCGGATTCATTAGTGCCTTGCGGGATTATAGTCCGCAGCTGGAAGTGATACATAATCTAGAAACTCTGGATAGATACGAAGAGGCTTACAAAAAAGCCATTGAAATTATCGAGGAGTATAAAGATCTTGTGGCTATCTATAGTGTGGGTAGTGGAACGAGGGGAATAGGCCGTGCTTTACGAGACTCTAAAAAGGAAAAAGAAATAATCTGGGTCGGGCATGAATTAACCTCTTATTCTCGTGAATACCTTTTAGATGGCACTATGAATGCAGTGATTAATCAGGAAGCTGCAAAAGAAGCACAAGATGCTTTGAAAATATTAACTAACCACTATCGTGGTAACGAAAGCGCTCCATACCCAGAAGAAGTGAAAGTCGATATATTCTTACGGGATAATTTACCTTAAAAAAATATTGATCTTAAAAGCGATAAATTATTGCCACTCGTTGAATTTCTACTCTGACTATTGAACGACACTTCATTTTATTATTAACGCGGTAGAGTGGTTCTATACTAGGTACGGTAAAAAACGAAAAAAATGTCATCCAAAGTAGGGGGGTGGCATTTTTACCTATTCTTAACTGTAAATTTAATTATTTTTAGAGCGTATATTTACTGATTTAAAAATCTAACTAATTTCTTAATAGTTTAGCTTATCAGTAAAGTTGTTTGTCATTATCTATAAGACTAACCCAGATTTAAGAGAGTTTGTGATATTCGTGAAAGACCCCGTAGATTTGGATTTATTGCGAAAATTCTAGTTAAAAAGCTCGTCACAATAACTTAACTTTTAGTTATCATGACGAGCTTTTATTTTAAGTCAATTGATTATTTGATTAAGTATTACGCTTCGTTAATTCAGTCATAAAGCGATGACGAATTATGACAGGGTCCATAGTAATAACGGGCACAGGAATATTTCCTGATTCGCATTTACACACGATTATTGTCATTTTTTTACTATCGATGGCTTTCTGCATAACTTCAGCGGCTTCTTCTGCTTGGCATTCAATAACATTCTCGCAACCACAGGCTAAAGCTACTGCTGTTAATGACGTTTTTTGGCCGGCATATGTCGGCTGATCACCCGTTGAACCGTAGCTCCCATTATCAATTATCAGCAATATGAAGTTATCAGTTACGTTGTTCGCAATAGTCGGCAATGTACCTAAGTTAGTTAATACCGAGCCGTCGCCATCAATTGATATAACTGTTTGTTTTTGTGCTAATGCAACACCTAAGCCAATCGATGAAGATAATCCCATAGTTCCTAACATATAAAAGTTAGTCGATTGGTCATCCATCATATGTAGTTCTTGACTAGGTAAACCAATATTGCATACGACAAAATGATCTGAAATTACTGGAATTAAGCTTTTTATTATTTCTGAACGAATCATGATTAGTACCCCTTCCAAAAAGTCGCGTCAGTTAATATCGCAACGGGTTTATTGCACATAAATGTATACTGTAAAATCTTATCTAATTCTTCTACATCGCTCTCGTTATGAAAGTGGTATGTAGGTATATTCATTTGTTTCAACAATGCTTTTGTATGAAGAGCCATCTCAACCTGGCAAGCAACTGGTTCACCTAGTTCACCGCGGTAACTAATCAACATTGGAAGTGGTATACGATAATATTGTGTCAATGTGGCCAAGGTATTTATAGTCACGCCAATTGCAGTGTTTTGCATAATAATTGCAGAACGTTTACCGCCCATAAATGCACCAGCGCAAATGCCCATCCCTTCGTCTTCTTTGTTTGAGGGAATATGGTATATGTCTTTATTTTCGTCTATTTTTTCAATTGTTGTGGCCAATTGTTTACAAGGCACTGTTGTCACTAATTCGATTTTGTTCTTTACAAAATCACTGACAATTCTTTCGTTTACGTCTATGGACATTGCTACTCCTTACTCATTAATTGCGAAAAACTCTTGTTAATAATTTATTAAAAATTAATTTAATTCAATTCAAATATATTTAAGGACAAGTAAAATAAAATTTTACTTTGGTGAGCTATTCTATATATGCTAATACGTTGTTTAAGAGTTTGAATTGAGGTAAATAATGTCGATTAAATTACTCAAAACCCTTGTGGCTATATCTGAATATGGAAGTTTTAGTGCTGCCGCTGAAAATGTCTGTATCTCGCATGCTGCTGTCGGTCAACAGATGAAACGTCTTGAAGAAATCTATGATGTAAAATTGTTCGATCGTAACGAAAAAAGTCCAAGATTGAATCAACTTGGCTTGGCATTAATCCCTAAAGCTAAATCAGTTATTCACGACTATGAAACAATATTTGAGGGATTGGTGGGTGATGCTCAGTTTATTGGTGAATTAACGCTTGGTGCAATTCCATCAACTATTCGAGAGCTTATACCGCGTTCTGTAAAGGGTTTAATGAAGAATTATCCCGATTTATTTGTTCGAATTGTGCCTGGTACGACGTATAACTTATTTGATCAAATTAGTTATGGAACTATAGATGCGGCACTTATCAGTAAGCCCGAACGATTTGATGAAAATTTAAACTGGCAGGCTATTGTTGAAGAGGAGTTAGTGTTATTAACCTCACCAGAAGTGAAAGGTAATGATCCATCAAAGATACTAAGTGAGAATCCATTTATTCAACAAAATAGACATACCGCTGCAGGCGTAGTTATCGAACAGTGGTTATCACAGAATAAACTTCAAATGCATGGAGTTATGATGATTGATTCGATAGAAACGCTGACATACATGGTTACGCACAATCTTGGAGTAGCTATTGTCCCTAATCTTTGTGCTCCAGATCCGATTTTTGCGAAACTTAGAAAAATACCATTAGGGACTGATTACATTGCTCGCGAATTAGGTATTCTTACTCGTAAGGATTGCTCTAAAAGCAGGATAGTTGATCGTTTGCAAAAGGAAATCGAAAAAATATTACAAAGCTACGATTAAGAAAATGGGCAAATTTTTATCTCTCAATCAACTTGCGCAAAGCAATTGATATTTAAGTGTTTTTTAGTTTTTAATATTCTCAGGCTTTTAGATAAAGCAAATTTATCAGGAAAATTATTCATAGCTTATTTTAGCTTTCTAAAATTTTTCTTTATTTAATGTAAAGAAACTATTTGAGTTAAACCTTTTAAAAAAGCCTATATTAAAACGGCTCTTATATCTCTATTCAATAAATTCTAAAAAGTTATATAAGTTTGAAACCCTTTTTTAAAAGGAGGACGCTAAGTAAAAATGCTAGCAGGTTTTTTAGTATTCATTGCTTGGTATTCATAAAAAAATCAAGGAGACAGAATGTATTTACTAAAAAAAATAAAAATGAACAAATCGAAACTATTAATTTCAGCGGCGATGAGTGTCGTTTTTTTAAGCAATAGTGCTTTTGCGGCTGATTATCCTTCTCGCCCCATCAGTATGATAATTCCATACGGCCCTGGTGGAGCGACTGATATCTCAGCGCGAACTATTTCTGAACCATTGAGTAAAGAAGTTGGAAAGCCATTGGTAATGGTTAATAAGGCTGGCGCTGGTGGGGCGATTGGTTCAGTAGCGGTACAAAATGCTAAAGCAGACGGATATACCATGTTGTTTGCACGAGTAGGTACTCACACAGTAAACCCTGCGATAAAAGCCACGCTTCCTTATAAATTGGAAGATTTTCGATTTGTTGGAATTTATGAAATTAACCCTGTTGCCTGTGCTGTAAAAGCAGACAGCGATATAAATTCGATGGAAGATTTGGTAGCTAGAGCAAAGGCTAAGCCAGGCAGCGTAAGTTACAGTTCTTCTGGTGTAGGTAGTTTGTTGCAATTAGCAGCGGCGATGGTGCTCAAAGAGTTCGGTTTGGAAAATCCAGTGAAACAGGCAACACATCTTCCGATGAAAGGTGGCGGAGGTGCTGCAACGGCAGTATTAACCGGTACTGCTACATTTGTTTGTACTAATTCATCAGCCTTGGCTAGTTTTGTAAAGAATAAGCAGCTTAAGCCTCTGTTAGTAACAACAGCAGAGCCTGTAGCAGGTTTTGATGCGCCTACTTCAAAAGATCTTGGTAAGCCAAATTTAGAGCAGTTAGTTGGTTGGACGGGTGTTGCTGGCCCTGATGACTTGCCTGATGATATAGCAGCATCCTGGGGTAAATGGTTAGGAACAGCCACTTCTAATAAAGAATTTAAAGAGAAGATGGAAGCGCGCGGTTCAGTTATCCGTTTAATGAGTCCTGAAGAATCAAAGGAGTTTATTAATAAACAGTACAATCAGTTCAAAGCATTAGTCGATGAGCTAGGCATGAGGGTTGAAGGCTAATAAGCCTCCTCTCCATCTACAGCCTTGAAATTCTTCAGGGCTGTTCTTTCGTATATTTTTTACAAAGGGTTTTGTAATGTTAAACAACTCTTATTTTAGTACGGGTTTGGCCTCATTAATTCTATCTTTATTTCTGCTTTTTGTAGCAATTCCTTATGGTGTTACTGCACCCTCTAATGTGACGAATATAGTGCTGTCTCCTGTATTTTGGCCGGAGGTTTTAAGCGTTCTTCTGGGAATCACCGGTATTGCTCTGATGGTTTCAGGAAGAAGTTCCGTTAAGGATAGTGTTGCAGAACTATTGCCGACTAAAGGATGTTATAAGCGAATTGCATTCTTAGCTGTCTTGATGGCAGCTTATGTTGCTGCAATTCCTGTATTAGGGCTTGTGTGGACGTCAATGATTTCGTTTGTCGCTTTGGCGGTATTGATCAAAACATCCCATCCACGAACAGCCCTCATTTCAGCGGTAGTTATTCCGCTCGTTTTATATATGTTTTTTGCTCATGTTGCAGGAATGGCTATTCCTCAAGGTGAGTTTTTGAGGTTGCCATGACATTGTTAGAAAACCTTGCAGCGGGTTTTGAGTTAGTTGCGAATTTTGAAAGTGTGTTTGCGTTGGCAGGCGGCGTTTTAATTGGTGTTATAGCTGGTGCTATTCCAGGATTGTCGGCAACAATGGCAGTGGCATTAACGCTTCCTTTTACTTTTGCAATGCAGCCAATTACAGGTATTTTATTGTTATTGGGTGTTTATAAAGGAGGAATTTTTGGCGGTAGTATTCCGGCTATTCTTATTAAAACACCGGGTACGCCAGCCTCTAGTGCGACCATTCTTGATGGCCATCCGATGGTTAAAAATGGGCAAGCGGGCAAAGCTTTGGGGATGGCGTTATGGGCTTCTTGTACTGCAGATTTAATCTCTAATCTGGCGCTAATACTGTGTGCGGGTTGGTTAGCTGCATTTGCATTAAAGTTTGGACCACCAGAGTTTTTTACCCTGATTTTATTCTCGTTAACAATTATTGCGGGTGTTTCAGGTGATAGTTTGTTGAAAGGTATTGTCAGCGCTTTGTTTGGGTTGATACTCGCCACCATAGGGCTCGATCTAGTCTACGGCACTAATCGATTTACACTGAATGATCCAAACCTAATGGGTGGATTGAACTTCATCGCTGTGTTGATTGGTTTATTTGCAATACCTGAAATATTAGCAATGGTTTGGAATCCCAAATCGAATGAAGGTGAAACGCAAAGTCTCGGCAAAGAATGGGTGACATTTGCAGAATATAAACGTTGTTTTAAATCTATCGTAAGAGGTAGCTTTATCGGTGTTTTCCTCGGGAGTATCCCGGGTATTGGAGCAGCCCCTTCAGCGTTTCTCTCGTATAGCGAGGCTCGACGAAAATCACCGAACAAAGAAAACTTTGGTAAAGGTGAAATCGAAGGCGTTGCCGCATCTGAATCTGGAAACAATGGTGTAGCAGGGGCTACGTTGATACCGCTTCTAGCACTGGGTATTCCAGGGGATGTCATCACTGCGGTAATCATTGGTGCTTTCATGGTGCATAACTTACAGCCTGGACCCATGATGTTTTTGAATAGTCCGGATATTATCTATGGATTGTTCATGGGCTTGATCATCAGTTCGGTCTTCTTGTTTTTAATAGGTTCGGTAGCTATTCGTGCATTCAGGTATGTTGCTGATATTCCACGAGGTATTTTATTCCCCGCCGTAATGGTGCTTTGTGTATACGGTTGTTACGCGGTTAATAACAATATCTTCGATGTAGGTGTAATGTTTGCAATGGGTTGGTTGGGATATGTCATGCTCTGCAAAGGCATACCTGCAGCGCCGTTTCTTATTGCCTTTATCCTTGGGCCGCTATTGGAAGATAACTTTAGACAGTCGATGTTAATGTCTGGTGGTTCTGGGGAAATACTCATTAGGGGCCCAATTACCTGGTTCTTCTGGACACTCACGATCATAACCATAGTTGCAATTATCCGTTCCGGTTTAGGCAAGAAAAAGGCTGAAGCGGTAGAGCACGGAAATCAAGAATAAGAGTTTCAAAAACTAATACAACTATCTGTTTTAAATACATCTGAGACAAAACAAAATGAAGAAAAGTAAACGTGGAGCAAATCTTGTTGCTGAAGGTTTAGCTGAGGCCGGAGTAAAGACAATCTTTACATTATCTGGCAATCAAATCATGCCTATTTTTGATGCAATCATTGATGTAGGCATTCGTTTAATACATGTAAGGCACGAGGCTGCTGCAGTTTTTATGGCGGATGCCTGGTCACAATTGAATGATGAAATAGGGGTGGCTTTATTGCCAGCAGCCCCGGGTTTTGCCAATGGCCTGGCGCCATTGTATTCGGCGACTTGTGCTGAGAGCTCGGTGATATTGATTAGTGGTGATTCACCTATTTCCAAAGATGGTATGGGTGCCTTTCAAGAGCTTGATCAGGTAGCAATTGCTACTCCGTTAACCAAGCTATCTAAACGTTCTGTTTCTGTTGAAACGATTCCAGATGATCTTAGTGCTTTGATTAAAACAGCGCGTTCAGGTCGTCCGGGTCCTGTACATTTAGCTCTGCCTCAGGATCTTCTTGAACAGGAAGTAGATACAACGAAGTTAAGCGGTGTGAGCGATTACTCTCCTGATAGAGAAGCATCATCAGATGCAGTTGTTGAACAGATTAAAAATGAGTTACAAAACGCACAACGTCCACTGATTATTACAGGTCCTGCATTAACTGAAACAAGAATCGGCGAATTACATTCTAAACTGTCATCGGCCTTATCGGTGCCCGTTGTAAGTATGGAAAGTCCGCGCGGACTTAAGGACCCTTCCTTGGGCGATTTTAGTAATGTATTGCTTGAATCAGACGTTGTAGTGATTTTGGGTAAGTCTGTTGATTTTACCTTGAGTTTTGCTAATGCTAATTCATTCGGCGCAGATTGCAGGGTCTTGGTTGTTGATCCTGATCAACAAATGCTTGAGCGTGCGCAACAGGCTCTTGGTGAACGAATCGTTCTGACTGAAATTGCTAACGTTAAAAGCCTTGCTGAATCACTGAGTGCTTGTCAGGTAGTGCCGACATCTGACAGACAAAGATGGATGGATAGAGTAACAAATGTCATTACAGAGCGTGGGGAAGATGCCGACGATATCGTATCTGATTTAATTCATCCTGCCTCTTTGTGTACTTCTGTGCAACGAGCGATGTCGGGCATAGAAAATGCAATATTAGTGTGTGATGGTGGTGAGTTTGGCCAATGGTCACAGGCATTCTTGTCCGCTCCTAAGCGAATCATTAATGGCGTTTCCGGTGCTATTGGTGGCGGTATTTGCTATGCGATTGGCGCGAAAGCGAGTCATCCTGATTCTACTGTTTTTATATTGATGGGCGATGGTACTGCGGGTTTTCATTTCAGCGAATTTGAAACAGCCGTGCGTAATAAACTTCCACTGGTAGCGGTGATAGGACACGATGCCAAATGGAATGCTGAGGTGCAACTTCAGCTCAGAGAATATGGTGAAGATCGTCTGATTGGCTGTGAGCTTGATGAAACACGCTACGATTTAGCTGTAGAAGGTTTAGGTGGTCACGGTGAATATGTCACAGACCCATTTGACCTGGATGCAGCGTTAAAACGAGCGATTGATAGCGGACTGCCCGCCTGTGTTAATGTGCGAATTGAAGGATTACCAGCGCCTTCTGGAAGTGGTCACTAATTAAAAAAGTGCCTGTAAGTAGGGGGGTGACCTTTAGATATTGATTAATATTTAATTGATATAAAGTGGTTATTTATGTCCTATGATAAAGGTCCTCTTAACTATAATTCTGGTATACACTGATGGGTGTTCGTCGTTTTAAAACCCTTATAGCAATTGCTGAACTTGGAACTTTTGCTAAAGCAGCCGAAGCTGTTTACTTAACACCTGCCGCCGTGAGCCAACAAATGAAGGCGTTAGAGGACGAGCTTGATATGCCTCTATTTGATCGTACCAAGCGTCCTCCGGTATTGAATCCTGCCGGATATGCCTTGATCCCCAAGGCGTTGAAACTGATCAAACATTACGAAGAATTAAAACCATCCTTAGAAGGTGAGCTTGATACGTTAGAAAACCTCACAGTGGGAACGGTTCCAACCACTACCACTGGGATAATGCCAAGGGCGATTAAAACCTTACAGGATGATCACGATAATTTGCACATCCGCATCTATCCCGGCTTATCTGACGATTTATATGCACAAGTCGATAGAGGCTTTCTTGATGTTGCAGTAATGACAGAGCCACCCACTATCTATGAGCATTTGATCTGGCGTCCGTTTACCGAAGAACCCTTTGTGGTTTTAACCTCTAAAGAAGTCGAGATGACTGACCCCATGGAAATCCTTCGGACTCAATCGTTTATCCGCTATGCGAGAAAAGCCTGGGTAGGAAAGGATATTGATCATTGGTTAATCGAAAATAATATTCATGTTCATGAAACCATGGAGCTCGATACTTTAGAGGCCACTGCGGCAATGGTTATGAATAACCTTGGTGTATCTATCGTTCCGTTGAATTGCTGTTCAAAACCAGAGCATGAGCATCTGAATATCATTCCACTTGAAGATACGTCTTTTAAACGCGTGCTGGGCGTGCTTTATCGTCGAGATACCAGCAAGCATTTGCTTATAGAGCTTTTGTGGGAAAAACTTATTCAGATTGTTGAGGAGTCTGGGGTCACCAAAGCCATGTTAGACCCTTCTCAAACCACAAAAAGCTGACCGCTATTTTAAGAAATTCTTTAACTGTATTTTTTATATTATTTAGTCATGACTTTAGAATTTTAAGTCATTCTGTATGTTGGTAAATGCGTTATTTTAAATAAACCATTACTTAATAAAATCTACAATTTTATTCGTTTGATCAAGACTTTCTTTTGTTATTAAATCTTATCCAACTTCAGTAACGACAAGTATTGCTTGTCTGTTGTTGAGCAAGAACAAGCTTGAGTGATCACTCAAGGGACTAATGGAGAGATTAAGTGGCAAATAAAGGTAAAACGATAAAGGTATTGCTTAGTCGTGGTGATAACTCGAATAGCGCTCTGAAAGAATACGAAGTACCCGCCAAAGAAAGCCAAACAGTATTAGATGTGGTGACCTGGATTCAGCGTAATCTAGAGCCTGATTTATCCTACCGTTTTGCATGTCGTGTGGGTATGTGTGGCTCCTGTGCGATGACAGTTAACGGCAAGCCGCGCTGGACCTGTCGTACGCATGTTTCAAAAGTTATGGATGGCGATACCATCACTATCGAACCCTTAAGAAACATGCCGATCATTAAAGACCTTGCCTGTGACTTGAATGAGTTTTTTGAAAAATGGACCAAGGCGAAAGGCCATTTTGTTCCAACCAAAACGCGTGACGATTCAGTCCAGATTATCTCACCCAAAGAAAAATCCCGTCGCGAAGCCAATGCAGGTATTGAATGCATTAATTGTGGCGTATGTTACGCATCCTGTGATGTTGTAGAAAATGATGCTAGTTATTTAGGCCCTGCAGCGCTTAACAGAGCATGGACCTTAGTCAATGATGTTCGAGATGGTGGCAGAATAGATCGTCTGAAGGCTGTTACTGGAGACGGTGGCTGTCAGTCTTGTCATTCCCAACAAGGTTGTACTACCTATTGTCCTAATACCCTCAATCCTACTCGTTCTATTGCTGGCCTGAAAAAAGCGGCAGCAATAGCAACACTAAAAGGGGAGATGTAATAGTGCTCAGTATCAAATTATATATTGCACAACGTTTGACTGCGATGCTGATGGCGCCATTGGTGTTACTTCATCTGGGTGTCATGATTTACGCTATTCAGGGCGGTCTATCTTCCGGTGAAATACTGGGTCGCACTCAAGGTAGTTTTTTCTGGGGCTTGATCTACGGCTTATTTGTCGTGGCCTTATCAATCCATGCGGCGATAGGTTTAAGAGTGGTCATTTTTGAATGGCTGGGGGTAACAGGCGCGCGCCTTAACTGGATTACTACGGCGATTGTTATTTTGTTATTGGGTCTTGGTAGTAAAGCAGTTTACGCGGTGGTGATGTCATGATTAAACCACATAGAAATCAACCCCTCTGGTACGCCTATATTCTTCATCGCGTTTCGGGTATAGCGCTTGCGTTATTTCTTCCTGCGCATTTTTACATTCTTAGTCTGGCACTGAATGAGCCTGAATCGCTAGATAGCATGTTGCACTGGGCGGAGCAGCCAATCGTTAAGTTTGCTGAGTTCGGATTAGTGTTTTTATTGGCGGTACATTTATTTGGCGGCCTGAGATTACTTGCACTTGAATTCTTGCCGTGGAAACCCGGGCAGAAAACATTTGCCGCAGTGGCAGTTGCAATAGCATTTTTTGTGGCTTTAGCCTTCTTATTGAGAGCGATTTGATCATGATAGAAAGAAACGATACCGATATTTTAATTATTGGCTCTGGTGGAGCTGGCTTATTAGCAGCATTACACGCCTATAAAGCTAATCCAGATCTAAAAATCAGCATCGCTGTGAAAGGCTTGATGGGCAAATGCGGTTGTACTCGAATGGTACAGGGCGGCTACAACGTTGCAATGAGTGATGATGATTCTGTTGAACGACATTTCATGGACACCATTGCTGGCGGTAAATGGTTGCCTGATCAGGATTTGGCATGGAAACTTTGTGAGACTGCAGTAACCCGAGTGCAAGAGCTTGAAAATGAAATAGGCTGCTTCTTCGATAGAGAAGATGATGGGTCATTGCATCATAAAGCATTTGCAGGACAAACAGCGGATCGCACCGTGCATAAAGGCGACCTTACCGGAATAGAGATTATCAGCCGTCTGATGGAACAAGTACTCGCGCTGCCGATAGATCGTCTTGAAGAGCATAGAGCACTGGCGTTAATACCGAATAAAAAAGGTGATGCGCTGGCTGGTGTGCTGATGGTCAATATGCGCGACGGTTCAATGCGACTGGTTCGAGCTAAAGCTGTATTGCTGGCAACCGGTGGTGGCCCAACCATGTATCGCTATTACACACCATCGGGTGAGAAGAGCATGGATGGCTTAGCGATGGCTTTACGCCTTGGTTTACCGCTGCGTGACATGGAAATGGTGCAATTTCATCCGACCGGATTGTTGGCAGGTAAAGATACTCGTATGACAGGCACAGTACTGGAAGAAGGTTTGCGTGGTGCTGGCGGGCATTTGCTAAATGGCAACAAAGAACGCTTCATGTTTGACTACGATGAACGTGGAGAACGTGCCACTAGAGACATCGTAAGTCGTGGTATTTATGCCGAAATGCGAAAAGGAAACACCACGCCAAATGGCGGTGTTTATATCGCCATGAGTCATCTTGGTGTTGAGGATGTTAAGAAAAAATTCAAAGGCATGGTAAAGCGCTGTGCTGACTGCGGATTTGATCTGGCAGGAGGCTTGGTAGAGGTCGTACCAACTGCACATTATTTCATGGGTGGTTTGATCTGTGATACCGATACTAAAACAGAATTACCGGGTTTATTTGTAGCTGGTGAAGATGCTGGCGGAATTCACGGAGCAAATAGACTGGGCGGAAACGGCGTTGCCAACTCTACCGTTTACGGTGGTGTTTCTGGTGAAGCGATGGCTGAGTATGTTGCCGATATTGATGAGCTTCAGGAAGCCGATGAAGACATTATCAAAGCAGAAATCGATCGGGCACTGCTGCCATTCACATCACCACAAGGTGGCGTAAATGTGAATGATCTACGCGAAAAGCTCATGGATATTATGTGGGAAGATGTTGGCGTTATGCGAACCGCAGAAGGTATCCAGAGAGGTATTTCAAGAGTTGAGGAATTGCGTGAGGAATTGCTCGAAAATGGTATCGGTGCAGAAAATACCGTGTTTAATCCAACCTGGCATGACTGGTTGAATTTATATAATTTGATCGAAATCTCGCTAGTAATAGCGGCTGCTGCCTTATCCCGCGAGAACTCCCGCGGCGCACATTGTCGTGAAGATTTCCCCGAGCCGGGAACGATGGAAGACTCCTACTTTACCGTTGCCCGTAATCAATCTGGCAACTTCGGCGTTACTCATACACCGGTTAACTTTTCTATTATCAAACCAGGTGAATCATTAATTGATGATTACTCGGAAACCGCTCCCGAAGTTAAGCGCTAAGCATACAAATACATAACAGAATATTAAGAGAGACCACACGATGATTTCTAATAAAGTAATTAAAGATACCGCTTACCAGATTATGGGTAAAGCGGCGATCGATATCCCACAAGATTATCGAAAGGGTATCGAGTTCATGGTTCAAAAAGAGGATGGTTTATCCAAATTTGTTCTAAAGACAATGATGGAAAACTGGGATGCGGCAACGGAAGATCGTCGCCCGATGTGTGCCGATTCTGGCCTGCCTCGTTATTACGTAAAAGTTGGAAATGACGCTAAATTTGAAGGCGGTCCAATCGCAATAGAAAGAGCATTGCGTGAAGCAACTGCACAAGCAACGCACGATATCCCGTTACGTCCTAATCGCGTTCATCCACTATGGAGAACAGATCACAATAATAACGTGGGTATTAACTCACCAGAAATCGACTGGAGTTTTGAGCCAGGTGTAGATTGGATCGACATTACCACCGTGCATAAGGGTGGACTCTTCGGTACAGACTACAGAATGTTGTTTCCCGGTGATGGTATTGACGGCATCAAGCGATTTTTCCTCGATACGTTAGTTTCATTTGGTAAACGTGGTTTAGCGTGTCAGCCGGCAGTTGTTGGTATTGGTCTTGGCGGTTCAAAAGATACGACGATGGTTCTGGGTAAGCAGGCAGCTTGTTTGCGCACTGTGGGGGAGGCTAATCCTGATCCTGAGATTGCCAAACTCGAACAAGAACTCAAAGAAATGGGTAATGATATTGGTATGGGTGCGATGGGCTTTGTCGGCGCCTCGATGGTTGCGGATTGTCATATCGAAGTGGGTTACACCCACACTGGTGGTATGCCGATGAGCGTGCACATGTTCTGTCTTTCTTCAAGGCGTGCAACGGCTCGTATACATGCAGATGGCACAGTAACTTATCGTACAGATCCAAACTGGTTTACGCCTTATATGAGACGTGAGACAACAGGATGGGAGGAATAGACATGGCTGATACAAATAAAGAATTCAAAGAAGTTAGGCTTCAGGTTCCTGTGCAACAGGAAGATTTAGAAAAACTGGAAATAGGCACCATCGTTTATCTGGACGGCGTTATTTATACCGGCAGAGAAGGCGTTTACAAGCGTGTATTAGAAGATGGTTTTGATATTCCCCTAGATCTACCCGCGCTTAGTAATGTGAATTTCCATTGTTCGCCTGCTGCGGCGATTGAGCCTGATGGAACCTTTAATGTCGGTGGTGTAACTGCGACAGCCAGTTTCCGTTTTGCCAAATGGATGACTGATTGGTTTAAGAAATCCGGTGCAAAAATCATTATCGGCAAAGGCGGAATGACCAGCGAACAATATAAAGAACTCTATGTTCCGGCAGGTGCTGTTTACTTGACAACCGTAGGTTACGGAACAGGCGCTTTATTGGGTAGAGGTATTAAAAAAGTTAGACAAGTCGAGTGGTACGAAGAGCTTGGTAATGCACAGGCAATGTGGGTTTTCGATGTGGAAAACTTCGGTCCTTTTATCGTAGATAGCGATCTTAAAGGTAATAGCCTGTTTGAACAGGAAGGCAAAAAGATCAATCAAAAACTGGATAAGCTTTATGAAGGTTTAAAGAAGCCTGCACTGAGCCGTTATGGTGAAACTGACGATCGTAGCGACGAGCTTATCTAAATAATTTCTCTAATTAAATTACCTGAATACTAATACTTTGCGAGACTCTGAAATGTTTATCGATGAAAGAATATACACACTAAAAAATGGCAATGTAAAACCCTTCCTGAAACTCTACGAAGAGTTAGGTAAGGATGTGCAAATCCGTATATTGGGCAATATGGTTGGTTATTTTTATACGGATATTGGCCCTTTAAACCAGATCGTACACATGTGGGGTTACGACTCAATGGATGATCGCTATAGCCGCAGAGCAGAACTACAAGCAAGCGAAGAATGGTTAAACTATGCTGTGCAGATGAGACCCTTGGTAAGTCATATCGAGAATAAAATTTTAATCCCTGCGGACTTTAGTCCTATTGGTGGCAAAAATAGCAATGCCGAATAAATGCGTTTGATGGTTTAGCTACCTACGGGGCTTTAATAAAAATATGGATTATATTCTCTCTTCAATTAACCTCGTTATCGCTGACCCAAATGTTTTCTGGATTGCTTTAATCGTATTGCTGGCTTTGTTTACCAGAGCAGCAATAGGCTTTGGTGATGGCGTCATTGCAGTTCCACTATTATCACTGATGATTGATATCAGTGAAGCGGTTCCCTTTATACTTTTTATTTCCACGTTAATGTCATTTGTGGCCTTATGGAAGGATAGGGCGCACGTTCAATTTGGCTCCTTAAAACGAACCGCCAGCATGGCTCTTCTGGGTTTTCCATTTGGCATATTGCTACTTGGAGTTACCGATAATGAGCTGGTGAAAAGCCTTCTGGGTTGCGTGCTTATTATAATGGCAATCTGGTTTTTATCTCCGGCAAAAAAGATTCAGTTGAAAGCAAATGGCTGGAGTTATTTCTTCGGGCTTTTGGCAGGCGTGCTCGGTGGAGCATACGCGTTTCGTGGGATTGTGTTTGGCATATACGGTAGCCTACGTGGCTGGTCGCCAGCACAATTTAAAGGCACGATTCATAGCTTCTTTTTGTTAAGTGGAATTTTCATTCCTTTTGGCTATTTTGGCGCAGGACTTGTTACACCGAGAGTTATCGGGCTTTTCTTTGTTATGATGCCGGTGGCTTTATTCGCTACGCTGGTTGGCACCTGGTTCTCAGGAAAATTGAATGCAAATACTTTTCAGAAGGTCATCTGGTCGGTTCTATTACTTTTAGGCATTGTTTTTATCGTGCAATTTTTATCAAAGAATATGTAGTGATACTTACAACCGAATAAGAAAAAAGGCCCCAAAGGTGGGGGGTGCCTTTGATATATTTAAGCTATTGTACTGATTGTCTTATGCTGTATTAATCACTGACTGGCAGTCTATTAATAATATATTCCCCAATCGGAATTGCAGATGTCGCTGCGGGTGAAGGCGCATTGCATACATGTAAGCTTCTAGGGCTCTCTGCAAACAAGAAATCATGTACTAAGGTGCCATCACTCATCACAGCCTGGGCACGAATCCCTGCGGGATAAGGTGTTAAATCGTTGACGGTTAATTGGGGGCAATACTTTTGAACCAGCTTTAGATAGCCGGGTTTCCACCATGAGTTCCAGGTTTCAACAAGGCCAGTCTTATAGTTAGCCTGTAGCACTTTCCAAAAACCTTTAAACCGAATCATGTCTAATACATCGTGTAGGCTGATGTTAATTTTTCCGTAACCTTCACGCTTCCAGCCTTGTACGGCATTGGGTCCTACGGTGACTGTTCCATCGATCATGCGCGTAAGATGAACCCCTAAAAAAGGTAATTCTGGATCAGGGATAGGGTAAATCAGGTGCTTAACAATATTGTTGTATTTTGTGGGTAGTTGGTAGTATTCACCACGAAATGGGATGATCTGGAAGTCCGTTTTTATCCCTAGCATTCGGGTGGTTCTATCGGCCATTAATCCCGAACAAGTGATTAAAAAATCTGTTTTAAACTCCTCGCTCTTGCCTTCATGTTTTGCGAACACCGTCACGTGGTCTGCAGATTCATCAAGATCAGTGACTTCATGGTTTAAGCGCGCCTCACCACCCAATTTTTCAAACTGTTTGGCCATTGCCATACTGACCTGTTGGTAGTTAACAATGCCGGTGTCTTTGGCAAAAATTGCACCGAGGCCGATGATATTTGGTTCGCGTTCTTTCAGTTGTGCTTGTGTTAATAGCTCAACATCAAGACCATTCTCTAGGCAGCGTTCAAACAATGCACCCATACGTTCTAATTCGAGTTGATTGGTCGCTACTAAAAGCTTGCCGCATTGCTCGACTTTAATATTATGTTCGGCGCAAAATGCCAGAGTTGCAGCAACGCCGCGTTTGCAAAAATCTGCCTTCAGACTTCCGGGAGCATAATAGACGCCAGCATGAATAACTCCGCTGTTATGACCTGTTTGGTGTTTGGCAAATTGGTTTTCTTTTTCTAATAAGAGTATTTTTTTCTCAGGAAAAGATTGCTGTAATTGCATGGCGGTAGATAAACCGACAATGCCTCCGCCAACAATTACATAGTCATACTTTGCAGCACTCACAATCTACCTCTTTGAGAAGCACTAGGCTTCAGGCTATTTTTATCGATCATTATTTTCGTGGAATAAGCTCTAAAAGGCTATCAGTTTGTGAAATGACCACGCTGTCTAAGCAACTCACGACGCAAGCCTTCGTTTGCGACAAACTTATCGCGTCCGTGGAGCCAGATGTTGTTTTGTAACACCAGCATGGACCCGACATCAACACGAACACTAATGCAGTTCGTATCTGCTTCTAAGGATTTGCCCATTTCATACAGGTATAGACCTTGTTCACGATTTTGTGGTTCGACAAATTGATCAATAAAGGACAAACGTGGCCCACCCTTATTATCACTATCATTATCACCGTCGATATCCTCATCAAGAAAAACGGGGTGATAGACTTTAGTCGGTGTGTTTTTACTCGGAGGTGAGCCCCATTGCATATCTTGTTTTGCCAGAGGGTGATTGTAAAACTTGTCTAACTCTTCCCAGTCATCCAGATGCAAGATGAGTGAGTCACCACCTTCCATATTTTCTTCTGCCATTTTCGTCATTAATACGAAATCTGTTTTCTCATTAACATAGGTGCC
Source organism: Cocleimonas sp. KMM 6892 (assembly GCF_035798195.1). NCBI lineage: Bacteria > Pseudomonadati > Pseudomonadota > Gammaproteobacteria > Thiotrichales > Thiotrichaceae > Cocleimonas > Cocleimonas sp. KMM 6892. The sequence goes on along the minus strand of NZ_JAPFBV010000003.1, from coordinate 349,021 downwards.
ATCGTTGTGTAGCTCCATACGACGATGTGCCTGGCGTAAGTAGCTATCGCTGTTGTCTTTGTTTTCCACCGTGAAGCGCGCATAATATTTATTCATCATCGCGTCATGATTGGGTAAGCCAACGATATGAGAGATTGCTGTAGATAGCTGAACATGAAAATCACCAGTTTCGTAGGCTTCTTCAGGCGTTGTTGGTTGGCCTTCATACTCAAGTAAAAAGGCACCTGTTTCGCGACTTTTTACTATGCTGTTTAAAGTCTCTCCCAAAGTAAATTTAGTCAGTTCATTGAGCGTTTCTGCAATTGCAAACCGCAGAAAGGGTTTGTATTCGAGCGCTTGAACGGGAAAGTCTTCACATTTGATTTTGAAAGCAGCAATGGTTTCTCGAGACAAAGTAACAACCTGAAGACGTGCACTGGCTGAAGAAGGCTTAACGCTGAACCCATCTGGTTTAGCAGTATTGATAAGGTGTAGGTCTGGCGAATTCATGGCGATCTCATTGGTGGTGAAAAGTGATAGCGAATAATGTCGACATTTTGTACTAATGTCAATATTTTAACTTATTTAAGTCATTTAACTTTTATGTCAATAAAGAATAGAATACGTCTATTCTAATCACTTTAACTGACTTTAATGGGTTCTGTAATCTCATCAATGACGAAAAATATCGATAAATCCACAGCCAAACCCATAGTAAATCCCTCTGAAACGACTGATAGCTTTTCCTCTCAGGTGCTTCAGCAGTTAAAGGGCGATATCCTCAGTGGTTATTTTGCGCCTGGCGAAAAACTTAAAATGGCTATTTTAAAAGAACGCTATGCCGTCGGAATAAGCCCTTTGCGTGAAGCATTATCTCAGCTTTTGGTGGAACAGCTGGTGGTTGTAGAAAATCAGCGAGGTTTTAAAGTACATCCTATTTCCTTGGCAGAGATGATAGACATCTATCAAACCAGATCACATATTGAGGCACTTTGCGTTGAGCTAGCCATTGCCAATGGGAATGATGAGTGGGAGGCTTCGATTGTTGCGGCTAATCACCTTCTGAAAAAATCAGGAGAGTTATTAGAAAAAACAGACGATGACGTACAACAGTGGGAAGCAATACATCAGAAATTTCATACTGCGATTGCCAGTGGTTGTGGTTCTGCAACGTTATTACAGGTGAGGCGATCTCTCTATGAAAAAGCCTCCCGATATCGAAATCTATGGCTTAAGAAGAATATGTCTGATCACGGCGTTTATGATGCCAATAGACAAGAGCATGATGACCTGGTTGAGGCTTTACTCGATCGCAATCAAGAAAAGGCAATCGAAATCATCAAACAACATTTGTTGATCCCGAGCCTTTTATTGCAAGAAAGTAAACCGTCATTATTTTAAGCCACCCTGACTGTTTTAGCTAAAAGCTGTGCTAACAAAAAATAGGTCTAACTAAAAAAAGTGCCCCAAAGTAGGGGGGTGACTATCTTCTTTATTATTTATCCATTATTCAATCAGTCATTAGCTCTCAACACATTCGGGAATTGGAGTAAGCACAGTTCCTTCGCGCAAATGCTGCAATAAATTCTCGACCGCAAGATTTCCCATTGCGGTGCGTGTTTCCTGAGTGGCGCTGCCGATATGTGGTGTCAGTACCGTATTTTTTAAGTCTCGTAATCTTTTGGGGATTACTGGCTCGTTTTCAAATACGTCTAATCCTGCCCAACCCAGTTTGCCATTTTCCAAACAATCGATCATTGCTGATTCATCAACTACACTGCCACGGGATACGTTGACGAGCACGCCCTCGGGACCTAATGCTTCCATGACTTCTCGGTTAACCAAATGTTTGGTTTCTGGGCCGCCGGTGGTGATACAAATCATTGCATCGGCTTCCTGTGCCATATCAATGAGCTTGGGGAAGTATTCGTAAGGAACGTCTTTCTTGCTGCGTCCGTGGTAAAGAATACGTGTATTGAATGGCGTTAGTTTGTCAGCGATAGCTTGTCCGATACGACCTAATCCTATAATACCTATTGTGCGATTATCTGCTGTGCGCGATAGGGGCGCTTTACCTTGTTCCCATCGTCCCGAGCGTGCGTGCGCTTCATTGAAGATAAAGTCGCGATAACATGCGAGTAACAGTAATAGTGCAGTAGTAGAGGTTTCGGCATTCAACACATTAGGCGTATGTGTGACTAGAATGCCTTTCTCTTTTATTAGCGGAATATTGATCGAATCGTAACCAACGCTGTAATTACTGATTAATTCAAGATTAGGAAGTGCATCCATAAATTCTGGTTTGATACCTTCGTGACCGCTAGTAAGTACGTATTTGAAGCTTTCACCGTGTGTTTGTAACCAGCTTGCCGGATCATCTAAATCATAAGCAAATTGAAGCGAAAACGCTGTGCTGAGTTGCTCTTCCATTGCGGGCGTTATTTTTCCGGTGACGAATAGATTTTGCATAGTTTTTCCTGCTACTGTTTTTGTCGTTTATGGATGTCTTATAGATGATTAATAGAAGTTTTGCTTCCTGCTTTTAGGTTTTAATCTGGGTTTTTAAAGTAATGATCGAGAACATCAGTCTCTACGCCTAAACCAGGTAAATCAACGAGCGATATTTGACCATCGACTGGAGTGATAGGGAAGACATCCTCACGCAATGGATTGTGATTGTTGTCTACTTCTAAAACGCCCGGAACCCTAGAGCCGCTGGCGGCTAAAATATGAGCTGATGCCGCAAGGGCAATACCGCCTCCTAGTGAATGCGGGCAATAGACTTTGCCTGATTGGTTGGCTTTGACAGCAACCTCATGGCCTTTGCTGATGCCACCCCATTTGCAAACATCGGGTTGAAAAATATCCATCCAGTTACCATCGATCGCCTGATCAAACTCAAGCATGTCATCAAAGTTTTCTCCGCCTGCAACGTTAGTGGTGCAGGCCTTTTTGAAAGCGATCCAGTTGTTTAGCGGTGAGTCTTTTCTTAGAGGTTCTTCAATCCAGCGAGGATTAAAGGCTTGAACATCAGGTAACTCGTTTAAAGCTGTCTCGATATCCCATGCTTGATTGACATCGACCATCAGCTCTTGACCGTCAGACATCGTGTCTCTTGCATCCTGAAGGTTGTTGAGATCAGTCTCTTTGCCAAACCCAATTTTCAGTTTGAAACGGCTGTGTCCCATCGCTTGCAGCTTAGCAACTGTTTCACCAGTATTTTTGGGATTAATGCCACTGGCATAAACATTAATATTATTCGTCGATTCATTAAGGAGATTATGTAAAGAGATGTCGTGGCGTTTTGCAACCAGGTCCCAAATTGCGATATCCAGACCGCAAATTGCTTGCGCTATCGGACCAAACTCGCCTGTTTGTAGTGCTAGTATATGCATTGAATTTGTTATCTGTTCGAATGCCGCTCGGGGTGAATCGAAATGTTTATCTTGAACGCGCGGTATGATTTCTGAGGCAAATAACTTGGCACGATGATCTGCTCCGCATGCGGGGAAATTACACCAAATCTCCCCATAGCCAAAAGCACCCTGATCATCTTGAATGCGCACAAAAACGGCAGGCCTTTCCGTCATTGTTCCAAAAGAGGTTTTAACCGGTGTTTCGATCTTGAATCGTTTGATCACAACATCTAATTGCTTAATCGTGATCGATAAATCGAGGTCTTTATGGTGTGGGTTTATCATGTTAAATACCTGCTTATGTGTAAGAAAATCTGGTGGTAGCGAGCTACTGATCTTTAGATAAAAAATCTAGTACTGTTAGATTCTAGTTCGTAATGTTTGAGCATGACGGCAGTTTTGCTTAATTCTTTATAGAATTATTGAATCCCTCTATTTATCGTGTTTTTACTGTTAGTCGTTTATAAAAAAAGTGCTCCAAAGTAGGGGGGTGCCTAAATGAAAATTGCTAAAGGTAACAGACTGATGTTTATATTATTTTGTAGGTATTTTCATCTAACTATAGTCTGTTGAGAGGCTGTCCTGTTACAAATGAATGCATTCTTAAATCCTCTGCTTCTAGTACAAATCTACTATTTTTAAAATTATGATTTTGCTATATGGTGAAAACTGGAACGTGGTCTCTTGAGGTATATAAGTATGAAAAAGTTTGATTCTATCTCAGTCAGTTCAAAAGCTGAGCTTCCGCATGCACGTTCTTATCTTTTGTTGCCGGGTATTGTTTTATTTGCAAGTGTGCTGACAATCAGTAATGCGCAAGCCAGAGATATGTACAGGGTTGCTCCTATTGAAGTTGTTGTTTATGAAGGTGCGCCTATCGATTATTCAAACCAGCGTGACGTTATCGTTATTGATGAGTCGTCTTCTCGAAGCAGTTATTCTAATGTGATTCTGGTTCAAGATTACACGGACGAATCAATAGAGCAGCCGCAGGCAGTTGCCTATCAAAAACCGACTCCGGCCAGAACTCATCCGCAAGCAGTGAACAAGCCGCAGAGTAAACCTCTGGTGAAGCCATTCAGTAAACCAAGAGCGACACAAGCTGTTGTGGCAAAAGCAAAACCTGCTGCAGTTAACAATAAGCGTTTAATTGCTAAACATGAACAAAAACCAGTCACTAAGACTGCAGCACCTAAAGCAAATGCAAATGATGCTGCGTTGATGGCCTTTTATGCAAATGTCATGAAAAGCCAAAAGAAAAAACTATCTTCACGACCTACACCATTGGCAACAATGGCATTGAAAAAAACATCAACAAAGAACGTAGTGCAGAAGAGTCCCACGCCTAGCAATGCTCAATTAACTAAGCTGGCTTCAAAGTCTAAGGTCAAGCAATACACGCCTACCCAGGTAGTGGCAATAAAGGGATTAAATAAAGCGCCAAATCCTAAGTTGAAAGGAAAAGACCCTCAATTGGTTGCGTTTTATATGGATGTTTTTGGAAAGCAGAAAAAGAGCCTATCTAAACAAACGACAAGACAGGCTGTAAAACAAATAGTCGCTAAAAAAAGAATTAAAAATAAATCTAAGATAAATTACCAGTCTAAAAAAGTTCAACTAGCGAAGGTAACGTCAACATCTAAAGACCCAGAGTTAGTTGCATTTTATAAGCAGGTGTTCGGTAATGAAGTAAATAGCTCATCGAAACACGCTCCTACTGTTGTGAACTCAAATACTAAAGATCCAGAGTTAGTAGCGTTTTATGAGCGGGAGTTTGGTAAAAGTATGAGTAAGGCAAAGGTGGTGGCCAAAACAACACACAAGAATCCTAAAATTAAAATTGTTTCGAACTCAAAACCAGAAAAGAAGCGAAGTGTTAAGAAGGTAAAAAGCAAAAGCAAAAACGCTACTAGTACCGCTGCTGTTGAACTACAAAAATTAATTGATGATTTAACAAATAAAAATATCATCTAAAAGTGTGGTTTTAATAGGCTTTTTATCAATTCAGTTTTCTCTTGGTTAGGAGCGATAATCGCTCAAAACATTGAAATTCTCTATCTAAAATAATAAATACTCTAAATAATTAAAGATTTGAGCGGTATGCGCTCTTATCTGTTAGTCTGTGCAATATTTAGAATAATAATTAGAGGGATTACATTTGGTTTCTTATTGGGGGCGACTCACGTTAGTTAAAAGATATTTATGGGGTTCCTTGATAGCTTCAATTTTACCTTTAATCGTTATCGCATATTTGTACGACAGTCACAATTCATCACTTAATAATCGATTAATCGATGAAAAAATCGAAGGTGAAATTCAGGCAACAGTCGTTAAGATCAATAGCTTTATTGCAACTCAGATCAAACATTTAAATGATCTTGATGATTTACAAGGAATAGATAAGTTATTTTCAGGGACTGAAATAGAGAAAATACCTGAACAACTTTTAGACTTTTTGTACTTTCAAACCAGTGATACTGATATCTACAGCGTTGAGTTTTATGATTTAGCAGGCAATTACAAATGGTCCTTGCCGAAATCAATGGAGAAAAAAAACCAACTTTTATTTGAAGATGCTTCAATTAATGGGGTAAATATTTCCAAGCCTATTCCACCTTCCTCAGGCAAGCCAGGATGGTTTTATATCTATAAGACAATGGTTCGTAAAGGTAGGTCTATTGGAGTTATTGCGCTAAGAATACGGTTAACGTCATTAACCGAATTAACAACATCTTTATACCGAACAGGTTTGTATGAACCCGTCATTATTACTTCAAACGGCGATAGATTAAATGTGGTCGGCGTTAAGGTAGACAAAAGTAAGCTATTTACCAAACCTTATTCATTTTTGCCCGGTTGGTCGATTGGGCTCAAACAAAACGGTCCGCAGATTTCAAACCCGGGAATCCGCTATTGGTTGCTTTTTCTGGTTATCCTATCTGGTCTTTTTGTGATGTGGCTGTTTTATAACATGTCGCAACGATTGACTCGCATCATAGCGCCACTAATCAAAGGTGCAAGAGCCATAGCCAGAGGTGATTTTGGTGTTCGTGTGGATGGTAATATCCCCGGAGAATTAGGCATCTTGGCTCGTTCTTTCAACAATATGAGCGAGCAACTAAGTGCAATGGTAACGTCAAGAGTCGATGTTGAAAGGCGCGCGGCTTTGGGAAACCTTGCTACTGGTATTGCCCATGAAATTCGCAACCCACTGGCAACCATTAGCACAACCGTTCATGGTTTGATTTGTTCTGAAAAGGACCCTGAACGCAAAAATATGCTGGAAGCGATCGATAACGAAATAAATCGTACCGATGCAATTGTTGAAGAGTTCATGAATTATGCGCGGCCTAGAGAGCCAAAGAAAGAGCATGTCGTTATTCGAGATATTTTTAAACACGTTCAGGTTCTTGTTTCTGCAACTGCTTTAGAGGCGGGTGTTGAAATTAGTCTGCTCGGTCAGCGATCTCTTGAGATTCATGTAGATCCTGGGCAAATTCGACAAATTCTAATGAATATTATTTTGAATGCTTTGAAATCAATGCCTGATGGCGGTCATTTAAGGTTGAAGGCCGTACAAAATAATCGCGTCGCTGAGATTACCGTGACTGATACGGGGCACGGCATAAAAGCGGAAGATCTGGATAAAGTGAAACAACCTTTCTTTACGACTAAGGCAGGTGGAACTGGGCTGGGGTTAGCGATATGTGTTCAGCTCGTAAAAACTAACGATGGTGTGCTTGATATTGACAGTACTGTCGGTGAAGGTACGTCAGTTAAAATCAAATTTCCCGTGACAGAAAATACAGAAAGAAATATAGAAGAGAGTGTCAATTATGATTAGATGTTTGATCATCGATGATGAAGTGCAGCTTGCCAAATCATTGTCATTCACACTGAGGCAATCAAATATAGATTGTGTCGAAGCCTATGATGGTGAATCAGGGCTATCAATGGTCCAATCCGAAAAACCAGATATCATTTTATTAGACCTTAAATTACCTGATATGTCTGGTTTAGAAGTTTTGGAGCAGATGCTAAAAATCAATCCTGATGTTTCTGTCATTATGATTTCAGCGCATGGTCAGACAAAAGATGCAGTAAGTGCAATGAAGCTGGGTGCGGTTGACTACCTATCTAAACCTTTTGATGTGGAAGAGTTGGTTTTATTAATCAACAACACGTTGACGCAAAAGAGATTAAAAAAAGAAGTTTTATATCATCGTAAAAAGTCTACTACTTCGGCTAGTTTAATCGGTGAAAGTCCTATCATGCTGGACCTACTCACGAATCTGGAAATAGTGGCCAAGAGTAAAGCGAAAACAGTGTTGCTGTTTGGAGAAACAGGTGTAGGTAAAACATTAGTCGCTAAAGAAATTCATAATAAGTCAGGTAATAAGGATGCTCCATTTGTTGAAATTAATTGCTCATCTTTACCTGAGCATCTGATTGAAGCAGAGCTATTTGGTGTTGAAAAAGGGGCGTATACAGGTGCCGATTCGAATAGAGCGGGGTTAGTTGAAGTTGCTGAAAATGGCACTTTATTCCTGGATGAAATAGGCGAAATGCCGCTATTGTTACAGGCAAAATTATTGACCTTTCTGGAGTCCTGGAAATACCGCTCAGTTGGATCCACTAGGGAAAAAAAAGCGAATATCCGAGTGATTGCTGCCACTAACCGGAATTTGCAAGAAAATGTAGATAACGGAACGTTCAGGAAAGATTTGTATTTTCGCTTAAATGTCATCCCTATTGAGATTCCTGCATTACGTCAAAAAAGGGACGATATTTGGCTATTGACGAGCTTTTTTAATCAAAGCTTATCGAGTCGCGAAGGCTGTAATCCTCTGGTTATGTCTGATGATATTAAAAAGATATTCGAAGAATATAATTGGCCGGGGAATATTAGAGAGTTAAAAAATATTATCGAACGTTTAACAATTTTATACCCCGGCGAGAAAATATTGCCCGAGTGGCTGCCGATAGACCGCCAAGATATCAAAAAAACATCACCAGACTCTATTAAAGAAGCGATGGATGATGCTGAGCGTGATTTGGTAAGACGTGCCTTGATAGAGTGTGATGGCAAGAAAGGGCTGGCTGCAGAAAAGCTTGGAGTTTCAAGACATGCTTTAAAACGACGTATACAGAGATTAGGTTTGTAGAATGAAAAGAAAAGCGGCGCATATTTTTTTACTTATCATCTCAGTAACAATACTTGGGATATTCAACCCCGTTTATTCAGCAGAGGCTTCCTCTTTGGATAAAGAGACTGTAAAGGTTGGGTGTATGTTTCCTTTGGCTGGTCCCGGTGGGTTGTATGGCCGAGATAGTCTTATTGCAATTAAAATGGCATTGGCTGACCTTAAAAGCTCTAAAGAATATGACTACCCTGATATCGATGTTTTATTTGGTGATACACGATCAAAATCACATCGAGCAGTACAGATTGCACGTAACTTTATTAATAAGGACAAGGTTGATTTCCTCTGTGGGGTAGTTAGTTCGCAAATAGCATTGGCTGTGACAGATATTTCACGAGAAAATAAGGTGTTTTTTATCGGTACTGATCATGCTTCTCCTAGTTTGATTAATGAATCGTTACATCCTTATTATTTTAGGGTGAATAACGGCACACGGCAGTCTATGCGAGCCGGTGCTAAATACATTCAAAGCAACTTCAAGACCAAAAAGAAGCTGAAAATAGCATTCATTGGCCCTGATTATGAATATGGCTATCAGGCGTGGGATGATTTGCGCTTTTTTCTAAAAGAGCAGAGGTTTAATTTTGAAGTGGTGGGTGAGTTCTGGCCGAAATTATTTGAAACCGACTATTCTATTTATATCCATGAAATCAATAGAAGTAAGCCCGATATCGTTATCAATGGGCATTGGGGGCAAGACTTTGTTACGTTTATCAAGCAAGCAAAACCATTGGGTTTATTTGATCAATCTCAGGTGATGAACTTTGATACTGGTGGCAATTATGAAACGTTGGCTGAGATGGGAGATGAGATGCCTCTTGGTATCATCTTATCTGCAAGGCATCACGTTAACTGGCCAGAAACAAAAGCAAATCGCGATTTTGTTAATGGTTTTTATGAAAGGGCTGGTCGATTTCCTAGCTACGCTGCGGAAGGTGCTTATGCCGGAATTATTGCTATTGGTGAAGCGTTACGCATTGCTAAAGGCGTTAAAGATAAAAAAGCACTGCAACTTGCGTTGGAAAATTTAGTAGTGAATTTGCCAGAAGATCCAAAGGGATTCTCTTCAAAAATGGATCCCGAAACTCACCAAATGATGCAAGCGCAAGCTATTGGAAAAACCATTCTGAATAATGATTACGCACCAGCGAAAGTTCTATTAGGGGACTGGTTTGTATTTATGCCCGAATAATTTCGTCCAATATATTTCTTATTTGGAGAGTTTTCTTATATTTCTTTTTACATTTCCTTTTTATTTTTTAACTCAATATTTATTTCTCTGGATGACTCAATACATCTAACTACATTGCTGTCTCAAAAAATTGCTTAAAAGACCGATTTTCTTTCGAAGAAAAATAACTAAAAAGGCTGCTCAGATCACGTTTTTCTGAACGGCCTTTTTTGATTCTAATTTTACTTATTAAATAATCTACATGAGCGGTATCCGCCAAGTGATCGTTTTTGATCGAGCGCTATCCGATCAAAATAACACGCCATAAAAAACAATATCTATATTAATCAACGACTTATTCTTTTGGCACACTTGTTGCAATCCTAGTTGGCAGCAATAACAGAATATTTTCTTGTTGCTTGGAAATTAAATGATTTTTTTAGGAGGAGTTATGTTTCAAGATAGATTGTTAAAAAAAGGATTGCTTGCCTCAGTGATGGCGTCGGCTTTTGTAGTATCTGCATTCTCATCTTCGGCTGTGGCGGAAGATAAAAAAGAAGTAAAGCTGGGCGTAGTTACATTTTTATCTGGGGGTGCTGCGGGACCTTTTGGTATTCCAGCTCGTAATGCGGCAGAGCTTTTGATTGATGCGATTAATAAGGGTCAATTACCTGGTACGTACTCATCTGTTGGATTAGCCGGCGCGCAAATAGCTCCGATTTTTGTTGATGAGAACAGTAAACAGAAAGTAGCTGATTATAAAAAATTGGTTCAAAAAGACGAAGTAGATGCAGTTATTGGTTACATCTCTTCTGGTAGTTGTAAAGCTATTGCTCCAGTAGCAGAAGAAGAGAAAAAATTAACAGTGTTCTTCGATTGTGGAACATCGCAAGTTTTCGAAGATATCATCACATCGCCTAAGTATGTTTTTAGAACTTCAGCTCATGCCACTATGGATAATGTTGCTGCGGCAAGATACGTAGTCGATACAGTGAAAGATGTTTCTACTTATTCTGGTATCAATCAAAACTATGCTTTTGGTCAAGATTCATGGAGAGACTTTTCTGGTTCAATGAAGGTCCTTAAAGAGTCAGCTAAATCAGTGAGCGAGCAATTCCCTAAGGTGTTTGCTGGACAATACGGGGCTGAGATATCAGCATTGTTGACCAAGAAGCCAGATATAGTTCACTCGAGTTTCTGGGGTGGCGATATGGAAGCTCTTGTTATTCAGGGTGGCGGACGTCAGTTGTTTTCACGAAGCAAAGTGGTTTTAACAGGTGGCGAAACCGGTATAGAACGTTTAGGTTCACAAATACCTGATGGCACCATTATTGGAGCACGTGGCCCGAATGGTCCTTTAGCGGAAGATAGCGCATTAAATGATTGGTTTGTAAAAGCATACGTAGATCGTTTTAAGTCACTTCCTACTTACCCTTCTTATCACATGGCTCAAGCTATCTTGGGTGTTAAGTCTGCTGCTGATAAAGCAAATTCAACAGATCAAGCAGCTACAATTGAAGCGTTTAAAGGCTTGGAGTTTGAAGTTCCTAGCGGAAAAATTTCTATGAATCTCGCAGGAGGCCATCAGGCAACACAGGGAACAGCGTTTGGTACCTATAAGTTTGATAAAGCATCCGGTAAAGGCACATTAGTTAATATTAAGCGTTATAACGCGGCATGTGTTAATCCTCCAGAAGGTATGAAAAGTCTGGAATGGATTGAATCAGGGTTCAAAGGTGCTGTTTGTAAATAGCATAACTTCCAATAGCTAGTGAGTTTGCCATGAGGCGATCTCACTAGATTTTAATCTGGAGGTTTTGATAAATCTCCTCCAGATTTTTCCTAAATTTGAGGAGGCTATATGTTAACTGCAGTAGCAATATTAATAGATGGGTTAGGCTTCGCCGCATGGTTATTCCTGTCTTCAGTAGGATTAACCCTGATCTACGGTGTGATGCGAATTTTAAATATCGCGCATGGAGGGTTTTATGCGTTAGGTGCTTATTCTTCTGCATGGGCAATTGGCCTGTATATGCAAACAGGGTCGTCCGTAGCATTCACTTACCTGTTGATTCCATTAATGGCGATAGTGGTCGGATTAGTCGCGGGGCTGATAATCGAAAGAGGAATCTTACGGTTTATGTATGGCCGAGATGAAGTTCTCATGGTCTTAGTGACTTATGCCATTTTCTTAATTTTGGAAGATGCAACAAAGTTGATCTGGGGAACTGAATCACTGGTGGCGTATCAGCCGGCATATTATTTAGGGAATATCGAAATTTTTGGTATCCCATACACAGTATACAAATTTGCATTGATTGGATTGGCTGTCTTATGCGGGGCTGTCCTTTGGTGGGGATTAAATAGAACAACAACAGGCAAGTTGTTATTGGTGGTTATTGAAGATAGAGAGGTTAGTAGTGCTTTAGGTATTAACGTTACTTTATTCTTCTCAGCAACATTCGTTATAGGAACAACTCTGGGTGCATTAGGCGGTGCTGTAACTGCTCCGCAGATTTCTGTGGTTCCAGGTATCGGTGCTGAAGTTATTGTAATGGCGTTCGCCGTTATCGTGATTGGCGGTATGGGTAGTATTGGCGGAGCCATTATCGGTGCGATATTTGTTGGTTTTGCTCGAGCAGTATCGGTACATCTATATCCACCAGCAGAACTCTTTTCTATATATCTAGTTATGGCAGCTGTACTGGCAATAAAACCTTACGGTTTATTTTCCTTGGCTCAAGGGAGGAAGATTTAATGATGAATTTAGATAGAACAGAGAAGCTGTTACTTGCAGGAATACCTATTTTAATTTTATTAGGTTTCGTTTTACCTGAATGGGTCGTTAATTATATTCAAGTATCACTAGGTACTGGCCTTGTTGCCTTGGCTGTAATGATTCAAATGCGTGCTGGTCTGGTTAGCTTTGGTCAAGGCCTGTATTTTTGTATCGGTGGTTACGCAGCGGGAATGGCTGGGAAATTCATGGGTGTTTCAGATATTTTCATATTGTTAATTATCGGCATGCTTGTGAGTTTATTTATGGCTTTTATCGCAGGGTTTTTATTGCGTCGATATAGGGAAATATTTTTTGCAATGCTATCGCTAGCATTATCCATGATTCTTTACGGACTACTTAGTAAGTTGGAAGTCTTAGGTAGTACAGATGGTTTCAATATACCAAGTCCTACCTATTTGGGTTGGGCACCTGAAGGGGATACTGCTAAGCATGCTTTATATATTGCTACTTGTATTCCAGCGCTACTTTGTGCGGCGTTATTGAATCGCTATTTAAGAAGTCCAATGGGTTTTATTGGTGAAGCACTCAGAGAAAATGAAATTCGTCTTGAGTATCTAGGTACATCAGCACATAGAGCAGTTCATATCAAATACATGATTGCTGCCACGGTATCTGGTCTTGGCGGTGTTTTATGGGCTTTAGCTTTGGGTCACGTTGATCCGGAAATGACAAATTGGACGACGTCTGGACAATTTGTATTCATTTCAATTCTAAGTGGTGTAGGTAATATCGTAGCTCCATTGTTCGGCACTTTTATTCTTGAAATTGTTCGAGTATATGCGGTCGAAGCATCTCCCAATACCTGGCAGATGATTTTAGGAGTCATCATGTTGTTAACCATTATCTTTTTACCAAAAGGTCTTTGGTCTTTGATACAACGAAAGAAGGCATCAGCAGAGGAGACGACTCAAAAATGAATACTATTCTTGAAACGATAGATTTAAAGCGAACCTTTGGTGCTGTGGTTGCCGCATCTAATATCAATATTAAAATTGGTGCTGGAGAAGTATTGGGTGTGATTGGCTCAAATGGTGCGGGTAAAACGACCTTTGTCAATATGGTTACGGGGTATCTGGAACCAAGCTCAGGACAAATCCTTTTTCACGGTGAAAGTATTACGGGGAAAAAGACGCGTGATATTACACGCTTAGGTATTTGCAGATCTTTTCAAATACCGCAATTGTTCATGGAATTGACTGTTATCGATAACATTATTATTGCGTTAACAGTGGCTAGAGAAGTAAAACCTTCAATGTTGAAACCGACTATCAATAAAGAAATTTTTGATGAGGCAATGGGTATTCTGCGCAGATTCCAGATTGATCAATATGCAGAAAGCGAGGTAGGAGTTCTTGCGCAAGGTATACGTAAATTGATTGATATTGCTATGGCAACCGTGGGCGACCCTGAGTTGTTATTTTTGGATGAGCCAACCAGTGGTGTTAGTGCCGACGAAAAAATGCAAATTATGGATGTTCTAATCAGTGCACTTAAAAGTACGAAAACAGCAGTATTGTTTATTGAACATGATATGGAAATCATTGAGAAGTTTGCGCCAAGAGTAATCGCTTTTTATGAAGGCACAGTCCTCGCAGATGGTGATGCTGCAGATGTGCTTGAAAACGAAAAAGTACGTGAATTTGTTATCGGAAAAGAATTCCATCGACAAGCTGAAACGGAACAACAGGGAGGGATTGCCTAATGCTTACCGTTAATGATTTAAGTTTATCAATTCAAAAAGTACCGATTCTCGATGGCGTTGCTCTATCGATCGCAGAAGGTGAAACCGTTGGTTTAATTGGACGTAATGGTGCCGGTAAGACGACTTTGATGCGAGCCATTATGGGGTTAATTGATAGAGAGTCAGGCGAATTAATCTTCAAAGGTAGAAAATTACACGCTGAAAAAGCACATGCAAGAGCTGGATTAGGTATCGGTTACTTGCCGGAAGATAGACGACTGGTTCCACATTTTACAGTAGAAGAAAATATTTTAGTGCCATTGTGGGCTTCAAAAAAGACTGCGGACTTATCAAGACTAAAGTGGGTCTATGATCTCATGCCTGAGATTGGGCGCTTTGCTGATCGCAAGGCACTTACATTAAGTGGAGGTCAGCAAAAGTTAGTGGCGCTAGCGAGAGCATTGGTCGTAGGAACAGATCTACTTTTATTAGATGAGCCTTTTGAAGGAGTTGCTCCAGCGTTGGCGCAACACTTAATGGAAGTGATATCGAGCCTTAAAGATGAAAATTTGTCTGTGTTGATCTCAGAATCTGATTACACACATTCTAAAGAAGTCGTCGATAAAGTGTATGTAATTGAACGTGGCTCAATAAATCAGATGGAGAATATCAATGAATAGTTTTACTTTTAATACAACACCTTCAATTCATAATGAGCTAGGAAGCTCTAATAAGATTGGAGAGTTAGTTGGCAAGATGTCCTCGGTTGAAAAAGATGCAGTTATTATGTTTGTAACTGATCCGGGAATAATGGCACTTGGCTTAGCTTCTACAGCATTAGAAAGCCTTGATAAAGCCGGCTTTAAGACCATTCTTTTTGATCAAGTGGAAGCTGACCCGAAAGAAGAAACAGTCTTGAATGCTGTTGATACTGCTAAATCAAATAATGTCTCAGTAGTGATAGGTTTTGGTGGTGGTAGTTCAATGGATGTTGCTAAATTGATTGCGCTATTGGCATGTTCTGAAGAAGAAATATCTAGTATCTACGGTGTCAATCAGGCTAAAGGATCAAGGTTGCCACTAGTGCTAGTGCCGACTACTGCAGGTACAGGCTCAGAAGTAACTGCAGTGTCGATAGTAACTACAGGTGTAGATGAAAAGAAAGGGGTGGTTTCTCCCATTATATTGCCTGACTTAGCACTATTAGATGCTGAGCTCACTATAGGTCTGCCATCTCATATCACAGCAGCAACTGGCATCGATGCAATGGTTCATGCTATTGAAGCTTATATCTCTATGAGTGTGAACAATAACCCTATCTCAAAGATATTTGCTACTAAAGCGCTTGCATTACTATCTTCGAATATCAAAGAAGCTGTTTTCAACGGTACAAATTTAGATGCACGATCAAACATGATGATTGGATCTATGTTAGCTGGCCAAGCATTTGCTAATTCTCCAGTGGCTGCTGTACATGCCCTGGCTTACCCAATCGGTAGCTTGTTTCATGTTCCTCACGGTTTATCAAATGCACTAGTTCTCTGCCAAGTCATGGAATTTAATATCCCTGAATGTGCCGATAAGTATGCTGAGTTAGCACCTTACATATTTCCTGGTATCGATTTGAGTCAATCAGCTGAAGCAATTACTTCAGAACTCATTCAAGGAATACAGGATTTGATTAAAGACCTGGGTCTTGAAACTACGTTAAAAGAAGTAGGTATCAGTGAGAGTGATATTGATAGATTGGCTGAGGATGCATTAAAGCAACAACGCCTATTGGTAAATAATCCACGTGAAGTATTACTACAAGATGCCAAAGATATTTATAAAAAAGCACTATAGCGCCGGTTGATAGTTACTTTTTATTATTCAAAGAGAAGAATTTAGATGATTTCAGAACAATTGATGAACAAGCTAACAGATAAAGATCTGTTAAAACCCGCAGCCTATATCAACGGAGATTGGGTTTATTCAGATAAAACATTTGATGTAACAAATCCATCTACTATGGAGGTTATTGCAACATTACCTGAGTTAGATCGTGAAGCAACGCAGAATGCTATTCAAGTAGCAGAAAGCGCACAACGCGCATGGGCTGTTAAAACAGGAAAAGAGCGTGCGTTAGTTTTGCGTAAGCTATTTGATCTAATAGTTGCCAATGCTGATGATCTAGCAACGATTTTAACGATGGAGATGGGAAAGCCCCACGCTGAAGCAAGAGGTGAAATCTTATACGGAGCTTCATTTGTTGAGTGGTTTAGTGAAGAAGCCAAACGAATATACGGCGATACAATCCCTGGTCATCAACAAGATATCAGGATTATTGTAATGAAACAGCCAATTGGGGTTGTTGCGGCAATTACACCTTGGAACTTTCCTAATGCAATGATTGCGCGAAAGATTGCTCCTGCTCTGGCAGTTGGTTGTGCTGTGGTAAGTAAACCGGCTGCTGAAACACCACTGTCTGCTCTTGCTTTGGCTGAATTAGCCGACCGTGCTGGATTACCAGCGGGTGTTTTAAATGTTATCACCAGTACTCAAAGCGCAGAAATCGGAAAAGAGTTTTGTGAAAATGACACTGTACGGAAATTAACGTTTACCGGTTCGACCGAAGTAGGGCGAATACTAATGCGTCAATGCTCAGACCAGATTAAAAAAGTAAGCTTAGAGTTAGGAGGTAATGCACCTTTTATTGTCTTTGATGATGCTGATATAGATGCTGCCGTTGATGGCGCAATGATTTCTAAATATAGAAACGCTGGGCAAACCTGCGTATGTGCAAACCGTTTATATGTTCAATCTGGTGTTTATGAAGAGTTTGCTGAAAAACTCGCTAAAAAAGTGGCGGAATTAAAAGTTGGCGATGGCTTCTCTGAAGGGGTTACAACTGGACCTCTAATTGATGAATCTGCATTAACTAAAGTTCAACAGCATATTGATGATGCGGTGAATCAAGGTGCAAAGGTTTTAATTGGTGGAGATCGACCAAAAGGTGAAGGTGCATATTTTAATCCCACTATTCTAACAAACGTCAATAAAACGATGCTTATCGCCAAAGAAGAAACATTTGGCCCAGTTGCTCCATTATTTAGCTTTGAGACAGTTGAAGATGTGATTGAGCAAGCGAATGACACAGAATATGGTTTGGCATCTTATTTCTATGCTAACGACTTGAAAAAAGTATGGCGAGTTGTAGAAGCTTTGGAATATGGAATGGTCGGCGTTAACTCTGGATTAATTTCTACTGAAGTAGCTCCTTTCGGAGGTATAAAACAATCAGGTCTTGGTCGTGAAGGATCAAAATACGGAGCTGACGACTATTTAGAGATGAAGTATGTCTGTTTAGGTCAAATGCAATAAATCTTAGTTGTTGATTTCTCTCCCCTTAAAGGGATTTTATTTAGCAGTTTCTGTAGGGGATTCTGCTAAATATTTTTAACATTAGATGCTGATATTAAAATGTGAGTCTATATGAGACTCACATTATCCAAGTAACATTAAATTATAAAAACAGTGTTTACTTTGTATCTCTCAATATCATCATTGAGCCCATCTCACCTATCATCATTGATGGTGCTGATGTATTGCCACTAATTAATTTAGGCATTATCGAGGCATCAATCACGCGTAAATTGTTCATCCCGATGACTTTTAAGGTCTTTGGGTCAACAACTGCCAGCTCGTCAATTCCCATTTTACAAGTACCGACAGGATGATAAACCGTGGTGGTAGTTTGCTTAAGATATTCTAAAATTTCTTCATCGGTTTGTACGTCTTTTCCTGGTGCCATTTCTTTGCCGCGTATTTCATCAAATACAGGTGACGCAAGAACCTCACGCGCTTTTTTGACTCCTTCTATGAGCACTTTCTGGTCCTGTTCTTTAGCAAAAAAGTTGTAGTCGATAATGACGTTGCGATGAGTACCATCATTGGCTAATTTCACGGTACCTTTGCTTTGCGGTCTCAATACACAAGTGAAGATGGAATAACCATGGCCAAATTCAAAACTTTTGCCTCGGTGACTTCTGTACAGGGGGGTAAAGTGAAATTGTATGTCAGGGTCATCATTGGCTTGCTCGGCGAACTTGGTTTTGGCAAATCCTCCTACCTCCGTGTAATTCGTTGTCCACCAACCCATGCGTTTTAATATGTATTTAAAGGGCGCTGGAATTACATGTGGTAGTAAAGTTCTTAATGAAACACCTATTGAACTGGCGCTGTTTGAGCGAACAGTCACCATGCTATCTATATGATCTTGAAGGTTTTCCCCAACTCCTTTCAAATCTTTTTTACATTCAATACCTAATTCTTTTAATTCATCGGCATTTCCTATACCTGATGCCATTAGTATACGTGGAGATGAAATAACGCCTGAACTCAAGATTACTTCTTTATTGCATTGAAGAACTTTTGCTTCACCATTTTGTTCGATATTGATACTGGTGACGTTGTCACCCTCAATATTTAAAGATAAAACTTCCGTGTTTGTCATAACCGTTAGGTTTGATCGAGAATCAAGTACTGGTTTTACAAATGCGGTGTAACTGCTGACTCGCTCGCCATTTTTTTGCTTTAAATTGAACGTGCCTAAGCCTAATTGAGTTTTCCCGTTAAAGTCAGTATTTTCAGGAAGCCCAATGTGCTCTCCTGCAGATACAAATAGTTGTCCTACTTTGTTGGTATCTTGCGGTTTGACAATAGTAACTTCACCGTCAAAACCATGAAACTCAGGGCTTTGACCGACTTCATTCTTTTCCAGTTTTTTAAAAACAGGAAGAACATCATCATAAGACCAACCTTCGCAGCCAAGTTGCTCCCAGGTGTCATAGTCTTTGCGATTCCCTCGAATATAAACCATATTGTTTATCGAGGTTGAGCCACCCAAACCTTTGCCACGATTGACTGTAATCACACGATTATTCAGGTGTTTTTGTGGTGCGCCTTCGTACTTAAAGTCATGGTTTTTATTGTTATAGCTAATAAAAACGCCGGCAGGAATTGATACCCAAGGTTGTTTATTGCTACCGCCTGCTTCTATTAAACAGACTGTAACGTTAGGATTAGCACTCAAACGATTGGCTACTACGCATCCCGATGCTCCGGCGCCAACAATTATGTAATCAAATGACTTCATTATCTTTTCTCTTGAAAATTTACTTTAAATTTCTAAACAGTTTAGTGACACCAAACATTGCTTCTAGACTTTCAATACGATCACGACTGCTATCCCAGCTTTGGTTTTGAATCTGCGCCAATAACGATTCGACGATGAAGGTAATAGCTATCGTCGAATCTAAACTGGATGGCACTTCAACGAGGGACTTGAAACAATATTCAGCATGTTTCTCGATAGGTGAGCCCCATTGATCAGTAAATAAAATTATCGTACATCCTCTCTCTTTGACTAAATGAGCAAGTTTTTGCAGGTCTTTTTCGTATCGTCTTATGTCGAAAATAATCAGTATGGAACTCTCGTCCATATCTAGAATATATTGTGGCCAAACATTAGATGACTCGCTTAACAGCGTAACTTTAGGTCTAATTATCTGTAAATGATTATAAAAATAATCTGCGTTCGAACGCGTTATTCTACCTCCGACTAAAAATATTCTTCTTGAGGAATCTCCTAAAATCTCTGCAACGGAATCAAATGCATTTTGGTCTAATCGATCTAATGTATGGCGTAAATTAGCGGCAACAGCATCTGCAAATTGATGTGAAATATGCTTATTTGAAGATTCAGTAATCCACGAATCATGCTTTGAAACAGGTTTTTTTATTTGTGCCGCTACTTCCTCTCTCAGTGCCTCCTGCATTTTAGAAAAACCATCAAACCCCAGTTTTTTCGCCAGTCTTACTACCGTAGGTGTGGAAACTTTGGCTATTGATGCCAAGGAAGTAATTGATTGCATTCCAGCTACTGGGTAATCAGTGAGTAAAATACTGGCTACTTGACGTTCTGAATGCGTTAATTCATCCATGCAATCACTCAAAATGTCTTTAACAATACCTGTGCCTGATTTCATAAATACCTTCCTCAAAGAATGTGTATATTTCTTATGGAAGAGACTTTATCAGAAATAATATTGACAGTGTTAAAATAAATGTACAGAATTGTACATAATGGAAAATCATAATACATCGATTAATTTATTTGCTGATCAAGGCGTTGAAGCGGCTAAATTAATTAACCCTGATGGCAAAGCTCCGATCGTTTTGATCTGTGAGCATGCTTCTAATTTTATCCCACCGTTTTTAAATGACCTGGGTTTAAATCAAGAGGGTTTGGTGTCACATGCAGCATGGGATATTGGTGCTTATGAAATGGCCTGTGAAGTTAGTGAACTGCTTGATGCGCCTTTGATAGCAGCGAATGTATCAAGACTTGTTTATGATTGTAATAGAGCACCTGAGTCAGGCATTGGTATACCTAGTAAAAGCGAAGTTATTGACGTTCCCGGTAATAAAAACTTAAGTGAAGCCGAAATAGATGATCGGGTTAAGCATGTTTATGAACCCTTTCATAAGTTGATAAATAAGACAATTTACAATCCTGATCGCTTGTCACTTTCAGCGCAGCATGCTTCTCCAGCAATCATCACATTACATAGTTTCACACCGGTTTTTTTTGGTGAGGAGCGTTCTGTAGAGTTAGGAATACTACATGATAAAGATGATCGCCTAGCGAAGTTGATGATGCGAGAAGTGAAGAATAGAACTCAATTAAAGGCAGAATTTAACGCTCCTTATGATGTTAGTGACAATGTCATGCATACAATAAATAAACATGCTCAAGATAAAAACTTCATGAATGTGATGATAGAAATCAAGAATGATTTGCTTTCCAATTCATCAGATATTAACGCTATTGCTGTAGATTTAAGCACTTCCATTTACGAAGCTTTAGCAAATGCATAGACGTCTAGCGCTAATTTTTAGGGCTATTATACAAAAGGTGAAAAGATAAAAATGACTGAAACCAAACAACTTACCTTTGAGACTTTAAAGTCTGACGTAAATGATGGAAGTATCGATACTGTTCTGGTTTGCCTTGTTGATATGCAAGGACGCCTGATGGGAAAAAGATTCCATGCTCAAAGTTTTGTTGAGAGTGCCTACCAGGAAACTCACTGTTGTACTTATCTGCTGGCAACAGATTTAGAAATGGAAACTCCTGATGGTTATGCCTCTACAAGTTGGGAAGCAGGCTATGGGGATTATGTCATGAAGCCTGACTTATCTACTTTACGTTATGTGCCATGGCTTGAAGGGACTGCAATGGTTTTGTGTGATGTGATTGATCATAGTACCCATAAACCAGTGCCTCACTCACCAAGAGAAATGCTTAAAGGTCAAATAGCAAAATTATCAAGTCTTGGTTATACGGCATATATGGCAACAGAATTAGAGTTCTTTTTATTCAAAGAAAGCTTTGAAGAACTAGCGAATAGCAACTATAAGCAAATGACGCCTATTGGTGCTTATAACGAAGATTACCATATCTTTCAAACCACCAAAGAAGAAGGCGTCATGCGCCCGCTGAGAAACCATTTATACGCAATGGGTATTCCGGTAGAAGGGTCAAAAGGTGAAGCTGAAGCGGGTCAGGAAGAATTAAATATAAAATATGATGAAGCCCTCGCGTGCGCTGATCACCATATCATCGCAAAACATGCGACTAAAGAAATTGCCTGGCAGCAAGGGCATGCAGTGACCTTTTTACCAAAATGGGATCATACCCGTATTGGTAGTTCGTCACATGTACATCAATCTTTGTGGAAGGATGGAAACTCGATTTTCTTTGATGAAAAATGCGAATTAGGTAAATCCGAAATTATGGATAGTTACATGGCAGGTTTGATAGCCTACGCAACGGATTACACTTATTTTATGGCGCCTTATGTAAATAGCTATAAACGGTTTGCCAAAGGTAGCTTTGCTCCTACTAAAATTGTTTGGTCTGTAGATAACCGAACAGCAGCCTTCAGATTGTGTGGGGCAGGAAGTTCAGCAATTAGAGTTGAGTGTAGAGTGCCCGGGTCGGATATGAATCCATATTTAGCGCAATCAGCAATGTTAGCTGCGGGTATAAAAGGCATTGAAGAAAAGATGAAACTTCCACCAGAATTCACTGGCAATGTTTATAAGGATTCAGAAGCTGAGTCAATCCCAAGCAATTTATATAAAGCCATAGAGACCTTGAGGGCATCGAATATGCTTAAAGAAGCCTTTGGTGAGGAAGTCGTTAAACATTACGTAAGATGTGGCGAAGTAGAAATAGAAGAATTTGAAAAAGTTGTCACTGACTGGGAAGTTAAACGTGGCTTTGAGAGAGTATAAAAATAATGACTAACACTAAGATATTAAAATGCATATCTCCCATTGATGGAAGTTTATATGCAGAGCGTGAAACCTTTACGAGCACTGAAGCTCATGAAGCGGCGAGTCGAGCCAAAGTGGCGCAGGTTGAATGGGCAAAAAAGTCTATTAAAGAAAGATCTGAATTGGTCAATCTGGGTGTTTTAAAATTAGGTGAAATTCAGGAAGAAACAACCATCGAATTAGCCCATCAAATGGGACGTCCCATTCGATATGGTGGTGAATATTCGGGTTTCCAATTTCGCGCAGATACCATGGCCGGCCTTGCCGAAAAAGCATTAGCTCCAATTATTGTTGAAGATAGCGATGCCTTTGTGAGAAGGATTGACCGTATTCCTCTAGGTGTAGTGCTGGTAATCGCACCATGGAATTATCCCTATATGTCGGCAGTAAACACAGTGGTTCCTGCACTCATAGCTGGCAACTCTGTTTTGTTAAAACATTCTGAGCAGACTTTGTTAGTGGGTGAGCGTATAGAAAAAGCGTTTCATGAAGCGGGAATTCCGAAAGATGTTTTTCAAAATGTCTTACTCAGTCATGAAACAACAGGGGAGCTGATTAGTTCTAGTGCTTTTGATTTTGTTAACTTCACCGGCTCCGTAGGTGGTGGCAAGGCGATGGAAATTGCAGCAGCCGGAACTTTTACAGGTGTCGGTACAGAATTAGGCGGTAAAGATCCCGGCTATGTTCGGGAAGATGCAGACCTGGATGCGGCAGTCGATACCTTAATTGATGGTGCCATGTATAACGCAGGCCAATGTTGTTGTGGCATTGAACGCATCTACGTTCATGAGAGTTTATTTGATGCGTTTATAGAGAAAGCCACAGCTATCGTTAAAGGCTATAAATTAGGCAACCCTTTAGACCCAGAAACAACGATTGGCCCAATGGCGACAGTACGTTTTGCTAATGAAGTGCGTGCGCAGATTGATGAGGCGATAGAGCAGGGCGCAAGGCGTTGTGTTGATGTGTTTGCTGAAGATGATGGTGGTGCTTATCTGAGCCCTACAATTTTAATCAATGTTAATCATGATATGAGAGTGATGCGCGAAGAATCATTCGGTCCCGTCGTTGGAATCATGTCGGTCAAAGATGATGCTGAAGCTATTGCTTTAATGAACGATAGCGAGTTTGGTTTAACCGCTTCCATCTGGACTAAAGATGCGGATAAAGCGTATGAGATAGGCTCACAGATTGAAACGGGCACTGTGTATATGAATCGCTGTGATTTTGTAGACCCTGAGTTGTGTTGGACAGGTTGCAAAGATACAGGGAGAGGTGGTGGTCTATCCGTTATTGGGTATCACAATTTAACTCGACCCAAATCATTCCATTTGAAGAAACAATAAGTAGAGTTTTATTCGCCCAATATTTAACCAGAGTCTATAAAAATGCCAACTATTGCCATACTTTTTGTTAAGTACGTAGATAAGTTCAACTATCGGGTTGGGCGTATTGTGATGTATGGAATATTTCTTATGATAGGTATTTTGATGTGGTCGAGTATCTCGAAAGCCGCATTCACCATCCCTGCATTTTGGACCTTGGAAGTCGCGCAATTTGTACTTGTTGGCTATTACTTGCTGGGTGGGGCTTATTCTATACAGCTTGGGTCAAATGTCAGGATGGACTTATTCTATTCCAAATGGTCAGACCGACGCAGAGCGTGGACAGATAGTTTCACCGTACTTCTACTTATTTTTTATCTTGGTGTGCTGTTATATGGAGGAATTGATTCGACCCTCTACGCTATCAAATATCAAGAACTTAGTCCTAGCCTCTGGCGCCCTCTTATGTGGCCTATCAAAGTCATCATGTGTACTGGAATCTTTTTAATGTTACTTCAAGCTATTTCTGAATTGCTCAAAGACATTGCCAAACTTCGTGGAGCGCCAATCAATGTCGTATGAATTAATCGCCTTTTTTATGTTTGCCACCATGATGTTCATGTTGTTTACAGGACAGCGTGTATTTGGTGCAATTGGAGGTGTTGCAGCTATAGCAGCAATCACTTTGTGGGGTACAGGTGGTTCTGATATCCCTTTTGCCGCAGCCATGAAAGTGATGAAATGGTATCCGATGTTGACCTTACCCCTTTTTATATTCATGGGTTATATCCTCTCCGAAAGTAAGATAGCAGAAGACTTATATAAAATGTTCCATGTGTGGATGGGGCCAATCAATGGTGGCCTTGCAATAGGAACCATAGGTTTGATGGTATTGATATCAGCCATGAATGGTTTATCAGTTGCAGGCATGGCAATAGGAGCAACCATCGCCTTGCCCGAACTTCTAAGGCGAGGCTACGATAAACGCATGGTCACGGGAGTGGTGCAAGCTGGATCCTCATTGGGAATACTGGTGCCTCCATCGGTCGTTTTAGTTTTATACGCGATGATTGCTCGTCAACCGGTTGGTCAATTATGGTTGGCTGGTGTAGTGCCCGGTTTAATGATGGCAACCATGTTTGTAATTTATATTTATATACGCTGTCGTATGCAGCCTGAACTTGGCCCAGCTTTACCCAAAGAAGAAATGGAGAAATACACCAAGGCGGAAAAGCGTAAGTTGCTACTAGCGGGTATTTTGCCATTAGTTATTTTCTTCACCATGATGATTCCCTTTGTAAAAGGCTGGACCAGCCTGGTAGAAAGTTCTGCGATTGGTGCGACCACTGCATTTTTGGCCGCTGTTTTAAAAGGCCGAATGACGCGTAAAGTGTTTGAAAACTCCGTTAGAAACACGTTAGCTATTTCTTGTATGTTTATGTGGATCGTTCTTGCAGCCCTGGGTTTTGGCGCTGTATTTGATGGATTAGGTGCAGTAAAAGCGATTGAAGGTTTATTCACCGAGGAACTTGGTTTAAGCCCCTGGACGATTTTAATCCTTATGCAATTGTCATTTATCTTGATGGGAACATTTTTAGACGATACGGCAATGTTAGTCATCGTTGCGCCACTTTATGTACCATTAGTACATGGCCTTGGGTTCGATCTCATCTGGTACGGGGTTCTGTATACCATTACTACTCAAATCGCGTATATGACCCCACCATTTGGTTACAACTTATTCTTAATGCGGGCCATGGCACCCAAAGAAATTACCATGCCCGATATTTATGCATCAATTATTCCGTTCGTGTTAGTCATGACACTCGCTTTAGCGTTGATCATGATCTTCCCTAATATTGCCATGTGGTTACCTAACTATGTGTATGGCAAATAAGGTTTAGCGAAAGAAACGGAAATTAATTACAGCCCTTCAATATTTGAAGGGATAACACGGAGGTAAGGTTTACCTATTTTATTGTTTATTTAATTCACAACACCAGAGGAAAATACGATGACAAGCAGACGTTCATTCATAAAAGCAGCAGGTATAGGCGCTGCTGCGGCGACAGTAGCAGCGCCGGCGATAATTAAAGCCGCGAAACCCATAAAGTGGCGTCTCCAAACTTATTCAGGTGCTCCACTTGGTGCGCATGTAATTAAGCCTCAAATCGAAGCATTTAACAAAGCTGCGAATGGAGAGATGGAGATAGAACTGTTTTACGCTGATCAGTTAGTGCCAACCAATGAGCTCTTTCGTGCACTACAAAAAGGCACATTAGATGCGGTTCAATCGGATGATGCGACCATGGCATCCCCAGCAGATGTGGCTGATTTCGGTGGATATTTCCCGTTTTCAACGCGTTACAGTCTTGATCTTCCCGTATTATTCGAACGTTATGGATTAAATGAAATTTGGCAAGCATCCTATGATGAAATCGAAGGTGTTGAATGGTTAGGTGCAGGTGCTTGGGATCCATGTCATATCTTCACTAAAGACCCAATTCGTTCATTGAAAGATCTCAAAGGAAAGAAAGTATTCGGTGTACCTACTGCTGGAAGATTCTTGGCGCGTTACGGCTTAATACCGGTTACTGTGCCTTGGGAAGATGTTGAAGTTGCGCTACAAACGGGTGAGTTAGACGGTGTTGCGTGGTGTGGATTTACTGAGGCTTATGAAGTTGGCTGGGCAGATATCTGTAATTATGCATTGACCAATAACGTAACTGGCGCATGGTGTGGTTCATACTTCGCAAATTCTAAGAGTTGGGAAAAAGTGCCACCGCATTTACAAGAGCTATTCAAAATTACCATGGATCAATCGCATTACTACCGTCAGGTTTGGTACTGGGGTGGAGAAGCTGATCTTCGTGTGAATGGTGATAAAATGGAACTTACTACCATCCCTAAAGAAGAGTGGGATACAGTTGTAGCTGACGCAGATGGTTTCTGGGATGAAATAGCCTCTAAAAACAAACGTGCTGCTGAAGTGGTTAAAGCATTCAAAAAGTACAACGAAGTCATGGCAAAAGCGGGCGTTCCTTACCGTTACTAAGTCTTTATTCGTTTAATGCAAAAATGATTATGTAAATACACTCTTGGTCTTTGGGATAATTTCAGATTATCTCCAAAGACTAAGATGTCTTTATTAATGATGACCCTAAGCTAAATTCAAGCAAGTCCTGCTTTTTAATAGTTTAACTATCCTTATCAAAAAAAGTGCCCATAAGTAGGGGGGTGGCTTCGCTAAATTTACCTACTGTTAAAACCCTTTCTTATCGCTATCAATCCGCCATAAATCAATTACTTTTCTGTTTTTGCACCATTCTCATCTACTTTATTCAAAGTGAAATTGATAAACACATCAATGTATTGTTCGATAGATTGATTAAGTTTACGAAATATTAACAACTAGGCTATATTTTGAGTAATACTCGGCTAAAAGCTTTAGATACTCATTATCAAAAATGTTACGAAAGAAATATTATGAATAAGACCTTCACTAAATCATTTACACAACAAGAAACTATCCCTGAGGCAGGCATAGAGCGTGCAGTAGAAATACTAAGAGGTGGTCGATTGCATCGTTATAATGTGATTGAAGGTGAGATCTCAGAGGCAGCATTGCTAGAGCAGGAATATGCTCAATATCAAGGGTCTAAATATTGTTTGGCATGTGCTTCAGGTGGTTATGCTTTACACATTGCTCTAAAAGCTGCCGGAATGCAGCCGGGTGAGCCTGTTATTACCAATGCATTTACATTAGCGCCTGTTCCGGGTGCTATTGATAATGCTGGTGGCAAAGTCGTATTAGCCGAGATTGATGAAAACTACTGTGTTGATCTGAAGCACCTTGAAGAGGTTATGCAATCTAGTAACAGTCGCTTTTTTATGATGTCACATATGCGTGGTCATTTAGCTGATATGGATGCAGTAACAGCCCTATGCGATAAATATAATGTGATGCTCATAGAAGACTGCGCACACACCATGGGTGCAAGCTGGAACGGCAAAAAGTCTGGTTCTTTTGGAAAGATTGCATGTTTTAGCACGCAAACCTATAAACACATGAATTCGGGTGAGGGTGGATTGCTCACGAGTGATGACCCGGAAATTATGGCTCGTGCCATCATGCATTCAGGTTCTTATATGCTTTATGAGCGTCATTTAGCCGCACCTGATCCATCAGTGTTTAAAGATATTAAATTAGATACGCCTAATTACAGCGGTCGCATGGATAACCTTCGTGCTTCAATTTTACGCGTGCAATTACCAACGCTGGATGAGAACTGTAAGCGCTGGAATGATCGTTATTATGCCGCGGAACAAGCGCTAGCATTATCTCCTATGATTGAATTAGCGAATCGCCCAGAGCAAGAGTATTTCGTAGGAAGCTCGATTCAGTTCAGAGTGAAAGACATCGATGAAAAACGTATTCCTGATTTTATTCAGCAATGTGCTGAACGTGGGGTAGAATTAAAATGGTTTGGTGGTGGAGAACCTCAAGGCTTTACGAGTCGTTTCGATAGCTGGCGTTATATTGAGGAAACCGCGGAATTACCACAGACGTTGAAGATATTATCAAACACCTTTGATTTACGAATTCCGTTAACGTTTGACCTTGATGACATGACATTGATTGCCAGCATAATTATTGAAGTGCTGGATACGATGCCCCGAAGCTAATCCTCGTAGCGGCAATCAAAGCCAGTATTCAATGATTAAATCCAGGCGAGTATTGAATACTGGGTACTTCTAAAAGTGTTTCTTGATATTTGTCTGTATTAATTCAATAAATCGTATAAATGGCATTTACAGTTGTTGAGTCCCCTTACTATAATTGCCTCCCGATTTTGAATCGCCTAGATCAATATTCTTTGAAAAAGGTTGTTTGAAAAATCTGAAATTCTCAAAGTAGTTTCACGATCCTTGTCTTGAGAGAAGTAAACTACTTTCATAAATCGAAGTAGAGCCAAAGATGGAAAATGTAACAACAGCCAGCCCAGCAACCAATACAAACCGGTTGAAAGATATATTAAATAGTTTTGGTCCAGGAATCATGATGGCCACAGCTGCTGTTGGTGGTTCACACCTTGTCGCATCGACTAAGGCAGGCGCAATTTATGGCTGGCAACTGGCGATCATTATTCTATTGGTAAACCTGTTCAAATATCCATTCTTTAGGGCTGGTATTCAATACACCATGGGAACGGGTAAAAGCCTGATTGAAGGCTACAGCATAATGGGGCGTGGATATCTCTGGGTATACACCATCCTGATGGTTATTGCTTCCATTGTTAGTACCGCTGCTTTATTGATGTTTAGTGCCAGTTTATTTGGCTACTTTTCTCCCTTTGATCTTTCGATAACTGCGAATGCAGGGATTATTTTAACGGTTTGTCTGGCAATCTTGTTTGGCGGGCATTACTCCGCGTTAAGTTCACTGTCTAAAGTAATTATGCTGGTGTTGGTTGTTGCAACGGTGTCTGCCGCTATTATCGCATTCAGTAAAGGGGCTGTTGCTCCAGCAGATTTCCAGTCCCCATCAATCTGGGATATTTCAGCAATCGGATTTATCGTAATCATGATGGGGTGGATGCCGGGTCCAATAGAGGTTTCCAGTCTCACTTCTATGTGGTTAAAGAAGCAAAGAGAAGAGCAGGATGTTTCAGAAAAACAAGCACTGTTTGATTTCAACGTAGGTTATATCGGCACAGCGCTTCTTGCCATTGTATTCCTGGCTCTAGGCGCGTTAGTACTCAATGGAAGTGGCGAAACCTTAAAATCCTCAGGCATTGGGTTTTCCCATCAACTGGTTAGTATGTATGCATCAACGATAGGGGAATGGTCACGATACCTGATTGCTGTTGTTGCTTTCTTTTGTATTTTCGGAAGCACCATTACGGTTATCGATGGATATTGCCGATCATTGTCTGAAGCGCATTTGTTGATTCAAAGGAAGCCTCTGGATCAACGGAAAAACCATATAATTTGGATGTCAGTGGTTAGTGCTATTGCCATGATCGTATTGCTGTTTTTCACCGCGAAGTTAATGACAATGTTAGATTTTGCGATGGTGCTCGCATTTATTACAACTCCCGTATTTGCCTTGTTAAATTACCGCTTGTTAGTAACCTCTAATTTAAAAGGTAAACTCGCGTTAAGCCCATTTATGAAAGTACTTAGTTGGGCGGGGCTCGCTTACTTATTTATCTTTCTGGCGGTATTTATCTGGTGGAAATGGATAATGTAAACGTTGATGTTATCGATGATGATATCGATGCTGAGAAACGGTTAAACGTTAGTTTATAGCTTTTACATGAGTGTTCTATTAAGTCATAGATACCTAAAAAAGTGCCCCCGCAAAGCATAAATTCTAATTACGTTTTAACAAAATTAAAACGTAATATCATTCAAAGGTTGTGGAGCTATAGAAAAGTTAAAGCGGTTTAGTCGCGATAATCGACGTTTGGCTCTCGCCTTCTTGCGTCTTCGAGCCACCACGCATACTAGTAATTAAGAATTTTTCGCCAGTTTTGCTAACACCGCTTACTTTCGCGACAGATCCGCTATTGTGTTTACCCAGCTCTGCGGTGAAGCCAATATCAGCAAGCGCCTTTTCGTAATATTTAACTACATCGAGCGGTGTGCCTTTCGCGGCTATGGTCGCGATAGCTTCCCCACCCCGTTTCTTGGTAGGACGAGAAAACTTCAGACTACCGCTGATATAGCGTGCGTCCGGCATAATCGGTAAATCAAAAGGTAATTTGGCATTGTTAATCTTAGGAGTAACGGCAACATCAGGCTTGGTGGGTTTAACTGGAGCCGTTGCTTTTTCTACGACTGCATTGGGTTTATCCTCCGCGGCACTTTCTTTTTCGCCTCCGCAGGCAACCAGCAACATAAAACAGGGCAGTATCATTAGTGATTTCACGTGAGTCTTCATGATGTTTTCCAAATAAGTGATTTTTGGTTGAGCGGCGTATTTATCGTAATAACACAGTATATATAGCAGAATTTCATGGTTACTTTATTGTGAGCAGATAAATGAGCTTAACCCTATACATTTGCTGGAGCTATTTTTGTTAACGTTCTTGCTATAGAATCTGCCCTCCAATTTTGTTTGTTAGATGTTTTCTAAACGTTAATATTTGATTAACAACACTTTTTCCCTACGTAGCGGCAAAAAACAAATGACAAATAAAACGATAGCAACACACAACGGCAATTTTCATGCAGATGATGTTTTTAGTGTTGCAGCATTAAAAAGTATTTTTCCTCCCTTCACACTGATTCGCACCCGTGATTTAGATAAAATCGCCAAGGCAGATATCGTGATTGATGTTGGTGGCGAATACGATGCAGATGCTGGTCGTTTTGACCACCATCAACGGGGTGGCGCTGGCGAACGCGAGAACGGTATTCCTTATTCTTCATTTGGTTTAATCTGGCAAAAATACGGCGTAGAGATTTGTGGTGGTAATAAAGATGTCGCACATGCAGTTGATACAGGCCTTGTTTCAACCATTGATGCGATCGATTGTGGGCATGTCACTGGTGTTTCTGAAGGTGTTAGTCTGAGCCAAACGATTTCAATGTTTAACCCAACGTGGCAAGAAGATGCACACTTTGATGATTGTTTTGAAGAAGCGGTCGAGTTTGCATCACACGTCTTAAGCCGCTTTATAGCATCCGCAAACGGTGGCATTAGTGCCAGAGAAATCGTGGCTAAAGCGATTGAAAATGCCGAAGACCCACGGGTTATTGTGCTAGAAAAATATACCCCATGGAAAAGAACGGTTCACGATTTATCGGAACGAGCCTTGTATATGGTTTACCCTTCTCAGACAGGTCAATGGAGAATACAAACCGTACCGGTTGAGCCAGGATCATTCGAAGATAGAAAGCCGTTGCCTGCAACATGGGCGGGTTTGTCTGATGGCGAGCTTCAACAAGTAACGGGTATTGAGGATGCGATGTTCTGTCACAATGGTCTGTTTATTGCAGGTGCGGAATCATTTGAAAGCACAATGAAAATGGCGACAATTGCGCTGAGTGATTAATACGCGCTATTGTCAAAAAAATCGCTAATCAGGGAACAATTTAAGGAACAACGGTTTGATAAATACAATTAGAAATCTACCATGGATAGTGTTGATCATCGGCTCATTAACGCTCGGTCTAGCACCTTTTACCCCACAACCTCATCTGTTTGAAAAAATCCAGATGCTGGTGAATGGACAGTTATCCAATGGTGTTGATATTTTTGATCTTTTTCTACACGGCATGTTTCCATTATTGTTAATTACGAAAGCAGCATTTACGTTTATATTCGTTGATAAAAGTAGTGATAAAAGCAGTGATAAAAACAGTAAAGACAATTAAATAAAATCTGGGTTAGGGCTAATTTCTGTAAAGACAGCTCTTAAGTAAAAACTACTCTCAAGCAAAAACAGGGAATAATAAAACATGAAAACTGCACTCATCATCATCGCGATATTGGTCATTTTAGGACTTGCCTCTTTCTTCGTGCTTGGGAAAATGTCGCAAAAAGGAATAGCGCCTGGTTTAGTGGATGGCAAGCTATCAAAGTGTTCTGAAAAGCCCAACTGTGTGAGTAGTGAATATCAGGATGATGCAGAGCATTTCATTCAACCTATCATCCAGCAGGATATCGATACGATTAAAACAATGTCCACAATAGTGTCCACCATTCAAAGTATGGACGGCATCGTATATATCGAAAAAAATAATTACATTGCTGCAATTTTTTCTTCATCGTTATTTGGTTTTGTGGATGATTTTGAAGTCAGAATCGACCCTGATCAAGGAGCGATACATTTTCGCTCGGCATCAAGAGTTGGCTACAGCGATGCTGGTGTGAATAAAAAGAGAGTTGAAACGTTTAAGGAATTATATAAACAGGCGTTGTAAATATTAGCCTTATGGGCTGGCGGAGATAGGTCTTATAAGCTATGAGGATACGTCGAGAACATATTTTGACTTGGTCACGACTTTTCGCGAATGCATCCTAATTCACTGGTACAACGTAATTTAAGGGAACTCTCAATACAGTTTTCATTGCACTTTTATTGCATTTTCATTGCAACTTTCAAGAAAAATACCTATGACTTATAAAAGCACTATTTTGCATAACCCTATCGCCTTCACACTTTTAACACTTAGTACAGTAGTTCTGAGTGTGACAAATTCAGCTGAAGCTCTGCCCAAAACGGACTTTCCAGAGTCATTAGTGGTATCTGATGCTGCTAAAAGTGGCATTCAATCCGCCTGGTATGATGAGGCGACCACGCGCTATGCACACGGCGTATTGGGAGATGCAATAGAAGCGGCAGCGCTTCATGCTAAAACAGTAGATGGTAAGACGTTATCAATCTCTCTAGAAACTGCGCAAGTTTTTGAAGATATAAATCCACGCTTAGCGGATATCGATGGTGATGGACGCAACGAAATCATAACCATTCGCAGTCACAAACAAAAAGGTGCGCAAATAGCGGTTTATGGTATTCGTGAAGCGTCATCAAACACGCTTTCAGTTATTGCCAGCACGCCTTATATTGGGCAATCTCATCGTTGGTTGGCACCAGTTGGAATCGCTGACTTTGATAATGATGGTGCTATGGATATCGCTTATATAGATCGTCCACATTTAGCCAGAATTTTGCGAGTCTGGAGCTATCGTCATGGAAGTCTGCAACAAACCGCGCAAAAATCAGGCTTAACCAATCACAAGATAGGTAATGCTTATATTACGGGCGGCGTACAACGCTGTGGAAATCAATCATCAATGATTACCGTCGATTCAAGTTGGGAGCGAATCATCAAAACCACACTTAAAAATGGTGAATTAACAAGTGAAGACATTGGACCCTACACCGGAAGAGCAAGCGCTACTGCTGCACTGACTTGTCGTTAATTAGAAAAAGGTAGATTGGTGCTAGGTTAATTGGAGATCGGTTAACTAAAGGCTAAAGAGTAAAACTCCAATATCAGGAGTTTTACTCTTTTAAGATATTTAAAAAAAAGTGCCCCAAAGTAGGGGGGTGCCATACAGGTTAGTTTATTGCGTAGCTTTATCGCCCCAGATGGATTTCAGGCGTTTATCTCGACCACAACTGTATCTGTAGTATTTATATTTCACTGGGCTTTTCTTGTAGTAATCCTGATGGTAACTTTCTTTACCTTTGATCGGCCAGAACGTTGAAGCGTTTAAAATCGGTGTAACAATATTCTGTGATGCAAACTGAGCCTGAATATTCTTTTTAGACTCTTCAGCTATCTTCTTTTCAGTTTCATTAGCAACAAAAATAGCGCTTAGGTATTCAGATCCTTTGTCACAAAACTGTCCTCGAGCATCGAACGGATCAATATTCACCCAGTAGTAATCTAAAATTTCTTTGTAACTCACAATCTTAGGATCATAAGTGATTTCAACCACTTCGTAATGACCTGCATGATCGCCATTATAAGTTGGGTTCTGTGATGTGCCGCCGCTAAAACCAGAAACAACATCAGTCACGCCTTTTAGTTTTTCAAAGTCTGATTCCATACACCAGAAACAGCCACCAGCTAATACGGTTTTATCGGCAAAGGCGCTGGAGGTACCAAAGATAGATAGAGCTAGAGTAGCCGCTAAAGTCGTAGACAGCGCAAGTCGAGGTATTAAAGCACCCAGTGTTTTCTTCATAGTGTAAACCTATAGATTAGTTATGAACTGTATACGCTATGTTAATAAATATAGATGCATGCAGTGGCTAAATTCGACAACAGACACATAGAATAAGTTTCTCACAAATCATATACGCAATAGTTAACTAAGCGTCTGTTTGGCTAATCTTGAAGGCACCCCCCTACTTACAGGCGTTTTTTTTATGGTAGGTTTAAATCAATAAAGCGTGATTTCACTGTCTATACCCGTTGTTATTTCTTCAGGGAGTACTTTCCTTCACAAAGGTCATATTGCAGAGGCATTATTGCATAACAGGGAAGCCCATTTTTTCGACCATTTTTAACCACGTTTTTCTCCACCCGCCTTTTTGATCTACAGTGTCTAAAGCGTACATTGTCACTTTTGCACCGATCCATCGGAAAGGTTCAGGCGGGATGTAACTTGGTAGAGTATTTGCGAAGGTTAGTTTACTCGCCTTGGTTTCTTTGCCGTCCAGGATATCTAAGCCAACTTTGGCGCCAAATCGTGTTGCCGTTACCCCAAAGCCCGAATAACCTCCTGCGTATATCATGTCGCCATTATGGTAACGCTGATAATGGACTGCCATTCTTGTGGTTAAGGCTATTGGACCACTCCATGCGTGCGAGATTTGTACCGTCTCTAAGGATGGGAATGTCTTGTGGAAATTTTCCACAAGCATAATGAACGGGTCTATCGAGTTATCTAGTTTCTGGTCTGTATTATTGTTAAAGAAGTAGTTTAATCTGCCACCGAATAGCACTCGATTATCGGCAGTTAAACGCATGTAATTTAGTTGAGTGCGGGTATCATAAATACCTTGTCTATTCTCCCAGCCGATAGATTTCATCTGTTCTGTGGAAAGGGGTTCAGTCATTACGATGCGATCACGAATGGCAGAAACACGTTTGTGTATCTTTTTATTGCATGATTTAAACGCATTGGTCGCCAAAAGTACTTTTGGTGCTGTGACTGTTCCATTTGGAGTCGTTACAACAATACCTTCGTGCGTTTTTGTGTTGCTTTGCATTGGGGTATTTTCGAATATCTTTACGCCTAAATTGAGAGCTGTGCGTTTAAGACCCCATGCTAATTTTGCAGGATGTACTGTCCCAGATCGTTTTTTAGACCAGAGTCCACCATGGAATAATGGCGAATGAATTTCTTTTTGAATTTTATCTTTATTTAATAGGTGTGCGTCATGTCCGTACTTTTTGTAAAGCTGATATTCTGACTCGATATCAGGTATACCTTGTTCGCCTACAGCAACGGTTAATTCTCCGCCCCATTCCAGATCGCAATCGATCTTATAACGTTCGATAGCTTCTTTAAATCCATCCAGGTTCTCTTTGCCTAGTTCTTCTAAAACATCCATATCATTAGGAAAAAGGCGCTGAGCATTTTCCATTCCGTGCATCACAGATGTCGATAATATGGCAGCAGGTCTGCCCGATGCGCCTATTGCTATAGAGTCTGCTTCAATAATCACGATATCTCTATCAGGTTGTGCCTCTTTGGCGTGAATAGCAGCCCACAGGCCTGTAAATCCTGCGCCTACTATTAATAGGTCTGTTGTGAGTTCTTCAGTCAAGGCTGGCAACTCAGGAGGTTTTCCCTCAGCATCAAGCCAAAATGATCCAAATTTGGCAGTGGAAAGTGCTTGGCGTGCTTTCTGTTGGCTGTTCATGGTGAAACTCCGCGTATATGTACTTCTTGTTTATTTAAAACAAGTAAGAAAGTGTTTTGGTTTAACTTTTAGGTTGGTGTTTTATCAGTTGGCGATCGTAATATTTTTAACGCCTAAGTAGGCATTCAGCCCCCATGGGCCTAATTCTCTTCCGATGCCACTTTGTTTGAAGCCACCCCAGGTGGTTTGTGGATAGATGACTTGAGGTGCGTTAATCCAGATATGCCCAGCCTCTATTTGAGAAGCAAAATATTCAGCTTTCTCGGCATCTTTACTGACAACGGTGGCTACTAATCCGTAGTGAGTGTCATTGCTCAGTGCGATGGCTTCTTCATCAGTTGTGAAAGTTCGTGTCGCTAACACCGGGCCAAATATCTCTTCGCGCCAGATAGGGTGATCTTGAGGTACATCTTTGTAAACGGTAGGTTCGACGAAATAACCCTTTTGTTGTTTAGCATTACCGCCCACTAGGCATTCGATTCGATCATCTTTAGCCATCTGAAAGTATTTTTGTACCTGTTTAAGTTGGGCTTCGCTTGTTAGAGGTCCCATTTCTATATCTGCTTCATTAGGTGAGCCAATATTCATCTCTTTTGATTTCTCAACGACGCCGTTAATGACTTGATCGGCAATACTTTCATGCACAATAAGGCGCGAAGTTGCAGAGCACATTTGGCCACAGTTGAAGAAAATTCCAGCGCATACAATCTCAATAGCCAGATCTATATCGGCGTCTTTGAGGATAACTATGGGTGATTTTCCGCCAAGTTCTAAGGAGACGGGTAAAGTGCGAGTGGACACATCAGACATAATCATGGCGCCTACCTGGTTCGAACCTGTAAATGATATTTTTTGTAAGCGTTGATCTTTCACTAGAGCAATTCCAGTCTCAGCCGCGCCGACAACCAGGTTTAATACCCCAGCCGGGAGATTGGCTTCAATAGCGATATCACCATACACCAATTCGATTAATGGTGTGACTTCTGAATTTTTCATCACCACCGTACAACCCGCCGCTAAAGCGGGTGCTATCTTCCAGGCACTGGTAACAAGGGGGAAATTCCAGGGAACGATCAACCCCACTGGGCCGACTGGTTCTAATCGGGTCTTTGCAGAGAAGTCATTATCAGGTAACTCAACAGCGGTATTTTGCTGTTGATCCAGATTTTCAGCCAATGTGGCGTAATATTTGAAACAACTTATTGCATCTTCTACGTCGATTTCTGCTTCAAACGCTGGTTTTCCGTTATTTTTCATCTGCAGTTGCATTAACTCATCTTTACGACTTGTTAACCCTTCTGCGAATTTATTTAGATAGAAAGCGCGTTGTTTACCACCCAGATCTCTCCAGCTTTTCCATGCTGTGGTTGCAGATTCTACAGCGCTGGATACATCTTCAGCACTGGCGCAATTCAATGTCGAGAAAATTTCTGCTGTCGATGGATCAATCACATTTATTGTTTTATCAGAAGAGGCTGAATGCCATTCTCCTGAATAAAATAAAGGCTGCTCGCGCTGGGTTAATGCGTCTAAATTCATTACGGTACCATTCATTTGCTATATCATTTTTTAGGTATGATGTTTTAAAACATCTACATACTATTTTTTGCCACTTGCTCCTGGCAAAGCGCAAAGCATTTCATAGAGTAGGTTTGCGCCAAGCATCGCTGTGATGCCTGAGTTATCATAAGCTGGAGCGACTTCAACGAGGTCTCCTCCAATAATATTCATACCATGGCATCCTCGAATGATTTCAAAGGCTTGAATCGACGTCAGTCCGCCGGGTTCCATAGTGCCTGTGCCGGGTGCAAATGTAGGATCAAGACCATCTATGTCGAATGAAATATACACAGGGCCATCGCCCATCTGATCACGTACTTCTGCCATTAAAGGCTCTAAAGATTTATGCCAACAATCTTCAGCTTGCACTACTCTAAAACCCTGATCTCGAGACCAATCGAAATCATCAGCGGAATAACCCGTTGTTCGTAAACCTATTTGTACAACGCGTTTAGCATCAAGAATGCCTTCCTCCATCATGCGGCGGAAGGGGGTGCCGTGTGCAATTTTTTCACCAAACATGGTGTCATTAATATCGGCATGCGCATCAACATGCACCACACCAATTGGGCCGTGTTTCTTGCTTAAGGCGCGAAGGATTGGAAGTACAATCGTGTGATCACCTCCCATTGTTAATGGAGCTGTGTCATGAGACGCAACTTCATCATAGAACTTTTCGATAATATCTACGGACTTTAATAGGTTGAATGTATTGATTGGCACGTCGCCAATATCAGCAACCTGTAAGGAATCAAAAGGGGAGTAGCCTAGCCTCATGCTATAAGGCCTAATCATCGATGATTCTGCACGAATCCCTTTAGGGCCAAACCTTGCGCCTGCTCTATTTGAAGCGCCAATATCTAACGGAACCCCTATAAAACAAGCATCAAGCCCTTTCGCGGAATCTTGAGAAGGTAGGCGCATCATTGTGCCTGGTCCTGCAAAACGTGGCATGTCATTGCCACCTAAAGGTTGGTTGTATTTCATAATTATTTCCCTGCTAAAAATTAGTGTTTTATTGTTGGAGATTAATGTTCTTGCTTCTGGTTTTTGAAAGCGAATATGGCCAGCGCTGCAATGACAAGCGAGATAGATACAACAATGATTGTTGCGAGTGCATTTACATCGGGCGATACAGCAATTTTAACTTTCGAGTAAATCAGCATAGGCAAGGTTGTTGAGCCCGGTCCTGAAGTGAAACTAGCTATAACCAAATCATCGAACGAGAGGATAAAAGCGAGCATCCAACCCGCAGCCAAAGAGGGTGCAATTATCGGCACAGTCACATAGAAAAAAGTTTCAAAAGGCGTTGCTCCCAAATCTGCAGAAGCTTCTTCTAGGCTTTTATCGAGAGCATATAAACGTGATTGCACGACTAGAACAACAAATGCCGCAGTGAAGGTAGTATGCGCAATAACGATAGTAGCTATTCCTCTTTGTTGTGGCCATCCTAAGAACTCCTTAAAGGAGATGAAAAGGAGTAACAACGAGATACCGGTAATGACTTCAGGCATAACAAGCGGTGCTGAAACTAAACCGGAAAACATTGATCGTCCTCTAAATTTTCCCATTCTGACTAATACAACAGCTGCTAGAGTGCCAATAATTACGGCTCCTGATGCGCTGAGAAAAGCAACTTTAAAACTGATCCAGGCAGCATCTAATATCTGTTGATCTTGTAATAATTTTCCATACCATTCTGTTGAAAAACCACCCCAAACAGCGCCTCGTTTTGAAGCATTGAAGCTGTAAAAAATTAAAATGAATATCGGGATATAGAGAAAACTAAATCCAGCGAATAATGATATTTTTAGAAATCTAGACATGATTATTCTCCTGAGGACTTAGCTTGCTGGTTTTGGAATAACATGATGGGTATGATCAGTATCGCTAGCATTACAATGGCAACAGCACTAGCAACAGGCCAATCACGATTGGCAAAGAATTCATCCCAAAGTACACGTCCGATCATTAATGTCGATTCGCCTCCGAGTAACGAGGGGATCACGAACTCACCGACAGCGGGGATAAATACCAACATGCATCCTGCTACTATCCCTGAAACTGAGGCAGGTAAGGTAACTGTTAAAAAAGCTATTGCAGGGCTTGCACCCAAGTCTCTTGCGGCTTCTAGCAAGCTTTTATCTTGTTTTTCTAAAGCAGCATAAAGTGGCAGTATCATGAAAGGTAGGTATGCATAAACAATACCTAAATACATCGCGAACTCAGTTTGAAGCAATACAATGGGTTCATCAATCACACCAATGAACATAAGTATCGTGTTAATTGTTCCATCCGTTCTGAGAATACCAATCCAGGCATACACTCTAATCAATAAGCTGGTGAAAAAAGGAAGCATTACTAATAGTAATAGTGCTAGCTGTAAGCGCTTGTTAGCTCGAGTAATTGCGAGTGCCATTGGATAGCCAATGAGCAAAGTTATCAATGTTGAAAAGAAGGCGATTTTTATAGAACTAAGGTATGCAAGTAGATATAAATTATCTTCAATAAGGTAACCATAGTTAGAGAGCCTTAAGGTAGAAATCAGAGTCTGTTCATCGCCGTCATATTCAAACAATGGAGCGATAGGAGGACTGGCAATAATAGATTCTGAAAAACTAATTTTAAGGACATAGAAAAGAGGGAGCAGGAAGAAAATCAGGAACCAGATATATGGAATACCGATAATGGTTTTCTTACCTAAACTATCTTTACTAAATAGAGATAAAAATCGTTTCATGGGTTACTCCTAGCGAGTGAATATATTGCTTGAACGAGCAGGCCATTCTACGCGCACGGTATCATTCTCTGAGATGTCTGCTTTGGCCGAGAGGTGCGTATTGGATTCCGTTATGGTTACTTCGATACCTGCTTCTAGTTTGACCACATACACTGTTAGATGTCCCATATAAGCAATGCTAGTCACAACGCCAATAAAAGGGTTTTGCATTCCTGGTTTACCTTGTGGATCGGAGAATATTTCCATCTTCTCAGGTCGTACGGTAACAACCACAGGCTGGTCGTCTTCGAAAGGTAGTTCAGTACTCACTTTGACATGCATATCGATATCTTTGAGTTTTATGTCGCAAAGACCGTCATCAGAAGTTGAAACGATACGTCCTTTGAAATGATTGAGAACACCTAGAAAGTTAGCAATGAAAAGATCATTAGGTTGTTCGTATAATTCTCTAGGAGGACCGACTTGTATAATTCGACCTCTATCCATAACACCAATACGATCTCCGAGGGTCATCGCTTCTTCCTGATCATGGGTTACAACAATAAAAGTGATACCTAGCTCTTTTTGAATTTTCATTAATTCAAATTGAGTTTCTTCGCGAAGATTTTTATCTAAAGCACCGAGAGGTTCGTCTAACAAAAGTACTTTTGGGCGTTTAACTAATGCACGAGCAAGCGCTACACGTTGACGTTGGCCACCTGATAGTTGATCGGGCTTACGCTTAGCAAATTCTGATAATTTCACCAAACTTAGCATCTCTGCGACACGTGTTTTGATTTCCTGTTTAGCAGTGCCTTCACGTTTAAGGCCATACGCAACATTGGCTTCAATAGTTAAGTGTGGAAACAAAGCATAAGATTGGAACATCATGTTCACGGGTAAGTGATTCGGTGGCACCCCATTTACACTGTCACTGTCTATTAATATATCTCCAGAAGTGATTTCTTCAAATCCAGCAATCATACGTAGTAGTGTTGATTTGCCGCTTCCCGACCCACCTAGTAAGCAAAAGATTTCTCCCTTGCCAATCTCAAGTGAAACGGAATCAACTGCAGTGTAATCACCGTATTTCTTGGTTACGTTGTTGATTGATATAAAATCTTCTTGATAACTTTGTGGCGTTTTCAAAACGGTATTTCCTCTATCTATTCTTGGTGTTTAGAGTCCTAAACTGAATGTTTTGAACTCTAAAAATAAAGCTGCAAACTATCTTCCTGTTTTTACTTTTGTCCACGCTCGAGTACGAAGACGAGTAGATTTTTTAGCTAAAGCCACATCAGGAAATAATTTTGCACGGACGTCTTCAGGAGGGAAAATATTAGGGTCAGAGGTTATGTCTTTGTCTACAAATTCTAGAGACGCAGTGTTGGCGTTTGCATAAAAGATGCCATTCGAGATCTCTGCAATGACCTTAGGACGCATCATGTAATCAATAAATTGGTGTGCTTCCTTAGTGTTAACAGCATCTGTAGGAATCACCATGGAATCAAACCACATCATTGTTCCTTCTTTAGGGATGCTGTAGCTAATCTCTATGCCTTTTCCACCATTGCTTGCGGCATCAGCGGCGATACCTGCATCTCCGCTATACATCAGAGCCATACAGATCTCACCTGTAGCAAGATCGTCAATAGGCTTAACTGAGTT
Source organism: Cocleimonas sp. KMM 6892 (assembly GCF_035798195.1). Taxonomy (NCBI): domain Bacteria; kingdom Pseudomonadati; phylum Pseudomonadota; class Gammaproteobacteria; order Thiotrichales; family Thiotrichaceae; genus Cocleimonas; species Cocleimonas sp. KMM 6892. The sequence continues at coordinate 306,718 of NZ_JAPFBV010000003.1, read as the reverse complement.
GAAGTAACGGATATTGGGACGAATCGAGGTCACGAGCTCTTGAGCTTTTTTGATATCTCCTTTTTTAGAAGAGGTTGGATCAAGTCCCAAGTAGTTCAACGCTACGTTTAAAACTTCACCAGGGGAATCGAGTATCGCGATACCGCAGTCTGCAAATTTAGCTGAGATTTCTGGCTTGAAAATAATATCCAGGCTATTCAAGGGAGCATCTTTCATTCGCTTTTCGATTAAAGCTTTGTTGTAAGCAATACCTACTGTTCCCCACATATAAGGAATAGCATGAGCATTGTCCGGGTCATGACCTGCAAGTACTTTCATTAACGAAGCGTCAAGGTTTCCCTTGTTCGTTAGTGACTCCTGATCTAATTTCTGGAGTAATTTAGCCCCAACAAATCTTTCTACAACTGGTCCAGCGGCAAAAACCACATCGTAGCCTGCACCTCCCGTTAGTATTTTGGTTTCCATAGATTCAAGAGAATCGTAAGTGTCGTAAACGACTTCTATGCCTGTTTCTTTAGTGAAATTAGCAAGCGTATCTTCACCCATATATTCAGCCCAGTTAAATACCTTGAGTTCTGAGGCAAATGCAGGAAAAACCATACATGACGTTAATGCTATTGCTGTTGTGATTTTATTCCAGTGTTTCATTTAATAAATCTCCTGAGATTGATGTGATTTAGAGAGGTTAAAAGTGTCCTCAAAGCCTAGTTCATGATATTTATTTTGTATTTTTTAACGGTGTTTAAAAAATTCAGCATAGAAAATTATTCAAACGTTATCTATTAATGACAAAATACATCAGTTTTAAAAAAAGTGACTCGTCTATAAAACTAATACTTTACTAAACATGTACAGAAGCATAGATAAAGATTTATGATCTTTAAATTAGAAAATTAGGTTGGTATACATCGAAAATTATCGATGTATACTGCCAGCACAGAATTAGACTTTTATTGTTAGAATATTTGAGTATCTATAATTACAGTTAGTTGACTAAAGACTAAGCGGGTTATATGTTTACACGGTTACATCCATCAGAAATTAATCTATTACGTATATTTATCACCGTCACAGAATGCAAGGGTGTTGCGCTCGCTTCTCAAAGATTAGGCGTTGCTCCTTCGACCATTAGTACACAATTGTTGCAACTTGAAAGCCGCCTGGGAATGAAACTATGCAACCGAGGCAGGAGTGGGTTCTCAATGACCCCAGAGGGGGAGCATGTTCAGGTTGAAGCCACTAAGATATTCGAGCAAATGCAGCGTTTTAATCAACACATTGGTAACCTCAGCGGATCACTGGTTGGGGAGTTGACGCTAGGTATTGTAGATAATTCGATCACAAACAAGCATCTTGATGTTGCAACAATTTTGCGGCTTTTTCAGGAGCGCTACCCAAATGTCAAAGTAACCGTCAAGATTAGTTCTCCTGAAGATCTTGAGCAATCAGTACTAGATCGTAGATTTGATATCGGCATTGGAATCCGTGAGCAGAGTCTTTCCGAGCTTCAATATGTGAAGCTATTCGACGAGCAAGAAGTGATTTGCTGCAGCAAGTATCACCCCCTGTTTAATTTAGATGATAAGCAGATGGAGTATCATGATCTAACTCAATCCCACTGGGTATCTGATTATTACAGGCTGCCTAAAAATATTCCTCAGGCAATGCACCCATTCACAACCTCTTACACTTACAACATAGAAGCCAGTTTACATCTTATCTTTGCAGGGAAGCATTTAGGTACTTTACCTAAGCATTATATTCAGCGCTGGGTTGATGAAGGGACATTAAAGATATTAAGAGAAGATATCTTTTCACATTACCTTCAGTTCTCACTGATCACACATGATAAACGTAAAAATAATGCAATCATTAAAAGTTTCACCTCGGTAGTTAAGAAAGTGCAAGAAAATATAAAAGATAACACTGAGCACTAGTGGGTGTCTTTGCAAGGCAGGCTGAGCCAGTTAACTAATTAAATATATTCTTAATCCATTCTTCAAAAAGCCTGGCGCGCAACGACCGTTTTTCTGGTTTATCCGATAGTAAATAGTAGCTATCGAGTTCGGGGATGGTTTTATCCAGTAACTGTATGAGTCGTCCTTCGAGTAAATCCTGATGAACTTCCAGGCGATTGCAAAGCGCAATGCCATATCCGTCTCGGGCTGCACTGAGTGTAAGATTGGTGTTAAAAAAATGTATGTTTTTAGTATTTTCTGGTGGCGTAATATTCATGCTGGAAAACCAGCGAGACCAGTTTTGTAAACCTTCATGAAGTAAAGGGAAGTTCGTTAAATGTCTCGGTTTACTAACGGTGTTTTTTTTGTGCACCAGTCGAGGGCTGCACACGGGAAAAATATCGAGAGAGGTTAGTTCTTCCACCAGACGATTGTCTTCGATAGGTTTTCCATAACAAATTGCAATATCGATTTCTCTGGGGATTTCTTTTTGCTGTGGCTTTATCTCAACCGTATGAATATCAATCAGTGGGTAGCTTTGATGAAATTCGCTGATTATGGGTGCAGCCCAGTTAGCTCCTGCGGTTTGAGTGCATCCTATGACAAGTCTTCCAGATAAACTATCAGAATCCAGATGTTGCGCACCATCCAGAATACGATCAAACCCTTCTGTGACAGCTTTGAGTAATCTTTCTCCTGAGTCAGTCAGCTGTAGGCGATTATTCGAACGCGTGAATAGCTTTACGCCTAACTCTTTTTCTAATGCACGAATATGATGACTGATGGCTCCTTGAGTCACGCCAAGGTCTTCGCCTGCCTGCCCCATGTGTAAGCGGTGGCCTGTACTTTCGAAAGCTCTGAGCGCCGAAAGTGGCATTGTTCGTTTATCTAGCAAGGGGTTCTCCTTATGAGAAATATTAGTAGGAAAAGTTAAAATAACTCGTTTGCTACTAAAAATATTGATCACTATACTCGATTTGTCAAGTGCAGATGCGCCAGTCCTAACTTTATTGAATTGGTTCACTGCACATTTGTCATCAGTTATTCAATTTATTGTGTGTTACGGAAAGGAAAAGATATGTCGATACAATTACAAGACCCGTCATTGTTAAAAACCCAAGCCTATATTAATGGTCAATGGGTTGAATCTGATGATAATGAAACGATTCAAATTACAAATCCCTCTACAGGCGAGATAATTGCAGAAGTAGCTAGTTGTGGAGAAAGGGAAACCAATCGCGCGATAGAGTTTGCAGAAGTAGCCATGCAAAGCTGGAAACAAAAGCCAGCAAAAGAGAGAGCAAATATCTTACGCAAATGGTTTGAGCTAGTGATGGAAAATCAGGAAGATCTGGCTCAGATTTTAACCGTAGAGCAGGGAAAGCCGATCGCAGAAGCACGTGGTGAAATTGCTTATGGCGCTAATTATATTGAATGGTTTGCTGAGGAAGCAAAGCGTGTTTACGGCGATACTATTCCTGCGCCAGCAGGCGACAAACGCATAGTATGTATCAAACAGCCGATAGGTGTGGTTGCCTGTATTACACCGTGGAATTTTCCTAATGCGATGTTAGCGAGAAAGATTGCACCTGCACTGGCAGCTGGTTGTAGCGTTGTTTGTAAACCTGCGAATGAAACGCCACTTTCTGCATTAGCGTTAGCAGTACTTGCTGAAAGAGCGGGCATTCCGGCAGGTGTTATCAATATTCTTTGTGGAAAAACCATAGAGATAGGAAAAGCACTGACACAGAGCCCAATTATTCGTAAATTGACATTTACTGGTTCAACAGCAGTAGGAAAACTGCTTATTCAGCAATGTGCGAGTACCGTGAAAAAGACCACTATGGAACTTGGCGGTAATGCACCGTTTATTGTATTTGATGACGCCGATATCGATCAGGCTGTTCAAGGCGCTATCGTTTCTAAATACCGTAATGCAGGGCAGACCTGTGTATGCGCGAATCGTATTCTTGTCCAGGAAGGCGTTTACGATCAGTTTGTTGCAGCATTAGCGAAAGCGGTTGAAACATTATCTGTGGGTGACGGTTTGAAAGAGGGTGTATCTATCGGCCCATTAATCACCAAAACAGCCATCGACAATGTACACAGTCTGGTAAAAGATGCCGTGGAAAAAGGCGCAAACCTCGTGGCTGGCAGTGATATTGAAACAGCTCCTGAAGATTGTTTTTACCAACCTGCTATATTGACGGATGTCTCTGAAGATATGCGCGTATTCAGGGAAGAAATATTTGGTCCTGTTGCTCCGATCTTCAAATTCTCTAGCGAAGACGAAGCGGTTGCGATGGCGAATGACACTGAGTTTGGTCTTGCCTGTTACTTCTATACACAAAACCTAGGTCGTATCTGGCGTGTGTCAGAAGCTTTGGAATATGGCATGGTTGGCGTAAACGAAGGTATTATCTCTAATGAAATGGCACCATTTGGCGGTGTTAAAGAATCTGGCAACGGTCGAGAAGGTTCGAAATACGGACTTGATGATTATCTGGAAATTAAGTACATCTGTATGGGCGGTTTAGCTTAAACAAAACTGGTTAACAATTAGCATTGAGCATCTTAAAGAGTGAGAAAAATTATGACTACAAATAGTGAATGGCAAGCGCGTAAAGAAAAAGCAATGGCAAGAGGACAAGGCAACCTTGCACCTGTATACATAGAGCGAGCAGAGAATGCTGAATTATGGGATGTAGAAGGTAATCGCTATATTGATTTTGGGTCTGGTATTGCAGTAACCAATACGGGACATTCAAACCCTAGAGTTAAAGCGGCAGCTATCGAACAAATTGAAAAATTCAGCCACACCTGTGTGATGGTTACACCGTATGATTCAGCAGTACAACTGGCTGAACAATTAAACGAATTAGCGCCCGGCAATACTCCTAAGAAAACAATCTTTGTGACAACAGGTGCAGAAGCGGTAGAAAACTGTGTGAAGATTGCGCGTGCGCATACGGGACGTCGTGGACTTATCGCATTTAACGGTGGCTTTCATGGCAGAACCAATATGACCATGGCGTTGACGGGTAAAGTAGCCCCTTATAAAAGTAAATTTGGTCCGTTCCCTGCCGAGATTTATCATGCTCCGTTCCCAAATGAGTATCACGGTATATCAGTAGAAGACTCATTAAAGGCACTCGAATTACTCTTTAAAGTAGAGATAGAAGCATCAGACGTTGCGGCAATTATCGTCGAGCCAATTCAGGGTGAAGGTGGATTTTACGTTGCTCCTCCAGAATTTATGCAAGCGATAAGAGCATTATGCGACAAGCATGGCATCGTTATGATTGCCGATGAAATCCAAACAGGTTTCGGTCGTACAGGTAAATTCTTCTGCAGTGAATACTCGGATGTTGAGCCAGACCTTATGACCACAGCAAAAGGTATTGCGGGTGGTTTTCCATTATCAGCAGTTGTTGGTAAAGCAGAAATCATGGATGCACCGTTACCAGGCGGTCTTGGTGGTACTTATGGTGGTTCACCAGTCGGTTGTGCCGCAGCCCTAGCAGTTATCGAGGTGATGAAAGAAGAAAACCTTGTGCAGCGTGCTAATCAAATAGGTGATCAATTCATCGAAAACATGAAAAAACTCCAGCAACAGTATCCAGATAGAATCGGAGATGTACGAAACAGAGGTGCAATGATCGCGATTGAGCTTGTGCAAAACGGAAATGCTGACGAGCCAGATGCTGACTTATGTAAGGCGCTTGTTGGTGCTGCAATGGAAAGAGGCTTGGTGTTACTTTCTTGTGGATTGTACGGCAATGTTATTCGTTTCTTACCGCCATTAACAATCTCAGATGAAATCATTGAGGAAGGCTTGGGAATTATTGCTCAGTGTTTTGAAGAATTGGTTGCAATGCATCAAGCGGCTTAGTTTTATTCTTTTTTAATAAGATGTTTAAACAAGGTGTTTAAACAAAGTGTTGAAATAAGATACCTAAATTAAACACAAAAAAAAGCCCGACTTAGATTCGGGCTTTTTTGTGTCTGTGATGTTGCTAAGTTTACGCATAAAAAAACGCCTTAAAGTGGGGGGGTGGGTTTTTTATGTTACTCTCCCCAAATTACTATAAGTCCAGTTATATTCTTAATTATAATACGCACAATTTTTGTCTATTTTCATTCATTAAAATAAAACTCTATGTCTACTACTCTGCCACGTATCATCTCCACTATTGCCAAAGAACTTTCTACGGTAAAACCAACGAAAGAAAGCCAGGTACAAGCCGCTATCGAGCTGCTTGATGATGGCGCAACCGTTCCATTTATTTCTCGTTATCGAAAAGAAGTCACAGGTGCGTTGGACGACACCCAACTGCGTCAATTAGAAGAGCGTTTAAAGTATTTGCGTGAGTTAGAACAACGTCGGGAAACTATTCTTAAAAGTATTGACGATCAAGGTAAGCTCACAGATGAGTTAACACTATCGATACAAGCAGCTGATACTAAAACTACTCTGGAAGATTTATATTTACCTTACAAGCCTAAGCGTCGTACCAAGGCCACAATAGCTATAGAATCAGGCTTGTTGCCGCTGGCTGATGCGCTTTATGAAAACCCAAATCTTGACCCAGAAGTTGAAGCTGAAAAATACCTGTCAAACAGCGAAGAAAATCCAGTTGCTGACGTAAAAGCTGCTTTAGAAGGGGCGCGTTATATCTTAATGGATCGCTTCAGTGAAGATGCTACCTTACTTGCCAGAACGCGCGAGTACATGGAAAACAATGCCTTGGTGATTGCCAAAGTCGCCAAAGGAAAAGAGCAAGAAGGCATCAAGTTTAAAGATTATTTTGATTACCAGGAGCCCTTCAAAAAAGTACCTTCGCACCGCGCACTCGCTATTTTTAGAGGCAGAAACGAAGGCATTCTTTTTGTCACCCTAGACGTTGATGCACCGGGCGAATTTGGTTTTACCCAACCTATGGAACATCCTTGCGAAAGAATGATCGCAGGTCACTGGAATATTGCAGATAATGGTCGTCCTGCCGATGCATGGTTATTACAAGTGGTAAGCTGGACGTGGAAAATCAAAATGCACATGCACATCAGTGGCGATTTGATGAGTCAACTGCGCGAACAGGCAGAAACCGAAGCAATTCGTGTTTTCTCTTTAAACTTGAAAGACTTACTACTCGCTGCTCCTGCTGGTCAGAAAGCAACTATCGGCTTAGATCCTGGTTTACGTACCGGCGTAAAAGTAGCGGTGGTCGATTCAACCGGTCAATACCTGGACCAAGGCACCATCTACCCACACGCACCTAAAAACCAATGGAATGAGTCAATTGCCACCATTGGCGCGTTAGCTAAAAAGTACAAAGCAGAATTGATTGCAGTCGGTAATGGCACCGCCTCACGTGAAACTGATAAGTTAGCGGGCGATATCATCAAGCAATACCCTGATTTACGACTCACCAAAGTGATGGTCAATGAAGCAGGTGCTTCGGTATATTCTGCGTCTGAGTTTGCCGCCAAAGAATTCCCGGATTTAGACGTAACAATTCGTGGCGCAGTATCGATCGCCAGGCGTCTGCAAGACCCATTGGCGGAGTTAGTTAAGATCGAGCCAAAATCCATCGGTGTTGGACAATACCAGCACGATGTGAATCAATACCAGCTCACAGACTCATTAGAAGCCGTCATAGAAGATTGTGTAAATGATGTCGGTGTTGACCTGAATACTGCATCCATGCCGTTGCTGAAGCAAGTGTCTGGCCTAAATGAAACTCTGGCGAATAATATTGTCGATTTTAGAAATGAACATGGCAGCTTTACCAGCCGAAAAATGCTAAAGGAAGTGCCTCGTATGGGTGCTAAATCGTTTGAGCAATCAGCAGGCTTTTTACGCATCATTTCGGGTAGTGAAAACCCATTAGATGCCTCTGGTGTTCATCCTGAAGCCTATTCTGTTGTAAAAGCAATCGCCACAAAAACAGGCAAAAAAATCAACGATATTATCGGCGATACTCAACTGTTGAAATCACTAAACCCAGCTGACTATGTCACCGAGAAATTCGGTTTGCCAACCATCACTGACATCATCGCAGAGCTAGATAAGCCAGGGCGTGATCCACGACCAGAGTTTAAAACAGCGAGCTTGAAAGATGGCATCGAAAAAATCAGCGACCTAAAAGAAGACATGATTTTGGAAGGTACCGTAACCAATGTGACTAACTTCGGCGCATTTGTCGATGTCGGCGTTCATCAAGACGGGCTGGTGCACATTTCATGTCTGGCAGATAAGTTTGTCGATGATCCGCACAAAGTGGTTAAAGCAGGGCAGATAGTGAAAGTAAAAGTGCAAGAAATTGACCTTCAACGCAAACGAATCGCTTTAAGCATGCGACTCACTGACAGCGCTAAAGACAAGCAAGAGTCAGGTCACAATGCTGGAGATAAGAAATCACAAAATGCGCGTAAGCCGAGCAACCAAAAACCAGGCGCAAATAAAAATGCTAATCAAAAGTCTGGTCAAAATCAGCGTGGCTCAAAACAAGCGCAAACCCCAAATAATGCTATGGCAGATCAGCTAAGTGCGGCTTTGAAAGGTGGGAACTTTAAAAAGTAACTTTCGTAGATTCTCGAAGTGCCAATAATCTACATCGATGATTATGAAGGAATCGTCGATGTAGAACTCTCTCATCTAGTATGTCATTTACAACGGCAAATATTTTATCTGGCTAATTTAAAAAAAGTGCCCGAAAGTAGGGGCGGGCCATTTAAATATTTAAAGATAGGTATATCTGGCTGCGTTATAGCGTGTTTTGCCAACTTTTAGTGAAAGTTCTCAGTTTTTTTAAATGTAATCAAAAAAGCGATTTAGATAATACCTTCCTGCTATTTCCTGTTTAGTGTTGTGCTAGAGTGATACGTGATTTGTATAAATATGAGAGGAAATTGAATGAAGCATGATGAAAACGCAGATATACAGCTGTTATGGCCAACACCAATGCTTCGTAAAAAGTTTAAACAGCATGAGCTTATCAATTCCAAATTAGCTGAATTATTTTATCAGCACATGCGTGAAGATAATCTACAGAGTACGCCTGTTTATGCGAGTTCTGACGATTTATTGATGCGTTACAACAATGATGCGTTGAATCAATTATTTTCTTTTATATCAGAATCTGTCTTTCAAGTAGCGAGCACTTTGAATGGCGATATGTGGAAGCATTGCGTTTCCAAAAAGATGAATATGAATGTCGTAGGAGCCTGGTTTCAAATACAGAATGGTTATGGATTTCATGAAACTCATAATCATGGTAATTGCAGCTGGTCAGGTGTTTATTATGTGCAAGTGGACGATGATGAAACACGCATGAACAATAAAGAATTGGGTGAATTGAATGGTGTCACTCGTTTTTATGGTCACCACATGGATTTGATTGGTGGTGGCTATATGGATTCAGGGAATCATTATATGCAATCCACCAGTTTTGATTCAAAACCTGAGGAGGGAGTGCTGTGTATTTTTCCTTCTCATCTCAAGCATACCGCTCTGCCTTATATAGGCGAAAAAGATCGTATTATTATTTCATTCAATGCCCAGATTCATGGTGAGCAAGGTGATGAATTGTATGATTATAGTTTTACTTGAGCGTTTTTCTTATATTAGGTCTATCCTTCTTCCAAGTGTTGGATAGACTACAATTCTAAACATTGCGCTAAAAATATTGCGGCGTATTGACCTTAATATCTAAGTTAATTGTTTTATATGTTTGATATTAAAAGGTATCTCTCTCTCATTATTTTAATGAAAGCATAATTTAAATCGATAGATCTATTTTTTTTTGCTATTTTCGATCAATGAAATAGGAGATGGCTTGTTTTGTCTTATGCTCAAACTGGCGTGAAGAAATATTCGTCGTTGTTATTTGTCTGGGTATTTTAATTATCAGGTATTGAATGACTTCAAAATTAATTATTTGTGTCATCGAAAAATATATATAGGAAATAGGATGGAGACGTTTCAACACAAATTACAAAAGTTTGAGCCTGGCATTATTTGGTTAGATGGGAAAAACAAGGTTCTTGCAATGAATGACATTGCGACTGATATTTTAGATATCGAAGGTGATGATGTTCTTGGTAAGCAGATTCTCCAATTTCACCCGGAAAAGAGCCGAGATAAGGTGTCTTGGTTGCTAGAGTCTTCTCGCTGTCCAGTTGAGTCTCCTCCACCTATGACGATGATGATTAACATCCCAGATAAGGTGTTATTGATTAAAGTAAGTAAAATGACTGGTGCTGGTGATTATACGGCTACCTGTATGGTTTTTTATGATCTTACAGATATTACAACGTTACCCATAAATGATAATAAAGGGGCCAATGCTGAGCTTCGCTTATTGTTTAAACTACCTATTTATTCGAACAAACAAGTCACCTTAATAGATTTGGATCAAGTGGTTTATTTAAAGGCAGATGGTCATTACACCGATGTTTCAAGTATAGATAATAGCTACTTGTGTAATTTGTCGCTTGCTGATTTAGAAGGGCGGCTTGATACGGACTGTTTCATTCGTATTCATCGCAGCTATATCGTAAATATTCGTTATGCCAAAGCCTTCAAAAAAGTGAATGATCAGTGCATGATTTTATTAGACGATAATGACGAAACAGAGATACCCGTAAGTCGAGGTAATGTACAAATGATAAAAGAATTGCTTGGCCTAAAATAATTCAGCTACTTTACTCCCTTTAATAGTATTAATTACATTGCGTGTAATTAATACTAACTTAATCTTTTTGTTAGTCTTTTTTCCGCCACTTCTACAAGATAATGTCACTCGTTTTTTCTCATGAAATTTAATGTATTCGCATTAAAAAATGACACTTTCATTTCTTTTTTACATTCTAAATCACATCTAAAAATAATATTTATTCATCAAATCATAACCATTCATTTCTCATGACGGTTATTCAAGTGGTTATTCTAACCACTGATTAATCTCACCTTGTTTTGTTTTCTAGTTGTTCCTAGGCTTATTGAGAAAGCAATTGAAAATTCTATAAAAATAATAATTGATAAAAAATAAGTTAATTTAAGGAGGTTCCATGATTCCAGAGCAGTTTGAATACTTTGCTCCATCTACCATAGATGAGGTGCTGAAGTTGATGGTGGAAAATGACGAGGCGAAAATTCTCGCTGGTGGTCATAGTCTATTACCAATGATGAAACTTCGGTTTGCCGAAGCGACACATCTAATCGATATCAACGGCGTTGAAGCACTAAAGGGGATTAGTGACAAAGGCGATCATATTCTCATAGGGGCAATGACCACTGAAAGCGAGTTGATCGTATCAGAGTTGTTGCAACAAAAATGCCCGTTGATTCCAGAGGCGGCAAAACTAATTGCAGACCCACAGGTACGAAACCGCGGCACCATTGGTGGAGATATTGCCCATGGTGATCCGGGTAATGATCATCCCAGTATCATGATGGCATTGGACGCGATCTTTGTTCTTCAAAGTCCTGATGGTGAACGCACTGTTCCTGCCAATAGTTTCTTTTTAGGAACCTATTGGACCGAACTTGGCGAGAATGAAATTCTTAAAGAAATTCAGGTTCCTGTGGCAAAACCTAATTCGGGTTATGCCTATACCAAACTAAAACGTAAGACAGGTGATTTTGCTACTGCGGCTACTGCAGTGATTTTAACTCTGGATGGGGATACTTGTTCAAGCATCAGTATCGTTATGACCAATGTCGGGCCGACGGCTCTTAAAGCTGAAGAGGCTGAGAATTTATTAACCGGAAAAGTCATTGATGAAAGTTTAATCGAGGAGGCTGCTGAAAAAGCGATGTCAATATGTGATCCCGCTGAAGACCTTAGGGGTGATGTTGAATACAAAACTCATATGGCCGGTGAAATGACTCGACGTGCCATTCGTATAGCATTGCAAAGAGCAAAGGGGGAAATATGAAAAAGACAGCAGTTTCATTTACGTTAAATAACGAACAAGTCGATGTATTAGTTGAGCCTCGTGAATTGTTGATTCATACCTTGCGAGAAAAATTATCATTAACAGGTAGTCATATCGGTTGCGAAACATCTCACTGCGGTGCTTGTACTGTCGATATGGATGGAATCTCAGTTAAGTCTTGTACCATTTTAGCCGTTCAGGCTAATGGCTCAGAGCTAATGACCGTAGAAGGTTTGGCGAGCGATGATGGTTTACACGCTGTTCAAGAAGGTTTTATGCAAGAGCATGGTTTGCAGTGTGGATTTTGTACGCCAGGCATGTTGATGAGATCTTATCGATTCCTTCAAGAAAACCCTAATCCTACAGAAGAGGAAATCCGTGTTGGTTTGTCTGGCAATTTATGCCGATGTACCGGATACCAGAATATTGTTAAGTCAGTTCAATATGCCGCTGAAAAATTACAAGCAAAAGAGGAGGGCTAAACATGAGTACTTCAGCTGAAAGTATTGAAAGAGAAGAAAAACTTCAGGGAGTCGGTTGCTCACGAAAGCGAAAGGAAGACCCTCGCTTTATTCAAGGCAAAGGTAACTATGTCGACGACATTAAAATGCCTGGTATGTTATGTGCCGAGATTGTAAGAAGTCCTTATGCGCATGCACGTATTATTTCTATCGATAAAACAGAAGCGTTAGCACTACCAGGTGTTCATGCCGTATTGACAGCAGATGACCTAAAGCCGCTTGACCTTCATTGGATGCCGACACTCGCGGGAGATGTTCAGGCAGTATTGGCAGATGAAAAAGTGGTTTTTCAAATGCAGGAAGTGGCAGTTGTCATTGCAAATGATCGTTATATCGCAGCAGATGCTGTGCAGTTGGTTAAGGTTGAATATGAACCATTGCCAGCGTTAGTTGATCCGCATAAATCTATGGACTCAGATGCGCCTGTTATACGTGAAGATCTCATCGGTAAGATGGACGGTGCGCATAGTAAACGTCTACATGATAATCATATTTTTACATGGGATGTTGGTGATAAAGAAAGCACGGATCAAGCATTTGAAGATGCTGAAGTAACCGTTAAAGAAAACATGTTTTACCATCGTGTTCATCCTTGCCCATTAGAAACCTGTGGCTGTTTAGCTTCCTTTGACAAAATTGAAGGCAAACTAACAGCTTATGTAACATCTCAGGCACCTCATGTCGTCCGCACCGTAGTTTCTATGCTGTCAGGTATTCCTGAGAGTAAAGTCAGGATCATTTCTCCTGATATCGGTGGTGGCTTTGGAAATAAGGTGCCGATATATCCCGGTTATGTTACTGCAATGGTGGCATCTATCGTTTTAGGTCGTCCTGTTAAATGGGTCGAGAGTCGTATTGAAAACCTAACCACAACAGGTTTCGCCCGTGATTGGCATATGGAAGGTGAGCTTGCTGCGGATAACGAAGGAAGAATAAAAGCACTAAGAGTTAATGTGTTAGCCGATCATGGTGCATTTGATGCTTGTGCTGATCCTTCAAAATTCCCCGCAGGCATGTTCCATATTTGTACAGGCTCGTATGATATTCCTAATGCTTACGCGAGAGTTGATGGTGTTTACACCAATAAAGCGCCAGGTGGCGTAGCCTACCGTTGTTCTTTCCGTGTGACTGAAGCGGTCTATGTGGTTGAAAGAATGGTGGATGTGCTGGCTCAAAAACTAGGAATGGATAAAGCCGAAATAAGATTGAAGAATTTTGTTAAGCCAGAACAATTCCCGTATCCAACGGCTTTAGGTGCAAATCTTGATAGTGGTGATTATCACACTGCGTTAAATAAAGTTCTTGATGCTGTTGACTACAAAGAGTTAAGAAAAGAGCAGGAAGAAAAACGCGCTAATGGCGAACTGATGGGTATCGGTATTGTGACCTTTACTGAAATCGTTGGGGCTGGTCCTAGTAAGTCTTGTGACATTCTGGGTGTTGGCATGTTTGATAGTGCTGAGATACGAGTTCATCCAACCGGCAGCGCATTGGCTCGTATGGGTACCATTACTCAAGGTCAGGCGCATCAAACCACATACGCTCAGATTATAGCTACTGAACTTGGAATTCCTTCTGAAGAAATTCAAATAGAAGAGGGTGATACAGATACAGCTCCTTATGGTTTAGGTACTTATGGTTCAAGAACTACACCAGTAGGTGCTGCAGCTACCGCAGTTGCTGCCCGAAAGATAAAGGCAAAGGCAGCAAAAATCGCCGCACATCTACTTGAAGTCAGTGATGACGATCTCGAATGGGATGTTGATCGCTTCAAAGTTAAAGGCGTTCCCGGTCAAGAGAAGACCATGAAAGATATCGCCTGGGCTGCTTACAATAACTTGCCTGAAGGTATGGAGCCTGGTTTAGAAGCGGTTGATTACTATGATCCACCGGAATATACCTACCCATTTGGTGCTTATCTTTGTGTTGTAGATATTGATAAGTACACAGGTGTAACAAAAGTACGTCGGTTCTACGCTTTGGATGACTGTGGTACTCGTATTAATCCCATGGTTATCGAAGGGCAAATACACGGTGGTTTAACAGAGGGATACGCGGTTGCGATGGGTCAGGAACTGTCCTTTGATCCTGAAGGTAATATTGAAGGTAATAGCTTAATGGATTACTTCCTGCCTACCGCAGTAGAGACACCTCATTGGGAGACTGATTACACCGTGACACCTTCGCCTCATCATCCATTAGGAGCCAAAGGTGTCGCTGAATCACCTCATGTGGGTAGTATTCCGACCTTCACCGCGGCAGTAGTTGATGCATTTGCCCACTTAGATGTAACTCATATGAATATGCCTCATTCCGCATATAGAGTATGGCAAAAATGTCATGAACTAGGTCTTGATAAGGCTAAATGATAAGTAACGCCTCGTCTAAGGCGAGGCGTTTTAAATTAAGGTTGATTAGAGAAGGTTATTAATGAAAGTTGACTTAGACAAAGTTTTTGAAATAGATGGTTCTGAAAAAAATACGTGGACCTTTTTACAGGATATTCCTGGCGTTGCTAGCTGTATGCCGGGAGCAGAAATCACCGAGCAAGTGGATGCCAATAATTATAAGGGCAAGGTAAGGGCGAAAGTAGGTCCAGCGACGATGTCTTTTGAAGGCGATATCGAAATACAAGAAATAAACGAGGAGAATAAATCCTTACACTTTATAGGCAAGGGGCAAGATACAAAGGGTACATCAGCAGCAGAAATGGACCTGACAGCTTCGGTAAGAAAAGGAGAGAGTGGAGCCACGGAATTAGTTGGTGTGGCGACAGTTACGGTCACAGGTAAAGTTGCTAACTTCGGCGGTCGTATGATGACGCAAGTGGCAGATCAAATTCTCAATCAATTTGGTAAGAACTTTGCGAATAATGTAGTCGCTATGGGGGAAGGTGAAAGTGCTGAGGAAGCCGCAAAAGTAGTCGCGGAACAGCCTAAAGAACTCAATGGTTTAGCATTTGCCTGGTCGATTTTTGTTGGCTATTTAAAATCTCTTTTCGGCAAATAAGCGGAAATGGATTTAATTATTATTCTGAGTTGGCGGTAGAAGTAATTCATGAGTAAGACAAATAAAATTAATGAATTTCAGAGTCAGTTAACTGATGTCGGATACATTTGTGAGCGAAGCCTGGCGTCATCTCTGGTACTAATGAAAAGCCTGCAACGTCCTATTCTCTTAGAAGGAGAGGCGGGTGTAGGTAAAACAGAGATTAGTCGAGCTTTATCAGAAGTGTTTGATTGCAAATTGATTCGACTTCAATGCTACGAAGGTTTAGATGTTAATACTGCTGTGTATGAGTGGAATTATCAGCGCCAAATGTTAGCTGTTAAGCTATTAGAGCAGTCAGAAGAACAGATTGATAAAACCGAACAGGAAATTTTCAGTAAAAAATATTTGTTGGAAAGACCGTTATTAAAAGCAATAACCCAGCAAAAACCTCCTGTGCTGTTGATAGATGAAATCGACCGCGCAGATGAAGAGTTTGAAGCCTATTTGCTGGAAGTGCTTTCAGATTTTCAAATTTCCATTCCTGAATTAGGGACTATTGAAGCGACAAGCAAACCCTATGTTATTTTGACGTCAAATGGAACACGCGAGCTAAGCGATGCGCTTAGAAGACGATGTTTGTATCACTATGTCGATTATCCGGATTTTGCAAGAGAGTTACGCATTGTTAATACTCGGGTTCCTGATATTGGTTTGCAACTATCGCGTCAAGTAGTGGGTTTTGTACAGAATTTACGACGAATAGATTTGCAAAAAAATCCCGGTGTTGCAGAAACACTGGATTGGGCCGCGTCTTTATTGAGCTTAGATATCAGCTCACTGGATGATGATATTGAAGCGATAAAAGATTCTTTGGTTTGTTTGTTGAAAACAAGAGAAGACAGCGAAGCGTTAGGATCTATGGAAATTGAACGTTTAGTCGCAAAAGTAATATGAGTCGAGACTTTTTAAGTGAAATAGAGCATTCATCAACAGCTGAAATTTTACAGGGAAGACTCATCGAGTTTATACAAATAGCTCGGAATAATGGATATCAGGCTGGAATTTCTGAGGTTATTGATGCTCAGGAAGTCGCGCATAGTCTTAACATTACACAGCCACAATATCTGCGTTGGGGTTTGCGTAGCTTACTTTGCAGTAATCAGAATGACTGGCAACGCTTTGATGATTTGTTTGACGCGTATTGGCTCCCATCTGCAAAGCAAAATTACCGGACTGAGTCAGTTGCAGGAGCACCTGTCGGTAAACGTGAATCAGTTGCCCGAGAAGCGGAGGTGAATGACGGAGAAGCCACTGATGTCGATCAAGCAGGACAGGGAGAAGGTGATGATGCCTTTGATGGTGGAGCACTAGAAGGAGCAAGCGGTCAGGAGTCTTTATTCAATGCTGATTTTCAGTTTATTACTGATGCTAAGCAAATGAGTGAGGTAGATGATTTAGTCGAGCGTTTAGCCAAGAAAATGCGTCGACGTATTATTAGACGACAGAAAATTCAGGCAAAAGGACGAAGGATAGACATTCGTAAAACGGTACGGAAAAGTTTACGTTATGGCGGTATGCCAATGGATTTAGCGTTTAGAAATAATCGCAAGAATCAGCCTAGATTAATTATTATTATCGATGTAAGCCGTTCCATGTCGCTATACAGTTATGTGTTTTTGCGTTTCGCAAGAGGCATAGTAAGTTCAATGCGTGATGCCGATGCTTTTGCCTTTCATACACGTATGGTGCACATCACCGGAGCTTTACATCAACCTAACCTGACAAAGGTTAAGACAAAACTATCATTAATTTCTGCAGGGTGGTCTGGTGGAACAAGGATAGGAGAATGCCTGGACAGTTTCCTTAATAATTATAGGCATCGCCTTAACTCGCATACTGTGGTGATGGTCGTTAGTGATGGTTTGGATACAGGTGAACCAGAGTTCCTTGCAAATAAGCTAGCTACAATCAGAAGCCAATGTCGAAAGGTAATCTGGTTGAATCCTTTACTTGGTCGTCCAGGTTATGAGCCAAAAACAGGAAGTATGTTAGCGGCTTTACCTTTTATAGACTTATTCGCCTCAGCACATAATGTCGAAAGCTTAAGCGCTTTAGAACCAGAGCTGATGAGAATTTAATATGAAGTTATTAAAATGATAGAAACAGACTCAATATTACTAAAAGCAAGCGAACTTAAAATTAAACGACAGCCCTTTGCATTAGTGACTGTTGTTCGCTGCGAATCTCCTACCTCTGCAAAACCTGGCGCTAAAGCTTTGGTTTTTGAAAGTGGTGAAATTCAAGGCTGGATTGGTGGAGGCTGTGCGCAGCCGGCCGTAATTGCTACGGTAAAAAAATCATTGAAAGACGGGCAGGGAAGACTCATTCGAGTTAGTCCAGACAAAGGCAAGTTAGTCGATGACGGTATTATAAATTTTGGTATGAACTGTCTTAGTGGAGGCACTTTGGATATTTTTATTGACCCCGTTATTCCAAAACCAGCATTGTTGATTATAGGAGCAGCACCCAGTGCCCAAGCACTTTCAATACTCGCACATCGAACAGGTTTTGAAGTCACAGCAATGTTTCCCGGTGCGAATAAAGAACTGTATCCCGATGCGATCGAAGTAATTGACGGATTGGACGCTTCTGCATTGAAATATAGTAATCCACCTTTTGTTGTTGTCGCAACTCAAGGCAAAGGAGATGAGGACGGTTTAAAGCAGGCGCTAGCAACCAACTCAGAATTCATTGGGTTTATTGCCAGTGAACGTAAAGCAAAGAAAGTAAAGGTCTCCCTTATCGAAAGCGGAAATGATAAAAACAAAGTGGATGCAATCATATCCCCGATTGGAATTGAAATAGGGGCAATAACGCCGGAAGAAATTGCATTGTCGGTAGTCGCAGAGTTAGTCAAAGCGAATCGAGGACTTGCGGCTAGTGCTTCATCAGTAGAAGAGGTTATAGCAGAGGAAAAGGCAACAGTAGAGGAAAAAACAGCCGAAGAAGCACCAAGCTGTTGTGGAAGTATGGGAAAAGATACCGTCTCATGAAATCTGTTTCTGCAATTTTGCTCGCTGCAGGTGAGTCTCGACGGATGGGTAAACCAAACAAATTAGAGTTGGATGCGAATGGCATCTCACTATTACGCCGAACAGCAAAAATTCTACTCGAATCTGAATTACAGGAGGTAGTCGTGGTAGTCGGTCATGAAGCCGATAAGACAAAATCACTGATATCCGGTCTGCCGCTAAAGATTGTGATGAATGATGACTATCAAAAAGGACAAATGAGTTCAGTGCATAAAGGCTTAGAGTCCTTAACTCAGGAAAGCGATGGTGTCATGATTTGTCTTTCAGATCAGCCGTTATTAGAATCATCAGACATAAACATCATTATAGAAGCATTTGAAAATCGCAGCAGTGGCTCAGTGCTTGTACCGACTTATCAAGGTCAACGAGGAAACCCGATAATTCTTGCACAAGAGCAAAGATCAGCGATCTTAAATGGTCAAAAAAACCTTGGCTGCAGACGGCTTATAGAAAAAAATCCAGAACTCGTGACATCCTTTGAGATGGATAACAATCACGTCGTTTTTGATCTGGATACCCCCGAAGATTACGCCGCTTTTCAACAAAACTCGAACCAGAAAAGCGATCAAAATAAACAGGCTAATAATAAATAATAACGCGCGATAGAGGATTAACGAAATGGCAAAAGAGATACTAGACGTATTAATAGAAATGAAAGCGAAAGGTGAACCTTATGCGGTTGCCACGGTAGTAGAAACCATAGGTTCAGTCTCCGCCAAGACAGGTTCAAAAGCAGTCATTGATCATGAAGGCGTTGTTGTGGGTGGATGGGTTGGCGGAGGTTGTGCCGAATCCACAAGCTGTGAAGCTGCCTTAGAAAGCATAAAAACCGGTCAAACAGCGGTTATTGATATTGATCTGGATGATGAAATCCTCGGTGCAGGCATGCCATGCGGCGGACACATGAGAGTTTATGTGGAACCTGTGATGTTAAAGCCTACGTTATGGATTATGGGTCATGGTCGGGTTGCCGAATGCTTATGTCATCTGGGAGATTTGGTAGGACTGAATGTTGTCGTCAATGACCCAATCGCAGATGAGGAACATTTTCCCGATGCAACCCAATTAATTACCGATGACATTATGTATGATCAATTGGCTCCTTTGCCAGATGACTATGTTGTTATAGCCACGCAGCATAAGGGTGATCACGAATCGATGACTCGGGCACTACAATCACAAGCTGAATATATCGCACTCATCGCGAGTCGAAAACGGTCTCGACTAGTATTGGACTATATCCGTAAAGAAGGCTTTTCTGAACACGATATAGGGCGCGTAATGGCACCATCAGGTTTAGATTTAGGTGCAAAAACACCAGAGGAAATTGCCTTATGCGTGATCTCTGAGTTAGTCATGGTACGTCGTCAAGGGACTGGTATGCGTATGCGCGATAAACTGGCAATGGAATCTCAAGAGCTGGCGGTAGCAGGATAAAGGATGAGCACTAATCCTTACATCAAACAAACGTTCAACACTCAAAAGCAGAGCGAGCTTATTCGTAAGGATTTTCCGTTATTGAATTTATACTCTGGAGATAATCAACTTCACTATTTGGATAACGCCGCTACTAGCCAAAAACCACAGCAGGTAATCGATGCTATTAGTGATTGCTATCAACGAGTCAATGCACCTGTGCATAGAGGGCTGTATGCGCTGGCTGACGAATCCACTACGACTTATGAAAAATCACGAAAGAAAGTAGCGCAGTTCATCGGTGCGCCACAATCAGAGCAACTGATTTTTACGCTTTCCGCAACCGAATCAATAAACATGGTCGCTCAAGGGTGGTTAAAACATCATTTGAATGCTGGCGATAAAGTATGGGTAACAGGCATGGAACACCATGCCAACTTAGTACCCTGGCAAAGAGTCTGTAAAGAAACAGGGGCTGAATTGTGCTTCATCGAGCTAACAGAAGATGGCAGTCTCGATTTATACAATGCGACAGAGTTGTACGGCGAAAAAACACGTTTCATTGCAATGTCTCACGTGTCAAATGTACTCGGTGTGATAAACCCAGTTAAAGAAGTAACCCAACGTGCTGCTCAAGCAGGTATTCCGGTATTGATCGATGCGACTCAGTCAGTCGGGCATATCCCTGTTGATGTGGTCGAACTAGATTGTGACTTTCTCGCATTTTCCGCACATAAAATGTACGGCCCTACAGGCATAGGAGCGCTCTACGGAAAGGCTGACAAACTGGCAACGATGGAACCCATGTTGCTCGGTGGCGGCATGGTCGATGAAGTGGGTGACTATGAAAGTAGCTGGGCTTCGCTTCCATCAAAACTTGAAGCTGGGTCTCCAAACCTTGCCGGTGCGATTGGCTTTGCGAGCGCCGTGGATTATATAGAAAGTATAGGCTTACAAACCATAGAATCCATTGTTTCTGAGCTCACCGAAAAAGCACTATCTGCGTTATCAAATATCAACGGAATTAAAATATACGGTCCATTAGATCTTGAGCGACGTGAAGGAATCATTTCATTCAATCTCGATGGGATACACCCTCACGATATAGCCCAGATTGCGGGTGAGAGTAATGTCGCCATCCGTTCAGGGCATCATTGTTGTCAGCCGTTGATGAGACGTCTGGGTGAAGTTGCAACGGTGCGTGCCAGTTTCGCACCCTATAATATTGAAGAAGAAATCAATGCTTTGCTCGAAGTTATCGACACCGCTCAAAGCATTTTCATGCCGCGTTGATGGAGGTCCTATGACTACAAATACAGTTTATAAAGAAGTATTGATGGATCATTATCGTAACCCTCGAAATTTTTCTGACGTGAGTCAATCAGAAGCGGTTCATCGCGGCAGTAACCCTCGTTGCGGTGATGATATAAAAATCGGTGTAGATTTTGATGGTGATAACATCGGTAAAATTGTCTTTCAAGGTCGAGGTTGTTCTGTTTGTATGGCATCAGCATCAATGATGACGGAGTCGGTGACAGGCGCTTCAAAAAATGACGTGCTAGAACTTACCGAACAATTACGAGAGTGGTTTGATGAAAAACAAGGCGATACGCCAGCACCGCTAGAGACACTTTTTGCACTCGATGCTTTACGACAATATCCTGCACGCCGACGCTGCGTGTTACTCGCATGGGATGCACTTGAAAGTATTATTCAGGTGGAATGAGAGGACTATGGATAAGCACTTCAAAGTAGGAATAGTGATGCTGCTGGTACTATTGCAAGTTTTTATGTTTTGTAAAGTACTGATGCTTAATACAAGCGCAAGCGTATCTGTTTATACCTTCTTTGGAATACCATTGGCTCTGGCTTGTGCAGCATTGCTTATTTATAAACCACATTTAAAATACCTGGATATGACCATGTCTATGTTTGCAGCAGGTGGTTTGGGAATGTTTATTGGCTATGCGGTCGATATAGATAACCTTGGCCTGAATGGTCCATTCGGCCTAATGTCGATATGTCGTTCTGCCCCTGAAGCACCTCTAAGCGTTGAATCTTTATGGTTTATGCTTGAATCAACACCCTGGATGTATTTAGGGATGTTTGCGGGAGGCAATGCAGGAATGCTTTTATTTATAAGACTGCGACAAGGCTGGAAGTTTAGCCAAAAACAATGCGTCGAATTTGCACTTTGCAATATAGGAATGCTGCTAGGAATGTTATCTGCGCATATACTCTCGATGACCTTAACGAAAAAGCTAGAACTGTTTTGGGGCAATGCGATCATGATATCGTTTATGCTTATAGGCATGATAATAGGTATGCTATCGCTTTTGTATTTATCAACATACGTAAAGAAAGTATTTCAGTTGGCTTATGGCAAACAACAAATAGCTTAAAACGACTTTAAAAGGTAAATGAGACGGATTGAACTAACGATGATGCAGCTGAATATAAAAAACTTACTTTTCACCGTGCTGGTAGTATTAATAACAAGCTCGGCATCAGCCAAAGCAGATGAAATTCTTATTGCGGTAGCTAGTAATTTTAAAAGCCCTATCGCAGAAATTGCCAGAAAATTTGAAGAAGAAACCAATCACAAAGTCACACTCATTTATGGCTCGACTGGAAGGCATTATGCGCAAATAAAAAATGGCGCCCCATTTGATGCATTTTTCTCTGCCGACAGTCACCGCCCAGAATTGTTAGAAAAAGAAGGTTTAATCGTCCCTGGTAGCCGCTTCACCTATGCTTTGGGAAAAGTCGTTTTATGGAGCCCACAAGATGACCTGATAGATCAAAACGGAAGTGTATTGAGCCATGGCAGATTTAAACGTATAGCAATGGCTCACCCCAAGCTTGCCCCTTATGGCAAAGCCGCTTATGAAGTATTGGCAAACAAAGGCGTCTGGGATGCGGTAAAAACAAAAGTGGTGCGCGGTGAGAACATTGGGCAAACCTTCCAGTTCGTTAAAAGTGCCAATGCGCAACTAGGTTTTGTGGCGTACTCTCAATTAAAACAAATGAATGACACCATCACAGGTACCTACTGGGATATCCCGCAGTCGCTGTATTCTCAAATCACCCAGCAAGCTGTGATCCTAAAAAATAATCAGGCGACACGAGATTTCATCCGCATGATGAAGTCAGCATCATCGCATTCCATCATTCACCGCTTTGGCTATGGTACCGAACCATGACATTGAGTGACGCTGATTTAACCGCACTCATAATCACACTTAAACTCGCTTGCACCACTACCGCCATCTTATTACTGTTAGGTACACCGCTTGCATGGTGGCTGGCACGTACGCGCTGGCGATTTAAATTTTTAATCGAGGCGATGGTGGCACTGCCTTTAGTGTTACCGCCTACCGTACTCGGCTTTTATTTACTCATAACACTAGGGCCGCATGGTGCTATTGGTGGGTTAATGGATTGGTTGGGCATGAAGCCCTTAGCATTCACCTTTAGTGGTTTGGTGATTGGCTCCGTTATTTACAGCCTGCCTTTCGTGGTGCAACCCTTGCAAGGTGCTTTTGCCTCAATCGGAACGCGCTCATTAGAGGTCGCATCTACCCTCAGGGCATCACCTATTGATCGTTTTTTTACGGTTGAAATACCACTCGCACGATCTGGCTTTCTTACCGCGGCGGTACTCGGTTTTGCCCACACGGTAGGAGAATTTGGCGTAGTCTTAATGATTGGTGGAAATATTCCCGGTCAAACTCAAGTCGTTTCAATCGCCATTTATGATCATGTCGAAGTACTCGAATACAGCCAGGCGCATTGGCTATCCGGCGGACTATTACTGGCTTCTTTTCTGATGCTAATGATAGTTTATGCGCTTAATCGACGTTTTCTGGTCGCGCAACCATAATGAAAGTTAACTGCAAATGAGTATAGAAGCGCGTTTTCGAATTGATCGTAAGGACTTCGTTCTGGATGTTGACCTGACCTTGCCCGATAAAGGTGTGAGTGTTATTTTCGGTCCATCGGGTTGCGGTAAAACGACCTTATTGAGATCAATCAGCGGTCTGGAACATAGCCCGGAAGGATACTTGCGTGTCGGAGATTCAGTATGGCAAGACAGTCAGCAATTTGTCCCAACCCATAAACGCCCGCTTGCTTATGTGTTTCAGGAAGCCAGCTTATTTGCCCACCTCGACGTTCAAGCCAATCTTGAATATGGTATGAAGCGCGTTCCGAAAGCGGACCGCAAAGTATCCCTGGAGACCGCGGTAGAATTACTCGGCATTGGTGCATTATTAAAGCGTAAGGCAAATCAACTCTCAGGCGGAGAACGCCAGCGGGTCTCAATTGCCAGAGCCTTAGCAGTAAGCCCCGAGCTGTTACTGATGGATGAGCCACTAGCATCGCTCAATCTAGAGCGTAAGCAGGAAATTATGCAATACCTTCAATCCCTGCATAATGAGCTCGATATCCCTATCATTTACGTCAGTCATTCCTTGGGTGAAGTCGCAAGGCTGGCTGATCACATGGTGCTATTGGATGACGGTCGCGTAACCGCTTCAGGCAATGTCACCGAGTTATTTTCGCGGCTTGATTTACCGATAGCGCAAAGTCATAAAGCCGCCGCTTTTATACAGGCAACGGTTGCCGAACACGATGAAGCGTTTGGATTAACCTACCTTGATTTTGCAGGGGGGCGTTTATCCGTATTGCAAAGTAATCTGGCAATCGGGAGTACGGTAAAATTAAGGATAGTGGCGCGTGATGTAAGTTTAACGCTCAAGCATCAAACCGAAACCAGCATCTTGAATATATTCCCTGTCATTGTTGACGAAATCATATCCGAAAACCATTCGCAGGTGATGGTGAAGTTAATGGCAAACGGCGTCCCCATTTTATCGAGGCTTAGTTTGAAGTCAGCAACAGTGATGGATTTAAAGCCTGGCAAACAGGTTTATGCACAAGTTAAAACGGTTGCTTTACTGTCTTGAATATATGCCTGGTTTTGCTTAATCATGAATAAATCGAATAAAGCTAACAAATAAGTTAAGCTTAAAAAAACCGCCTCAAAGTAGGGGGGTGATTGTTTAGAATATAGCTTTTTCTACTTTAGTTAGAAATTGAGAGATAAAATTTTGTATACCCGGTATGTCCTCTCGATTTAAGCATTAGAAACACCCAGTTTGGTAAAACTAAGTAAATGATCAACTGGACCTGAACTATTTAGTTAGTGAACCACGGTTTAGAAAATGAGCATCGAATAGGTAAGTCTCGTCGTTATGGCTGGAATTAGTTTCGTCATGCAATATATCTACCGCCTTATGAGCCAGCCTTTTGACTGGTACATGTACGGTTGAAATGCCTCCATTGACCCAAGCATAGAAAGAAGGATCGCCGTATCCTATAAAATCACAGTCTATATCCAGACGTACATGCTGCTGCATGAAAGCATTGAGAATCCCATTCGAAATTTCTACACCACCACTGATAATAGCCCCTGCATCACCACGTTCGAATATCTTGTGTGCATAGTGAGAACCCATGTCAAAAGAAGGTGTGTCAGTGAAATATAGTTCAGGTCGAATTTCCAGTCCTGCTTCAGCTAATCCCTGTTTAAATGCTTTGAGGCGGGAACGTCCTGTGGATAGTGCTTCGTCAGCACCGATATACACGATACGTTTATGTCCTTTTTCTGCAAGATGCGCTACAGCCTTAATAATGGCGTCAGAGTCGGCAACACCCACTGAGGCAAACGGGACTTGCATCGGTTGTTGACGAATTAGCTGAATCACTTTCATATCTTGCAAATGCGTGGAGTTCAAATGAGAGTTTTCTGGCGTGGGAACCATAACGACAGACATTGCTTGTACTTCCCTCAGTCGTTGGATAGCTTTGTGTTCCAGTAGAGAGTCGTCATTGGTGAGATGAATGATTAAGTTATATGAATGTTCTTCACAGGCTAATGCCATTTCATTGGCGAAGAGTGCGTAAAACTCATTAACTATATTTGGCAGTAAAAGGCCAACAATTTTTGTGCTATCACCACGCATGGCAGTGGCAGCAGCACTTTTCACATAGCCAAGTTCTTCGGCTCTTTTAATGATTTTTTCACGGGTTTTATTGCTGACATTAGGGTGCTTTGACAAAGCACGAGAAACCGTCATATGGGAAATCCCCAGGTCCTGCGCAATAGATTTTATGGTTACAGATTTTGCCAAAATATAGTGTTGTCATGTTGAGTCAAGGTGCTGTTATAACACAATGAACAGAGTTTCGTCTTGACATCTTTAGGCTGAAACTAATAATATGTTCACGTGAACATTTATGATAAATAATGAGTAGCCACAGATGGAATTATCAACAAATTGCAAAAAACTGATGTACGAATTGGGTTTGGCTAAGGAAAATAGTCCATTGGATGTGAGCCCATTAACAGGAGGCGTTTCCTCAGATATAGCTCGTGTCGAAGTGGATGGTCGTGTCTATTGCGCTAAATTCGCGTTATCAAAATTAAAGGTTAAAGAAGACTGGAATGCCCCCGTTCACAGGAACAAAGCGGAGTATGAATGGTTGAAGATTGCCGCTGCGATAGCACCTGAATCCACAATGAAATTATTTGGTCGCTCTGAAACCTTGCATGGCTTTGCTATGGAATTTTTATCAGGGGATGACATCTATCTTTGGAAAACAGCCTTGCTTGAAGAAACATCAAATTGGGATGAATCTGTCAAAGTAGGTGAGTTGATCGGCCGCATTCATTCAGAGTCAGCTCTTAAGGGGTTTGATAAGAGTCAGTTTTATCATCGCGATGACTTTTATGCACTGCGTATTGAGCCTTACTTGGTCTTTACATCAGAGAGCCATCCAGAGGTTTCTGTGATCTTAAAACGTCTGGCAGATCAGCTCTATGAGGCTGAGAATGTATTGGTACATGGTGATGTGAGCCCAAAAAATATTCTATTTCGCGATGGCAAGGCGATCATTCTCGATGCAGAGTGCGCTACGATGGGAGACCCTGCATTTGATGTTGCCTTCGCTTTGAATCACTTATTACTCAAAGCTATTCACATTCCAACATCCACATCGCGATTGTTGGAATCAGTACTCGATTTCTGGTCTGCATATCACCCTTCCATCCATTGGGAGACCAGCGCAGATCTAGAAGAGAGAATCTGCCAGTTATTACCCGCTTTAATGCTGGCACGTGTCGATGGTAAATCGCCAGTGGAGTATCTCTCAGAACACAATAGAAAACGGGTCAGAATGATGTCCCTTAATTTGATTCAACAACCCGTACAAACATTGAAACAGTTTGTACGCACAATCGCCCAACAACTTGAGGAAAAACAAACGTGAGTTCTATTAAAACCATAAAAAGTCGCCGAGTCTGGGACTCAAGAGGAAATCCTACAGTTGAGGTCGATGTCATACTTGATTCAGGTGAAATGGGCCGAGCAATTGCACCCGCTGGAGCTTCGCGTGGAATGCGAGAAGCTATCGATTTACGAGATGGTGGCGATCACTTGCGTGGTATGGATGTTTCCAAAGCGCTAGATAATGTTAATCGCATAATAGCGCCCGCGTTAATAGGTCAAAATGTGGAAGATCAGGAAGCGGTAGACAACATCATACTTTCTCTCGATGATTCAAAATTGAAGTCAACCCTAGGCGGTAATGCCACCGTGGCGACTTCACTAGCTGTATTGCACGCGGCTGCTGCAGCTGCGAAAAAACCACTGTGGCGTCATATTGCTGATCACTACGATTGTACTCCTTCGATTCCATTGCCAGAAATTCAAATTTTTGGTGGTGGAGCCCACGCTTCTGGCAGAGTCGATATTCAGGACTTTATGATCATGGTGCCAGGAGCGGATTCATTTGACGAAGTTATGGAAGTCACCAGCGCAGTCTATTTTGCAGCGGGTGAAATCATGGAGTCACGCGGAAAACTTGCGGGTATTGCTGATGAAGGTGGCTGGTGGCCGTTGTTTGATAGCAACGAAGAAGCATTAGAAACACTAGTGCAAGCGATAGAAAAAGCGGGTGAAAAACCAGGCGATCGTGTGGTGATCTCACTTGATATTGCGGCCTCGGAATTCGGCACAAACGATAACTACCGACTTGCTCTAGATGAGCATCAAATGAACAGCGAAGAGCTGATCGATATGCTCGGCGGATGGATAGATAAATACCCGATTGCATCCATTGAGGATCCGGTAGGAGAAGATGATACGGAGGCCATGCAAGAATTCACGCGTCGTTTTGGTGATCATGTACAAATAATAGGCGATGACTATTTAGTCACTAATGCAGATTTGGTCGAACAAGCGGTTAAAGATAAAGCTTGTAACTCGGTTTTGGTAAAGGTCAATCAAGCAGGAACTGTCAGCGAATCGATACAGACTTTTCGTGCTGCCCAAAAAGCAGGTTGGGGAGCTGTGGTGTCTGCGCGTTCTGGAGAAACGGAAGATATTACAATCAGTCATCTGGCCATTGGCTTGGGTTCTGAACAGCTCAAAGTGGGTTCATTCAATCGCTCAGATCGTATGGCGAAATGGAATGAATGTTTACGTATTCAGGATGAATTAGGTGCAGATACCTTTGTCGGTGGCAGACCAATGCAATCTACGTGGTGGGGGAGAAGCTAAGTTATTCTAAGGCAAGCACGCCCTTACTTTTAAGTGACTAGAAAAACTACCTAAAAGTAGGGGGGTGATTGTTATAATAATCAGAGAATAAATCTTACTCTGACAACTAATCTATTTATTGACCCATATCCCTATCACCCTCGACGAATAATAAACAAACCCGCAACGATCAATGCCAGTGAGACCAATACATTCAGCGATAAGTGTTCTCCCAAAAATATGACGCCTAGCACAACACCAAACACCGGAATCAAATTCAATCCGGTCGCAAAAGCAGACATCCCGATTGTTTGAATCAAGTGATAGCGCAAGATATAACCCAGCGCAGTAGGGAAAATACCGAGGTAAAGTAAACCTATCCACGTATCTCGTGCAAAAGAAACGACTGGCATACCGACCATTAAACCGGTAACAAAGAGTAAGCTGACTGAGGCTAAACCCAGTATAAAAGCGGAAAGTTGAATCGGTGGGAAACGATTTAATCGACGAATAAGTAAGCCCGAAGTCACATAACAGGCAGCCCCCAGAATTGCAGCACCCTGTCCCAGTAAATTATCACCCAGCCCCTTCACAGAACTCCAGCCCACCAGAACCAAAATGCCAGAAAATCCCAGTATCGCGCCTATCAGCTTATTACGGGAAAGCCGATCATCCTGCGTTGTAAGGTGACTTCCCAGCAACGCCATAAAGGGCCCGACACCCATTAACATCGAAGCCATGCCCGCATCAATTTTAGTCTCAGCCCAGGAGATCAGGAAAAAAGGGATCACCACATTTAACGCCGCTACTAACAGCACCAGACGCCATTCCCGCAGAGTGTTCGGCCAGATAAAGCCTTTGTACATGGCAAAGGGAAGTAACACCATAAACGCCACCACAACCCGAATGGTAGCCAGCCACAACGGTCCGGTATCAACAACCGCAACCTTGATAACAAGAAATGAAGACGCCCACATCATGGCTAATAAAATTAATAAACCAAGGTCTGCGCTTGTGGGTTTTCGGATAGTCGCTTGCATAAAAATACCAATGTAATGTGTGCGCAGCTGAGTGTCATCTGCTACTTCAACGAGTGTAGTTAATCACTAAAAAAGTGCTCAAAAGTAGGGGGGTGCCATAGTAACAAGTAAACAGTGGGAATGTATTTAACCGCATACTCAAATCATCGATAAAATCAGCAAAAATCTATCGTATTATATTTGTACAGTTTTAATAGAGTATTTGTATGATTTTCACAAATATTTTACATATACCCTTGTATCCTAGTTAAAAAATGACGAGATGAATTAAAACGAGGATATAAAAATGAAGATATCAACAAAAGGACAATACGCTGTAAAAGCCATGATTAACTTGGCAATAAACTTCAATAACCCAGTATCGTTAGTCGAGCTTTCTAATTCTCAAGCTATTTCAGTATCCTATTTAGAACAACTCTTCTCAGTACTCAGACGAGCAGAGCTAGTGCAAGGCGTTCGTGGCCCGGGTGGCGGATATCGATTAGGCAGAGCGCCGGATCAAATCAGTGTTGCAGATATCATTACCGCGATTGAAGAGTCGGCGAATAATGCCAATCTCAAAAAACATTTGAATGCCAGACAAGGCCAAAATATTCTAGCGAATAACTTATGGAATGGTTTTAGCGCGCAGTTGACAGACTATTTAGGTTCGATTTCGTTAGCGGATATTCTTAAAGATGAAATCGTTGTGAAAGGTCAATATCAGCTGGATGAAACGACACGTCGGATTTCTACGATGTTTCCTGTGACTGCAAAAATGATAGCGGCGTGATAGTTGGCTTATGGCTGTTAATTAAAAAAGTGCCTATAAGTGGGGAGGTGGCTTTTCTAGGCTCACCAGGAGCCAGAAATGACACGTCAAATAATCGAATTATCCGTTTAAAAAACTAAACGGTAAGTTCGCTAAAGTCCGTCGTAGTTTCCGAAAGGAAACGTCGACGTACAGTGTTCGAACTTGGGATGATATTAACTATTAGATCTGAGAAGGTTTTCGAATTCGCTTGGCGCAAACAACGAAAACCTTAATCGATAATTTTCTACGTGGCTCGGCATATCTAAATGGGGTTTAACCAGTGCCAGATTCAAGTATGAGTGAAAGAAATCGTAAGCTCTTTATATAGACCAAATATAGACCAAAATACGAGATAGACCCAAACACGAGTTAGATCAAAACTCATTCAAATAGTGATTAATAAAATCTCTATCAGGGTCGTAAGTCTTTCTTTGTTTGTCGATATTAAATGCACGTCGTCCTCTAGGATCAACCCCTACGCCTGCCAGATATTGCCAATTGCCCCAGTTATTAGCGGGATCATAATCTATTAATTGTTGCTCAAACCATGCGGCACCATAACGCCAATCTAGTCCGAGTTGATTGATAAAATAACTAGCAACGATTTGACGTCCGCGATTCGACATCCAGCCAGTATGTTTGAGCTGAAGCATAAAAGCATTGACGAAATCATTGTCAGTAGAACCATCTTTCCATTGGTCAAAGGCTTTTTGATCAAACTTAAGTTGGGGGTCAATATCTTGAATGCCTCTTTCTAAATAAAGATCAGCGCCGTATTTTACTTGATGCCATTGATAAAACTCACGCCAAAGCAATTCAAAATATAACCAGTAAGTCGATTGATTAGCACCAAATTGATTTTCATACTCAACAACCGTTTGCATTACTTGTCTGGGTGATAAACACCCCTGTGCGAGATACGCTGACAATTTACTGGAAAAGTCCCAGCCATCTAGCCCGTTTCGCGTTTCTTTGTAATGACTGAGGTGTTGAGTTTGATGGCAGTAGTAAGCTAATTGCTGTCTGGCCGCTTGTTCGCCACCGTGGTGTTTCATGGATGGAATAGGATGAATGAAGTCATCTATAGTTGGTAAACTATCTGATGCAATTGCATTGATCGCAGCCGGAAAGATATTCGGTTTAGAAACCGTTTTATCTATGATTTTCTCTACCTTAATCGCTTTCTCAATATGTTTGCGAAAGGGGGTAAAACCATCGGGCATTTCATCTAAAATAAAAGGTAATTCAGCCTGATTAAACAGGGTGAACGATTCATCACGATGCCAATTCAGCCGACCTTTGAAAGCCTCATCTAATGATTGAATATCGCGTTTTTCATAAAACCCCGTTAAAGGCGTTACCCCAAATTCTGTAATGTCATGTTGATTGATGAGAGTTGATAGTACCTCAGTAGGTTTTCCCACTTTGATAATGAGTGTTTGCTGGTGGCTTTCTAACTGGTTATTTAAATCGAGCAAACTTTCATAAATAAACTGCCAACGTGGCGAACCGAGTCGTGATTGATCAAAGTGATTTTTCTCCAGTAAATTAGGGTCAAAAATATAGACAAACACAAGCTGATCGCACACATCAACAAGAGAGTTAAGTGCAGGGTTATCTTCTAATCTAAGATCATTTCTAAACCAGAAAAGACCTTTAACGTTATTTTTCATAAGTACAATAGTCGGATAGGGTTTGTGTGATTCTTTAGGTATGAAGCGCTAATGTACTTCAAAGTAGGAGCTGTTTTTTCAATAGAAAAGAGATGAGTTAACTAACGCTTTAATAATAGTTTTGCCATCTCCCGACCTAATAAACGGTGTGACTGCGCACTAAAGTGAACGCCATCGACTGGGCTCGATTCAATAACACTGCCAACATCGAAAAACTCACAGCCTAGTTCATCTGCTATTTGTGAATAACAGGCTGCGAAAGCACGCGACTTTTCATAACCGTTTTGCCGTAACCCCAGTCCATCTATGCCTTTTTCTGTCGGCGGTGGAGCCATCAAGATTACCTCAGGTGCTTTACCCTCTACTCCAGCATCACTTGCCTGAATCATCTGTACCAAGCGCCCCGCTGATTTTGCAATTTCCGCTGCTGAAACACAAAAACGATCTTTAAGATCATTGGTTCCCAACATCAGCAGCACTATATTCAGAGGCTTTTGTGAAAGCAGGCACGGCTTTAAATAAGAAAGACCACTCATTAATCCATCAACGGGATCATCCCAAACGGTCGTGCGACCATTCATTCCCTCTTCAACGATTTCATAATCTGCACCTAGTTCGCTTAACATCACTTGTGTCCAGCGGGTTTTGTTATCAAACCGTTGAGACGTTTCGGGATCATATCCCCAGGTATTAGAATCGCCAAAACAGAGTATTCTGATCATTGTTGTTTCCTCAAATGTCTTAGAAAGAAGGGGGAGGCTTTTTTAATTAGATTTTAGACGGATTTAGTTGTTTTGTGTTTGTTTGTTTTCTTTCTTTGGGGGAAGGGAAAGGGATTAAAAAAGTGCCTAAAAGTAGGGGGGTGACTTAAATTCATTAAAAACTAGGTTCTTTTCTGACTTTAGAATGGCTTTGTTTCAAGTGTTTCACATGTTCTCTATTCGTCTTATAACCTCTTTCATAACGATCAGATTCTATTTGTTCGATGACTTTCTCAACTTCGTTATCTGTAAATAAAATCGTATCCTTCGATTTAATATAATCTGTATATCCTCCACTCAATACATTCTCGGGCATTTTTGTTTTAAATGTGGAATCACCTATGAATACAACTATTGAATGAAATTTATCATTACTTAAATCGAGTAGATTTTCTAATGTCTTTATATGTTTGTAGTTTTGATGAAGAGGGTTTTGGAATTTATTTTTATTTTTATAAATACTTTGAGTCCATGTCTTCTGATTCTTGCCACCGAAAATCCAACCTTTCATGTTTTTGGTTTCAATCACGAAAATGCCAAATTTAGACACGATGATGTGATCAACTTGCGTTGTTCCATCCGGGGTTGGCAATGTCGCATCTTTGATTAAATGGTATTGCGTTTTATCTAACTTACGATTGATTGCTGAATTGACAAAAGCTTCACCCATTTTTCCTTTGAAGTAGCGCGACTTAAAGAAAGCTATGACAAAGAATAGCGGTATCAGATACCAGAGATTCATAAAGGCGTTAATGATGCCAGAGTTTAATTGTGAAGTGATATCAGGCATTTGATTATGGTTGTGGTTGTTTGCCTAATATTTTATGACACCCCCCTACTTTAAGGCGTTTTTTCTGATAATTGGTTATTTAAAAAAGTGCCTAAAAGTAGGGGGGTGGCTTTTCTAGGCTCACCAAGAGCCAGAAAAGTCTGTCGTAGATTCTGAAAGGAATCGTCGACATACAGTGTTCGCACTTGGGATGCTATTTACTATTAGAGCGGAGAGGTTTTCGCTGCCTCGTGGCTGTTTCATTTCCTCGGATTGAGGAGAAGGGCAACGAGATACCTTTTTGTCTACAGCAACAAAAATGTATCCGAAAAAATGCCGCCCAACAGATATGCCGCAAGCGGTTCCCTCACTACTCAAAAATTGTCGCGGTTTTCGAACTCGCTTTGCTCAAACAGCGAAAACCTTAATCGACAATTTTCTGCGTGGCTCGGCATATCTGAATGGGATTTAACAACAGCGCAAGATTTAACTAATGGAGAGGGATAAATGAAAAAGTGACTGAAAGTAGGGGGGTGACTTAAAACAATCAACAAAAATAAGATCAATCAAGTCTGACCCCTTTGATGTAATAAAAATCAGCGTGGATTAAAACAAATGAAAATACCGCGCAGTGTCATCCGAATAAAGAATCAATATCTTTTTCGTATTTAGCAAAAGATGTGCGACCAAGTTGGATTAATTTTTTTAATTTTTTATTATTAGTCTCAATCATATTAGTACCGTACTCAGGCTCAGAATAAGTATCACTTATTCTAAGAGATTTTAATTCAGAGAATAATAGCTTAGAAAGTAATACATTAGTGTTAGTGCTAGCAGTTATGACTCTCTCAATAAATTGTACTAAGTTAAGCTTTTTTAAAAATTTGGATTTCCATCCCATAGGCTTTTCAATATATTGACCTACACCAATATTCAATATCCTTATTTCTCTTTCTTCTATTTTGAGAGACTTATGCGCATCAATGAGAGCAAATAAAGTTGCATTATTAGCTATGAATCCACCATCTATAACTGTCAAAATACCTTTATTTGTCGTTTCAATTATTTTCTTATCAAAAACAGGATATGCTGAACAAGATGATTGGACAGCATCAGATATAGTACAACCAAACCCAGCTTCAAATGAGTGTTTCATTCCGTGGCTCTGGGCTATGTCTGATTTAAAAATTAGCGGCTCTTGCGTATCGTAATTTAATGAAACAATTCCAATATTGGTTTTAAATGAATCAAATTTTGTACTTTCCCCAAATACTTTATCGGCTTGGGTTTTCAAATTTTCACTCTTTTTTGATTTTGACTTTGGGCTCATTATTTCTGGAATTATATCCAAGTATAGACTTTGTATTGTTTTAATATCCCTTCCAAGTGCTATTAATGAACCAATTATAGCTCCTGTACTTGTGCCGTAAATCAAGTCGAAATGCTCGTGTAATCGTCCGCCTAATTTTAATTCTAGTTCTTGTAGAACACCTAAAGTATAAACACCTTTTGATCCTCCTCCATCTAGAACCAAAATATTGAAAGTATGTTTATCCATATATATTTAACTAATGATTGTTCCAGAGTTGTATCAAGCGAGCGACAAATACTGTTGCATCTCCAGTGTTCCATTGCTGGTTTCCATCACCAAAAAGTTTGCATTGTTCGTTTTGAACTAAGTAGTTATTAATTTCTCCAGAATTAACGTCCCTTGCAAGTTGATTAATAATATCTGTGATA
This sequence comes from Cocleimonas sp. KMM 6892, assembly GCF_035798195.1. NCBI lineage: Bacteria > Pseudomonadati > Pseudomonadota > Gammaproteobacteria > Thiotrichales > Thiotrichaceae > Cocleimonas > Cocleimonas sp. KMM 6892. The sequence continues at coordinate 271,419 of NZ_JAPFBV010000003.1, read as the reverse complement.
ATAGGTATGTATGTATTCTTTCTAAAATGATTGTTTTGAGCATTATAGATTAAACACTCCAAAAAATATGATGGTGCTAGATCGGAGTTAATTGCTCCATTATCTACCATCCTAGCTTTTAGATTTTTTAGTATTCTTACTATTTTTTTGTAATTCCCATATGTTTGAGGGTACTCGTTTTTTGTTACCCCATTATCAAAATGATTCTTTGGATAATTAATAATTTTCTCATTTGTTAATTCAGTTCTAAATGTGATTCCTTGAATATAATTAGAGGTTCCATCCTCGTTATATGATGTATATTTTCTGTATGGATTACAAACTACGACATCTGCATCCAGTCTTGATCCATTACCTTTAACTAAAATCGCTTTATTATTAACTTCGACTGCATCGTTTCCGTAACAAATTTTTAATCTTTCAATAATTGCAGTTTTGAAGCTTTTCAAAGTATAAGTTGCAGCTATTTTATCTCTTTGATAATAACTTTTTTGTAAAGGGTTTAAGTTTTCAGTTGAAGGCGTATATATGCTATTGAATTGCATAATAATATCCACATCACTGTTTCCGTAAATATTAGTTGAATTTCTATAAGACCCTTGTAAATAAATGTCATAGGAAACATCATCTTTCCAGTTCCCATGTTCAATGCATCCTTTAATACTTTGATATGTTGAGGCTGAGCTTTGTATAGGGCCTTGATGTGACCATGTTTCTAATTGATGCTCAGATATACTCATTTCTAATCTCTATTATTTACTTTTCTCATTCTAGCTAATCATTAGCGTGCTAAGTATTGATGGTTAAAAAAACCTGAATGTCTATCAGGTTTTCTTAACTTACTATTTTTATCTATATAAACGTGAGGCGACACATAAAGTGAGATTTTGAAACTTAGATATCAATAATTTAGAAAACATTAAGACACGTAAGTTGAGATTTTAGGACGAATATATTGAGATTTTCTCTCTTTTAAGACGCATATATTGAGATTTTCTCTCAGCGAGTTCTTATCAAAGAAGAAGAGAAATAACTCATAACGAATAAAGGTAAATGCGCTCGCTCGATTTGTGGATAATGTTTCATATATTTAGAACTTAAACACCCAGATATTCAGCTAAAGAATCACTGTTTTTTATGTCATTTGCATCACCAGAAAGAACTACTAGACCCTTTTGCATAACAATAGCTTGGTCGCTGTGTTTCAAAACTTTACGATAGTCTCTGTCGACTATTAAAGTTGCGATACCGCTTGATTTTATTTCTTTTATAACTTTCCAAATTTCTTCCACAATTAAAGGTGCGAGACCTTCTGTTGCTTCATCTAAAATTATCAATTCTGGATGTGTCATCAAAGCTCGTCCAATGGATAACATCTGTTGTTCGCCACCTGAAAGTTCTCCACCTAGGTTTTTAAGTCGTTCCTGTAAACGAGGAAAGGTTTCTAAAACACGTTCGTAAGACCATTCGTTACGACCATCTCGACCACGACGAGAAGCCATAACAAGGTTTTCGTAGACACTTAGATTGGTAAAAATGCCTCTGCCTTCAGGAACATACGCGACACGTCGTTGAGCTACTTCATGTGGTTTGCTCTTTGACATATCTTGACCAAATATCACAATATGACCTTCGCGTTTTTTTACATGACCGATTAGGGTACGGATGAGGGTACTTTTACCCATTCCATTACGACCGAGTAAACCTATGGTTTCACCACGATTAAATGTGAGATCGATACCTCTTAGGATATGGCTGGAATCGTACCAGGCATGGATGCCTTCAGCATCTAAGATAACGTCTTTTTCTGCTGTTTTTGTTCTCGCATTAGACATCTTGTCTATCTCCTAAGTAGGCGGTTTGAACATCAATGTTAGTGCGGATAGCATTTGGTGTATCAGTTGCGATAACTTGACCATTGACCATCACAGTTATTATATCCGCAATTCTAAATACCGCATCCATATCGTGCTCTACTAGAAGTATTGCGTGGGACTCTTTTAGTTCTGTTAACAGCGCTAACATACGGTCGGTTTCTTCAGCCCCCATTCCTGCTAATGGTTCGTCGAGTAACAGTATTTCTGGTTTGGTTGCTAAGCACATGGCAATTTCAAGTTGGCGCTTTTGGCCGTGAGACAACATGCTCGCGATACGATCTAAACTGTCATCTAAACCTGCTAAACTTGCTGCCTCATGAGCATCGGATAAACTTGCTTTGCAACGTTGTGCATTACACCAACAAGCCAATGGGTGTTGGTGTTTAGCTTGTGCTGCTAAACGGCAGTTTTCTAATACGGTAAATTGTGGATATATAGTGTTGCGTTGATAACTACGACCTAAACCCCCACGTGCACGTTTGGGTTGTGTCCATTTAGTAATATCATTCCCCAGCATATTAATTTTCCCACGAGAAGGAGGAAGTTCTCCAGAGAGAATATTAATCAGTGTTGATTTACCTGCACCGTTAGTACCAATCAGTGTATGAACAGCACCACGTTCTAATTGAATTGAGACATTATCAAGAGCTACCAGTCCACCCCATTCTTTGGTTATGCCTTGAGCATCCAATAGTATTTCATTGTTTTTCATTGGTTATGCCTCCTAATTAGCGTCATCGTCATTACGACTTGTTTGCGTACCTAACATTCGATCCCGAAGTTGCTTTGGGATTCCTACTAGGCCATTAGGGAGTAACGCTACACTTAAAATAATTGTTAAACCTAGTCCTAGATGCCAGTGTTTTGAAAATTCTTGAAAAATAGCATCAGATTTAAAGAACTCTTCTAATAAGGTAAAAGCAAATGCCCCAATTAGTGCTCCTCTTAGATGTCCTAATCCTCCAAGTATTATCATTACTAATACCGAGCCAGATAAATGCCAGCTCAACATTTCAGGATTTACAAAACCATCTTTTACTGCAAATAAGAAACCGGATAAGCCTGCAATACCTCCAGAAATAACGAAGGCCGCGAGTTTGTATGGGTATGTTGAAAATCCTGTGGCGCGCATTCTTTGTTCGTTAGCATGAATTCCCGCTAGAGCACGACCAAAACGTGAACGAAGGATAAATGCCAATAAAATAAATATTAAAATGAGACTAACCAGTATCAAGCCATATAAATCTAAAGATTCATTTAGATCTAAGCCTGAAATTTCAGGTCTAAAGTAGAGATAGGCACCATCAGTACCTCCTCCTACATCTGTATCATGCACTACGTAATAAGCCATCTGGGCAAAAGCCAGAGTTACCATAATAAAATAGACACCTTTTGTGCGTAAAGATAAGGCTCCTACAAAAAGGGCATATAAGGCAGCTAAGCCGATAGCTATTGGCATTGTCCAGAATAGTGAAGTAGCCTCCGATTCAGAAGAGAGTATAACTACTGAGTATGCGCCAATCCCAAAGAATGCAGCTTGACCAAAACAGATTAACCCTGTGCTACCTACTAATAATTCTAAGCTTAAAGCAAGGATGGCATAGATCATGATTTTAGAAACTAAATCTAAGCCGTAAGTACTGGAAAAAAAAGGATACAGTGCGAGTACGGTAAAGAAGGCACCAACAAAAAAGTATTTAGATGAATTTTTCATGGTTACCCCACCTTAAATAAGCCACTTGGCTTCCACAATAAAATAACCGCCATTAGTACATAGACCAATACGCCAGCGGCTTCAGGAAGAAGGACCTTGCCAAAGGTATCTACGATTCCAATTAATATAGCTGCTAAAAAAGCTCCTTTAATTGAACCAATTCCACCAATAACAACTACCACAAAACAAATGATTAGGACTTGGTTGCCCATGCCAGGATAAACTGAAGAAATAGGTGCGGCTACCATGCCTGCAATCACTGCCATCGCAACACCTGCTGCAAAAACTATACGGTAGAGTAATTTAATATCAATACCAAGCGACTGCACCATTTCGCGGTTGGTGCTACCAGCACGTATCATCATACCTAATCTTGTTTTTGTGAAAACTAGATACATTCCTAGGGCTAGAATTAGACAAACTGCAGAAACAAACAATCGATAAACTGGATATGTCATTACATCACCGAGTGGAATAGTGCCTGAGAGAATTTCTGGTACTTGGACGCCATAAACATCGTTACCAACGAGAATGCTACGAAGCTCTTCGAATACTAGAATCAAGCCATAGGTCATAAGGACTTGTTGTAAGTGTTCCCGATCATATAGAAAACTAAAAAAGGCCCATTCTAAAAAGTAACCAAGAAATATAGCTAAGATAAAACCAACTACTAAGGTTATAAAAAAACCACCACCTACTGCACTATCAACTATAGGAGCAAGTGCATAAGCCATGTAGGCTCCAATCATATAAAAACTGCCATGTGCTAGATTGATAACTCCCATGATTCCAAAAATCAAGGTTAGTCCCATGGCAACAAGAAAGAGCAGCAGGCCATACTGTAATGCGTTTAAGCATTGAATTAAAAAAATGGATGAATCCATATGAAGCCTCCTAGGTCCGCCACAAAAAATGTGGCGGATGACACAACTATTTTGATAAAGTATTATTTACGACGACAACCACGTGCAGGATCGGCAAGTGCTTTACTAGCCATGCCTATCACTAAATTTTCATTTCCAACGGCTTTTCTCAAATAGATGTCTTGTACTGGATTATGTGATTTAGATAGTTTGAATTCTCCACGCGGACTAACGATTGTGGCTGCCTCTAAGGCTACAGACATTTCATTCGTTTTAGATATATCACCTTTTACAGCGTCTAAACCTATGGCTAAAATTTGTGCCGCGTCATACCCTTGTACAGCATATACATCCGGCTCTAAGCCATCAAAAGTTGCTGTATAGCCTTTACGAAAAGATATATTAGTATCTGTATCAAGACCGTCAGCATAATGTAGGGTAGTTACGAGGCCCTCACCATCTCCACCTTGAGCTTTTAACGTGCCGTCTGTTAGGAATCCTGAGCCATATAATGGAATGCTGTCTTTTAGACCTGCTGCTGCATAATCTTTAACGAATTTAACCGCACCTCCACCAGCAAAAAAAGTGAAAACAGCATCGGGTTTTGTTGCTGCAATTTCGGTTAGTAAGGCCTGAAATTCTACACTTGGAAAAGGAACCTCAAGTTCTTTTACCACCTTTCCACCTGCTTTTTCAAATGACTCTTTGAAGCCATTCACAGACTCTTTTCCTGCTCCGTATTTCCAAGTAATAGTTACAACTTTTTTATGACCATCTTTAGCTACAGCCTTACCCATGGCATAACCGGGCTGCCACATAGTAAATGAGCTACGGTAGATGTTTGGTGCGCACATTGGACCGGTAATAGCTGCAGCACCAGCGTTAGGGACAATTAACATGGTGCCGGTTTCTTTTGCTACTTTTGCCATTGCCATTGCGACACCTGAATGGACCGTTCCAACAACTACATCAACTTTATCGCTGTTTATTAATTTCTTCATATTGTCTGTAGCTTTTGATGGGTCAGATGCGTCATCAAGTTCAATAATTTCAATAGGTCTATTACTCAACTTCCCTTCGTTCTCAGTTATATAAAGTTTGAAACCGTTAGTGATTGCATTTCCTAATTTTGCATAAGTTCCTGTCGAAGGTAACATTAAACCAACTTTAATTGGATCTTCCGCGGCAATTGCAATGGGGGATGAAAATATCGCTGTTGCGATTATGGCTTTTTTAAATATGTTCATATATGTTTTCCTCCTAGGAATAGTTATGGATAAAGTGATTAGTCGCTATGATTAACGCTTCTGGTTGGTCTCTATGAGGTGAGTGTCCACAATTGGATAACTCAAGTAGTTCTGTTTGCGGTAGCCGACGTTTTATGCCTTGAATCTGCTCCATTGTTCCATACTCATCATCAAAGCCCTGAACAGCCAAGAGTGGACAAGTAATCTTTGTAATTTCAGTTTCGATATTCCATTTTATAAAATCAGGGTTTAGCCAGATATCGTTCCACCCCCAAAATGCAGAATCCACATCATTATGATATTTGGCTAATTTTTCATGTAAGTTTGTGTTTTTATAAGCAGAACGTGCTTGTTTAATGTTGCTGATTGTTATGTTTTCAACCAAAATATGCGGAGCTAAAACAATTGCTCCAGCTAATAGGTCAGGATATTTTGATGCATATAAAAGTGCAATTGATGCACCATCGCTATGCCCAAACAACCAAGGTGGATTTTTTCTCGTATCAATGGACAACTCTGAGAGAAAATATGGTAATACCTCATACGCATGTTGGTGCATGAAATTAATATCCCACTTTTCATTAGAACGCCGTGGCGTAGATTGACCATAGGCAGGACGTGAATACACTAATCCTCTGCACTGGATTGCGTCACATAATTGTTGAGGAAATTTTTTCCACATAGAAAGTGAACCCAGACCTTCGTGTAAAAAAATTACAAGAGGGGTGTCAGATAATTCAGGATTCAGCCATTGATACTCTATTGTGGTTTCCAGACTGTTAGTAGACAGTGAAATGAACTGAGGGTGACTGCTCATTTTTGAGTTAAATTCTCAGTAGTTAAATTCTCAGTATCACGTAATCTAAATCTTTGTATTTTACCTGTTGCAGTTTTAGGTAGATCATCAACAAACTCAATAAAACGAGGGTATTTATATGGGGCTAAATGAGACTTTACAAATGCTTTTATTTCAGCTTCATCTGTAGTTTGACCTTCCTTTAATACGATAAAAGCTTTAGTTTTAATTAAGCCATCAACATCTTCTTTACCTATAACGGCAGACTCTAATATGGCTTGATGTAAAGCTAATGTTGCTTCTACTTCAAATGGAGATACATAAATCCCACTGACCTTGAGCATGTCATCACTACGACCAGAATATGTGTAAGTGCCATCATTATTTTTTATATATTTATCACCACTTTTAATCCATTCTCCTTGAAAGGTTTCGTTAGTTTTTTCGCGATTACGCCAATACATTATTGCGGCGCTTGGTCCACAAATGTACAAATCACCCGTCTCACCATCTGCAACTGGTTGTTTGTCTTCATCGAGTAATTTAACGTCATATCCTTCTACAGGCCATCCTGTAGTCCCGTAACGTACTTTACCGGGAATATTTGATAAGAATACATGCAGCATTTCAGTTGAACCAATTCCGTCGATAATCTCCACGCCATATTGTTCAGTAAATTGATTGCCAAGTTCTGCAGGCAAAGCTTCACCTGCAGATGAAGCAAGCCTTAGTGAAACTTGTTCTGGAATAGGGAGGTCAGGAGAGGCTAACATACCGGCAAAACCAGTAGGGGCACCAAAAAAGACAGTTACTTTATGGTTTATCCAACGCTCGAATACGGCTTGAGGAGTTGGTCTACCTGATAATAGTACAACTGTAGCACCGACGCTTAAAGGGAAGCTTAGAGCATTACCCAACCCATAAGCGAAGAACATTTTTGCTGCTGAAAAGCAAACATCATCAGAATTGATTTCTAGTGTTCGTTTACCGTAAAGCTCAGCAGTCCAGTATGGATTACCATGGGTGTGAACAGTTCCTTTTGGTTTGCCGGTAGAGCCCGATGAATATAACCAAAAACCGAAATCATCAGGTGAAGTTTTTGTCGCGTGTCTTAGAGGAACAGATCTGTCGATTAAGGCTTCTAATGAAAGGTTTGATTCTTTTAAAGTGTTATCAGGGTGAGAAACAATAATGTTTTTAACATCAGCATTACTTTCCTCGATTGCAGTTAGTAGTGTAGGCAGTATACTTCCAGAAACTAGAACGGTTTGCGCCCTGCTGTCGGTTAACATATGACTGTAATCATCAGCTGTTAGCAATGTATTTACAGCAACAGGAACTATACCCGCATACATTGCTCCTAGAAAACAAACAGGCCAATCATTACAATCTTGCATCAGTAGAAGTACACGTTCTTCCCGATGTACGCCAATTTCCTGAAGACCTGCTGCAACGCGCCTAATGCGTTCTTCTAATTCTCCATAGCTTAATTTTCCTGAATCATCAATATAGGCAGTTTTATTTGGGTGCCCTGTATTGCGATCTATAATATATTGAGCAAAATTAAACTCAGGTCCTATTTCTGGAACCGATTCTTGAGACATGAAGCTTTCTCCTTAAGTAATTTGTTTTTATTATTATTTTTTATGTAATTGATATGACTTATCTAAGTCTATTTGTTTAAAGGTTAGTTACGCGCACTATAAGTGTTCAAGTACAGAATGACTGGCCTGTATAGCGCTACATTGATGGTAAAAATGTAAGGCTCGTTCACTACCTAGTTCTTGTCCGCCGCCTGCTCGTCCGGGGCCACCATGTATTGATTGAGGCATAACATTACCGTGTCCTGTTTGTTCGGCAGCTATATCAGTTGAAATAACATGTACACGACCGTGATAACTTGCCAGTTCAATAGATAATGCGGTTAAAGTTTCATTAGTGTCACCATAAAGTGAAGTTACTAATGATCCTTTGCCACGCTTTATTAATTCCATAGCATGATCAATGTCACGATAGGGTATTAAAGTCGCCACTGGACCAAAAACTTCAACATCGTGAATAAGAGTATTTGTATCTGGAGTTTTAGTACCCAGTAATGTAGGTGCTAAACAGCAATGATTTGTTTCTACTGATATTAATTCACAATCAGAGCCATCATATAAAACATCGGTGCACTTTTTTAGGGTCTCTATGCCACTAACAACATCATCATATTGCGTACTATTAACAATAGCGCCCATTCGTACAGACTCGTCACGAGGGTTACCTACTATGGTTCTAGCTAAACGTGCACTGATTGCCGTAGCGGTTGAATCGTACATCTCCTCAGGGACGAAAATTCGTCTAATAGCAGTACATTTTTGTCCTGATTTAACTGTCATTTCACGGCAAACTTCTTTGACCATCAATTCAAAAGCAGAGCTTTTGACAGTCTCTTCTGGAAGCAAAAGTGCAGAGTTTAAGCTGTCAGCTTCAATGTTTGCACGAACAGATTGTTCGGTAATAGCAGGATGAGAGCGTATTATTGATGCTGTTTTTGCAGAGCCCGTAAAAGAAACAACATCAAAGGCTTCTAATTGATCCATTAATCCAGCTGAACTACCACAAATAACAGATAATGAACCGACGGGCAAAATACCTGAATCGATCACGTCTTTCACCATTCGTTGTGTTAACCAAGCAGTTGAAGAAGCGGGTTTAACAATTACTGGGACGCCGGATAATAAAGCAGGTGCAGCTTTTTCCCACAAACCCCAACATGGGAAATTAAATGCATTAATAAACAGAGCAAGTCCCGGTCTCGAAGTGAAAATATGTTGCGATTGAAATTCTGAGCTTCTGCTAAGATCAAGGGCTTCACCGTCTAAAAGATAGCTTTTATCACCAAGCGTATCCCCCATTTTTGCGTAATATCCTAAAGTAAATAATCCGCCTTCGATATCCACTGCAGAGTCATTTTTTACAGTACCGCTATTGGCAGTAGAAATTTCGTAGTATTCGTTTTTATTTTCTTTAAGGACTGTAAGGATATCTTTAAGTAATTGTCCGCGTTCGCGGTAAGTAAGAGCTTTTAGTTGTTTGCCACCACTTTCACGAGCAAATTGAAAGGCTTCTCCAAGATCATGTCCGGTAGCATCAATACGTACTAGTTCGGTTCCTAATACAGGATCGTAAAGTGATGTTCCTTTACCTGAACCTGTTTGCCATTGACCATTAAGAAAGTTTGGGAGTAATTTAGACATAGTTTTAGTGCTCATCGAGTGAATTCAATTTTTCCGTCAGGCAAAAGATAAAGAACTAATGCGCGGCCGTTTGTTACAGTTGGTTTATGGCTACTAGCTGGAGGATGAACTTTCCATCCGGCAGAGTGATTATCGAATAAAGCATTTCCTTCCAAAGGCATAATTAAATTAACTTCTCCATTTGGGTGAGTATGATGAGGACCAGCAATATCTTTCATATCTACCACGTCAACAGAAAATCCTGCTATATCATCACTAGGTTCAAAGACGCGACCGTAACGAATACCAGCACCTTCATATTGACAAAGCCAGCCATCAGTTACGCCTTGCTTACACTGGTTTTTTAGTTGTTGGTATGTATGACTATCTGTGCCATGCTCTAGATTTAGCCAGGTCTCGAGGTCGGTATCTATGGGCCTACCTTGAATCTGTTTAGTTAGACTGGCAATCTGTTGTTGAAAGTCTGCGACTGACATTCTTTGGGACTCCTCATCAAAGTTGTTAGTTTGGGAATAGTCAAAAGATGAATTATTGTGCATCTTTTGACTGATGATGCTGTCTAGTCCATAATCTGTCAAGCATTATATTGCTTGTTTGGAGTATTTAAAGATGAGGTATTCTCTATGTCTAAGGCTACAAAGCTAAAAAACATGTCTGAGGTCGGTGTGAAAAAAACAGAAAAGAATCTATTTCTGGTTTCATTAGGGCAACGCATTCGGTCATTAAGATCAAGGAGGGGGGTAACACGTAAAGCCCTCTCTGCCAGGGCGGGTGTTTCCGAACGTCATTTAGCTAACCTTGAAACAGGGGAGGGAAATGCATCTATTCTAGTCCTGTCACAAATTGCTAATGCCTTAAATTCATCGTTAGCTGAGCTAACTGGGGATATAACTACAAGCTCACCTGAATGGCTGTTAATAAGGTCTTTATTGAAAAATCAAGATGAAGCAAGTTTAAAGAACATTAGGACTAGTATTGGTAAAATGCTGAATTCTAATAATAACAGCAGTAAAAATACGCTTTGTATTGCACTAATTGGGTTGCGTGGTGCGGGTAAATCAACTCTCGGGAAAATGTTAGCGGATGAGTTGGACTTTCCTTTCATAGACTTAAGTAGTGAAATTGAAAAACTAGCTGGCTGTGAAGTGTCAGAAATTCAAAATTTATATGGATTAAATGCTTACCGACGTTATGAAAGGAGAGCGCTTGAAGAAGTAGTTCAGATACATCCTGAAGCCGTTATAGGTACTCCAGGGGGGTTGGTGTCTGAGCCAGATACATATAATTTTTTACTTACTCATTGTACTACGGTATGGCTACAAGCCAAGCCAGAGGACCACATGAACCGAGTCATTGAGCAAGGTGATATGCGCCCTATGGCAGGAAATCAAAAGCAAGCCATGGAAGACTTAAAGCAAATCTTGGCATCCAGAAAAGACTTTTACTCTAAGTCACAAATTACCATTGATACAAGTTCTCAGTCTTTGGAAGAAACATTCAAATTATTAAAAGATAAAATCCAAAATATATGAACTAAATTTCATTTAAATAATAATGAAATGAATTTTAGTGCTTGACCATAATTTAAAAAATGAACTATAGTGCACCCTAAGTTTTGTTAGAGGGTTTACTATGTCCACAGCTACAACCATTAAGCAGCATTTAATCGATCCTGAAATATGCATTCGTTGTAATACTTGTGAAGCAATTTGTCCTGTTGATGCAATTTCTCATGAAGATAATTATGTCGTTGATGCAAGTAAATGTGATTTGTGTATGGATTGTATTAATCCATGTCCGACGGGTTCTATAGACAACTGGCGAATTGTTGTTAGTAATCAGGCATACAGTGTAGATGAACAGCTGGAATGGGATGAATTGCCTAGTGAATTGAGCTCCGAAGAATTAGCAGAAGCTGCTGGGGGAGAAGTTTTTCTGGAAGAGCCTTTAGGTAAAATAGATCCTTCTGCTCTTTCGTCTAATGATGCAGAAGGTAAAGTGAATCATGCTCAATATGGTTCTATCTTGCCTCCTTGGTCTGCGGCTCATGCTTACACCAATCTATATTCTCTCAAATCTCAAGAGTCTTTTATTAAAGCAACTGTCGTAGGTAATGTACGTGTGACAGAAGTGGGGAAAGAATATGATACTCACCATATTGTATTGGATTTTGGTTCTAATACTTTCCCGGTTCTCGAAGGGCAATCAATTGGTATTCTACCGCCAGGAACTGATAGCAAGGGCAATCCCCATCATGCTAGGCAGTACTCTATAGCTAGTCCTCGTAATGGTGAACGTGCAGGTTATAACAATATTTCTTTAACTATAAAGCGTGTACTTGAAGATCAACAAGGTAATCCCGTTCGTGGTGTTTGTTCTAATTATATGTGTGACCTCAAAGCGGGTGATGAAATCAAAGTAATCGGCCCCTTCGGTTCTAGCTTTCTTATGCCTAATCATCCGCGTTCCAATATCGTAATGATTTGTACGGGTACTGGAAGTGCTCCAATGCGAGCAATGACGGAGTGGCGAAGACGTCTTCGTGCTTCAGGTAAGTTTGAGGGTGGTAAATTAATGCTGTTCTTCGGTGCTAGAAGCCGCGCTGAATTACCATATTTCGGCCCATTGCAGAATCTTCCTAAAGATTTTATTGACATCGAATTTGCTTTCTCCCGTGAAAAAAATCAAACCAAGGAATACGTGCAAGATCGTATGCGTGAAAGAGCATTCGATCTAGGAATACTTTTAGATAACCCTGATACCTATTTCTATATTTGCGGGTTGAGAAGTATGGAAGAAGGGGTGTTGCTCGCTTTGAGTGATATAGCCAAACAAGCTGGATTGAACTGGGAAGATGTCGGTTTAAACATGAAACAAAAAGGTCGTTTACATTTGGAGACTTATTAATGAGAAATTGGAAAACCTTAGTATTATCAAATAGATTGGCTGGAGTTGCGCAAATTACTATGTCTCGCCCAGATGTTTTTAATGCTTTTGATGATGTAATGATCAAAGAGCTGGGTGAAGCATTTACCGAAGCAGAAAATGACGACTCAGTACGAGTAATAGTTTTGTCAGGAGCTGGTAAACATTTCAGTGCAGGAGCTGACTTACAATGGATGCGACGTGCTAGCGAAGCCACCGAGGAGTGGAATCTCTCTGATGCGCGTATTTTTGCCAATGTTTTAGTAAATATTGAAAGATGCTCAAAACCTACCGTAGCTAGAATACAAGGTGCGGCTCTAGGTGGAGGTGTAGGTTTAGCCTGTGCTTGTGATATCGCAATTGCCACAGATGATTCCCGTTTTGCCGTCAGCGAGGCAAAATTTGGTATTTTACCTTCGGTTATTGCTCCTCATGTTATTAATGCAGTAGGAAAACGTCAGGCGAAACGTCTTGCTTTGACTACGACTCAAATTAGAGCTGAAGAGGCTTTACGTATCGGTTTGATACAGCAAACTGATACCCTCGATTATCTCGATGAAACTGTTGATAAAACACTAAAAGAGTTGCTTTCTGGTAGCCCGAATTCGCAACGAGAGATAAAAAAATTATTTGGACAATTGTCAGTAGGTCCGATTAATGACGAGGTTGTGGAGTTGACCGCTAAAACAATTAGTCGCGTTAGAGGAACAGATGAAGCCAAAGAGGGTTTTAATGCCTTCTTATTAAAGCGCCCTGCTAAGTGGATTCCAGAGGAATAAAAATATGAGTCAAACATCAAAAGAAATAGGGGTGCTGGTTGTTGGTGCAGGAATTATGGGCGCAGGTATTGTGCAAATTGCTGCTCAGGCAGGGCATCAGGTGTTGTTATATGATGTTGTTGAAGGAGCTGCGGCCAATGCTATTGAAAAACTAAGTGCTACCTTTGATAAATTAGTCGGAAAAGGGAAAATAACGGCAAAGTCTGCGGAGCAGAGTCTTGCTAACATTAGCATTGCAGATAGCATTCAAGAATCTGCTTCTGTGGGCTTGGTAGTAGAAGCTATTGTTGAAAATATTGCCATAAAGCAAAAACTGTTCTCTGAATTGGAGAGTGTTGTTTCAGAGCAATGTATTCTAGCAAGCAACACATCTTCTATCTCGATTACAGCAATTGCGAATGGCTTGAAAAAACCAGAGCGTTTAGTGGGTATGCATTTCTTTAACCCAGTGCCATTAATGAAACTTGTAGAAGTGGTTTCGGGTCTACAAACTTCTAAAGATGTCGCGCAGCAGGTTTTTGATATATCTAGTCAATGGGGAAAAGTTCCGGTTTTCGCTCGTTCTACTCCTGGTTTTATCGTTAATCGCATAGCTCGTCCTTTCTACGCCGAGACACTTGCACTTCTGCAAGAACAAGCCAGTACACCAGCAGTACTAGATGCTTGTATACGAGCGGCTGGTTTTAGAATGGGGCCATGTGAATTAACCGATTTAATAGGTCATGATACTAACTTTGCAGTGACTAAAAGCATCTATGAGGCTAATTTTTACGATAAGCGTTTTATGCCTTCATTGGTTCAACGTGACTTGGTTGATGGAGGCTTGCTGGGTAGAAAATCGAAGCATGGTTTTTATGACTATCAAGAGAATGCAATTAATGAATCATTAGAAGAGATCCCCCCATTAGTGCAATTGCCTATTGCAGAATCATTGAAAGTACATGGTAAAGGAGTAGTTTCTGATTATTTGAAGTCAGCTCTAACTAAACATGAATATAAATACGAATTCATTGCAGATAGTAGTTGGCAAGGTTTGTCTGTGGATGGTGCATCTCTTCGTCTATGTGATGGTCTTACTGCGACAGAGCTTGGTGAAGATGTTGCTGTTTTTGATTTGCCAGTGCGTTTTGAAGACAATCAAATAATGGCTTATGCCTGCTCTAAGCGAGCTTCAGAGTCATGGGTAAAAGCAGCACCAAGTTGGTTGCAAGTATTAGGTTTTTCTCCACAAGTTATTGCTGATGTTCCTGGGTTAGTGGTTGCTCGCACCATTGCGATGCTTATTAATGAAGGAGCAGATGCTGTTTATCAAGGTGTTTGTACTGAAAAAGGGGCTGATGATGCTATGAAGCTTGGAGTGAACTATCCAGCTGGACCTTTTGAATGGTTGTCTGTTTGGTCAGCTAGTGGGGTTGCGCAGCTCCTAACTAATTTGGATGATTTTTATGCTGGTGAGCGTTACCGCGTAAGCCCTTGGTTAAAGCAAAAACAATGGTGTGAATTATGATCAAAAGAATCGATTTTACAGAGAATATGCATGCAGAGATTCTTGATAACGGAGTCGCTGAATTAATTTTTGGACCTGAAAACCAAATGCCAATGACTGATGCAAAAGGGCATGAGGTATTAGGAGTAGTTTGGGGGGCTTTGGCTGCAGAAAAAGAAGTACGTTGTATTTTGGTGCGTAGTCTAGGTAAAGGTTTTTGTGCGGGTGGAACTCCTGAACTTGTTGAGTCCATGTTGAACGATGGCTCCGCTAGATTACGAGTTATGCAAGAAGGACGAGCTTTGGTTCAAGGTATGATTGAATGCGATCTGCCAATAGTATCCGCCATCAATGGAGCTGCTGTTGGAGCAGGAGCAGCTGTTGCTTTATTGGCGGACGTCTCAATTGCAGGTGAGCGAGCAAAAATTATCGATGGTCATACTAAAATTGGTGTAGCTGCAGGTGATCATGCTGCCATTATCTGGCCTTTATTGTGTGGTATGGCAAAAGCCAAGTATCACTTATTAATGTGTTCTGCCATAAATGGTACTGAAGCGGAGCGTATTGGTTTGGTTAGTTTGGTTGTTCCTGATGATGAATTATTGGAAAAATCACGAGAAGTGGCGCATACATTAGCTCAATCTAGTCCAAACGCGATTACCTTCACCAAGCGCAGCTTAAACCATTGGTTGCGAGCTGCATGGCCAGCATTCGAACATTCTTTAGCCTTAGAGATATTAGGTTTTGAGCATGCGGATGCTCATGAAGGAATGGCTGCTGCAAAAGAAAGACGCACTGCAGAGTTTAGTAAACGATGAAGTTCTCAGAATATAGCATAGGTCAAGTTCATACCTTTGGTGCATATCTTATAGAAGAAAATGAAATACTTGAGTTTGCTAATCACTATGATCCCCAGTGGTTTCACACTGATTTAGAAAAAGCAAAAACAAGTCCTTACGGAGCTTTAATTAGTAGCGGTTGGCAAACTTGTGCTATCGCAATGCGCTTAGTATTTGATGAATTTTTGAAAGACTCTGGAAGTATTGGTTCTCCGGGGTTGGCTTATGTCAAATGGCCTAAGCCTGTTTTCGCTGGCGATATACTATCCGCAAAAGTCACAATATTAAACTCTAGGCAGTCTCGTAGTCGTCCCAATATTGGTATTTTACGTTGGCAGTGGCAGTTATTAAATGCTCAGGGTGAAGAAGTACTTGATCTTGAAGCAACAAGCTTTTTCGATTTAACTTAAGGAATTATTTATGATTGACGCTTATATCTGCGATGCAATACGCACACCTTTTGGTCGTTATGGTGGCTCTTTGTCAACTGTTCGAGCTGATGATTTAGGTGCGATTCCCCTCAAAGCCCTAATGAAAAGAAATCCTAACGTTGATTGGTTAAAAGTCACTGATGTATTGTTAGGTTGTGCCAACCAGGCCGGAGAAGATAACCGTAATGTAGCCAGGATGTCCGCTCTGTTAGCAGGCTTACCCATAGACTTACCTGGAGGAACTATAAATCGTTTATGTGGTTCTGGCATGGATGCACTTGGCACCGCAGCACGTGCAATTAAAAGTGGTGATGCGCAAATGATGATTGCGGGTGGTGTTGAGAGTATGAGTCGCGCGCCTTTTGTTATGCCTAAAGCAGATGCACCATTTAGTCGTAACAATACAGTTTATGATACTACTATTGGTTGGCGCTTCGTAAATGCACTAATGAAGAATCAATTTGGTGTGGATTCAATGCCAGAAACTGCCGAAAATGTGGCAGAAGATTTTAATATTGAACGTGAAGCACAGGATAGGATGGCGCTTCGCTCACAGGAAAATACGGCTAAAGCACAAGCAAACGGTTTTTTTGATGCCGAGATTACTCCTGTAACTATTGAACAACGAAAAAAAGAACCCTTGATATTTAGTAAAGATGAACACCCTCGTGTCACTTCATTGGAAGTCTTGTCAGGGTTACGCAGCATTGTTCGTCCTGGTGGAACAATAACAGCGGGTAATGCTTCGGGAGTGAATGATGGTGCATGTGCGCTATTATTGGCAACAGAGGAAGCTGCAAAAGAAAATGGTTTAACTCCCAAAGCTCGTATTTTAGGAATGGCTACAGCTGGTGTCGCGCCTCGTATTATGGGGTTTGGCCCTGCGCCTGCTTGCCGTAAAGTTCTCGCTTTAACAGGTTTGGGTTTAGAACAAATGGATGTAATTGAATTAAATGAAGCATTCGCCGCACAAGGACTTGCAGTAATACGCGATCTTGGTCTTGAGGATGATGATCCAAGGGTCAATCCCAATGGTGGTGCCATTGCTTTAGGTCATCCACTAGGTGCTAGTGGTGCACGTTTAGTTACTACAGCTATGAATCAATTACATGCTAGTGAAGGTCGTTATGCTTTATGTACTATGTGTATCGGAGTTGGGCAAGGAATCGCTATGATTATTGAGCGTGTCTAGCTAAAAAATCCCCTTTTGTATTTAATTCCTAAAGGTTTATAAGGAATACTGCTCTCAATCAAAAAAATGCACTAAAATGCTTGTTAATGAATAATAAATGCACTATATTGCATCCATGAGCTCATGGAGCTCACTCATATAATTTAATAGTTAGGAGATTTATATAGTGATTAATTTTCAAACAAACCCAGCACACTACAAACATTGGAATTTATCTTTTGACGGTTCAGTTGCACGGTTAGAAATGGATGTAAATCCAAATGAAACGTTGGCAGAAGGCTATGAACTAAAGCTGAACTCATATGATTTAGGTGTTGATATAGAACTATATGATGCGGTTCAACGATTACGTTTTGAGCATCCTGAAGTTAAAACAGTAATTTTCGCATCAGGAAATGACAAAATTTTCTGCGCAGGGGCCAATATTAAAATGTTAGGGGTGTCTTCTCATGCCCATAAAGTTAATTTCTGCAAATTTACAAATGAAACTCGTAATTCTATAGAAGATGCTAGTGAGTTTTCTAAGCAGCGTTATTTATGTGCGGTAAAAGGAGTAGCAGCGGGTGGTGGTTATGAATTAGCACTTGCTACAGATTACATTATGCTTGCTGATGATGGTAACTCAGCAGTATCACTTCCTGAAGTTCCGTTATTAGCCGTATTACCTGGCACAGGTGGTTTAACACGAGTATCTGATAAACGTAAAGTTCGCCGAGATCACGCAGACGTATTCTGTTCAATTGAAGAAGGTGTTCGTGGGCCAAGAGCAGTTGATTGGCGCTTAGTTGATGAAGTTATTCCAGGATCAAAATTTGAACAGGCTGTTAAAGATAGAGCAGTAGAATTCACGACAGCTTCAGATCGTCCAGATGATGAAAAAGGTGTTATTTTCACTGAATTAAATCGTGAGTTTGTGAGTGATACAGTGACTTATGACTTTGTTAATATCTCAATTGATAGAAAACTTCGCGCGGCAACTGTCATGTTAAAGTCACCAGCAGAGTCAACTGAGTCTGGTTTAACGATTGACGAAGCTGTAACACTTGGGGCTGAGTTCTGGCCGCTAGCCTTATGTCGTCAACTTGATGATGCAATCCTACACTTACGCACTAACGAAACAGATATTGGTACGATCATTTTCAAAACAGAAGGTGAATTAAATACGGTTGAATTCTATGATGACTTTATTCAGAAAAATGGTAACAACTGGTTTATGCGTGAAGTGTCTTTGTACTGGAGACGCACTCTGAAGCGTATTGATTTAACTTCTCGTACAACTTTTGCTTTTATCGAGCAGGGTAGTTGTTTTGCTGGCATGTTAGCTGAGCTATTGTTCTCAGTTGATCGTAGCTATATGTTAGAAGATCCTATGGAAGGAGATGAGCGTCCAGCTCCTAGAATTCGTCTTACTGAATCTAATTTCGGTGCATTCAATATGTCGAATGGTATTACTCGTTTAGAGACTCGATTCTTGGGTACTCCAGAGCAGGTGACGAAGTGCAAAGCAAAAGTAGGTCAAGATCTAAATGTAGAAGCTTGTGATTCACTGGGTCTAGTCACTTACGTCATAGATTCATTCGACTGGAATGATGAATTACGTGTGGTATTGGAAGAACGTGCTAGTTTCTCACCTGATTGTTTAACAGGCATGGAAGCGAATCTTCGTTTCGCTGGACCAGAAACCATGGAAACTAAAATATTTGGTCGATTGACAGCTTGGCAGAATTGGATTTTCCAACGGCCGAATGCAGTCGGAGAAGGTGGCGCATTAAAATTATATGGCACTGGAGTTCGAGCAGAATATGACATGAATCGTGTATAAGACTATATTGAATTGAGGTAATAAAAATGAGTAATGAAACAGCAAATGATGTAGTGGTACAAGTAAACTACGACGAGTTAATTCCTAATAATGTTGATTTAGCAACTGATGCTCAATTAAAGAAAGCACTAGAAAAATGGCAGCCTAAATATATAGACTGGTGGAATGATGCAGGCCCAGACCAGACAAAGGATTTTGATGTTTATTTACGAACAGCTGTAGGTGTTGATCCAAAAGGATGGGCGCAATTCGGTCACGTAAAAATGCCTGAGTACCGTTGGGGTATTTTACTTGCACCTAAAGAAGAAGGTCGAACTATCCCATTTGGTAAACACAAAGGTGAGCCAGTATGGCAAGAAGTTCCAGGAGAGTATCGTGCATTATTACGTCGTTTAATCGTGATACAAGGTGATACTGAGCCTGCGTCAGTTGAGCAACAACGTCTGTTAAGTGCCACGGCTCCATCGCTTTACGATATGCGTAATTTGTTCCAAATTAATGTAGAAGAAGGTCGTCATTTATGGGCAATGGTTTACTTGCTTGTAAAATACTTTGGTCGCGATGGCCGTGAAGAAGCAGAAACATTACTTGAGCGTCGTTCTGCTCACGAAGATAAACCACGTATTTTGGGGGCGTTTAATGAAGAAACAGGTGATTGGCTAACGTTCTTTATGTTTACCTACTTTACTGATCGTGATGGAAAAATGCAGTTGGAATCTTTAGCCCAATCAGGTTTTGATCCATTAGCACGCAGTTGTCGTTTCATGTTAACTGAAGAAGCTCATCATATGTTTGTAGGTGAAACTGGCATCGGTCGTGTGATCCAACGAACTTGTGAAGCAATGACAGAAGCAGGCATTACCGATCCAAATGATGTTGAAGCTGTTCGTGCTTTAGGTGTTATCGACTTGCCAACACTTCAGAAGAAAATTAATTTCCACGTATCCGTAACTTCCGATTTGTTTGGTGCAGAAGTATCAACTAACGGAGCCGCAGCATTTATTGCAGGAATCAAAGGTCGCTACAACGAAACTAAGATTGATGACGATCACCAATTAAATGATGATACATACCCAGTAAGTCAAGTTGTTGATGGAAAATTAGTAGATGTAGAAGAAACAGCACACAGCTCGATTAATTCACGTTTATTAGATGAATATCACAAAGACGCAGCGGGCGGACTTAAGCGCTGGAATAAGGCAATTGAAAAAGCGGGTTTTGATTTTACTTTCGAACTTCCATTCAAAGGCTTCTCGCGTAAAGTGGGAGTCTTTGCAGAAGACTTCATAACACCTGATGGGCAAGTCGTCACAGAAGAAGAGTGGAGTGCAAAACGTGACGATTGGTTGTGTACCGATGAAGATGACGCATACATCAAGTCATTAATGATTCCTTGTAAGGAAAAGGGTCAATACGCCAACTGGATCGCTCCGCCTCGTGTAGGAATCAACCAACAACCTGAAGACTATGAATACGTTAAGTTGCATTGATCTGACAAGTTGTTGAAGCTTGTGATTATTTGATTGGAAGCTCTGCCTAGAGTTGGCAGGGCTTTTTTACGAATGAAATTTAAAGAAATCTATGAATATTCTTGATACGTTGAAAGCTCGGAAGTCTGTACGTGGTTATATTGATAAACCTGTCGAAAGAGAACAAATTATATCATTGCTGAATGCTGCACGCTTGGCTCCTTCCGGGAGTAACATTCAGCCTTGGCAGGTTGTAGTTTTGACGGATGAGAAGAAGAATCACCTCCAACAAAAATTGGAAACAGCTTTCCGTAAAAATACTCCGATTCAACAGGACTATATTTATTATCCGGTTATCTGGAAGGAACCTTATAAAGGTAGACGAAAAGATTGTGGTCTTCAGCTTTATCAATCCCTGAATATTACCCAGGATGACAAACAACGTCGTATGATGCAGTGGATTGCAAATTACCATTCTTTTGATGCTCCAGTATTACTGCTGTTTTTCATGGATAAGGAAATGGAAACTGGGTCCTACATTGATTACGGAATGTTTATGCAGTCGCTAATGTTGGCTGCTGTGGAGCAAGGACTTGCTACCTGTGCTCAGGCCGCATTGTGCGACTATTCCGACATAATCCGCGAGTTTCTTGGTTTTGATAATGATAAAGTGCTTATTTGTGGTATGGCACTAGGGTATGAGAATCAGGACGCTGCTGTAAATCAATATCGTACTCCACGTGAGGATGTGGAAGTCTTTACTTTGTTTGTTGAGTAAATAACAACGATCAATAACGGTGTATTAAATTCTTCAAGAAATATAGATAGATGCAAGGAAATCTCATATTTAGATATACCCTCATAAGTACTTATTCTTCTCCCTCAGTTCACTCAATCACTATCAACGAATTATAAGTGCAGTCCTTAGGTAGTCTATCAAAAAGCAGTATGTTAGCAATTAGCAATCTAGGAAGGGTTGCCTGTAAATCAAACATACTTCACTCATATAAACAGTGTATCAAGGTCTTTTAGTTACAACCACCATGTTTTATTTATTGAACAACAGACATAAAAATCAAGGCAAAAAATAATCTTCGTAAAAACAGAGAAATTATAATGGAACAACTCAACAGTAAATTCTTAGATGATCATCGGCAAATGGAACAGTGTGATTTTCGTTTTTTCTTTAAAGAAAAAACACGCTGGGGAGATGCTGATACGTTGGGTCATATAAATAATGTCATGTATGCTCGTTATTATGAGTCTACGAGAGTTGCATATTTTGAACAGTTATTAGGTTTGCAATTTGTGAGTAAAATGCCAGTTGGAGTGATAACGGCAGATATGGGGATTTCTTACTTAGAACAGTTACATTATCCCGCAGAGATGATTATTGGGGCACGCGTGAGCCGTATAGGTAAAAGTAGCTTTTCTTTTGATTCAGCGATATTTGTCGGAGAAAACACAAAACCAGTAAGTACTTCGCGAACAACACAAGTCTGGTTTGATTTTGAGCAGAATCAGAGTAAAGAGATTCCATGTGAAGTTAGAACTAAAATGATTGAATATGAAATCATTGCGCCATTACAAAGTCAGAAAACTTAGCTCGGGTTAACTGCTAGATTTTATTCAATATAAATTCACATAAGTCTAAATTATGCGCATAGCATTGGTTAATTATTTTAAATATGTATTCTTTCTCTATATTAAGGCCTCTGGAACTATACGTTAATGAAGGGTCAACATAATCCCATCGCTGTTTGAACTCAGAATAAACAACCATTTTTGGTTTGTATGAGGGCGGGTCATCAAATGTTGAGCATTGGAAAAAATTCAGAATGGTTTGACGTTTTTCATCACATGACTATCAAAATTACTACAACAAAAGCTATTTACAGTATTTTCGTCATCTTATAATGATTCATAGAATGACACATCGTCCTTAATCACAGTAAGGTTTGTTTTTACAATAAATTAATTTGAATGCATTGTTTCAGTGAATTTTTAAAAAGTCTGCAATAAGAGTTTATTGAAAATACAGATCTAACTTGAGTTAATATTTAATCGATTTATTAGCATAACCACAAGTATTAATATTTTATTAAAATATTCTCTCAATTAAGATCTATACTTAACTTTAAACACTGCGAAGTAATAACATAAACAAATGTTTTATCTCACAATTAATCAATATATTGAGTCTAGTAATACTAATCTAACCAATTACTATGATTTTGAAACTGAATCATTGTTTCTTGAAGAATATAATGCAACAACATGTATGGGGGCTTTGAAATCGATTAGAAAAGCTTGTAATAACTACTTTATAAAAGCTTCTTTTAACAAGTATAACGATTACGATTATTGTTATTTGATTCAAGCAACAGCCAAACAGAAAAAAGAAAGAGTATCTGCTCAAAAAAGTAGAGGATAAATATTTAATACAACTAACCTATCGGGTTAATCGTTTTTTTAAAGCAACTATTTCACTCCGACTATAGAAAGAAATTTTACGTGATCCAAGACTTAGTTTCTTAACTGGTTTTATTTTGTTGGTTCTTTTCAAATTGTTTAAATATGAGCTATTCACTTCAAGTAGCTTTCCCGCTTCTTTTGAGGTTATGCATAGCTCATTAAAACTTTTTGCTTTGTTAAATTCTTTTTCAGAAAGATAGAGGCCTCTACCTGTCTGTATTGATTTTACAAGTTTTGTACTGATGTAACGTAATGTGAATTCTCTTTCTGTTTGATTAAGTGCTTGAGCTGCAGCAAAAAGAGTTTTTGAGTTTGGGTTACTTAAGATATCAAAAATACGATGAAATGATTCGTACGTAACTGACTTCCTTCGATATTTGTCTTCGTATTCAATTAGGCACCCTTTTTGAATTAATTGTGAGGCTTTCTGGGTACTAATATCTAGCATATTAGCTGCAGATGCTAATGATATCGAGTAATCAACATTTGAACTGTTTGTTTTACTTTTACGTCCTGTGTTGGTGGGATACTTTCTAAGTGCATCAACTTTCTTAAGGTTTATACGGTTAATTTCCTCTCTACGAAACAAATAGGTTAGTCCACCATCAATTTTAGGGCCTGAAACCGGCCTTATTCCGCTTGCTATGAGCTTTTCTGCTAGTGTCCTAGAGTTACACACATGTTTCAAGGCAAGAGCGCCAGAGAAAACGTATAACTGATTAAATTCATAGGCTTCTTTTTTTTCAATAAAAATCTGTGTACCTTTAGTTTTTCTACAATCTACTCGATTTAATACTCCACATTTAATTGCAAAACGAATATTTTCATAGTGTACATTACATATTTGAGCCGTTTCCAAAATTGAAAAATACGTACTATTTTCTTCAAGCCGTTCTTTCACTGGTCTTCTTATCAGTGATATTCCCATTATTCCTCTAGAGGTTAATTGATCAACAGAATACTTTGTTTCTCCTGATAGAAATTTAGGGATAACATCGTATATCTTTTCATTAAAGCCTCTGGGAAAACTAGTTAAAAGATCCGAAGTTTCTTTTTCACCACCTAATGTAAGCTTATTTAAAAAATTATTAATTGTTTCTAAAGTTATTCTTGAGGGAAGGATTTTTCCGTCAATCTTTTCACTGTATCTGTCTTTATGGAAAATTGTTTTGGTTGCATGATCAGTTGCTCCTAGGATGGCTGAAGCCATTGTTATATGTATACTTCCTCTAGGTGTAGAACTTTTTGTAGGAACTTCGTGTCTTTTCAAACTTTCAAGTATTTTATTTACGTTACTTAATATTATTTTGTTTTTAGAGAGAAGGAATGGGCCAAGTGTAACTCTTGGATGAAGGGCATGAGACTTGATATATTTCTTAATATAAAAATACAGGGTTTCTTGCATATATTTATTATTTTCGGCTGAAAAAGCTGACATAGTTGCAATTAAATGATCATCGATAGGCTCATCTAGTAGCTTTAGAAATTCTTTGTAGATTTCTGCATATTGGCAAAGTAGTGAAATGTTACTGCAGTCTTTATTTTCTAGGAAATGCTCGATACATGCTGTTCCCTCGTTATCAATAGTTTCTGTTGGACTATCTTCTAAGTTGTAACTGCAATCACAGAACGATATTTTTTTTCGATTCCATCCTATTACCTTTTTACAACTTGGGCATGAATTGATTAATTTAACGCTATGCTTTGAACATGTTGTTATTAATTTAAAATCCCAAATACGCTTTTGGTAGTGTGATTCACTGATACATTTAGGGCAGATAGCTGGTGCCTTTAAACGTAGCATTTTCCAGGGTATGACTACTTTCATAAAAGCTACGTTAGATCTTTTGGATATTCCACTTCTCCAGTAACAGTTGCATAAATACGCATTATTTTGCTTGTTGTATAATTTCCATAAGTTGATCCATTTTTCTTTATCACAGAAAATACTTTCAAGGTTTAATGCTGACCTATTTGAATACTGATATTTTAGTGTTGTAAGTAAAGCAGAAGAAGATTTCCATCCATTGTATTCAGTTGTTCGAAGTAAAAGGCTGCCAGGTGACTCATCATCATACGGAATGGGAAGGTGTAATAACCTTCTATCCACTATTACCTGCCTTGATACTGTTGATAACAACAGTGTCTAACTCTTCTGGATTTAGAATAAATGGATTAATTCTTTTTTTTACCGAACCTAAACTTAGAGAGTTTGGTAATACCAACTCACTATAAGCTAATTCGAAATCGATCAGTTCTAGCATTTCCTTTTTTTCTTCTAGTGCATTTAAGGCTGCGGTTTTAAATAGTCTTGTAGTATCTGCAGGGTTCCCACCTGTGGCTGCATAAATGATTAAACTATTTTGTCGATTCTTGAAGTCAGGGACACTTTGTAGTTTTAATTCATGAGTAAATGTTAAAGCTAATTGCTCAACAAATTTTCTAAAATCTCCTTTCCTTTCATTTCCGAATTCCAGATTGTTGAGATTAAACCGGTTGGTAAACCGTCGAGCTAATTGGCTGTCAGTATTTATGATATCAATGCACTCAGGGGTTCCAACAATTACTATTGGAACTTTAAATTCATTGATTATAGATTTAAGCCAGTCTTTAACATTGTGATTATTGCCGTAGCTATCATGCTTCAAAAGATGCTGTAACTCATCGAGTATGATGACTTTTGTTTCACATCTACGTAATAACTCTTCGAGTCTATATGTTAACTCCAGCGAAGTTCCTCTAGTCGGATTACTATCTCCTAAAGACCGAAGAAGGGCAGAAGCAACTCCTTTTGTTGTTACTGGACTAGGAATTAGTGAATAGAAAGCAGGAATGATTGTGACTTCACAATTATTTCGAACTTCAAAGCTTCTTTTATGTTTAGAGACAACAGCATTACATGCTGTTGTCTTTCCAGTACCCGCATGCCCTGTTAAAAGTACATTTACAGGTTCTTCAGAGCCTTCTGATATTAAAATACTCTTTTCAATTCCATTTATGGCACTTTTTATCGAGGTATGCGGAATAAATCCAGAGTCAACTGTGTTGACTCTGAAAATGATTTCTCTACTCAACATGACCTTAAAATCTCTCAAATGTAAAAGAGTCAGTATCATCAGAGCCATTCTTATTCGAATTAACTGTAAGCTTAGATTGTATATGAGAATTCTGATCTGGCTCTGAGATCTTATTTAGATTATTTATAGTTTTGAGTTGCTCAATCTTGGTTTTGAGGAGTTTTGCCTCCTTAAGCTTTTTATTGGTATCCTTTATTCGTGCAATCTGTTTTCTAGAATATTCCTTTCGATGAGAACCAATATCTTCATATAATTTCCAACGAGTAACTTCTAAATATTGTTCACCATAAGAAGCTTGATCTTCTTTACCTTTTTCTTTTAGCTTTTCCTTTATTATCTTGTGCTCATAAAGGCTGAGTCCATCAGCGTAGTCTGGGAATACTGAATCAGCTTGAATAAAGACAGAGCTCTCTCTTGGGTCTCGAATATAGACTTTTCCAAGGTCTATTGAATCTACATAAACATCTACCTGCGCAGGTATCCCTTTGTTCTTATAATCTTGCTCAAGCGTTGCTAGTGCATGTGAAAACCATTGTAGATTGTGAACAGTGACCCGTCCTTTATTAATTCGTCTTTGATAAACCTCTCTTGCAATGGTATCTAGGTCTTCGATGGGGTACGTTGTGATTGGATAGTCTTTAATACTATCTCTCCATAACATCTCTGGTGCTCTACCATGCCCACGATGTATTGTTTTATGATAAATAGTTTCAAGCCATTGTTCGATAAATCTATTTAAGTCTTCTAACGTAAGGCAAGCATACTTTTCAGACTTATAATCCCCTTTATCGATCGGATTAGAAAATGTTGTGCCAGGTAAACTATGGACGAGTTGTTTGTTGAGAGTGCCAAAAAAACGTTCAACATGAGGTTTAGAATTAGGATCACGTGGCGCACCGTGCTCGATTCGTATCCCAGTATGATTGCAAAAGTTACGAACCGAGCTACTAATGTAATCTGATCCATTATCAACAATCATTGTTTCAAATAACCCGCCATGTTTTTCATTGTTTCCACTGATTGCTATTTTTAAAGCTTTCAATAAAGTAGCGGAAGAAAAAGGAATCATGGTTATTACGAAAGAAATAATGCAACGTGAGTATTTGTCGATGAGACATGTACCGTATGGTCGGCCCATAACCTCTCCGGTTTCATCATCAACAATCAAGACATCTAGAATATTTCCATCTGCTTCAATGGTTTCCAGTATTCTAGTAGCGATAGTTCCTTGTCCTGCTGCTTTAAATGTTTTGATCGCTTCATAGTTACCATGTCTTTCTTTTTTAAGTTTATGAGGGTCAATTTCATCAATTCTACGGTTTATAGTTCTTTCTGAAGGAATATATTCAATTCCAAACATTTTATGAACATCATTGTGGATCAAAACATATACTGCTCTAGCAGATAATCTTTGCTTATTGAGATAACTTTGTTGAATATGCTTTTTTATTATTTTTTCAATACGTAGATCTAATAATTTTCCTTTGTTACCACGGTTTCTTATATTAGGAGCAAGAGACATCGGGTTTCTATCAGAATTAACATAAATTTTGATCCATCTTGCGACAGTAGAAAAGCTGGGCGGTGATTTATCTTCAATTTCCTTTGATACTTCAATGATCAAAGGTAAAACATGTTGTTTAGATGCCCAAAAATTACTAAATTGTATTACTGTTCTAACATAGTGGAGTTTGCGGGATAGTTCTTTAGTCTCTTCTTCAGTAATGTTACTCGGGAGTTTTTCTTTGATATGACATTGTTTGATAAGTGAGATACTTTTCTCTTCTATTAAGGTTCTATACTTATCTAAAGGTAGGTGATGTATTTTTCCACCTGATACACTCATGTACCTTATTTGATTGGAATTAATTGCGGAAATCTCATACTTAACTCCACATTTAGAAAATCTATCACCGATATGAATATTCTTGTATGAACTCATGCTTCACCTCCTGCTATCCAAATCTGGGAATTGGGTGAAAGAACCTGATTTTCATCATAGTCAAGAAGTCTAAGAAACAATAGTGTGTCGGCAATAAGGGGGGGTAGATGGCATCTATTACATTTGTGGCGAAAACCGTTTAGGCTTCGTGGAATAGGTAGCTTGTCAAATAATTCCAGAGCAGAGTTAATTTGCATCTCATCAAATTTCTGATGAGAACATCGGTATAGAAATTTATAATTTCTATTTTTTGCAGGAAGTTGTAGACTTTTTTCAGTCAGTATTTGAAATGTTATATTTTGTTTAGAAAATAAATTTCTAAGATAATCTAGCCTGTCACGTAACTCTTCTTTTTCAAGCGCGCCAGAGAATTTTACTTCTCTTGCAACAAGGTTGCCAAGTTTGTCGAGATGGATAGAATCTGGTGTATAAGATTGCTTACGGCTTAAATCTATCGTGAAAGGTTGGGTTCGGTATGAAATTACAGATGTATCAAATTCTAAATCTAGACAGTTATCTGCTTCTAACCTGCTTTCACAGGGCATCAGTGCTTTATTTTTCTTACTAGGAAAGAAAACAACTCGTTTTCCTGAAAGCCCCTTTGTGAGTTTTCGTTTTCCCTGCAAAACTCCATTAATTGGAATGCTACTAAGTGATTCGTGTAACGATTTGTTGAGTGATTCATAACAAGTTTTTGAATGTATAGACATGGTGTCTCCATTTATTAGCCCAGCTATGCCTTTTCCTAGGAACACTAGTTCCTTGGACTATTTGACAAAGTCTTAAGAAATTGAGAGACTTTTAAGCGCGACCTTGAGTCTCTCAGAGATTTATGGTGACGGGGAATGCCTTCTGGCGTTCCCCGTTTTTATTTGTATTTCTTCATTTTTCCTCCGTTTGCTTTTTAACATCTGGTTTTAATCCTAGACGTACAGCTATTTTATGTGCTTCGCCTCTTATTCCACGACTTCTTCCTGAGATAACGGCATATACATTTCTTTTATCAAAACCTTCTCGTTCAGCCCATTCTGAAATTGTTTCTCCACGTTGTTCAAATTCTGTCTTTAATTTTTTTAATTTGTTCATGATATTTGAATAAGCTTTTATAAAGTTTAAAAAGTATATTAAGTGAAGGGGTAGGTCAATGATTAATTTCTCTAAGTTATTGATTAATTTACATATTTGTGTCTTATTTACCTTGTGTGTGGTAAATAAGACACGTCTATTTAAAGAAATGAGAATAAAATTACTGTTAAAAGAAAGGTATATTAAGAAAAAAATCTTTATTTGTCTTAGGGTTACTTAGGTTATTTATAGTAAATACATTGTAAGGAAATACATGTTCTGTGAACTTCTATCTTTTTATTTAGTTACCTAATTTAATGTTGTTATTTTTCTAATGACTATGAGTAAATAATCCCTCGAATTAACTATTTTGTTATCCTAAATAAATCATGAACAAAAAAGTCAATAGAAAACATCTTAGTTCTTTAGATATTTTGTTTTCGATATTCTATTTTTAGGTCGCCGGCACATATGAGCATTATTTTTTTTCTGTAACTTTTTCATCTGCTCCAAACCACAATACCAAGTAGACTCCTTCCTATAATTTTCATTATTTTTAATGAAAGAGGGTTTACACGTTTACATATTGGATTTTTCATCTTTTACATTTTTGTTTTATTTGTCACCAGCCATATTGTCAAAATTATTTCCTTTGGCACCATCTGGATTAGTTCTTAAGTGAGTCTTTGTACCTTTTCTTCTAACTGCATGTGTGATGTCACCATCGCTATTAGCTTTTGCATCTATAATTGTTTTCTTAGCCATAATGTTAATCCTTCAAAATATGTGGTTTTGTAAGTTATTTGCAGATAGAGTTGATCGAATTCCAAAGTCGCTTAAATATTGATGGTTGTTCGGTTGTTTCTTTTGGAATTGGTTGAGATATTGGAATCTCAAGTTTTTGGGATTGAGACTTTTTCACATATTGCTTTTCTTTAGCAACTCTATCTTGCATTCGTATTTCTTTGATTCTGCTTGAAGACATGTCACTTGCCCAATTCACACTGTTTCGTGTAATCCAGTAATGTGAGCGGCAAGGAAAGCTCCAATTTCCAATTGATGGAGATAAAGAAACGGAATCACCGTTGAAGTTTAGTTCCCAATCTGTAGATGAAAACGGAGTTACTACTTCTAAACCACAACCACAGCAGCATAAATGCACTGCCGTGGTGTATGGGATAGATATATAGAGAATACCGTCATCAATTACTTCTGGGATATTCTCAACAAACTCATGGGTTAGGGCTTTAAGCTTCATGAGGTTTCATCGCTAGTCATTTGATTGACGTTGGTTGAATAGGTCGAGTTATGCTCATTCTCAATATCTTGATAGAACCCACAAATCTTCTTCCACTTTATTACTGCCATCGCTGCGTTCAACATATTCATATCAGCAATTTGTATATTTTGGCTATACGCATCGTCTTCTAATGGTGCCGCAAATGATATTCGATCGTTTAAGTGGTCAGATTTTTCATTTGAAATACTGGTTACCCGACATGTACCTAGTAATTCATTGTCAACTAAGTGCAATCCCATGCCAACGTCAATAAATGGAATGTTATTTTTCATCATGTATTCAATGATTGGCTTTTTTGCCAAGCCATTGTCGATACAAAGAAAAATAAAATTGAAATCAACTAACTGCAGAAGATCCGATTCATTCAAATACACGTGATGAGCAATAATTCCTTTATGCATGTGTGAATATTGTTCTTTCAGATAATCTACCTTACTTAGTTTTCTCTTAAGGTTTTCTAATGTTGCTGCACCTGGTGATCGAAAGGCATTGTGTTGTTGATATTCATCACCATCGAATAAATGAATTTCTCTGATTGGAGTTTTCGCCAATAGATCCAGTATATAAGAGCCTGTCCCACCTAAACCGATGACTGCTATTTTGTTAACAGCAAGCTTTTCTGATAGAGCACTTATCCCAGCTCTACTAGAGGCTGTATCTTCATAAGCAAAAGGAGAATCATCATTTTTAGGTTGAATTACCTTAAAAGTACAGGCTGTAATCTTAGGATCTATTGCTTTTGCAGGAGCACTAATAATTTCAATATAACGAGTTATTTTCTCATGATAATCTTTGTACCCGGTTGGTGGTTTATTTGAAAAAGAATGGTTTGTAGTAATTTCTGGTGTAAGTTTTTTTATTGCAGAAGAATGACTTATTGCCATAATTATTGCACCACCCTTATCACAAGGGTGGTCTCCAATAAAATGAATTACATGAGTTGCTGGTCTTGTGGTGATATCACCACTTAAACTTAGATCAGATACCAATGTTCCAATTGCTATTTCACTTTTCGAATTAACATAAGGAACAGAATTAACAATTAGATGGCCTGATGTAATTTCAATTTCATAACCTTCATTTTGTAAGCGCTGGAGGTCTGGGCTATGATTTATCAGTAGCTGTGACATTGAACACTCCTCCATCTTTAATGCATACACTTTCGCCTTTAACTAAACTTCCTTCCGGGCTACAGTCGCATCCGCGTTTGTAGGTAATTGTATAAGCTGTATTCGGATTTGTCGGTTGATTTGGAAAAGCTAGTTCTACAAGTTCAGAGAACGATAATTCACTAGAGTCTACGGTTTTGGTTTTACCATTTATGATGATTTTCACTGATGATTGTTTGGAATAGATTTTTTCAAGACCAGAATCATCCAGATTAACGCAGATGTCACCGTTTATTTCAATATCTGCCTCTGAACGTTTCTCAAGCCATAAGTTATGATTTTCAGGAATGTTTCCTATCATTTGTAAAGCTTGTTTGTTTATAGTATTGCTACCCCAAGGGTATCTTCGGCCATTTAATTCTAAGTTAAATGTACGGTCATTTTTAAAGAGGTAGAAACTGTGATCGTTTGTAGATATATCGACTAATTCACGCAGGTTGATTTCTTCTAGCATTCCGTCTTGCTGGATGTGTAAAAGAATATATTCCTCTGGTTGAAGTTTTCCAGTTTTTTCTATTATTTGCTCACCAGTGAGTTTGAAATCAGTTGTGGTTAATTGTTGAAGTTTGAATTGCTGGTTAATGATTGTGAGTGAAAAAGGTTCATCACATTGGCTGTTGTTAGAGTGCATATAATTATTTCCGTTTAATTTAATCTGATTAATCAGATTGGTTAAAAAACACACTTCTGTGTGGTTAATGAAATTATAGCACATTAATTCTGATTAATTCAATCCAATTAATCAGAATTAATTAATTGGTTGATAAACGAACTCTTTGCCTCCTGTTTCGGATGATTCTTCTGTTCGAATTATAAAACCTTGATTAAAGAACTTTTTCAATTTTGCACTGGCGTTTTGAACTGATATTTTCAAATCATGAGCGACTTGTGAGGTAGTTACTTTCTCTCTTTCATAAATATATGAAATTAATGGCTGTGTTGAATCTTTTAATTTTGGACCAATAAATTCAAATTTATTGTCATTCCAAATAACAAGAGGTTGATCTTTAACATCAGCTGCATAATTCCAATTATCAATTAAATCTCTATTCTTTAAATCTGAAAGGAAAAACCATTTTTCGCCACGATAATGTTTTGCTACCGATACAACACTTTCACGGGGAAAAGAAGCATCAGTGGCAACAATACCTTCTAAAGAGATACGAAAAACACTTATTGTAGGATTGTTATCTATATAATCCACAAGCTTTCTAAATGCTTCTTTACCTTCTTCGCTACCAATAGGGCGTGGTTCTTCAGTGACTTCGAGAAGTTTTATTACGTTTTTATTCTGTTTCATGATGTTAATTTAAGGAGAATAAGTGTCATTAGTCAAGCTGAAATCAAAACAAATATGAGTTCCTCTGATCAAAGGCATACCAAATTTACATGTGTTTTCTATTATTTTCTTGCTTGAATATTTAAATGTAAGTTCAAAATTATCCTGTCTAACTGTTATTTGAGCTCTATTATCTTTAGCAAAATTAGAAGCTACTTTAGCAGCACTTTCGCTACTTCGGTGAAGACCTGATCCATCGCCTTTACCATTTCTGGAAATTTTACCATTTTTGAAAGCCTCAATAACAAGAAACGCTCTATCCTTGCTTTTAGTCAAATCATATTTTGCCGCTAGTTCTGGGTATTTCTCGCTAAGAATAGGTTCTAATGTTCCTGCAATCCCTTTTCCACTATCTGAAATGACAGCTTGGATTCTAGGATTGTTCTTATCGTAAATTTGAAGAGCGGCAAAACCTGGTATTGGAGACTCAGAATGTTTATTCACATTCCCAATTAACTCACCTAAAATAGTAAACATTAAAACTTCATCACCATTTTTTATATTCTCGAGATAATTTTTGTTAAGTTGGCGAGTGATTTCTTCACATGAAGATTTATGGTTTATTTCACGAAATTCAACAAGTCTTTTATTTCCACCCATATATTTCTTTGATCTGGAGTCTTTGGGTCTTTCTGGAAATACCTCTACATTCGCATTTAGTAAGTGAAAAAAACCAGCTCTATCTAGGTAACTAAACACTTGAGGATCTTCAATTCTTAAGGCGATTGATTTGTTTTCATATGCAAGTTGATTTGTAAGAGCCAGTGTTTTTGATATTGCTTCTAAAAGGATTTTACTTTTTTTTGGAATTACTATGATTATATTATGCGCTTGAAGGAGGAGAGGAGAACCAATTTTTTTGAGGTTTCTTTCAAAAATCTCTGATGATATCCATCCAGATGTAGATAGTGTTAATTCTAAAGTCTTTATAATATTTGTAGGGTCTATTAGAGACCATTTATGTTCAGAGCACTGACTAAAAATATTATCTTCTTCTCTTAAGAAAACACTAATTTTAGATCTTAGGAAACCAGTATGTTTAGCTATCTCTCTTGCTTTTAGTCCAGGTTTGATTGTAAGAAGCTTGGTTATTTCATTTAACATATGGAGGATGTCAGGCTTAATTGTTTTATTAATATTTTAGCTATTATTTTTATTTAGATGATGGTTTCAATTAAACGAGATGGTAACTGAATAATAATTGTTATCTCAATAAATGTGTCGCAAGAATCTCACCTTATGTGGCGAGATTCTCACTTTATGTGTCGCTCCACGATAAAATTTTTAAATCAACCCCAATCAAGCGCCCCACCAGTCTGATACTCAGTAACCCGAGTTTCAAAGAAGTTCTTTTCCTTCTTCATATTCGCTTGCTCGTCTAACCATGCTGAGCGATTTTGTGCGCCTGGGAAAGGCTCTTCCATGCCTAGCTGGCGTGCGCGACGATTCGCAATAAAGCGGAATTGCTCGATGTGGTCTTCTGCTGTGTAGCCTAGGATTGGGTTCTTTAAGATGTAATGCGAGTAGGCTTGTTCTGCCGCTTCTGATTCATCCCACATTTCACGTATCGCTTTTGGGTCTAGTGTTACGTTGTTTTCTAGCATGATCTGCTTTACAACGCGGATACCGAATGACGCATGCATGACTTCGTCACGCATGATGTATTGCAACTGCTCTGATGTACCTTTCATTAAGCCACGACGTTGTAGCGAGAAGATTGGTGTAAAGCCGTTGTAGAACCATGTGCCTTCGAATATACCTGCGAAGAAGGTGTATGCCATAACAAATTCATTAAGGTCGTCAGGATTCTTTAGGTTCATGTCTGAACGCATGACTGAATCTAGACGACGGTTAGCGAGTTGGATTTTGCCATTGATCGCTGGTACGACTCTGTAGCGATTGTAGATTTCGCTTTGGTCAAGACCGATGGTTTCGATACAGTGCTGGTATGTCCATGTGTGTAGTGCTTCTTCGTATACCTGACGTGCCTGATAAATTTGTAGCTCTGGCGCTGTCATTTTTTCCATCACGGCCAGACCGATATTACGCATGGCGAGAATATCTGAAGTCGTTAAGTAGGCGAGTACGTTTTCGTAGACGTGTTTTTCAGCATCGTTTAGTTTGTGCTGGTAGTCTTGTACGTCTTGCGCCATGTTGATGTCTAATGGCGTCCAGTGGTTTTTGTTTGCGTTTAGGAAGTATTCCCACGCCCACGGGTATTTGAACGGTGCTAGCTGGTTTACGTCTGCTTCGCCATTGATTACTCGCTTGTCGCTCGCTTTAACGGGCGCAAGTGAGTCTGCGATTTCTACCTGATCGCGCTCGATGCCTTCAATCGCTTGTTCTGCTAATTTAGCATCAGCTGGCGATGGTGCAGCCGCTTCTGCAACTGAACCGGGAAGCACAACACCTTTTTCTTCTAGTGAAGAGCCGTCAAAGTCCATACCGCCTAGTACACTGCTAGTTGCATAAGATGCTGCTAGTGATTGTGGCTCAGCCTGTACTTCTGTTGCCTGAGCGTCAGCTGTTAATGTATCAGCTGAAGGTGGTACCGCTGCCGTTGTTGGTGTCGACGTGCTTAGTGGATCGTCCCAATTGAGCATTATATGTTCTCCGTTTCTGACGTGCGTTGTTAGCTCGCGCTTTGTTAGCCCGTAATGTTGTTGTTTTTGTAGGGCGGTGTGATTTTGACTTAGTCATAAAAAGTTACCGCTTCCTTCGTTGTTATTGCAGCTAACTAATGCGCCTTTCACCCATCTGCTGCGTAGTCCTGCGATTTCCGTTGCTCACGTATTCAATGTACGCTGCGCTCCGGTTTCTCAGACGCCTTGCTTATGGGCGAAAATCACATCATTTAGATGCAGTAAAGTTAAAATGTCGCTTCTCGATTAAAGGGGAGAAGCATTCCCTTCGATGTTCTATTTGTTTCTAATTTGTTTCTTTTCAAAAAACAGCCCCAAAGTAGGGGGGTGCCTTTTGATACGTACTGCTTCTGGCGCCTGAATTTGTATTGGTAGCTAGGCGCAAGGTTCTCGAAAGCTGGGAGCATACAATGTGTATGTGACCAGTTTGAGAGGTCCTTGCAACAACGCTAACGATGCAAAGGCAGGTGCCAGATCACTGGCATGCGTCGCAATCTGGATCTAGTATCGAACACGCCGCTGGCGCTGCAGACCCTACCGACTCAGGCGCTTCTGGTGCAACATTCTCACGAACATTACTGCTGCTTTCCTGTGTCTTCTCCATTGCTGTGGCACCCATCGAACGTAAGTAGTAAGTGGTTTTAAGACCACGTACCCATGCTAATTTGTAGAGGTTGTCGAGTTTAGCGCCCGATGGCTCTTGCATGTATAGGTTCAATGACTGACCCTGGTCAATCCATTTCTGGCGACGACTTCCTGCTTCAATCAACCAGCGCGAATCAACTTCAAACGCGGTTGCGTATTTCGCTTTAAGGTTCTCTGGAATACGGTCAATCTGTTGTACGCTGCCGTCGAAGTATTTAAGATCGTTGATCATTACTTCGTCCCAAAGACCTAGATCTTTAAGCTCGTTAACCATGTATGGGTTAATCACGGTGAACTCGCCAGAGAGGTTCGATTTAACAAACATGTTCTGGTAAGTCGGCTCGATTGACTGGCTAACGCCACAAATATTCGAGATAGTCGCTGTCGGTGCAATTGCCATGGTGTTTGAGTTACGCATGCCGTGCTCTTTTACATGCTCGCGTAGTGTGCTCCAATCCAGACTAGTTGATTTGTCTACCTGGTAGTATTCGCCACGTTGCTCTTCCATTAGCTCGATTGAGTCAATCGGCAAGATGCCCTGGCTCCATAAAGAACCGTCGTAGCTTGGGTAAGTACCGCGCTCTTTTGCAAGCTCAGATGAGGTCTGGATAGCGTAGTAAGAAACCGCTTCCATACTGCGATCAGCAAACTCTACCGCTTGTTGTGATGCGTAAGGAATGTCTTGCTTGTATAGCGCATCCTGGAATCCCATCAAACCTAATCCAACTGGACGATGCTGCATATTAGAGTTACGCGCTTGCGGTACACTGTAGTAGTTGTACTCGATAACGTTATCTAGCATGCGCATTGCAGTAGTAATGGTTTTCTCAAGCATTGGCATGTCGATGCCATTCTCGGTTGTGTGAGCTGCAATGTTGACTGAGCCCAGGTTACATACCGCGATTTCGTCATCGTTGGTGTGTAGCATGATTTCAGTACAAAGATTTGAGCTGTGCACTACGCCAACATGCTGGTTGCTGTAACGGATGTTACAAGGATCTTTAAAGGTGATCCAAGGGTGTCCTGTTTCGAACAACATGCCTAGCATTTTGCGCCATAGGTCGACTGCTTTGATTTTCTTGAATAGGCTCATGTCACCGCGAGCGGCTTTTTCTTCATAAGCTTCGTACGCTTCTTTGAAAGCTTTACCTGAAAGGTCGTGTAGGTCTGGCACTTCTTCTGGTGAGAACAGTGTCCATTCGCCTTCTTCTGCGACACGTTGCATAAATAGATCAGGAATCCAGTTTGCTGAGTTCATGTCGTGGGTACGACGACGCTCATCACCGGTGTTTTTACGTAGCTCGATAAACTCTTCGATGTCTACGTGCCATGTTTCTAGGTATGCACAGATTGCGCCTTTGCGCTTGCCACCCTGATTAACTGCAACTGCAGTATCATTGGTAACTTTCAAGAAAGGTACAACCCCCTGTGATTTCCCGTTTGTGCCTTTGATATGAGACCCTAGACCACGCACACGCGTCCAGTCATTCCCTAAACCACCGGCGTACTTGGAGAGCAATGCATCATCTTTAATAGAACTATAAATTCCATCGAGACTATCAGGCACGGTAGTAAGGTAACAGGAGGAGAGCTGAGGACGACGCGTTCCTGAATTAAACAGGGTCGGCGTGCTACTCATAAAGTTAAAACTGGAAAGGAGGTTGTAAAACTCGATTGCACGTTCTTCGCGGTTGACTTCATTGATCGCCAAGCCCATTGAAACGCGCATAAAAAATATTTGAGGTAATTCAAAACGCACGTCGTTATCGGTGTGAATAAAGTAACGATCGTAAAGTGTTTGAAGGCCTAGGTAAGTGAACTGATGATCACGTTCTGGTTTAAGCGCAGCACCAAGCTTCGTTAAGTCGTAACGTGTTAGTTCTTCGTCGAGTAGTTCTAATTCAACCGCTTGTTTAATGTATTTTTTCAAGGTTGCAGGGTAGCGTTTAGCCATCTCTGCCTGTGTTGCTTCTGTATGACGACCGTTTAGGTAGGTCAGTGCTTCAGTACGCAAATTGTCTAGTAACAAGCGCGCAGCCACCATCGAATAGTTTGAATCTTTATCGATGTTGACGCGCGTTGCCATTACTAACGCAGAACCGACATCCTCTTCCGGGATGCCATCAAATAAATTCCGCAATGCCTCTTTTTCGACAGTTTCCTGATCAACGCCGTGTAAGCCCGAAACGGCTTCTGCGATTACTTTGCGCAGACGGTTTCTATCGAGTGGCTTGGTGTCCCCATTTGATGTGGTGATATTTATAGACTCTTTCTTAGAGGTCTTTTTCGGTGCAGTTTGTTCTGCTTTTTCGGCACGCGCGTGGGCGCGATCTTCGCGGTAGATAACGTATGCACGTGCTACTTTACGTTCACCAGAACGCATCAGTGCAAGTTCTACCTGGTCTTGAATATCTTCGATATGGACAACACCGCCATCAGGCATGCGACGGAATAGGTTGTCATTAACTTGTTGTGCCATCACTCTAACGGTGTCGTGAATACGTGATGATGCGGCTGCTACGCCACCTTCGACACCAAGGAATGCTTTAGTCAGTGCAACTTCGATTTTGCTGCGATCGAAAGGCGTTACCTTGCCATTACGACGGACTACTTTGTAAACGGCGTCTTCCTGTGCAGAGGTTCTTTGCATCGTTTCGTCGATAGCATCAGTTAAGACAGATTTGTTTTGTGGGTCTTGAGAATCATCGATGACGGTATTCGCGAAATTATCGTTAGAGCCTGATTGCATGCTTTATCCTTTATTTGTGCTTTGGTGCCTTATGAGGACACTAGTAATGACGAGGTTAAAAAATTCTGTTATTGCAGATGCTGTTGCAGAGTTTTTGTCCTTGTTAATAAATGTTTCTGTCTATTTTTTGGGTAATACTTATTGCGCTCAAAATTCACGCCCTGTTAAGGTCGTGCAATCAGTCTTTTAGTTCATCTTTAAAGCGTCTATTTGTGAGTAATTTTTTAGCAAAAATATTTCCTTATTTTTATTGAGGCAACGGTTTAATGTGTGATCATTTTATTTAAAAATTACTGATCAGGAAATTTACTAACAGTCTGTAAATTAGAACTTCAATAAAAAGTAGCAATACTATAGAGTGTGGTATGGGTTATCGTCAAGCACAACATATTGTGTTTAAGCTTGTGGAAAGGTGTATATAATCTGTGGATAAGTTGGGTAAAAGTCCGTATCGTCAGCACAGACGCCTAGTGCTGGCGGAGTAGTCCTTTAAATAAAAATAAAATTTATTTTTTTTGCGTTAGAATTCATTCTTTATATCGTCAAATAACGCGATTTAACGGCGTAAAAATAACGAAATAAAAGTCAGTGAAATTATACGCTTTTTCTATAAAAATGAGAGGAATAGCTTAGCTTATTCATCGAGTTTTTAGTTAAAAACTGACGGGTTTAAGGTTTTCTTGAAAGCCGAAATTATTTTTCGACGTTAAGTCTAAAACACAGGAATAATGGTAATTATGTCATATAAGGTTACTTTGCAACCGAGCGAACACACGTTTGAAGTTGAAGAAAATGAATTGATTTTAGATGCGGCTTTACGTCAGGGAGTTGGTTTTCCTTATGGTTGTCGAAGTGGCTCATGCGGTACCTGCCTGGGTAAAGTTGTTTCGGGTGAAATTGAATATCCACAAGGTTTGCCATTAACCGTTATGGAGCATGAACACGAGCAGGGCAAAGCGGTATTTTGTGTGTCTATCGCCAAATCTGATCTGGTACTTGAAGTTAAAGAAGTGAGCAGTTCTAGCGATATAGAAATCAAATTGTTGCCGGCACGCGTTATTTCATTAAGAAAATTAGCAGACGATGTGATGGAAATGCAATTGAAACTGCCAGAGTCGGAGCGTTTGCCTTTCCGTGCCGGTCAGTACATTGAATTCATTATGCGTGATAAATCACGACGTGCTTTTTCTATCGCCAATTCTCCATCTAATGATGAATACCTCGAATTACATTTGCGCCATGTGCCAGATGGTAAATTTACCGATCACGTATTCAGCGAGATGAAAGAGAAAGCATTGGTAAGAATAGAAGGCCCATACGGAAGCTTCCATGTGCGTGAAAATTCTAATAGACCGTTGATTCTGGTTGCAGGTGGCACTGGCTTTG
Source organism: Cocleimonas sp. KMM 6892 (assembly GCF_035798195.1). NCBI lineage: Bacteria > Pseudomonadati > Pseudomonadota > Gammaproteobacteria > Thiotrichales > Thiotrichaceae > Cocleimonas > Cocleimonas sp. KMM 6892. The sequence continues at coordinate 230,948 of NZ_JAPFBV010000003.1, read as the reverse complement.
CTCCGATAAAAGCAATGATCGAACAATTGATCGAGCAAGCCGATACGCGCCCGATACACTTATATTGGGGCGCAAGAGCCAAAGCCGATTTATACCGCGCTGATCTGGCCGAGAAATGGGCGTTTCAATACCCGCACATTGAATATATTCCGGTGTTATCTGATCTTGAGGAAGGCAGTGACTGGGAAGGTAAAACAGGCTACGTGCATGATACTGTCGCGGAAGACTTTGCCGACTTATCGGGCCATGATGTGTATTTAGCTGGACCGCCAATAATGATTGATGCGGCTAAGGCAGCATTCGCAAAGCAAGGATTGCCGGAAGATCAAATATTCTCGGATGCGTTTGAATACGCGGCTGAGAAAGAAGCATAAGCAAGAACAAGTATCTTGGAGCTAATAGCTTGGAACTTGTATCTAATAGCTTTGCACTGAAAACAGGTCGCTAAAAAAAGCCCTCAAAGTAGGGGGGTGGCTTTAGTTTTAATGAATATCAGTTTTCATCTATTGATAGCTTTAAATAGAGCCAAAAAAGCCTCGACAATAGATAGCTATGCCGAGGCTTTTTTATATATTAGATTTTCTGTCAGGAGCATCTGGCGTTGTTAATTAAACGATGAATAATCGGTGCCAGAATAATTTCCATCGCCATCCCCATTTTTCCACCGGGAATTACGATTGTATTTCGACGCGTCATGAATGAGTCGTGCAACATATTCAGTAGATATGGGAAGTCGATCATAAATTTATTCGGGTCTTTAAATCGAATCACAACAAAGCTTTCGTCGGCAGTTGGGATATCACGCGCAATAAATGGGTTTGAGGTATCAACCGTCGGCACACGCTGGAAGTTGATATCCGTTTGTGAGAATTGCGGTGCGATATAATTTACATAGTCGGGCATGCGACGCAGAATGGTATCTACTATGACTTCCTCGTCATAACCACGTTCTGCATGGTCACGATGAATTTTTTGTATCCACTCCAGATTCACGCTAGGTACAACACCGACCCCTAAATCTACATACCTGGGTGCATTAATGTCGCTTGCCTTGTCGACCACAAGTCCGTGTAAACCTTCGTAGAAGAGCAGGTCAGTTCCCGGTTTAATATCTTCCCATGGGGTGAATTCTCCGGATTCTTTGTAGCAACCTAATCGTTTATTTTGCATTTCAGCTTCGCTGGGGCTGTGTAAGTAATAGCGTTTTTTTCCTGTGCCCGTCGCACCGTACGATCTAAATGTTTCTTCTATCGCTGCAAAATCATTCGCTTCCGGACCAAAATGGCTGAAGTGATTGTTACCATTTTCGGAAGCTATTTTGAGGTGACTGCCAAAATCCTTTCGACTTAAACTATGTAGACTATCGCCTTCGACAATTTCCGGATTTATTCCTTCACGTAAAAAGATATTTTCGAAAGCGCGTTTAACGAAGGTAGTCCCTGCGCCAGATGATCCGGTTACAGCAACTACAGGATGTTTTTGTGACATATAGCTCTTCTCGGTTCTGTTTTCTGGTTTAGCTATCTGATTCAACAAACTGACTTGATAATTAAGTCATATTAAATAAACAGACTGCTTAGTCATTTGGATAATTAATGTTTCTCTTACTTGGTATGCGGAAGCGATTCTAGCGGTAATCTTTATTCACAATGGCTAGTCAGGCAGAACCCGGTCAGGTTTTGTGAATATGAGCTTCTTTAAGGTGAAGAGTATTTTGTAATAATTGACTCATAAACGAAACTAAGTATTAAGTGGTGCTAATATAAGGAATGCTTATGTTTTGTAATGAGCAGGCAAAATATTACTATTCAAATTTTAAGCAGGCTTGTAAAAATCAGCCATAGATATGAAGTGATATATCTATGGTTATAAATGTCTATCAGTACTGTCTATTTTTGGATAAGTGGCTTACGACAAAATTTGCTCAACTTTTCCAGAATAGTTGTTAACACTTAATTTGCTTAAAAATATCTATAAATAAAAGTAACTATCTTTAAGGTAAAAATACATTTGAGGATGCTTTTTAGTAGGTAGTTTCCGATGTGTTTATAGATATGCGCTTAAAGAAAAACGCGCAAATGACTGATACTAAAGATTAAAAATTTAGAAAAGAAAATGACATTTTTATGTGTTTTTTAGACCAAACTGCTTGACATATTTATTTAATAAACTTGTCCACATTATCTGTGGATAACTCTGTTGATATGTTACGTATTTCCTCTGTGAGGCTATATTTTTAATGGTTTATTAACAGATTGCTTAATTTTTAACCACTTTTTATATTATTTTATATATCAATAACTTAGGGTTATATTTTGGCCGTGTTGGATAAAATAGCAGATCAAGTGACAAGTTTTGTCTACCAAATCCCAATGAACTAATCGATTGTGCATAAGCACAAACAGAATTATCATATAATAAATCGACTTAAGCCCTTGTTAAGTCGTCGTTAAGCCTTTGTTCAGTTAAGGTTCAGCAAAAACAGCAGTAATTTTCTATAGTAAAAACAGGTATAAAAAATGGATATTAATCAGCCTAAAGTTGGTTTTGTAAGTTTGGGCTGTCCAAAAGCTCTCGTCGATTCTGAAAGAATCTTAACCCAACTAAAAACGGAGGGTTATGGAATCGTACCGGATTATGATGGTGCTGATGTTGTTGTCATTAATACCTGTGGTTTTATTGATAGTGCGGTAAAAGAATCACTGGATACAATTGGTGAAGCATTACAAGAAAATGGAAAAGTTATCGTAACTGGTTGTCTTGGTGCTGATGCCGACAAGGTTTTAGAAGCGCATCCCGGAGTTTTGGCCGTTACAGGTCCTCATGCCTATGAAGCAGTAATGGGTGCTGTTCACGAGCAACTGAAACCGCCACATGATCCTTATCTTGATCTTGTACCACCGCAGGGGATTAAACTTACCCCTAAGCATTATGCTTATCTGAAAATATCAGAAGGCTGTAATCATCGTTGTACCTTCTGCATCATCCCTTCATTGCGTGGTGACTTGGTGAGTCGTCCTATCGGTGATGTCATGCAGGAAGCTGAAAACCTTGTGAATTCAGGCGTGAAAGAACTGTTAGTGGTATCACAAGACACCAGTGCTTACGGTATCGATACGAAATACCAGACTGGCTTCTGGAATGGTAGACCGGTTAAATCTCATATTCAGCAATTATCAGAATCATTAGGTGAGTTGGATGCATGGGTACGTTTACACTATGTTTACCCCTATCCGCATGTAGATAAGCTAATACCTTTGATGGCAGAAAATGCAGAGAACAAAGGAATCCTTCCTTATCTGGATATTCCGTTTCAGCATGCAAGTCATCGTATTTTAAAAGATATGCGACGTCCGGCGCATGCAGAAAAAGTATTAACTCGAATTGAAGCATGGCGCGCGATGTGTCCGGATATTACGATTCGTAGTACCTTTATTGCAGGTTTCCCTGGAGAGACAGAAGAAGATTTTGAAACCTTGTTGTCTTTCTTAAGAGAAGCGCAATTAGACCGTGTCGGTTGTTTTGCATACTCTGAAGTGGAAGGTGCGGTTTCTAATGATTTGCCTAATCACGTACCAGAAGATGAAAAGCAGTATCGTCTAGAACGTTTCATGGAAGTGCAGGCTGAAATTAGTGCGAATAAACTTGCCGCGAAAGTGGGCAAGCGTATGAGAGTGCTCACCGATGATACGCAACAAGGCGATACCGAAGCAGAAGATATCACGATTGCCAGAAGCAGTGCTGATGCACCAGAAATAGATGGCGCAGTATATATTGAAGGTGAGTTATTAGAACCTGGGCAATTTGCCGAAGTAGAAATCACACATTCTGACGAGCATGATTTATGGGCTAAGCTGGTCGATTGATCAGTGTAAAAAATGCCCTAAAGTAGGGGGGGGGGCTTAGGTTGTTGAAAACAACAGTCGGATTAGCCATTTTTAAAAAAACGTTTATTAATAAACCTCTACTAAATAAAAAAGCCGGGAAATTCCCGGCTTTTTTGTGTCACAGATATCTCTTAGACAGGATTAGCTATTTTGGCTTTGATAGTAGTCAATCAGGATCTGAGCGACTTCTGGGCGTGAAAATTCCTTAGGTGGCGCAATGCCTTGTCCCAGCATTTCGCGAACCTTGGTACCAGACAGCAGCACGAAATCATCTTTTTCGTGGTCAGGCGCTTCAGACATCATCACAACCTTATCAAGTTTCTTGGAGTAAGCCGTGTGATCAGCGCGGAAGATTTCAATCTCCAGCGCACCTTCAGGGACTTCATCGTCGAAAATGGTTTGTGCATCGAAAGCACCGTAGTGATCGCCAACACCTGCGTGATCACGGCCAATAATAAAGTGGGTAGCGCCCATGTTCTGGCGGAATAATGCGTGCAGTACGCCTTCTTTTGGTCCCGCGTATAACATATCGAAACCATAACCGGTAACCATCGCGCTGTTTTCAGGGAAGTACAGCTCAACCATTTTGCGGATTGCGGCATCACGAACATCAGCAGGAATATCACCCTTCTTTAGTTTACCAAGCAACATGTGAATAACCAGACCATCACAGCCAAGTCTATCCATCGCCATGTGGCAGAGCTCTTCGTGTGCAAGATGCATCGGGTTACGTGTCTGGAAGGCGACTACTTTTTTCCAGCCGCGATCTGCAATTTCCTGACGAATTTCAACAGCCGTCTTGAACGTGCCTTCAAATTCTTTTTCGAAGTAAGAGTAGTTAAGTACCTTGATTGGTCCTGATAGACAAACTTTGCCTTGGGAGTTAAAGGTGTCCACGCCAATATGCTCTTCACCTTTCGCAGGTCGGTAGATTGACTGGGTCATGGTTGCCATTTCTTCATCGGTGAATTCTTCAACCGCTTCCACATCCATTATCGCCAGAACCGGGTTGCCATCGACATTAGGATCTTTCAGCGCTATGCGATCACCTGCTTTGATATCACCCGCGTCTTCAACAAGGTTGAGAACAGGTGTTGGCCAGAACAGACCTGAAGTCGTGTGCATATTATCTGCTACGGACAGTGCGTCTGCCTTATTCATGTAGCCTGTGAGTGGGTTAAAGTAACCGCCGGCCAACATAACAGCATTCGCTGCAGTGGCAGAACTTACGACAATAGAAGGTAAACCTTGTGCTTCTTTTTGTAATGCATCTCGCTCCGCAGCGTCAGATACGTACAGTGGATTCAGTTCATCGGAACCATGTGGTTTTATCATACTTATCTCCCGAAAATATCTATGGCAATTTGCCACATTAATACAAGATACCCCCAATACCTGCTTAAGTACAAATAGAAAAATTTGCCTCCCAATAAGTTATTTTTATGTATCTAAAAAAATAAATGTAATTTGGCCATTGGCCAAAAAATCAAAGAGTAAAGGACTGATAAAAATTTGGTAGAGGTTTGAATTCACACCAGCAATAGTGCTAGTCTATTTACTTGTACTTTTTTTGTACTTTGAAAAAATCAAATCAATGATTAGCCAGAACATTACTAAAGTAGCCGTAGTTTCGGATACACATTCCCACCTAGATCCTCGAATTGCTGATATTGTCCGCGAATGCGATATCGCTGTGCATGCTGGAGATATTTGTGGTGCTGAAGTCTTAGAAGCGATGCAACCTAAATCTGGCAAGGTGGTCGCTGTTACGGGTAATAACGATCCATATTGTCATCCAAATGGTTCAGATTTGCCTGCCATTTTAAGTTTTACAGTGGCGGGTGAGACTATTACTGTAGAACACGGCCATAAACACGGTGCGCATAAGCCATCTCACGATTCTCTGCGTAATATGCATTCGGACGCAAAAGTAATTATCTATGGCCATACGCATAAACAAGTGATCGATAAGGATGCAACGCCCTGGGTTATTAATCCTGGTGCTGCAGGTCAAACCAGAACTCATGGTGGTCCTTCTTGTTTGGTACTTGAGTGTGAAACAGGCAAAGAATGGCAAATAAAAACCTATCGCTTTTCTGAAGTATAAAAAGGCTTATAATTAAACACACCCCCCTACTTACAGGGCTTTTTTTGTATTCGTCCTGCTGGTATCTAAAGTCTATCATTCCATAAATTAATTTAATTTGTTATATAAAATTAAATTGTGCATCATTGGTAAAATCTTAATTAGAATTTTATTACATTCTAAAGTTTCTAAAATAAAACAGTTTCTATCGCATTTATGTTCTAGAATAAATGAGATAAATTGTCTCATTTATACGCTAATAGAAATATTGAATTTGATATATAAAATACTGTTGTGCATTATCCGATCCTCTAAATTAGAACCTAGTTACATTCTAATGGTTTACCCAAAAGAAGGTTATTGATGAAAAATATCCCCGTTGTTGTAGAAACTGAAGGCGTAGAAGTAAAAACGACCACGTGCTACATGTGTGCCTGTCGTTGTGGCATCAAAGTTACCGTTAAAGACGGTGAGGTGCGTTATATACAGGGTAATCCAAACCACCCGTTAAATAAGGGTGTGCTATGTGCGAAAGGTGCATCAGGCATCATGAAACAATACTCGCCTGCGCGTTTAACCAAGCCTTTATTACGTAAGCCAGGTACTGAACGTGGTGCCGGAGAGTTTGAAGAAATCTCCTGGGATAAAGCCTACGGCATCATGGAAGAGCGTTTAGGAAAACTGCGTGAAGAAGATCCTAAAAAGTTTGCATTGTTTACAGGCCGTGACCAAATGCAGGCATTAACGGGTATGTTTGCCAAGCAATTTGGTACACCAAACTATGCCGCCCACGGTGGATTCTGTTCGGTGAATATGGCTGCAGGAATGATCTACACCATTGGTGGCTCATTCTGGGAATTTGGCGGACCGGATTTAGAGCGTTCTAAATTATTCTTCATGATTGGTACTGCGGAAGACCATCACTCCAACCCGATGAAGGTTGAGTTATCAAAATTCAAACGTAATGGTGGTCGTTTTATCGCGATAAACCCAGTACGCACAGGTTATGCCGCGATAGCGGATGAGTGGGTTCCAATAAAGCCTGGTACAGATGGTGCATTATTACTCGCGATTATTCGTGAAATTATCAAACTCGGTATGTACGATCGTGATTTCCTCGTCAACTATACCAATTCTGCGGAATTGATCGACATCACAACGGATAGTCATAACGAAGGTATGTTTATTCGCAATGACGAGCCAGTCGAAGAAGGCTGTTTCGATCCGCAAAACAAATACTGGTGGGATCGCGTCAAAGACGAAGCCGTTGCAATGCGCAAAGAAGGCGTCGATCCATTTCTTACGGGCGAGTTTGAGCTAGAAGATGGCACGCCTTGTAAGCCAGCTTTCCAACTGTTAAAAGAAAGAGTAGAAGCGTATACGCCAGAATGGGCTGAAGGTATTACAGGGATTGATGCTGATACGATTCGACGTCTAGCGCATGAAATGGGTATCGTAGCGCGTGATCAAAAGATTGAATTACCGATTCAATGGACCGATGCATGGGGTAAAGATCACGATAAAGTTATTGGAAACCCGGTTTCATTCCACTCGATGCGTGGTTTGGCTGCACACTCCAATGGATTCCAGACTATCCGTGCGCTCAGCATCCTAATGACATTATTGGGCACCATTGATCGTCCGGGTGGTTTCCGTCATAAAGCGCCATTCCCGCGTCCTATTCCACCATGCCCTAAGCCACCGACAGGTTGGGGTGATGTTAAACCGAATACGCCATTAAACGGCATGCCTTTGGGTTGGCCAGCTGGTCCTGATGATTTATTTGTCGATGATGATGGTGAAGCGATACGTCTAGATAAAGGCTTCTCGTGGGAGTATCCATTATCCGTTCATGGTTTGATGCACAACGCGATTACCAATGCGTGGCGTGGCGATCCATACCCAATTGATACCTTGATGTTATTCATGGCGAATATGGCATGGAATTCATCGATGAACACTACTGAAGTAAGAAAGATGTTGGTGGATAAGGATGAAGAGGGTGAATACAAAATCCCATTCATCATCGTTGCCGATGCTTATCATTCTGAAACAGTCGATTTTGGTGATTTGATTCTGCCTGATACGTCATACCTTGAACGTCACGATGCGATGTCGATGCTGGATCGTCCAATTTCTGAATATGATGGTCCGGTAGACGCGGTCCGTATTCCCGTGTTACCTCCAAAGGGTGAATGTAAGCCATTCCAGGATGTCATCGTTGAGCTAGGTTCACGTCTGAAATTACCCACATTTACCGATGAAAACGGCAAGCGTAAATTCAAAGATTACCGCGATTTAGTGATCAACTTTGAAACAGCTCCGGGTTCTGGAATTGGTTTCCTTGCTGGCTGGCGTGGTAAGAGTGGTGAAAAATCCATGAAAGGCGAGCCGAATCCGAACCAGTGGGAAATGTATAAAAAGAATGACTGTGTGTTCCATTATGAAATGCCAAAGTCATTCCAGTACATGCGTAACTGGAACAGAGGTTATTTACACTGGGCGCAAGAGCACAATATGATTCGTTACGACGAGCCGATCAATATTCATGTGTATTCGGAGATTCTGCAGAAATTCCGTTTGGCCGCTCAAGGTAAAACAGAAGGTAGACAACCACCTGATCGTTTGCGTAAGCGTGTGGAGACCTATTTTGATCCATTGCCGTTCCATTACGAGCCTCTTGAGTCGCAATTAACGGATACTCAAAAGTACCCTCTAAATGCACTGACACAGCGCCCAATGGCGATGTATCACTCATGGGATTCACAGAATGCATGGTTAAGACAAATCCATACGCATAACTATTTATTCGTAAGCCCGATTCTTGGTCGTAACAATGGCTTTGAAGATGGTGACTGGGTCTGGGTTGAATCCATGCATGGCAAAGTCCGTTGTATGTGTCGATTCTCCGAATCACTTGAACCCGGTACAGTTTGGACCTGGAATGCGATTGGTAAAGCCTCTGGTTCCTGGGGGCTTGATGCGAAAGCCAATGAATCGAATAAAGGCTTCTTGCTAAACCATGTAATTTCAGAAGAGTTGCCACCGCACGATGCGGGTGATCATGTTTCTAACTCTGACCCTGTAACAGGACAGGCGGGTTGGTATGACGTTCGTGTTCGCGTGTATAAAGCGGGTGATAATGAAGCCAGCCATACTTTACCAAGATTCGATACAGTTAAACCGTTGCCGGGAATGGAAAAGAAACGCAGAAATAAATGGCAAGGGTATGTCGCAGGTAAATTTAGAAAAACTCTTGGTAGATCAGGAGGGTTAAAGTAATGACTCAGTTAGCCTTAGTAATAGATTTAAATGTGTGTGTGGGCTGTCATGCCTGCGTGACCTCTTGTAAAGAGTGGAATACCTCGGGCGAAGCAGGTCCAATGGTTGATAAATACGCTTATGGAGAAAACCCGACAGGGACTTTCTTCAATCGTGTTCAGTCGTTTGAAATAGGTACCTACCCACAAACCGAAACGGTACATTTTCCGAAAAGTTGTTTGCATTGTGAGGAGCCTCCGTGTGTTCCGGTTTGTCCAACAGGTGCGAGTTACAAACGCGAAGAAGATGGAATCGTACTGGTAGATTACGATAAGTGCATCGGTTGCAAGTATTGTTCCTGGGCGTGTCCTTATGGCGCGCGTGAGATAGACGAAAAACAACGCGTAATGAAGAAGTGTACGCTGTGTGTTGATCGTATCTACGATGAAGCATTGCCAGTCAGTGAGCGCAAGCCTGCTTGTGTAATGTCTTGCCCAACCAGTGCGCGTTTGTTTGGTGATGTTCACGATGAAAACTCCGAAGTATCAAAGGCAATCCGCGAGCGTGCGGGTTACCAGTTGATGCCAGAGTGGGGCACCAAGCCTGCAAATCATTATTTACCGCGTCGTAAAACAGAAATCAAGATTCATAAAGATGAGCTTGAGCGTGTTGATAATCCATTGAGTAAAGAAGAGCGTCTAAGACACAATGAGCCAGGTAAGGGTCCATCGCTCGACGATATGAGTAATTGGTAATAGAGGGCTGAGAATTCGATGATAATTAAGTCATCAAACACTCAACCCTAGTTGTTTTAACCCCCCCCCCTGTAACTAGGGGGGGGTGTTTTAAAGTTGTTATGCGTCTGTAGTTACAGATCTGATTAACAGAACAAAAATTATTAGGTAAAAATTATGCATCCAGCATTTTCGGTAATATTTTTAACCACATTGATTGGCGCAGGTCAGGGCTTGTTTCTGGCTTTGTTTACCGGTCAGATATTTTCTCAGTTTAAGTTGATGCCTGAACAGCACGAAGTTAATTTCTTTATTTGGGGCAGTGCGCTGGCAACCTTGCTGTTGTGTGTGGGTTTGTTTGCTTCGTTCTTTCACTTGGGACATCCGGAAAGAGCATGGAGAACAGCGACTAAATGGCGAACCTCGTGGTTGTCGCGAGAAGTTATCGCTTTACCTGCTGCGATTGTAACCATAGCGGCTTATGGATTGGCTCATTATCTGGGTTGGAATACGCCATTATTAACAATGCCAGGTGGCACCGGAGTTGATGCAACTCTATTACTGGGCTTGATTGCCACAGTTGCCACCTATGCTTTGTTTATATGTACGGGCATGATTTATGGTTGTATCAAGTTTTTACAAGAGTGGCATACACCTTTGACCGTGATTAATTTTATCCTGTTAGGAACAGCGTCTGGCTTTACCATCGCAACGGCGTTATCTGCTTATCTGCATATTGGCCTCGTATATTTTTATGCTAACTGGGCGATTTTCTTCACCGTTGTCGCGCTTATTTTCCGTGTGGCTACAATGTTGCGTAATCGTAATATTAATCCAAAATCTGACCTAAGATCTGCGATTGGTATTAACCACAATAACATTAGACAAATGGCTCAGGGGTCTATGGGTGGATCATTCAATACGCGTGAATACTTTCATGGTAAATCAGCGGCATTTGTGAAAAGCATTAAGTATATATTTGTGGTTTTAGCTTTCTTAGTGCCTTTATTCTTTTTGGTTCTGAGCTTGAATAATTCTGCTTACTTTATTCCGCTAATAGCTGTTTTGGTGCAGTATGTAGGCTTGTTAGCCGAGCGCTGGTATTTCTTTGCGGATGCTAATCATCCACAGAATCTGTATTACCAGCAGATCTCTTAGTTTTTGGAATCGATATTACTGTCATAAAAAAAGCCTCCAGTTGGAGGCTTTTTTTATGATTATTAACAAGCGGAGCAGAGGCTAGAACCAGGCATTACTTCTATCAACCTCGACCCCCAATTCTCGTATTCCTTCTATGCCGCTTTCTATAAAACATGCATCGATTCCCTCAGATAAAAGCCGTTCAGTGATGCTTTCACTAATGCTTCTACCATGTACGCAGTACACGATTGTTTTCTGATTCTTTGAGATGGAATCTACCCATTTATCGACTAGAAGTGGGTCCTTCCACGTTGAGTTAGGTAAAGTGTACTCAGAGTCCTCGTAATCACGTTGTAAGCGTACATCCAGAATAACGACGCCTTCTTTTTTAGACAGTGCAACATACTCGTCTAGATTAATTGAGTGCGCAGATTCTCCGAGTCCTTTTGTAACCGGTTTATCTTTTTCAAGAATGACTCTGACTTCACCTCTGACAGAGTTAGTGAGTACGATTTCTTCGCAGTGTTGTAGTTGATCCAGAGTTAGGAATTTTTCGACGGCTTCTGTCTTTTGTTTAAAATTCTGACGTTCGATGCCGTCTAAAATACCGGCCGAAAGTGGGGGGGTGTACCATTTACCCTGTCTTTTTACGAAGATATTGTGGCGGCAGGCTTCGGCTATTTCATTGTGCTCGTTGAAGATAATCGCTTCGTAATGTCCTTGTTCAACAGCTTTTTCGTATTCTTCGTTATAAATCTCACGGCGTGATGTTTTGTGATATTGGAAAATTGATTTGCTGTTTATTTTACGGTTACTGATCATGATGGTTTTAATTTTTCCATCATCTTCAGGGAGTAATTCGTGGGTGAGTTCAATATCACCACTGTGAAAGGCTGTGAGTCTCACTTTGTATGATTTATTTTCGGATGAAAGCATCGTTTTTAAATCAGAGAGCTTTTCCTGCATCGCGCGTTGTTTCAGCACAAAACCAAAGTAGCTTGCTGAATAATTGAGTCGCTCAAGATGCTTCCTCAAATTTTTATAATCTTGTTTTTCCCCGTCAAACTTCATGGTTTCGATGAGATAGAATTTATTATTAATGCCGGTTAAGAAATTCGCTTTTAATAAACACTCTTCGTATTCAGCTTGTGGGTTACTTTCATAAATAATGCCGCTGCCAATGCCCATTTCGCAGCGGTTATCCTTGCCGATATCTATCGTTCTAATGGGTACGTTGAAGTAGAAATCATCATTGGGAAGCAGGTAACCAATTGCTCCTGTGTAAACGCCGCGCGGTTCGGCTTCTAATTCATTAATAATTTCCATGGTACGAACTTTGGGCGCACCGGTAATCGAGCCACAGGGGAACAGTCCATGAAGTAGTTCTGATAAATGAATCTCCGGTTTTAGTTTGCCTTTAATGGTGGAGATCATCTGGTGAATGGTCTTAAAGGTTTGTATTTCAAACAGGTTTTTTACGGTTACGCTTCCTGTTTCGCAGATTCTTCCGAAATCGTTACGGATCAAATCAACAATCATCACATTCTCGGATAATGTTTTAGGATCATTCTGCAAAAAATCCAGAATGAACTCATCTTCTTTGGTATTTCTACCGCGTTTCGCTGTGCCTTTCATGGGTTTAGCGTAAAGCATGCCATCTTTTTTCTTAACGAAAAGTTCGGGGGATAAAGAAACGATATTGGAATTTGGGAAGTTTAGAACCGCGCCAAACTCTACCGGCTGGGTTTTTCGCAGTGCCTTATAAAGTGATATCGCATTACCCAATAAATCAAATTTGTATTTGATCGTATAGTTAATCTGGTAGGTGTCGCCGGCGATAATGTAACGTCTAATTTTGCGGATGGCTTCCAAGTAAGTGTCTTTAGCGACACTCATTGAAAAATTATGAGGACAAAGGTCAGCTTCCGGGTAGATATTTATTTCGGCAAAGCTATTGTCTAGTTCATCTCTACTAATGATTTCCAGTTTATTAAAAGCGACAAAGTAGAGTAGTGGTTGCGTGGGATGATTGGGTAAACGTTTCTTGATGGGTTTATCGATAAAATGAAAGCCAGCTTCGTAAGACAGATAGCCGCAAAGAAATAACCCTTCGCTTTTCAGTGCTTCAATTTTCTCTATAGCACCTGGGAGTTCTTCTTCACTCCAGGCGATAATCAGTTCTTGAGCATCGGTAAACAACAGGTTTCTAGAGTCTTTGTCATCAGACTTAGAATCTTCTAATAAGGCGTAAATTTCATCGTCGCCTGAACCGCCGCATAGTATGTTTGATAGCTCTTCCATGAGCGCATTGTAACAACAATATGTTAGATTAGAATAATAGAAGCGACCTTATTGTGGATACTGAAACGCTTTCTTATCCATCGGCGAATCATCATCTGTTTTGGCAAAGCGTTGATTTTTATCTTGTAAAATCAGCTGACCAAATACGCGTGGGTTTTTCCATGCCTGATCGATAGTGGCGTTCCATGAGATTTTCGCATCGCGTGCATCACCATTGTCATCGTCATTGATTTGAATATCAAAACCGATAGCGTGCTCAGCACTTGGTTGTATATTTAATGTGCTCCACGGGATAGCCGCCTCTAGTTGGTAACCGGTTGGTAATTGTCTAGTGGTGTATTTAATATCTTTTAGTCTATCCAGAGGTGTGGTGCTACCCGCTGTGATTTCAGACTTGCCTAAACTAAAGCTTAAGTGAAAATCATTAAACTGGTCATAGGTTTCGCCACGACTAGCATCTGCATCGATATAGATTTCGATGGAATCATCGGCCCATGATTCTTTAGAGTCACTCACATGCACTTCGTCAATAATGCCAACCCAAACGTAGAGATTATTATCATCCCAGTTTGCGCGCCATCTTGCGGTTAAATCACGAGGGTTCTCGATAGTGCCTTGAATAACCGTACCAATGAATTCCGCTTTCGCCTGATGTAGCGTGCGTTGTCCCGGTGGTTGTTTTTGTATTGCTACGTATTTAGCTGAGCTCTCGTCCTGTTTTCCAGACACTAAATGTTTGGCAATAATCGTTGGTTTTTGATGACGAACAATTTTTCCGCCACGACAGCTTTCCCACCAGCATGGATTACCATGGCTGAAGCCCAGTAATGATCTGTACTTTGGTGCTTGCGCGGGTGTTTCTGCGATGTGTTCTTTGATTCCCCAGCTACCGTGCCATGTTGAAGGGCGTGGTGCAGAGAATGGAATAAACAGCTTTCCACCGAGTTTTTTCCAGCCTGCAAGAAGCTGGTAGTACGCTGCAGCCATGCGCTTGTCTTTATTTGCTTTATACAGGTGCGGAGTTGCGCCCTGAGTCATTGAATGTGTTTTATGGTGTACGAGGTGCTGGCCGCCTTCATAAGCGATTAAATCGACACCAAAGCCTTTGGTAACCTGCATTTGTTTTTTTACAAAATCAAGCGTGTTGCGAATCGAATAGCGATTGTCTCTCGCATTTAATGTGGTAAAGACATCGTTCACACTTTTGATGCCTGCCATTTTGTCCTGTGAAAAATGAAAGTAAGGCGCTACTGCAATAGCATCGACGTGTTTATAAGCATTCTGAAAACCCAATAAAGTTTCGGTAAGCTTTGTGTTTGTGGTCATGCCACCCATTACTCGAACCAGTCTATCGGTTCCACCAAAAACGCGTTCCCACATTTTGAAAATGTTAACGCTTTGCATTGAGTAGTACTTGGAACCCGCGATATTGCGATCTTTATCCAGTTTGAGTTTATAACCCGTTTGCTTCATGTGCTCAGCTTGTGGCACGAAGATGTTGTTCCAGGCTTCGTTGGTGTACTCAAGATAGACTCTTAAATTTGGTTTGAGTTGTTGTTTAACAGTCTGTGCAAAACGATTAATAAAAACGTTATCTGCGTTGTGCGG
The DNA here is from genome assembly GCF_035798195.1 of Cocleimonas sp. KMM 6892. Lineage (NCBI taxonomy): Bacteria > Pseudomonadati > Pseudomonadota > Gammaproteobacteria > Thiotrichales > Thiotrichaceae > Cocleimonas > Cocleimonas sp. KMM 6892. The sequence goes on along the minus strand of NZ_JAPFBV010000003.1, from coordinate 215,931 downwards.
AATATTAAACCAGGGGTCAACATCAAGTATATTGGCTAGCTGAATCATCACTTCTATTGGTACACCGCGCACACCTTCTTTACCACCCCAGGTTGCTTTTTGCAGCGTTGGACGGTCATTCCATGAGCGAATGTTATTGCGCGTAACGCCTGACATATTCATGAAACGCACAACTTTAAAGTCTTTCATGAAGTTCAGAAAGTCTGGGTTGAACATCACCTGATTATGATTATCGGCAAATGATTGATAGCTATTGTTGGCACATTGTCTCGCTGCAGTGACACGTTTGAATGGGTCATTTCTACAGATTCCGCCTGGCATCATAATGCGAATATTGCGGATATAGTTTTTAGGGTTACTTTCTTTGATAAACATGGTCGCAGTAGCTGTAGGATACATCTCGTTTGGCTGCTTCATCGGAACCAGTTTAATAATATCTTTACCCGGAGAGCGCTTTACAACTTTGGCGCTAGCACCATAATTGATTTTACCTTCACCTTGATAAAGAACGGTGTATTCGCCTTTCGGTAATGCTTCGATGGGAATGTGGCTGAGGAAACGAGTTCCAGCTTGTCCACCATTGAGGTTTTTTGGCCAGCCATCTTTATCGAAAGTGACATTGCCTTTGGTAAACCAGGGACGAGCTTCATTAAATGGAAGCGCCAAACGGAAAATATCTGCGAACGGCAAACTGGCATCTACTTCGAGTGCCTCATTGGTATTCATTCCAAGCGGAGAATTTTGATTAAACGGAGATGCTTGAGCATCGTTACTTATGCCACTACTCAATAACAATGCCATTAAACTGCTCGCAAGCACTTGCAAGATTGTTACTTGTTGGAATTTTTTCATGATTATTCTTAATTCAGCCGCCGTATTAATATGACAAATCCAATATCAATTGGTTCTATCCATCGCGAATGAAGTAATTAAGCCCCTGTTTTTTCTATTTATTATTAACCGCCTACTAATTAGTTTCTTTAGCATAGCCCGAAAAAGACGCTATAAGTAGGGGGGTGTATTATTTATGTTTATCTTAACATATTAGGGGCTGTTTTTCGATTTGGGTTCACTAATTCCGATAAAGTGTAGAAACCTTAATGTCATATTTATCAAGGTTGTAGGCGTTCGATTTTCCACTCGTTTAACGCTGTATTTTCCCGAGTATATTCAAAGCGATCGTGCAAACGGCTTTCGCCTCCTTGCCAGAACTCTATCGTTTCAGGAATGACACGGTAACCACCCCAAAAATCCGGGAGCGGAATTTCACCATGAGTAAACTTATCTTTGATTTTTTTCAGTTGTCCATCGAGAATTTCACGTGAACTGATAGGGGAGCTCTGTGCAGATGCCCACGCTCCTAACTGGCTGCCGCGAGGTCGAGAGAGAAAGTATTTGAGTGATTCTGTAGTCGGTATCTTTTCTGCACGACCATTAATTTCTACTTGTCTTTCTAGCATTGTCCACGGGAATAGCAATGACACATTTGCATTCTCCTGGATCTCTCTGGATTTTTGACTGGAATAATTAGTAAAGAAGACGAAACCTTTCTCGTCGAAGATCTTTAGTAATACGGTTCGTTGTGAAGGTTTGCCTGCAGCAGATACAGTGGCTATGGTCATGGCGCTTGGGTCTGATAACTCAGCATCACTGGCCTGGATAAACCACTTTTCAAACTGTTTAAAGGGAGACTCGCTTAAGTCTTGTCTTTTTAAGCCGCCTTTAGTGTATTCGCGGCGGTAATCACCGATATCCATGTTGTTTTAACCTTCCTGTTAACTTAGGTTTTTAACTACTAAAATCGCTAGGCTTCTAGTTCTTCCCAGCGATCGTATTTCTCTTTAAGTATAGTCTGAGACTGCTGTAATTCGTCAGTAATTGCGGAGACTTTTTTATGTTCTTGAGAAAAGAAATCCGGCTCACTCATCAGGACTTCTAATTCTGCGATACGATCTTCTAACTTTTCAATTTCAAGGGGCAGGTTTTTAAGTTCATGCTGCTCATTAAAGCTAAGCTTTTTAGTTTCACTGGCCTCAGATTGTGTCTCTTTAGCAGGTGCTTCAGCGGGTGTTTCTTTCTTTTTCGCTGATTTTTGTGCTTTAGTAGGTGCTTTTACTGCGGGCTTTTGACGCAACCAATCATCGTAACTGCCGACGTATTCGCTAATCTGTCCTTCGCCTTCAAACACATAACAACTAGTCACGAGGTTATTAATAAACGCACGGTCATGACTGACAATTAGTACCGTGCCAGTATAGTTTAGTAAGAGTTCTTCCAGTAATTCGAGTGTATCAACATCCAGGTCATTGGTAGGCTCATCGAGCACTAATACATTGGCTGGTTTGATGAAAAGTTTCGCCAGTAATAGTCTGTTTCGCTCACCACCTGAAAGTGCGTTTACGGGTGAATTTGCACGTTCTGGAGAAAATAGGAAATCCTGTAAGTAGCTGATGACGTGTTTTTCTTTGCCATTCACCATGACTTTATCAGCGCCACGATCAAGATTGTCTTTAACCGAACGATTCTCATCAAGCTGGCTTCTAAGCTGGTCAAAGTATGCCACTTGAAGGTTGGTACCTTCGATGAGTTTTCCAGAATCTGGTTTTAACTCGCCCAGTAATACTTTAAGTAAGGTTGTTTTACCCACACCATTCGGGCCGATGAGTCCGATTTTGTCGCCACGCTGAACCAGTGCAGAAAAATCATCGATCAATACACGTCCAGTCGGTAGGGTGTAATTGATATGTTCAACTTCAACTACACGCTTACCTGTTTTCTGTCCCGCATCGACTTGGATATTGACTTGTCCTTGTTGTTCTCTGCGTTGACTGCGTTCGTTTCGCATTTTTTCTAATGAACGCACACGTCCTTCGTTTCTGGTGCGTCGGGCTTTGATTCCCTGTCGAATCCAGACTTCTTCCTGTGCCAGTTTTTTATCAAAACGTGCGTTCTCAAGTTCTTCTGCGTGGAGGGTTTCTTCTTTACGGCGTAAGAAGTTTTCATAATCACCGGGCCAGCTTGTAGCTTGACCACGGTCGATTTCAATAATACGTGTCGCTAAGCGTCGCAAGAAAGAGCGATCATGGGTGATGAATACTAATGAACCATTAAAGCTAAGCAGGAATTCTTCCAGCCAGATAATCGCTTCGATATCTAAATGGTTGGTAGGCTCATCGAGGAGTAATACATCTGGCTCCTGAACTAGCGCGCGTGCGAGTAATACACGACGTTTGATACCACCAGATAATTGGCCAAAATCAACATCCGCATTTAACTCTAGTTTGGAAATAACGGTATCGATGGTGTTTTGGAAATGCCAGCCATTGCAGGATTCTAATTTATGCTGGATGCGCTCAAAACGTTTCATCCAGTCTTCAGAGCCGATATCGTCCTCTTCATTCATCGCATGAAAAGCACTTAATAGTTCGCCCGTTTCAGCGAGCCCTGATGCGACGACTTCATAAACACTGCCGCTCATATCCTGAGGGACTTCTTGCTCTAACTGAGCAATGACAGCGCCTTTCTCAACGATGATTTCGCCCGAATCTGCTTTTATTTCGCGATTCAGAACTTTCATTAAGGTTGACTTGCCTGCGCCGTTTCGGCCAATCAAACAAATGCGTTCACCAGCATCGATCGTTAAGCTGAGTTGGTCAAGCAGGGCAGGGCCGCCGAAGCTGACTTGGATATTTTTGAGTTGGATCAATGACATTTGAATATGATTTCTTGAGTGGTTTTTCTTGTTAAGCGAATTTTTTGAAAGGCTTCAGTAAATTCGTTAGTTAAGACTTTGGTCAATAAAAGCTAAGCTCTTATTATTTCGCCGGTGATACTATCACGTATCTCGGTCGGGGTGAGCAAATCTCCTGTTTCTCCATCAAGAATTGCGTCGATTTTATTGTGAAACACGGAATCTACTTCTGCACAACTTCGGGCAGGTTCCTGACCGCTGAGGTTTGCGCTGGTTGAAACCAGTGCGGAATCAAGCGTTGAGCATAGCTCTTGAATGATTGCCAATTTGCTAATTCTAACGGCAAGTGAGTTGAAATTACCCGTTAGCCACTTTGGTGCAGTATCGCTTGCTGGATAAATGTAAGTCGTCTGGCTGGGTCGAATAAATGCTAATTGGTCTGGGTTGAGTGGTTTTAAATACTTTTCAACTTGCGAAAAATCCGAAGCAATAAGAATAAGTCCTTTGTCGACAGAACGTTGCTTTAATTCAAGAATCTTATTTACGGCTTGTTCATTATCCGGATTACAACCTAGTCCATAAACAGCTTCCGTTGGATAAGCAAATACTCCGCCGTTACGTAATATATTGATTAATTCTTGTGGTTTCTTGGTAATTAACATGTGCAATGCATTGGCTATCCACCCCCCCACTTATAAGCCTTTTTTAAAAAATGGCCTGTAAGTGGGGGGGTGTGTTATTACTTCTTAGCTGCAGCCTTTTTCTTCGGTGCGGCTTTCTTTTTGGCAGGTTTCTTTTTCGCAGCGGCTTTTTTAGCAGGTACTTTTTCTACCCATTTGCCGTCTTCAAAACGCGCTGACCATCCTGTTGCTTTACCGTCTTTATCGGTTCTAACATAATGTTCTTTGGTCTTGCGATCAAAGCGCACTGCTGCTTTATTGCCGTCAGGATCAGTTGCAGGTGCATCTGCGAGATAGTAAAACTTTTCAGAAATACGATCTTTGAAACGATTTAATTCTTCAACCAAAGGCGCACGGGTTTCACGTGATTTCGGGTAGGTGCTTGCGGCAAGGAATAAGCCCGCTGCTCCGTCGCGTAAAATGAAGTAAGCATCCGATTTTTCACATTCTAATTCAGGAATATGAACCGGGTCTTCGCGTGGAGGTGCGACTTCACCATTGCGCAGAATTTTACGGGTATTTTTACACTCGTCTTCATTGCTACACTTCATGTACGGACCGAATCGACCTGTAGTGAGGTGCATATCGTGACCACACTTTTCACATTCAACCACAGGGCCTTCATAGCCTTTTAGTTTGAACGTGCCTTTTTCGATTTCGTAACCATCACATTCCGGGTTTTCACCACACACATGTAATTTAGTGGTTTCGTCGATGAAGTAGCTGTCCATCGCCGAATCACATTTTTTACAGCGATGCTTTGCCATCAATGCTTCTGTTTCAGCATCTTCGTTATTCACGTCGATAGATTCTTCAGCAGGAACCAGGTTAATGGTTGTTTTACAGCGTTCTTTTGGCGGCAGGTTGTAACCATCACAGCCCAAGAATACACCCGTGCCAGCAGTACGAATGCCCATATTGCGTCCACAGGTAGGACATTCAATATCAGTCATGACCATTTCATTGGTCTTCATGCCACCATCTTCAGGTGGAGCGCCTGCATCTTCCAGTTTTACTTTAAAGTTTTTGTAGAAATCATCGAGTACGTCTTTCCACTTTAATTTGCCGTCTGCAATTTCATCCAGCTCTTTTTCCATCTCGGCGGTGAAGTCGAAATTCATTAGCTCTTCGAAACTACCCACGAGACGTTTAGTCACAATCTCGCCCATTTTCTCCGCAAAGAAACGGCGCGAATCTACTTTTACATAACCGCGATCCTGAATCGTGGAAATGATTGACGCATAGGTAGATGGACGACCGATGCCGCGCTTTTCCAGCTCTTTAACCAGCGATGCTTCCGTGTAACGTGGAGGCGGTTTGGTAAAGTGTTGTTGTGGGTCGAGCTCGACCAAGTTGAGCAGATCACCCTGACTTAGATCAGGTAGATCAGGCGTATCTTTTTTGCTCAATGGAGGCAGTGCTTTTGTCCAACCCGGGAAGCGCAAGGTACGACCTGAAGCATTTAAATAGTATTGGCCAGCTTGTACGGTCAAACGCGTTGAATCGTATTTTGCAGGTACCATCTGACAGGCAACAAACTGACGCCAGATAAGTTCGTAAAGCTTTTTCGCATCATCACCCATGTCTTTTAAGTCACTCATCATGACTTTGACATCAGAAGGGCGAATCGCCTCATGAGCCTCTTGCGCGCCACTCTTGGCACCGTAATGATTTGGTGCTTCAGGTAGGTATTCTTTACCGTATTTTTTGCCGATGTATTCGCGCACACTTTCCAGTGCGTCTTTACTCAAATTGGTTGAGTCGGTACGCATATAGGTGATGTAACCAGCTTCATAAAGACGCTGCGCCAAGCCCATCGTACGTTTTACGCCATAGCCGAATCTCGTACTCGCGGCTTGTTGTAAAGTCGATGTAATAAAAGGAGCTTTGGGTTTGCTGCTAGTTGCTTTGTCTTCACGCTTGAGTAATGAATACTCGGCGTCTTTGAGTTTTGCAACGGCATCCATTGCCTGCTTTTCATTAACAGGTTTGAACGCTTCGCCGCTACTGTTATTGCTAAAGTCTTTGGTAACTTCCATGCGCAAAGCTTCGCCGGCTTTGGTCGCAAGATCAGCATGGATATCCCAGAATTCAACAGGGTTGAATGCATTGATTTCGTGTTCTCTGTCGACGATTAAACGTACCGCTACAGATTGCACACGACCCGCAGAAAGACCGCGTCCGATTTTTGCCCATAATAAGGGAGAGACCATGAATCCAACGACACGGTCTAGAAAACGTCTGGCTTGTTGTGCATTAACACGGTCAACATCCAGTTTTGAAGGTTCTTTAAACGCTTCCTGAATAGCTGTTTTGGTGATTTCATTAAACGTTACGCGTTCAAAGCGATCATCATCTCCGCCGATAACTTCTTTTAAATGCCAGGCAATGGCTTCACCCTCTCTATCCAAATCGGTCGCGAGATAGACTTTATCGCCCTTGGCTGCGAGTTTTTGTAATTCGGCAACGACTTTTTCTTTGCCGGGCAAAATTTCGTATTGCGCTTGCCAGTCATTATCTGGGTTAATTCCCATGCGACGTACAAGGTTATCGTTGTCACGTTTCTTTTTAAAAGCGGCTTTTTTGGCTTCGCTCATACCTTTCGTCAGTTGAGCAAGAGTGGGTGCTTTTTTCTTTCCAGTTTGGCTGCCGCCACCTTTTGGCAAGTCACGAATATGACCTACACTGGATTTGACAATGTATTCTTTGCCTAAGTATTTGTTGATGGTTTTCGCCTTTGCTGGCGACTCCACAATAACGAGTGATCTGCCCATAATGCCTTATAGTGTGCCTTATAAAATGTCTGTGAGGTGATTAAGTTACGATACTTTAATCGGGTTTTAATCTGGTTTTTGATAGGAAATTGGTGGCAACAATACACTGGAATGTTCATTTTAGTAAAGGATGAAATTTTTCTAACTAGCGATTTAGTGGGAAATATAGGCATTTTTGAGAGCCTTAGATGTAATCTAAATTAAATATTATAAAGCTAAATTTAATGACAAATAAAAATCACTGAGGTTCACGATTCTTCAAAAAAGTGCTCAAAAGTAGGGGGGTGACTTTTCGTTTAAAGAGCAAAGAATTGATAGAATTTCGTTTACGTCAAAAATGAGAAATGGCCCTAAAAAGGACCATTTTTAAATCTGTTTGTATTGTTAGCAGTGTTAAATCATAAATTAATGATAAACGGGAGATTCTTCTCCAAGTGCCACGTCATCCATCCAGATATATTCAGCTTCAGTGTCTGGCTGGTTGAGTAATAGCATTAAAATCACCCACTTAAGGCGATTGATATCAAATTCCTTATCGCCTAACGTTAAAATGCGGTCAACCGTGCGTTCAAACATCTCAGAACTTAGAACACCTGTCTGGCGAAGAGAGAACATATAGTTCTGACATTCCTGATCTAACCATCGCGCTTCATACTTTGAAAATTGACGGATTGATTGTGACTTTGGTTCTGAGATATAAATTTTGTCGTCATCTGCAAGGCTTTCTAGCCAATCAAATGCTTTAGTGATTCTGGTTTTGGGGAAACCAGCATCTTTTAATTCACCATGAAGTACTTCTCTATTTTGTGCGACATCTTCAGCCTCAGCAAAGTTATCAAAAAGGTAAAAAAGTACATCCAATGTATTTTCTTTCATGTGTTTCGGGGTCTCTAATTTGCTGTGAGTAAACACTTCTTTACGGGGCGAGAAGTCGTTTTCTACATTATCTTGTTGATTGTTACAAGATCTTAATATGCGAGGAATTTTATAGTAAATGAATGTGAATGTCACCTGAACATGTCTGATTGACATGGTTAAACTGACAGCTGGTTGTTGTTATAGCTTGATCTTAGCTTCTAAGACGATTCATCCATTATTTAAGGCGGGTGTAGGTTCCGCCGCCATTTGATGCAATCTGGTTTTGTAATTCCAGCATTAATAGAGATGCTGATAGCGAGGCCGTATCGATTCCTGTTCTGACCGCTAATTGATCAATCGAGATAGGGTCGAAGCCCATTTCTTTTAAAATGATTTGTTGATCATCGTCAGTATGAGTATTTTGATTCGAATCAATGGCTTGGTTTTCAGTGTTGAGTTTACTGTTTGCTGAATCTGCTTCGAACGCTTCTTTATTGGCGGTAGATTTCTCATTAGCACTATTGCTTGAAATCTGTTGATCGCTTAACAGTGAGTTGAGGTCAATGACACTCGCCATTTCTTCCATAATATCTTGTGCGGTTTCTACTAGTTTTGCACCCTGTCTGATAAGTTTATGGCAGCCGCGTGCAAGGGGGTTGTGAATGGACCCGGGAATAGCAAATACTTCCCGATTTTGCTCCATTGCCAGACGCGCAGTAATCAATGAACCACTTTGTTGGGCTGCTTCAACCACAAGCGTGCCATAACTTAACCCGCTTATAATACGGTTTCGACGTGGGAAGTTGCTGGATTTAGGTTGTGTGCCGATAGGGAATTCGGTCACGATTGCTCCGTGATCCGCAATTTTGTGTGCCATTTCTCGATGTTTGGCTGGGTAGACTCTATCAATGCCGGTAGCGATAACCGCAATTGTGGGTGCTTCTACTTCTAACGCACCAGTATGCGCAGAGCCATCAACGCCCATTGCTAAACCGCTTGTAATACAAAAGCCAGTTTGACCGAGGTGCTTGGCGAACTCATAAGCGTTATTTGTCCCGCCTTGAGTAGGGTTACGGCTTCCTACGATAGCTATTTGTGGGTCTTTTAGTAATGACAGTTGTCCATGTACGTATAACAGCGGCGGTGGGTCACTAATGCGTTTTAATAACTCGGGGTATTCATCGCAATGAATGGTAATGATGTGGTGATCATCAGCTTCATTTAGCCACTCGATATCTGGGGCAGCCGTTTCTTGGTCTTTTTTAGCATCAAGAATGGCATGCGCTAACTTTTCTGAGATGCCAGCCTGAGTAAGAGTGGACATATTAGATGAAAACAGAGAATCGGGATCGCCAATATTGCTTAAAAGCTTTTGGAAGCTTTTAGAGCCGACTCCAGAAACGCGCCATAACGCTATCCAGGATTGTAATTCATCTTCTGTTTTCATCAGTTTTCGAGAGTGACCAAGATTGTTGAGGCATTAAAAAGGGCCCAGTATAAATCATACATGGGCCCAAATAATGTTTAAATTTAAGTACTAAGAATTATGGGTTACCCACTTTGTATCCATTCTTAATCTCATGCGTTCCCTGAGTGATTACAGCGTAGCTAATATCATTGAGCACCTTATACACAATAGCTGTTGCAGATCGCGATGGTGGTATTCCTACTTTCGCCGCTTTTACAGGCTCGTAAAATTTCTTGTCTGATTTAAACGCGATAGGATCATCAACCATCTTGCCTGGCGAATAAATCCCAAGTGTATAACCTTCTTTAATGCCGTTTCTGGCACCTTTATTGATGGTGATAACTTGTGTTTGACCCGTAATCATTTCTGCATCGAATAAAGAAATAATACTTCCGCGAACCTTGTGCGTAGGAATAATGATCGGCTTGTTCAGTGTATGTGTATGATCTTCTATATACATAAGACGGTCACCACGTCTGATTTCACGTGTTGATTGTACGACTTCTGCGGTTGCTACTTCGGTGTTCATGGCGAGTTTTCCAACGTTTAGGAAGCCTGTGTAAACCACTTCACGTCCATACTCTCTGTTGGTTTCAGGGTCAGAAATTATGTTGCCAACATTGAAAATTGCATACTCACCGCCAGCTTTTCTATCTCTCAGGTTCTTAACGTAAACCGTTTGGCCTTCTTCGATTAACAAGTTCGCATCACGTGCGTCAACAATATAAGGCGCATTTTTAATAGTGTCTTCATCAACGACTTTCGGCCACACTAAAAATGGCGCCAGTGTTGATATTGGCTCGCCTCCACCTTTACGCTCTATACGCATTTGTGGAATGAGTTTTTCAACGACAGAACCGTCAGACATTTTTACATTTCTATTGCCTTGGTAAATGAATAGAACATCACCAGGGTAGATTAGATGAGGGTTTCGAACCTTTTGGTTTTTATCCCAAACCTCAGGCCAATAAGCCGGGTTTTGTAGGAATTTGTTTGAAATTCCCCATAAAGTGTCACCTTTTTTAACCACGTAACGCTTTGGCGCATTGTGTTTAAACTTCGCTTTGGTGATAACTCGTGCGATTTTAGGGCTATAAGCCGAGTTCTTCGACTTAGCGATCGGCATTCCATAATAATTATCGTAAGGATCATGTGCATGTGAAGATGTCGCAGGTTTTGCCTGAGATGCACCTTGGTAGCCATCTAAACCACTACAACCACTTAGTAAAGATAGAGAGAGTGCAGATACCGATAACGTTAACACTGGAAGACGCGTTAAATTTAGGAAATTAAAAGACATGAAAACCCTCTTATTTTTATTGTTTATTATTTTGGTGTCTATATGTTGTTATAAAACTATGAATTAATAATATCGTACCTCATGTATCTCATGCACTGTTTTCAGACTTACGGTATTATTAGAAAATAATTGAGATTGGACTATTTTATGGCTATTTTAGATATTTTGCGTTTCCCGGATAAGCGTTTACGCACCAAAGCAGTACCAGTGACAGAAGTGACTGATGGAATTCGAGCGTTTGTTGATGATATGTTTGAAACTATGTATGAAGCACCTGGTATCGGCCTGGCTGCAACACAGGTTAATGTACATCAACAAATTGTAGTAGTGGATGTTTCGGAAGAGAAGAATGAACCACTTTGTCTGATAAACCCGGAAATTCTGCATGGCGAAGGCGAAGAGATTTGTGAGGAAGGTTGCCTATCTGTGCCTGAATACTACGCGGAAGTAAAACGATCAGAATCTATCACGGTTAAAGCATTAGATAGAGACGGTAAGGAGTTTGAATTAAACGCTGATGGTTTATTGGCAGTTTGCATTCAACATGAATTAGATCATCTAAAAGGTAAGTTATTTGTTGATTACTTGTCTCCTTTAAAGCAGCAACGATTACGTAAAAAATTCGAAAAGCTCGCTAAGCAAGCTGCCAGCGCTTAACAAATACCCCAAAAGAACGTTAAAGAGTAATAAACATTGAAAATCGTCTATGCAGGTACGCCTGATTTTGCAGTTCCTGCGCTTCAGTCTTTAATAAACTCTGGGCATAAGGTCGTTGCTGTCTACACCCAGCCAGATCGTCCTGCTGGTAGAGGCAGAAAAGTTCAATTCGGCCCTGTAAAGCAAGTGGCGGTTGATGCTGGAATACCTGTGGAGCAACCATTGTCTCTAAAGGATGAAGATGCGCAGCAAATACTCAGTGCTTATGATGCAGATGTAATGATCGTAGCAGCTTATGGTTTGATTTTGCCGCAGGCAGTATTAGATATGCCGCGCTATGGTTGTTTGAATATCCATGGTTCACTGTTGCCAAGATGGCGCGGTGCCGCGCCTATTCACCGCGCAATTGAAACCGGTGATACGGAAACGGGCGTCACTATCATGCAGATGGCTTTGGGGCTGGATACGGGCGATATGTTACTTAAGCGTACTTGTCCAATTACCGCAGAAGATACGAGCCAAACGATTCATGATCTCCTTTCCAGTGATGGTGCCGAAGCCTTACTAGAAGTTTTGGATCTGATCGAAAAAGATGAACTAGAACCTGTGATTCAAGATGATGCTTTAACGACTTATGCTGAAAAACTCAATAAAGCGGAAGCCGAGATAGATTGGAGTCAGTCAGCGAAAGATATTGACTTAAAGATACGGGCATTTAATCCATGGCCAGTAGCTTTTACTCTATTGAATGGTAAGCCTCTTCGTATCTATATGTCGAAAGTAGTGGAAGAAAATAACGACCAGAAACCAGGCACAGTGATCTCTGAATCTTCAGAGGGCATTGTCATTGCTACAGGAGATGGCGTTTTGTCATTCTCGCGTTTGCAGTTGCCAGGAAAAAAAGCGATGGATGTTAAGGATTTTATCAATGGCCAATCGCTTATGGGAAATGTATTTCCGTCATAATGCGCGCAACTATAAATAGATTAAAAGATTCATCAGAGCATTCATCAAAAGATTCAATATTAAAAAAGTGCCTGAAAGTAGGGGGGTGTCATTACTTAATGATGAGTGCTCTAATGCTTGAAAAGCGTTTAATTCACGATAGTCACTCAATAAAATCACTCTAACTATGCAAAAAAATAACAATAAGCAGGCTGTTAACCCAAGAGTTGCTGCAGCCCGAATCCTTCAATCTGTTATTTATAACGGAGAATCCTTAAGCACTGCTCTGTCTGATAATGATAGCCCAATGGTTAGCGATCTTTGTTATGGAAGTTTGCGTTGGCACGAATCATTGTCTGCGCTTATCAGCATTCTTATGAGTAAATCATTAAAGAAGAAAGATAAGGATGTAGAATGTTTGATCCGTGTTGGCTTGTATCAAATTATTTACCAGAAAACTCCCGACCATGCGGCTGTGGGTGAAACCGTTAGTGCGCTCAAAGGTCTGAAGAAGCCTTGGGCTAAAAATTTGGTAAATGCCGTTTTAAGGAATTTCTTACGGGGGCAAGTGAAACTTCAAAAAGAAATGCTAGCTGAAGAACCAGCCAAGTATGCTTTTCCGCAATGGTTAATAGATCGTATTAGAAAAGCATGGCCAGATAATTGGGAAGAAATCTTAGAGCAGTCTAATTTACGTTCTCCCATGACGCTTAGGGTAAATCTGAATCATCAAACCCGAGATGCGTATTTGCAACAACTTAATGATGCTGGGATAGATGCTGAGCCTTTGGAAGGCGTTGCCACAGCAGTAAAGCTGACTAAGCCTCAAAATGTAAAAGACCTTCCCGGTTTCTCTGAAGGGTCTTCATCAGTACAGGATGGCGCAGCGCAACTCGCTGGCATCTTGTTAGATTGCAAGGCAGGCATGCAAGTGCTTGATGCGTGTGCAGCACCCGGTGGCAAAACCGGTCATATTCTAGAATCTGCTGAAAATCTTAAAGTGATCGCTATTGATAATAGTGAAACTCGCATGAAACGGGTCAGTGAAAACCTTGAGCGATTGAACCTAAAAGCTAATTTAGTCGTAGCAGATGCATTGGATACTGAGGCTTATGCCAAAGATATTCTGTTTGACCGGATTTTATTGGACGCGCCTTGTTCTGCCACAGGCGTTATAAGAAGGCACCCTGATATCAAGGTGTTACGTAGAAACAGCGATATTGCCGAGTTGCAAAAACTTCAGGCGGCAATGCTTCAAGCGCTCTGGGAAAAACTAAAACCAGGTGGGCTATTTCTTTATGCGACCTGCTCAATTTTACCTGAAGAGAACGAAGATCAAATCCGCTCATTTTTAGACAATAATGCTAATGCCGAAATAGTTGCGATAGAATCTTCTGAGTCCTTGGGTAAGCAGATTTTTCCCGGGGATAATTCAATGGATGGCTTTTATTACGCCAAAATCCAGAAAACAAATACCAGCAATTAATTTAACTACCTCTCAGCCTTTCACCGTATAGCTTTGCGCCTATAATTTATATTTCTAGCTAATATTCATCGCTCAAATCACTTGTGCGCAATACATATATTATTTAGTATGAAATCATAATAATCAGTATTTTTTGCTGATTATTATGATTACCAAAAAAGGAATATGAACCATAAATGGCTCAAAGGATTGACCTTTTATGTGTCTTCTTAATCACTTTCTGAAGATTTTGGTGATGATAATTCTTCGGGAAAATATACATATTTCATGCCCTAGGGATAAATTTCCAAACCCCCAATTCAGTTATTGATTGAGCATATTTTTTTGCAAAACGTTTGCTCTTACTAACTTAATATTAAGGAGATTAATCATGGATCAGATTAGACAAAACGCAGTAAAAGAAATGATAGCAAGTGTCGGTGAAACTAAGTGGAACGAAAATATGGAGTTCCTTCAGGTTCTGATTTCATCTGTCAAAAATCATAAAATAAATCAACATCCAATTGTTTCTGCAATGAATGCTTGTGAATATTCATTGCAGGAAATGCAGACCATGCACATGGAATACCGTGCAATTGTGCATATATTTACCGATGCTTTGTTGATGGCTCAGTACCAATCTAAAAAAGTAGAAAATGTAATGAAGCCGGGTAGTAAAGCTTATGCGCGCTTTTTATTAACGCTAAATACTTTGGATGAATTTGGTTTTCATTACAAAATTGGCGAGCCTTGTTATTTTCAGGGTACACCTCAACGATCTCATTTGATTCTATTTGAAGAGTTGATGACAGATATGAGCATTAGCGATGAAGATAGACAGGAGTTTGTCCCTTCGCCAGTTACTCAAAAGTTAAAAGAATGCTTTCTGGCTGCGTATGATGATTATCCACTACTACTAACACTGCTAGCCATCGCAGAAGAAATTGTCATGATATTCAGTCCAGTAATGCGTTTGAATACTGGCGCATTAGGAATTCCTGTTCAGGAAGGCTATTACCAGGTTCATGGAGTTTCTGAAGATGAAGAAAATGATGCCTGTGATGATTTTCATCAAAATGATCTTTGGTTGATTTTAGCGCAAGGTGCAGGCGGTTATGATCAGTCTGATTTATTGCAGAACTCCCTGAATTTCATTGATCTATGGGAAGACTTCTGGTCTCAGGATTTTTCTAAAAATAAAATCAAGTCTATGCAAAAAATTGCGCCTCAAGAAAATCAGGTGGATCAGTCTTCGGATGTAGAAAGAGAGCTTGCTGTTGGTTGATAACTTTTATCATCATCGACTCATTCTCGCATTTAGCAGAGTATAGTCTCAAGGAGGGTGGGCTTAGGCTCGCCTTCTTTAATTAACGTCTATTTTAGGAGTACAGAAAAAGCCCTCAAAGTAGGGGGGTGCATTTATCTTTGATTTATAGCAGCAAGCTGATTACAACCAATATCTTTAGTGGTAAAATAGCAACATGTCTGGTTTTTCTAAAATATTCTTCCCCCTAATGATGGTTTTCTTGATGGCCTTCCCATCTCTAAATCTATCAGCTGGAGATATTGATTTTAAAGATTTTAGTATCAAAGGTACGCCAGAAAGATTCGAAGTTTCTACTCGCATTGAGTACAAATTAACCGACTATCTAAGCGAAGCCTTAAAAAATGGTGTGACATTAAACTCTCGTGTTCAATTCCTTTTAGGAGAACACAGTAGTTGGTGGTTTAACAAAGACGTGCCAATTTTAACTGTTAATTATCAGCTTAAATACCATGCCTTAAGCCGGCATTATGTATTATCAAGAAGTGATACCAATGAGCACTGGAATTTTTCGAGCCTTTCTGCCTCTCTTCGAAAATTAGGTGAATTAAAACACTTTGTTTTGCCTGATATCTCCGAGTCTTTAAATGATAAAGATGATGGAGAATTTTATATCTTTGCCATAGCTGATATGGTTCCTGCTACTTTACGCTTGCCGTTGCGTATCCAGTCACTATTTAGCGATCAATATAGTTTGACTAGCGAGGGCGTGTTATGGCCCCTTCCTTAAGAACATTCTTTTTTCAGATTTTTCCTGTTTTAGTTACGTTTTTATTATTAGTAACTTCATTTATCTTATTAAGTGTATCGACAAAGAATCCTGATCAATCCAGTGCAATTAATACCTGGTTAATACCGTTAAATATTGCTGTTCTGGTTATTTTATTGAGCCTGATTCTTTATAACGTTGTTAAAGCGTTGGTACATTTGCGCTCGAAGAAAGCAGGCTCTCGTTTTACGCTGCGTTTAATGTACGCTTTCTCGTTATTAACTATTTTGCCGGTATTGGTTGTCTCTTACTTCTCGATGAATTTTATCGGGGACAGGGTCGATAACTGGTTTAATGTTAAAATTGAAGGCGCCTTAGATGATTCACTGGAGCTTGCCCGAAGCTCGCTTGATGTCCGTATGAGGCAACACCTTTTTAATCTGGAAAGAGCGGCTACTGCACTTGCGAGAGTGGATAGATTGGATTATGGGTCATTCATAGACAGGCAGTTGATTGCCATGGGTGCCTACGAGATTGTTCTCTTTGGTAGCAACAAACGGGTGCTCGTTTACAGTGGTGACGAGATGAACTCCATACTGCCACATTTTCCAACTGACGATATCATCCGTAAACTGTCTAGCCGTGGTTATATGTATCAGCTTGAGCCAGTAGGAGAGGGCGGGCTTTTCTCGCGTGTTGCCTTAAGTATCTCACTCGGTGTTGGCAGAGAAACGTTTATTCTGACCGCTTTGTTTCCTTTTTCAGAAAAAGAAAGAATCTTGGCGGATAGTGTTCAAGATGCGTATAAGCAATATCAGGAAATCAGTTACCAGAAAGAGCTGATCAAGAAAGGCTTTAGAATAACGCTCTTGTTGATCATGTTATTGTCTGTCCTATTCTCAGTTTGGGCGGCATTTATTTATTCAATTCGGTTAACAAAACCCGTCAGAAACTTGCTGGAAGCAACCAATGCTGTAGCCTCCGGAGACTTGCAAAAAAAGCTGGATGTGGATGAGAAAGACGATTTCAATCTGCTGGCCAGATCATTTAACGTGATGACAACAAAACTATCCAGAGCACAACAGGAAAGTGCTGATAGTCAGCAGGAAGTTCAAAGGCAACATGATTATCTAAATGTTGTCTTAGGCAGCTTAACTTCGGGTGTTATTACACTTGATGAAGAGTTTATCATCAGAAGAATAAATCACACGGCGGAAGAGTTGTTGGATGCGCCTCTGGATAAATTTAAAGGTAAAAGCTTTAAAGCTTTGTGTAGCGTGGCAGAAGGATTATTGCCCTTTTACGGCGCGATAATGCCTAAGTTAATGGAATCAGCCTCTAGTGATAATTCCAAAGATAAGGATTGGCAAACAGAAGTCACCTTAATGCTTGGAAACACTAAGCATACATTGGTTTGTAGAGGGGTGGTTTTACCTGAATTGATTGATGGCGCGCAAGGCTATGTTCTGGTGATTGATGACATCAGTGAAGTTGTACAGGCTGAGCATGATGCTGCCTGGGGGGAGGTTGCAAGAAGACTTGCTCATGAGATTAAAAACCCATTAACCCCAATCCGTCTCTCGGCTGAGAGATTACAGCGTAGGCTTAAACCATTGCTGGATGAAGAGTCTGCTGAATTACTTCAAAGAATGAGTAATACTATTGTGCATCAGGTTGATAGCATGAAGACAATGGTTGATGCATTTAGTGAATACGCAAGAATACCTGAGCTAAAATTAAAAGAGATCAATATCAATGGTTTGATACGAGAGGTTGTTGAACTTTACCGAATCAATCAATCAGATGCTGAAATCATACTAAATTTAGATGGCTCTCCTATACTTAATGTCGATGGCGATCGGATCAGGCAGCTTTTGGTGAATTTGATCAAAAATTCCTTGGATGCAATGCATGATTTTAGTGGGAATGGTGATTCAAAACTGATCATTACAAGTAAAGTAAAAGAATCAAAAGAGGGTAAAAAAGAGTTTATCCTTCAGATCGAAGATAATGGCCCCGGAATTACCAGTGAGTTACTGCCGCATTTGTTCGAACCATACAAAACTACGAAAACCAAAGGTGGTGGTTTAGGTTTAGCCATTGTAAAGCGTATAATAGAAGAGCATGAAGGCAGTGTATTAGCCAAAAATAATGAAAATGGAGGTGCGAGTTTTATAATGCACCTACCGTACCAAAAGGATAATTGATGACAGCACAATATATTCTAGTAGTGGATGATGAGCCGGATATCCGCCAGTTAGTAAGCGAAATACTGGAAGATGAAGGCTACGAAGTTGCAACAGCAGAAAATGCTGAAGAAGCAAAAGAACTAAGAAGAAAACGCAAACCAGATTTGGTATTGCTTGATATCTGGATGCCGGGTCAAGATGGTATTTCTTTGCTCAAAGACTGGCAAAACAGTAGCACTCTTTCTTGCCCTGTCATTATGATGTCAGGTCATGGAACCATAGAAACTGCCGTTGAGGCAACGCGTTTGGGTGCGCATGACTTTATTGAAAAGCCATTATCGATCGCAAAGATGTTGTTGTGTATAGAAAATGCCTTGCGTTCAGATCAACTGGTTCAAGAGAATAAAGAACTTCGAGATCAGATTAGTGCGCCTCAATACCCGGTAGGCAGTAGCCCGCTAATGGTGAAACTAAGAGAGCAGGCAGACAGAATATCCAAGCATAATAGTCTTGTGCTGATATACGGTGAAGGTGGCGTCGGTAAAGAAGTATTCGCACGGTATATCCACTCTCAAAGTGAGAATAGTGGGCGACTTTTTTTAAAATCGACCGTATCTCTTATTCCGAAAGAAAATATGAGTGTCGAAATTTTCGGTTCTGAAATTGATGAAAAGATTAGTTATGGCTTACTTGATCAAGCTCAGGGCGGCACGCTATATCTTTCGGATATTGGTGGGCTGACAAAAGACGCTCAAAAGCGCTTATTAATTGCATTACGCCAAGGTTATTACACACGAGTAGGTGGTGATTCGCATATCCCGCTGAGTGTGAAACTTATATTCTCTTCCCAGCATGATTTGAGAGACGATGTAGAAGCAGAGAGTTTTGATAAAGAACTTTATCTTGAGATTAGTGTTGTTCCATTAATGATTCCGGAACTTCGTGAGCATCCGGAAGATGTACCAGAGCTGTTAAATTACTATGTAGATCAGCAGATTGAACATGATGGATTACCTTATCGTCATTTTTCTGTTCCAGCACAAAACTTTTTAAGAAATTATAAATGGCTTGGAAATATTCGGGAACTAAGCAATCTGGTGCAGCGATTGTTGATTTTAGGAACTGATTCTGAAATTACTCAGGAAGAAGTCGAAGAAGCCATTGGAACAGAGATTCCTGTATTTTCACAAGAGCTGAGTCAAAGTTCGGATAGTTTGTTTGAGTTGCCATTAAGGCAGGCAAGAGAGCAATTCGAACATGATTACCTGGATCACCAGTTAAAATTGGTCGAAGGGAATGTGAGTAAACTTGCGGAACTCGTGCAAATGGAACGCACTCATCTCTATCGTAAAATGCGTTCGCTGAAAATTGATCCCAAGAAGTATGGTAAATAACTTGAGTATCAAGGTGAGTCATCCATTGCAGGACATTAAACAATGAACATTGTTATCCTTGGTGCGGGTCAGGTTGGTAGTTCATTAGCGAGAAATCTAGCCAATGAAGATAATGATATTACTATTATCGACACCAATATTGCTGCATTACGTGAACTCAGGGAAAAACTTGATGTTCATACGCGTCATGGTCCAGCATCGCATCCTGATGTTCTAGAGCAAGCTAATGTTAACGATGCTGATATGTTAATTGCAGTCACGAATAGTGATGAAGTTAATATGATGGCTTGCCAGATTGCATACAGCTTATTCAGGACACCTACGCGTATTGCCCGAGTCAGAGCTTCCGGGTATTTGCAGCACCCAGAATTATTTACGCCAGAATTAATTCCTGTGGATGTTTTGATTAGTCCTGAGCAGTTAATCACAAACTATATCTTTCGTCTTATCTCTAATCCGGGCACTACTCAGGTTTTAGATTTTGCGGGTGGTCGAGTAAGGTTGGTGGCGGTAAAAGCCTATCATGAAGGCCCTATGGTGGGTCATGAAATCAATAAATTGAGTGAGCACCTTCCTGAAGTAAAGGTGAGAATCACCGCGATATTTCGAAATGGTAAAGCAATTAGTCCAACTGGAAATACCATCATCGAAGCAAATGATGAAATTTTCGTTATAGCGAGTGCTCAGCATATTAGAGCTGTCGTCAGCGAATTGAGAAGTGTAGATAGACCTTATAAACGCATTATGATTGCTGGAGGCGGTAATGTTGGTAGAAGATTAGCCAACGCGCTGGAAGAAGGCAGATACAAAGTTAAAATTATTGAGAAAAACCCTGATAGTGCTAAAAAATTAGCAGAGACCTTAAATAAAACAATCGTACTTGAAGGCGATGCAGCGGACGAGTCTTTGCTCTTAGAAGAGAATATTGAAGATACAGATATTTTCTGCGCACTGACTAATGATGATGAGGCGAATATTTTGTCGGCAATGCTGGCTAAACGTCTGGGCGCTCGAAAAGTAATGTCTTTAGTGAATCGTACAGGATATGTCGATTTAGTTGAAAATGCGAATATCGATCATGCTGTTTCACCACAACAGATCACCATTGGTGCATTACTGACCCACATTCGAAGTGGTGATATTGTTTCTGTTCACTCATTAAGAAAAGGTGATGCGGAAGTGATCGAGGTAGTCGCTCACGGTGATGCTAAAAACTCCCGTGTTGTTGGTAGAAAACGTGCCGACCTAAAGTTGCCGCCTGGCACAACGGTAGGCGCCATTGTGCGTAAAGATGAAGTTATCATGCCGCACCATGACACCGTTATTGAAGAAGAAGACCATGTTATTTTATTCCTGGCTGATAAACGCTACATCAATGCCGTTGAAAAAATGTTTCAGGTTGGTTTAGGCCATATCTAGGCCCTAGTCTTATGCAACTGTTTATTATTCAGCGTATTTTAGGTTTGCTCATGGTGTTATTTAGTTTCACCATGCTTCCACCCGTTTTAGTTGGCTGGATATACAATGACCTATCCGTAGCTCCCTTTATAAAAGGTTTTTTACTGGTTTTAATTGTAGGCGCAGTCCTTTGGTTTCCCGTTCGCCATAGAAAAAGAGAGCTGCGGCTACGTGAAGGGTTTCTAGTCGTCGTCTTGTTCTGGAGTGTTCTGGGTATTGCGGGTTCCGCTCCTTTAATATTCTCTCATGAATTACAGATTTCATTTGTCGATGCCGTCTTTGAATCCGTATCTGCTTTAACAACAACAGGTGCTACCGTTATTGTAGGGCTTGATGACTTACCGAAATCAATATTGTTCTACCGGCAACAGCTTCAGTGGTTGGGTGGTATGGGTATCATCGTACTTGCTGTTGCCATACTTCCTATCCTCGGTATTGGTGGAATTCAGCTTTACCGTGCCGAGGCTCCTGGCCCGGTTAAAGATTCGAAGTTAACGCCAAGAATTAAGGGCACTGCAAAGCTTCTCTGGATCATTTACCTGACGTTTACGGTTACTTGTGC
The DNA here is from genome assembly GCF_035798195.1 of Cocleimonas sp. KMM 6892. Taxonomy (NCBI): domain Bacteria; kingdom Pseudomonadati; phylum Pseudomonadota; class Gammaproteobacteria; order Thiotrichales; family Thiotrichaceae; genus Cocleimonas; species Cocleimonas sp. KMM 6892. Next base: position 194,457 of record NZ_JAPFBV010000003.1, on the reverse strand, counting down.
TGTGGCTTATTATATAGCGGGTATGGATGTATTTGATGCGATCAGTCATAGCTTCTCTACCGTAGCAATTGGTGGCTTTTCTACTCATGACGCGAGTATGGGCTATTTTAATAGTCATGCGATAGAGCTTGTGGCAGTGGTGTTTATGTTGCTATCTGGCGCCAATTTCAGTTTGCACTTTATTGCGTGGCGTTCACTCAGTCTTACAGCCTATCAAAGGGATTCTGAATTTCGATTATATGGTTTACTGATTGTAATGCTTACCATTGTGTCCCTTGCGTATCTGTATTTCATGCATGTTTATGGCACTTTTTCGGAATCTTATTATCATGCAATGTTCCAGGTTGTTTCGATAGCCACGACAACAGGGTTTACCACGACAGATTATAGTCACTGGCCAGGGTTCCTACCTGTACTGTTAGTCTTGGCGAGTTTTGTTGGCGGTTGCGCTGGCTCAACAGGTGGTGGAATGAAAGTTATACGCGTGTTGCTATTGTTTAAACAGGGTTGGCGTGAAGTACTTCGACTGATTCATCCGAATGCACGAATAGCGATTAAGCTAAACAAAAAACCCGTAGATAGAACAGTTATTCAGGCTGTATGGGGGTTCTTCTCCGTTTACGTTGGAATTTTTCTTTTATTTATGATGATACTGATGGCCGCAGGGATGGATCAAGTCACTGCTTTTTCAGCTGTTGCCGCCACTTTAAACAACCTGGGTCCCGGGCTTGGAGAGGTGGCACAAAATTATCAGGAGGTGGGTGATTTCTCAAAGTGGTTATTGTGTTTATCGATGCTTATGGGGCGTTTAGAAATATTTACATTGCTTGTCGTCCTTACGCCCGCGTTCTGGAGGAAATAAATGTCAGTTAAGAAAGATAAATGGGATCAAGCATATCAGCAGGCTGATTTTTCTTCGGCAAGAGTAGCAACCGTGCTTAGCGATAATGCCTATTTACTGCCGCTTTCTGGTGGAGATGCCTTGGATTTGGCGTGCGGTAGAGCAGGTAATGCACAATTTTTAGAGAAAAATGGTTTTGCTGTTGATGCTATCGATATTTCATCCGTGGTACTCGAGGGTTTGGCACGGTATTCCTTAGACAATGATCTTAAGATAAAGACTATTCTTTGTGATGTAGAAACTAATGGAATGCCTGAAAAAAAGTACGATGTTATCGTGGTCAGTTATTTTCTGAATCGTGAACTTTTCCCGCAGATAATAGATTCGTTAAAACCAGGTGGATTGTTATTTTATCAAACCTGGTCTCAACTAAAGGTGACTGATGCTGGTCCGGGAAATCCTGATTTTCGTTTGAAAGCAGGGGAGCTTTTAGCGCTTTGTGATTCTCTGAAGATCGTTTTATATAGAGAAAATGGAGTGTTAGGCAAAGCGGATGCTGGTTTAAGAAACGAAGCTTTGATTATTGCTCAAAAGCCTTAATGAATATCTCAATAATAGTTTAAGGCACCCCCCTACTTACGAGGCTTTTTTTTAGAATCAGCTTTAATTACTGTTTACATACCATTCGTAAACTTGTCTGTATCAGTTACGCCGCTGTCTCTCACTGTCTTTAATGCTTTGGAATACTCGTTTAGAATTCCTAAACTCCATTGAATTCTTTCACGAAAATAGGCATCAGATTCAGAGTTATTTTTCTCTTCGTCATCATTAAGTACCGATTCAACGTTCCGAATAATTAGATGTTCCGGTAAATAGCAGATACGGTTGTTTTTGTAACTACTCATGCGTAATTCAGCAACTGGGTAAGAACCACCATCAACAGAAGACACAGCAACGATAAGTGCGGGTTTATGTGCTAACTGTTTTTTCCACATCAAAAAGAAATTTTTCAGTGCGGCAGGAACTTGCCCATGATACTCGGGAGTAACAATGACAAAGCCATCACTGCTTTCTAGCTCATCAGAGATTGGGTTTAGAATACGCTTCCATTCTTCATCTCCTTCCCAGATAGATTCATCCCATAGGGGAATGGGGTTTCCAGCGAGACTAAGTAAATAAGTCTCATCAGATAATGTAGACTTCAATAAAGTCTTTTCTATATGTTTACTCACTTTAATGCTTTGTGAATTTTGACGATGGCTGCCACTGATAATAGATATTTTCATAGTTTAATTGGCTAAAATGGAAGTTTTAAAATGCGATAAGGATTAGAATCCTATAGGATGACAAAGTTAGTAATTTTAGGCAATGTTTCGGTGAAATATGAGCGTAATGAGTAAAGATAAAATCTGTATTATCGGTTTAGGTTATGTTGGTTTACCTCTTGGGGTTGCTTTCGCAGAAAAGTACGACGTTGTTGGGTTTGATATTATTCAGGAACGTATCGATGAATTAGCATTGAACCATGACAGAACTCTGGAAGTAGAAGATGAGTTACTGGAAAGTGTAAAAGATAATATTCATTACACGACTGATATCGAAGAAATTAGAGAATGTAATATTTTCATTATTACCGTTCCCACACCAATCGATAAATCGAGTCGCCCAGATCTGTCGCCTTTAATAAAGTCATCAGAGACGGTTTCTAAAGTTTTAAAGAAAGATGATCTGGTTATCTACGAGTCTACGGTTTACCCGGGTGTCACAGAAGATGTTTGTGTGCCTGTGTTAGAAGAAGGGTCTGGATTGCGATTTAATCAAGACTTTTTCGTTGGTTATTCTCCCGAAAGAATTAACCCTGGTGATAAGCACCACACCGTAAAAAATATTCTGAAAGTCACATCAGGTTCTACTCCGGAAATCGCAACAAAAGTTGATGAACTGTACAAAACGATAATAACTGCAGGCACACATTTAGCATCTAGTATCAAAGTAGCAGAAGCCTCAAAAGTGATTGAAAACACGCAACGAGATGTCAATATCGCATTGATTAACGAGCTTGCATTAATTTTTGATCAGATGGGAATTGATACTAATGAAGTTATTGAGGCTGCTGCGACTAAATGGAATTTCATCAAACTCAGTCCGGGTTTGGTAGGGGGGCATTGTATTGGAGTCGATCCTTATTATTTAACCTTTAAAGCAGAAGAGTTAGGTTACAAGCCAAATTTGATTCTCTCTTCCAGGCAGATCAATAATGGAATGTCGAAATACATTGCTGAGAAAACCATCAAAAAAATGATCATGGCGGGCAAGACGATTAAGGGCTCTAAAGTATTGATCATGGGCGTTACCTTTAAAGAAGATTGTCCGGATATGCGTAATTCTAAAGTTCTGGATATTTATAAAGAACTTAAGGACTTTGGTGCCGATATAGATGTCTATGACCCATGGCCTGAAGAAAATGAAGCTAGGGATTATTACCCTGATAGCGTGGTTGATAATCCATTAGCATCCCCACAAAAGTACGATGCCATTATTGTGGCGGTAGGGCACTCACAATTTAAAGAATGGACTATGGAAGATTATGAGAAGGTTTCGTCAGGAGCTCCTATCACCATCGATGTTAAAAATGTTATTCCGCAACCAACGTGGAGACTTTAGGTAAATAGTCTCCAATCTGATAAAACATATCCAGAAAAATGAATAACTTAGATGCCAAAAAAGACAGAGTCTTAAATGTCTGGGTATTAACAGACGGCAGACCGGGGCACGCCAACCAATCCGAAGGGTTGGTGGAAGCTATATCAAAATACCGAGAAGTTTCTATAAGTAGACCTCCTTTACTGACTACTCTTCAAGCGCTGAAAATGTGGCTGTTCAACTGGTGTTTTAAAAATAAAAAAGAGGATGCTCCAGATTTAATTGTTGGAGCAGGACATCAAACGCATTTGAGCTTGCTTGCTTATAGAAGGTGTTTTGGTGGAAAGGTCGTGGTGATGATGAGCCCAAGTCTGCCTTCTTTCTTTTTTGATTTATGTTTTATCCCAAGGCACGATAACCCAGGTAACAGAAGTAATATCATTGAAACAGTAGGTGCGATTAATCGCGTCGTGCCAAATACAACGTCATCAGTGAAGGATACTGGTTTGATAATGCTTGGAGGGCCTTCTAAACATTATCAATGGAGCTCGAAAAAGCTTATAAAACAGATTCAGAATGTACTTACGAAACAGCCAGAAATTCAATGGGTGATTGCTGGTTCACGTAGAACGCCACAAGATACCTACGATGAAGTTAAAACAAATTTCCCTGAGTTGGTATTAATTGTTCCTGAAAATGTCTCTTCGGATTGGCTCCCACAAAAAATGCATGAAAGTGAACAGGTTTGGGTGACGGCTGACAGTATTTCAATGATATATGAAGCGCTCACATCAGGAGCTAAAGCAGGCGTAATTGAACTTGATTATGATAAGCCTTCCAGGATAACTAAAGAAATCGACCGATTGATCAGCGAAGGCGCGGTTGATTCTTTAAACACTCTAGATCGACCCCATACAGTAACTGAACTTTACGAGGCTGATCGCTGTGCAAAACTTTTATTAGAGAAGTTTGAGTTATAAATGACTAAACAATTAACGATATTGCAATTACTCCCTGACCTTGAAAGTGGGGGGGTGGAAAAAGGAACCCTAGAGGTTGCTAAAGCAATCGTTGATGCCGGACATAGGTCAATTGTAATGTCTGCAGGTGGTCGTTTAGTAAAAAGACTTGAGGAAGAGGGCAGCAAACACATATTTTGGGATTTAGGTAAAAAGTCACCTTTGACTTTTTTGCAGGGAACTAAGCTCCGAGCTTGGTTGCAGCAGAATAAAATCGATATCATCCATGCACGATCCAGAATGCCTGCTTGGGTTGCATGGTTAGCCTGGCGCAAAATGCCATCAAATAATCGACCGCACTTTATCACCACAATGCATGGTTTAAATTCAGTGAGTCGTTACAGTAAGATAATGACTTATGGTGAGAAAGTCATTGCCGTTTCAGATACGGTGAAATCTTATATTCTCGATAAATACCCTGAAACCAATGAAGATAAAATCATTACCATTGCACGCGGTATCGATATAAAAGAATTTCCATTTCACTATCAACCAGAAGCTGAATGGCTTGCTGCCTGGTATCAAGAGTATCCACAAACTCAGGGGAAATGGGTAATCACGCTGCCGGGTCGTTTGACGCGCTTGAAAGGTCACAATGACTTTCTGGATGTTCTGAATACATTGAAATCAGAAAATCTCAATGTGCATGGCTTGATCGTTGGTGGAGAAGATCCCAAAAGAAAGCAATATGCGCAAGAGCTGTATGCAAGAGTAAAGTCTGATGGGCTTGAAGACTACGTTACCTTTGCCGGCTATCGATCAGACATGAAGGAAATATACGCTATCTCAAATGCTGTTTTGTCACTCTCAACGCAACCGGAGTCTTTTGGTCGCACAGCCGTTGAGGCAATTAGTTTGGGAACGCCAGTCATTGCCTATAGTCATGGTGGTGTTGGTGAAACTATGGGGCAAGTTTATCCGGCTGGTCTGGTAGGTTTGAACGATACTGAAGAAACCACAATACGATGTAAGCAATTATATAATGGTAACATTCAAGCTCCTCAAGGTGAGCTCGCTGTTTACAGTAAACAGGAAATGTTAGATAAGACTTTGGCTTTATATGAAGCATTGAGTGAGAAAAATTAGTTTATGTCTATTTATGTAGGACTGATTTTATTTCTCGTGTTATTAGGCGCATATTATTCGCATCGATATGCCTGGTGGAAAAAGGCAGTTCCATTTCAGTATCCCAGAATACTGATGTATCACATGATTAGTAACCCTATCAAAGGGGCAAAATTCAATTCTTTACGAGTTTCACCTGAAATGTTTGAAAAGCAGCTTCGATACCTCGCTGATAATGATTGGCAGTTTTTTACGATGTCTGAGTTATTATCAAATAAGGATCAGTTGCCTGAAAAAAGTATCGCTATAACATTCGATGATGGTTATCAAGATAATATTAGCAATGCTCTGCCATTGCTAAAGAAATACAAAGCGAAAGCGACCATTTATTTGGTAATTGATCGGCACAATAGAGAGTGGTCAAGCAAACGTAAAAAAAAGAATAATTCAGGAGAGTTAATGGCTGAGCCTAAGCTTTCAGACGAACAGGTAAAAGAGTTATTAGAATCTGGCTTGGTTGAAATTGGTTCGCATACTGTTACTCATGATAATTTGCCGACGCTTTCAGAGGAACAGAAGCATGAAGAAATAGTGGGTTCCAAGAAAAAAATAGAAGATATTTTCGGTATTAAGTGCCATTCATTTTGCTACCCGTTTGGCTTGTTTGATCAAGCTGATTTAGCCTTAGTCGAATCAGCAGGGTATACAAATGCGACGACTGTTGAAACGGGGATTTCTGATTTTAAAAAAACAAATCCCTATCTTTTAAAACGAGTAACGGTGAGTGGAAAAGATAACTTTTATGCATTCAAGCTAAAGATAAAAACAGGTCGACGCGGCATTAAGAAATAAAAAAACTGTCGAATCTTTTAGAAAAAATGTAAATCTAGAACGTTTAAAAGACTTTTTGAGATAATGTTCGATTGATAGTTCAGGTTATTCTTCAGTGCGAGGGTCTGGCAAATTGATGAAAATCGTTTGTAACAGCACACAAAGTTCAGGTTGTTGCTGTAGGCGTTGCAGCTTTGAGTAAACGAAGTGAAGATCGGCGTTTCTTGTCGCTTCCGGTACATGCTCCCCGAGCAGTTCTATTAATTTATTCGGATCTTCAAGTAATACTTTTCCTCCGCGTCTAGGCTTCAGGCAATCGTCAATCAGCCGCAAATAGTCAAACGCCATTTGTTGTTCCTGATTAACCCATTCCACGGGGCCAAATTCAAAATCAATGACTGCTAGTTTCTCACTATTTAGGTCTATGAGTATGTTGCCAAGGTTAAGATCCAGATGAATCACTCCTAGACTATGCATTGTTGAAATAAGAGGAAAAACGTTACTTAGCACCTTCCATAATTCCGCTCGGTTTTTTGTTAAATATCCGGAAAGTCTTTCCCAGGGTAACCAACTACACGCAATCGCGTGTTCAGATCGCCAAAGCGGTTCAGGAGAAAGTCCACCAGGTGCAAGTTGTACGTAGGCATCCCATTCTCTGTTTAAACGATCAACGGGACCAAGCGGGATACCAGGGTCAAGAGAGCCAATTGGGTCATTTATTATTTTGTGCTCGCTATTTATTCTAACTACTGCAAATCTGCTTCCATTTTTGGATGCATAGTAAATCTCATCGTAACCTCCCTTTGCTGCAGCTGGGCTTAACTTTATTTTTTGCCCTTCGCGTCGTTCAAGTGCGGCTTCAACTTCAATGCGTCGGCTGGCATTTTTCTTTAGTTCTTTGTGACGCTTTAGCCAGCGCATTGGTGATTTCATGACAAACTTGCTCTCAATTAATTAGGTCTTATTCGCGACTTTGCCAATGACAACCAGCTCGCTAAAACCCACATTGTTGATTTTAACTTTGTCTGGGAAATTATCAGTGGGTTGCCCGTCGAGTACCATCTTGTTCGCAAGTTGGTACTGATCGTCATATCGATCTGATGAAAAGCATTCAGTCTTACCAAATACATTGTCAATTTTGTCTATTAGATCAATGCCTATTTCGCGGGAACGCTCGTTAATCATTTTGCCAAATTCTACGGTCTCGTCATGCTTGTATATTTCTGCTATGACAGCCAAACCTCCTGGTTTTAGGACGCGATGAATCTCAGAAAGGCTGGCATCCAGATCGGGGGGGACAGTGAGTACTCTGGAAATTACTACGCAGTCGTAGGAGTTGTCACTAAAGGACATGTCCTGGACGTCTTCATTAAAATCTACGTCCTGTTTTAACAAGTCGGCTGTGTGATACGTCTCAAATTTTTCTGCGACCATATCTTTTAAACATTCTTCAGGGGCGATATGCAATACGCTTTTACCCTGTTTTTCAGTCGTATTAAATACTTCGTTGAGTACAAGGAACATCATACGGTGACGTTCGTTGGAGGCACATTTAGGGCATTTACTATCGGTTCGAATCAGATCGGGTGTTTTGCTAATGCGTTTATCTTTAAAGGGCCCTTTGTATCCACAGATCGGGCAAAGATAAGTTTTTCCTGTTTGTTTAAATAGTTTGAAAAAAAAGGGTCTGATGATTCCTTTTAGCTTTTCTGTGCGGGCATTTCTCATTAAGCGTGCCTGTATCTCGAAATATAGTTGATGATTTGTTAGAGCCTGTTTTTTCTGCTCTGTATTAATCTCGGTGTCTAAGTATACCTTGATCCCAGCTGCTGTTTTTCCGCATTTCTTCGGTAACGCCACCTTGCTTTGCGAAGTTCTCAAATCTCGGCCATGCTTCTTCGATACGTCGCTTTACTTTGGCTCTTCCCAGAGTTTTTGACCAGCGTGCAAGAGGTATAAATGCGGGGTCTCCCAAACCGTCTATGATATACATGGTTGGGACGCCATCTTTATCAAAGCTTACGACGATGTTATGGTCAAGGAGTTTTCTGGAAAGTACGATATGCTCATGCAGGAAATCACCAAGCTTATCGTATGCAGTTCGTAAATCTGCAAGGTCAAAACCATCGGTAATTAGCTGACGAATGCTTCTTGCAATTTGACCGTCTTCATCTCGGATTAGGTCTAAAACAAGACCAGGTCCCAAGTCAGTTTCATGCATGCCATAACATCTCGGTAAGTGGTCGGTCATCTCCTCTCCGATTTGATCGTATAGCTCATTCAAAACTTCCATTTCATGGCGATTATTGTCGTATTCGCGGTGAAAGCTGGCAGGAATGATTCTTTTCTTTTTTAAGCGCACCGTTCTATCATCGTCTTGTCTGAGTATCTTGACGCACTTACTGGGATCATTGGGATGGGTAAAACAAAGTCGCCTGCCGCCTGCGCCAAATGCCGACTTATCTTTAAGTTGTAGGACTTCGCTGGAGCTCATAGGGTGGCAATCCTGTAAATGTGAATACGGTGATTAATGTGATGTGGAATTATAACTCACTCTGCAGTCTTGTTATAACCGATTTAACTGGAATCACAGCTTGTTCAGTATGGTTGTGAGCGCTTCCACAGAATCTTCAAGTGAACAATCATTGTTAAATGCCAGGTAGTCTGTGGGTGATCGCAGGGAATGGCAATTAAACATGTCCTGGTTGTAGTGCAGGATTCCTTGTTCTGTCATTTCAGGTTTTCTGTCTGATATGTTTTGAGGATTAACAATACAATGAATGATAGGGATTCTTTTGCCAAAGACATTGGATAAAAATCTAAATCTGGAAAATCGTGGTGTATCTGTTTTTCTATCTAGATACAAAAAATCCATAATTGTTCTATCTACTAGCATTAGGCCTTTATTTTTTTGTCTCCAGTATTTTATGCGGATACCTAGACTGGCTCTTAGATAAACCCATGGCGCTAGTTTTTCATCGAAAGTCTCTCTCGATTGAAACAGTAAAGGTCTAATTAAAATGACCATCAGTTTATGGATATAAGATTTTCTATACAGATGTTTACCAGTAAATACACGAGATACATTATCTACTGATTCTAGTAAATGGTTCGCCAGCGTTGTTTTACCTGCACCATCACTGCCCATGATAGATATCATTCGGGTTTGTCTGGGAGCTGCCAGCCAGCTTTCTTTGATTACAGAACCTAATCGCTTGGCTGTGTGTGTAAAAGTGCTGGGGGTTTGAAGTTGACACCGTTGATTAATGTATTTCAGCATCAGTTCTTCGACCGTTTGTGAAATTGCCTGGGAATTTAATATTTCCGAGATTATATCTGCGATTTCTTTGTCACAGTTCTGGCTGTATTCGTTCAACCTGCTTATGGTTGATTGATTGTCTATACTGCGTTTTTTACATATCAGATGTTGAATGTAAATACATGCTTCAAGATTAGCAGGAAACCTGGCAATGGCAGATTGTGGCGTTTCGGTTGCATCTTTTGCACCGAGATAAGTGAGACAGCTTCGCTTGTTATCAAATTGCCAAAGCTCTAACCAAAGATCGAATATGACGCAATCTTCACCATCTGTTGAATACAGTATGAGTTGTACTTTTCGATTTTTCCGAGACATAACCCGGGCGTGGCATTTGCGCTCACGTATCCATTTATAAACAGCGTTTAGTAAAAGCTCAACAGACTCGTTGGAAGTAAGAAGGTCAATATCACCCTGATTAAATTCAGTGTCAGATAGTTGCTCACCTCGTAATTGGATGAGGTTCCATGGACCATTTTCTATCTGTTTAAGGCACCACCTCAAATTGTCACTTGGTATATTGTTGGTGATATCTTTCATGGATTCTTTGTTCACTTCCTATGTCGGTGGTTAAGATGAACGCTTAGTTGTAGAGAAAGCAATCCTCTTGAGTCTATTCTAATTTATTTTAGTAGTCAGACCAAAGAGTTGATGGTGTGGAGTGAATACTTAGATGTAGTAATAGACTAGGTGCTAAAAAAGCTATGTTTTCCTACTGATTGCGAAAAGCCCAATAAAGAGAAAAATAACAGAGGGGAGGAAGGCGCTTACAAGTGGAGAAAACCCATAAACTGCGCCTAGTTCATTGGCTGTTCTGTTGGCAAGATAAAAAACAATACCAACTAAAATGCCGACAAAGATTCGTTGCCCCATGCCACCCCCCCGGTTTGAGCCAAATAAAAATGGCATTGCGAGTATAAGCATGACTAAAGTGGATAAGGGAATTGAAAACCTTTTCCAATAGATTAGCTCGTATTTGTCAGTCTTAATTGCATTTTCTTTTTGGTATTCTATGATTTTTGAGAGTGCGCTACTCGATAATTGGCTGGGGTCAGTATTTGCCACATTCAAAACATTTGGGTTTATGAATGCCACATGTTGTTTTAATTCGTTAGACGTCTTGAGGACATGATTATCCTTAAAGGTTGTTGTATTAACACCATGAAAGTTCCAGTCATCTTCGTTAGCTTTTGCATTTTTTACTGTCGTTAAAGTCTCCAGCCCAGAGTGGTCCTCTTTAAACGAATAAATAGAGACATCTGAAACTTGAGTGCTCGATAGCACTTTACCTATTTTGATAATGCTTTGTTTCTCTTTTACCCAAAGCCCAGAATCATCCACAAGCACAATATTTTTGTTTTTTAACTGGGCTTTAAAATTACGAGCGTGTAAGTCACTGGCAGGGACGACCCATTCTCCAACGATGAATATTCCTATCGCTAATATGGTGCCGAGTTTGATAACTGAAAATACTATATTTCCGATAGATACCCCGGCAGCTCGCATTGCGATAAATTCAGAGTTTGCAGCAAGGTTGCCGAGCCCTAGTAATGTTCCAATTAAAACGGCTGTGGGAAAAAACTCATAGAAACTGGCAGGAAGCGTGTAAATTAAATATATAATTGCCTGCAACGTCGTGTAAAGCGCATTGGTTTTTCCTGCTTCATTAATAAAAGCAAAAAAAGTATCCAGAATAACAAGGGCTAACCAGGCAATGAGAATGCCCTGTATGGTTGATGTCCATAAATAACGATCTAAAATCTTCATTTAAGGTTTCCATATTGTTTGCGGAGTAACCACAGTGACAATGCTATGAAAATAAGATGGGTCCACCAAAGCCCTAACCAGTTCGGGATTCGTCCATCTTCGATCATTGATTTTCCCGTAATAATCAAATTTGCATAGACTGCATAAAGTAAAATACCAAATGCAAGCTTACCGAAGCGTCCTTGTCTGGGTGTTGTATGACTGAGTGGAAATGCTAAAAGAGCCATTACCGGCGCTTGCAGGATTAAAGCTAAACGCCAATGAATTTCTGCATTGCTCTCATTGCTTTGTAGTTTTAATAATTCAAGGGTAGGTTCTGTTTCCAAGTCTGTCGAAATGTTTACTTCGAGCGCAGGGATATGAATGCCGTGCTCGGCAAAATTAAAAATACTGAATTCACCAGTACTTTTATTATTATCATAACGGCTTCCATTTTCTATTTTAACAATTCTATTGCCACTTTTAGGGTCGACATACAGCAGGGCTTGCTCAGCAGAAACTATAATTTCAATATTATCTTCTGTTTTCTTGTCTTGAGTATTTTTAGAGGGCTCAATCGAGTCAGTTTTTTTAGCTGTTTCTTCTTTATCATTGAGATGCATAAAAAAGCGTTTCATCACTACATTTTCTTCATCCATTTCTTCAACAAACAGGGTGATGCTTTTTCCGCCTGTTTTGCTGTGCATAAACTCTCCGATAGGAATACCAGAGGCTTCAGGTCGTTGCTTAATCTCTTGTTTGATGTTGTAGCTAGTCTTTTCCAGATCGGGAATGACAAACAGTGTTAGCCCCGCAATTATAAGTGTCAATGGCGCAACAAATAAGAAGATACCTTTATAAAATTGCTTTGGGCCAATGCCAGAGGAGTGCATGGCAGACATTTCATGATCTCTATAAAGGCGTCCAAAAGCTAACATCATGCCAATCAATAAAGCAATTGGAACAAGTTTAATTAAGCCATTAATGGATCCTAAAAAAACCAGTTTACTCAATGCATCGATAGGTAAATTGCCGCCGCTAACTTTGCCTAATAAGCGTACAAAAGTATTGCCTACGATAATTAACATCAATACCAGTAACGTGGCTGAAAATGTAGATATGATTTCGCGCACTAGATAGCGCTGGATAATCATGGTTTGTGACCTGATTGATGGCTTTTAGCGTATTCTTTATAGAAGTCTTTATTCGTCGTTTTGTAATTCTTATATCGCTTATGTGTCCATAAGTATTGATCGGGGTATTCTTTTATCAACTCTTCCAGAATTTGATTTAATCGTGTGGTATCTCGAAGCGCATCATCGCTTGGAAAATTATCCAGAGGAGGGTAGGTTTTTATTAAATACCCTTGTCGGTCGTCTTTTTTCCCTGTTAGGCGAACTGTGATACAAGGAATAACTTTGGCATTTGTCATTTTGGCAAGCCTAGCTGTGCCTGTATTTGTTGGTGCGTCGACACCAAAAAACGGCACGGGTAAGCTACCTTTTCCCCGGTAGTTTTGATCTGTTGCATACCAAACGGGTGCGCCATTTTTGATGCTTTTTATCATGTCGCGAATATTACTTTTTGGTATGGCTTTGCCGTATTTTGTGTCCCTTTGTACAGCGACCAAGTGTTCTATCAATGCATTTTGGTGAGGTCGATAAGTGACGTGAAGTGGCATTTCTAGCGCCATAATTCTTCCGCCTACCTCAAGGCTGGAAAAATGTGCCCCCAGCATAATCACATTGCCATCTTTTAACGCATCTCTTAGATGGTGAAAATCTTCAACGTGAGCGAGCTTTTTGATTTTTTCATCAGACCCCCACCAGCCTAAAGCTGCTTCTATAAGACCTTGACCCATAGAAATAAAGTGATCACGATTTAGTGCTTCTAATTCTGTTTTAGAGAGTTCAGGAAAAGCAATTTCCAGATTGATGTGGCTAATTTCTCTTCGCGTTTTAGCGGCATGATAAATCAATACGCCCAACCATTTTCCTAGCGCCATTTGCCAGCGCCAAGGGAGATGAACGATAAGTTTGAGAATTCCTACCCCTAGCCAGGTCGGCCAATAACGTGGGTGGAAAAATTTTGAAGGCATTATTATTTTTACTACTTAGTCTTGAAGATGGTACAACGTTCCACAATAAGGACATCGCGCAGTGCCATCTTTCGACTTTTCAATGGGAAGATATACTTTGGGATGTGCGCACCACAGAGCAGAAACATTGGTGGGACAATGCAAAGGTAAATCATTGCGTGTGATTGTTACATCATTCGTAATGTTTAACTTTTTATAATCCGCTTCTTTGTCTGAACTGCCCTGAGATGCCATTCGATATCCTATTGTTTTGATTACTCCTTATACGAGAGTTAACCATTCTTTATACTTATCAACCTTCCCATGAACGCTGTCAAAATACAATGATTGTAATTTTTCTGTAATAGGACCACGTGTTCCGTTACCAATCGTTCTATTGTCTAACTCACGAATGGGAGTTACTTCTGCAGCTGTTCCAGTAAAGAAGGCTTCATCAGCAATATAGACTTCATCACGTGTAATGCGCTTTTCAACGATTTCGTAGTTTAGATCATTAGCAAAAGCGGTAATGGTATTGCGGGTGATTCCATTGAGTGCAGATGTTAAGTCTGGGGTATAGATGACGCCGTTTTTGATGATAAAGATATTTTCACCACTACCTTCTGCAACAAAACCTTCTACATCAAGGAGTAATGCTTCATCATAACCATCCGTTAGTGCTTCTTGAAGCGCAAGCATAGAGTTGATGTAATGACCGTTTGCTTTCGCTTTACACATGCTGATATTGACGTGATGACGTGTGAAAGAGGATGTCTTAATGCGTAAGCCTTTTTCCATATTCTCGGCACCAAGGTAAGAACCCCATTCCCAGGCAGCAACAATACTATGCGTCTTAAGGTTATCAGCTCGAAGTCCCATGCCTTCCGAACCATAAAAACACATAGGTCTTAGGTAAGCAGAATCCAGATTGTTGTCTTTAACGGCAGCAATTTGAGCAGCGGTAATTTCTTCTTTTGAAAATGGAATATCCATATTCATGATCTTGGCGGAGTCAAACAAACGATCTGTGTGCTCTTTTAAGCGAAAAATCGCGGGTCCTTGATCGGTTTTATAAGCGCGAACGCCTTCAAAAACACCCATTCCGTAATGTAATGTGTGTGTAAGTACATGCACATTAGCATCGCGCCAAGGTACCATTTTTCCATCAAACCAGATTAGACCATCGCGGTCAGACATTGACATCGTTTAACTCCTATTCAAACGCAATATTTTAGGGCGTAAGGATACTACAGCTTGTGATACATCAACAATTGCAGAAAGGTAAAAAGATGGAAAATAACGGCTTAAATCGGCGTTATCATTAAAGGCACAGCGAATGCGCAGCAAATTATTAAAAAAAGTGCCTATAAGTAGGGGGGTGGCTTTATTTTAGAATGATTACGAAAGTGCTTCAGGTGTCTTATTTAAAGGCCAGTTGTATTTTTTTCTTATAACCAATACCTACTTTTTTCAGGCGTTTATATTCGGCGTAAACCTTCTTTACGTAATTTCGGGTTTCGTTAAATGGTGGAATCCCATTGTATTTATTTACATTACCAGGACCTGCGTTATAAGCAGCAATCGCTAGTTTGTAATTGCCGTCAAACCTTTCCAGCATCTTTGCGATGTATTTAACGCCACCCTGTATATTGTGTTCTGGATTCCAGGGGTCGTTAATTCTTAAACCGAGGGCAGTTTGTGGCATTAATTGCATTAAGCCGATCGCTCCAACACGCGAATGTGCGCCTTCATTAAAGCAGGATTCCTGTTTTACAATTGCATGAATCAGCTCTTCATCTACATCGTAAATACGTGAATAGATTTGAATCGGCTTTTTGTAAACGCGTGCTTGTTTGTTTAAATGACGATCATTCCCACAGCCAACAATAATCCCATTATCGCGACCATTAGGATCGACTAGGTTGGCATATTTGATGCCCTTGTTGTTGCTGAGTCTAGTGTTCTTACGTTTTTTATAAGTAGATTTACGTTTTGATTTTTTAGCGGTCGATGTTTTTGTCGTTTTGGGTGTTTCTCGAATGCTGGATTTGTACGCGCCCTTTTTCTTGATCTGGTAGATTTTTACTAATTTAAATCCTGAGCCTTTGAGTTTTTCGCCTGAAAGCAGAGTGGAGCCATCTTTCTTGACGTATTTATACATAGCCGCATTTGCCTGACTACTAAAGGCCAGAACAAAAGTGCATAAAACAATGCTGGAGAAATAGTGAGTTGCTATCTTCATCAATTATTAGTCTTTGTTGTAATTATTAGGTGACTATTATCTTTGGGGTTAAGCAAAGATTATGTCTATAAGCAAATTTTGTCTACTGACTTAAGATGAATGGAGCACCTAATTTGATGATGGGTTTTCGTACTGTGAGTACTAGTTCAACATTCTCGGTAGTGCCAGCGTAAATGGATCAATAATGGCATCGAAGTGATGTTCATCGTCGGCAACCATTTGATAGGTGCCTTGCATTGATCCAACAGGTGTTTCCATCATTGTGCCGCTGGTGTACTCAAAGGATTCGCCAGGTCTTAAATAGGGTTGTTCGCCGATAACGCCTTTGCCTTTCACTTCTTGTATGCGGTTATTTGCATCCGTAATAATCCAGTGGCGGCTGATTAGTTTGGCGGCGATATCACCTTTGTTCTCAATTTTGATGGTATAAGCAAAAACAAATCGACTCGCTTCGGGGTTAGATTCAGCTTCTATGTACTGGGTAGAAACGGTTACTTGGATATTATAATTATTCAACACGGCATCCTCATCGCTATCTTGACTCATAAAATTTCAGGCCTTTGCTATTTTACAGCTCTGTTGTATGACATCGGTTAATTAAAATAATTTTGTAAAATATGAATGTAGCTAAGTTTAGCTCTAATTCTAGTCTCATTTGATTATTTTTGTATGAAGCATTTAATAATGAGGTGGAGCATCAGTATAATCCGGCAGGATGAAAAGCCTAAATTTTACACCGATTGGATTAATATCCTCCTGTTTCAAGGAGAAGTTTGGGATACCAAGACAACCCGGATTAGTAACGGCTGCAAAAGCTCAGCTTAAACTGGATAAGATATTTACAGAGGAGAGTGTCCGAGAATTAGAGGGTTTTTCACATATCTGGCTGCAATTTATTTTTCATCAAACAGAATCACAAGGTTGGAAGCCTATGATCCGACCGCCACGACTGGGTGGAAATAAAAAAGTAGGCGTGTTTGCATCGCGTTCCACGTTTCGTCCTAATCCAATTGGGTTATCGGTCGTTGAGTTGGAAGGTATTGAAATGAAATCTTCAGGAGTTGTATTGCATCTTAAAGGCTGCGATCTTGTCGATGGAACGCCCATTTTGGATATAAAACCTTATCTGCCTTATGTAGATGCGATACCTGAAGCAGAAGCAGGCTATGCGAAAGAAAAACCCTCAAGCTATATGACAGTGCTTATGAGTGATGAAATTATTCAGGCGTGTCATGATGCAAGTCATCGTTTAGGGGAAGATGTTGAGGTTTTAGTAAGGCAATTATTGGAACTCGACCCAAGACCTTCTTATCATGAAAATAACACGAACGACCAACGAATCTACTCAATGAAATTACTTGATTTTGACCTAAGGTGGCAATACTGCGAAAATAACACTATCAAGGTCTTAAGTATCGATTGAGATTGATGCGGTAGCGATATATATAACAATATAATATAACGATATTCTGAATAAAGATCAGTGATTTGTAGATTGGGGATTTCATGAAAATAACAGGCAATAAAGAGCGTTTCTTATCTTGCGCGAAGATGATGATTGCCTGTGGGGTTTTTATGTCCGCATCCGTTGGGGCAAAAGAATCCAGTCAACTCAAGGCATCTTCAGAGAGTAATGATCCACAACCTGCTAAAACCTTCTATATCAATCAACAACAGCCTCAAGAATTGCCAGAGTCAGTCAATAAACTGTTAAAAAAATATAAAATCCCAACGAAAAATATCAGTGTTTATGTGAGAGATTTAAACGCTGATGCGCCAATGCTGGAACTAAATGCGAATAAATTACGCACACCTGCATCAACCATGAAGTTGCTGACGACTTATGCCACTTTAAAAGAATTAGGGCCAAATTATTCCTGGCGAACAGAGGTTTGGACAAAAGGGCCTATAAGTGGGGGGGTGTTAAACGGTGATTTGGTTTTAAAGGGATATGGTGATCCATTTCTTGTTTATGAAAATTTCTGGAAATTGGTTAAAACCTTACGTGATAAGGGGTTAAAGCAGATTAACGGCGATATTATTATCGATAATAGTTTTTTTCAGCTAGACGATTATGATCCTGGGGCTTTCGACGGTAAGGCATTTAGAATCTATAATGCGGAATCATCCGCGCTTATGTTTAATTTTCAAGCAACCCGTTTTTTATTTACACCTGAGGTTAATGAGCAGGCGTCGAAACAGAAGAAATCGAAAGGAAAGAAAAATAAATCTAAGACACTGGGTAAAGTAAAGATAACGCCTTATCCTGAAATACCGGATTTTAACGTCGATAATCAGATAAAATTAGTCAAGGGACGTTGTAGAAATTCGCATTTACGCCCGAAGTTTAAAAGAGATAAAAAGGGTAAGTTAGTAATTAGCGGTAACTATGCCGCAAAATGTAAGCAACGTTTTATCTTGCGTGCTGTTTCAAAACCTGAAGAGCATGTTTTCAATGCCTTTCGAGATTTCTGGTTAGACCTTAACGGCACTCTTAAAGGCGGCATGAAGATAGGTAGAGTATCGGCAAATGATGAACTATTTCATGTGCATAGCTCTCCAACACTAGGAGAACAAATTCGTCTAATCAATAAGTGGAGCAATAATGTGATGACAAAACAATTATTGCTGACCTTGGGTGCGAAAAAATATGGATCACCGGGAACCCTGCAAAAGGGGCGACAAGCCATTTTAGATACTTTAAATGCTAATCATATCGATACTACTGGCATTCAGTTAGAAAATGGTTCTGGCTTATCGAGATCAGCGCTAATTACTGCACGTCAAATGGGCAGTTTATTAGAAACTGCTTTTCGAGATCCGTTTATGCCTGAGTTTATGGCATCGCTATCTCTCCCCGGTGTTGATGGAACATTGGTTAATCGTTTTAGAAAAGATGAATTGCGTGGAAGAAGTCATTTGAAGACAGGTACTTTAGACTTTGTGACGGCTATCTCTGGGTATATGTTAAATAGAAAAGGTAAAAGGCTTGTTATTGCGATTCAACACAATGGAAAAAGAACAGGGGCTGGGCGTGGCGCAAAAATACAAGATGCCATTCTTCGTTGGAGCTTTGAGCAATAAATGTTGAAAAGCTTATCCTTTATTCTATGTGGTTTACTTCTTACGTCTTCTGTTTTTGCAGGAGATGCAAACGATGATGCCGATAGTGAATCGGCAAATGTAGCTGAAAAGACTGAAACAGAGCGCGCTGATAATGAATCTGATAAAAAATCGGATAAAGACGAAGAACTTTCAAAAGCAAACTTAGCCACTATTGATGTCACTGGTGTAGATGATGACTTAAAGAAAAACATCGAACTCCATATGCCTGTTACGGTACCAGAATGTAAGGCTGATCGTGCAGAAGTGAAACAATTTTTCACTACGGTAAAAAAGAATCTGAGAAAGGCTACCAGAGCTTTAGGGTACTACGATGCTGAGTTGGTTTCTGGTGGTTCAATCGTCGATAATTGCTGGAAATTACGCTTAAGAATTACACCGGGGGAGCCAACCAAAGTAACGTCAATATTAACTCAGGTTGTTGGCGAAGGTAAAAACGAAAAACTTTTTACCGATATTTTAAAGAAGCAACCCTATGCCAAGGGAGATGTTTTTAATCACCAGAAATATACTGATTTCAAAACTCAGCTTTCTGAGGCTGCGCAAACGCTTGGTTATTACGATGCTGAATTTGAGCAGCACAGCATAAAAGTTGACCCTGTTTCTTATCGAGCAAGTGTTGTACTTATTCTAAATACGGGAAAGCGCTACCGATATGGTGAAATAACGGTAGATCAAAATCTTTTGTCTGAAAAAGCGATGTCAAAATATATACTGCTTAAAACAGGCAGCCCTTTCTATGCAGAAGACCTCATTAATCAACAACAACTTCTACAACGTAGTGGTTATTTTAATCTGATTAAAGTCGAAGTACTCAATGAGCAGGCTAAAAATTTCCGCTTACCCGTTGTCATTACGTTAACTCCTAAAAAACGAAACGCTTACAAGTTTAAAGTGGGTTACGGCTCTGATACAGGTGCCCGTGTTGCCGTAGAAATGAATAGGCGTTACTTAGGCAAAAGTGGAAAACAGTTAAAGGTTAAAGCGCAATATGCCGAGAAACTTCCAGAGTTTTCAATACAGCTATTAAACCCAAGAAATAATCCTGATGATAATAGCCTGATCTATAGCATTGATTTAAAGAAAGACTCTAACGATGATATAGAAAGTCATACGCTGTCTGTCGGAGCGACATTGGTTCGTAAGTTTGACAATGGCTGGGTTAGGACAGCCTCAATAAAAGCGATAAGAGATAAAACACAGGTTGATGATGAGGATGAAACCGATGCCGAACTATTGATGTTTGGTGTTGGTTTAGAAAAAGTAGTCGCAGATAGCTTACTCAATCCTAAGGATGGGTGGCGGTTGAAACTATCTTTGGACTCAGCTCTGGAAGCAGTCCTGAGCGATCAAGATGTTACTCGACTTAAAGTGCAAGCAAAAGGTATCAAGCAAGTAGGTCCTGGACGTGTTTTAGCCCGCATGAATCTAGGTTCTTCAATAGTTTCAGATTTTGATAGCCTGCCTAAAAGTTTAAGGTTCTTCGCTGGTGGTAGTAATAGTGTCAGAGGTTATACCTACGAAAGTCTGGGTGAAGAAAATGATAATGGAAAAGTTATTGGTGGTAAGCATCTGTTGGATTTGAGTCTTGAATATCAGTATCCCATTAGTGATTCCTGGGGGGCGGCTGTTTTCGTCGATGCAGGTAATGCTTTTAGTGATTGGAGTGACCCAGGACTAAAAGTTGGCGTAGGTTTTGGTGCGCGTTGGAGTTCTCCTGTAGGGCCTGTGCGTATTGATATAGGCTTTCCTAAAGATGACTTTGGTGATCCTCATTTACATTTAAGCGTAGGATCAGATTTGTGAGAAAACATTTAAATCAATATGTGTTCTCACCATTATTCTGGGTGATGTCGCTATTACTGATTCTATTATTTGCCTTGGTGATTACACTATTTACGCCGATAGGGCCTAAAGCTATCGCGTATGTTGCGGACTCTTCTTTAAAGCAGTTAACACTTAAGGGGGTATCTGGCAGTGTTTTGTCCGGGCTTCATGTTGATCAATTTGTTTGGGAAGATGGTGTCGCTGTTGTACTTGAAGATATTGATGTAAAACTGAATAAGTTTGATATCAAAAATGAAAAGATCTATGCCAAAAATGTAACTGTCGGAAAGCTTTCTATAGACTTGAAAGGCAAAGCAAAAAATACAAATGAAGTGAGTAAAGATGTCACCTCATTACCTAACTTTGGTTTGCCCATCAATATCGATGCAGACATATTAAAACTAGAATCATTACAAATTACTAAAAGTATTCCGGGTGATAGTCAGAGCCAGACTTTACTCTTCCAGATTCAAGATATTCAATTAAATAAAGCGACGATAAAACACAATATACTTAATTTTGAGGAATTAAGAGGTGCCCCAATTATTTTGGACAAACCTTTAAGAATAGATGTGGTCGATGGGCAACTGAACATGAATCAGCCGCATGAGATTACAACCAAAGGCACAGCATCATTTGAGCACGATGTTATCGGAAATATTAATGGTAACGTTGATCTGAAAGGCACCCTAACTAATTACATTTTTGATGGCGATCTAGTGCTAGAGCAAGAACAATTAGGCAAAGGGAATATACAGGTAAAAGGTGAGGGTGATTATAAGCAGGTTACTATCGAAGATGTGATATTAACCAGCCTTCATGGTAATGCAGAAGCAATAGGTAAAGTCGAATGGGATCCAGAAATCCGTTGGAACTTTGATGTTGATGCGAAAAACCTAACTTCGAGTAATTTGCTGCCAGAATGGCCAGTTAGTGCCGATACCAAATTAAATTATACAGGTACTTTTTTAGATTCTCGATTGGAAAACCAGCTACAAATTTTAGAGCTGGATGGATTGTTTAGAGAGCAAAAGTTAACTGCAAAAGGCCAGATTACCGAAAGAGAAAGTCTAGTTCGTGCAAACAAGCTACAGCTTACATTAGGCGATAACAATATTCTGGTAGATGGAGCTGTAACAGAGCCATTGAACCTGGATATTAAATTAGACGCAAAATCACTGAAACAAATAGTACCAGATGTTGCAGGCAGGGTTGAAGGTGAAGTTTCGATTAAAGGTGAGTATAAAAAGCCAGAAATACAGGCGAAAGTTACTGCTAATAATCTTGAATATGCAGGCTTTAAGCAATCTTCAGTACCTATACTGATAGAAACCAATGTTGTTGCTGATAATGACGTGTTAACACTGAAAAGTGCATTAATTAAAAGCGGCAAGAATACTGTCGGTTTGACGGGTAATGCAACTGAACCATTTGATTTAAAATGGAAAATAGAGGCTAAAGATTTAAAGCAAGTATCACCTCAGTTAGTAGGTAGTATTAATGGAATTGCTTCTTTAAAAGGAGATATTGATAAGCCTGTCGCGACATTGGATATTACTGCTAAAAAACTTGAATTTAATGGCATCCGCCAAGGTGAAGTAGCTCTTACCTTAAAAGGCGAGGTAAGCTTAGATAATAAAAATATCCTTCTAAAGGATCTTAAGCTAGCGAGCGGTAAAAATGTTCTGCAAATAAATGGTAATGCCGGTGAGCCACTAGATTTAAACGTAAATATTAATGCGCCTGAATTAACACGGGTATCCCCTGATCTGGCAGGGCGTATACAGGGCGATACCAAGATAACTGGATTGTATAAATCGCCCACTATCACAACAAAATTAGTTGCCTCAAATTTGCAATATCAGGACTTTAAATTGGGTCAATCTGCGATGAATCTTCAAGGTGAAGTTCAGCTCGTTGATGGTATTCCAATGGTTAAATCGTTAAATACTCAAATAGGGGATAATCGTTTTGAGGTCTCTGGTCGAGCGAGTAGCCCTTTTGATTTAAGCTGGAATATTGACAGTAAAAATCTTAAAGAAATTACGCCCGAATTATCAGGTAGATTAATCGTTAAAGGACAGTTACAGGGAACTATAGATAAGCCTATTATCAATGCAACTGTAGATGCAAAGAAATTAAGTTATAAAGCTTTCAAGCTGGATTCTGCAGATTTTACGGCGAGTACTACAAACAATATTTATAAAATAAATGGAAAGCTGAAAAGTCTTGAAAGTGATGGTCAAAAAATAGATAACGCAAGTCTAGAGTTAAATGGGTCTATTGAAAACCATACCCTTGCTGCCTTTGTTGATCACCAAGAGGCTAAGGTACAACTTAAAGCAAATGGTGGCTGGGAAAATGAACAGTGGAGTGGAATCCTTCAACAATTAAAGCTTGATGATACGCAAGCAGGCGATTGGGCGCTGCAAAAGCCTGCACGAATCAGTCTTTCTAAAAGTGGGTTTAGTGCAGAGCAGTTTTGTTTATCAAGTAAAAAAACGAATGCTTGTTCAACAGCAAGTTGGTCAGAAAGTATAGGGCTTAACGCAAAAGGTACGTTAAAAGAGATACCTTTAGATCTAGCTAAGCCATGGTTGCCAGAGGGAATGACAGTTAATGGGGTGATTAATGGCTCCTACGATATTAACCAAAATAACGGTAAACCAAAGGGTAAAATTCAATTTAAACTGCCAAGTAATAGTTTTTCGTTTAAAACTGATGATGAAGAACGAGACTTCTTTTATGAAGATGCGGAAGTTAATGCAACCATAGATAATCGAACCATCAATGCTGATGCTTCGATGAAAATTGTCAATCGTGGTCAGTTTTCAGCGAATGCCAAGGTAAAACTATCACCAGAAAATGGAAAACATACAATCGATGGCAAGGCTAGTTTTGATATACCAAATATAAACTTCGCGCAGGAACTTATCCCACATAGTCGAGGTTTGCGAGGCGCTCTTAGCAGCAAAATTAGCTTTAGTGGTTTATTAAGTAAGCCCCAGATAAAAGGACAGGCAGATATTAAAAATGCCTACCTAAGATTACCAGAAGCAGGTACAGAATTAACCGATATCAATATCAATGTCATTGCCGATCAGCCGGGTAAAGCTAGAATCAACGGAAAAATGTTGATGGGTAAAGGAGCATTAAATGTCACTGGTGATATGGACATTAATGATGTGGCAAAGTGGAAAGCTAATATAAAAATTAGTGGTAATGATATCCGCTTCATGAACACCAATGAGATTAAAGCAAATATGTCGCCAGACATCGTATTAGGCTTATCTCCTGAAGTAGTAAGTATCAAAGGCAAGGTGACTATTCCTTATGCTGATATTCGTTTAAATGATATCCCGGAAAGTAGTATCGATGAGTCGGGAGATGCTTTTGTTATTGGTGAAAACAAGCCTGGTGAGCAGGTTTCGGCGGTTAAATTACAACCTAATGTAGTCATCGTGATAGGCGATAGAGTGCGACTAGATGCATTTGGTTTAAAGGCAAAACTTTCTGGCGACGTTAATGTGACTCATAACAGACGTGATGTCTTGGCCAATGGTTCTCTTCGAGTGACTGATGGAAAATTTCAAGCTTATGGTCAGGACCTGGAAATCAATAATGGTCGTCTGATATTTAATGGTTCACCCAAGCTTGTGGGTATGGATATTCGAGCTACTAGAACAGTTGATAATCAAGTGGTTGGTGTTCACCTTGGAGGAAATGTACTCAATCCAAAATCTACTATTTTCTCTAACCCTGCAATGCAAGAAAGTGAGGCATTAAGCTTCTTGTTAACAGGGCATAGCCTATCGTCAGCATCAGGTCAGGAAAGTGCGTTATTGATGTCAGCGGTCAGAGGCTTGGGAATAACCGGTAGTGGAAGTTTGGCGCAAAATATCGGTGCATCATTTGGTCTGGACGACGTTAATATCGTAACTAAAGAAGACTTGCGAGAAAGTGAGTTGGCTTTAGGTAAGAGATTAGGTTCGCGATTATATGTGCGCTATCTCTTTGGTTTGTTTGACCAAACCCAAAAGATTGCGATTAAGTATAAAATTAATAAAGTGTTGTCACTCGAAGCTGAAACATCCGTTGATGAATATGGTCTTGATTTAATTTACGAGTTTGAAAGAGATTAGGGTGAGTGAATCTCCATTGTTGTTAGCAGTCAGTGAAATAGGGGGATACCCAAATTTCACTGAATTGTATCAAGGCCTAGGTTTTGAAGTCATTACCGAAACCAGTATGCGAAAAGTGCTAAAGCTGCTTAAGAAAAAAGTCCCTACTGTAATCGTCGCCGAATTTAATTATCAATCAGACTTTCGTGATCGAACCAGCTCATTAGAATCCATGATGTCTGTTGTTCAAAGGCATAATGGTATTAGAGTGGTCATTTTCTATGATAAAGAACACGAAAGCCAATTAGCTAAATTGCAGGCTCGCTATGATATTAGTGAAGCACTGAGTTTCCCTATTTCAGAAGAAAAGCTATCCGCTGCGGTTAAACTTAAATCCTGCTAAAGTCAAAATAGAGCCGAAAATGAATTTAATTTATAGAAATGCAGAAGAAGGAGATCTGAGTAAGCTAATAGAAATGCTGGCTGATGATCAGCTTGGTGCACATCGAGAGGATTCATCTACACCAGTTAATCAAGCTTACATCGATGCGTTAAAAGTCATTAGCGATGATCCTAATAATGAGCTGATAGTGGCGGAAAGATCGGAAGATTCGGATACTTATATTGTTGGCATGTTGCAACTAACCTATATTCCTTATCTCACTTATAAAGGCTCATGGCGTTGCTTGATCGAAGGTGTGCGAGTGCATAAGGATCATCGCAGCAAAGGTTATGGTAAGCAGCTTTTCGAATGGTCAATAAAACGCGCCAAAGTACGGGGGTGTAATATTGTTCAGTTAACCTCAAACAAACAGCGTTCTGATGCTATCCGGTTTTATAATGATCTTGGATTTAAAGCCTCGCACGAAGGCTTTAAATTAATGATTGAGAATTAATGCTTCAGTCAATCTACGAATACGTTACATTCGTTCCATTACATCTATACCAAGCAAGTCCAATCCAGTTTTCAGCGTATTAGCGGTCAGCTGAGAGAGTCTTAAGCGGCTTTGTTTGGTGTTTTCATCGGCTTTCATAATTGGACAAGCTTCATAAAACGTCATGAAGTTTCCAGATAACTCATAAAGATAATTACACAAAATATTAGGTGTACCATCTTTCGCTACTGCTTCAATAGCTTCGGAAAGTTGTAATAGCTTGCTCGCTAATTGACGTTCTGCAGGCTCTTCAATAATAATCTTTGCGGATGTATCAATTGCTTCAGCTTTACGGAATATGCTTTGAATTCGAGCATAGGCGTACTGTAAATAGGGGGCTGTATTTCCTTCAAAACTGAGCATGGTATCCCAGTTGAAAATATAGTCGGACGTCCGATTCTTGCTCAAGTCTGCGTATTTTACTGCGCCGATGCCAACAGTCTTGGCAATGCTTTCTCGACTTTTTTGATCTAAGTCTGGGTTCTTTTCCGTAACAAGATCAAGCGCACGCTGCTGGGCTTCATTGAGTAAATCAATAAGCTTTACAGTGCCACCTGTGCGTGTTTTAAACGGTGTGCCGTCTTTACCCATCATGGTGCCGAATGCCATGTGTTCGAGGCTAGTTTCTTCTTTTACAAATCCAGCTTTTTTACCGACAGCAAATACTTGTCTGAGATGCAGACTTTGGCGTGCGTCGACAAGATACAGACCACGTGTCATCTTCAACGTATCATTACGATAACGAAGTGCGGCTAAATCTGTCGTCGCGTATAAATAACCACCATCAGATTTTTGCACAATCATCGGGATGATCGAGTCGTCTTTACCTTTAAACTCTTCGAGAAAAACACATTGCGCACCTTGGTCTTCAGTTAATAGCCCTTTTGTTTTCAGATCGCTAATAACATTGGCCAAGTCGTTGTTATAGGCACTTTCTGGCATTACATCTTCACGTGTTAGTAATACGTTTAGAATTTTATAGATTTCATCACAATGAGTGAGGGAGGTATCAATGAACTGTTTCCATAAGGCTAGAAACTCTGGGTCACCTGCTTGCAGTTTAACTACGTTATTCCGTGCCTGTTTAGCGAAATCAGCATCTTCATCAAAGCGCACTTTTGCTGCTTGATAAAACTTTTCTAAATCAGCTAATTGCAGGGTGATTTCTTTGTCTTGTTGTTTTAACTCGCCCATGTATGTGAGCAACATGCCAAATTGAGTGCCCCAGTCGCCGACATGATTTTGGCGAATGACTTTGTGCCCAGTAAACTCTAAAACGCGCGCGATAGCATCACCTATGATTGTAGAGCGCAAATGGCCCACATGCATTTCTTTGGCTAGATTCGGCGCAGAGTAATCGATGACTACGGTTTCAGGGTGTTCTGCTTTCTCTATATTTAATCTATCTGACTCGAGCGTTTTTTCTACTTGTTGTTGCAGCCACTCGTTCTTTAAATGAATATTGATAAATCCAGGGCCGGCTATTTCCAGCTTATCCGCATAGGTCGAGAGATCAAGGTTTTCTATAACTTTGGCGGCAAATTCTCGGGGATTCATTTTGAGTGCTTTTGCTGCGCCCATTATGCCATTTGCCTGGTAGTCACCAAACTCTGGTCGAGAGGAAGTTTTTACAACGGCAGGAGCATCGTTAAGCGCGCCAGCATCGGCCAATGCCTGAGTGATTATTGTTTCAAGTTGTGTGCGAATATTCATGGGCGGGGATTCTACCGCAAAAAATGATAGATGCCTTACTCTTTAGCGAAAACTTTAAGTGTAAGACTAATTAATATTTGGTCTTCCCTAAAAAAGTGCCTCAAAGTAGGGGGGTGACTATGCGTTTAGTCACCCTTTACTCCGTAAAGAGTTTGCTAATGCCAGATGCAATTACCCTTTCTTTAAATTCATTTCCTGAATCAGATTCATACTTTTCAGTAAATTAAGGGCTTCATAGAGTTGAAAATCAGTTTCAACTAATTTCTTCTCTGATTTTTTGTCTGTTTCGGTTGTATCTTCTTTAGTCGTTTCTGGTTTCTTTTCTCCATTCGGATTGGAGATGTGACCACTTAAATCAGCCTCTGAAAGAGGGGAAATCTCATCATCAGTATTTTCATCTTTATTCTTGAATTCAAGCTCTTCGACGGTAATGTCTGGCTCAATGCCTTTTGCCTGTATTGATCTTCCTGATGGTGTGAAATAACGAGCTGTGGTGAGCTTTACGCCGGTCTTTTCATCCAGAGGGAGTACTGTTTGAACAGATCCTTTACCAAAAGTTTTAGTCCCAATGATCAATGCTCGCTTATGATCTTGTAAGGCGCCAGCTACAATTTCAGAGGCGGAGGCTGATCCCTGATTTACGAGTACAACAAGAGGCGCACCTTCGAGTAAATCATCAGGTGTTGCGTTATAGCGCATCAGGGCGTCATCAACACGGCCTTCGGTGTAGACAATGTTGCCTTCGCTCAAGAAAACGTCAGATACGCCAACAGCTCCATTTAAAACCCCGCCAGGGTTATCTCTTAGGTCTAGTACAAGTCCTTTAAGTGATGCTTTATTTTCTTTCAGTAGGTCTTCAACAGCCTTTTTAGTGTTATCTGTGGTTTTAGATTGGAAGCTGGAAATACGAAGGTATCCGTAGTCTTTTTCCAGAATTCTCTTTTTAACACTTTTTACTTTAATCACATCACGAACGATGGTGATTTTAAAGGGTTTGGATTTACCTTCTCGGGTAATCAATAGATCAATAGGTTCCCCGGGTTTGCCGCGCATTATTTTAACGGCATCGTTAAGTGTTAATCCTTTAACCGATGTGTCGCCTAAACGAATAATCAAATCACCCGATTTTAAACCTGCTTTTTTGGCTGGTGTGTCGTCGATGGGAGCGATGACTTTAACGAAGCCATTCTCCATGCCGACCTCAATACCTAAGCCTCCAAATTCACCAGAAGTGCCCACCCGCAATTCTGTAAAAGCTTCCTCATCAAGGTAAGCAGAGTGAGGGTCAAGCCCAGACAGCATGCCACTGATCGCATCAGTGATGAGTTTCTTGTCGTCCACCTCTTCAACATAATCGTTTTTGATTCGGGCATAGACTTCCGAAAACTTTTTTAGTTGCGCAAGGGGGAGCGTTTGTGAGCTTGGTTTTAAAGCAAACGCGTTGATGCTAAAAGAGACAGCGAGCCCAATTGCAACGCCAGAAATGACGCCGGTTGTTAGTGATTTTTTCAAGGGCATACTACTCTCTAATATACAGGTAAGATGACCCGATATTACCCTAATAGTAGCGATATTGTCACTAAATAAGCAGTTACCTAAATGCTTATTTTTTAATGCTTATCTGCACCATTGTGCTGGATTATGATGGGTTGTGCCACGGCGTATCTCAAAATAAAGACCAGAATTAGTTTGGCTGCCAGAATTCCCTACAGCGGCGATAACTTCTCCGGCTTTAACAATTTGCCCTTCTTTCTTATAAACACTTCGGTTGTAAGCATATAAGCTTCGATAATTTTTGTCATGACGAATAATAACAAGGTAGCCATATCCTTTGAGTCTGCCGCTGTATTCTACTTTGCCGCGTGCAATAGCATATACATTCGACCCAGCAGGAGCAGAAATGACGACACCTTTCCATTTTTGTTTGGTGTTTCTATTGCTGCCGTATTTTTGTGTGAGCCGCCCTTTGACAGGCCATGAAAGTCTTCCTTTCAAAGAAGAAAACGGTTTATTAGGTACATAACGTCTGCTGACTGCAGTACCTGTGTTCTTAGGTTGCGTTGCTTTGGGATTAGCCTTGGGCGTTTTTTTCTGGCTAGCTAACTTTTTCTGTTGTTCCTGTCTTTTTCGTTCTGCTTCTTCTTTTTTTCTTTTTTGAGCGAGTCTTTCTATCACTCCTTTCAGGCGTGATTCTTCTTTTCGTAGCTTTGATAATTTTTGTTCTTGCGAGTAGACAACTCTCTTTTGCTTCTTAAGAGCCGACTCATGTTCTGCCACTGTCTTTTTCAATAGCGTTTTTCTAGAGCTTTGTTTGGCTAGCAATTCATTTAAGGTCTTAGTATCAGTATTTATCTGATCTTGAATTAGTTTTACTTCATCAAGCTGTTTCTGAATGCCTGTTATTTTCTTTAAGCGGTGTTTGTTCATATATTCGTAGTACTTTATCGTCCTACTAATATCTGAAGGGTTATCCTGCTTTAGCAATAAGCGCAAATGAGACTGCTTGCCCGATGTATACAAAGCCTGCATTTGCTGTGCGAGGGCATCTTTTTGTTGATTGGTTTGTATCAATAATTTCCGTTTCTTTTCATTAGACTTATTTAGATTGGTCGTTAATGTATTAATTTTAGTCTCGGTGTTGTGGAGTCTTTTGGAAATCTCATTGAGCTTGTCTTCGGTAATAGTCACTTTTTGAGCGAGTTTTTGAGATTTACTACGCTCCTTCTTTAGTGATTTGTTTGCGCTCGATATTTTATTCTGGATATTACTGCGTTTTTGCCCAGATGTTTCTGCAAAGCTTGTAGTTAAAGGCGTTATAAGTAACAGGCCACACACAAGTGTTGTGAAAACATTTAATTTCACGGACACGGTTTTAGATTTGATTGTTGTAATTTTTAGCCCCATTTGTCGAGATTTTATCAGTTCATAAACGAACTTTTAAGCTTTAACGTAAATTATAATCGGCTTGATATAAATGCAGTCGGAGTATATTATAGTATCGTTGTTTTATAATATATTGAATAACGAATATAACCCATCTACCGAGTTAATATAATATATGAATAGTCCTAAAATTGCTCAAGGCGCAGATGAAAATTGCACACTTGTCAGTGACCTTTTAGTCAGAGAAGAGGACGTTGAAACAGCATCGCGTTCACTTAAAGCTATTTCACACCCTTTACGTTTGAAAATTTTGTGTGTACTTGGTGAAAATGAAGTCAGTGTTCAGGATATTGTCGAAAGTGTCGGCACTTCTCAAAGCAATATTTCACAGCATTTAGCTATTTTACGTGACAAAGGAATACTTGCTTCAAGAAAAGAAGCGAATCGAGTATTTTATCGTGTAGGCGATGCTCGTACGCTGAAGCTTATCGGCATGATGCAAGAAGTTTTTTGTAGTACGCATTAAACGCAATATGCGTATTCTACGTTCTAAAATTAGGCCGTGTTGCCCTGTATAATTCTACTAGACTGACTCTTCAGTCTGAAAAAACAGTATTAGAGCTTTACGCAAAGCTCTAGTGCGGTTATCTTACCCTTTTTATTCATTTCTAAAGAAAATTCATGCAAGAATATATTGATTTCGCTAGCAATAACCCATTGCCTATATTGGGTTTTATTGCCGTATTGTTTTTTATCATCAAAATTGAAATATCACGTGCTACAAGAAAATATAAGCAAGTTAACGTGAATGAAGCAGTAATGTTATTAAATAAAGATGACGCTGTGGTTGTTGATGTTCGTGAAGATAAAGAAATAACGTCAGGAATGATTAAAGGCGCCAGACATATTACTTTATCTCAATTACCTCAAAAAATTGGTGAGTTAAACAAGAGTAAACAATCACCGGTATTGGTTTATTGCCGTAGTGGTAGTCGTTCTGGTAATGCATGCAACCAATTAACCAAAGCTGGCTTTGAAAACGTTTCGAATCTTGCTGGTGGTATCATGGCGTGGGAATCAGCAAACTTACCGTTAACTAAGCGATAATTACTATTTTATGCCTGCTGAAGTAATCATGTATGCCACACGGTTTTGTCCATATTGTATGCGGGCAAGGTCACTACTGAAGAAAAAAGGCGTAGAATATACCGAAATTAGCGTAGGTCGTGACCGCGATCTATGGGATGAAATGGAACAACGTAGCGGGCGAAATACCGTTCCGCAGATTTTTATAAATGATGAATCCGTAGGTGGTTATGATGACATTGCCGCTCTCGACCGACAAGGCGAACTGGATCAGAAATTAGGGATAGAACAAGATGGCTGAAGATACAAATTCACAAAACGGCGCAAACGGACAGGAAGCTGTTCAAAATACAGAAGCTCAAGAGCAACAGTTTATTATCGAGCGTGTTTACGTTAAAGATATTTCATTTGAGTCTCCAAATAGCCCAGCTATTTTTACGCAGGATTGGGAACCAGATACAAACCTAAATCTAAATACTCAGGTTAATCCTTTAGGTGACGACCACTATGAAGTTGAACTTCATTTAACGGTATCAGTAAAAGGTAAAGACGGTAAAACGGCATTTCTTGTAGAAGTGGTTCAGGCAGGTGCTTTCCTTATTAAAGGTTACCCAGCAGAGCAGTTAAACCATTTATTGGCTAGTTACTGTCCAAGTAATTTATTCCCTTATGCACGTGAAGTGATTTCAAACTTGGTATCAAAAGGTAGCTTCCCTGAAATGCATCTTTCACCAATTAACTTTGATGCACTTTATGCTCAAAATATTGCTAAACAGCAAGAAGAAGCTCAAGCAAACGGTGGAGCACCAGCAGAGACGACTGAAGTATAAATAGTCGATCTGTCTAAGCATATATCGTTTAAGAGTAAGTATTAGAAGAGTAAATTTAAGAAGAGTAAAAAAAATATGACAACATCAGAGCGTCCCCAGAAAATATCGGTTTACGGTGCAGGTTCATGGGGAACAGCTCTGGCGTTGCAACTCGCGAGAAATGGCCTGGATGTGCTTCTTTGGGGTTTTGATCCCAAGCATATCGAAGCCTGCGACAAAGCTCGCGAAAATACAGCATATCTTCCGGGAATTCCTTTCCCGGATAACCTCAAATGCACTGATTCAATCGATGACCTTGTGCAACATTCTGATGATCAACTAATCGTTATACCCAGCCATGGTTTTCGCGATCTACTCAAGCAACTCAAACCAAAACTCAATAAATCTCACACTATTGTTTGGGCAACCAAAGGCTTGGAAGTGGGTAGCGGTAAATTGCTTCATGAAGTGTTGATTGAAGAATTGGGTGATGAAATAGAATATGGGCTGGTTTCTGGTCCAACATTCGCGACGGAAGTAGCCAAGGGCTTACCTTCAGCAATGACTGCTGCTGCCTCTACAGTAGCTCTGGCAGAACGTACTGCGGCGGCTTTTCAAGGTGGTAATTATCGTGTTTACACCAGCGATGATGTACTGGGTGTAGAGCTCGGTGGCGCTGTAAAGAATGTATTGGCGATTGCCGCTGGTATTTCAGATGGTTTAGGCTTTGGAGCGAATGCACGAGCTGCAATTATCACCCGAGGTCTTGCAGAAATTATGCGTCTTGCGGATAAGATGGGTGCGCACAACGAAACCATTATGGGCTTATCTGGTGTGGGTGATCTGGTTTTGACCTGTACGGATAATCAATCGCGTAATCGTCGTTTGGGTTTGGCGCTGGGTGAAGGCAAGAATATTGATGTGGCAATCGCTGAAATTGGTCAAGCGGTAGAAGGTGCCAAGACATCTCATAGTATTCATTTGTTGGCTGATCGAGCTGGAGTTGAAATGCCGATTAGCGCGTGCGTTCACAAAGTCATTTACGAAAATATGGCGCCAGAAGATGCTGTTAAAGAATTGCTTGCGCGCGAATTGAAGCCTGAATTCTAATTTTTAACCGTACTTCTAATTCTTTATCTTTGATGCCCTATTTGAATCCCCTATTTAAATCCTGGGTGTATGCTGTTGTCTGATTCATCCTCATAAAAAAATGCTTTCAAAGTAGGGGGGTGGGTATTTAATAAACTATAATATCCTGTATCAAATTTTGTGAGCATTTAAATGAATTCCATACCTTATCTTGGCAGTGAGCAACTTAAAACAAAACTTCCGTGGCTAGACTTGATTGACGCCATCGATACCGTTTTCACCTCTGAAGTGATTGAGCCCTTGCGTCATCAGCATGACTTGAACGTACCCAATGAGCCAACCGCTTCGCTGTTATTAAAACCAGCCTGGATCGAAGGCGAGTATCTTGGGGTGAAACAAGTTACTATTTTCCCCGGGAATAGCGCTCGAGGACTTCCAGGGCTAAATGGCAGTTATCTACTCAGTAGTGCAAAAACAGGCGAACCATTATTGCAAGTTGATGCGGATGAGCTAACGGCGAGACGCACTGCTGCAGCTTCAGCGCTGGCTAGTCGATATTTATCTCGTGCAGATTCGCATAAATTATTGCTCATTGGTTCTGGTCGATTAGCCCGTGAATTAGTGTATGCACACAGTGCTGTCCGACCGATAGATCAGATTGAGGTATGGAGTCGAAATCAACAATCTGCAGAAAAGCTGGTTGCCACATTTGTTGCAGAAGGATTACCCGCAACCGTCTGCACGGATGCCGATTTAGCAAGCTCTGCAGCTTCTGCAGATATAATCAGTTGTGCAACCATGTCGACTCAAGCCATTATTTTAGGTGAATGGCTAACGCCTGGTACGCACCTCGATTTAGTGGGTGGATTCAAACCAGATATGCGTGAAACTGATGATGCTGCGATCCAGAAATCAGCCGTTTTTGTCGACACAAGACTGGCAGCCATCGTTGAAGCGGGTGATTTAACTCAACCCATAGAAAATGGTACGTTTGATAAAAATGATGTCGTTGCCGAATTATCTGAATTGAGTGGAAAGCAGCACGAGGGACGCAGTCAGCTTAAAGACAGCGACCAACAAATCACTCTCTTTAAATCGGTGGGTGCAGCAAGAGAAGATTTAGCGGCAGCTATTTTGGCTTATGAAGGTTTAGTAGACGAAACTTAAGATGAATCAAGACCAACCGAAAGGCACTGTTGCGATTGTCGGTAGTGGTATTATTGGTATTACTACAGCGCTCGAATTACAGGAAGCTGGTTATCAGGTTACGTTATTTGATAAAACCGAGCCAGCAACTGAGACTTCCTATGGTAATGCCAGCTTCCTTGCCATAGAGCTCATCGATCCTCAGGCTACAGTGGGGAATATCGTCTCTGCGGTGAAGCAACTTTTTAGTGAAAATGCGGCATTAAAAGTTACCCCCGATCACTTGTTGTCCTTCATCCCGTGGAGCATTAAGTTTCTAAAAGAGGTGGCTAGTTCACGACAAGATAAAAGCCGAAAAGCCATCGTCGCTTTAAATAAACACTCCATAAATGCCTGGAAGTCGCTATTAAATAGATCTAATTGCGAAGAAATGGTGCGTAAAAGTGGTTATCTTCAGGTTTGGGAAAAGTCTTCAAGTATCAAGCAAGCAGAAAACTGCCAGAAAGCACTACAAGCACAGGGTATTGAGTGTGAAATCTTAAAAGACGCAGCATTATTTGAGAAAGAGCCCGCGTTATCGCGTTATATTAAACATGCGCTTTATTGCCCAGAATCCGTGCAATTATTAGACCCCTACGAAACGGCAGCCGCTCTATTTGATCGCTTTGTACAGCAAGGTGGGGATTTTAAACAATCAGAAGTGAAGCAAATCTCTACGCCTGATCAACGCGTTGGTTTATCTACCTCCAGTGGTGATTTTAACTTTGATAAATTAGTGGTTTGCGCGGGAGTCTGGAGTAAAAAAATACTTGAACAACTGGGGCTGGATATTCCGCTGGTAGCCGAACGAGGTTATCACTTAACGTTTCCACAAAGCCCAGTCAAATTTAAGCGTTTGATTATGTCGGCTGATAGGCATGTGATGTTAACGCCACTCAAAACCGGAATGCGAATCACCGGTTTTGCCGAGTTTGCCAATGTGGATTCAAAACCCGTTGCAAAGCGTTATGACACCTTAAGTAAGCATATCAATGAAATAATCCCAAATTTTGAAGCAGATAAGCAACAGCCCAGTAAATGGATGGGTAATCGCTCAACATTGCCAGATTCTTTGCCTGTTATTGACTTGCACCCGCAACACCCTCAAATTGGCATGGTCTTTGGGCATCAGCATTTGGGCTTAACACAAGCACCTATATCGGCAAAAATTATTACGGCGTTAATTGATGGTGATAAAAACAATCAAACACTGGCTGACTTTAAAGACGTATTGAGTAGTTTTTCAGTGAATAGGTTTTAACGGATTTTTTTATATTCTTGAAAAAAAACGCCCCAAAGTAGGGGGGTGGGTATGACAACAAAGCAGTATAGTTATATAAAAAACTATATACGAAAATAAAGCACAAAAAAGCCTCGAGAATATCGAGGCTTTTCTAATACTCTTAATGCATTAGTATAGCGCTACACATTACTTTTCAACTTGAGATACATCTCTAACTGCACCTTTTGCTGCAGATGTTGCCATAGCTGCGTAAGCTCTTAATGCTGGAGTGACATTTCTCGGGCGAGGACCTGCTTTCCAGCCTGCGCTGCCTTTGGCATCCATT
The DNA here is from genome assembly GCF_035798195.1 of Cocleimonas sp. KMM 6892. Classification (NCBI taxonomy): domain Bacteria; kingdom Pseudomonadati; phylum Pseudomonadota; class Gammaproteobacteria; order Thiotrichales; family Thiotrichaceae; genus Cocleimonas; species Cocleimonas sp. KMM 6892. The sequence goes on along the minus strand of NZ_JAPFBV010000003.1, from coordinate 158,338 downwards.
GCGTCACGGCGCTGTTGCAGCTCATCGTCAGAAATACGAAGTGAAATTTTACGGTTCGGAATGTCGATATCAATCGTATCTCCTTCTTCGACTAATCCAATCGCTCCGCCTTCAGCTGCTTCTGGTGAAGCGTGTCCGATAGATAAACCCGATGTACCGCCTGAGAAACGACCGTCAGTGATCAATGCGCAAGCTTTGCCAAGACCTTTTGATTTTAGGTAGCTGGTCGGATACAGCATTTCCTGCATGCCCGGTCCACCTTTTGGTCCTTCATAAAGAATAACAACGATATCGCCTTCAACGATTTCATCAGCAAGGATTGCCGTTACTGCATCATCTTGAGATTCATAAACACGTGCACGCCCTTTAAAGGTCAAGATATGCTCATCAACACCTGCAGTCTTTACTATACAACCGTCTTCTGCGATATTGCCGTAGAGTACCGCTAAACCACCGTCTTTTGAGTAAGCGTGTTCAACATCACGAATACAACCGCCGACTTTGTCGATATCAAGATCATCCCAGCGTTTACTTTGGCTAAAGGCATGCACAGTACGCACATTTCCTGGAGCCGCTTTATAGAAAGTTTGTACTTCTTCAGATGGGTTACGTGCGATGTCCCACTTTTCCAGTGCTTCGCCCATAGTACGAGCGTGAACAGTATTACATTCAGTGTGTAGCATGCCGCCTCGGTCTAGCTCCCCTAGAATTCTGAAAACACCGCCAGCGCGATGCACATCTTCCATGTGGTATAGCTGAGTTGCGGGTGCTACCTTGCTCAAATTAGGTACTGAGCGAGATAAGCGATCCATATCGTCCATGGTGAAATCGACTTTAGCTTCATGAGCTGCAGCAAGTAAATGCAGAACAGTATTGGTCGAACCACCCATGGTGATATCGAGGCTCATTGCATTTTCAAACGCTTTGAAGTTAGCAATGTTGCGTGGAAGTGCGGTCTCGTCATCTTCTTCGTAATAACGCTTTGTAAGCACCATGATCTGGCGAGCTGCTTCCAAGAATAACTGCTCACGATCTGAGTGCGTTGCCAGCATTGATCCATTACCTGGCAATGATAAGCCTAATGCTTCGGTCAAACAGTTCATTGAGTTTGCGGTAAACATACCTGAACAAGATCCGCAGGTAGGACAGGCTGAAACTTCTGTTTTAAACACGTCATCATCAGAGACATTGTCATCGGCTGCTGAAACCATGGCATCAACCAGATCAAGCTTTACAACCTGCTCCTGAATAACGGCTTTGCCGGATTCCATTGGTCCACCAGATACAAAGATTACGGGGATATTCAAGCGTAAGGCAGCGTTTAACATGCCTGGTGTGATTTTGTCACAGTTAGAAATACAGACTAAAGCATCCGCACAATGTGCGTTTACCATGTATTCCACAGAGTCAGAAATAATTTCGCGTGAAGGAAGGCTGTAAAGCATGCCATCGTGACCCATCGCTATACCATCATCAACAGCAATGGTGTTGAATTCTTTTGCGACACCGCCCGCTTTTTCTATTTCGCGTGCAACAAGTTGACCCATGTCTTTCAGATGAACATGACCAGGCACAAACTGTGTAAATGAATTTGCAATAGCGATGATGGGCTTGCTGAAATCGCCATCTTGCATACCAGTAGCACGCCATAGGGCTCTGGCTCCAGCCATATTACGGCCGTGGGTGGATGTACGTGAACGATACTCTGGCATGGGGATTCTTCTCTCGATTAAATGATAGAGAGCTATTTTAACGCTGAATTAGGGTCTTTGGAAATACTCTTTAAAAAAGCCGTTGAAAGTAGGGGGGTGACCTTTTGAATTATTCGCGAATCTGTTGTGAAAATGTGATGAATTTCACGGAATCGGCGTAGAGAATCCAATATATTATTCAGATAGAAATAGCCACGGTAACGAATGACAAAGGAGCTAATCATGAAACTTTCAATCTTACCAATATTGATCATAAGCGTGATGCTTGCGGCGACCATTATTATATCGGCAGAAGCGTTGATGTCTCCTTTCTAGCTGGCTTTGAAGCAGCTGTTTGGTAATGCTTTTAAAAAAGTGCCTCAAAGTAGGGGGGTGACTTTTAGTATTGAATGTCTTACTTAAACCCGTTACTTAAACCCATTGATAAATGTTTGAAAGCTTTTCGAGCGTTGCATTAATTTCATGCCGGCATCTTCTAGTTGGTCTACGGTTTTATTCGGTAACTCGAGAGCAGTGGGAACGATTCCTAATGCTTTGAGTTCCGAAGGTCGCAGGTCTTCAAGGTTAATTTCAATCAATTGGAACTCTATATTGGCGCAGTCTTTACTGGGCTTTTCTCGACAGCGCGCTGTTTGTACCTGTTTTTTCCAGACAGGGAATTTGCTCGTTAATAAGTCAATGGTCTCTGTATTGTACTTATTGGATTGGATTGTGGTGGTGGTGTCAATCACGTCAACCGTTGAAGGCGCTCGCTTGCGGGTGGCAATAACGGGGTTTTGAAAACTGGCGGCATTGACGCTGATAAAAACCATCTTCTTGGTATTCTGCATGCCGTAGGTTTTCATTGCACTCCACATGCTGTCGTTATGGAACGAGATGATATCCAGAATAGAGCGTATGCCCAGGTTATCAGCGACTCCACCATCCACTAAATGCAGGTATTTTAACTTTTTATTATCGCGGTAGTTTTTAACCCTAAGTGCATCTTTATAACGCTTTTGCTTATTTTTCACTTTGTTTCTATTGCGCTTTTGAACATCCCAGACGATAGGTGAAAACTTGCAACTACCCGCGTGATTCTCCAAAGTGATAGGAGAGAAAACCACGGGTACAGCTGAGGACGCTGCAACGGCACGAGATATCGGATAGCTATTTAAATCTGAGCAAATCCAGCTGAAATGATAACCAGTAAAAGAAAAGCCTTGGCCCAATGATAAGTCTGTCGCATTGATAACAATAAAAGGAGCATCGGGGCGCATATCGCCAAAATGTTTCTTTTTGAAAATTGTCTGGTGATAATATTCTGCGGCTAGATCGCTGCGTTCAAACAGCGCCGGCGCTAATCGAATCCAGGATTTAGGGCTAAATAATGAAAGATTGAGTAATTCGGTCTGGATTTTTCTCTTAAGCACCTTCTTCTCAAAGTCTTTGAAAATACCATCGCCAAATAAGCCATAATACGCTGAGGTGAAACTTCCGCCAGATACCGATGAAATCATGTCGACTTCATCCAGTAAGCGGCGTTGTTTGTTGCCGATGTTGATTTTAGTGTCACGTAATTTTTTTAGAACGCCGTATGACAATGCTGCAGAACGGGTTCCGCCACCTGAAAATGCCATAAACAAAGAAAGCTCATCAGATCGTTGGTTTTTTGATTCTGAACCTAATGCTGATAATTCTGAACTTGATTTAGCCTTCAGGGGCTCGTTCATTTTTGGGGAAGTAACGCTACAAGCACTAAGAAATAGTCCGCTGAAAATTATGTATAGCGGCTTAGCTGTGAATATTTTTCTTATGCGGCTTAGTGTTGTTATTTGTGACATAGTGGTTAAAGTAGTCTCTTAAATATTTTTTAGCTTTGTGTGTTAGTTTATCTTTATGTCAAAAATAATTCTATTCAATAAACCCTTCGGTGTTTTAACCCAATTTACTGATAGTGAAGGGCGTGCGACTCTGGCTGATTACATCAAAGAAAAAGGTGTTTATGCCGCAGGACGTCTTGATCGTGATAGTGAAGGTTTATTGGTGTTAACCGATGATGGAAAACTTCAAAACCGAATCGCCAGCCCAAAACATAAAATGTCTAAAACCTATTGGGTGCAGGTAGAAGGAGAGCCGGAGCAGTCTGACCTAGATAAACTACGTGAAGGCGTAGAGCTTAAAGATGGCATGACCATGCCAGCAAAAATCAAAATTATTCCAGAGCCTTATTTATTGTGGGAACGAGATCCGCCAGTACGTGTTCGTAAGACCATTCCGGATAGCTGGTTGGAAATTACCATTAGTGAAGGTAGAAATCGACAGGTTAGACGGATGACAGCAGCAATAGGTTATCCAACATTACGTTTAATTCGATATCGGGTGGGTTCCTGGACGATAGATGGGCTTGAAAATGGTAAATGTAAAACGCTTGAAATAGCTTAATACAGAGAAGACTTTGTTAAACATTGATATCACTATTAGAACGATTTAAATCTTGCTAAATTTGCATGTTACTAGGTATTTGATAAATAGATGTAAATTCAGGTCAGCGTTATGATTTCCGCTTTCGATTTGTGTGCTGTATCATCTAATAAATAAAAAGAAACGAATAAACAAGCCATTTAAGGGACGCTAATAAGTAATGCAAATATCGATGATGAAACTAGTTTTTATGACATCGCTTTTTTTATCAAGTTCTATTACCCCTGCCGCTGCTGAAACTATCAGAGTCAATTTTGATGATTGGTGTCCTTACTCTTGTATGGAAGACGACCATTCTGAAATACCTCACTCGAAAAGACCTGGCTATGAACTCGACATAATCAATCTGATTTTCAATAAACAGGGCATTAAGTTTGACTACCTTTTTATGCCTTGGGCTAGAGCTATTACCGAAGCAACCGCGGGAAGGCTTGATGCTCTTTTATCTCCGGGAAAGAAAGAAGCCCCAGGTTTGATGTTTCCCGAGGAGAGTATCGGTGAGCTCAAGTGGTGTTTTTATACTTTAGCAGGGAGTAAATGGAATTATTCAGGGGTGGATTCTTTAGAGAAAGTGACTCTGGGTTATCTTGAAGGTAATGTCGTGAGTGCTGAAGTTCAGGACTATATTGATAAACATAAAGATAATAGCTTATTAGTTCAGCCATCCTATCAAACTAACTGGATTGATATGAATTTCAATAAGCTTGCCATGGGTCGTATTACTGCGATTTTAGATGAGCAGTACACATTGGATTATCACATTAAAGAAACGGGAAAGACTTCTAATTTCAGAAAAGCGGGCTGTTTGAATAGTGAATCAATGTATATTGCTTTTTCCCCTGAAAACCCTCGAGCAAAAGAATACACAGAGATATTTGATGCAGGTTTAAGAAGGCTAAGAGCGTCAGGAGAGCTTAAAACAATTCTAGAAAATTATGGATTGGATGACTGGAATTAGCATAGGATTTTTTTATTCACACGTATTTACTTGCGATAAGTGCATAGAGCGCAAATAATGAAAGCCTATTAAGCATTAGGATTTAACTTTGTCTCTTATCTTTGAAGAACTCGATTTTCAACATACGCCGCTTGGCGAAATAAGCTTAAGAAAGCGTTCAGAGCCTCGTCTGGAAAATAAACTCATTTACGAAGTTAAGATGAATGAAGAGTTTTTGATGTCGAGTCTGTTTGTTGAAGCAGAATTACAACTCTCTCACCTTGGTTTAGCCGCGCTTGGCGGTAAGTTTGATAATAAACCACTAGATGTCATCGTCGGCGGTTTGGGGCTCGGTTATACGGCAGCAGCGGCGCTAGAGCATACTTCTGTTGCAACTTTGAAAGTGATCGATGTGATGCCGCCGGTGATTGAATGGCATCAAAAAGGTTTGGTGCCTTTAGGCGAGGAACTCATGGCTGATTCTCGTTGTGAGTTGGTGTTGGGAGATTTCTTCGCTATTGCGAGTGCAGATACTCAGGGCTTTGGTAAAGCTAATCAGGATCAAAAAGTAGATGCTGTATTATTGGATATCGATCATTCGCCCAGCTTTTTGTTATCCTCGGGGAATGCTTCCTTTTATACCAGCAAGGGTTTGTCTTCTTTAGCCAATAAAATAAATCAGGGTGGTGTATTTGCACTTTGGTCGGACGTTAAAGCGAGTGACAACTTTATTCAGTTACTTGAAAGTGTTTTTGCTGATGTTAGGTCTCATTTGGTTTCGTTTCCTAACCCTTATACGCAAGAAACGTCCAGTAATTATGTGTATACAGCGATCGTTCGGTAGTTGTTTTGATATTTTGTGATTTACTCACCATGTCTTGAGGAGAAATTTATGTCAGAAGTTATTAAACATTATTCTACGGATAATATTACTGTGGTCTGGCAACCAGCTAAATGTTCGCATTCTAAAATATGTTTTCATCAATTACCTCAGGTCTTTAACCCCAATAATAGACCATGGGTAACCTTGGATGGCAGTTCAGAAGATGAGGTTGTCGCACAAGTAGGGAAGTGTCCATCTGGGGCACTATCGATACAACAAAAAAAGGAGATCTCCACGCAAATGAACACGCAAGATAAAGATACTGCTACGAAAGTGAAAGTAACCAAAGGTGGCCCATTACTAGTGGAAGGAAATTTAACAATAACCATGCCCGATGGGGAAGAGGTTACGAAAGAAGGTATGACTGCCTTATGTCGTTGTGGTGCTTCTGCTAACAAACCTTATTGTGATGGTAGCCATAGTAAAATTGAGTTTGATACTTAATTTTAAGGTCTTGGTTGTGCTTATCAGTTGATGGGTAAAAACAATACTGAGTATCTGGTTAGTCCTGACAAAGGGACTATGCTTAATGGCTTAATGAAATAACCCCCTATAAGTAGGGGGGTGACCAATCGTTAAAAGGTTATTAATCGTATTCTGTATCTTTCCAGGTACGCATTGCGGTAAATACTTCTGTAGAGTTTTCTAAGGGTTTTCCGGCAAATTCAGAAACTCTTTTAACGACTTTGGGTAAATGTGTTCGAAGAAACGGATTTGTTTCTAATTCTAACGAGAGTCGCGACGGAACAGTCGTCTCGCCGTTTTCTCTTAAGGCTATTGCATCACTTTCTCGTGAAATAAGTTTTTCGTTATCTGGTTCTACCCATTTGGCAAAACCGATGTTATCTAACGTATATTCATGAGCACAGTAAATCAGTGTGTTTTCAGGTAGTTTTGATATTTTTTCTAAAGAATCATGAAGGTCTTTTTTTGTCCCGTTGAACACTCGTCCACAGCCTGCGGCAAATAAGGTGTCTCCACAAAAGAGACGTCCTTCACCAGTTTGATCTGCGCTATCTTCATGGGTGTAATAAGCGATATGTCCAGCAGTATGGCCGTGTACATTCATCACCTGAAAACCGGTGTTAATTTGGTCTATGTGTATTGTTTCACCACCTTGAAGTGGGTGAGTAATATGCGGGATGCGTTCGCTCGCGGGGCCATATACCGACAGATTTGGGTATTTTTCCAGTAGTTTGCCGATACCACCAACATGATCTGCATGAAAGTGAGTAATGAGAATAGCGACGGGTTGAATTTTGTCTTTTTCCAAGGCTTTAATGACAGGAGTTGCATCTCCTGGATCGACGATCGCGGCGTATTGTTGGTTTTCATCACAAATAAGCCAGATATAGTTGTCAGAAAAAGCTGGGACAGTGATAATACGATTCTTAGACGACATAATAATTAATTTTGAGAGTGGTAAATGAGTACGGGAACACTATACATTATTTCCGCACCTTCGGGAGCAGGGAAAACCAGTTTGATAACCAAGTTATTGGAAACGTTGGAAGGTGCTGAAATGGCCGTTTCTCATACAACTCGTAAAGCCCGTGAAGGCGAGATTGATGGCAAACATTATCATTTTATCGATGCTGATACCTTCCTCAATGGTGTACATAATGGTGATTTCTTGGAGCACGCAAATGTGTTTGGTAATCATTACGGAACGGCTAAAAAATCAGTAGATGAAATTCTCAATAAAGGTGTTGATGTCATTCTGGAAATTGATTGGCAGGGAGCACAACAAGTCAGAGACTTAATGCCCGGTTGTTTATCTATTTTTATTTTACCTCCATCCAAAGAAGAGCTAGAAAAGCGTTTACGAGGAAGAGGAACAGATAGCGACGATGTGATTGCTAAACGATTGGGGCAATCCGTTGATGACATACAGCATTATCCGGAATTTGATTATGTTGTGATCAATGATGATTTTGATGAATCAGTAGAAACACTTAAGAGTATATTTATTGCTAATCGAACTACTTTAGAAAGACAGAAGTTAAGAAATAAATCATTGCTTGAAGGCTTGGCTAATAAATAAAGTTTATCAATTCTATTTGTTGAAGCCTAATTAAGATATCCTGAGTTATTATTTGTCTGTAACTAAAATATGATAACTGAAACATTAAAAAACAAAATAATTAGTTATCTTAGAGAAAAAACCAAGGCACAGGATTGGGAAATAAATCACCCTGAAATTAATTCTACTGAAGCAATTGTCTATAGATTTTCCAGTAAAGATTTTCCAAAAGACGTCGCTTTAAAAGTATATCGTAATGATCAAAGCCCAAGAAGCAGGCACCATTTCGCTGCTATTGAGCGTTTCTCTTTGGCTATTAACATAGACAACGGAAAATATCGTGTACCTGAAGCTTATGGTTTTTTTCAGGATGATAACTGTTTTCTGATGGAATGGATTTCAGGTAAGAATTTAAGAGAAATTCTCTGGGAAAATTGTTTAAGAAAGGGCCCAATACAAAATAACATTAAAGTCGGCTACCAATGGCTTCGATATTATCATGAGCATGCTAATCTAAAGCTCAGCATTGTTGATAACTTGCGTTACTCAACTAATATCGAATCACACTGTGAAAAACTGCACACGGAAGAGTTATGCAAAAAGAATCCGATATTCATAGCTGGGTTTAAAGCTTTAAACCGCTATGCGAATTGCTTTTATGACTATAAAGTTTTACATGCGGATTTACATGGGGATTTGAATCTCAGTAATATAATAATTAATGAAAACCATGTGGTTGGTATTGATATTGGGGGAGCGAATTCGGCCCCAATTGCAGATGATATGGCTCAAATGTTAAATTATATATGCATAAACTACTTCAACATGCTTACCAAAGCGGATATGCGTAAGTCGCCAGATTTATGGGAAATATTTAACCTCGTTCTTGATGCGTATGAGTATCCTAAAGAGCAAAAAGCAAGGGACTTTTTTCTTTTTGTGTTTCTTTATCAGATGCTACATCGATGGATTTCCGTCTACGATTTTCATAAATCAGGATCAAACTATTCCAATATGGTTAAGTTGCTAGGTAAATGGCGCTTGCGTAACTCTGCAGTTATTGTAGAAGGGTTGACTAAGGTGGTGAATAATAAGATATCCTGAAACTTTATGGCTATGTAGTGAAGGAAATATTTTTATAATTTGTTATATTTAGTTGCTAAGCCTTTAGACTTTTCAATAGGATACTTTTCAGCATTCAGAATCATTTTTCGTTTCGCGGTTTTTACAAGATCCACATCTAATTTATCTGCTAGTCGAATCAGGTAAATAAAAATATCAGCCATTTCCAGACTTACTTCATCCAGGGTTTCGGTAGAAAGATTTTTGCTTTGTTCGTCCGTCAGCCATTGAAAATGTTCAACTAATTCGGCGCATTCAACAATCATTGCCATAGAAAAATTCTTCGGTGAGTGGAATTGATCCCAGTCACGCTCTTCGGCAAACTCGCGTAATTTAAGTTTTAGAGATTCTATTTCTGCTGACATGCTTAACTTCTATAAAATAAAAGTATCATAGCAAATTAACACCACTAAAAAAGCCAGTGGTTTTTCAACGACTGGCTATTTGAATCTTTTTTTAACTCTTAGGGTTGAATATACTAGTTAGAGTTAACTACAACCTTTAGGTCTTGGTAACCCAGCTACTTTATTGGCTGATTTAATCAATCCACCTTTAGGGAAAAAGCTAAAAATATACTTATTTGATGAACGATCTTTACCAAACTCTTCTTTCATCATTTTCATAAATTTACGTGGTTCAGCAACCTGACCGTTATCGTAAAATGCTTTACGAGTGAGGTTAATGATGTCCCAGTGTTCGGGAGTAAGCTCGTCGATACCTTCCACTTCTGTTGCAATCTTTTCTGCAATGGCTTCGGACCACTCGCTAAGCTCTTCTAACCAGCCTGCTTCGCTAAGTTGTATTGTTTTGCCTTCTACTTCGATTTCCATAATGTGCCCTTTGAAGGTTAAATATAATTTGTATTGTAGTATATCATTAAATACTAATAGATAACAAAATTGATACTTATGATTAATTTTATACGGGTATTTTCGGATACAATGACAAAATGAAGTTAATTGAAAATTTCCTGAATCTTTTACTGTCTATTCATAAGCAATCCTTTTCAAAAGAGGGGGGTAAAGGATCAACTGAAAAGATTGCCCCTGTTAATTCTGTCGCCTGGGACAAAAGACCTGCAATCGTTCTAGTGGTCGTTGCGTTTTGTATTTTGTTATTACATTACCTTAAATTTAATACGGCTTTCTATGCGACATTGAATTTATGGTTTGATCAGTTTTCAGATAATCCAGCAGCAAAAGTGCTGGAGTTGCGTCGACAAACATTCTTTCCGTTGGTGACACAAGCGTGGTGGGCTATATGGCATTTAGTTGCTTTTGTATTGATACCTGTTGTGACGATTAAATATTTATTAAAAGAGCCCTTGACGAATTATGGGCTTGGAGTGGGACGATTAAGACGGGATATTAAATGGTATGTATTGCTTGCAGCACCGATCCTTTCCTTTGTTGTAATCGTAAGCTTTCGGGATGATTTTACTAATCATTACCCTTTTTATAAGCTTGCTCATAGAAGCTGGTTTGATTTGGTCGCATGGGAAATCTTGTATTTACTTCAGTTTGTCTGTGTAGAATTTTTCTTTCGTGGTTTTATCATACAAGCCTGCCGACCGGCGTTTGGCGTGAACGCTATTTTCGTGATGATTGTGCCTTATATGATGATACATCTCTCAAAACCTTGGTTGGAAGCGAGTGGTGCAATATTCTTTGGATTGTTTTTGGGTGTCTTAGCCTTGCATTCTCGATCCATCTGGGGAGGTGTCGCAGTACATGTGTCGATTGCTCTGAGTATGGATATAGCTGCGTTGTTGCAGACTAAAGGACTGCCCCAGCAGTTGCTTCCTTAGGTAGAAGCGGTTGTTAAAACATTATAGAGTTCAATAGCGTGATCTACATCGTCATGAATTTCTAAATTATCGCCAGTCAGTAGAAGTGCGACATCGCTGTATTCTTTGATGGTTGCCATGCTATGCGAAACCATAATGATGCTTGAGTTTTCTCTTTTAGCAGCAAAAGCTTCTTTACATTTTTGCTGGAAGCCCTGATCTCCAACCCCCATGATTTCATCAACCAAATACACTTCAAAGTCTATTGCCATACTCAAAGCAAATGCCAGGCGAGAACGCATGCCCGATGAATACGTTTTAATCGGTTCATGGATATAATCGCCAATCTCAGAAAAATCCTTCACATACTCAGTGACGTACTTTATATCTGCGTTATAAATCCTGCAGGCGAAACGCAGGTTTTCAATACCAGTAAGGGAGGGGTGAAATGAACCTGTAAACCCCAAAGGCCATGAATATCTTCCTTTTCGGATTATTCTACCGCTATCTGGGTATTCACTTCCTGCAATTAATCTTAGGAGAGTGGATTTACCAGCCCCATTTACCCCTAATACACCAATGTTTTTTCTTTCAGGAAACTTGAAGTTAACATTTTTAAGAACGATATTCTGGCCATTAGCCATATCGTAAGCTTTATTTACATTTCGAAACTCAATCATACTTGTCGAGCCTTTTTACTACTTAATCTTTCGACGAGTAAGCCAAGGGTGAATATTCCTACACAGATAAAAACTGCATATTCTGGATCATACAAATCACTTTCAAAGCTAGGGTAGAAGCCTGACCTGAACCACTCTATTAAATGAATCAGTGGGTTGAAATCTACAAAATCGAATACTTCTGGTGAAAGAAAATTAGCTGTAAAAAATATTCCTGAAATAAAGTATAAAGGTCGGGAAAAGGCATTGAATATACTTGAGTAAGAGGGGTAGTGAGGGATAATAGCTGCATTAATCAAACCTATACCAGTACCAAAGAGAATGATTAATCCTGTTGGTTTCATCATCTCTAGAAAACTGTCTATCCTTATTCTAATGCCCATATAGTGTGCGATAGCTAAAAAGAACAGCATTACTAAAAATAATGTCGAAAATTCTAGAGCTACTCGAGAAATGGTGATGTCTATAGGCATCACTTGCGGATATCCAAGCAATGCTTTGTTTGTGCTTAAACCTGACATGACATTGCTAACTATATTGCTATAGAGTAACCAGGGAATAATGCCTGTAAGAATAAATAGTCCCATGCTATCTCCTAACGGAGTTGCTCTATCAAGGGCTGAGAAAATACCGATAAATACGACAACATGTGCAAAAGGCTCAAATAACGCCCAAAAGAAACCAAGTTTGCTATTGCCGTATCTAGCTCGTGTTTCACGCAAAGTGAGTGCAGAAATTACTCTACCTTGTACGTTTAATGCGTTTAAAAATTCCATAGCAATGTTTAGATTAAAATGTGTGTAATCTTGTCTTTCATTACATCCACCCAGCATGATCTCTAATGGAGGATATGATTAATCCTGATAATCCCCAGAACAAAAGGCAGGCCAAAAAGAGGATAATAAAATCATCCGGTGCTTTTGGTTTAGAGGGCTCCTCAGGTAGTTTAGGTTGTACAATAACAATTAAATAACGATGTTGTTGTGTAGCATCAATGCGAGATTGTTCAAGATTTAAAAGAGCGGCCTCATAAGATTTTTCTGCGAAGCCTTGTTCTGTTAATAATTCTTCATGCTTTGAAATTATCGAGCTCATGGTCTTTGCATCGGTGCTATCAGTGATTCTTGTACTTCTGATGCGTTCAATATTTACCTGTTTTTTCAGGGAGAAAACTTTGTTTTTGGCTTCTATAATCTTTCTGGATGTGTCAGGAAATTCGAGTCTGAGGCTGCGTAAATCCGCTTCTGCACGAGCACGCTCGGCTTCTAATTCTTCTACCAATTTGAGTTTCGATTCCGCAGATTGTTCTGGGCTAAGTGCCTGTTCTTTCTCACGAAATGTTCTGACATCTGTACGCGCGTTTTTTAGTTTTGTTTCAGCTTTCTTTAATTCTTGTCGTGCGAATTTTAAACTATCCTGACGGGATTTTTCAGATAAGGTATTAACCAGATCTTCACTGGCCGTTAAAATAGCCTTAATCACTTTTACTGCAGACTCAGGCTCAAATGCAGTGACCTTTAAATCCACTATTCCAGAAGTGGTATCAAATTCTACATTTACCTTTTTTTGCCAGTACTCAACAATATCCTCAATGCTGGAGTCTTGTTCTAATCGGGACAGGAAGTCTTTATCTTCACGTGCATAGAGCTTATTAATGTCAAAATATTGCTTGGTACGTTCGATGACTTCTCTGGATTCTATAAAGTCTTTAACGATCAAAGCATCTCTTGTCGATGATACGCTTCCAGGAAGTCCTGTTAGAGCACCTAAAGGATCTGATTGCCCCTGACCTTGTTTTTCAATGGTAAAGTGCGCATTCGCTTCATACTGAGGGCTTGCTACTTTGAGGTAATAAAGTGTTCCCAAAGTCATCGGGGTAACAAAAAATAACCAGAACAGAAGTGATTTAAAAATTTTCATAAAGGATTAGGCGATAGAAGCAAATGATCTGTGAGGTAGAATACTGATTTGACTGTTATTCTAGTATGAAGTTAGTGGTCATATTTTCAGAATATATGTTTTAACAATCTAGGTGTATAAGATCGTGGAGTATATAGGAATAATCAAGAACTGGAAAACTATCTAAAAAAACCGCTCAAAGTAGGGGGGTGTATTCATTCTAAAATTCACTGATGGATTAGCAAGTTTCGGGTTTTGTTTCTTTGCTATAAAACCTATGATGTTCTTAATCAGACAGGATTGTAGTCATCATGAGTAACATTCAACAAAATACAGATAGTCGAGATTACGAGCGCATCGAAACTGCTATTTTATTTATCAAAGAAAACTTTCAGCAACAGCCCAGTTTGGATGAAATCGCTACACACGTTCACTTGAGTCCTTTCCACTTCCAGCGCTTATTTACTGATTGGGCGGGTATTAGTCCTAAGCAATTTCTTCAGTACACTAGTATTAATTATGCCAAACAGATTCTCAAAGAGAGCCAATCTACTTTATTAGAAGTGTCAGAAGAAACTGGCTTGTCTGGTACAGGACGATTGCATGATTTATTTATAAAAATTGAAGGAATGACACCCGGCGAATACAAAAAGGGAGGCGAGTCACTCACAATCTATTATCAATATGTGCAAAGTGTTTTTGGGTTGGTGTTGGTTGCTTCAACAGAAAAAGGAATTTGTTATATGGGGTTTGTTGCTGAGGAAAAAAGAAAGACGTTTGAGGAATTGCTCCAGCGATTTCCTCAAGCTACTTTCAAAGAAGCCGAAAAAGAACTCCATTCACACGTTGTCAATTTTGGTAAGTTTGATTCATATAACAGTGGGCCTGACTCAATCAATAAGGGGATGATAAATCTGCATATTAAAGGGTCCGAGTTCCAGTTAAATGTATGGGAAGCGCTATTAAAGATTCCTTTAGGCCAACTAAATACCTACGGTAATGTTGCCGACATTATTAAACGTCCTAAAGCATCCAGAGCGGTGGGCACTGCGATCGGGAGTAATCCTGTTGCCTTTTTAATTCCTTGTCATCGTGTTATCAGAGCGAGTGGGGTATCTGGTGGTTACATGTGGGGGCAGGAGAGAAAATCAGCCATGCTTGGATGGGAAGCTGCCCAGATTGCAAATAGCAAAAACGACAAGACGTAAGAATGGATTTATTTGGTTTTGATGCTGATCTGAATATCCTGCCTTATGATGGGGATGTTTATTATTATGGCGGTATTTTAGAGTACGATTTCGCCAAACAAATCCGCTTGGATTTATTGCAAAATATCGCCTGGAAAAATGATGAAGTGGTTATTCATGGTAAACATATAATCACTGATAGAAAAATCGCGTGGTATGGCGATAAACCATACAGCTATACATATTCAAATACTACCAAGCAAGCACATGTGTGGACTGCTGAGTTATTACAATTGAAGCAGATCGTTGAAAAACACACAAACGCCGTTTTTAATTCCTGCTTGCTCAATCTCTACCATACTGGCGCTGAAGGACTATCCTGGCATAGCGATAATGAAAAAGAATTGGGTAAAAATTCGGTAATTGCTTCTTTAAGTTTAGGTGCAAAACGAAAGTTTTCTTTCAAGCACAAGCAAAGCAGAGAAACTGTTTCACTTGAGCTTGAAGAAGGAAGTCTTTTGCTGATGAAAGGTGGGACTCAGCAGCACTGGTTGCATTCTCTACCCAAAACGACAAAAGTTCACGAGCCAAGAATTAACCTCACTTTCAGGCAGATGCTATAGGTCTTTTCCATCAAATACTGCGGCATCGATATTGTCAGTATCAATCTCATCAATACACCCCAGATTGGCACGATAATGGTCAGGCATTCTCACTGTTTGATGGAATGGGTAAATGCCACACTCCTTGCAGAAGAAATGATGACCAACTTTGTCATCAAACTCGTATAGTCCAAGATTCTCCGGGTTTTTTAACTCGATATGAAATGCATCTGGTGGAATGACAAAATTTGTCATTAGTGCGCCCCTGCGTTTGCAAAAGGAACAGTTACAACGTAAACCAGCAGTGATCTCTTCTGTGTGTTCAAAAAAAAAGCTCACGTTACCGCAATGGCAGTTACCTGAATAAGTTTTCATCGCTTTTCGTCATCTTTTTTCGTTATCAAATTGCTTAACAAGCACAGAAGTGTCAGATCGAGAATAGCCTCGATCCTGCAGTTCTGCGTATTTTTCATCCACCTGTTTTGCAAGGGGTAAATCGACGCCGAGTTTTTCTGCTTCATCAAAGCAAATGGCCAAGTCTTTACGCATCCAGTCAATAGCAAAACCAAAATCGAATTCGTTGTTCATAGCTGTCTCTGTTCTATTCACCATCTGCCAGGAACCTGCGGCGCCATGTTGTAGTACATCAACCATCATTTTAGCATCGATATCAACCGCTTTAGCCATGCTCCAGGCTTCACTTAATCCCTGTAAAATACCGGTTATGCAGAGCTGATTTACCATTTTTAGGGCTTGCCCTTTACCTGAAGAGCCGATCAGAGTGGTCGCTTTGGCATAACTATTCATTGCATCTAAAGCGTTATCAAAGCTTGTTTGATCGCCACCAGCCATAATTGTAAGAATCCCTTGTTCTGCACCTGCCTGGCCGCCAGATACGGGTGCATCAAGGAATTCCATATTGTGTTTTTGGGCTTCAGCATATAATTCTTGAGCGAGGCTTGGGGAAGTTGTTGTATGGTCAACTAACAGCGCTCCGGTTTTAGCGCTAGCGAATATTTTTGTGAATACTTCTCTGACGTCATTATCGTTGCCCAGGCAAGTGAAAACGATGTCGGCATCTGCTACAGCTTCTTCCGGGGTTGCAGCAAATTTTGCTGGGTTTTCATTAGACGAGTATTCATCAGCCCATTTTTCGGCTTTTGCCGTAGTACGATTAAAAACAGTCACCTCATAACCCTTTTTTACGAGAAATCCCGCCATTGGGTAACCCATGGCTCCTAAACCTAGAAAGGATACTTTTTGCTTCGACATATTTATTCCCTGAAAATGAATTGATCTAATTTAACTGATTCAATTGTAGTTGAACTCAACTGTTTGTGTGGGTTCAAAAGTAGATTTTAGAAATTAATGAACGAGATCATTTATTTCTTATGTTTTTCGAATTTTCTAACAATGATTTCTAGTAGCGCTTTGATCACGGGGTCTTCTTTGCGAGATTCTAAATAGGCCATTCTCAATGGCAGTGTGAATGATTCGCCCGGCCACACAACAATTTCACCTTTTTTCAATAGAGCATCGGCTTCATCATTGCGAATAAAGGCTAGACCAATCCCAGAGCGTAATAATGCGATTGTGGAATCTTCAGTCGCACTAGACGTTGCCCATGCAGGCTGTACTTTGGTATCAGAAAAAATAAGATTGAGAAATCTGTGATAAATGCATAAAGGCTCAGGGTAAATCCACGGCAGCTGAGCCAGCTCTTCTCGTCCAGCACGTTTTAGTTTGTCTTTCCACTTAGGTGCGGCGGCTATTACGGCGTGCGTATCACATAACTCAACATAACTGACTTTGTCGTAAGGAATATCTCCCGAAAAAAAGCTGACATCAAGCTGTCCTTTGCCCACCTTTTGAACCAGGTCTATTGATGTGCCTTGGGTTAGCTGAATTTTAAGATTTGGGTATTCAGACATCAACGCGTTGTGCCATTTTGCAAGAAGCAGATATTCGGCATCCGTGTTTAATCCGACCTTGGCTTGCCCCGTAATTTCTCCCTGAAGTGTTTTTGCTGCCAGCTTTAACTCGTTGCCTGCATTAATCACTAATTGTGCTTTATCTCGTAGCGACGTCCCGCTCTCTGTAAGTCGCATACCTTTCGGGGTTCGATCAAAGAGTTTGACTTCAAGCTCTTCTTCCAGCGCTTTTATATGCGCACTGACAGCAGGCTGACTAGTGAACAGGCGTTCGGCTGCCTGTGTGAGATTGCCAGTATCTGCAACGGTGACAAAAGTTCTGAGTTGATAGAGTTCCATGTGAAAGATGATGTCATCATTTTGAGCGATGAACAATTCTAATGATGAGCAATTCTAATAATGATTAAAAATACCTAATGATAAATGCACAATCTGAAATCCTGATAGCAGGGTTTTGATTAAACGATTGGATAGTTTTTTCGCTGAAGCGTTAAATACATTCATGGTCTTACCTGTAGGGGGTAAATCATAACGGAGACCTTGCTTGCAGGGTCTCCATTTATAAACAAGATTGCTTAGAAATGCATTACAAATATAAGGAGACATGTCATGACTGTATACACACACGCAAATCATAATAATCATCTATCGCAGTGTCTACCCAGCTGTGAAGAAGCTGTAATTCAACCTTCAAAGAATTTATTTAAGACGCTTACTATCTGGAATCAGCGTATTCAACAACGCAAACATCTAGCAAAGCTTGATGACAGAATGCTGGAAGATATAGGATTAAATCGTGCCGATGTTGATTGCGAAATTAACAAGCCTTTCTGGAAATAAATCAATATGTTATTGCTTGAATTCCTAGGTGTTGGCTTGAAAAACATCAGAGATTTAGCTTGCAATACCGAGTAGAAAACAGTCAAATAGACATTATTACCTAATAAGGAGAGTGTCTTCTATGACTAAGTTTTTACTCGGTTTTTTCAGCTTTGGATGGCTGCGAGGCTTAGATTTCTTACCCCCATTACTACTTCGATTATTCTTAGCGCCTTTGCTTTGGGTGTCGGGTAGCAGAAAGTTGGGTTTGTTTACCGCAGACGATACTGTTTGGTATAACCCGTTAACCTGGTTCAATACAGATAACCCTATTCATCAGGCGACGACTGCCGGTTTGGCTAAAGTTCCATTTATTGGTGATGCCTTGTCAGGTGTTTTAACTAGCTCAATCGGTTGGTTGGAAATTATCGGTGCATTCTTGTTATTGATTGGTTTTGCTGTTCGCTGGGTATCAATTCCGTTATTGGCCTTAATTGTATTGACTGCACTCATGGCACTCAATGGTCAAGACATTGTAGCAACGTTGAAAGAAATGCTAATGACTCATGGTTATACTGATATGAGCAGTTCGGATTTCAGCAAGACAGTTGTTTATTTCTTGATGCTACTCACTTTATTCTTCATGGGAGCAGGTCGCTTCTTAAGTGTTGACTGGTTCTTATATCGTAGACTGAATAAGAAAGTTATTGCAGGACAGCAAGCTAAAAATATGGCTCATCCGCATGACAACATTAAAGCAGATCCATTTGACTTGGATAACACGACTGATGAAGTTAAATGATAATCTGAAATAATTTTATTATTTGATTGAGAAAGGACGCTACGGCGTCCTTTTTTTATTATTTTTTTTGTGGCAATTATTCGCTATGAAGAAAAAAGGCCCCAAAGTAGGGGGGTGACCTTAATATTATTAAAGCATTATTGTTTTGAGTGTTATCGTTTTAACAAGACGTAAACAGCGCCGGTTCCACCATCTTTAGGTTTGCAGGAATGAAATGCGAGTACTCTCTCATGCTCACTCAGCCAATGATTAACCTGAGTTTTTAAAACAGGTTTTTTATCGCCCGATCGATTACCTTTACCGTGTACAATTCGTATGCAGCAGCCTTCAAACTGAACGGCTTCTTGCAGATAATAAACCAGGATCATTTTTGCTTGTTTAATGCTAGATCCATGTAAATCGAGTTCATCAGAAATACGGTAATTTCCACTGCGCAGTTTTTTGAAAACGTTATTCTGTATGCCTTCTCTACAGAAGCTTAAAACGCCTTCCATTTGAACATCTTCCACTTCAAGTTCGTCTGAAAGAGGGTCGTGGATAAAAAGTTCTTCGAAGTCTTCATCCGCTGGGCGGACTTTTGCTTTTGGTCTTTCAACTTCATGATAAGCTTTGTCATCTGTAAGTGGTGTTACGCCTTGCATTGCGTCTGAAAAGAAATTTTGATCATATTGATCTTCTACTTGTTGTTTAAGGCGCTTTTGTGTAGCCTCCTTTTCGGCTCGGTTCTTTTCAGCTAGCTGCTTTTTAAGGTCTTTTAGTGTTTTCTTATCAAAATTAGACACGGTGAGTAGTGATGACTATAAATGGTTAATATCAATAGTTGAGATTATCATTTTATGAGTGTTTTATGGAAATTTTATGGAAATACTATTAAGTAATGATGACGGCTTTATCGCGCCCGGGATAAATTTGTTGCGTGATAAGTTATCAGAAATTGCTGATGTGCTGACAATTGCACCCGACAGAGACCGAAGTGGTGCAAGTAATTCACTCTCGTTAGAATCACCGCTTCGCCTTACAGAGCGCGGCAAAAATTTTTATAGCATCAACGGTACACCTACTGATTGTGTCCATTTGGCATTAACGGGCCTATACCCGGATAAAGAGCCTGATATTGTGATATCAGGAATAAACTCTGGCCCCAATATGGGAGATGATGTTATTTATTCAGGAACAGTAGCAGCCGCAATGGAAGGTAGAAATTTAGGATTACCATCCATAGCAGTGTCGATGGGTAATTACAAAGCACTGCATTACGATTCTGCGATACAAGCGGTGCTTCAATTGCTAAAGGATATGCCAGCGCTGAGATTAAGTGATTCAGATAATGCGGCGAGCATACTCAATGTTAATGTTCCCGACTTGCCGTGGAATGAAATCAAAGGATTCAAAGCTACAAGACTTGGAAAGCGCCATAAAGCCGAGCCTGTAGTCAAAGAAAAAGACCCGCGTGGTCGAGAAATTTTCTGGATAGGACCTGTCGGTACTGAAGCAGATGCGGGTGATGGAACAGATTTTTACGCGGTACAGCAGGGTTATGTTTCTGTAACACCTATACATATAGATCTAACACGTTATTCTGCTATAGATGATATGCAAAAATGGCTCCAAAGTGGGGGGGTGACAAAATCAATGAGCTAGATATCCAGGGCGTTGGTATGACATCCCAACGTACTCGTGACCGATTAATAGATCGCTTGCAAGATAAAGGCATCGTGAATTCTGATGTATTGCGTGTGATGCGTCTTGTACCGCGTCATTTATTTGTGGATGAGGCGATGGCGAGTCGTTCATACGAGGATGCGTCATTTCCCATCGGCCATGGACAAACGATTTCACAGCCTTTTATTGTTGCGCGCATGACAGAATTAATCATGCAATCTGAATCATTAGAGAATGTGTTAGAAGTGGGGACAGGTTCGGGTTATCAAGCCGCTGTATTGGGTGGTTTAGTAAAAAATTTGCACACAGTTGAAGTTGTGACTGAACTTCATCGCAATGCAAGAGACTTACTATACAAGTTAGGTTATCGAAATATTCGTACACACCTCGGTGATGGAAGTTGGGGATGGGAAGAAGCGGCGCCTTATGATGCGATTATGGTTACAGCAGCGCCAGATGAGATTCCTTCTGCATTAATTCAGCAGTTGAAAATAGGGGGTCGCATGATAATTCCCGTCGGGGCACAAAATAGTGAACAAAAATTGCAGGTAGTGACCCGTAACAATGAAACGAATTATTCCGTCGAAAATCATGAGTCGGTGATCTTTGTTCCATTGGTAGGTGGTTAACTGTTTACAGGTTAACAACGGGCGGTTAGCACAGTTTTTAAGGCTAATTTCAAGAAATATTACAAAAAACCAAAAAAATCCTTTAAAATGAACCTGTTTTCGAATATATATAACAAAGTAATTGAATATTCGCAGCATAAATATGCGAAAAATTATTTGGGGGTTGTAAGCTTTTTAGAATCGGCGTTACTGCCGTTACCTCCTCCGGATATAATGTTGATCCCCATGACGCTTTCAAAACCTGCGGAATGGTGGCGTTTAGCATTATGGACGACATTTACATCAGTGCTCGGTGGAATAGCTGGCTATTTACTGGGTACATGGGCTTATGAGTGGTTGGGACCGCTCATAGAAAATTGGGGTTATGGGCATAAGTTCGAGCAGGTTAAATCCTTGTTCGACCGTTGGGGCATCTGGGCAATTCTTGTCGCTGGCTTCTCGCCAATACCTTATAAACTTTTCACAATTAGTGCAGGACTTTTGTCGATGGCATTTTTACCTTTTGTGATTGCATCTGTAATCGGAAGAGGGGCACGCTTCTTTTTAGTGGCGTTGTTAGTTGCCAAAGCAGGACCTCGCATGGAACCACTCATTGTTAAATACATCGAGTGGCTGGGCTGGTTAACAGTAGGGCTGTTAGCGATCGTTGTGGGAATCTATCAATTAAAATAGAAATCGAAGGTATTTTATTATGGACAGTAAAATCAAACTAGTTGCAGTTGCTTCACTAGTTGCTGTAATGGCATCAGGTTGTAGTAGCTACAGGGGTGCATCTCAAGCTGGGTATGACACAGGAGCTACAAGCAGTGGCGGATACTCAACATCCGGCGAAACTCGCGGTTACGGACAACGTACACGTGCCAATCAGGTAGCTGGTGGCGGACAAGTACGTGGTGGCGGTCAGCAACGTGCTAATACATCTGCTACGTGTGCACCATGCGGTGCAACGGCAACACAGCCTAAGGCGCCAGCAACTTATACCTATAAGCCTGCAAAGCCTGCTGCACCAGTTGCTCAGCCAAGAACTCAGACTTCAACACATAACCAGCAGTATTACATCGACAAGTGGAACCGTGAGCAAGCAGCAGCGCGTAACAAAGTACAGCAGCCAGCGGCTCAGCCACAGCAAAACACTAACTATGCAGGTTACGGAACTAACTCTAATACACAGTATTACGATTACAGTTCTGCATCTGGCGGACAAACTACAGCGCCAGCAGCGAATACAAACGTAACGGCTAGTAATAAGAGTATTTACACAGGAAGCTACCAGCAAAAAACGTATAAGCCATACGCGCCAACAACGTATTCTGGTGGTAGTGCAGCAACAACGAATACTGCAACTTACGCAAATACTGCAGGTACATCTAGTTCAGGTGGAAGCAGCTACGTAGTTAAGAAGGGCGACACGGTTTTTGAAATTATGCGTCAAACAGGTGTGTACTGGAAAGATATTATCAGCATCAATAACTTACAGCCTCCTTACAATATTAGCCCAGGCCAAACTATCCGCTTGAAGTAATAACGGAAGTTAAGCTAAACGCTAATAAGTGTTTATAGATAACAAAAAAGCCCTCTTCTGAGGGCTTTTTTGTTATTGGTCATATTGTTTTTATTGTTTTTTATTATTGTTTGGGTTTTATTGATTTGGCGTACTTGAATCAAAACTTTGTTCAATTGTCTTTTTGTCCGCGCTCGCACTTTTATAAATCGGCGGATTTATGTGAAAATCAAGGTCGTCATAAGTGATGATACCCACATACTTATCAACGATTTCACCTTTGGGGTTAACTATATAGCTTGTCGGAATGCCAATTATGGTGCCAAAAGAAAGCATGGTGCTTTGCTGTATTGGGATCAAATCGTAGCTAATATTGAGTTGTTCTTTAAAGGAAAGAATCTCATTGATCTGGCTGCCACCAGCATCCATGCCTAGAACGATAAAATCATCTTTGTTATCTTGAGCGAAACGTTCAATGTCTGGAATTTCAGCATGACAAGGGGGGCAATACGTTGCCCAATAATTCACCAGTACCCATTTGCCTTGATAATCACTGAAATTATGACTTTTACCTTCGATATCATTAAAAGAGAAGTCTTTGACTTTTTCTAATGCCTGGCCGGAAAAGAAAGGAAGAATACTGAGTGCAGCCCATAATATTATTGGTTTTTTCATAGTGTAGAATCCTCACTTATTTTTCTTTTGAATTCAAGTAATAAGCTAATTATAAAAGAGAAAGTCACCCCCCTACTTATAGGCACTTTATATTATTGTTTTGTATGCTCATGTTCTGTTGTGTAGAAGAACTTCGATTTGAGAGATATAGAAAAGGAATGCGTGCAAACAGACTAAAAACAATTTGTGTTTAGATTTCGCTTGGATACACTAGTCACGGAAATCTTATTGAATAAATTTTTAAAAAGGATGCTATGACAGACTCAACTACAATTTATCACAATCCACGATGTTCTAAATCTCGTGCGGCAATGGAACTGCTTAGCGAAAAAGGCATTGAAGCAAATGTCGTTAAGTATTTAGATACGCCACCGGATAGTGATGCAATATCTGAGATTTTAGATATGTTGGGTCTTGAGCCTCGCGAGTTGATGCGTAAAGGCGAACAGGCTTATAAAGATAATAATCTCGCTGATGAAAGCCTAACGAGAGAACAACTGATTGAAGCGATGGTAAGTAACCCGATTTTGATTGAACGTCCGATAGTGATTAAGGATGGAAAGGCAGCGATTGGCCGTCCTATAGAAAATATCATTGATATTTTGTAATCGTATATCTATCTCAATTTCTTAAATATACGTTTAGCTCTAATCCAAATCCCAATCAAAGGCAGCAATGAAACAGGTTCTAGTTCTATATTACTCACGTAGCGGTGCAACCGCTGAAATGGCAAGGTTGATAGCGCGCGGAGCAGAAGGCGTTGAAGGTGTTGAATCTATACTTCGAACCGTTCCAGAGGTTTCTGAAGTCACCGAAGCGACAGAGCCAGCCGTTCCTGAATCGGGTGCGCCTTATGTATCACTGGATGAATTAAAAACCTGTGATGCCTTAGCGCTCGGTAGCCCAACTCGTTTTGGCAATATGGCTGCGCCACTCAAATACTTTCTGGAAAAAACCAGTGGTCACTGGCTGTCTGGTTCATTGGTTGGAAAACCTGCGGGCGTTTTTACCTCGACATCCAGCATTCATGGTGGTCAGGAATCAACTTTACTTAGCATGATGATTCCTTTATTGCACCATGGAATGTTAATCAGCGGTTTGCCTTATACAGAATCCGAACTGTTGACGACTCAAACCGGTGGAACACCATACGGGCCATCGCATCTTGCTGGTGCAAACAGTGATTTACCTTTAAGCGAAGAAGAGAAAGCATTGTGTCTGGCTCTTGGTAAACGTCTGGCAAAGTTAGCCGTGGCGTTATAGATGCTTAACCCTTTAATCATGACTAAAGCAGAATAAGTATTATGGATATCACCGTTTTTTACAGAGCTTTAGCCGGTATCGGAATCACGGGTTTAGTGATTCTCATTGTGCTTTGGAACGGCTGGTTGTCGCCGGTGCAAGAGTTTCCTAGGTCGATTGAAATAATTGTTTTCGTCGCCCCCTTACTATTTTTTGTACGCGGGGTACTGCGAGGTAATAGAGATACCTTCATTATTGTAATGCTGGTTTCTTTTATTTATATCTTGATTGGTATTTGGTTTATGTATTCTGCCGATGAGAAAGCTTACGGCTACTGGATGCTAGGATTAAGCTTATGCCTGTTTTTTGGCAGCTTGTTGAATGTCTGGGTAATGGATAAACGCGATAAGCTATTACACAATAAATAAAGCCACCCCCCACCTTTGGGGCACTTTTTTAAAAAAGTGCCCCAAAGGTGGGGGGTGGCTTAAATGCTAATAAAGTACTATCTTTTCTTTGTTTTGCCGTACTTAAATGCCTTGTTTCTATCGGCTCTGCTTTTGTATTCGCTTTTAGAGAGGAAATTTTCCTCATCCAGTTCCATATTTACTTTTTCGTAAAGGCTACGCATGGATTTTACATCCATCTCTTCGAAAGCTCCCGGGCGTAACGATCTATGGAGTTCTACATTGCCGTAACGAATACGTCTTAGTCGGCTGACGACAAGTTCTTGAGATTCCCATAAGCGGCGAACTTCACGGTTTCGTCCTTCGTTCAGAGTCACGTGATACCACTTATTAACGCCTTCGCCACCGGCAAATTTGATGGTATTAAATTTGCCTTTACCGTCTTCTAATTCAACACCTTTGAGTAAATTGTCGATATGCTCATCAGTCACTTCGCCCAAAATTCGCGCAGCGTACTCGCGTTCTATTTCATACGAAGGGTGCATTAAACGATTCGCCAACTCGCCATCGGTGGTAAAAAGCAATAAGCCATCGGTATTAATGTCGAGGCGTCCTACCTGAATCCAGCGACCGCTACTTAACGGAGGTAAATTATCAAAAACAGTAGGTCTGCCTTCTGGATCTTTACGAGAACTTATCTCACCGTTTTTCTTGTGATATAGCAATACTTGAGGCTTGGCATTGAGCTTACTGGAAAGCTTTAATACTTGTCCGCGCAAAACGACTTTATCGGTTTCGCTAATCGCTTGCCCAACCTCTGCCTTAACGCCATTCACCATTACTTCACCGGCTTTTACCCAGCGTTCTATTTCTCTACGTGAGCCGTAGCCAGCACGTGAGAGTATCTTTTGTATTCTTTCAGTCATATTGATATGGATCATACAGAATAGGGATTCTCTGGTATACACTTAGAATCAACAGTTAGAATCAATTAATAAGCAGAATAGCATTAGTCGCATTAAGGAGAGTATATGACAACAGCAAAAAAGCCTGTAAAAGAGCCAAGCCAGAAGGCTCCTGTAAAAGCAGCAGATAAGCCAATGACAAAGGAACAAGCTACCCAGGCTTTGGTAGGGTTGACTGATTCCGATAAGGTAATGAATTCCAAAACATTTACCAAAGGCGGTGATTTGTTGAAAATCAGTTGTGCTGCTGGTGACTATCCGTATTCGGAAAAGATGAAAACCAAAGATTACGAAAAAGAAAAGCGCCTGTTGCAAGTTGAATTATTAAAGGTTCAGAAGTGGCTCAAAGAAGCGAATAAGAAGATTGTTACGATTTTTGAAGGTCGTGATGCCGCCGGTAAAGGTGGAACGATTAAACGTTTTACTGAGCATTTGAATCCTCGTATTGCGCGAGTGGTTGCTTTGGAAAAACCTACTGAGCGTGAGTTAGGCGAATGGTATTTTCAGCGTTATGTGAATCATCTACCAACCAAAGGTGAGATGATTTTATTTGACCGATCATGGTACAACCGTGCTGGTGTTGAGATAGTGATGAATTTTTGCTCGCGCCACGATCACCTTGAGTTTATGCGCCAATGTCCAATGTTTGAGCGTATGTTGGTCAATTCGGACACCATCATGTTTAAGTACTGGTTCTCGGTAACTCGTCAAGAGCAGTTAAGACGCTTCCATTCGCGCAAACATGATCCGGTTAAACAGTGGAAATTAAGCCCTGTAGATGTTGAGTCACTGGATAAATGGGATGCATATACCGAAGCCAAGAAATCGATGTTCTTTAATACGGATACGGCAGATGCCCCTTGGATAGTGGTTAAATCAGACGATAAAAAGCGTGCTCGTCTCTCGTGTATTCGTCATTTCTTACATAATTTAGATTACGATAATAAAGATACATCGGTAGTTTATGCGCCAGATCCACTGATTGTTGGTTCTGTTGATAAAATGTACCCCGAAGATGCAGTGCTATAGATCAGTTGTCATAATAAATACCCCCTGAAAGTAGGGGGGTGGCTTAGGTTTGTTGCATAATCTACCGGTTTTAAGTCAAGGGGTTCTTTTGAGCCCCTTTTTTTATTTGAGGCGTTTAAGGCTCGTGTTTACTCAAACTATCTTCTAAAGAAATACTAGTTTGATGTGATTTAAGGCATAATTTTACTTTTGAAACTTCTGGTCTGATTTTGCATTTCACCCCTACCGGTAACGAAATTCATGGCAACCGCCGTGATCTTCAAAATTTACGTCATCTTTTGCCTTATCTCAGTGCCTATAAGGGCAGAGCGCTTTTGGCGTTACTATGCCTGGTGATCTCTAAGGTTTCTACCGTCTCTGTGCCACTGGTACTGAAAGATATTATTGATAAATTTGACGGAAAAGAAACTCAGGTATTGGTACTTCCGGTTGCATTACTTATTGCTTACGGTGTTTTCAGGTTACTGACCTCATTGTTCAATGAGCTTCGTGATACGGTGTTTGCCCGAGTTCGCTATCATGCGATGCGCGAATTATCGAAACGCGTCATGCAACACCTGCATAAATTATCCTTACGTTTTCATCTTCAGCGTAAAACAGGTGCTATCAGTAGAGATCTAGAGCGAGGAACTCGTTCTGTTTCTACGCTTATGAACTTTTTAGTGTTTAGTACTATTCCTATATTTGTTGAGTTTTCGCTCGTCGCTTTTATTCTTTTATCCAACTACGCAGTCATATTTGCTTTAGTAACCTTTGGTACCGTTCTTTTCTATGTGGCTTTTACCTTAATGGTGACAGAGTGGCGAATGCATTATCGACATGATATGAATCGACTGGATTCACAAGCCAATACGCATGCTTTTGATAGCCTTATTAATTATGAAACGGTTAAATACTTTAATAACGAACGGTTGGAGCAGAACCGTTACGATGAAATCCTTGAGAAATGGGAAAACGTTGCGGTAAAAAGCCAATCTACCATGTCGATGCTAAATTTTGGTCAGGGCGCGATTATCGCTGTCGGTGTGACGATTATTATGTTCCTGGCTGCCAATGGTGTTGTGGAAGGTACTATGAGCATTGGTGATCTGGTAATGGTCAATGCCTTTATGTTGCAGTTGTTTATTCCTTTAAATGCCTTGGGCATTATTTATCGACAAATCAAATATACCTTAGCTGATATGGATTTGGTGTTTAAGTTACTAAAGCAAAAGCCCGAAATACAAGATGTCGAAAACGCGACTGATATCAAGGTAAGTAAAGGCGAAGTCAAATTTGAAGATGTATCTTTTGCTTATGATAAAAAAAGAGAAATTCTTCATGGTGTGAATTTCACTATTCCAGCGGGTAAGACCGTTGCAGTAGTTGGTTTTAGCGGTGGAGGTAAGTCTACTTTAGTAAGGCTGTTATTCCGTTTTTACGATGTGAGTCAAGGTCGAATCCTGATAGATGGACAGGATATAAAAGAATGTACGCAGGACAGTTTGCGCGAAACCATTGGTATCGTGCCTCAGGATACAGTGCTATTTAATGAAAGTATTTTTTACAATATCCAGTATGGAAATCTAGATGCAAGTAGAGAAGAAGTCGAGAATGCGGCAAAGATGGCGCACATCTACGACTTTATAGAAGGATTACCAGATGGTTGGGATAGTGTTGTAGGGGAGAGAGGACTTAAGCTTTCTGGTGGCGAAAAGCAACGTGTGGCGATTGCCAGAACTATTCTTAAGAAACCGCCTATTTTGATCTTTGATGAGGCAACCTCGTCTCTGGATTCGGCGACAGAACAGGCTATACAGAAAACCTTGGGTAAAATTTCTTCAAAGACTTCTACGCTGATTATCGCCCATCGATTATCCACTATTGTAGATGCTGATATGATACTGGTCATGGAAGCAGGGAAAATTATCGAGCGTGGTTCACATCAGGTGTTGCTAGAGCAACAAGGCCGTTATTCTGAAATGTGGAATCTGCAACGAGATACTCAAGGTGATGATAGTGACAATCATGAGTAATTTAAAATGACTGGCTATTCCCAAGCTACGATTGCTGCACCTTTGAGTTTCAAAGGCGCAGGCTTACATACGGCTAAGCGTCATAAAATCACGTTACTGCCAGCTCCAGTGAATACGGGCATTATTTTCCGTGTTATCAAAAAGAAAGGGGCTGATATAGATATTCCCGCACATTGGCAGAATACAAAGAATCTACCATTGTGTACCTGTCTGGTTTCAGAAACAGGCGAGCAGGTTAGAACTGTAGAGCATCTAATGGCTGCGCTCTATGCCTGCGGTATTAGCAATGTCATCGTCGAGGTAGAGGGGAAGGAAATTCCCATTATGGACGGCAGTGCCAGGCCCTTTATCGAAGGTATTGATGAAGTGGGTATTGCTCAACAACATGCTCAGCAGAAAGTGTATCGGGTTACTGAAAAAGTAGAATACACTGAAGATAAACGCTATGTCAGAATCGAACCGGCAGATTCCTTACATCTGGATCTTGCTATTTCGCTGACTAATTTTGGACGACTGCATTGGAGTGGTGAAGTAACGCCAGAAACCTTCAAGCAGGAAATTGCTTCTGCAAGGACTTTTGGTCGGCTCAAAAATGGTCTGTTGGCGCAACTAACCCGTTTTCAAAAAGACCCTGTATGTCTTGGTGCAAATACTAAGACTGCCGTGGTGATTGTGAAAGATAAAGCGATCAATAAAGGCGGGCTGCGTATGGAAAATGAACTGATCTTCCATAGGGCGCTGGATATGGTCGGAGACCTGATGCTTTCAGGTGGAATTATACAAGGTAAAATCACTGCTAATAGCCCAGCACATCGATTGAATCACGGTTTGCTTCAGGCTATTTTTGAGCAGGGGAGTTACATAGAAGTGGGTGCTGAAACAGCGCCTGAATCAAGTCTTGCAAATGCTGACGAGAATAATTTAAAGTCTTCGGGCTGATTTTCTTTCCATCCCACTAAACTTGCCGTTCATTCCTCTATCGTGTTGGATTAACCGTTAGTGATTTGAGGTGTTTTAGTTTCAAAAATTGGCTGGTATATTTCTTTCAAGTTACAGCGATGTGACTGTTTCATACACTCCATTTGAAAAAAGAATTAGGATATACCAGTTGTGGGCTAAGGGATGGCTCTAAATATTGGAAGATCAGAGATCAACCAAAATCGTAAGGATTACAACAGCTGGGAGCCAAGGATGGCTCACTTTTCTTGTTGTTTTATATTTCTAAAGAAAGAGAGTGGAGTTGGCTGATCATCTTCGCTAGCCATTTTGTACTTTGCTATTTCAATAGTCGTGTTATCTTTGGTTTCTTTAACCGGAGATTGAGGAGCTTCTACAGACAGCAACTCTTCAGATATGAACTCTCCAGCATCTTCACTAATGTCACTATCGACTTTGCTTTCTAGGCTTTCTAGCTCTACATCTTCTGGTAGGCTCTGCTGTTCTTTGATGGCAATTGCATGTTCAACTTTGTTGGCCGTTTGTTTAATGTCGCTCTCGATTTCTTTGAGCTCGTCCAGCATGTAACGCGTTTCTTCGACTTTGTTGTGAATATCATCAAACATATTTTGCGTGGAATCTAAGGTGTTTGAGATTTTAACAATTTTAGAATAATCGAGGCTTTCAAGGTGCTTCATTGTTTGAGCGCTGATTCCATGGCTTTGCTGCTCATGTCTTCTCATTGTCTCTACGTGCTTACGACTTTCATCTATATTCGCATTAAGCTCTTGTCGAGCTAAATCGGCTACCTGGAAGCTCGTATCAAATTGCTCGTAAGCTTGCTCTTCGAAAGTGTTTAATTTGTCGTTGTAATTTTTAAGCGACTTCTCAGCTTCTTTTTGATATTTCAAAAGCGTATCAATTAATTTTTGAGATTCTTTCAGTGTCTGTTTTAAATTCGCGTTAACCTGATCAGAGATTTCAGAATTACTGTCTAAAGCAGTGCTTTGTTCATTGTGCTTGTTTAAGAAGTCCTGCAATAATTCTTGAGAAAGTTTCTTCTGATGATGGATCTTACCTAAATCATTATCGACAGTAATCAGGTTCTTATCTAACCTTTCCTGAACTTGTCCAATGATCTCTACGGTGCTTTTAAGTTGGTCATCCCAGTATGATTGAATATCGTCCATGCGATTACTCACATGGTCGGTAACTTCAAGAAGTTCTTTTTCCTGAGCTTTAACTTTCTCAGACGTTGAAGCAATACTTTGGGTATATTGCAGATTTTCTTCGCGCTGTGTACTTATTTCTGTGGCTTGAGACCGTATTTCATGAACTAGTTTGGTTGATTCTTTTTCTTGTTCTCTGATGGTCGTGGCAGCGGAGGTGATATTTTCCTTGTCCTGTTCTGCTTCAATTCTTATTTCTTTGATGATTTTCTTTTCTTTTTTGGCTAACCATCTGCCCAAAAAGAGTACTAATACTGAAATGATCAGCGCTGCAGCAACTATGCCCGCGACAACGAGTTCGATGATGTGAGTTAGTTGAGTGGTTGCTTCATTGACAGAGGCGAGAGATGGAGATTGCGTAACTGCTTCGGTGGTTGCTTCTGTATTTTGTAGGTATTCCTGTAAACCAACGGCGCTCGCACTGAAAACCATAAAAATAATAGCCAGACAAGCCAAGCTCTGGATAGCGCTCTTCTTCATACTCACTTCCCTTGTGTTTTTAGCCTCAGAGGAATGCTTTTGACGTATTATGAAATTCTTGGGTTTGTGTAGTCAGCATTCATCGGTGCAACTGTTTCAACCATACTACAACAAAAATGCCTAATTATTAATCTTAAATTAAGCATTTTTGTGTAGTTACGCTCAGGAATGCTTGGATGGATCTACTTTTAGGGAAAGCAGGCGCTTCTGATAACGAGATTGTACCATTTCTACAATCACCATAACAAAAATTATGAGATAGAAAGTCGCTTTACTCATTGGTGTGATTTCGGTATCAAACAGCTTAAGATGGGCATCGTGTGCGCCTTCTGATAGCAACATTGCTCCGACTAAAAACAGTATGAATAAACCTACAACTTCGTACATTCTGTTCTTCTTCAAAAATTCGGTTACTTTATCAGCGAGTACAATCATCATAATTCCACCGATTACAATAGCAGTTGCCATGATGACGAAGTTTTTAGTGAGTGCCATAGCGCTCAATATAGAATCGAAAGAGAAAATTGCATTCATAATAACAATTGAAAACAGAACCATTGCTACAGATGCAGGCTTACGTTCTTTATTGGCATCTTCTTCAAGCATCATCATATGAGTAATTTCTTTAAGCGCGGTGTAGATTAAGAATACGCCACCTATCAAAACGACAATGCTTTTGAGATTGAATGTTCCTTGAATAATCCCTTTGATATCCAAAGAAAATAATTCATTAGTAAATAGGCTGAGGACTTTCAATAACGCAAACAGTAGGACAATACGTAGTAAAACGGCGAGTCCGATACCCCATTTACGTACTTTTGACTGTTTAGATTTTTCTACTCGTTGTGACTCTAGTGAAATATACAAAAGGTTGTCGAAACCCAGAACAGCTTGGAGCATGACAAGCATGCCTAGCGTAAATAAGTTTTCTAGTGTGAAAAGCCCTTCCATTTTAAATCTCCGTATTTTGTGTAAAGGTTTTTATTCCTTTAACTTTATTTTTAATTGACCCTCGGCAACCGATATATTTTCAACGCCGTCTGCAAAAGACTTCCAGAAACCTTCATCGCCACCAAATTCTTTGACGAGGTCAACATTCTTTAAATTTCCTAACCAGGCGTTAGGTACGGGGACTCCCCAAACACTTACGCCTTTTAAGATGACAATTGGTCGTCCATTGGCGTAAGCAAGTTCAGCGCCAGCCCTTAATTTTAGTGTTTTTCCGCCTAAAAAAGGAAAATCAGGGTCTAATGGGATAAGCATTTTAGCGCTGGCAAGGTTGTCAGCTAGGTCGATAGCTATTTTTTCAGCCAGATCTGTATTCTTTGCCAGCATGGCGTTGAGTTCTTTTTCCGTAAAGAAAATCTCTCGTTTGCTCGGGTCTTCAGAATAAGGTTCTGGTGTTAAATCATCAGCGCTGTCTTGGGTAGTATCCGAAGGTAGCGTTGGTAAGCCAAATTGCTTGAGTTTTTGATTTAATGTAGATTCTTCTTTTTTGCTTAGTTCTACGGGTTCTAGCTTCTTCTGGGTTAAATAGTTGATCACAAAAATCGTAGCTACGATTGAGATGATGATGGTGATAAGCATGATGCCAATAGTTTTGAGACAGCCGCCATTTTTCCTCTCTGGCTGTTGAAGTGAGGATTCGTTAATACTCATAAGTTTGATTTTTATCTAGGAAAGAGAGTTCGTAAAGAATTAGCATGCATAATACAGGTATAATGCAGTTTCTGACAAGATCAACACAAAGCAACTCGACCACGACTCCTAATTTCACTAAACTCCCCCGCTATGACGCTTGAAGTTAAAAAATTAACCTGCACCCGAGGTGATCGAGAGTTGTTCTGCAACTTGTCGTTTACCTTAAAAGCTAAGCAATTGATGTACTTAGAGGGTGCTAATGGTAGTGGTAAAACCACCTTGCTAAGAACGCTTTGTGGTTTGTATCTGGCAGATGAGGGCGAGATATTGTGGGATGGTATTACCATTAAAAAGCAAGATGAGGCGTATCGTAAGGACTTGCTTTATCTAGGTCATCAGAATGGTATTAAAGCAGATTTAACTGCTTATGAAAATTTGAGACTCAACTGTCGAATGGCTGGGATTAGTGCGTCTAAAGATCAGTTAATAGAGGCGCTTGATACTATTGGCTTGTTCGCCTTTGAAGATTTTCCTGTAAGGACGCTTTCTCAGGGGCAAAAGCGCAGAGTAGCGCTAGCAAAGCTTTTGCTGAGTAATGCAAAATTATGGATTTTAGATGAGCCTTTTGTCGCATTAGACACTGTGGCGGTTGAACAGTTACAAAGTATTATAGGAAAACACGTTGAAAGTGGGGGGGTGGTAATATTAACTACGCATCAGGAAGTGCCACTGACTTCAGGTGAGCTAGTGAGAGTGTCGTTGAATAAGAGCCGAGCTGATTATGTTTAGCGCTTTCTTGCTCATCTTAAAGCGTGATTTACTGTTGGCAATGCGTCGTCGCAGCGAAATTTTCACTGTGCTGTTTTTTTTCATAGTAGTGATCAGTTTATTCCCTTTAGGAATCAGTACCGAAGATCAGTTGTTAAAGCAGATTGCGCCAGGCGTGGTGTGGGTTGCTGCTCTTTTAGCATCGACATTAGCGCTTGATAGATTGTTTTCTGATGATTACGAAGATGGGACATTAGAGCAAATGACTCTAGCCCCGGTTTCATTGCCGATTGTTGTATTGGCAAAAATTATTGCTCATTGGCTTTTGACTGGTCTTCCTCTGGTACTTATTTCACCGTTAGTAGGCTTGTTTTACCATTTGCCCTTTGAATCCATAAAAGTGATGATGCTTGTTTTATTATTAGGTACGCCAGTATTAAGCATGCTGGGAGCGATTGCAGCTGCGCTTACGTTAGGTTTGCGCGGTGGCGGTGTGTTGATCTCGTTACTGGTATTGCCTTTATATATACCTGTATTGGTATATGGTGCTGGTGCTATTTCAACTAGTATGGTTGAAGGTTTAAGTATCCAACCCTATGTTTTATTACTATCTGCTTTTATGTTACTGGCGTTTATTTTCTCGCCATGGGCTACAGCAGCAGCAATAAAGATATCAATAGAGTGATCTAGTCATATTATTGCACAGGATGCTATTGCTAGAGATAGTACTGGAAAAGATAGTACTGCTAGATTGCTAAGTAGATTATCAAATCCAACTGCTTGTTAGTTTCATTGACCCTAGTCAAAAACAGGCTAAAAGGTGGGGGGTGTATATAGCCAACTACAGCTATGATGTAATGAGTATATGGGTGTTTAATAAATTTGTGTGTAACTACATGAAATGTATCAAGGTAGAAGTTACGATTTAATATGAAAATAAACTGGTTTAAATATTCTGCACCTATGAATTTTTACCCTCTGGCGGGTAAGTTAATTCCTATATTCTGGATTGCGGCAATCCTTTTTATAACGCTTGGCTTGTACTGGGGCTTTTTTAAAACAGCAGATGTGCTGAGCGACCAGAAACAATATTACCGGATTATTTATGTGCACGTTGCCTCTGCGTGGATGGCTATGTGGCTGTATGCAGTTATGGTGGCGTGGGCGATGATTGGTTTAGTCTTCAATACGCGTTTATCTTTTATGATGGCCTCCGCTACCGCAATAACTGGGACAGTTATGACCGTTATCGCATTAGCTACCGGCGCCATCTGGGGCAAAACAAGTTGGGGGACCTGGTGGGATTGGGATCCTAAATTAACCAGCTTTTTGATACTGTTATTTGTTTACATCGGCTATATCGCATTACAGTCTGCTATTGATGATGTTCGCCGATCAGATAAGGCATCTGCTCTTCTGGCTTTGGTTGGTTTAGCATTGGTTCCTATTATTTATTATGCGGTGAATTGTCCAGACCCTAATGAGTGCGCATCACTGCATCAAGAATCTTCATTGGAGCGAGTAGAATCGAATATTTTGATCGCGATGTTCGTAACGACGTTTGGTTTTTGGATGTATAGTTTCGCGACTATTTTGATGAGAGTAAGAATAATTATACTTGAGCGGGAACGAAAAACGTCTTGGGTGTCAAAGCTTAAAGAATTTAACGGTTAAAAATGTACTGCTTTAGGAAGCTGTTAGATCAAAGCGCTGCGAGGAGTTGTAAATGAATGAGTTTTTTCACATGGGTGGATTTGGTGCTTACATCTGGAGCGCCATGGGTGTTGCGGCACTTTTGATGGTGCTAGAACCAATGACGCTAATGTACAGAAGACGTGCAGTAATTGCCCAAATAAAACGAACTAAACGTCTAGAAGAAAGACGAACAAATAACCAAAAGAATTAGAGATTGATATGAAACCAAGACATAAACGACTTGCATTTGTACTTCTGGCTTTGATCAGTGTTGGTGCAGCTTCTGCATTAATCAGTAAAGCTATGAAAGGTAATCTGGCTTACCTGCATAGCCCGGAAGAAGTATTAAATGGCGTCGTACCAACCGGTCAGGTTTTTCGTTTGGGAGGCTTGGTAAAAGAAGGTAGTTTAGAAAGAAGTGACTCTAAATTAGAAGCACGCTTCATCGTAAGGGATAACCGTGATCATGAGATTACCGTTGTAACTAATAAAATACTCCCTGACTTGTTTAAAGAAGGTAAAAGCCAGGTATCCAGAGGCAAGATGGGTGAAGATGGTTTGTTCTATGCGGATGAAGTACTCGCCAAACATGACTCTGAATATATGCCTCAGGAACTTAAAGATACCTTAGAAAAAGAGCATACCGTTAATGCATCAGAAGGAACCAAGTAATGATTCCTGAAATTGGACACTTTGCACTTATATTAGCGCTGTCTGTTGCTGTAGTTCAAGGCATATTCCCCATGTGGGGGTCTTTAACAGGCAAGTCACAATGGGTGGCGTTAGCAAAACCAGCGGCATTCGCTCAATTGTTTTTTATGTTGATATCATTCTTCTGTCTGCTTTATGCCTTTTTGACGAATGATTTTTCAGTAAAGTACGTTGCTACCAATTCAAATTCGCAAATGCCGACGATATTCAGGGTATCGGCGTTATGGGGAGCACACGAAGGTTCGTTATTACTTTGGGCATTAGTGCTTTCTGCTTGGGGCGCAGCAGTTGCTTACTTTAGTCAAGGCATCCCTGCGATCATGCTGTCTCGTGTGTTAAGTGTAATGGGCTTAATAGGCGTAGGTTTCATGCTATTTGTGATCATTACTTCAAACCCTTTCGAACGTTTATTGCAAATACCAGCAGAAGGACGACAGCTAAATCCATTACTACAGGATATTGGATTAGCGATTCATCCACCTATGCTTTACATGGGTTATGTTGGGCTTTCCGTAGCATTTTCCTTTGCTATGGCGGCAATGATTGGTGGGAAACTGGATGCAGCATGGGCTCGCTGGGCAAGACCATGGACAAACATCGCATGGATGTTTTTAACTTTTGGTATCACATTAGGTAGTTGGTGGGCGTATTACGAACTCGGCTGGGGCGGCTGGTGGTTTTGGGATCCGGTAGAAAACGCTTCTTTAATGCCATGGATTATTGCGACAGCCTTGATTCACTCATTGGCTGTAACTGAGAAAAGAGCAAGTTTCAAAGCGTGGACAGTTCTACTTTGTATCATGGGCTTTTCATTAAGTTTATTGGGTACTTTCCTGGTCCGTTCAGGAGTCCTAACATCTGTTCATTCGTTCGCAAGTGACCCAGAGCGTGGCTTGTTTATATTGATTTTCTTGTTGGTGGTTATTGGATCTTCTTTACTACTTTTCGCCTTCCGCGCGCATAAGCTGAAATCAATGGGAACCTTCTCTGTTATCTCGCGTGAAGCGGGGTTGTTGGTTAACAATGTGATCCTTGTTGTGATGACTGCAACCGTGCTACTAGGAACATTATATCCGTTAATTATTGATGCTTTAGGATCAGGGAAAATCTCTGTAGGACCTCCTTACTTTAACAGCGTCATGGTTCCACTCTCTATTATATTGTTCCTTGTAATGGGTACGGGTTTTTACCTTCGCTGGAAGAAAGATGACCCTGTTCGCATACTTAAAAAAGTAATGGTTCCTTTGCTTGTAAGCCTAGTGGCAGCTTTTGTTTTACCATTGGTTACGGTGTCTGACTTTAATTTCAAAACTTCGCTTGGTTTGTTTGTAGGAAGTTGGATTTCTCTAGCGGCGATTATGTGGGTCATTGGTTTAGGGCGTTCGCCATTTAAACTGCCTTTATCTAGCTGGGGTTCAGTGATTGCGCACATTGGTATGGCGATGACTGTTATCGGCGTTACGCTTGTGTCAATTTATGATACTGAAAAAGATGTGCGTCTTGAAGTAGGACAAAGTTATGAGCTCGCTGGTTACCAATTTATATTTAATGGTGTCGAATCGGTTCAGGTAGATAATTACCGCGCTAATAGAGCGAGTATGGATGTGATGAAAGACGGCAAACTCGTTACTCATGTAAATCCTGAAAAAAGAGACTACGGACGAGATCAAATGCCAATGACAGAAGCAGGAATCGATGCAGGGTTTACGCGCGATTTATTTGTCGCATTGGGAGAACCTTTAGGTAACAACGCATGGAGCTTCCGTATATATCATAAACCCTTTGTTAGATGGATTTGGATGGGGGGCGTTTTGATGGGTATTGGTGGATTGTTAGCGGCTTTTGATAAGCGTTACCGCCGTGTAAGAAAAGTTAAAATTGTCGACGAACATGATGCTGATATGGAAGGTTCTGCGTTATCGACAGCATCTCCTAAAACGACAGGTGTTACTGCATGAATAAGAAGTTTTTCATTCCACTGATTGCGTTTTTTGCATTAGTGGGTTTATTGCTTTTTGGTTTAAATAATGACCCTAAGTTAATTCCTTCACCATTTATAGGGCAGCCAGCGCCTGATTTTAAATTACCTAAACTTTACAAGCCTGATGAAACTGTATCAGCAAAAGATATGGAAGGAGAAGTTTGGATATTGAATATCTGGGCATCATGGTGTGCTCCATGCAGGGCAGAGCATAAGGTTTTGACAAGCTTGATCGCGAAAGAAAAAGTCCCAACAATAGGCATG
Organism: Cocleimonas sp. KMM 6892; assembly: GCF_035798195.1. Taxonomy (NCBI): domain Bacteria; kingdom Pseudomonadati; phylum Pseudomonadota; class Gammaproteobacteria; order Thiotrichales; family Thiotrichaceae; genus Cocleimonas; species Cocleimonas sp. KMM 6892. Next base: position 119,662 of record NZ_JAPFBV010000003.1, on the reverse strand, counting down.
AACTATAAGGATTACGGGACTGAAGATTACGGTGATGAAGCTGTGAAGTGGCTTGCTACTCTGGGTAATCCGTATACCGCGGTTGCCGTTGATGCCGAAGGCAAGGCAGGTATCGATTGGGGGGTTGTCGGTGTTCCTGAGACGTTTGTTATGGATAAAAAAGGAATTGTTCGCTATAAATTTACCGGTCCAATTTATCCAGAAGCTGTGGACGACATAATAATTCCATTAATTGATAAATTAAGGAAGGAAGCAGGATGAGGAACTTTTTCAAGTCATTAGCTTTTTCTTTTTTGTTTATAGGTCTCTCAGCGTTTGCTGTTCAGATTGAATTTCATCAATTTGAAAATAAAGCTCAAGAGCAACTCTATCTAAACCTTATTGCGGAGTTACGTTGTGTTAAATGTCAGAATCAGAATCTGGCAGAATCAAATGCGGAACTTGCTAAGGATATGAGAGATAAAACCTATGAGATGATCAAACAAGGTAAAACCCGCGAAGATGTGGTTAATTATATGACAGCTCGTTATGGTGATTTTGTTTTATACAAACCTCCTTTTAAAAGTAAAACATTATTACTTTGGATAGGTCCGCCAGTGTTTTTAATTCTAAGTTTGTTTCTATTATTAAAACTCATACGTAAACAAGGTCATGAGAAATCTGAACCATTAACTGAAGCACAGCGTGAATCAGTTCGTGCAGCATTGGATTCTAAGCGACTTAAAACTAAGTCAAACTAACCACACAACCAAGGTAATAAAGTTTAATGTTCTGGATAATCTGTGCGATTTTAGTGTTAATCGCTATCGCTTTTATTTTTCCTGCATTGCGTAAGCGCAATATTGATCAGGACGAAAGTAGTCAACAAAATATTTTAATTGCTCAAGAGCAATTAGCTGATTTAGAAACCCGTTTTGAAAATAGTGAGATAGATGAAGAAAGCTATCAGTCATCAAGAGACGAGTTAGAGCAATCTCTCTATTCGGACTTAAATGAAAGCGGCGTTATAAAAACTAACAACAATCAAAAAGCATCATCCAAATTCAGTATGGCGCTTATTCTATTGTTAATCCCAGTGATCTCCTTTCCTATCTACTACAAGACTGGAAATATGGTTTTTACCAAAAATGTGGATGCGATAGAGGCGGCTAAAATTGAAAGAAACAAAGCTGTTCCTAAAAAGCCAGACGGAACTCCTGATATCGAAGCGATGGTAGCGGGTCTTCAGCAGAAGATGGATAACAATCGAGATAATGCCGAAGGCTGGTATATGTTAGGTCGCTCCTATATGGTTCTTGAGAAATACCCTGAAGCAGCAAAGTCTTTTGAACGAGCCAACAAGCTGATTCCGGACTCTGCTAATGTCATGTTGTCGCTTGCTGATTCCTTATCTATGGCGCAACAAGGTAGTTTACTGGGAAGACCAGGTGCATTGATAAATGAAGCGCTTAAATTAGAACCAGAAAATGTTACGGCGTTATGGCTTTCAGGTATGGCTGCTCGACAAAGCGGTGATTATCTAGGTGCAATCTCTATTTGGAATAGAGTATTGCCTTTAATTCAGAATGCTCCACAGCAGGTTTCACAACTTGAAGGATTAATTTCAGAAGCGCGCAGTAAATTACCCGCAGAAATGCAAAATACTCAAGCGCAACCTGTAACTCCTTCTGCAACTGAAGCAGCAAATGAGGCAATAGATGAGACAGCTAAATCTGATACTGTTAAGCCTGAGGCAGAAATAAAGGTCATGGTTTCGCTCTCAGAAGATCTCAAGTCTAAGGCAGCTCCTGATGATTTGGTGTTTATTTACGCTAAAGCCATGAGTGGTCCGCCTATGCCTTTAGCTGCAGTGCGTAAACAAGTTAAGGACTTACCTTTAGAGGTTGTTTTGAATGATGAAATGGCGATGATGCCTAGTTTGAAAATGTCTTCGTTTGATACTGTAATCGTTGGTGCCAGAGTGTCAAAAACAGGCCAGCCTATTTCTCAAAATGGCGATTTATATGCCGAGAAGCGCTCTATCAAGAATGGAGAAAATATTTCTATTGAGATTAACGAGGTCTTGGTTAAATAAACGTAATGGTTTAATTAGCCTGAAGATTTAGCTGGCTTGCGCTCTGTATCTTTTCGTTGTTCTTGAGTAATTCATTAACGTCAGATTGTGTTTTTTCCTGAGAGCTGAGAACAGGTTTTTCTTTTGCTGCTTTATCTGCGTTCATGGCAGCAATAATGGCATCTACGGCTGAAGTATTAGCTCTTTCAGGTTCTTTGTTACTGTTTGTTTCTTCTTCTTCTTCTTCTTCTTCAGCTGGTTTGCTATCTTGAGCTTTAACGCTTTGCAGAAAGTCTTTGCTGGCTATTTTATTTTGCTCATAGTTGTTTGCTGCATTTAAATAAGCCTGGTCAGTCTTATTGGGTGTAGTAGTACTTTTGACTAAAGCTGATAAGGAGTCTTTGACGCTCTTCTTTTCAATAATTACGTCAGCAATTGTTACTTCTGTTTCTGCTTTTTTTACTTCCTGCTCTTTTTCCTGTTCTTTTATAGCCGCGGTAATGGCATCTATCTGGACTTCTTGTGATTTTGCAATAGTGCTGTTTTCAGTCTCATTTTCCTTAGTTGACTGCTGAATTTCACTGCTTTCTTCTCTGGTCGTTTTGTTGTCTATTTTTAGAGCTACGACTTCTTTTGTAATAACTTGAGGCGTTGAAATCACTTCTTGAGTGGCTGTTTCTGTGTTTTTTATTTCGTTTTCAATAGCCGCGATAGCGTTATTAACGGAATCCGATGACTCTGGGTTATTTGCAGTTTCGCTGAGTGTTTCCTGGTTATTTTGCACTTTACTGAGTTCATTGATTATTGACTCAGTGCTTTGAAGCTGGGTCTGGCTGCTTATTGGTTCATCTGTTTCAGATTCAAATACAACATCTTCAGGTAGTCCGTTATCTGTATTGTCTGCCGTATCCTGAATTTCTTCAATAATTTCACTGACTAGTTTTTGAGAACTATTTGTATCTTCGGTATTTAAATCGTTACTGACAGTTGTTGAGTTATTTGTAGCGTTATTTGCAGATTCAAGTTCTGACGTAGGGGCGTTTTTAGAAGCAGTGATATCGATTTCATTTGGACTAGTCTGCTCTGTCAAACTGACGATATTAGTATTCACAACCTCTGATTTGAAGTTTTGAAAATAAGCAATAACATCACTGGTGGAGATATGTTTGTACACAAAACCATAGGTAAAAACAGAGGCCAATAAAGCTACCCACAGATATCCCAAAACCCCCAGAAACCTGAAGTTTTTCTTTTTAACAGGTTCAGGTTGAATATATTCAATTTTATAGCGGCTTTCAGTCATTCTAGTTAGCTTGGGTAGTGGTGGTTTTACTTTCAGGAGTTATTGTCGTCAAGTTAAGTGCTTTCCATGCCTCAATACCCCCTCGATAATATTTAAGTTTATTTGCGGGATAACCGAGGTCTAATAAGGCTGAAATCGCTCTATTGGATTCATCGCATAAAGCATCATCACAAAAGAAGCACATGGCTTTTGCCTGAGAAAAATCTTTAGTGGAATTCTCTTCTGTAACTCCCAGTAATGTTAATACTTCATTAGATTTACTGCCATTAAATAAAATAAATGGAATGTTGATAGAGCCAGGAATTGTTTCTTTTTCAAATTTTTCCATCATTCTGGAATCAACTAAAAAACCTGACTCGTTTTTTACCTCATTATTTAAAAAAGAGAGGAGTTCTAGTTCGGCGAATGTTTCAACATTAGGCGCGAGTCTCATCGGGTTTATACAAAAAGGAGGGCAAGGCTTTGTCTTGATGTTTTCGCTGTGAATCGGGCTGCGCTTTATTTTGATAATGTTTCCATTATGATTAACGTCAAAGAAAGCTATTTCTGGAGTAAGGTTGATTGCATCAATGTCATCCGCCGAAGCATTACTAAATGAAAGTAATTGAATTATGAGGAAGGTAATTAAATACTTCATAGTTTTGCTGGTTAATTGTAATCAGGAATAACAGAAAATTAAACTGCGGCTAACTTACCATACAAAATCAAGTGAGTTAATTTATAGCTAATACTAAATGGTTATTTAAACGCTTGTTTCCTTAAAGATGGAACGGGTCTTTTAAATAACTCTTCATAAGCGGCTTTGGCTAATGCTTTTATTTCACTGTTACTTTTAGACGAAAGTACTTTGAAAATTGCTGTTTTTTCGTCAACCGTTGCAATGTAGTTAGGTTTTACTTCATCGCCAAGGTACAAGGACTCTATAGTGGTGAAGATTAAGCTTGACGCATAATACTCAGCCTGTCCCTTAGTCATGGGGTTGAGCGAGAATATTAATAATTTGCTTAACCAGATTTGTTGTCCCTGGTCAGTGTTGGCTAGCTGAGCTAAATACGCGCCAAGTTCTTCAAGGGTGTGATCTATGGCATTTTCATTGAGTTTATCTTTAAACGTATCCCTCAGCCAGGTAGGAGCAGCCCAGGTTTTTTTATCAATCTGGTGATAGGCTTCGTGGTATTCGATGCTCGGTAAAAGTACCTCATCTAATTTATCGAGAATCTCAGGCTCAAATTCTTCATTAGTGGTTTTCGGCTTCTTGTTTTTTTCTGTTCCAGCACTTTTTCCAAGCATGACACTGATGGCGTCAAAACCATTGCCAAAGATACTTTTTTCACTATTGCTGTTTTCTCTTTGCAGTGTTTGTTGCATCTTTGCATTGGACATTCGAAATTTATCATTGATCAGACTTTTAACCGCTATCTTGATTTTTCTCTGATCTTTTACGTCAGGATAAATTTCCGCAAGATCTTTTTTATATGCTTTGGTTACCGCTTCTTCTATCTCGTAGTAGCCTTGCATCCAGTATGGAATGATATAATTTCTTCCCTGAAAGGTTAGCGCAGGTAAAACAGATTCTTTGGCAAAATTCGCGATACGTTCTAATAAAATGATAGAACCGATACCACGATCTTTAAAGGTTAGCCCAAGTGCGCTATCAACTGCGGGTACTTTATCAATTCGTCTAACACGGAATAAAGGGAGTTCGACAGTGTCGTTATCAGTATCATAAAAAAGCTGTTTTCTATCATCAACCTTATATGCCGTCATCATCGTGGTACGACACAACTCAGGGTTGTTATTGCTCATTAATGATTCGAGCTCTTTGAGCATCATCATCTGTTCTACCGGTGCATCAATCAGTGACGAACAGGGCATGGAGAACGATTTAGGGGATAAATAAAAAGGTAAGTTATGTTTATCAAAAACTGTGTTTACGTCTTTAAAACCGAGCATGACTTCCTCGCTAGTACTTGCCGGGTCTTTAAGTCTGGTTAATTGTTTTTCAACTATTGCTCTAATGCCATCTCTTTCAGGGAGATCATTAAGTATTTTTTCTTCAGTTTGTTTTATAGATGCTTCAACTTCGGCCAATGCCTTATTCTGATCATTGTGTTTCAGTATCAGTTTTCTATGTAGCAAATCTGAAAAGTAGGGCAGGTGATTGGCGAATATGCTTTCTATTTTTCTATGTTGGTGCCATTGATTTAGTCCAATCGCGCCGATTACTAAACCAATCAACGCTAATGGGTAAATGACTTTTGATTTAAAACCTATTGCTGATAGTGGGTTTTTTGATGAACTATCAGTTGCTGGTTTTTTGATCTTGCCAGATAAATGATCTACTAGGGCTATTTTGAATTCGTTATCGTGAATCGGATAAATCTTTTGTGAGCGGAAGCTTTTTAACACCTGTTGTTTTATTTTTAGATAACGTAATGCCAGCAGGTAGCGGAATGGGTAAATCCATCCTTTATATGTTGCCGGGTTTTCAAAAGCATCTGTACTCATTGCCTGTAATGGTGTGTCAGACTGCGCTTTTATTAACGTTAATAGAATTCTATTGAGCATTTATATTCGCTCCTGCTGATAGGTCGAAATGTAACTATTTAAAGTCACCCCCCCACTTATACGGCTTTTTTTTATAAGATTATACTTATTTTGAATGTTTCGTCTGACTAAAATCATTGTCTTTTTAACCAACCGGACACATCGTTAATCACCTGAATGCGTTCAGGCATGCTTTGTTTTACATAACAATTTGCGGCATCCACCAAATTTCTGGCGCGATCACGAATATCATTATCAGCAATCGAATCCTCAAGGCCTCTTCTAAAACCGCTCCAATCCCAGCCACAGATAAATTCAGGCATCAGCTTGAATCGACTCGATAGGTTGTTTAGGGCGATGATGGCGTTTTCATCGTCCTTGTTTTGCATGTAATAAATAGATGCCAGCGTATCTTTGATTTGTTTGTAACCATCCGTCAATAAGCCGCTGGAATTGATTTCTTCCATTAAATCATTGAAGGAATCGAGGTCAATATTAGCGGTGACATAGGTTTCAAGTAAATCCAGATCAATCTCCGCTATTACTTCACGGGTAGCTGCCGTTTGTTTGGGCGCATTCTTTAGAATAGTGCGTCCTCTTTCTAACTCCGCCGTTGCCGTTTCAAGGTCGTCAAAATATAACCACGCTAATGCACCAGATTCACGGTGTCTCGATGCCACATAAGCAGCGCTGAAATCCTGTTTTCCTACGTAATCAGTTGCTTCCTGAAAGCATTGATAAGAGGATAAGGAGCTCGCTTTATCACCAGCATGATGAGTAATTGCGGTTAAAAACCAATAGACGCTGTTGATATAACCTTCATCACCCGTACATTGTAATTTGCGCGAATGTTCGATGGTTTTTTCTACGTTCTTTTGTTTGTAGAAACATTCTACCGCTAAATCTTCAAGATTCGCTTTAATACGTCTTTCCGATTTTCTCCACTGGAGTTGTTGACCAATGGTGTCGATGGATTTTTCAATTTTTTCGCAATCCAGCTCTGAATCGAGAATGGTATTATAGGCTTCCATTAATTGAACGACTTCTTCGCGCCTTTCTCCAGGTGCACTAGGAATATCTTTAGCTGCACAACTCACCGCAGGTTCTTTGCTGCATTGAAAAGCGGGTCGTCCAGGACCAGTATTGTTTTGTTGGTTTGCGGCTCTTTCTCGATCTCGACGTAATTTCTCTAATGCATCTGGTTGCATCAAAGACTGCATGAATTCCATTGGCGTTTGCGACCCAGCGGAGCGGTTGAAATCAAAGGTTAATTCAGGGTTTTCCTGTTGTAACGTAGTCATAATTTCAACCATTTGCTGTTTGGCTAGCCATTCTGTGAACGCAAACTTTTCCGGATTGCTGTCAGCAGGTAATACTTCTGGTTTGTTAAGCTGCTTCCAGAATAATGTGCCACCAATGATAAGGGCGAAAAGTGGAGCAAATGTCAGAAAAATGAATTTCGCTCTGGTGTGATCGCGCTTTTTTTCGATGCGGCTTTCTAGTGCTTCACCACGCTGTGATGTACGTTTATCGGTACTTTTTATGCTTTCTTGATAATACGTTTTTGCTTCTTCGGTATGCTCTGTGTGACGCATCAGCTCTGCTATGTTAAATAACAGCTCTGGGTTTTCCGGATCATTTTTTAATTTATTTTGTGCGTAGCTCAGCAGGTCTTCTAAAGAAGTATCTTCGGCTAATCCCCAGCTCTTTTTTAATTGTGAAAAATGACGCTGTTTCATCTTAGCCATCTCCCAGGTAAGAGGGTAGGTATTGGCAACCACCTCTATAACGTTTGTCACAAATATTCGCAGGTGCTTCGCTGTTGACAGGTTGCCAGCCTGATTTCACACTTTTACCTTTGAGGAACTCTCTTGCTTCTCTAAAAGCTTCGAAGCCACTCCCTGATATATTGCCGTCTTCACTGCTGTCGTAAACAAAGAAATAGGCAAACTGTTTTTGTCCGTCGATGTTATTCATCGTCTCTCTGAGTTCTGAGCTACGTTTTTGTAATTGATTAAATCTGGGCCAGTCTTGTGTGTCTCTGGCGTAAAACGAGATGCCATTTTCGTCGTCTATTTTCCCTAATAATCCATGAAAATCCAATGAGAATAGTCGTTTGCTACCCGCAGCTCCGCTGGTGGCTTGTAAGGTTGCATTGGAAAAAATGGTATCAGTATCTAAAGCGAGAATACGGTCGTCTTTGGCGATAAAGAATACTGGACTAAGCTGAGTGTTGTGCTCTAAAGGAATCTCTAATTGAAAGGTTTTGTTGTTATCGTGTATGAGGTTGATCACCGCGAATATAATCAGAATACCCACTGAATTGGATACGATATCTGTAAGTGAATCTAGGCTGATCAGGTTTCGCATGTTTCAAAGACTTTTATAAGGTTAGTTAGTGTTCTTGTTAAGGTTAAGAGTCCAGTTCGCATCCAGAGGTTCCAAACCAATACTGATTGATGCCGCATCCTGGGTGAAGCTCATTACATCGCGAATTTTTTGATAGGCTTGGCTACCATTAGGGTAGATGCCAAATAATAAAAACTCTTCGTACAGATAATTTGCTTTTAAAGCGATCTCGTTCAGCGTTCTTATATCTTGCATCGCTTGCAGAATATCGTCTACATCAGGTTCGGTTGCTAATCTCATCACCGGTCCATTGTGGTTTTCCAAACGGAACATGGCATTTTGCCTGCGCTGTAAAATATCGGTTATCGCGACTTGATCAATCCCTTCTACTGCATCTCTTAATTTGTCGAGATACTTAACCGGCGGGACGCTAATGATGCCATCCGGTAAGCTAAATATTTGATAGGCAACTTTATAGCCTTGTTCTAATTGTGCGGTAAGTTCTATTTTTTGTGGCGCACTAAAGCTATTGAGTACATTGATAAATGATAGAACCCCCATCACGCACAGGAATATGCTCAAAAACGGAAATAAACTAACTTCCAGTTTTTCTTCTTTAGGGTAGCGTGCGAGACGTGTAGCGCGAGACATTGCCATAGTTATTTATAGCTTCTCATTAGAGTTTCTCAAATTTTTCACGCTATATATCACTGCTAAGTAGTTACTTGGTTTCATCTTTTTGACTGGCTGAAATTTTAGAGGTAAAGATGGTTTCGTATAAGTCTTCCATGGTTTCCTGCAGCGCTTTAATTTGTGTACTCAGTAGTTTGATTTCTCCGGCAACTTTATTGTTGCTGTCGTTGCTGGCTTCTGCAGTAGAACTTACGGTAGTTGTGGTTCCCGTGCTTACAGCAGTGTCGCCATTAACATCTGCTAGCAAGGGTTTAATGTCGTGATACCAGCGTTCATCAAGTTCAATGAGATACGCTTCTTCCGTTTTTTCCAGTGTTAGCATCAACATCATTAATGGAATGCTCAAGAGCAGTGCCAGTAACGTCGTGTCAAAAGCTGTCGCTAAAGAGCTGGTTACCAAAGGCAAGTTCTCTTTCAGCATTGCAGATACATCTGTCACAGAATTGGTGCTGGTCATGGCATCTGAGAAGTGTGAAATACCGTTACTGATTCCCCAGACTGTGCCGATGAAACCCATGATCGGAATTGCCCACACCATAAAGCGGGAGAGAGAGAAAGATCCCTTCATATACTCCCGTTCTTTAATGGCAAAAGTGTCGTCAACACTCTCGTCGTTGTGATTAAGGAATAACGATAAACGTGTATTCAGTAAGTTGTTGGCTGGGATATTGTTTTGCTCACTGATTTTCAGTGTTTTCAAATGCAGGCTGTGCGCATCATTATCAATGATGGTTTGATCTTCGTTGATACTAGAGATGAATGTGTTTGCAAGTAGCACGCTTTGGTCGTTTTCTTTTTTTAGTTTTGCTTTCTTGAGCCAGAGATGTAGAAAGCTGGCGCAAAAGAACCACAAAATAATCGGAGATATCCAATTGCCAAAGAATATTTTAAATGCACGCGGCATACTTTGTGTATCACCCAAAAACCAGTACAACGCTAGCGCTGGTATCAATACCAGAATAGCGGTGAGTGTCAGTGGTGATTTAAAAGGTTGTTCTACAGGGTATTGATTTAGCGTGTTATTTGAATTTTCTACGGTCACGCGTGGTGCTCCAATTTTATATGATTAAACGACAATTTATCACAGTGTTAGACAGGAACACAGAAGAAGAGTTCTATAATCTTAAGATAAATAAACTATCAAGGTTTAATGATTAAAACTGTGAGTGTTTTTAGATGAAATTATAGTTCCTTCTGGTGATTTAGGCACCCCCCTGCTTACAGGCAGTTTTTTTGGAAACACCTTCATTAAAAAAACGCCTGTAAGTAGGGGGGTGTATTTAAAGAGTGGTTAATTTGACTGCTTGTCCTTAAAATGAGACTTTCAACTACAAGAGGTCATGGGTAGTTGTATCTGCTGTTATAGGTTCTAAGGTTTACATGAAAAATGCATTAAACATACCAATTTGGTTTTTCGAAATATTCACCACAGCCAAATCTTTTAAGGGAAACCCAATAATCGGATCGCCCATTTTGAATCGTTTAGGTCTTCATGTATTTCGCTTGATTTTCTCTCATGTGGTGATGCGTGGCAGAATGCTGTTGTTGTCTCCCATGATTTCTGCAGAAGACAGAAAGTCATATTTTGAAAAGGGTTATATCGTTAAAGAAGACTTTTTAAGTGACGAAGAATTTCAACGTTTAGAAGAAGCTGCAAGATCATTCGATGGAGAAATCAGAGAGGCGCGTCAGGGAAATACCTTAACTCACAGAGCAGTATTGTCTCCCGACGTTTTAGAAAATAGAGCGGTTTTGGCGCAGGTTGTCGATAATCAGAAACTCAACCGTTTGACTCAATTCGCCTCTGGGCATTTAAGAAAACCTTTTTATTATCTGGAAGAGGTAAAAAATCAGTTCTGTTCTGGAAATGAAGATCCACAGAAGACCTTTCATAACGATACCTTTCACCCTTCCATGAAATGCTGGTTGTTCATTGATGATGTGACGCCTGAGACAGGGCCTTTCACGTTTGTTCCTGAGTCCCATAAATTAAGCTGGAAACGAATTAAGTGGCAATACCAAATGAGTTTGGTCGCCAGTAACGATAAGAATGGCTATCACGCCAAGGGTTCCACGAGATATTTAGAAGAAGATTTAAAGGAGCTCGGCTTGCCCGAACCGAAGCCATTTACGGTAAAAAAGAACACGCTGGTTATCGTCAATGTGTTTGGTATTCATCGCCGTGGAAACAGCGAAAAAAGTACGCGTTTAGCACTTTGGGGAGATAGTCGAACCAACCCATTTATTCCTTTTCCCGGTATCGGTGGTAAATTTGCGAATCAAATACAATATTACTTCTTGGGTTTGTATCGGAAAAAAATGGATGATGCCGCTGCAGCGCGCGGTCACAGGTCTCCTTGGCACATAATCGAAACAGATGAAAAATAACATTTAAACTATCGGTTTTCGCTCCATTTATTGCTATTCTTACGTGCTTTAAAGTTTCTTAACCTCAGGAAGTAACGTGAGCGACAATTCAAACGACACAAATAATTCGATCGATTATAAAAAGACACTAAATCTACCGAAAACGAATTTCCCTATGAAGGGTAATCTGGCAAATCGTGAACCTGCGATGTTGAAAGGATGGATTGAGTCAGATCTATATTCGCAGCTTCGTAAACACGCTGAGGGAAGACCTACCTATATTTTGCATGATGGTCCTCCATATGCGAATGGTGATCTGCATATTGGTCACGCCGTCAATAAAATCCTTAAAGACATGATCTTGAAAAGCAAGACCTTGGCTGGCTTCGATGCTCCTTATGTGCCAGGCTGGGATTGTCATGGACTTCCGATTGAAGCTCAGGTTGAGAAAAAGGTTGGCAAAGTTGGTCAAAAGGTCGATGCAACAGAATTTAGAAAGCTGTGCCGTGAATACGCAACCAAGCAGATAGAAGGTCAGAAAGCTGACTTTGTTCGTATGGGAGTTTTAGGTGACTGGGACAAGCCGTATCTGACGATGAATTTCCAGACGGAAGCCGATATCGTTCGCTCATTGGCGATGATCATCGACAAGGGCCATTTAGAAAAAGGGCAGAAGCCGGTTAACTGGTGTCTGGATTGTGGTTCTTCGCTGGCTGAAGCGGAAGTTGAATATGAGGATAAGACCTCTGATTCAATTGATGTTAAATATCAGGCTGTTGATCAAGCCGCTTTCGCAGAAAAGTTTGGTGCTCCAGGCACAACGGATATCAATGTCGTAATCTGGACCACAACGCCATGGACGCTGCCAGCGAGTATGGCGGTTACGTTGAATGCTGATTTTGAATATATTCTTGTTGCTACAGATAAAGGTAATCTTGTATTAGAAGAAACCTTGTATGAAGCTGCTTTAGCCCGCTACGAGCTCGAAAACAAAGGTATTCTGGGTCGATGCAAAGGTGCTGATCTTGAAGGCTTAATTCTCAAGCATCCTTTCTACGACAGAGAACTTCCTGTTATTTTGGGTGAGCATGTTACTGCTGAAGGTGGTACTGGTGCTGTACATACTGCCGCCGCTCATGGTGCGGATGACTATGTGGTTGCTAAAAAATATAACCTTGAAATCATCAATCCATTGGGTAATGACGGTCACTTTCTGGCGGATACCGAGTTAGTTGGTGGTCAATTTGTATACACTGGAAATAAAACGGTTCTTGAGAAGATTGAAGAGAATGGCAGTTTATTGCACAAAGAAAAAATTCGTCATAGTTACCCACATTGTTGGAGACATAAAACCCCTATTATTTTCCGTGCAACGCCACAGTGGTTTATCAGCATGGAGAAACAGAATTTACGTCAAGATGCCTTAAAGGGTATCGATGAAGTAAAATGGATTCCTGATTGGGGTAAAAGCCGAATCTATAAAATGATTGAAGGCCGTCCAGATTGGTGTATATCACGCCAGCGTTTCTGGGGTGTGCCAATTACTTTGTTTGTGCATAAAGATACCCAGGAACTGCATCCGAATACACTTGAGATCATGGAAAAAGTGGCTCTAGGTATGGAGAAAGAAGGCATTGAGTATTGGCATAAAACTTCATCTGAAGAGCTTATCGGCAGTGACGCCAGTGACTACGATAAAACCACTGATACTTTGGATGTTTGGTTTGATTCTGGAACAACTCATTTTTCTGTGCTCGACAGAGATGACCGTTTAAGAAATTCTCCTGCAGATATGTATTTGGAAGGTTCGGATCAGCATCGTGGTTGGTTCCATTCGTCATTATTAACGTCTGTGGCAATGCGTGGCAGACCTCCGTATAAAAATGTTCTGACACATGGCTTTGTGACGGATGCCGAAGGCAAGAAAATGTCTAAGTCGGTAGGTAATGTTATCTACCCTGATAAAGTGATGAAAAACCTTGGGGCAGATATTTTGCGTCTTTGGGTATCATCATCTGATTATTCTCGTGAAATTACAGTATCTGATGAAATCCTGAAACGTTCTGCAGATGCTTATCGCCGTATACGTAATACCGCGAGATATCTTTTGTCTAATACTAATGATTTCAACCCTGCGACAGACACTGTAGCACCTGAGGACATGTTGGCGCTGGATCGCTGGGCAATGGCGAAAGCGCATAAGTCACAGGCAATTATTGTTGATGCTTACGAGAAGATGCAATTCCATTTGGTCTATCAGGAAATTCTTAAGTTCTGTTCGGTTGAAATGGGAAGTCTGTATTTAGATATAACTAAAGATAGACAGTACACCATGCCTGCTAATTCATTGGCACGTCGCTCTGCGCAGACTGCCTCTTATCATATTTTACAAGCTCTGGTTCGCTGGATGTACCCAATCCTCAGTTTTACTTCGGAAGAAATCTGGGATTCGATGTATCAAGATGAAGCTATGCAAGGTAAGAAGCCAGTAGACTATGTTTTGTTAACTCAATGGTACGAAGAACTCTTTGAACTAGGAAGTAACGAAGCATTAACAGAGCAAGAATGGGATAAAGTTTTTGCTGTACGTGTCGCTGTCAGTAAACAACTAGAGCAGCTACGTAAAGATGGCTCGATTGGTTCTTCTTTAAATGCGGAAGTAACAGTGTATGCATCCGGTGATACCTATGCGGCTTTAAGCAAACTAAAAGATGAGTTACGTTTTGTCTTGATAACTTCAGATGCGAAAGTTGAAGAGACTGCACAGCAGCCGGAAAATAGTGTTGCTGCCGAAGGTGACAATATTGATGGTGTATGGCTTTCAGTGAATGCTTCGACGCTTGAAAAGTGTGTTCGTTGTTGGCATCACAGAGCAGATGTTGGTGTAGATCCTGAGCACCCTGAACTTTGTGGACGTTGTGTAGAAAATGTCGCTGGTGACGGTGAGGCTCGTTCATATGCCTAATAAAAAGGCTGCGGACTTAACTGAAGAAAGTTCTATTCTGTCCAATACCTCATTGAAGTGGTTATGGGTTAGTTTTGTTGTTATTTTTATTGACCAGATAACGAAATGGACTGCTGAAAGCAGTCTTGAGCTAGGTGGTGCGAGCTACCCTGTTATACCTCATTTAAACTTCACACTTGCTTATAATTATGGCGCTGCGTTTAGCTTTCTTGGTGATCAGGGTGGCTGGCAGCGCTGGTTTTTTGTTGGGCTAACCATCGTTGTCAGCATTGTTATTCTGGTCTGGCTAAAGAAGTTAAAGGAAGATCAGAAATGGACGGCCATTGGGCTCTCACTTGTTTTGGGTGGGGCTGTTGGGAATAACCTGATTGATCGTGTGTTGCATGGTCGCGTTATCGATTTTATCGATGTCTATGCTGACTGGGAGGTGTTTTTTCTTTCTAAGTGGGCTGATGGTTTTTCTCATTTTGCTACGTTTAACGTCGCTGATATCGCAATAAATATCGGTGCAGTTATTCTTGTTATTGGTAGTTTCTTTTATTCTGAAGAAGAATAATCTTGAGATAAATTAAACCCAGACATAAAGCCTGGTTTTAATTTGTTATGAAAAAAAACGCCCCAAAGTAGGGGGGTGTAAATTAAATGTCTATTGAAATGCTAGAATAACTGTTCTGGCATTTCTACGCCTTCTCTATTCGCCCTTTGTGTTCTATCTATGGGCTGTTGATCATTCATATTGGCTTGAGGCTGTTGTTGCGTCAAAGATGCAGGAGGCTCAATACCTAAGCTGCGTAATCTATCTATTTCTCTTTGACGGGCTTGTTCACGTCTTCTTTGGTTTTCCTGTCTTTGTGCTGCTTCTCTTCTAATGCGTTCCATGTGTCTAGCTCTGGTCACTTCATCTAAGTTTTCCATGTTTTCCAGAACTTGCATTTCTCGTTGCTCGAGCATGTCTTCACGATGAGCAGCCATATAGGCTAAGATTTCTTCTTCAGTTGGAATCTGCTCAGGAGTTAATGCCTCATTGATCGTTTCCATTGTAAATTCATTAGGTGGCATGCCGGTTTCAGCATCCAGTTGAACGTTGATTAGTCCTCTTGGGACTTTCCAGCCAACGTCCTTTTCTCCTTTAAGCGCAGTGCCCATGAAATCTATCCAGATCGGTAATGCAGCGCCTGCAGCAGTCTCTTTTCTACCAAGTGGAGCAATGCGATCAAACCCAACCCAGACAGTGGTTACTTTGGTGGGTGAAAATCCACAGAACCAAGCGTCTTTCTGATCATCGGTTGTGCCTGTTTTGCCTGCTAAGTCTCTTCGCTTGAGTCTATTTGTCCGAGAACCAGTGCCTGATTGCGCTACACTTTGAAGCATGCTGGTAATCTGATAATGCACCGTCGGTTTCATAATTCGTTTCGCAGGATTGATCTTGGAAGAATTAGGGTTGTTTGTAGAACAATCCTCACACGCTGTATATGGGTTTGCTTCGTATATAGTGGTGTTGGTGCGATCCACGATTTTGCGGATGAAGTGACTTTCTACTTTAAAGCCGCCATTAGCAAAACTTGAGTATGCTGTAGCCATTTCTAACGGAGTAGCAGATCCTGTTCCTAACGCCAGTGTTAAGTCTTCTGGTAAGGCTCGTTTCTTAAAGCCAAAACGTTTTGCATATTCAATCGCGTATCCAAGGCCTATTTGTTGTAAAAGTCTGATAGAAACCAGATTCTTTGATTTGGCTAATGCAACACGCAATCGGGTAGGTCCACCAAATTCATGGCCGTAGTTTTGTGGGTCCCACGTGCTGTTTGCTAAATCAAGAGGCTCATCTTCGACAGTCGTAGCTGGGGAATATCCTTTTTCAAGCGCTGCTGCGTATATAAACGGTTTAAAGCTGGAGCCTGGTTGACGTTTTGCCTGGATTGCTCGATTAAATTTACTGTAAGTAAAATCAAAACCGCCTGCTATGGCTTCAATAGCACCATTTTTTGGGTTCATCGCAACAAGTGCACCGGTTACTTTTGGTACTTGAGAAAGATTCCAGATACCTTTGTCATCTTTCATGACTCTAATAACATCGCCTGCAACTATGACAGAATCTACAGCCTTGGGTTTCTTTCCTCTTTTATTTTCATTGATGTATTTTCTTGCCCAGGACATTTGCTTTAGGGTGATTTTTACCGGCTTACTTTCTTTATAAACCTCTAATACAGCTTCTTTCGCGTTACTGCTGATAACAAGAGCAGGATAGAGTTCGGCAAATACTTTATATGTTTTTAGCTTTTCCTGTTTTTCTTTCGTGGTTTTCAAAGACTCCAGTTCTACTTTGTCTTCAGCACCTCTATAACCATGTCGCTTGGTATAACTCAAAAGATTGTTACGAAGTGTTTGAATGGCGTTGTCTTGTTCTGCGCTATCAAGGGTCGTGTAAATCTTTAAGCCCAGCTTATAGATGTTTTCTTCACCATAGCGTCTGATCGCATCCGTTCTTGCCATCTCTGCCATGTAAGGGGCATAGGTTTCATTTTCTACATTATGAATTTCTGCGGTGATTTCTTCTGCTAAAGCGGTTTGATAATCAGTGTCACCAATATAGCCGAGCTCAAGCATACGCTTAAGAATGTAATCTCTTCTGACTTTGGCTCTTTTAGGGTTTCTTACAGGGTTGTATTTTGAGGGGGCTTTGGGTAACCCTGCAATCATCGCACTTTGAGCCAGCGTAAGATCTTCTACTTTTTTACCATAATAAATTTCAGCGGCTGATCCAACGCCATAAGAGCGTTTTCCTAAAAATATTTTATTCAGGTACAGTTCTAAAATTTCTTGTTTGGTAAGCTCATCTTCTATTTTTAAGGCAAGAAGTGCTTCACGTAATTTTCTATCAACCGTTCTTTCATTGGTTAAAAAGAAGTTTCTAGCGACTTGCATGGTAATAGTACTAGCCCCTTGGCTAACGCGACCACTTTTTACGGCAGATACAATCGCTCGGGCAATACCTTTGAAGTCCACGCCTTTATGTTGGTAGAAGCGAGAGTCTTCAATTGAAATAAAAGCGTTTTTTAAATTATCTGGAACCTGGTTATATTTAACCGGACGTCTACGGTGCTCTCCAAACTCAGCGATAAGTTGATCATCACTACTGTATACCCTTAACGGTAGGTTGAGCTGGGTGTTTTTTAATTCACTTACTGATGGTATTTGCGATGAATAATAAAAGTAGATCGCAGTGATACCTACAATTCCTAATATGCTGACAAAGAAAATAGGAGCAATGATGTAACGAATGAGTATTTTAAATAGAGGCATTTGAATTGATAAAATTTGTTTTTCTAGGTGTTTGTTATATATTAATTTTTAATATGCTTGATAGGTATTACTAAGCAGTAGTTCCTTATAATTAAAAATTATAACATTCTACCGTCCGTCCAAAGTATGTGCCATAGAGGGGTAAGAGGGTAGACTATTTTATTAATCGACGCTAGTATTGTCACAGAACTAATAAGAAATACCCCTCAAGGGTTTCTATAAATAATAACAATAAAAGGATCTAATCTGTGTTTTCCTTCTCAAAGAAAAGCGGCAATCTCTTAGGCATTGATATAAGTTCATCAGCTGTAAAGCTGTTAGAACTCTCTCGAAAAGGGTCTGATTATCGTGTGGATAGTTACGCTGTATCGGGCTTACCTGATGGTGTAACAAGTGAAAGAGATATCAACGAAGCCGAGAAAGTAGGCGAAGCTATCAAGCAAGCTGTGAAAAACAGCCGTACCAAAAGCAGACGATGTGCTTTAGGTATTCCTTCTTCGATGGCTATCAATAAAATCATCACTATCCCAGCATCCATTCCAGCGGGTGAATTAGAAGCTCAAATTTCCTTAGAAGCCGAACAGTACATTCCTTATCCCATGGATGAGGTTAATTTCGATTTTGAAGTTCTGGGTCCATCTGAAACTTCATCAGAAATGATGGATGTTTTGATTGCCGGAACACGAACAGAAAATGTTGAAGTTAGGCTGGCAGCTGCCGAAATGGCAGGTCTGCATGTAGAAATAGTCGACCTTGAATCCAACGCAGTTGAGTTATTGTTTAAAACAATGATCAACGAGCTAGATAAGCATGATGTTGTCGCAGCAGTTGACTTCGGTGCATCTATGACGGGTATCAATGTATTTGAACAAGGTAAGGTTGTTTTCTCTAGAGAGCAAGTTTTCGGTGGTAGACAACTTACAGAAGAAATATCTCAACGATATGGTCTTTCTTACGCTGAATCTGGTCTAGCCAAGAAAAACGGAAATTTACCTGAAGGCTATGTTTCTGAAGTACTTGATCCATTCAGAGAAAATATGGTGAGACAGGTACAACGATTCCTTCAGTTCTATTACGCCTCTACTCAAAACGAGAAAGTAGACAAAGTTCTTTTATCAGGAGGCTGTGCAAGTATTCCTGGTATCGATGAGCAAATTCAAGAGCTAATAGGAATACCTACTGCTTTAGCAAATCCATTTGCAAATGTCGTGTTGCATTCAAAAGTAAATCCAGCACGTTTCACCAGTGACATTCCTGCGATGTTAGTTCCTGCGGGATTAGCTTTAAGGGGGTTTGAATAATGGCTGGAATAAATTTATTACCATGGCGTGAGGCTGCGAGGAAGAAAAGCCAGCAGCAATTCGTTATGTCCATCGTGGGCGCGGTTGCTGTCGGTGTACTTGCAGTCGGTGCTGGATATACCTATATGGAAGGTAGAATTTCTTATCAAGAAAGTAGAAATGCTTATATACAGGCAGAAATTAAAAGACTTGATAAGACTTTAGAGGAAATCAAAACCCTGGATGCGAATAAAAAAGCATTGTTAGATCGTATTGCTGTCATTGAAAAATTACAGTCAACACGACCTGGTATTGTGCATCTGTTCGACGAAATGGTTAATGCTTTACCTAAAGGGCTCTACTTAACTCATCTCGTTCAAGAAGAAAACAAAATCAAACTAGAGGGTAAAGCGGAGTCTAGTGCTCGAGTATCTAGTTATATGAATAGATTGAATGCTTCACCTTGGTTGAGTTCTTCAGATTTGAATACGATTAAGGTCGATCCTAAAGATGATAAGAGTCGTTTAAGATCTTTCAAGCTAAATGTAAATCAATTACTCACGCAGGCTGGGGATAAGGAGAGCGAAAATGGCAATTGATACTCAAGAAATTAATAATCTATTAAGCGATCCGGCTAACGTTTCATTGCCGATAAAGATTGGTGCGGTTGTTATCGTATTTAGTTTGGCTTTATTCATCGGTTATAAATTAGTTATTGTTGATCAGCTGGCCACTCTTAAAACAGTGCAGTCTCAAGAGCAAGATAAGCGTAAAGTTTATGAAAAGAAGCAGGCTCGCGCTAATCAATTGCCAGCATATAAGGCACAATTAGAAGAGATGCAGATTTCATTTGGAGCACTAAAAGATCAGTTGCCAAGTGATACTGAAATCCCAGGTTTAATACTCGATATCTCTGAAAAAGGCTTAAGTAATGGTTTAGAAATTGAACTGTTTAAACCTGAAGATGAAATACATAAAGAGTTTTTTGCTGAAAAGCCGATAAAAATCGAAGCAAAAGGTACTTACGCAGAATTAGCTGGTTTTGTGAGCGATCTTTCAGCCTTACCTAGAATTGTTACGATTAATAATATCCAATTGCAACAAGCTGAAGAAAAGAAAGAAAAAGACGCCGCAAAAAAGAATAAGAATAAACCGACAATTTCACGCCTTTCTCTGAAAGCGACGATTAAAACGTATCGTTACTTAAGTGAAGAAGAAGTGGAAGGGACTGAGGGCTAGGATAATGATTAATAAGCTAAATAAATCAAAGAATTATCATTTCAAAAAGACAGCGATAATCTTACCTTTGTGTGTATCTTCTCTTATGCTAACTGGGTGTAATGTCAGTAAAGCTGATTTGGATACGTACTTTGCAGAGCAGCGTAGTAAGCCGGCTGCACCAATTGTACCGATCCCAGAGGTTAAGCCTTATCTAAGGTATATCTACCCAGAACATGAAAAAGATCCCTTTGATGCTGCGATGCTAGCGCCAAATACAGTAAGGGAAGAAATTATTGATAATGGTATTAATATTGATACTACTCGCGTACCAGAATTCCTGGAAGGTTTTCCACTGGATAGTTTGAGAATGGTTGGCACAGTAAAAAAAGATAATACCTTATGGGCTTTAGTGAAAATTCCTGAAGGAGCAGTGCAAACTGTTAAAGCGGGAAATTATCTTGGCCAAAATTATGGAAAAATCATGAATATTTCAGAAGTGAAAATGGACATGGTTGAGACCGTATCGAACGGTTTAGGCGGTTATAAGGAAAGAGATATATCCATTGCTCTTAATCAAGAATAACTTGATGATCAATTGGAACTGAAAAATAAAAATAAAATTAAACGAGTGGGTTATTTAACATGAAAATTATTACACGTACCTTATTGGGCTTGAGCTTGCCGGCACTGTTACTTGCAACTGGTAGTAGTTACGCTACAGCTCGTTTGCAAAGTGTGGATTCTGCAATTCAATCATCTGGTAAATCGAGTTTACGTCTGCATTTTGACAGTAAAGTAGGAATACCAAAAAGCTTTTTAATGAAGCAGCCAGCAGGCATAGTTTTAGACTTTGAGAATGCTGAAAGAGGAATGGGTAAGAGAAGCCATCAAGTTAACTCGAAGTCTGTGAAAGGAGTCAAGCTGGCTGGAGCGGGCGATAAGTTAAGAGTTATGGTTTCTTTAAACAAACTCACAAAATACACCACTAGTTTACAAGGTAATGATGTTGTTCTGACGTTCGATGATCAACAGGCAGCCCCGAATAATGCACAAGCTCAAGCCAAAGCGCGTCAGGTCGCTGCTCAAAAGAGAGCGGCAGAGCAAAAACGAGCAGCTGTTCAAAGAAACCAGGCAAGAAAAGCAGCAGAAGCTAAAAGACTCGCTGCATACAAGCCGGCGGATCTAAATAAAAGACCAGGTCCGGTTGTGAAAGCTAAGAGCGTGAAACAACAAGCTGTTGCAAGTAACTATGTTGCGCGTCCTAAAACGACTCAGGCAAAATACAAGCCAACACAGCGTGCAGTAACACATAGATCTCCTCAACATAGAGCTAATCATGTATTAGGTCAGATAGATTTTCATAGAACAGAAAATGCAGGTGGACGTGCGCTAATTAAGCTTCCAAGTGCAGCTACCGTTGTAGAATCTCGTAAGTTTGGTAATACCGTTGTTTTAACGATTAAAAATACTGCAGCGAAGCAAGCGAAGAAGCGAATCGATGTTTTGGATTTTGCAACACCTGCGTCTTATATAGATATAATCAGAAGTGGTCGAGATGTCCAAGTCAAGATAATGGCGAATTCAGCATTTGAATTTGATACATCAAAAAATGGCGCAAACTACATTGTTAATCTGAAGAAAGTTAAGCCTAAAGCTAAAACTAACCCATTAGTGCAAAAGAAGAAGCACTATAAAGGGAAAAAGCTTTCATTAAACTTCCAGGATATTGAAGTACGTTCTGTTCTGCAGTTATTAGCTGACTTTACGGATAAGAATATCGTTGTTAGTGATAGCGTAAAAGGTAATATCACACTTAGACTGAAAGATGTTCCATGGGACCAGGCGTTAGATATCGTGTTGGAGTCTAAGGGCTTGGCAATGCGAAGTAATGGAAATGTGATCTGGGTTGCACAAGCAACTGAGTTAGAAGCTAAAGAGCAACGTGAATTACAGGCGCATAAACGCAAACAGGCACTTGAGCCATTAATTACAGAATACATTCCTGTGAATTATGCAAAAGCTGCAGATATGCTTGCTATGATTCAAAGTGATACTGGTACAGAGCACTCAGCGATTTCAGCTCGAGGTTATGCATCTGGTGACGAAAGAACCAATACTATTATTGTAAGAGAAACAGCGTCTCGTGTTGCTGATATTAAGAATCTTATAAAGAGTTTAGACGTACCAGTGCAACAAGTTTCAGTTGAATCAAGAATAGTGATTGCTACTGATGAGTTCAGTAAAGAATTAGGAGCAAGATTCGGTGCTACAGCATTCGGTAAAAACCTAAGTACATCAGGTAGTTCAGAAAGTACAAGTTCGATGGTTAACGACCTTGTAGGAGGGGGCTCATCAGTAGCTGTTCCTGGTCTGAGCGATAGATTGAATGTGAATATGCCAGTTACAGCAGCAGCAGGACAAATTGCATTTTCATTGCTAAGCGGAGATTACTTGTTAGATCTAGAGTTATCAGCGCTTCAGGCTGAAAATAAAGGTGAAGTAATATCAACTCCACGTGTTGTTACCGCCGATAAGAAGAAGGCATTAATCGAACAAGGTGTTGAAATTCCATATACCGAGGCAAGTTCGAGTGGTGCGGCTACGGTTGCATTTAAGAAGGCAGTACTAAGTTTGGAAGTGACACCGCAAATCACTCCTGATGAACATGTCATTATGGACCTAAAGGTAAACCAGGATACAGTCGGCGAAATATACGCAGATGTTCCTAGTATCAATACTAGAGAGATAAACACTCAGGTACTTGTAGGAAATGGTCAAACTGTCGTATTAGGTGGTGTTCATGAAGAGGTGAAGTCATCGAAAGTTGATAAAGTACCAGTGCTAGGTGATGTGCCAGTGTTAGGTCGTCTATTCAGAACCGATACTGATAATGATGAAAAACGTGAGTTGCTTATCTTTGTTACACCAAAAATCATGAAGTAATTGATTGTTTTTTAAATCATTAAATAAAATTAAAACGCCTGGTTAACCAGGCGTTTTTTTTGGGTGCAGAAAAGAGTTATCACTTGATTCCTGTTTAAGCAACTGGCATAAAACATTCCATGGATAAAAATATAATTTTAGTAGGGTTAATGGGAGCAGGGAAGTCGACCATAGGTAGGTATTTAGCGAAACAGTTAAATAAAGAATTTCTTGATACAGATAGAGTAATAGAAGAAAGAACGGGCGTAGACATAGCGACCATTTTCGAGATTGAAGGAGAACAAGGGTTTAGAGATAGGGAAGAGCAAATAATAAAAGAATTATGCCAGCTTGAGAATATAGTTTTGGCTACGGGCGGTGGAAGCATATTGCGAGAAGAAAACCGGAAAAATATGAAAGAGCACGGTCATGTTGTTTATCTTTGTACAACGGCAGAGCTTTTATATTCGAGAATTCGTTTCGATAAATCTCGTCCTTTAATGCAGACCAAAAGTCCCCTTACTACTTTAAGAAACTTATTAAATGATCGAGAGCCTTTCTATAAAGAAGTTGCAGATACCGTTATAATGACTGGAAAGCAAAAAGCAGCTGTAATAGTAAAACGTGTTGAGCAAGCGATAGAGAGTCATATCAGAAAATGAAAACATTAAATGTTGATCTTGGAGATCGTAGTTATCCCATTTTTATTGGATCAGGTTTATTAAACAAACCAGAATTAATCACGCCCTATATAAAAGGGCAGTCTATCGCCATAGTTTCTAATACAACGGTAGCTCCGTTGTATCTGGATAAAATCCACAATATGACAGAAGGCTTTTCAAAAACAGATATTACTCTTCCTGATGGAGAAAAATATAAAACAACGGAAACTCTTGGGCAAATTCATACGGAAATGCTGCAGACACGTTGTGATCGTAAAACCACATTAGTGGCCCTAGGTGGGGGGGTGGTAGGAGATATTTCTGGTTTTGCCGCCGCAACCTATCAGCGTGGAATTAACTTCATTCAAGTTCCTACTACCTTATTATCGATGGTCGACTCATCTGTAGGTGGTAAAACAGGGGTGAATCATCCTCTGGGTAAGAACATGATTGGCGCTTTTCATCAGCCCCAATGCGTCATCATAGATACAGATACCTTAAATACCTTGGACGATAGAGAGCTAAGTGCCGGGATTGCAGAAATTATTAAATATGGCTACATCAACGATTTAGACTTTATTGATTGGCTAGATCAAAATATGGAAAAGCTCTTAAGTCGAGATCAGGAGGCATTAGCTTATGCCATTTTTAAATCCTGTGAACACAAAGCAAAAATCGTAGCTGCAGATGAAAAAGAAACAGGTCAAAGAGCGCTACTGAATCTCGGGCATACTTTTGGTCATGCCATTGAAACAGGTATGGGTTATGGTAATTGGCTTCATGGTGAGGCAATTTCAGCAGGTATGGTAATGGCAGCTGAACTCTCAAAAGAACATGGGTGGCTTTCAGAAAGCGATATTACAAGCATGAAAACTCTGCT
The DNA here is from genome assembly GCF_035798195.1 of Cocleimonas sp. KMM 6892. Lineage (NCBI taxonomy): Bacteria > Pseudomonadati > Pseudomonadota > Gammaproteobacteria > Thiotrichales > Thiotrichaceae > Cocleimonas > Cocleimonas sp. KMM 6892. The sequence goes on along the minus strand of NZ_JAPFBV010000003.1, from coordinate 95,120 downwards.
TAAAAAAGCAAATTTGCCTATAGCCCCTCCTATGGAGATATCACCTGAGCGTTTCAGTGAGCTAATGTCAATTGATAAAAAAGTACAAGATGGTGTATTGCACTTAGTCTTAATGAAATCTCTAGGTGAAAGTATTATATCCAGTGATTTTGATAAGCAGGCTTTGTTACGCGTGCTTGGCGCATCGACCTAAAAGGTATTAATGAAAGCTCCCTACGCAGCCAGTCCAGAATTTAGTAAAGGCAGGAAATTTTCCGAACCTGCTCCAACTTATCGTTCTGAATTTCAAAGAGATCGTGATCGAATCATTCATTCGACAGGATTCAGAAGACTTGAATATAAAACTCAGGTGTTCGTTAATCACGAAGGTGACTTGTATCGCACAAGGTTGACGCACTCATTAGAAGTCGCTCAAATTGCTCGTTCTATTGCTCGTACCTTAAATTTAGATGAAGACCTAACAGAAGCTATTTCATTAGCTCATGATATCGGTCACACTCCTTTTGGGCATGCTGGTCAAGATGCGCTGAATGCCTGTATGAAGGATTACGGTGGGTTTGAACATAACCTACAATCTTTACGTATCATTGATGAACTGGAAAAGAATTACGCTGATTTTAATGGATTAAATCTTTGCTATGAAACCCGCGAAGGGGTTTTAAAACATTGTTCATTAAAGAATGCCGCTAATTTAGGTGATGTTGGTGAACGCTTTCTTAAGAAGGAGCAGCCTTCTTTAGAAGCTCAGTTAACCAATATTGCTGATCAAATTGCCTATAATAATCATGATATTGATGATGGTATTCGCTCCGGGTTAATCAATATTGAGCAGATGAGGCAAATGCAGCTATTTAGTACTCAATATGACAAAGTAATGTGGAAATACCCAGAATTAAAGGGGAATCGGAGAGTTCATGAAACCATTCGACGTATGATCGGTGAGCAGGTTGTCGATCTTGTTGAAACCAGTAGAGCAAAGATAGCTGAAGTAAATCCGGAATCTATAGAAGATGTTAGAAAGCATTCTGAGCAACTCATTAGTTTTAGTGATGAAATGAGGGTGCATAATCAGGAGCTTAAAAAATATTTACGCGAGAACCTGTATTTTCACCATAAGGTTTATCGGATGACTCGAAAAGCGCATCAGGTAATAGAAGCACTTTTTGATATTTTTATGCATGACTTAAGACTGCTTCCCCCAGGGCATTTGAAACTAGCGCGGAATGCACTAGTAGACGAAGGATTATCAGGTCAGGCGCGAGTCATTGCTGATTATGTTGCTGGAATGACTGATCGATATGCCACTAAAGAGTATGCCCGTTTGTTTGGTGTAGACGGCAATGTTTTTTAATCTATTTTAGAATGTTTAACTGAATTTCAGCTCTGCATAAGTTTCGTTTACATTTTTAAACAGTAGATCACAAAATGTCACTCAAAGTTAGGACCTCTTTATCTATTTGTTATCAGCTTTTTTTTGGCAATTAATAGAGCTGCCGTTGCTCCGAAATAGTTTGAATCTCCCGGTGTTCCATGTAACATTATCCTCATAATTATAATAATTTAGCTCGGCTATAAGCATGAGTTGCTAGGGGATATCTGTGAAATTATCATTCGCACAATTGCATTGTTTTTTCTTCAAGAAAAGATACGTACTGCCATGTTTAAATAAAATAACGTTATTTGCTCTGCTCTCGATTGCTGCTCCTCAAGTATTGAGTGCTGCCAATATCGATAAAGATAGTGATGGTGATGGACTAACTGATCTACAGGAAGAAAAACTGGGTACTGAAGCATATCTTGCAGATACAGATGGTGATGGTATTAATGATGGTATCGAAGTCGGTGATAATGTAAATAAGCCACTCGACAGTGATAATGATAATCGCATAGATGCCTTAGATTATGACGATGATAACGATGGTTTGCCGACATTTCTTGAGAGCAAAAACGATACTGATAAAGATGGTATTGTAGATTATCTAGACCCTGATTCAGACAACGATGGCCTAGCTGATGGTGCAGAGGCAGGCTTCTTAAATCAAGATAAAAATTTCGATGGTATAGACGATGCCTTTGATGCGTCACGTCCAGGGGCTGTGGACAAAAATGGAGATGGGATTAACGATAACCTTAAACTTCCAGATTATAATAATGATGGTATTGCTGATTATTTAGACCCGAACTATAAAAAACAAAATGCAGTGGTTTCTAATGCTTCAGAGCCTGCCAATACCTCAAAGGCAACTGATAAAACAATTGTAGAATCAACGTCCAAAGCATTAAGTGAAAGCCCTGAGAAAAATAATAAGGAACTCGTTGCAGCGTCATCAAAAACTGAAACTTCCGAAGTAGTGCCAAATAACAAAAAAACTTTGAGTGAAAACACAGGTACTAAGGAAAAATCAAAAGTTGTTGTTCTTCCTAAAAAAATACAGAAACAAAAAGTAGAACTGAATCGTTATACCGATACTGATAATGACGGGCTATTAGATTCTCAAGAGCTGATTTTGGGTACTGATATCATGAAACGTGATACAGATGGAGACAAAGTTTCTGATGCGATAGAAGTCGGAATGGATATAAATTCACCACAAGACTCGGACCGAGACGGCATTATTGATGCTTTAGACGAAGATGATGACAATGATGGCATTTTGACAAAGTTTGAAGATATCAATAACGATGGGACTGCGATCAATGATGATACCGATCAAGATGGTGTGCCAAACTACCTGGATGCTAATGATGATGGAGACAGTCGCTTAACCAAAGAAGAGGGTGGAACGAAAGACAGTGACGGTGATGGAATACTTGATTATTTAGATAAAAATGATGGGGTTAAAGATAAAGCACCTAAGCTAGCAGCGAAAAATGAATTACCTGATGAGCCTGAAGTCGTGGTTCTTTTTGATGGTGATCTTTCATCGTTACCTCCCGAGAAAAATGAAGATACAGATACTGCTGCACAGGAAATAGATGAGGTAATAGAGAACTCAATAGAAAATGCAGTGGCAAATGGCAGTTTAGATAAAATAGATGAAGGTGCTACTGACAAACAAGCTGCTGACAAACAAGCTGAAGATAAGCAAGTAGCAAAAATAGACGCTGATACTAACCAGCAAAAGAGCAAAACTAAGAAGGTCGTGCTTCCTGAAAACACGACTCAAGCTGCCAAGACTTCATCGGCAGAAAAAGAAAAAGGCGGTGTTATGCAGTGGCTAACATCTCTTTTGCCAGATTGAGTGTGGATTCGGTAATTTCTAATCCACCCATCATGCGGGCAACTTCCTTCACACGTTGCTCGCCATTCAAAACCAACATCCCTGTGGATGTTTTGTCATTGCCTTTGATCTTGGTGACTTGATAGTGATTATGAGCCTGAGAGGCTACTTGAGGTAAGTGAGTAACACATAATACTTGTCTATTGTGCCCCAGATTTCTGAGTTGTTGTCCAACTACCTCTGCAATACCGCCCCCAATACCACTATCTACTTCATCAAATATGAGTGCAGGAAGCGTAATTCGCTGAGCTGCTATCATTTGAATCGCCAATGAAATTCTAGACAGTTCTCCTCCAGAAGCTACTTTAATAAGAGATTTTAGAGGTTGCCCCGGATTACCGCTGACTTGAAATTCAACACGATCATTACCATGTGCATTGAAGTTTTCGGTTTTTTCAATAGCAATGGCAAAAATACCACCTTCCATACCTAATTCTTGCATAGCGCTAGTGACGCCCTTGGCTAGTTTTTTGCCAGACTTATTTCTGCTGTCACTTAATTTTGCAGCGGCTTCTAAATAGGCAGTTTCAGCTAGATTGAGTTTTTCTTGTAATGCATCAAGATCATATTCGTCACTGTCTAAAGATTGTAATTCTTCATGCAGAATTTGCCATTTAGCGAATAATTCTTCGGGGGCAGTTTGATGTTTACGTGCTAAATCGTGTAATGTCGATAGGCGTTGATTTACCCAATGTAAACGCTCTGGATCTAATCCAACGCTTTCGTTGTAGCGACGCAATAAGTCAGTGGCTTCCTGAATTTGTATTTGCGCATTTTGTAGCATCTCTAAAGGTTCAGATAACGCGCTATCCAGTTGATTTAAAGACTCTAATTGATGGGTTACACCACTGATGGCCGAATAGATTGATTTATTGTCGTCATCGTAAAGTTGCATAATGCTTTGTGAGCTTGCATCGAGCAGTTGGCCAGCATTGGAAAGTTTAGAGTGCTCTTCGTCTAACTGTTGTGCTTCATTTTCTGTGAGTTGTAAATCATCCAGCTCCTGAGTTTGAAAACGCAGTAAATCAAGCTTTGCCTGATGATCGCTATTTGCACCTTGAAGATTTTCCAGTTTAGTTTTGAGAGATTTCCACTCTTGAAATTTTTTCTTTACGCTTTTTCTTAGAGATTCATTGCTGGCGTAATCATCTAACATGGTTCGTTGCATGTCTTTTTTCATCAACGATTGATGTTCATGTTGACCATGTATATCGACGAGTTGTTCACCCAGTTGTCTTAATAGGGTTAGATTGCAGGGCGATCCATTAATCCAGGCTCGTGATTTACCGTTAGATGAAATAACCCGGCGCAATATACATTGATTCTCTTCATCGTTTTCATTTGCTAGTTCTTGTTCTTGCAACCAAAGTAGGGCTGATGGAGTGTCTTCAATATCGACACTTAACGTGATTTCGGCTTTGTCAGCGCCATGACGAACAACACCACTATCTGCACGATCGCCTAACACAAGTCCAATCGCATCAATCAGAATCGATTTACCAGCGCCCGTTTCACCGGTGAGCGCAGTCATGCCTGACTTTAGCTCTAAATCGAGTTTTTCAATAATGGCAAAATCTTTTAAATAGATATGTGAAAGCATGACTGTTCGACAATGAGTTTCTGATTGGGATAACTTTATTATTACAGATATTATTCAAAAAGAGAACAAAAATGAAACAAAATAATTAATCAGAGTAAATGATAAAAAACTGCCTCAAAGTAGGGGGGTGACTTTGAGATCTAAAAAGACACTCTTCCTAAGCGACTTTTTTAGTTTTTAATTAGTTCCTGATAAAAATGAAGTAATGCTTGTTTGGGGAGTTTGCCGTTTTCTTCTCTCGGTAGTTTCTCAACTTGAATAATGGGGCGAGGAATAAAAGCAGGGTCTAAATATTCACGAAAATGGTCAGCAAGTTGTTTCTTTGATATCCCATCTTTAATTGCAACAATTGCTACTAATCGCGGAATAGGGCGATCCTGTGGTGGAAAGAAAACGATGCCATCAATCAGTTCAGGAAAAGAAAGCAGTACTTTGTTAATTTCATTTAAAGAGCCACGCTTGCCAGCAATATCAATCATATCGTCAGTACGACCCTTTAGACGAAATTGCTGCTCGTTCAATAGTTCTATAAAGTCGCCTAATGTTGCAGATTCTTTAACATGTTCGGTATGCGCAAGTATTTGATTTGATGTTTGTTGATCAAAATGAATTCCATCAAATTTATCCCAGATATCCGTGTGGGCTGTTTCTCTGATAGCCATTGAGCCGATCTCGCTACAACCATACACCTCGCGCATTTGTGTACTAAATAACGCTTCAACTTGAGTCGCGAGTTCCTGAGTCAACGGTGAGGTCGCACATAGCACAGTTTCAAGTTTTGGGAATTTCAGATTGCTGCCTACTACCGCACGTAAATGCACGGGAGTAGAAACCATCATGCGAGGTGCAGGTAGCGTCTCAATTAAGGTCTGTATATCTTGTGGAAATAATGGTTTTGAATCGACCACACAGATGTTTGCAAACAACGCCATCAACACCGATGTCTCAAGGCCCCACATGTGTTGAGCGGGAACTGTTGCCAGAAGTTGAATGGTTTCAGTTGATTTTGGCAACATGTAATGACTGTTAATTATGGTGCTGTCGACAAAGGTTCTCCAGATTTTCTCATTGGGTTTTGCATCCCCTGTGGAGCCCGATGTAAAGCTAATGGCAGCGAGTTGATCAACATCGATTTCAGGTATTTCGTTGACTGTTTGAATGTCAGAAATACCTTCTTTATCGAGATCAATCGCTAATAAATCAGGATCAGTTTCTGAGCCATCATGAATGACATAGGTATTGTTATAGCGTTCTGAGAGCCGTTTTTGTGTGGCTATATTTCTGTTGGAAGGTAATAAATTGACTTGGTTTTTTAAAACGGTCGCGCAAAGCACCACAGTGAATAAATAGCGATTGCCACATAAATTAATGATGTGTTGTTTATCGTCGGGTAATTGTTTTGATAATGCGACAACAGTATCGATAAAGCGTTGCGCGCTAACAAATCCCTTGGTGTCTCCAGTGGTTTTGTTATCTTGAGTTAGATAGGCAAAATTATCACGTAGATTACGGTTCGTTAGCGGGAATGTTTTTCTAGTCATAACATGAAGCTATTATGTCTGATTTGCTAGTTAAGCTTTATTTTTCTCGACAAAATCAGTAAGGCTTTTCAAGGTCGCAAATGCTTCACGAGTGCTTTCATCTTCTGCTTTCATTTGAACGCCAAAATCCTGCGAAATAGCCAGTGCAATTTCTAATGCATCGATAGAATCCAGACCCAGACCATCACCAAATAACTGATCGTTTGGATCGATTTCTTCAGCGCTGATATCTTCAAGATTCAGAACTTCAACCAGTAAAATTGCCATTTTATTTTCGGCTTCAGTTTGTACGCTCACTATTTACCTCACTCACAGTCATCTTTATTTTTTTGAGGGTATAGTTTAAACTATATTCTATTGATAAATCATCTAAATTCACGTTTCGCTAGGGTGTGAGTTTTAAATATTTACTATGATTTTTTGATTATTATTTTCGACTGCTTATTAATTAAGCTATTTGTTAGTGGTAGCTAATTTCCATTTAAAACCTTTTTCATGTTTTAGTCCTCGTTCGGCTGAATATGAACATTCTTCGCTAGAGAATACAGAAAATGCTTATTAATTCTTATTCGAGTGCATCGGCAGAACAACTCAATGCAGAATCCCAGAATTTGGCTGTTATTGGTTTCGATTGCCCGATCACTCGTCAAAGTCAAAATCACATACCTTCAGGTCTCGGTAGAACCGATGCCAGCGATTTTGTTCATGAATTATGGAAGATTAAAGATGAGCCTGTAATAAGCGGAATATCTGGCTTATGCAAGTGGTCTGAATCTGGCGGTTTTTTGTTTACCTCTATTAGCTTAACAGCAGAAGAATGTGAAGACTTAGAGACAGCAACCGAGTCTGTTTATGCAGAGTTATTAGCATTTATTCATCAAACCGAACAACGTAATCTGTTACGTTTCTGGAACTATGTGCCTGCGATCAATAAAGGGTTGGGCGATAACGAAAACTATAAATTATTTTGTAATGGTCGCCTCAAAGCATTTAAACAGGCGGGAATAAACGATGCTGATTTCCCAGCAGCTACTGCCGTTGGAAATGTCACTGGCGGCATGACGATATACGCAATATCCAGCGTTTACAAAGGCATTCACCATACCAATAATAAACAGCAGAATGCTTATCAGTACCCGCGTCAATATGGTATCAGTAGTCCGTCTTTTGCACGTGCAACCAGCCTTGAGCATCCTAAAGGCAATCTGTTATTTATCTCTGGTACGGCTAGTATCATTGGACATGAGACGTTGCATGAGGGTGATTTAGCCGCCCAACTACAAATCACCAAAGATAATATTTTCCACTTGCTGGAAAAAACCGGCTACGAAGTTGATTCGATTCAAACCATGAAAGTGTATCTGCGAAATAAATCTTGCCTGGAAGAATCAAAAAAATCATTAGATAAAGATTTTCCCGATGCGGCGAAAATCTACACGATTGCCGATATTTGCCGTTCTAACTTGCTTGTCGAAGTTGAATGCTATTGCGCTTAGTGTTTGACTTTAAACGTCCTTCTATCTATTCCCAGATAAATCCTTGAAGATCCTATCTCTCAACCATTACTGGCGGATTATCGCTGCAGGCATTAGTTATATTGTATTTACTGTGGGCGCATTCTTTCCTGTCATTCATGCTGTTTTGATTGTTGTTTTTGTAAAGGATCAGGAAGGGAAGCAGAAAAAAATCCGTAAAACCATACAAAGACTATGTAAGTTCTATGTCGATTTTATGCAATTTCTGGGATTGATGTCTTATGATTTAGAACGACTTAATAGCGATGAAATCAAAGGCAAAGTTGTCATTTCCAATCATTCTATGTTGATTGATGCGTTATTTATTTTAGCCTATGTAGATGATGTATGTTGCGTGGTGAAAGAAGCACTTTTTCGTAATCCTGTAACACGCCTAACCGTGAGTCTGGCCGGTTATATTCCTAATGACGAAGAAGATCTGGTAGGCATGGCTGCGGAGAAACTTGCCGCTGGTGAAAATATTCTGATATTTCCTGAAGGTACGCGTAATCAATACGACACTCAATTGGAATTCAAGCGTGGTGCCGCAAATATAGCGATTCATGCAAATAGCGATATTGTTCCTTTTCTTATAACGTGTTCGCCGCGTGCATTGCAAAAGTATGAAAGCTGGTATCAGCTTCCTGATATCAAATCAAAAATTTTAGTGCGGATAAATCCTACGTTAACCATTGAGGAATGCATTGATACAAGCTTGGCAAGAACCATTCAATACCGTCGTTTAACTGGTTTTTTAAGGGATTATTATCTGACGGCAATTATGCAATTAGATAACTATACAACCAAAACTGATAAGCCCCCCCCCCACTTTGAATGACATTATGTTTTTGTTGTTTAAAAAACATAAATGGAATTTATGCAGAGCTCAGGCGTTTTTTTTTTGGAAAGATTCATAATGCGTTTAATAGTACAATTGCGCATATCGTTATTCGCATATAATTAGACACTAAATTAGAAAACTAATTAGCAGCTAAATAAGAATATATACAGTGAGTTAGAATAAATATGAGCGTTACAGTATGAGCAGTTACGAACAAAGCTACCAACAAACTCTTCAACAACTGAAAGAAAAATTAATCGAGTTATTTGAATTAGAAGAAGCAGAACTGGTTGCAGATGCACGCCTCTATCAAGATCTTGATATTGACAGTATTGATACGGTTGATCTGATGGTAGAACTAAAAAAGCATACCGGAAAAGATTTATCACCGAAGCTATTTAAAGATGCGAGAACTATCGATGATGTGGTTAAAATCATCGTAGAAATCTAATAGAAATATCAGTTTAATGAAACCCAATTCAAAAAAAGCAGGCCCGACACTGAGTGTCACACTTCCCATGGAAGTGGGTTTTTATGATGTCGATTCATATCGCATCGTATGGCATGGCAACTACCCGAAATATTTTGAAATAGCGCGCTGTAAATTGCTGTCTAAAATAGGCTTCACCTATGCAGATATGGAAGAAACTGGCTATTTTTATCCCGTTGTTGATCTGCACACCAAGTACATCAGACCTTTAAGGTTTGAGCAGCAGTTTGAAATAACTGCAGAACTGAAAGAATGGGAGCATAAGCTCGTTATCGATTATCTAATTGTTGATGTTACAACGCGAGATGTGTTTACCAAGGGGCAGACGACGCAATTTGCTGTAAAGATGCCAGAAGAAATCACCCAGTTTGATGCGCCTAAACAACTCCTGGATAGCGTCGATGCTGCCTTTAAGGTGCTTGCAGATGCCAAGTCAGATGAAAAACCAGAAGAACAAGGTGATGCATGATTAGACCTTTTTTATTAATGCTTTTTTTGGTGGGCAGTATGGTCAGTAGTGTTTCGCTAAGCGCTAACACGCCAGAAAACATAAAAGCATTAAAGTCTATGATGCCAGAAGCGTGTAACTTCTCCGGTGAGTTCAGTCAAAGCAAGCAAATAAAAAGTCTACCAGTTCCATTGGTTTCAACCGGCGAATTTATTTATTCCTGTGATCTCGGTTTAATCTGGAAAACGCAAAAGCCCATTGTCGAGTCGCTGGTTTTTACCAATCAAAAACTCAATTTTTTAGTGCCAGAAAAGCTATCAGTCGAAAATCTTGATGGCGTTCAGCATGACTTCTTGGCGAATCTGTTATTGGGCTTGATGGCTGGCAATACTGAGTTCATAACAAAAGAATTCGATATCCAGATTTCAAAGAATGATACGACAGGCGTTGAGTTAAGTTTAGTGCCGAAAAACAAAATGGTGAAACAGGCTATTGATTCTGTTGTGTTAGCAAAGCCAAGCACTAAAAATGAATTACAGATTTCAATCACCGATAAAAATCAGCAAGTAACCAGAATAGTGAGTAGCGAAACACAGCAATATGCGATGAACGATAAACTCGCTAAAGATGCTGCATTTTCAGAGCGCTGTGCATCGCTTTCTGCTGATGGCTGTAAATTATTATTGAACCCGGTTCGAATCACTACCAGCGGCCAAAACTGAGTAATCATTCATGATTGTTTGGCGATCACTATTTGTAATTTGCATTGTTTTTACGCTTGCCTTCTTTTTTCAAAGCAGTGGCAAGCTCGTTGTCGATACCAGCCTTCGCGATCTTTCACCAGATCTGGAATTAGATCAGTCAACACAAGATGCGATGGATGGATTGACTGAAAATATCAGTCGCAATATTATGTTTGTTATGGGCGCTGATGATCAGCAGCAACTCGACGCTGCAAAGGCAGATTTGAGCAAACGCTTATCCGAACTTAAGCCATTAACTGTTTTATCGAGTGATGCTTTATCGCTGACTGATATCATTGATTCACTGGCGAAATATCGGTTTCACTTACTCACTGCAACAGCGCAGAAAAATATTAAAGAAGAAAGTGCAGAAGAGCTTGCAAAACAAGCTCAGGCGAAGCTGTTTCGACTCACAAATGCACCACTCATGTCTTTTGAAAAAGACCCTCTAGGCGTTCATAGCGAATATTTTAGTGAGTTTCTGCAAAAGATAAGCGCAGATTTGGAGCAGGCGCAAACCTATGGTTCTGAAGCTAGCAGTAGCGATGATGCCGGGCAAAATAAAAAGAACAAAAAACAATACGAAGTTATCCAAACTAAATTGCAAAAAGGTGGACTGGGAATAGACGGGCAAAATCAACTGCTTACTGATATCAACACGATTAGCAAAGACCTTAAAGAGAAACACAATATTGAAATACTGCGCTCAGGTGTGTTTTTCTTTGCAGTGGATGCGGCGAGTAAATCTAAAAAAGATATCAGTTTTATATCCACTATTTCGATGGTTGGCGTGCTGCTGGTATTGCTCTTAACGTTTCGTAGCGTGGTGCCTTTGATTCTGCCGTTTTTATCGATCGCTTTTGGCGTTGCTTTTGCCTTTGCCGTTTCGCATTTTATCTACGGAAAAATTCACATATTAACCATCGTGTTCGGCGCAAGTTTGATTGGTATAGTAATCGATTATTCGATTCATTATTTCTTCCATCAGTCCCAGGCTTTATCAGATGGAGTAAGTGCTGGCGCAGAACGTGGTGTTGAGCATTCGCAATCCAGATTACATAGCGCGCTGTTATTAAGTTTGGTGACATCACTATTAGGATATTTAGCCTTATATTTTTCCCAACTTGATGCCTTGAAAAAGGTGGCTGTGTTTTCTTGCTGTGGATTAACAATGGCGTGGTTAAGTGTTATCTGTTTAGGGCAATATTCGAGTAAAAGAATTAAGGCGAATAACACAGTTATCAATACTATATTGAATGTTTTCAAGCGACCCTTGGCGGTTTTTAGTCCCAGAGTCGTCGTTATAACGATTGTGCTATTAATGCTGAGTTTGGCGCTCAGTGTATTTGCTATTAAAACCAGTGATGATCCACGTTTTTTCTTCACGCCTGATCCTGAAATATTAGCGAGTGAGGTTGCTGTATCCCAAATAGCTTCGGATTATGAACCGGGTAGATTCGTGGTAATCAGTGGTCAGAGCTCTGAAGAGCTTATTGATCTAACAGAATCGTTTTACGATAAAGTAAAAGCCACCCCCCCACTTATAGCCGATAATTTTAAAAGTATTACGCAATGGTTGCCAACACCTGAACAGCAGCGTGAGAACTATCAGATACAGGGAAAGCTATACGGAGACAATCAGGCCGTTGATGCCTTGTATTCCTTATTGGGTGCGGAAAAAAATAAGGCAGAATCAATCAAAACTGAATATGCAAACTCAGAAAAGCTGATCTTAGAGCCGCAACAACTGAACGAGCTTTTTAAAGAGATACTGCCACCGCTTTGGTATACAAAAAAACAGCAGGTCGAACAAAGGCCAGTAGAGCAAGGGCATGAAAATAGCAAAGCTGAATCTGGCGACAATTTCCGAAACTTTATCTTAATCGCCAAAGGAACAGACTTTGAAGCCTTAGAAAAGCTTAGCAACACGATGCCTTTTGTAAACTATGTGAATACGGTCGAAAGCGCGAAAAAATCATTGGCAGATCAACGCGTTTCAGCCACTCAATTGTTGCTTGTGGCTTATGCTTTAATCGCACTTTTAATACTGAGTCGATATCGTAAATTATCTGCTTTAAACATTGTTCTGGTTCCGTTGTGTGCCACCGCAGCGTTAATTGTGTTATTGAATGTTTTGGGTGTGTCCTTCAATCTATTTCATGTGATGGCGTTGTTTCTGGTGCTGGGCTTGGGCATGGATTACGGTATTTTTGCCTATGAACTTCAAGACGGAAATGTTACGCAGCAGGCGATATTTATTTCCGCAATCACAAGTCTGTTGTCTTTTGGTTTATTAGGTTTAAGCGCTATTCCGGTTGCACAAAGTTTTGGTATGATTTTATTTATTGGGAATAGTTTTAATTTAATTGCTTCGTTGATCTATACCGAGTTTTTGGCAAACAAAGCAATAACGCATTAAAAATAGCGATAGAGTTCGCTGTTATGGAAAACAAATCATGAGTAAAAAAAGAGTATTGGTCACTGGCGCAAGTCGGGGTATCGGCAAGGCAACCGCTATCGAACTGGCCGCTGATGGCTTTGATGTCACTGTGCATTACAATAGTAATCAAAAAGCTGCGGATGAAGTGCTTGAGCTTATCGAAAAAGCAGGTGGCTCAGGTCAGATCATGCAATTTGATATTGGTGATAGAGAACAAACTAAAGCGTTGTTAGAGGCAGATTTAGAGAAAAACGGGGCTTTCTATGGTGTTGTTTGTAATGCTGGTATCGCTGATGACGCGGCATTCCCTGCGATGGAAGCCGAGCAGTGGGATAGTGTGATTCACACCAATCTAGATGGCTTCTATAATGTGTTATACCCATTGATTATGCCTATGATTCGTTTAAGACAGGGCGGTAGAATTGTGACCTTAACCTCTGTTTCTGGCTTAATCGGAAATCGCGGTCAGGTCAATTATAGTGCTGCCAAAGCAGGTATTATAGGCGCAAGTAAATCGCTCGCTATCGAATTGGCGAAACGTAAAATCACTGTCAATTCGGTTGCTCCGGGAGTTATCGAAACAGATATGACTGAGGGGCTTTTTAAAGAAGAAGCCTATGTCAAAGAAGCTAAGAAGATGATCCCGATGGGTACTTTTGGTCAAGCCAGCGATATATCATCAACCATTAGTTTTCTGTTTTCTGATAAAGCGTCTTATATCACGCGCCAAACGATTAGCGTCAATGGTGGCATGTGTTAGCTTGCGATGAACAAATAGTTTTAGTATTTAATGCAAATCAATATTTAAGCAAACCAACAATCAAAGAGTGATGGATAAACAAGTTAAAAGTGTTGCGATTATAGGTGCGGGGCCATCAGGCTGCGCGCTAGGGTGCTTTCTCATCGAGAGAGGTATCGCGGTCACTATTTATGATAATTTGAGCAAACCAGAATTAATCGTAGGCGAATCAAATTTGCCCGCAGTCGTGCCCATTTTCCGTCGCTTAGGAATTGAAGAAAAAGTCGCCGCTATTTCACAAATTAAACGGGGTGCATCCTTTAGGCATGGCAGTGGCATACGCATGGATATCCCGTTTCAAACGCCCGGTAAACGTTATCCTAACTTTTCTTACAATACGCCTCGCCCACAACTAGATTCACTGATACGCCAACGCGCTGAAGAGGTTGGTGTTCGTTTTGTGAATAAAAAAGCGACATTAGAATTAACACCTGAGAATTCAGACCGAGATTTAATGTTGTCTGAAGCGTCTTTGAATGATGCTGGGTTGTGTACAGAAACACATCCAGATATTTTGATTGATGCGTCAGGTAGAAGTCGTCTTTTTAGCCGCTTGCTTGATATTCCGGCAAAACGTGGTGGTCGCGATGATGTTGCGTATTTTGCTCATTTTGAGAACTTCGAATACAAAGAAGTGATTGAAGGCCAAATTGTTGTTTCCATATTAGATCACGGCTGGTCATGGCAAATTCCTTTGAAAGGAAAATTATCTGTCGGTGTGGTGCTCAATAAACAGGCCGCCAAGAGTTACGGAGATACCCCGGAAGAGCGTTTAGATAATGTAATTAAACACAATTCCTTGCTGAAAGATGAAGGAAAGAACGCCAAACGTATTAGCAAAGTCATGCGTTATTCTAATTACCAATTACTTTCTGAGAAAGGCTATGGAAAAGGATGGGTAATGCTGGGTGATGCTTTTGGTTTTGTCGACCCAATGCTTTCCCCAGGTGTTTTTATGGCGTTAAATGCAGCAAAAAGCATTGATGAAGTCGTATTCAGTAGTCCTAAAATTACCACGGCGAATTTAGAAAAATATTCTCAACAGGTAAATAGCTGGCATCAGTCGTGGACGACACTCATTGACTATTTTTACGATGGTCGATTGATGAGTTTGTCCGAACAGGGCAAGTCCATACAGGAAAATCCCAAGTCGTCGGTTGTGGGTAAAATGGCTGAGAAGTTATACAGCAGAATAATTTCATCGATGGTCACTGGTATCAAAACTCGTTCTAAGGTAAATCAATCCCTGTTGTACCATGGCTGTCGCCAGCTATTGAAGGATCAGGAAGTCTTGAACGGCTATGCGGTAAAACCCTTTATAAAAAAAGAACAGAATAGTCACTGATATGTTTGAAAAAATTGCCCCCAATAAAGTAAAGCGTGTTTCGGAAATTACCAAGGAGCAATTTCTCAAAAATCATAAAGATACTGGCATTCCGGTAATCTTACCCACTCTTATGGAAGATTGGCCTGCCAAAGAAAAATGGGATGTCGATTATTTAATTGAAACCCTGGGTGATGAGGTTGTACCCGTGTACAGCAGTAAACCAGCCGTAGGCAAATCACATCAACATGCTGCTGCAAGGGAAATGCCGTTGCGTGATTATCTGAACTTATTAAAGAACGGCGAAAACGATTTACGCATGTTTTTTTATAATATCCTGAATAATGCACCTCAGATGATTAAGGATTTTTCTTATCCTGATATCGGTCTTAAGTTTTTTAAAAAGCTACCGGTTTTATTCGTTGGTGGTCGTGGCGCAAAAGTCCAGATGCATTACGATATTGATCTGGCGAATTTGATTCTTTGTCATTTCGGTGGCGTTAAAAAAGTATTACTTATTCCTCCAGAACAAACCCAATTTATGTATAAAGTGCCGTTCTCTTTCAGTGCTTTATACGATGTGGATTTTTTAAATCCTGATTTTGAAAAATACCCTGCGTTAAAGTACGTAAAAGGTTACGAAGCAGAATTAAAGCACGGCGATGCTTTATTCATCCCCTCTGGTTATTGGCATTATATTGTTTATGAAGACATTGGCTTTTCCATGACCTTGCGCGCATTCCCTACCAAGTTTAGTCAGCGTTTAAGTCTATTAAAAAATATTTTCGTGACCAGAACGGTAGAAGGGTTGATGCGTAAAACTCGCGGACAAGCCTGGAATGATAGAAACGAGAGAAAAGCGGTTGAGATAACAAACAGGAACATCCCTAGCGCTTAGTGTGGAAAAAGTGCCTCAAAGTAGGGGGGTGACTTTGTCTAATTAATCTTTAAACTTTTTTACAATTAAAGATGTATTTATCCCGCCAAATGCAAAGTTATTGCTCATAACCATATCAGTATCAATCGCTCTCAGATCACCCTGGATATAATCTAAATCAGCACACCTTGGATCAACTTCAGTTAGGTTTAGTGTGGGCGCGAACCAGCCTTCATTCATCATCTGGATAGTGGAGTACAATTCAAATGCACCACAGGCACCAAGACTATGCGCAGTATAGCTTTTAATCGAGCTGGTTGGCTTTTTGCCGAGTACATTTAACGTCGCTTGTGATTCTGCGATATCGCCGTATTCGGTCGCTGTGGCGTGCGCGCTAACATAACCAATTTGATCTGCTGTAACTCCGGCATCATCAAGGCTCATTTGCATCACGCTTTGCATGGTCTCCTGATTTGGTCGCATGATATGCGAGCCGTCTGAGTTTGTACCGTATCCTATGATTTCAGCAAGAATAGTAGCGCCGCGTTCTTTAGCGTGATCGTAAGACTCTAATATCAATGAGCTAGCGCCTTCGCCTAATACAAGGCCATCACGATCTTTATCAAAAGGACGGGGCGAAAGGTGGGGGGTGTCATTGGTGATACTGGCAGCAAAGATGGTATCGAACACCGCTGCCTGAGTTGGGCAAAGTTCTTCTGCGCCACCAGCAATCATGACTTTTTGTTTGCCCGACTGAATCGCTTCATAGGCATAACCAATGCCCTGGCTCCCTGCGACACAAGCGCTTGAGGTTGTGTATACGCGTCCTTTGGTGCCAAAATATATGCCTATATTCACCGCTGCTGTGTGGCTCATCATGCGAATATAGGTGGTGGTATTGATGCGTTCCATCGACTGTTCTTCGAGCATGCTGAAGAATTCTACGGCACCCGCGCTGCTGCCCGTTGCAGAGCCAAAGCTCACGCCTGTCTGACCGTTAGAAATTACATCTTCACCATACAAACCTGATTCTTTAAGCGCTAATTCAGTGGCACGTACAGCCATCTGTGCCACTCTACCCATGCTTCTTTTCTTTTTTAGGCGATAGGTGTCTGGTAGCTCAAAGTCTTTGATGGGTGCAGCCAGACGCGTTTTAAGCTCGGGGTATTGATCCCATTCTTCCATGTAACACACTTTTGATTGTTTGCTTTCAAAAGATATTTTTATCTCTTCCCAGGTTGAGCCCATTGACGAGATATTGCCAGCGCCAGTGATAACGACTCGATTGGGAGATTTTGATGAAACTGGCATTATTAATGATTCTCTGCAGGTGATTTATTGATTGGCTGACGAAGTACAGATAAGTTGGCACTGGCAATGATTTCTGCTTCGTCTTTATAGCGAATTGTACAACTAAAACTTGCCAGTGTTTCTCCTACCATAGCGCTTTCGCTGCATTCGACGACCAGTACACTGTTTTCTTTAAAATAAGATAGTGTGGATTGGTATTTTCGAGTTCCCAGTAAAAAACCAAGCTTGGCATCTGCCGGATTTTTTATCACTTGATTGCCTGCGATTAATGCAGCAGTTTGTCCCATGAATTCCAATCCAATGGTTGCTGGTACGCCCAGACCTTTTTCATAAAAAGGTGTTTTCTTGTCGATAAACACCTCAGCACTCGATTGTTTTTCGCCAACTTCCAATATTCTGTTAATCAACAGCATAGGTGGGCGGTGTGGAATTAACGTTAATATTTCTGGGTCAAATCGTGTTGCTAAATCGCTCATGCTACTTCCTTGTCAGCGATAGTGTTAATTTGTTCCTGTGGGTTTTCTTCAGGCAGCCAGAAATCATAAAAATTAAACCATTGAAAAGGCGCTTTAGCGCACTGCTTTTCTAATTCTGTGGCAAACCTTTGTGCGTAGTTCTCAATATCGCTTTGTCGTTGTTTGCGGCTAAGTACAATCTTTTCAGCGAAGTCGACCACTTCAAATTGTATCTGTCCTGACTTATCTACAAAGTCCTGATAGGAAAACATCAGTTTTACTGGGCAATCTAATGCCTTCGCCAGTAAATAAGGGCCAATTGGTAATGCCGCTTTTTTATTAAAGAAGTCGACAGTGACCGTACGCTCCACGCCTGTTAGTGGAATTCTGTCTCCTGCTATAAAGAGCCATTCTCCTGCATCTATCTTTTCCTTAAAAGATAGAATCGTATTGATATTGAACTCATCAACCTGATACACATTGAGTCTCGAGTCTGGGTTCAATTGAGCCATGATGTTGGTGTAGTTCTGTGAATGCTTATCGTGAAGTAATACGTTGATAGATTTGTCTTTATAGCGATGCATAAAGCCACGACAGAATTCCAGATTGCCAAAATGAGAGCCAATAATCAGTTGTCCGCGAGTATCGTTTAGTAACGTTTCGACGACTTCTGGTGAGTGAATTTTAAACAGGTCGCTATCAAGCTCCACATACCAGGATGAGAGTTTATCGACAACAGTTTCGGCGAATTGACGGAAGTGACGAATAGTGTCGGAAAACTTAGGTTTGCGCTTCCAGAAGTCAGGGTATTGCTGGTAATGGTTTTTCAGGAATTCTTGCGATGCTTTACGTGAATCAGCACGAAAAATCACAAAGTAAGCAACCGTGGGTAATAACAATATAGACACAGCTTTGCGTCCAAGCGTTTTATGGATCAACCAGAGAAAACGTAACCCAAACAACGTCCCAGCTTCCTGAGCGGAAGACCAGTGAGAATCGTCACTTGCCGCTGTTTGCTCGTTGTTCTTAGTGTTACTGGAATTACTCATGTTTAGCTAAATTTTAGAAGTATAATTTTAGGAATGCGAATCAGCATACCTAGCATTAACTTGGTGTGGAGTTTGATTAAGAGTAAATTATCTCTCATATAATGAAAATGAGACACATTGTTTTCGATGTAAATGACTTTTGTGTCGATAAAGTCGGTTTTGATGCCTTCCCAATGTGATTTGACTAAAATATCCGTATCAAATGTCATACGTTTGCCGACATTGTAATTATCAAAAACAATTTCAAACTCTTTAAGCGGGTAGACTCTAAAACCGCACAAGCTATCTTTAATATCAAACGACAGTGTTTCCAGCGCAACCCAGAAGCTCGTTACCTTTCTGCCGTATACTCTTGCTTTGGGGGCGGTCTCATCGAAATAGGGCGCACCGGAAACTATTTTGTGTGGGTTGGTTTCACTATGTGATATGAGTTTTTGAACATCCTCGATATTGTGCTGGCCATCGGCATCAATTTGAATGATGTGAGTATGTCCAGCCTGCCTTGCAGTATGGGCCGCCGTTAAGATCGCTGCGCCTTTGCCTCGATTATATCCGTGCTTGAGTAGTGTTATTTCAGGATAGCTACTGAGCAATTCCTCAAGCTTTCTGCGTTGCTCTTCATCACTGCCATCATCAACAACAATGCATGCTAGACCTAATGATTCGAGCTTAGGCAAGAATGCTTCAAAAGACTGGAAGTGATTATAATGAGGAACGGCAAGACAATAAGACATGATATTAATTATTTTGCCTCTGAAAATACGAATATGCCAGATGAAAAAAGGACTTCATTTTTTTCTTTCGTCATTGAATCGTCTTCTGCGATCGAGGTGTATCGAAATTTCACGGTGTGTTTTTCAGGGTTTAAGGTGAGCGATAAGATTACCTTGGTTTCAGGCAAAATCATGGTGTTAAATTTTAAATAATTCACACCTCTGAATTCTTCGTATTTGAATATTCGTTTTGCAAGATCATTCGCCCAGTTTATTTGAACCACGCCCGGTAATACCGCCTGATCAGGAAAGTGTCCTTTGAAACAGGATAAGCTCGCAGGAATATCACAAATGACATCGTAAGAGTTATCTGTAGGTAAAATGCTGGGTGTTTTACACGCAGAGAATGTTGGCCATTTATCCTTCTCAGGATATTGCTGATTTAACTCTTCTGCTGTTATTGCTAGATTCATTGCAGTCATTTTTCTTCGTGTCTTTTGATGTGAATTTGACGGTAACCATATTCAAGTGCCATAAAACCACCGAGGAAAATATACGCTAAAAAGCCATTATAGAAAGTCCAGGCTTGAAGTGAAAGACAGCATGCGGTGTAGAACGCTATTGCTGCGTTAACGACAAGAATAACGGCCCAGACCATCGAAAGGTTTCGCATATATTGTCGACCTTCATCGGGAATTTCTTTCATAAACATCTGGGCAAAGCGTTCAACCAGGGATGTTTCGGTGGTGAGTGACAACGCAAAAAATCCTGCAAAAGCAAGATTCATCATAACGGGATAATAACGAAGTAATTCTTCGCTGTTAAACCATGCTGCAATTACACACAATCCACCTACTAAAATCAGTTGGGCATATTGTTCCGGTCTTTGGAATTCGCCTCTTAGAATGACTCGTGCCAGTAAAATAATAAAAAGCGCTAAAGAAAGCAGAGAAGGCCCAAACCTATCGAGACTGAAATAGACGATAAAGGGATAGGCCACAGTCACAATGGCTATCAGGGCATATAGTATTTTTTTTGAATTCACAGCGTCTGGTCTTTGATGGCGTATTTAATAGCTTAGTTTAAGGGCTTAGTTTAATAGCTTAGTAAGCACTTTACGCTAAAACACTGTGTCGATAATCACCCAGCAGTTCTCTTTCATCATCGCT
Organism: Cocleimonas sp. KMM 6892; assembly: GCF_035798195.1. Classification (NCBI taxonomy): domain Bacteria; kingdom Pseudomonadati; phylum Pseudomonadota; class Gammaproteobacteria; order Thiotrichales; family Thiotrichaceae; genus Cocleimonas; species Cocleimonas sp. KMM 6892. The sequence goes on along the minus strand of NZ_JAPFBV010000003.1, from coordinate 74,525 downwards.
GATAGATTGGCTAGGGTTGTCAGACAAGAACTCAAGTGAGTATTTCGCAATGCGCTCGAGCATCTCTGTATTGGTCGCTACAGCCTCTCTAATATCCACAGTTTCATAGTCTTTTAAGACGTCATTGAAATGGCGTAAACAAGGAATCAGGTACTGATCAAGGAAAATGCCTTGTGCAGGTTGAATAATGCGTTTGCTGGCTCTTTCTCTTAATTTCTCCTGAACTTGCTGATGGAGCATTTTAGCTTTTGCTAGAAGAGGGTTTAGCTCGCGAATCGTATCGATATCAACAAAGGTATTTTTGAAAAACAATAAACTCAATATGCCCCAGTAATAGGAATAATCCCAAAGTAGCTTGGTGCCCATCATTCTGCGGTCGCCAAAACCACCATACTGCTGGGTGTATAAAGAAAGTGTATTTTCGTAATAATTATTTTGCAGGCTGTTGAAAACAACACTTTCGAGGCTGATATTGTTCTTTTCTTTTTGAGTGCTTATCAAGCTGCTAATAAACGTGTTGCTCATAGCGATTGCATCACTACCTGGTGAATAGAAAGGGTCAGCAAATACACCTGCTTCACCAGTCAAACCCCAGCCATCTTCTGAGAAGTACTTTTTACAGTCATAAGAGTAATCTCTTATAGCGACGTAATCTAAAACCTCGGCACCTTCAATTGCATTGGCACAATGTGGTTGGTTTTTTGCTAGCCAGGCGAATGCATCATCGTAATCGTTAAAGTCACTTTCTTCAAAAACCTGATCATCCATAACGATGCCGATACTGGTTGTGCCAGTACCTAGCGGGATTACCCAAACCCAGTAGCCGGGTCCCATCAAATGATTAGTACTTAACCAACGTTTGCCTGATTCAACAAGGCGGTTTTGCCAGTCACTGTTTGACGTCCAGTCATCTAATGTGACTTGTCGATCAATGCGAAACCAGACTGCATTGGCTTTGTGGTCATTCTCTTTAGCCAGATTGAGTTCTTTTTTAACCAGCATCTGACGTCCGGCAGCATCCACAAACCACTTGGAATTAAGCGTTTTGATGTCGCCGTTATTCGCAATGTCGATTTGTTGGTGGTGTTTATCAAGTCTGATATTACTGGTTGAAATCCCATCTATGATATTTACACCTAGCTTGCTTGCTTCCCTGTGGAGTTTGTTTTCTAACACGCCTCGGTCTATCTGGTAGGTAGGAATGCCGAATAGATCACTTATGCCTAACTCATCTTGATCTGAAAAGTCTGATTGCTGCTCGCCGAAAAAACAACGCAGCCCATACTTACGTAGATGATCTTTCTCAAAATGGTCTTTTAGTCCCAATACTTCACTAAAGTAATGAGAGCCAATTTCTACCGTAGATTCGCCCACTTTAGCAATCGTCTCGGGAACAGGAAATGTTCTCTGCTCTAACACGGCAACATCTAAATCAGGGGATTGTTGTTTGAGTTGCATGGAAAGCGTAAGACCTGCAAGTCCGCCTCCTGCTATTACGACATCATGGTTTTGCGTATTGGACATATTAATTAACTAACTTAGGATTATGTAAGGTTAACTGAAGCGATGTTTCAGCGCTGAGTGGAAGTAAAACAGTATCTGTAGAGTCTTTTGTCAGCATGTTTAATACTGCCAGAATTCTAGCGGATGGATTCTGTTTGTAGCTCGTATCAAGGTGAGTTTCCAAATCGAGTTCTGGCCATTCTGTTGCTTGTGACACTACTTGCATTTCCAGTAGGTTTGAATCGGTTTGATTTGATTCTAAAACAGGCTCAATAATGAGTGAGGCGGAGAACGACTGATCATTTTTTAATAGCGGTTTGAGAATTTCAGAAGAGGGGGCGTCATAAAATGTAATCTGCACAGGAGCCTGTTCTTGAACGCACTGGGTAACCGCTTCGAGTATTGCTAACGATACAGATTCATTAAAACCTGCTACAGAGTTTGCTGCTTTCATACAACCCGTACTAATCGTCCAGTATCCTGCGGCGGCGTTGTGTACCGAATTATGAAATTTGGTCGGCGATAATTGCATATTTTCGGTAGCCAGCACTTTGCACATATAGTCTGTGAGTTGGGTGTCGCCTAAACCAGAAACAAAAACGCATGCCAAATCTTTCGGGTCTAAATCCGCCGATTGTGTCGCCTGCCATGAGGATTCAACTGCAAGCTTTACAGGCAGAGGTGCGCGCCGTCTTTCGTTGGCAGGGATAATTTCTGGCTTAGGACTGCTTGCTGTATTTTCAGCGGTAGCGCCAGTGGTCAGTAGTTCAGAAAGTTCTTGCCAGTTTGTATAATTCTGTCCCCAGCCGCCAACGGCTTTGATGGAGCATCGTAAAATATTATCACTCATCAAGCGCTACCCTTATTGTTATCAGTCTTGCTGAAAACCAGACAGCAATTATTGCCACCAAAACCAAATGAGTTGGACATTACATGAGCCAATGAGCGCTCGATATTTTCAGCCGTAATAGAAAAATCCAGCTCGCTATCCAGATTGCTTAAATTCAAAGAGCCAGGGATTAAATCAGTTCTCGCAGCATCTATAGCGATTAATGCTTCAGTGATGCCCGCAGCACCTAATGTATGTGCCATCCAGCCTTTTGTAGAAGAACATTGTGTCGATGATGGAAACATAGAGCCTATTAACTTTCCTTCGATAGAGTCATTTGCCTGACTCGATGTGCCGTGTAGATTGATGTAATCAATCGCTTCGGCAGGGAGATTTGCCATTCTCAACGCACTTTCTATCGCTTGTTTAGCGCCCAATCCTTCGGGATGAGGGTGAGACATGTGATGAGCATCCGAGCTTTCACCGTAACCGGCTAACTCGATGCCTGTATCTGTTTCACAATCTTCTGCGCGCATTAAAATGGCATAACCAGATGCTTCGCCCAGATTAATGCCGTCTCTGTCATTATCAAACGGCTTACAAGGATTTTGAGAGAGTAATTGCAGGGAATCAAAACCGTGCAAAACGCTATAGCACAAGGTATCAACGCCACCCACTAAAACAGCATCAACCACATGGCTTTGGAGCCATCTTGCGCCTGTGGCAAAAACTTTTGCAGATGAGGAACATGCGGTATTGATGGTAATGGCAGGGCCCGTCACGCCTGTTTGATGAGCGACAAATAACCCCGGTCCATGTGGGTTGTGTACGGTTGCTTGTTGATACTCTGGTGTCAGCGCGCCATTTTCATCCAGATGACGATAAGCCGTCTCAGTGCGGTCGATACTTGACGTGCTGGATCCCATAATAATGCCGAGTCGACTAGGACCAAAACGCGCTTTCAGCTTTTCAAGCTGCGCTAAAATTGTTCCTTGTTGCAAGCCATATGCTGCCATCGCATTGTTGCGACTTTGCCATTCGCCCAAATCAATATCATCAATAGCGCTTACCCGCCCAATCCATGTGTCTAAATCAGAAAAAGGGAAGTCATTTTTACGCAGTCCACTGGTTTGGTTTTTAATAGCAATGCGAAGTTGCTCTATGTTATCAGCGCCAGCGGTTGTGGATTCGTAGTCGACAATGCGTATATTGCGTATATTCATGTATTAAGCAGTCAATAAAATCTAATAGATTAGGGGGTTATAGAGGAATGGATTCTATCAAATTAGCTTATACATTAACTAACTTTTTCATATTTTATTGGTTTGTCAGAACTTCTTGAAATATCAGCCTATTTTTATTGCAATAAATGGGAATTACTTCCATGCTAATCCTTTTTGTATTGGTTATAGGCAAACTATGAAGTTTTTCACAATATTTCAGATGTTTACACTCACGATGATTCTCGTGGTTGGCGCTACAGCTAGCGCAGAGACGGATAAAGACGAAGAAGGATTGCCACTTTGGGAGTTAGGTTTAGGCTTGGGTGCAGTGCATCAGTCGTACTACACGGGTACTAAACAATCGCGTGTTATTTTGCTGCCAATCCCCGTGCCTGTTTATCGTGGTGATATATTAAAGTCAGATGACGATGGCGTACGTGCGCAACTATTTAAAAATAAACGCGCAAAATTAGATATCAGTATGGATTTCAATGCTCAGATTGAGAGCGATGATGTTGATTTGCGCAAAGGTATGGATGATATCGGAAATATTGTCGAGTTCGGCCCGTCTTTTGAAGTGTTATTAGGCGAAACTGATAACAGTCGATTGCACTTGAATTTACCCCTTCGAGCGATTGTTGAAATTGGAGAAAATGGGATCGATAGTCGTGGTTTCAATTTCTCCCCGCATTTGACCTATCATCGCGACTTGGCATTTGCCGACAATTCATGGGTTGCAGGCGTGTCTTTAGGGCCGCAATTTGGTAATTCTGATTATCATGATATTTATTACGGCGTGGGTGCGGCTGATGCGACGCCAAACAGAGCCGCTTATTCAACCGACAGCGGTTATTCAGGGTCGCGTTTACAATTGACGCTTAAGTCTAATAACCGTAAACGTTTACTCCTTGGTTTTTTACGTTATGAGAATATTGACGGAGCAACGTTTGATGATTCGCCAATGGTTGAAACGAATGAGAACCTGGTTGTCGGATTTCTATATAGCCATTACTTCTTTAAATCGAAACAACGGGTTCATAGAAAGTAAAAGGCACCCCCCTACTTATAGGGGCTTTTTTCAATATCATAGGTTGAAGTGTGTTTTTAACTTATGCTATTAATCTTCATTACTATTTAATAAGAGAGACTTTTTCGTGGATAAACAAACGCAATTAGAAATCGAAGCAGCAGCCTGGCGCAAAACCCTGGAGCATTTTCAAAAACGTACCGATGTACAGAATATTGATTTGATGAATATGGCGGGTTTTTGCCGTAACTGCCTATCTAAATGGTATATGGGCGAAGCAAAAGAACGCGGTGAAGATATCGATTATGATCAGGCGCGTGAAGTGGTTTACGGCATGCCGTATGACGAATTTAAAGATAAATTTCAGGAAAAAGCATCTGAAGAGCAGATGGCCGCGTTTAATAGTATTGAGTGGGGTAAAGACACCACCGAATGATTTAATAGTTCAGTGTATTCATTTTTTGCCCCAGCACAGCGTTACTTTCGTACTCGAATGATCACATATTAATATATGCTCACATTCTCCGTGCGAAAAGTGCCTTGTTCTGAACCGAAATCTAAATACACTGAATCATAAAATACGTGGGAGTTTTACAGATGCAACTTTTTAAAGACCTAAGAAATCGTTTTTTATTTGCAGTATTTGTATTGTTTTTTGCTCTCCCTGTTCAGGCTAAAGATGCTTATGCACTGCCTGAATTTACACAAAAATCGGCGCAAGAGTGGTTGAATTCGAAACCACTCACAAAAAAGGATCTGCTAGGTAAGGTTACTCTGGTCGATTTCTGGACATTCGATTGCTGGAATTGCTATCGTTCTTTTCCCTGGCTGCACGGGGTAGAAAACAAATATAAAAGCAAAGGCTTTCAAATCATCGGTATTCACTCGCCAGAGTTTGACCATGAAAAAATTCACGCCAATATTAAAGCAAAAATAAAACAGTTTAAAATTACCAATCCAGTAATGGTTGATAATGATATGGGCTACTGGCGTGCGATGAATAACCGTTACTGGCCAGCCTATTATATCGTTGATAAAAAAGGCCGAGTGCGTGCCAATTATATTGGCGAAACGCATAAAAATACTGCACAAGCGAATCAGATTGAAGCGGCTATAGAGAAGCTTCTAGCCGAAAAATAAGATAGATAGAATTAGTATGAGCCGCTAAAAAAAACGCCTCAAAGTAGGGGGGTGGCTTTATTTTCTAACTAGTATTTGTCTGGTCTAACACTCCAGCCTAATTTTGTTCTAAGGATATGATAATAATCATAATTTTTAGGGTGCATCAATTGAAGTTGATGAGATTTGTGACGAATCACCACATTATCACCAGCTTTTAATTCGATATTGGATTGGCCATCAAAAGATACGCGCGCATCAACATCTCGGCTTTCCTCCATGCTGATATTTATCAGGCTGTCATTGCTTATCACAATGGGGCGATTACTCAGTGTGTGCGGACATATCGGGACTAGCACGACGGCATTTAAACTCGGGTGAAGGATTGGGCCACCACTTGATAATGAGTATGCGGTCGAGCCTGTTGGCGTCGCTACCACGATTCCATCAGCGCGTTGGGTATTCACAAATTTATCATCGATATGCGTTGTGAATTCAATCATGCGGATGTCATTTCTCACATGAAGTACAACATCATTGAAGGCAATGCTGCCACCCAGACTTTTATCGCCTCTAAAGGCTTCTGCATACAGCAAAGAACGTGTTTCTAAGGTGTAATCGCCTTTCAGCATCTGGCTTAATTGTTTGGTGATTTCATTGGGGGAAATATCGACCAGAAAACCTAATCGCCCCAGATTAATGCCAATAACAGGTACATTTTTATCCGCAAGTAATCGTCCTGCTTTCAGTAATGTGCCATCACCGCCAACCACAATAGCGAGATCAATGCAGCTGCAAAATTTTTCAGTATCAATAGCATCAATGTCTAGGTATTGGGCCGCATTTTTTTCCGCGACAACCGTAAACTTTTCTTTAATCAGAAAATCATGAAGGGTTGTAAGCGTCGCTTTTACGCGGTCATCACTGTCTTTGGAAAAAATACCAATCGTTGAGAAGTTTTTCATGCAGGTCTCTTTTTAAATCACTAAACTACGATACATTAAAAATGTCGCGTAAATATGCGGGCTTCAGTAGAAGTTGGCCTATATTAACGTAAAAGCGCAAAAGAAGAGAGAATAAGAGAGTAATGACACAGAATCGATCAGCCCTTACCGGTAATTTTTTGATGATAATTACCGCAGCTTTATGGGGCTTTGCCTTTGTTGCACAAAAAACCGGGATGGATCATCTCAGCCCGTATATGTTTAGTGCAATTCGATTTGTTCTAGGTGCTACCTGTTTGGTGTTTTTGCTTAGATGGTTTGGTGGTGCTCGTCTGGATCGACGTGGTTATATCATGGGAATAGCCATGGGCGTAGTTCTGACCTTTGGTGCCCTGATGCAACAAGTTGGCATTGTTGAAACAACGGCGGGTAAGGGTGGCTTTTTAACGGCTATTTATATTCTGTTAGTGCCTATTTTTCTATCTTTTTCAGGGCATAAGCTTGCCCTTCAGATATGGCCTGCCGCCATTTTAGCGATTGCAGGATTGTATTTGTTATCGATTAAAGGGGGCGAGTTTAACTCGATTAATGTCGGTGATTACTGGGTATTAGCCTCTGCCATTTTTTGGGCGGTACACATTATTCTTATTGAAAAAGCCGTGAAATATTACGATCCGCTACGTTTATCCATTGTGCAGTTTTATACCTGCGGTTTGTTGTCACTGGTTGCAGTCTTTTTCTTTGATACGACAGTTTGGTCTGATGTGCTTGAAGGTGTAAAAGGTGGGTGGTTAGAATTACTTTATGGCGGCGTAGCATCCGTGGCGGTTGCCTATACGCTTCAGGTATTTGCACAACGATCTGTACCTTCGCATCATGCTGCTTTAATTTTGTCGTTAGAGGCTGTGTTTGCCGTTATAGGTGGGGTTTGGCTATTGGATGAAGAGCTAACTATGCGCATGGTAATGGGCTTTGGCTTAATCTTCGTGGGCATTATTCTTGCCCAGATACCGTTGTCCGGAACTAAGGCGAAACTAAAAATTAGAGAAAATATTGCTGATTGAGGCGGGAAGTGCAGTAAATAGTCATTCTATTGACAAACTTTCCAACGAAAAGCAGGGGTATTTTAGCAATTTTTATGAGCCTTTGTTTCGTATAACGGTATCTATAATGATTTCAAAAATACGCCTAAGGTTGCCACCAACGAAACGCTTTAAAGAATAGATGTCAAAACGCGCTATTTCCATGTCGGCAATAATCAGATCATGATCTTGATTATAAGTGTGGATGCCTATAGCGCCTTGAGTCGGAGTTATTGTTTCTAGCGGTTCTTCAATGTACCCATTTTCAATCTGGATGACTTTGTTGAGTTGGAGTTGATGTCCGTATCGTTTAGCGCAATCTTGAGAAACTCGAATCAACTCACCATTTTTCTGGATGAAATTCCCAGCCATTCGGGCTTTTGTTACATCCGTAATAACAGGTTCGTCATAGAGCTTTTGAAAAGGACTGTTTAATAAATCTGCCGATTTATAAATGGATAATTCATCGTTGTAGTCAGCTGTAGTCTGTCCTTCTGAGGTAAATAAATACCAGTCGTCATTAATTTTTAAAGGCGTGGTATCTACTGCTCCAACCTTATCGATTAAGGTTTTTTTCTTTTTCCATTCATAGGGGAATGAAGTGCACTCAAATAAATCGACGCTATTGTTCTCTTCACTTTCCGGGATCATGTAGTACGTGCCGTTTTCCAACAATACATTAGGAAAAGACAAATGATAATCAAAGTCGAGAATGACCTTGTCATTGATCAAACGGTTGTTTTCAATATCGAGCTCGGCCGCGCAAAGGTAGCCACGATAATCCTCAAATTTTAGTTCTTCATAAAAAACGTAGTATTTATTGTCTTTGAAAACCACAAAAGGATCGGCTTGAAACAGCGCCGAATCAGGAATGATCTTGTGCCATTTGGTTTCATGAGCTTGCTTGTAAACGATCACCCATTGCGTTGGGATAAACGTTTCGAATAGCATTTTCTTCAAAAATAGCAGCTTATAAATCAACTTATCAGCTTTGGATAAGGGGCTGCGGTCGTATTCGAGGTCAGATTCATTGATGCCAAGTCTTGAACAAATGCGCTCTATTTTCTCGTGCGTCATTTGTAGTGAACGACTTAGTGATCTTCTGTCTGCCGCTAAACTCGCTTTAAGAATCGTTTCGCCATCTTTGGTGAATACTAATTCGACACAGCCATCGCTTACCGATGCTTTGTGGATACCTTCGAGTAGTGAGTTACAACCTGTAACCGTAAGCGTGTAATTTGCAAGCATCTAAAAGGGAGTAATGGCCAATTAAGACTCAGCAATCAGATCAGATTCTGAAGCATTATTGTTGTTATATAAATTACGATAAAGATCTTCGTGCTGTTTCACTTGTTGTTCCAGAGTGAAATTGTCTAAGGTTCTCTGTCTGGCTGCCTGTCCCATTTGTGCATAAGTGTCAGGTGTGTCTCTTTTGATTTTTACCATTTTTTGCCACGCTTCAGCCATTGCTTCATCATCTCCGATAGGAGTAATCAGGCCGGTATCACCAATAATATAATCATTGTCGCCCACTGCAGTCGCTACGCACGGTATGCCAGATACCATCGCTTCACCTAATGTAAGTGGGAAGGCTTCGCCGAAAGAGGTAAGCGTAGCAAGGTCAAATGCATTCACCACATCAGGAATATCTTCGCGATTTCCTAGCATGTGTACTTTGCCTTCAAGCCCAAGCTCTTTTCGTAAGTTGACTAATTCTTCGTTGTTTTCATCAACATTGGTGCCTACCAGCATAAAATGAACGTGTGGCTGAGTTTTTGCCAGCAAGGCTGCAGAATGCATAAAGCCAATATGATTTTTCTGGCGATGGAAACGTGCAATTTTACCGATAACGAATGCATTATCAGGAATCATAAGGCTATGACGAACTTTAAGTCCGGCAGGGCGGTTAGGAAAACATTTGCTGGTGTCGACGCCATTCGGAATAACAATTGATTTTTCGTTATTAAAACCCCAGGCAACATGTTGATCTTTATTCAGGTTTGAAACATACATCATGCACGCAGGTAATTTTGAAATTAGCCCCCAGGTACGCAACTGTAAACGTTTGCGAATTGGCTCTTTGTCGTAATGCTCTAAAGGCTCATGAACAGTCCAGATAACCGGTGGTTTTTTCGGCAAAAACTTGTTGAATAGTGTGCCAACAACGCCGCCTTCATACATGGTTCCATGAATCACGTCCGGATTGAATTCTTTTAGGATTGAATACGCCTTGCGTACATTTAATGGGTTCTTTTTGAGCTGTAATGAATGAACAGGCAAACCAAGTTCACGAATTCTATCTGCAAGATAGGTTTCGTTATGTAAGGAAATGACGATCATTTCAAACTTGCTTTTATCGATATCAGTCAATAAACGTAGCAGCTGAACTTCTGCGCCACCCGTTTCTAGACCTGTAGATATATGAGCTACTTTAATCACTTTGGTTACCTTGTTTTTTGCCTTATTGTTATCATTCATTTAGTTTTTTGATTTTCTCATAAGGGTTTTATTTATCAATATTGAATAAGATGAAAGGACTGGAACTCAGATTCAAGTGTACAATTTTTATCCAGCTGTTTGGTTGGATTAATAAAAAAAGCCGTATAAGTAGGGGGGTGACTAAATAAAACGGTTCATTTGGTCTTGAAAACTCATAAAAAATCATCATTATTAGGGCTATGTCAAAAGATACCTGTGATTTAAACGAAAGAGCCAAACATCTGCTAAAAGTCTTAATAGAAGGCTATATTTCAGATGGTCAGCCTATAGGCTCTACCTTACTTGCTAAACGTAGCGGTCTGGATTTGAGTCCGGCTACTATTCGTAATGTCATGGCGTCGCTTGAAGATGCGGGTTACATTCATGCGCCTCACACTTCTGCAGGTCGTGTGCCAACCTCTCAGGGTTATCGTTTGTTTGTTGATTCTTTGTTGAATGTCACTCCTTTGGCGGAACAGGAATGTCAGACGCTGCAAATTCAATTGGATAATCGATCTTCAGCCAATTTAATTCAGTCAGCATCAACCATGTTGTCTGGATTAACCCAGTTGACCGGTATTGTAATGGCGCCACAAATGGAAGCGCGTGCGATTCGTAAAATAGAATTCCTGAAACTCTCTGATTCTCAGGTGCTAGTGGTATTGGTGATGTCGAATAACGATATCGAAAATCGCATGATCACGATGGACCGCGAAATAACCAGTTCTGAATTACAGCAAAGCAGTAATTATCTAAATGAGATTTTAGTGGGCAAAGATTTGGCTCAGGCGCGTGTTGCTCTGTTAAATGAAATGAAACAAGTACGAGCCGATATGAACGCGATGATGCTTTCTGCGATTGATCTTGGTGAGCAGGCTGTTTCAGGTATGGCAGATAATGTGGAAGATGATTACGTTGTTGCTGGCCAAACGAATCTGATGGATTACGATGATTTATCAGATGTGACTAAGTTGCGTCAGTTATTTAATGCCTTCAACGAGAAAAGAGATATTCTGAATTTACTGGATCGCTGTATGACAGCGGATGGCGTTCAGATATTCATTGGTCGAGAATCCGGTCATGAAGTTTTTGGCGATTGCAGCGTAGTTACCGCACCTTATCAAATTGATGATACTCATATTGGTGTTCTGGGAGTTATAGGCCCTAAACGCATGCATTATGATCGTGTGATTCCAGTCGTTGATATCACCGCTAAGCTTCTTTCCGCGGCTCTGAATAAATAAAAATATTCGAGAAAGGCAAAAAACAATAAAATTTTCTTGAATTATTACTTAGAATCCCCACTTTTTACCGCACATTAAGTGAAATAAAGAAGTGTATTAAAGCTTTATTAAAATTTATTAAACATAAACAAATATTAGGTCGATAGCTCATGAGCGAATCTGAAAATAATAGTAATCCAGATAATATGGAAAATAACGTTGAGAACAATGTTGATAACAGCGTAAATAACGACGTTAACAATCAGCCGGAAGAAGCATCTGCCGAGATGCCAAATGGCGCTGAAGAAGTCACCATAGAATCTTTACAACAGAAGCTGGAAGAAGCAGAAGCCAAAGCCAATGAAAACTGGGACAAGGCACTGCGAATTCAAGCCGAGATGGATAATTTACGCAAACGTTCTGAAAAGCAGGTTGAAGATGCGCACAAGTACGCCGTAAAGAAGTTTGTCGAAGAAATACTCCCTGTGGCAGATAGTCTGGAAATGGGATACGCCGTAGAAGGTGAAGTTGAGCAGATTCGCGAAGGTATTGGTTTGACCATGAACGTCTTAAAAGCAGCCATGGAAAAGTTTAACGTTGTTGCAATTGATCCTTTGGGAGAAAAGTTCAACCCTGATTTACACCAGGCGATGGCAATGCAGCCGAGCGAAGAATATGAGAATGATCATGTGAGCGCGGTGATGCAAAAAGGCTATACCTTAAACGGTCGTCTGGTTCGCCCAGCAATGGTAATGGTTGCTAAAAACTAAATAATTTTATAACTACCTTTTTCAGTAGCACAAATAGCGCCTCTGACCGGGTAACAAATAAAGAAATTAAATAAATGTGGATTTTTTATTGATTTTAACCTTGATAAATAAACAAATAACCACACATTTATTACAACATTTTTTGATATTAACGTAACTCTAGATTGAGCTTAAAACAATCCAAAGTTATTGACAGTAATAAACACATTTAAGAGAGAATTAACATGGGAAAAATAATCGGAATTGACTTAGGAACCACAAACTCCTGTGTCGCAGTTATGGAAGGTGATAAGCCTAAAGTTATCGAGAACGCTGAAGGCGATCGCACAACCCCTTCGATCGTTGCATTTGCAAACGATGAAGTATTAGTAGGTCAACCAGCTAAGCGTCAATCAGTAACGAATCCTGAAAACACACTTTACGCAATCAAGCGTTTGATCGGTCGTACTTTTGAAGAAGAAGCCGTACAAAAAGATATTAAGTTAGTACCTTATAAAATCACTAAAGCAGATAACGGTGATGCATGGGTAGAAGCTAATGGTAAGAAGATGTCACCTCCTGAGGTATCAGCACGTATTCTTCAAAAGCTTAAGAAAGACGCAGAAGACTACTTGGGTGAGTCAGTAACAGAAGCAGTTATTACGGTTCCTGCATACTTCAACGATTCACAACGTCAAGCGACTAAAGATGCGGGTAAAATCGCGGGATTAGATGTTAAGCGTATTATCAACGAGCCAACAGCCGCAGCACTTGCTTACGGTATGGATAAAATGGCAAAAGGCGATAGCACGATTGCTGTATACGACTTAGGTGGTGGTACATTCGACGTATCAATCATCGAAATCGCAGAAATCGACGGCGAATACCAGTTTGAAGTACTAGCAACCAATGGTGATACATTCCTTGGTGGTGAAGACTTTGATATGCGTCTTATCGACTACTTGGCAGATGAGTTCAAGAAAGATAATAGTGTAGATCTACACAACGATCCTCTTGCTCTACAACGTCTAAAAGAAGCAGCAGAAAAAGCGAAAATTGAGCTTTCATCTGCAACGCAGACTGACGTAAATCTACCTTATATTACAGCTGACGCTTCTGGTCCTAAGCACTTAAACGTTAAAGTAACACGTGCTAAATTAGAATCACTGGTTGAAGATTTAGTTAAGCGTACGATTGAGCCTTGTAAAGTTGCACTGAAAGATGCTGGTCTTAAAGGATCTGAAATCAATGATGTAATCCTGGTTGGTGGTCAAACACGTATGCCAATGGTTCAACAAGCAGTAACAGATTTCTTCGGCAAAGAGCCACGTAGAGATGTAAACCCTGATGAAGCAGTAGCAGTTGGTGCAGCGATTCAAGGTGGTGTTTTAGGTGGAGATGTTAAAGACGTATTACTACTTGACGTAACGCCTTTATCATTAGGTATCGAAACAATGGGCGCGGTAATGACCAAACTTATTGATAAGAACACAACGATTCCTACTAAAGCACAACAAGTATTCTCAACAGCTGAAGATAATCAGAATGCTGTAACAGTACATGTGCTTCAAGGTGAACGTGAAATGGCATCGGGTAACAAATCATTAGGTCGTTTCGACTTAACTGATATACCACCTGCGCCACGTGGTCAGCCACAAATCGAAGTTACGTTAGACATCGATGCAAACGGTATCTTGAACGTATCGGCAAAAGATAAAGCGACGGGTAAAGAGCAATCTATCCAGATCAAAGCTTCATCTGGTTTGACTGATGAAGAAGTAGACGCAATGGTTAAGGATGCTGAAGCACACGCTGAAGAAGATAAGAAGGCGCGTGAGTTAGTTGATGCACGTAACCAGGCTGATGGTCTTGTACATGCTACTGAAAAGTCACTTGCTGAATACGGCGACAAAGTTGACGAAGCAGAAAAGACTAAAGTAACTGCGTTAGTTGACGAGCTTAAAGAAGCACTTAAAGGCGATGACAAAGACTTAATTGAGAAAAAGGCTCAAGAGTTAATGGAAGCGTCTGGTACTCTAGCTCAAGCTGCAGCAGGCGGCGAAGCAGGTGCTGCACCAGAAGGTGAGCAAGCTTCTGCGGAAGATGACGATGTTGTCGATGCTGAATTTGAAGAAGTTGATGCAGAAGACAGTAACGCAGACGATAAGAAGTAAAACGCAAAAAATGCCTTTTGACAGATTACGTTAAAAGTCAGGTAAGCAGATAAGGTGCATAGGTTTTTAACCTTTGCGCCTTATTTTGTTTTAGAGTTCTACTGGTTTTACAAAGCTGTTTTATATGGTTCTAATAAAGTGGTTCTAGTTTAAGTACGGCACATTTATTGTTTATATAGTTTAAAGAAAATAGGTTTCATCATGTCCAAACAATGTTATTACGAAATTTTGAGTGTTTCAAAAAGTTGCAGCGAAGCTGATTTGAAAAAAGCATATCGCCGCATGGCTATGAAATTTCACCCTGATAGAAACCCAGATAATCATGAAGCAGAAGTAAAATTTAAAGAAGTCAAAGAGGCGTATGAAATACTCTCTGACTCACAAAAACGCGCAGCTTACGATCAATTTGGTCATGCTGGTGTTGATGGTTCTCAAGGTGGTGGCTTCGGTGGTGGAAGCTCCGGTTTTGGTGGATTTGGCGATATCTTTGAAGATATTTTTGGTGGATCACGCGGTGGCGGAGGCGGAACTGCTGCTTATCGAGGCAGTGATTTACAATACAATCTAGAGCTAACCCTGGAAGAGGCAGTCTTCGGCACAAGCGTAGATATTCGTGTTCCAAGTAAACAAACCTGTGAAACCTGTGATGGTAGTGGCGCTAAAGAAGGCAGTCACCCAGAAACTTGTGGTACTTGTCATGGACAGGGCCAGGTCAGAATTCAACAAGGCTTTTTCTCGGTTCAGCAAACCTGTCCTCACTGTCATGGCGCGGGAACTGTTATTTCAGATCCATGTGATGATTGTCATGGAGAAGGTCGTGTAGAGCAGAAGAAGACTCTCGAAGTTAAAATTCCGGAAGGCGTTGATACGGGCGATCGAATTCGTTTAAGTGGTGAAGGTGAAGCCGGTATAAACGGTGGTCCATCAGGCGATCTTTATGTGCAAATGCACCTTAAAGAGCATGAAATTTTCACCCGTGATGGAAATGATTTGCATTGTGTGATGCCAATTCCATTTGTACAAGCCGCACTAGGTGGAAATATTAACGTACCTACGTTAAGTGGTGAAGTGAGTTTAAAAATACCCGCTGAAACACAGTCAGGCAAAGTGTTCCGCTTGCGTGGTAAAGGCGTTAAGTCGGTGCGCAGTAGTATGACAGGTGATTTGTTATGCCGCATCGATGTAGAAACACCGATTAACCTAACCTCAAAACAAAAGAAGCTGCTTGAACAATTCCAGGCTGCACTTGATAAAGGTGGCGAAAAGCATAGCCCTCAGCAACATGGCTGGGGTAATAAAGCGAAATCATTCTTTGAAGAAGTGAAAGGCTGGTTTGAGAACGAAGCGGATACCAAATAAAACGCCCCAAAGTAGGGGGGTGGCTTACAGCTGAATTCGTTTATTAAGCGTTTGATTTGTAAGTTGAGTTTAAGAAAGAAGCAGTAATCTAGGCAGATTAAGAGAAATAATATGGTAAATATAGCAGTAGTTGGCGCAGCGGGCCGTATGGGCAAGATACTAATTGAAGCGTGCGCTGAATCTGATGATGCACAATTATCTGTTGCGACAGAGCATCCAGAAAGTTCTCTACTAGGCGCAGATGCTGGTGAAGTTGCTGGTATCGGTAAAAATGGCGTTATCATTGCTGCAAGTCTTGATGAGGCTGAAAATGACTTTGATGTGCTGATTGATTTTACTCGCCCAGAGCCAACGCTTAACCATCTTGATTGGTGCGTGAAAAACAATAAATCCATCGTCATTGGTACTACGGGTTTTTCTGATGAAGAAAAAGCAAAAATCGATGCCGCCGGAGAAAAAATATCAATCGTATTCGCTGCAAACTTCAGTGTAGGCGTTACGCTCAGTCTTAAATTACTAGAAATCGCAGCAAAAACATTAGGCGATAGTGTTGATATCGAAATTATCGAAGCACATCATCGTCATAAAGTTGATGCGCCATCGGGCACTGCATTAAAAATGGGTGAGGTTATCGCAGATACGCTAGATCGTGATCTTGCTGAGCACGGTGTTTACTGCCGTGAAGGCGTTACTGGCGAAAGAAATCGTAAAGATATTGGTTTCCAGACGATTCGTGCAGGCGATATTGTCGGTGAGCACACAGTAATGTTTGCAGATATCGGTGAGCGTATTGAAATCACGCATAAAGCGTCTAGCAGAATGACATTTGCCAAAGGTGCTGTTCGCTCTGCTGCCTGGGTAACCAGTAAATCAGCAAAAGTTTATGATATGCAGGATGTTTTAGAATTCTAGATAGTTCTAAAGTTTCGTTTAAAACAGTACAAATATACAACGTAGATCTAAAGTTCTATGGCTGCTAATAAAACACTGTTTAGCGGAATTATGTATGTGATACAAAGGAGTCGATATACAATGAAGTATCACTTCAGAATAACAACATAAAAATGGAGTAATCTTACACTTGTTAGTTGATAGGGTTAATTACAGGGCTATTAAACGATGACTCAAAGTACACGCTGGTTTTGGTTAACGGTCGGTTTGATCAGTGCCGGTTTACTATACTTTTTAGCACCTATTTTATTGCCCTTTGTGGCGGGTGCTTTGTTAGCTTATCTTGGTGACCCTTTAGTAGATCGCTTAGAGAAGTTTAATATTTCCCGGACGTTATCCGTCGTTGTCGTGTTTTTCGTCGCATTTTTGATCATATTGCCGATTTTACTCTTTTTAATTCCCTTACTGGAATCACAGATTCGTCTACTTTTCGCTAAAGCGCCCAGTTATATCGATTGGTTGATGGTTAATCTGGAGCCTAAGCTTCAAGAGACTTTTGGTGTCAATATTCCAGCGTTAGAAGTTGAACAATTAAAGTCCACATTCACCGATTATTTCTCCCATGCAGGAAGCTTCTTTAAAAGCTTGTTGCGCACCGTTACTCATTCTGGATTTGTTGTTGTCGGTTGGGCGGCTAACCTCTTCTTAATTCCAGTTATTAGTTTCTATCTTTTAAGAGATTGGGATCGTCTAGTTGCCTATATTCATGACTTGCTACCACGTGATGTAGAGCCAACAATCAGCCAACTTGCTAAAGAATCAGATGATGTGCTGGGTGCTTTCCTGCGTGGTCAGATGATGGTGATGCTGGCGCTAGGTACAATCTATTCGATTGGCTTGAAGCTGGTCGGTTTAGAGTTTTCATTATTGATTGGTATGTTGGCAGGTTTACTTAGTTTTATTCCTTATATGGGCTTAATCGTAGGTATTATCGTTGCGGGAGCTGCGGTGTTATTGCAAACACATGATCCTATGAATTTACTCTGGGTAGGCGCTGTGTTTGTTATCGCTCAGATGATTGAAGGCACAGTCCTCACGCCGTTGTTAGTGGGTGATCGTATCGGTTTACATCCTGTGGCTGTTATCTTCGCTGTTCTTGCGGGTGGTCAATTGTTTGGTTTCTTTGGTATTTTATTGGCATTGCCAGTTTTTGCAGTCATCGCTGTTGTGATGCGTCATTTAAACAAATCCTATAAGGGCAGTCACCTCTATGGTTCGCCACCCGAAAGTTATATCGCGGCTGATGATGACGAAGCCTCCAGCAAAGCTTCTTAAGCTGATTAGTAGATAATAGAATCGTGTCAAATCAGCAGCTTACACTGAATGTACAAATTCGCGATGGTTATCGTTTTGCATCCTATTATGTGGATGAAACTGGCGACAATCATGAGTTAGTCGGCGCTTTGAAGTTATTTACGCAGTCTGCCGAGGCTCAGCAAAATATAATTTGGGGCGAGTCGAAATCGGGCAAGTCGCATTTATTGCAAGCTTGCTGTGCTGAAGTAGCAAATCATAAATATCCTGTTTCTTACATTCCCCTTAAGCAGCTGAAAATCTACGGTACTGAGATTTTTTCCGGCATTACCAGTCATTCAAACTTTATTGCAATCGATGATGTCGATGAAATCGTCGGTGATAAAGAGTGGGAAACGGCTTTATTTAACTTGATAAATAACACGCGGCAGCGTGGTCAGCGATTGATCATGAGCTCTCAGGAGAACCCCAGATACATTAAATGTATTTTGCCAGATTTGGCTTCGAGGTTAATCTGGGGAGGAAGTTATCAAGTTCATGCATTGAGTGATGAAGATAAGCTCAAAGCCCTTCAGGCAAGGGCGGAACAACGCGGTTTTGAATTAAGTGATCGCGTCCTGGAATATTTATTCCGTCGCTATCCGCGCGATATAGAATCTTTAATGGAAATACTAAACACGCTCGACGAGCAAAGTTTAATACAGAAAACCGTGATCACTGTGCCTTTTATAAAGCAGGTTTTAGACTAAAATCCCAGCTGTCTATTTTTACCTTTTTAGTTGCCATTATAAGCTTTGTTAAACTTACGGTAAGTATCATCGGTAATGCTAAAAACATAGCTTTGATTATATTCCGTATGGTTTATTTCGTAGTGGAATTCATTTTTCCCTATCCAGCGTTTAATCACTGAGTCAGCAATCTTTATCTGATGTTCTTTTCCAATCGATTGAGTCAGAAGAGCAATCAGTCGTTTATTATTTTCTTCGCCTTTAAATTGGCAGGTAATGTGCCCAAGCGCCTTTTCAAAAAGAGTGAATGTGCAACTTTTAAGCGGAAAGTCTAATAAGGTGAATGGAGGGCTCTCAAAGCTATAATAAGTATCAACCTGTGTATCACCGTATTTTGCGTCAGAATGCTTCAGCATTTTAGCCAAGGTGAGTGCGCTTGCAGGGTTGTCTTCTTTTATGCTGCTAGAAAGATCAGGTTTCGTTTCAGTAGCCTGTGCTAGTGAGAAATACAAGCATAGAAAAGTAGTGGATATCGATAAGATATAGTTACGAATAGTCATAGATTGATGGTACGTGTATTTCTAGTTGTCTAAAAGATTAAGATAAAAATAAATCAAGAAAAGCATAGGAACTAATTCTAATAAGGTTTGACTAATGTGGTGTGTGCTATATAATCACACACAGCTTGAACGTAAGTTACAATTTTTATGCAACACCATCTCGAAGTTCCATCTGTTTAGATCCTCGTCCTGATATTCATAAAGTCATAGCAACACCACTTCAGCAAAACCCGCCTGAGTATTTCCGTTTTGGAAGCACTTTTAAGGCACATTTAAAAAACTTTGAATAATAGGAAAATATTATGTCTACTACTACTGGAACTGTTAAATGGTTCAACGAATCTAAAGGCTTTGGTTTTATCGAGCAAGAGTCTGGCCCAGACGTTTTCGCACACTTCTCTGCGATCCAGGGTGACGGCTTCAAAACTCTTCAAGAAGGTCAAAAAGTTGAGTTTACAGTTACTGAAGGCCAGAAAGGTCCTCAAGCTGAGAACATCACAGCTCTATAATTTTTAATAAATTATAGCTCTCATCTCACTATTTCTAGTGTAGATGAGGTCAAAAAAAGCGAGCCGAAAGGTCTCGCTTTTTTTATGTCTGAAATAAACCAAAATCATAAAAGTGATACGTGTTAGAAGTAGATTTTGATGAGTGATACTTTAGCTAATGACTTGAAAATGCATCATTTAGCCCCTATAAACTAGTGTAATACTAACAAGGAGAAACACCATGGATACCAAATCATTTCTCGATGAATTACTCAAAACGGGCAAAGACCTCGCGAGTAAAGGACAAACCATCGCAGAAGAAAAATTACAAATACCCGAAGCAGGTGAAGAACGCGATGCCAAACTGGATGGCATGAAGAAAGGCGCCATGGCGGCGGGTGTTTTAGCATTGCTACTAGGAACAGGAGCAGGGCGAAGAGTAACGGGTTCGGCGTTGAAAATAGGCAGTCTTGCTGCCATTGGTGGCATTGGTTATAAAGCCTATCAAAACTGGATGTCAGAAAGAAATGCTACTGAACAAGAGTATGAGGACATCGCCAGAGAAGCGGCTGGTCAAGGCAAGAGTGAAGGCCGTTTAATCAACTTTGATAAACTAGAACCAGAGCAAGCCAATGACCGCAGTCAAACCTTGTTAAGAGCGATGGTAGCTGCGGCGAAAGCTGATGGTCATGTAAATAGTAAAGAAGAAGCTGCGATTAAAGAGCAGATAGTAAAACTAGAGCTTGGCGATGAAGTGGAAGGCATTCTGCAGGCAGAAATCGCTCGACCGCTTGATGTGAAAGAAATCGCGGCAATGGCTAAGAGCCAGGCAATGGCGTCAGAAATTTACTTGGTCTCGGCAGTGGTAGTGGATCGAGAGAACTCGATGGAACGTGATTATTTAGATTCACTCGCTAAAGAAATGGGGCTGCCAGATGATCTAGTAGCACAGTTACAAAAAGTGAAAGAAGAAGAATTAGCCTAAGTTAGCTTAAGTCATTTCATTCAAAAATAAGCTTTAAAGTAGGGGGGTGTCATTTTCAATGACTCCCCTTTTTTTGCTAAAAAAAGCATTTTATTAGATATTCGAAGGTAATTAAAACGGTTAAAACGCATTACAAATGCTCAACTTGTGCATAGCTTTCATTTTTAACCAGCTTAACTTTATCGCCTCTTTTAAAGGTTTGTGTTTCGTTCTCGAATTGTGTCACAACAACGTTCTCGCCATTATCCAGCAATAAAGAAATTTCTAATCCTGGTTTCTTGCTTAAGTCTCTGTCTGCACTGCTTCCTGCCGCGCTACCAATCATACTGCCAATAATCGAGCCAGCGATACTTGCAGAGCCAAGAATAGAGCCGGCTATAGATCCTGTTGTGCGCAGTACGCTACTGTTAGAACTCGGGTCAGCGACAGATACTTTTTTAACGTCAGATATCGTTGCTTTTTGCACTTGAAGCACGGGCTGTTTTTTAATGGTATTCGCTTTGTTGCTGGTCGTAGGCGCTGTAGAACAGGCGCTTAAAAAAGTACACAATACAATGATAGTTGAAAGTAAGATTGTAGAATTAAGTTTTTTCATGTGGGTCTCTTTTTCTCAAATGATATAAGGTAAGAGGCATTTTTTAACTTTTTGGTTCATCTAATCTACTTTTACTGCGTTGTGGTATTTGTATTTTTTGGTTGATAACTACTTATAAACTAAGACTCTTTTTTACTATCGCCAAAGATTGTATCCAGCTTTTCAGCCACTCGATTTTTTGATGCGGCGGCCTTCATGAAAATGACGATAGACTCCAATTCTCCAATGGCAGGGCGAATCTCGATATTTTGTTCCTGAAGAATCTGCTTCATATCGTTGCCGCAAAAATCGATTAAAAACTCATCATTACGCGCAATACCTATTGCTAGACCAATTAAGTAAGGCGTAGCAGTATCACCACTGGTGACTGTGATTTTGTGAGCAAAACGTTGCCACGCTTTAATCCAGTGTTCTTTTTCTGACTGGCTGATGGTTCGGGTATCGATACGTAAGAATAAAATTATTCGGCTAATGTTTTCTTGAAGTGTCGTGGTCTCCATTTTTCCGAGCTTTTTAGCCGCTTTCAAGTGATGGCTAATACAATGATCGCATTGATAATATTGCGCTAGCGCTAGAGCAACGCACTCTTTTTGGCGTAAATCGAGATACGTATCCCACTTCTCTTCTCCATCAGTACCGTTGAAAACCATCATGTGCATCAGATTCATCAAATCAGAAATGTGGCGTGGGAAAATATTATCTTGAAATAGAGTAATGCTCATAATTGCCCTTATTGTTCGTTAAATGAGTGTTGATAGTTAACGTTGATATTACTTTGGTTGGAGCTTAAAGAAAGTAATATTAGATCTTCGGGAGTGTTTATTAGGATTTGCTTAATCTAGGTCAAGTAATTGAATGCCTTCAGTTATTTGGGATTGTTTTAAATATAAAAGCCCCCCCCCCCCCCTACTTACAGGCGTTTTTTTAAGAGTATCTCAAAAAAGCACGGTCGTTACACACATGAAAGAAAACAGTGATGCTAACTTTCGTCTGGTTTATCACCCAATAGAAAGCGTGCTCCAGAACCATTTTTTGAAATATAGTCACCGGCGTTGTAAAGCTCGCATTTCTTCAGCGATAAACAACCGCAACCGATGCATCCCGATAGTTTTGATTGTAACTCTCTAAGTTGTTTAATTCTCGATTCGATATCTTGACTGAATTTTTTGCTCAAGCGCTCCCAGTCTGCCTTGGTGGGTGTGCGATTCTCGGGCAGCGAATCCAATGCGCCTTTGATTTCCTGTAAGGAATAACCCAGATTTTGAGAAATCAAAATAAAAGAAATACGACGAATCACCGAACGGTGGAAAAGCCTATGACCGCTAGGACTTCTGGTAAACGGAATCAAATTTTCAGTCGCATAAAATCGAATCGCCGAAACGTTACTGCCAGTACGTTTCGCAATCTGTCCAATACTCATAAACGGGTCATTTTTCATGACATAAAATATAGTCAAATTAACTCTTGATCTCAAGTTAACTTGAGATATTAGTATATGTTTATCGAAGTAAAGCTACTTGTCAAATCAGCTAAATAGCTTTGTACGTTTAAAAATATGAATCAAAAAGGAGTTAACACATGAAACAAGCCACCTTAGAACACATAAATGTAACCGTAAAAGACCCCGACGAACTCGCCTCATTATTTTGCCGTTTGTTCGATTGGAGAATAAGATGGTCAGGAGCAGCGCTGAATAATGGCAGAACCGTTCACGTAGGAAGTGACGATTCGTATTTAGCTTTATATACGCACAAACAAGCAACAGAAACTCGATCACGAAATCCAGAGAAAATTAATAACCTGAATCATGTGGGAATTGTCGTTTCAGGTATCGATGAGGTTGAATCAAAAGTGAAAGAAGAAGGTTATGAGCCCTTTAATCATGGCGATTATGAGCCTGGAAGACGCTTTTATTTTATGGTAGATGAATTGGAAATTGAGGTAGTTGATTATAGTTAGGGAGCGTCTTTTTATTGAGATCATTTAGCCACCTCCCCACTTACAGGCCATTTTTTTAAAAAGTGCCTGTAAGTGGGGAGGTGGCTTTTTAAACTTGAGTGGGCGTTTTCGTAGTTGGGGTGATTGTTCTTTTATTTCTGAGGTTGTATTTTTATTTTTTTATTCTTTATTTTAAATATCTAATAAGTTTAAGGAATAATGGATAAGAATGAAGGTTGTTTGAGTGACTTTAGGAGCGAGTTCCCTTCATTCCCATTATTTCCCTCGATGAATTCAACTTGGCAACGGTTTAGGATCACGGCATTTCTTTGGTTACTTTCTTTTTGCTGTTTTGAAAAGAAATTCACTCGGTGCTGTGAATAGATATTCGAGGGAAGTCCAATAGTCCATAAAGCAATAAACAATTTAGCGCAATCTAAAAAAATGCCCCAAAGTAGGGGGGGTGACAAGATAACTCCCCTAAAGCGACGCCAAGTTCGCATAACTAAGAACCAACCACTTGGATCCCTCGTAATCAAAATTCACCTGTACCCTGGCATGACTGCCAGCCCCTTCCACATCAGTAATAATCCCCTCGCCAAATTTCGCATGCGAAACTCGCTGCCCAATCGACATGCCTGTTTCATTGGTGCGTGTAGCGAGACGCGGTTTGGTTTCGCGCTCGTAATTCGATTGCCAATTACTATTGCTGTAGGTATTTACCTTGGGGCGAATCTCTTCGATGAGTGTTTCCGGGATTTCTTTTAAGAAGCGCGAAGGTACACCATAGAGTGTATTGCCATAAAGTCTGCGTTGTTCTGCGTAACTCATTACCAGTTGGGTTTCGGCGCGGGTGATGCCTACATAGCAAAGGCGTCGTTCTTCTTCCAGTCTGCCTTCTTCTTCGACCGACATTTGATGCGGGAACAGTCCTTCTTCGAGTCCAACGAGGAATACCAGCGGGAATTCTAAGCCTTTGGCGGAATGGAGTGTCATTAATTGAACGCAGTCATCGCCAGCTTGACCTTGTCCTTCACCTGCTTCTAATGAAGCGTGTGAAAGAAACGCGGTGAGGAAGTCCATGTCGGCGTGTTCGTCATCGGGTTTATAAGTAAAGCCTTGAGCGGCAGAGATTAATTCGTTGAGGTTTTCTATGCGAGCCTGGCCAGCATCGCCTTTTTCTTTCTTAAGGTAATGATCTTTAAGTTTCGAGGTTTCGATGACGTGTTCGACTTGCTCATCTAATGGTAGTCCATTGATGTCGCTTGCCATTTGTTCTATGAGTTGCACAAAAAGCTGTAATGCGCCTGCTGCACGCGCAGTAAAGGTTGCTGTTTCTAACAGTGCTATCGATGATTGCCAAAGTGTACTGCTGGTGTTACGTGCATGTTCGCGAATGACACTGACTGTTTTATCGCCAATACCGCGAGTAGGCTGGTTGATGACGCGCTCGAACGAAGGGTCATCTTGTCGATTGGCGCAGAGTTTTAGGTAGGCAAGTGCGTCTTTAACTTCGGCACGCTCGAAGAATCGCTGGCCACCATACACACGATAAGCAATGGAGTTTTCATTAAGTATGCTTTCAAAAACACGGGATTGCGCATTGGAGCGGTAGAGTATGGCGATGTCACTGTGTGAGTTACCGTGGCTGACCCATTGTTGAATGCGTGAGGCTACGTAAGTGCCTTCTTCAATTTCATTGTAGGCGGCGTATAAATGAATAGGTTCGCCATCACCGCCATCGGTCCAGAGGTTTTTGCCGAGTCGTCCTTCGTTGTTATCGATAACTGCATTGGCTGCATTCAGGATGTTGCCACTGGAGCGGTAGTTTTGTTCAAGCTTTATGGTTTGCGTTTGTGAAAAGTCGCGTGAGAAATTTTGAATGTGTTCTATTTTAGCGCCACGCCAGCCATAGATTGATTGGTCGTCATCGCCAACAACAAACGGTGGAATATTCTCACCTGCGAGTAGACGTATCCATGCATATTGTAAAGTATTGGTGTCTTGGAACTCGTCTACCAGAATGTGTTGAAAGCGTTTTTGGTAGTGGCTGAGAATTTCCGGGTTGTCGCGTAATAACTCTAATGAACGCAGGAGTAATTCGGCGAAGTCTACAACACCAGCGCGTTGGCAGGCATCTTCGTACTGTTTATACACGTCTACAAGCTGTCGAGTTGTAGGGTCGCCACGGTCCTCAATATGCATCGAGCGAATGCCTTCGTCTTTGCGTTTATTGATGTACCACATGGATTGTTTGGCTGGCCAGAGCTTTTCATCCAGTTGGAGTCCGCGATGGACGCGTTTAATTAGTCGTAATTGGTCGTCTGAATCCAGTATCTGGAAGTTTTGCGGTAATTTGGCTTCTTCCCAGTGTCTTCTGAGTAATCGATGAGATAAACCGTGGAAGGTACCTACCCACATGCCACCAGCAGGTGTGCCGAGTAATCCTTCTATGCGTCCGCGCATTTCAGCGGCGGCTTTGTTGGTGAAGGTAACGGATAGTATGGCAAACGGTGAAACTTGTTCTACTTGTATGAGCCATGCAATGCGGTGGACTAAAACTCGTGTCTTGCCACTGCCTGCGCCAGCTAATATCAACAATGGGTTTTTACCAGCGGATACCGCTTCGCGTTGTGGTTTGTTTAAGTCATCGAGTATGTGGGATACGTCCATTAGGGGCTCTGTAATTAAGTTCTTAATATATAAATAGGGGGTATGTATTTTATGAATTGTAACGGATTAAGAGTATGAATTTGTAGTTAATGTGGATACTATTCACGCACTTTTCAATATCACAGGTTAGAAGTCAAATACGGAATGCATAATCTAATTATTCTGGTGCGCCATTTAAGGCGAATTGCTGCATTTAAAGTGAGTACTAGAGCGTTGGTTATTACCTTGATGGTATTGGGTGCCTGGGTGGCGACTATTCATTTGGAGTTTCCTCCCGATATATCAATAAACGATAAATTGATACATGTGATCGTGTTTTTTGGTTTTGCGCTGCTGATGGATTTAGCAACCTCGCGCAGTCCATTTTGGTTATGGAAGGGATTACCACTTTTAATTTATGGTGGTGGTATAGAGGTTGCACAGTACTTTACCGAGTTTCGTTCTTTTTCATTGGCAGATTGGTTTGCCGATTTTGCGGGTATCTTGTTGTATTACATCGCTAAATCAATAATTGTTTATTGGGATAAAAAAAGATCTACTCATAATTAGTATTAAAAGATGAATAAATATTGATTAATTAAGTAAGTTTAGTTGAGTGAAAGAAAGCCTGATGCTAGTATTCCCGCGTCTTGATTCAATGACTTAGCAAGATTAAATTTGTTGATAGAGTCATAGGCTATACGAATGGCATTTGGTTCATTCGCAAAAGAACGAAATAGTGAATAGATAAATGAGAAATTTATTAGTTATACAGGCCATTTTGGTATTGCTTGGAGTCGCTGTTTCATTCTTCTATTTAGGTGATAATGGTATATTGCCGGCTGCTTATGGTGGCGCTGTTGCAATAGCTAATACGATTTTATTGTCACGTCGTCTGGATTCTGCAGGCGAAATGGCTAAGGAAAACCCTGAGGGTGGAGTGCTGACACTTTATCTCGGTGTTATTCAAAGATTTGTTTTTGTACTTGTTATGTTTGGTGTCGGTATGGGAGTTTTGAAGTTATTACCTCCTCCTATGCTAGGAACCTTTGCTGTTGCTCAGTTGGCCTTTATGTTATTTGGCTCTAAGCAAACGAAGTTGGCTTCCGAGGAGGTTGCTAATGCTGCAAAAGACGCCTCCGATAGCAACGACAATAAGTAATTATAATTATTTTTATTTTGGAGACTGAGAATCGTGAGCGAGTCTAACGCGCCAGCTATATCGAATCCCGTTGAGTATATTCAGCATCACCTGGGTAATATGACCCATAATGGTGAGCGTCCTGCTAGTCTAGTTGATTTCAGTGTATTTTTTGTTGATACATTTGTAATGAGCTTGATTTTGGCTTTGGCGTTTGCATTTGCCGCTTGGAAGGTCGGGAAGAATCTTGATCCTGATAAGCCAACTGGAATGCAGAATATTCTTGAGACGGTAGTAGAATTTGTTAATCAGCAAGTGAAAGATATTTTCCCTACGGCTGATAAATGGGTGGGTCCTCTAGCAATCACTATTTTTGTGTGGGTTGCTTTGATGAATACCATGGATATCATTCCTGTGGATTTAATTCCATCATTAGTGGCTGGTGTTGCAGGTGTGTTTGGATATGATCCGCATCACGTTTACTGGAAAGCAGTGCCTACAACTAACCTTGATACTACCTTTGCATTGGCGTTGTTGGTATTCGGTTTAATAATCTTCTATAACATCAAGCACAAAGGTTTGTTTGGTTATATGAAGGTGTTTGCTACGCATCCATTCAGTGCAAGCAATCCTATCGTTAAAGTATTGTTATTCCCGATTAATGTTGTAATGACAGCGATTGAGGAAGTGGCTAAGCCAGTGAGTCTTGGTCTAAGATTGTTCGGTAATATGTTCGCAGGTGAGTTGTTGTTCTTATTGATTGCTTTGCTTGCATTCTCATACTGGGCAATGCCTGGTCAGGTAGTGTTGGGAGTTTTATGGTCAATCTTCCATATCCTGGTTATTTTGTTACAAGCGTTTATTTTTATGCTGTTGACTATCGTTTACTTAGGTTTGGCGAGTCAGGGCACAGACGAACACTAAATTTTAGTGTTCGTTATATTTGAGTTTACTTTTTTTAATTTTTAACATTTTTTATATTTAGGAGATTTACTATGGATGCTGCAATTGTATCTGAAATCATGTCTGCCACTGCAATCGGTGTTGGTATCATTCTAGCGGCTGCTGGTTTAGGTTCGGCTTTAGGTTGGGGTTTGATTTGTTCGAAGTTTATTGAAGGTATCGCTCGTCAGCCTGAGATGCGTGCCCAATTAACTGGTCAAATGTTATTTACTGGTGGTTTGATGGAAGCATTCCCAATGATCGTTTTGGGTATCTCAATGTGGTTCATCTTTGCGAACCCGTTCATCGGTGCTGCTGCTGCTGCGATTGGTGGTTAATTTTTTCGAACTCTAATTCGACTTAACTGAAATAGTATTCGGAGAAAAATCATGAATGTAACAGCAACATTAATTGGTCAGCTGATTGTTTTTTCAATTCTGATCTGGTTTATCAAAGCAGTGCTTTGGGAGCCAGTTATTAATACATTGGAAGATCGAAAAAAACGTATTGCTGACGGTTTAGCTGCATCTGAAAAAGGCATGAAGGATCAAGAGCTAGCGGCAGAAAATGCTAAGCAGGCGATCAAAGAAGCCAAGCAGGAAGCGGCAGAAATTATTGCTCAAGCGAAAGCTCGTGACACGCAAATGATCGAAGAAGCAAAAAACAAGGCAGTTGAAGAAGCTGACCGCGTTATTGCTGGTGCTCAGGCAGAAATCGATCAGGAAGTTAACCGTGCTAAAGATTCTTTACGTACTCAGGTGTCAAGTTTGGCAGTTGCAGGTGCTAGTAAGATTCTTGGTAAAGAGGTTGATGCCAATGCGCACAAAGCTGCATTGAAAGAGCTGATTGAGCAGATATAGGAAATACGATTATGTCTGAATTGACTACAGCAGCTCGTCCCTACGCTCGTGCCGTTTTTGAAATGGCCGAGTCAGCAGGTAGCTTAGGTG
Source organism: Cocleimonas sp. KMM 6892 (assembly GCF_035798195.1). NCBI lineage: Bacteria > Pseudomonadati > Pseudomonadota > Gammaproteobacteria > Thiotrichales > Thiotrichaceae > Cocleimonas > Cocleimonas sp. KMM 6892. The sequence goes on along the minus strand of NZ_JAPFBV010000003.1, from coordinate 45,631 downwards.
AGTGGTCTGATATGCTTGGTTTTATGGGTGCTATAGCAAGTGATGAGAAAGTTAGTGCATTACTTGCAACTCCCAAAATGGCTAAGCAAGCAGGCGCTGATGCTTTCGTTCAACTTTGCGATGGCAAGTTGAACGAGCAAGCGAAAAACCTTGTTAGTATGCTAGCTGAAAACGACCGTCTTTCACTTCTCCCTGAAATGAGTGCAATTTATGAAGTACTTAAAGATGAGGCAGAAGGTTCTGTTGAGGCAATCGTTACATCAGCTAAAGCGTTAACTGAGACAGAAGAGAAGTCTATTTCTGATGCTCTCAAAAAACGTTTGGGGCGTGACGTAAAAATAAAGGTTAGCGTTGATGAAACACTGCTCGGTGGTGCGATCATTCAGGCTGGCGATTTGGTAATAGATGGTTCTTTAAAAGGGCGTTTGAGCAAAATGACGTCTGTTATGGCTAACTAAACCACAAAATTAAGAGAAAGGTATAGGTAAATGCAACTTAACCCGACAGAAATTAGTGATCTGATAAAAAAGCGTATTGAAGGCTTTGAAACAGATGCTGAAGCACGTACTGAAGGTACAATCGTATCTATCATGGATGGTATCGTGCGTATACACGGTTTATCAGATGTAATGTCTGGTGAAATGATTGAGTTCTCTAACGGAACATACGGTCTGGCTTTAAACTTGGAACGTGATTCAGTAGGTGCGGTAGTACTTGGTGATTACAAAGATATGACAGAAGGTGATACTGCAAAGTGTACTGGTCGTATCCTGGATGTTCCAGTTGGTCCTGAATTGATGGGGCGCGTAGTTAACTCACTAGGTGCACCGATTGATGGTAAAGGCCCAGTTAATGCTTCTTCAATGAATCCAATTGAGCGTCAGGCTCCTGGTGTTATCGAGCGTAAATCGGTTGATGAGCCAATGGAAACTGGTATCAAGGCACTTGACTCAATGGTTCCTGTTGGACGTGGTCAGCGTGAATTGATTATCGGAGATCGTCAGACTGGTAAGACAGCTGTTGCGATTGATGCGATTATTAACCAAAAAGGCAAAAACGTTAAATGTATTTACGTTGCTGTCGGTCAAAAAGCTTCTTCTGTTGCTGGTGTAGTACGTAAACTAGAAGAGTTTGGTGCAATGGAGTACACAATTGTTGTTGCTGCTAATGCTTCAGACCCTGCATCTATGCAATATCTTGCTCCTTACGCCGGTTGTGCAATGGGTGAGTACTTCCGTGATAACGGAGAAGACGCACTAATTATTTATGATGATTTAACTAAGCAGGCTTGGGCATATCGTCAAGTTTCATTACTTCTTCGTCGTCCTCCGGGTCGTGAAGCATATCCCGGTGATGTTTTCTTCCTGCATTCACGTCTACTTGAGCGTGCAGCTCGTGTTAACGCTGAATATGTAGAAAGATATACTGAAGGCAGAGTAAAAGGTAAAACAGGTTCTTTAACTGCTTACCCAATTATCGAAACCCAAGAGGGTGACGTATCTGCATTCGTACCTACAAATGTAATCTCTATTACAGACGGTCAGATCTTCCTCGATACTGATTTATTCAACTCTGGTAATCGTCCTGCGATTGATGCTGGTTTGTCAGTATCTCGTGTTGGTGGTGCAGCTCAGACTAAAATCATCAAGAAGCTTGGTGGTGGTATTCGTCTTGATTTGGCTCAGTATCGTGAATTAGCTGCTTTCTCTCAGTTTGCATCGGATTTGGATGAAGGAACCAGAAAGCAACTTGAGCGTGGAGCTCGTGTTACTGCATTAATGACTCAGGCACAATACTCTCCTTTGAAAACTGGTGAGTTAGCTTTCTCATTATTCGCAGCTAACGAAGGTTTCCTGGACGATATCGATGTGAATAAAGTCAACGACTTTGAATCTGCGATGTTGTCATACATGAGAACTGAAAAAACTGATTTCCTTGAAGGCTTAAATGAGTCTGGCGATTACAACGATGACATTGCTTCTGAAATGAAGAGTGCGCTAGAGAACTTTAAATCTAAAGGTGCCTGGTAGAAAGATGCTTGGTAAACAAGTACCAGAAAATCAAGGAGCTTAGTAATGGCAGGTCTTAAAGAAATACGCTCGCAGATTGGTAGTATTCAAAATACTAAGAAGATTACCAAAGCCATGGAAATGGTAGCTGCATCAAAAATGCGTAAAGCTAGAGAACGTATGGACGCATCACGTCCATACGCAGAAAAAATGCGACAAGTTGTTAGTCATATGGCATTAGGTCAGCTTGAATATCAACATACTTTTGTTAAAGAGCGCGAAACTGTAAAACGTGTCGGTTACATCATTATTTCTTCTGATCGTGGTCTTTGTGGTGGTTTAAACACAAACCTTTTCAAGAAGGCATTTCAAGATATTGCGGAATGGAAAGATAAAGATGTTGAAGTCGATATAGCAGTTTTTGGAAGCAAAGCACTATCTGTTTTCAGACGCTTTGGTGTTGTAGCAGAGTCTACAGGTTTGGGTGATAAGCCAACTACAAATGATTTATTAGGTACGACAAAAGTTATGCTTGATGCATACGAAGAAGGTCGTATTGATCGTTTGTTTCTTGTAGAGAATGAGTTTGTTAATAGCATGACTCAAACGCCTCGAGTTACTCAAATGATTCCTATAGTTGCTGCTGATATGGATGAAATCAAATATCAGTGGGATTACTTGTATGAGCCAGAGTCTAAGGAAGTAGTAGATGCTCTTATGACTCGTTATATTGAATCTCTGGTTTATCAGGGTGTTGTAGAAAATATTGCCTGTGAGATGTCAGCGAGAATGATCGCTATGAAAAGTGCATCTGATAATGCTGGTGATATGATCGATAAACTTAAATTGGTTTATAACAAGGCTAGACAAGCGTCGATTACACAAGAAATTTCAGAAATTGTTTCGGGTGCTGCAGCGGTAGAATAATCCGTTATAGCTAAAAGTAATATCCGAGCAGTTTATTAAAAAATTTAACATTTAAGGTAGAGGTACTAACACAATGAGTACTGGAAGTATTGTTCAAGTTATCGGTCCTGTTGTTGATGTGGAATTTCCACGTGACGCAGTTCCATCGGTTTATAGTGCATTAACCGTTCCAGATCACAACGGATTGACTCTAGAGGTTCAGGGTCAACTAGGTGATGGTGTTGTTCGCACAATCGCAATGGGTGAGGCCGAAGGTCTTAAACGTGGCATGGAAACAGTCAACACTGGTGAGCCAATTATGGTACCAGTTGGCGAAGGAACTTTAGGACGTATCATGAACGTTCTGGGTGATCCGGTTGATATGGCTGGTGAAGTGAAAGTTGATAAGCGTATGCCTATTCACCGCGATCCACCAAGCTATGAAGAATTATCTTCTACACTTGATATTCTTGAGACTGGTGTGAAGGTTATCGATTTGGTTATGCCAATCGCTAAAGGTGGTAAAATTGGACTGTTTGGTGGAGCTGGTGTTGGTAAAACAGTTACATTGATGGAGTTAATCAACAATATCGCAAAGGCGCATAGTGGTTTATCTGTGTTTGCTGGTGTTGGTGAGCGTACTCGTGAAGGTAATGATTTCTACTACGAGATGGAAGAAGGTGGAGTACTTGATAAAGTAGCTCTAGTATACGGTCAGATGAATGAGCCTCCAGGAAGTAGACTACGTGTTGCTTTGACTGGTTTGACTATGGCTGAGCATTTCCGTGATGAAGGTCGTGACGTATTGATGTTTATCGATAATATCTATCGTTATACACTTGCGGGTACAGAAGTATCGGCACTTTTAGGTCGTATGCCTTCTGCGGTGGGTTATCAGCCAACACTTGCTGAAGAAATGGGTGCGCTTCAAGAGCGTATTACTTCTACAAAGAAAGGATCTATTACATCTTTCCAGGCGGTATATGTACCTGCTGATGACTTGACGGATCCATCTCCTGCTACAACTTTTGCTCACTTGGATGCTACGCTCGTACTATCACGTAATATCGCTGAGCTAGGTATATACCCAGCGGTTGATCCTTTGGATTCATCTTCTCGCCAACTTGATCCTTTAGTAATTGGTGAAGAGCATTATGGTGTTGCACGTAGTGTACAGGGTGTACTTCAGCGTTATAAAGAATTGCAAGATATTATCGCTATACTAGGTATGGACGAATTATCTGAAGAAGATAAGCAAACTGTTGCTCGCGCTCGTCGTATTCAACGTTTCCTATCTCAACCTTTCCATGTTGCTGAAGTATTTACTGGAGCGCCAGGAAAATACGTATCGCTAGCTGATACACTTGCTGGTTTTAAAGGTATTCTTGCTGGTGAATATGATCACTTACCTGAGCAAGCTTTCTACATGGTTGGCGGAATAGAAGAAGCTGTTGAGAAAGGAAATAAAGACGCTTAATCTTTATTTATCTCTTAACTTATTTCGTAATACAGGAAAGATAGAATATGGCTATGACAATGCATTTGGATGTTGTAAGTGCTGAGGAATCGATATTCTCAGGCGTAGTTCAAGAATTATTAGCGCCTGGTACTATGGGTGACTTGGGTATTTTACCTGGTCACTCTCAGCTTATATCAACACTAAAAGCTGGCGAGCTAAAGTATAAAACAGATGATGGCGAGTCTTTATTGTTTGTTGCTGGTGGTGTCATGGAAGTGCAGCCTTCAATCGTAACTATTTTGGCAGATACGATTGTTCGTGCTGAGGACCTAGACGAGAAAGCAGCTGAGGAAGCTAAGAAGAGAGCAGAAGATGCGCTTCAAGGTAAAGACCCTCAAGATTTAGATTATGAAGCTATTCAAGCAGAATTAGATGCTGCTAAAGCTCAAATTGAAATGATTCATCGTATTGGTAGAACATTAAGATAACAGGATTGATTTCTGTGCTTGCGGGCTATATGACTGATTAAATGACCAATTATCTTAATATTTGGTCACTTAGATTCAGTATTTTGTGGTAAATAAAAAAAAATGTTGTTTTTTTACCATTTTTTTTGAATGTGCCCTGAATAAAGTCTATACTCCGAGTGCGGATAAACAATGATTATGGATCGTTTGTTCTAAATGGTCGTTTCGAATTTTATAACTAACAAGTAGTAAGGATGTACAAATATGAAGATTAAACATCAGCTTTCATTAGCAACATTATTAATGGCAGGCGTTTTTGTAACTGGTTGTTCTCAGCAGGAAGTTTCTGGTGGTTCACAAGTTTCAGGTGGTTCACAGGCTCAAGTAGAAGGTGGTTCACAGGTTTCTGGTTCTCAACAGCAAGTTGAAGCAGCGCCAGTTGTAGCAGCTCCAATCGCAGCTGAGCCAGCACCAATGGCAGCACCTAAGCCAGCTCCAATGGCTAAACCAGCTCCAAAACCAGCTAACCGTTGGTTCCATTACCACCCAGAAGCTCCAGCATGTGCAAAGACTAAGAGTCATTCACATAAATACACTAACCGTAACCACCGTCACCACTATGCTTGTCAGCAGAAGGCTAAGCCAGCTCAACCACAAGTTGACGTATACGCTCTACAACGTAAGTTGAAAGCAAAAGGTTACTACAAAGGACCTATCGACGGAATCGTTGGACCAGGTACTCGTAGCGCACTTCAGCAGTTCATGAAGCGCTAAACTATTGAATTAATAGTTTATCTCTGATTAGTCAGAGATTAAAATGGGACTAGGGAGTAATTCTTAGTCCCATTTTTTTTGAAACCAATTTTAAGTTATATTCGTATTAACTACTTGAGATAGGAATGGAACTTATTTGCAAATAAGTGATCATTAGAGTTTGGGGATGCTAAGGTGGTCTTAAAGGAATTGAATATCAAACATATAATTAAAGGGTTTACTCTATTTATCTTACTGTGTATCAGTCAATCATCATTCGCGATGGTTTGGAAGTCTGAAAATACTTGGGATGCAGTATGGGAAAAGAGATATCAACATTGGGTAAAAAATAATTGGACTGAAGATTTCTTCATGAATGAAAAAAAACCCATGTATTATAAGTTTTCACATGATTGTGCAGATGCTGTATATGCGATGCGATTAGTTTTTGCCTATGAGTATAAACTTCCTTTTGTAGTAAATAATCCGAGTAAACGTGGTCGAACAATCAGTAATGGTATGACTCGATGGGATAAGCTGTCTGAAGAGAAACGTGTCAGAAAGTTTATGGATTATGTGGCTAACTATACAAGTACTAGATCATTGGAAAATGATACTTATCCAATAGCCTTGGACGATATAAAGCCAGGTGATGTATATGTTGCCCCTGATGTGCATGCCTATCAAATAGTAAATATAACTGATGCAGGCATTGCTGAGGTTATGTCTTCTACTACCCCGCAAGCTCCTAGATTTATGGATCGTATTCCTTCCTTTCCATTTTATGTACCAGAAGATTATAAAAACAAGAAAGACGGGTATAGACGTTTTAAACAACCCCAAAATATTCGTAAGTCAGCAGAGAAACAGCCTGGCTACAACATTGAACAATTTGATATAGCACAATCTGTTAAACAAGATTATGTGAAATTTACCGATATTATTTCTAGTGCTTTAGGTTCAAGAGTAGAAAAGCCTGACGAGAAAACACTTCGTCTTTTGATCGCTATGTGTATGTATGCAAATGATCGAAGCATTTATGTCTACGATGCGTTATGGCACTTACAGAAGATTCGTAAGGGTGGTAGACAGTGTATGAATCGGACTGAATATAATAGTTACTCTACACCATCAAGAGACAGGCGTTTAAAAGCATTCTTTAACGCAGTTAAAAATCACTACGAGAAAAACAGCAAGTATAAGCAATGGACTCAACCACAGCGATGGGCTAAAGCATTGTTCTCAATAGAGCCACCAAAGCCTGCTGAACTAGCTGACTTAAATAAATTCTGTAAGGTGCAGATGAGCTTAGGTGAAAATTACTTCATACCACTGCGTGATTTACGTCAGAATCTATCCGCAGGAAAAGTTATATCCGATCCACATGCTCCGCTTGAGTATCGCTGGGGCGCTCAAACTAAGCCTTATGAGCCACGTTGCAAGACTTACTAATTTTTACAACAAAGTTATTTCGCGTTTAGAAGCAGTTGTCTATGCAACTGCTTCTTTTGTCATATAAAACTGCTCTATAACCATGTTCTTGGTTATAATTTAAGCATTCTCTATACACAATAATAGTCACTATGAAATTACTTCCCATTATTCTCGCTGCTGGACAAGGCTCAAGAATGAATTCTTCGCTACCTAAAGTTTTACACCCGATCGGTGGTAAAACGATGTTGCAACATGTCATTGATAGTTCCCGTAAACTTGATTATGAAAAGTTGGTGATAATTTATGGTCATGGTGGAGAGCTTGTAAAACAAGCAACAGATGCCTCAGATATTTCCTGGGTGTTGCAAGCTGAACAGAAAGGTACAGGTCACGCTGTTCTTCAAGCCGAAGATACTATTTCCGATGATAATATTGTGGTGATCGCTTATGGGGATGTTCCTTTAATAAAACCTGAGACGTTAAATAACCTGGTTTCTAAGCTTACTAATTCAGTATTAAGTGTATTAACGACTAAGTTGGATAATCCTGTTGGATACGGTCGAATAATCAGAGATGAAAACGGAGCAATAAAGGCAATAGTTGAGGAAAAAGACGCTAGCGAGAATGAAAAACGTGTTACCGAGGTAAACACTGGCTTTATCGCTGCCAGAGGTAAAGACCTTAAGCGTTGGTTAAATCAAATTAAGCCTAACAACAATCAAGCAGAGTACTATTTAACAGATTGTATTGCATTAGCGGTATCTGAAGGAGGATTGGTCGAAGCAGCAATCTGTGAAGATCCTTTTGAAGTGCAGGGCGTTAACAATAGAATTCAACAAGCACAGTTAGAAAGAGCATATCAAGAAGGTAAAGCCCAAGAGCTAATGCTTGAAGGTGTTACTTTAGCAGACCCATCTCGAATAGATGTTCGGGGTGAGATGAGTGTTGGCCAGGATGTCTTCATAGATGTGAATAATGTGTTCATTGGAAATAATGTCATAGGTGACAAAGTCACTATCCATGCTGGTTGCGTGATAGAAAACGCAACTATTGGAAGTAATACTGAAATCCACGCGAATACAGTTATTGAATCTGCAAATATAGGAAATGGTTGCTCTGTTGGTCCATTTGCCCGTGTACGACCAAATACTGTTCTCTCAGATGAAGCAAAGATAGGCAATTTTGTAGAAATTAAAAAATCCAATATAGGCAAAGGCAGTAAAGTAAGCCACTTAAGTTATATTGGTGATACTGTAATGGGCGACAACGTTAATATTGGTGCCGGAACGATTACTTGTAATTATGATGGTGTGAATAAATTTCAAACAACTATAGGTGATGATGTTTTTATTGGCTCAGACTCGCAGTTAGTAGCGCCTGTAACTGTCGCTAACGGCTCAACAATTGGCGCTGGTTCTACGATAACCAAAAATACTCCAGAAGGTGAATTAACATTGTCACGTTCTAAGCAGCTAACTTTAAAAGGCTGGCAACGGCCGACCAAGAATAAATAGGAAGAATACAATGTGTGGAATTGTCGGAGCAATCGCTCAACGCCCAGTAACTGAAATTCTAATTGAAGGTCTTAAACGTCTCGAATACCGAGGCTATGATTCGGCTGGTGTAGCATTATTAGATGCAGATAAAACAATTAAACGAGTCAGAGCATTAGGGAAAGTTACCGAACTTGAAAAGAAACTTATTGAGTCTCCCCAGATAGGTAATATCGGTATCTCTCATACTCGTTGGGCTACACACGGAGAGCCTGCAGAACGTAATGCGCATCCGCATATGAGTAATGACAGAGTTGCTGTTGTCCATAATGGCATCATAGAAAACTACGAAGAATTGCGTGCTGGTTTGATCGAAAAAGGTTACACCTTTGAATCAGAAACCGATACGGAAGTTATCGTCCATTTAATTGAGTCTAACTTAGCGAATAGCAAGAATGTATTGGACGCCGTTAAGAAAACCACTCGCCAACTTAAAGGTGCCTTTGCACTGGGTGTGATCAGTACAGATAACCCGGATGAATTGATCTGTGCTCGTGAAGGGAGTCCTTTACTCGTTGGTGTAGGTTTTGGAGAGCACTTTATAAGTTCTGATGTGCAGGCTTTACTTCCAGTGACTAGTCGTTTCATCTATCTGGAAAATGGCGATATCGCAACGTTGACCCTAAAAGCTGTCATTATCGAAGACGAAAATGGAAATATCGTTGAGAGAGAAGTTCGCCAGTCAAATGCATGTTCATTAGAGTCTGAGCTAGGGGACTATCGTCATTACATGCTCAAAGAGATTTATGAGCAACCTCAAGCAGTGCAGAAGACATTAGAAGATCGTTTGGATATCAATAGCATTAAACAATGCATCATGGGTGACAATGTTGCAGAGGTACTTAAGCAAGTCGAAGAAGTACAGATTATTGCATGTGGTACAAGCTATCACGCTGGCTTAATAGCTAGATACTGGATGGAAAGTCTTACTGATATTCCATGTCAGGTTGAAGTGGCAAGTGAGTATCGCTATAGACGCCAAGTGCCGCGTAAAAATATGCTGTTTGTAACAATTTCACAATCTGGAGAAACGGCAGATACTCTGGCTGCTCTGGAAAAAGCCAAAAAAGATGGATGCCTTGCCAGTTTAAGTATTTGTAATGTGGCTGAAAGCTCTTTGCAAAGAGAGTCTGATTTCTCTCTGATGACCATAGCTGGCCCAGAGATTGGCGTTGCATCAACCAAAGCATTTACTACTCAATTAGTTACTTTAAAACTTTTGATCGGTTTATTGATGCAAGCGAAAGGCGGGCAGTCGGAAGCAGTTTCCTCATTAGTTGAAGATCTTAAAAAGCTACCTGTACTGATCGAGCAAGCCCTTGAGCATGATAAAGCGATAGAAGTCATGGCTGAGCATTTTATTGAGAAGCATAATGCTCTGTTTCTGGGGCGTGGAGATCAATACCCTGTGGCTATGGAAGGCGCACTTAAGCTCAAAGAGATTTCTTATATTCATGCCGAAGCATATCCCGCAGGAGAGCTTAAACACGGTCCGCTGGCATTGGTAGATAGTGAAATGCCAATCGTCGCTGTAGCGCCGAATACAAGCTTATTAGAGAAGTTAAAGTCAAACCTCGAGGAAGTTAGATCTCGTGGGGGATTTTTATACTTATTCGCAGATAAAACGTCGGGAATAGCGCCTCAGGATAATATTCAAGTTATCGAAATGGATGAGGTGCCAGAAAGTATTGCGCCAATTATTTATACCATTCCTTTGCAATTACTGTCATATCACGTAGCAGTGTTTAAAGGTACGGATGTTGATAAACCGCGTAACTTGGCTAAATCAGTAACGGTTGAATAAACTGCTTTAATATTCAATAGATATTGATTTAAATTCAGGTTACAACTTTCCTAAGCCACCCCCCTACTTATAGCCACTTTTTTAAAAAAAGTGGCTATAAGTAGGGGGGTGGCTTAGCATTTTTTAGAGTGCCCCATTTATTTTTATTGGGCAAATAATCCAACTAGCGTCAGTACTATCGTGTACGGCAACGCCATATAAACCATTCTCATATAACCCAATCGGATTGCCGGTGCGAGTGTCGACGTTAATAAGAATAAAAAGGCAGCCTGACCATTTGGTGTTGCCACGCTAGGTAAATTCGTTCCGGTATTAATCGCCACAGCTAAAGCATCAAAATGCTCACGAGATAAATTACCCGCATCAAATGCAGCTTTTACTTCATTGATGTAAACAGTGGCAACGAAAACATTATCGCTAATGGCAGATAAAATACCATTAGCCAAAAAGAATGCTCTTGGTTGTTCTTCGGTAGGCAGTGTTAGCACCCAATTGACGATAGGCGTAAATAAGTGCTGATCGTGAATCATTCCTACAATCACGAAAAAAATCACAAGCAAAGAAACAAAAGGGAGTGATTCTTCAAAAGCGTGACCAATCTTCTTTTCTTCGGTAATACCTGTCATCGCAGTTAACAATACCATCAACATCAAGCCAATCAGACCGACTTCCATGACATGGAATGCCAAACCAAATATGAGTAATATCGCGCAGATTCCCTGAATGACTAATGCGTAAACTTCTTTCTGGGTTCTTTCGGTATTTTGTTGTTCGATGTAGGTTTTTAATATCTTTCTAATGTTAGGTTCAAGTTTGCCACCATAACCAAAGGTGCCGGTTAACTCAGTGCCAATAACGATAAGTAAACCAGCAATGAATGCAGGGATAGAAACGTGGCTAACTTCAGCGGCAAAGGTTAAGAAATCCCAGCCCATAATTTCGCCTATCAGGAGGTTTTGTGGTTCGCCCACGAGGGTAGCAACGCCACCAATTGCGGTGCCAATAGCGCCATGCATAACTAGTGAGCGAATAAATGCCCGAAAGTTGTCGAACGATTCGCCGCCCATTTCTTTGTTATCGAAGACCTCATTTTCGTTAAAATCTGTATTTGCTGTTGAATGTACTTTTTCATAGACTCCGTACAACGCGACAAAAACACTGATTAAAACGGCAGTGACTGTTAATGCATCAAGAAATGCGGATAGTAATGCAGCTGAAATTGAGAACATCAGAGACAATATAATTTTATTCTCAACTTTTAATAAAATTTTACCGAAAATAAAAATGAGAAGTGGCTGCATAAAGTAAATAAAACTGACCATGAACATGAGCAGCATAATTACCCCAAGATTCTGTTGAATTTCGTGCCAGAGTGTTTCGGTTGTGGTTAAACCTAGCAGTATCGAGGTTATGGCAATTAATCCACCAGATTGTAATGGGTAACATTTCAGTGCCATGGCTAAAGAAAGAATAAACATGGCAATAAAAGCCCAGCCAGCAACCATTTTTCCCAATAGCAACGTTAAAGGAAAACTAATGATTAAAAAAGCGAGCAGAGTCATTTTAAACCAATTCGGACTGGTGCCTAAAAAGCTACTGAACATCGTTTTCAACATATTGTTGATTGCTCCTGAAATACGTGAACTGTTAAAAGCAGGCAATAAATAAAAGTATCTAAATGCATTAATGCTTTATAAGTATTTTAAAACCTGTTTTTAAAAAGGGTGCTCCGGTATTTACTATTTGTGAGGATTTGTTTGCTAAGGAATTTCTGATTTATATACCTATTGGGGTGCATAGTGTAGAGAAATATATCAATGTATGGGTAGAACATCTGGGTATTTATTTTTGATCAATGAAAACAACTGAAAAAAATATGTCGATCAACTATAATCGCGCGAACTTGAATGGCTAGGAGAGTCATGCTGCTGCATTCTTTATCTAATAATTAACCATCTTTTTAGTGTTTTTTATTATGACCGAATGACGCATTTCAAGAAAAATAAGCATAGAGAAAACTATGGCAAATGCTTTCACATCAATCCTGCATAATTTAATTAACAGGCTCACTCCTTTTAAAGCATGGATTGGTGATTTAAAAGATCCAAAGACGTTTAAAGCAGATGCAATTGCAGGCTTAACTGTTGCTCTAGTACTTGTTCCTCAATCGATGGCTTATGCGCAGTTGGCTGGATTGCCGGCTTATGTGGGTTTATATGCCTCGTTCTTACCGGTGATTTTTGCTGCAGTATTTGGTTCATCAATGCAGCTAGCCACAGGGCCGGTGGCAATCGTGTCATTGATGACTGCTGCCGCACTCGAACCTCTTGCCATTTCAAGCCCAGATGGCTATTTAGCCTACGCCGCAGCGCTGGCATTCATGGTAGGTATATTTCAAGCGTCACTGGGTTTTCTACGCTTAGGGATACTCGTTGATTTTCTCTCGCATCCTGTTGTCGTCGGATTTACTAACGCTGCTGCTATTATTATTGCCAGTTCGCAGCTCAGCAAAATTTTTGGTCTGGAGTCTGTCAAGGGAGAGCATCACTATGTGACTGTCTTTAACTTGTTTCAGGATATCCCCCAAACGCATTTTACAACCTTGCTCATGGGTGTATTCTCAATTTTTCTCCTTGTCTATATGAAGAAGGTTGCTCCTAAGTTACCTAATGTACTTATCACCGTGGTGATTTGTACGCTGCTTTCTTTCTTTCTCGGTTATGAATCTCGTGGAGGAGCGGTTATCGGATTGGTGCCTAGTGGTTTGCCGGGCTTTAAAATTCCAGATGTCGAGTTTGGGCAGATGGTTGATCTGGTTGTGTCTGCGGCAGTCATCGGTTTATTGGGTTTTGTTGAAGCAATATCGGTTGCCAAGGCGATTGCATCAGAAACTCGTCAACGACTTTCAGCTAATCAGGAGTTGGTCGGGCAAGGCCTTTCAAATATTGTAGCTTCAATGTTTCAGGCATATCCAGTATCGGGCTCATTCTCAAGGTCAGCGGTGAATTTTGCAGCTAATGCAAAAACAGGGCTTTCTTCGATTGTTACGGGCGTTCTAGTTGCTGTTACCTTATTGTATTTAACGCCGTTGCTGTATCATTTGCCGCAAGCAACCTTAGCCGCCGTCATCATGGTGGCAGTGTTTTATCTGATCAAGATCGAACCTGTGGTACATGCGTGGAAAGTCCATCGGCACGATGGTTTTGTCGCGGTTGCAGTATTCATGACTACCTTGTTTTTCGCACCGCATCTAGAAAAAGGGATCATGGCGGGAGTGCTTTTGTCCCTAGGTTTATTCTTATACCGAACAATGAGCCCAAGATTTGTAGAGGTAGGGCGACATGACGATGGCAGTTTGCGCTCTGCTGAACTATTCGAACTAAAAACCAGCGATACTGTGTCAATCTTTCGTTATGACGGAGATTTATACTTCGCCAACGCAGGGTATTTAGAGGGAAAGGTGCTGAATAGTATTGCCCAAAAGCCTAATTTAAAAGTCATGGTGTTGGATTTTGAATCGGTGGATTTGATTGATTCCACGGGTGAAGAAACGTTGGCAAGAATTGTTGAGCGATTAGAAGTCGCAGGAATCGAATTGTATATTGCCAGAGCAAAACGTACGATGCTTGATGCGTTTACACGTTCTGGCTTGATGGAAAAAATTGGTGAAGACCGTTTCTTTCGAGAAAGGACGTTGGCAGCTAAATTTGCCAAAGAAAAATTTGGCGACGAGATCGATATTGAGCCAATTATTACGGTCCAGCACATTACTCGTTAGTCGTTATTGGTACCTGCTAAATGCTTTTCTAGAAAGACCTCTACGGAGGTCTTTTTTTATGCTACATTTTCAATATGAGTATTAAAGTATTATATTTCGCAAGTTTAAGAGAAGAGATTGGTCGCGGTGGAGATGTCGTCGATATCCCTACTGATCAGTCCTCTCATTCATTAAGTGTTGAGCAGTTGTGGGTAAATTCAACGGGTCAAACGCATTTTCCTGATAATCTGCTGGTTGCTGTCAATCAGGAATATACAAACCCGCAAGCTTTATTGAATGATGGCGATGAGGTGGCGTTCTTTCCGCCAGTAACCGGTGGATAGTCAGCGCAAAATTATCATTGTAGATTCGCCATTCGATCCTTTGGTGATGCAAGCCGAGTATCAGGCTCAAAGCATGCAAGGCCAGACAAAATATGGCGCAACAGCAAACTTTGTCGGTACCATGAGAGATTTCAATGAAGGCGATGATGTTCAAAGCATGACTCTGGAACATTATCCAGCCATGACTGAAAAACAACTCAATATCATCGTCGATGAAGCTAGCAAGAAATGGCCGCTACAAAATACGTTGATTGTTCACAGAGTCGGTGAGATTTTTCCCGCAGAATCAATCGTGTTAGTGGCTGTTTGGTCGGCACATCGGGGAGCCGCTTTTGATGCGTGCAGATTTATCATGGAAGATCTAAAACATAAGGCTCCTTTCTGGAAAAAAGAAGCGCTTACCACGGGAAATGATCGCTGGGTAGAGGAAAACACTAAAGGATATTAGTGTTAGTTTTTTATATACAGCCCTTAAACTTCCAAACAGTTATAGTGAGTTTTTCTCAATGCCTTTTTTCGTGATATCTGTGTGCGATGTCCTGAATTTGGATTTCTTTGATCAAGCATCCGCTTCCCAGGTTCCAGATTTTCCGCCAGTTTTTTTAAGCAATCTGACTCCGTCAATTACCATGCCCTTATCTACTGCTTTGCACATATCGTAAATCGTTAATAGTGCAACCTGTGTTGCGTTTAACGCTTCCATTTCTACGCCGGTTTTTCCGCTTGTGGCAACTTCGGTTTTGCAATATACCGCTGGAGGTTCTTGCTGAGTTTCGAGGCTGATATCGACATGCGTTAAAGATAGAGGATGACACAGCGGGATTAGGTCGGGTGTTTTCTTTGCGCCCATGATGCCTGCAATGCGTGCAATGCCTAGCACGTCACCTTTCTTGTTATTGCCTTCTAAAATGTGTTGAAGTGTTTCTGCCTTCATGAAGATGCGACCCTCTGTTACTGCAACACGTTTAGTTATGTCTTTATTGCCAATATCAACCATGTGGGCTTCACCTTGTTGGTTGAAATGCGTCAGTGTATTTTCTGAATTCTTCTCAGTTTTGCTCATTAAAATATCCTTATCTCTTGTGCTTTCTCGAAACTGCTGCCCGAGTCGTTGCTAGTGCCATTTTGTTATTTAGTTTGCGATTATAGTAGAAACTCGTTCTCAAATTATCGCTAAGATATATAATACGCATTTTTAATACACCCCCCTACTTATAGCGGCTTTTTTTGGTGAGTATTCATTAAACTATCTGTTTTAACATCAAACTGTGTGCTTTGTGGTGACTTTACTCAGCGGGATATATCATTGTGTAAAGCCTGCGAGGTTAGTCTTCCTCGAATTGAATATGCGTGTGGGCAATGTGGTATTCCTTTGGAGAAAGCTGCCACAGCAAATGCTTTGTGTGGGCAGTGTATTCAAACATCTCCAGCGGTTGATTACACGATAAGTCTATTTCACTATGAAAACCCGGTTAGTTATTTGATTGGGCAAATGAAATTTCAGCAGCAACTATCGTCTGCTGCTATTTTAGCGAATTTATTGTGTTCAGAAATATTGGATAAACATTCCGATGCCGGGATGTCTGCTAAGCCAGACGCTCTGTTACCTGTTCCTTTACATAAGTCAAGGCTGGCAAAGAGGGGGTTTAATCAATCTTTGGAAGTCTCTCGAGAGATAGCAAAGGCAATGGCTATTCCTTTGTTTGTCAATAAAGTTGAGAGGGTCAAAAATACAGATGCGCAAACTCATCTGAATAAACAGCAACGCCTGAAAAATGTAAAAGGTTGTTTTAATGTAATCAGCCCGTCTCTTGCCAGGCATATCGTTATTGTTGACGATGTTATAACAACTGGAGCAACAACGAATGAGCTGGCAAGGCTTTTAAAAACGAAAGGCGTTGAAAAAGTAGGTGTCTGGTCTATTGCTAGAGCAGATATTTGAGCATAAGCAACAACAAAATGACAGAGGTCGTAGATGTTAAAAAGCATGACAGCATTTTCTAACTGTGAAGTCACGGTGGATGATACCGTTTTAATATGGGAGATTCGGAGTGTCAATCATCGATTTTTAGATGCAAGTGTCTATCTTCCTGAAGGTTTTCACGCAGAAGAAAATAACTTTAAAGACGCGCTTAAAAAGAAGCTGGGGCGCGGCAAAGTCGATGCTAAATTGATTTGTAAAGTCGATGAAAATCAAGCTAAAGGTGCCGTTCAACTCAATGAGCAGGCGATTAAAGAGTTGCTTGATGCTAAACATAAATTAGAGTTTTTATCTAAAAAAGCGCTAGGGCTTTCAACGATGGATATCCTTAATTGGCCTGGTGTCATGGAAGAAAATCAACATGATCTTAGTGTTCATCTGGAGGCAGCGAAGACACTGTTTGCTAAAGCGTTAGATGGTTTAGTCAAATCCAGGGAAGAAGAGGGCGCGCGTTTGAAAACGCTAATTTTAACTCGAGCCAACTCGGTCTCTGAAATTGTTGTTGATGTAAAAAAAAGGCGAATTGAAGTCAATAATGCGGTTCGTGAGAAAGCATTGAAAAAGCTTTCTGAGATTGATGTCGCGGTAGATGAAAATCGACTCGAGCAAGAGTTAGTTTATTTATTACAACGACTCGATGTGGATGAAGAGCTAGATCGTTTGGATTCACACGTAGAGGAATTGAAAGCTGTTTTGGAAAGAGATGAGCCAATTGGTCGGAGGCTAGACTTTCTCATGCAGGAGCTGAATCGAGAGGCGAATACGCTTGCTTCTAAGGCTAATGATGGCGAAACCACAAAAGGCGCTGTAGAGCTAAAGGTGTTAATTGAACAAATGCGCGAGCAGGTCATGAATATCGAGTAATTATTGGGTCTACTTGGTTAAGCCAAACAGCATCAAGAAAAACCATCCCAGGATGAATGACATCCCTCCGAAAGGTGTTGCTGTTCCATAAAGTGCGTTGTCTGTAATGGCGTAAGCATACAAGCTTCCTGAAAACAGCAAGATACCGAGTAAGAAGAATAATCCTGCAAGCTTGAGCAAAATGGACGATTGGTTCCTATGAAGTGACCCTAATATGCCCACACCAAATAACGCGGCAACATGATAAAACTGGTAATCCTGAGCAGTATGAATTCTTTCTAACGCCTCTGTTGTAAGCCCTTTGTCTATAGCATGTGCAGAAAGGGCGCCTATGACAACGGCAAGAAGACCTAAAAGTGCTGAGATTGAAATAAAGAGCTTGTGAGATTTCATGATTGTCCTGAGTAGAGGCTTGAATTTTTACTGGTTGATACCATCATATAAGCAATATAAACATAGGTAAATGACAATAAAATGCAGTACAAAGATTATTATAAAATTCTTGGGGTTGATCGTGATATAGATCACGCGGAATTAAAGAAAAGTTACCGTAAACTGGCTCGTAAATATCACCCTGATGTGAGTACGGAAGCCAATGCTGAAGAGCGCTTCAAAGAAGTTAATGAGGCTTATGAAGTGCTGGGCGATGAAACCAAGCGTGCCCAATATGATAATTTGGGTGCGGATTGGCAGAATGGTCAGAGTTTTAATCCACCACCTGGTTGGGACGGCGGTTTTGACTTCAATCAGTTTACAGGTGGTGGCGGAGGTCATTCAACGGGTGGCTTTAGCGATTTTTTTGAATCCATGTTCGGCGGCGGTTTCCAGCAAGGTGGGCATCAGCAAGGGGCACATCAACAAAGATATCAGCAAAGAGCGAAACCCGCTAATGAGGTGATGAAACTATACGTTGACCTTGAGGATGTTTACGCGGGCAACAATAAGCGTGTTCGATTACCTAATGGTTCAAGTGTTGAGGTTAAAATTCCTAAAGGTATTGAAGAAGGCAAGAAAATACGCTTGTCAGGTAAGGCGTCGACAGGCGGAGATTTGCATTTGCATATAGCATTCAATAAACACCCTGTCTTTAAGCGAGAAGATAAAGATATTTATTTAGATTTGCCAATAGCGCCTTGGGAAGCGGCTTTAGGAACCAGTGCGAATATCAAAACGTTATCGGGAGAATTGAAGTTAAAAATTCCAGCAGGTTCTACGTCAGGCAAGAAAATGCGCATAAAAGGCCGAGGATTACCGGGTAAAAGTAGTGGGAATCTGAGTGGCGATCAATTCGTTGTTATTCAAATTGTTACACCTCCTGCGGAAACGGATGAAGATAAAAAATTCTATGAAGAAATGGAGAAGAAATTTGACTGGAAGCCTCGATAAGCATATAAACAAGAGTATTTAAGTGTTAAACAATACTAATCTAACGGGTTTATGATGTTTTTGAACAAAGTTGCTTCACTATTTTTTACAACTACTGTAATACTTTTGGGATGCTTAAACACTGCTTCTGCCAAGTTACCTGTAGAAGTAAATGGTCAGGCACTGCCTTCTTTAGCAGATATGTTAGAGAGGATTACCCCAGCAGTTGTAAATATATCTACTGAGAATGGCTCGTCAGGAACACCTGTAAAGGATCCTGTGTACCGTCATTTTTTCGGTAAAAATGTCCCTACTCAACCGGGTAAACCCATAGGAACAGGTTCAGGTATCATTATTGATGCGGACAATGGCTATGTGGTTACAAATGCACATGTTATTGAAAATGCAGATAAAATCATCGTTACACTAAAAGATAAGCGTCAGTTTTATGCTCAGCTCATCGGTAAAGACCTGAAGGCTGATGTCGCTGTTATACAAATTCAACCAGATAGACTAACAGCGATGGTAGTGGCAACCGGCAAACCTTCACGTGTTGGCGATTTTGTCGTTGCTATTGGAAACCCCTATGGATTGGGGCAGTCAGTTACGTCTGGTATCGTAAGTGCGCTAGGTAGAACAGGTTTAGGTATCGAAGATTATGAGGATTTTATTCAAACAGATGCGCCAATCAATCCTGGGAATTCGGGTGGTGCATTAGTTAATCTTCGTGGCGAGTTAATCGGCATAAATACCGCTATTCTTGGTGGTAAATCTGGTGGCAATGTAGGAATAGGTTTTGCCATCCCTGCAGATATGATCATTAATATTACTGACCAATTGGTTGAAAATGGTCGTGTGGAGAGAGGGCAGCTAGGTATTGAAATTCAGGATATAAGACCTGCGCTAGTAAAAGCCTTTAATTTACCTGATGGTCAGGGAGCATTAATTTCTGGCGTTGTTTCGCTTTCCCCAGCTGATAAAGCAGGAATACAGGAAGGGGATATAATTACTCGTATTAATGGCACCACTGTGACTAATAGTTCTAACTTGAAAAGTATTATTGGAAATTTGCGTATGGGTTCCAAGGTTCAAATGGAATATTTCCGTAATGGATTGATTAAGAAATGTGTTGCTGAAGTAGGGCAGGTAAGTGCCGGAAAATATCGTGAGATCGGCAGAAAGCCAGTGGTAGAAAGTAAGCCAGAGATCGAAAATGCTAGCCCTTGGGGCTCTTTTGAAGTTGAAAATTAAATAAAAGATGGTAAATAGTATAACTAAATCTTAGTCAAAACTTGCAGATTATGCATTTGCCAGCTATCCTTGTAATTATAAGCTTCATCAGTTTGATGTTGAACGAAGTTTGAATTTGTAGTTTTATAGATACATACAGTTAATTTGATACATATTCAGTTATCTGTGTTTATCCGCAAGCAAGGGAAAGTAAAAACAATGAACACTTAAGCCCGGTGTTCTTTATTTTCCTTGCGGACACAGGTTTGGTGTCCCCAATCCAGACCTGTTATTTTGACCCCGGCGGTAGCCCCCTACTGCACGGGGTTTTTTTATGGCTTTTTAACTGTCCGGTTTTTATTCTTAATTCTTTTTATATGTGTCTGTTATTGGTAATCAGGTTCGTTCTCAAACCAGATATTTAATTTCTTTTTTAGCTCATCTACTCCTACCCCTTTTAGCGCAGAAAAAATTTGAACTGTATAGATAGGATTAATTTGTTTTAGTTGTTGCTGTGTCTTCAAAAGCGCACTTTTAGCTTGTCCATGTTTTAGCTTATCAGATTTGTTTAAGACAACATGGACGGGTAAATTTCTAGAATTCGCCCAATCCAACATATTCATGTCGTTTTCTAGCATGGGTCTTCTTATATCCATCATAATCACTAGACCCGCTAAAGGTGAGCGCTGGGTTAAGTATATTTCAATGAATTGCTGCCACTGTATTTTGACTTTTTCTGGCACTTTTGCATATCCATACCCTGGCAGGTCTACCAGAAATTTGTCTCCTGGTAATCCGAAAAAATTGATTAACTGAGTACGCCCTGGTGTTTTACTTGTGCGTGCAAGACTTTTTTGTTGGCAAAGTTTGTTTAAAGTGCTCGACTTTCCGGAGTTTGAGCGCCCTGCAAAAGCAACTTCATTACCAAATTCAGGAGGCAGTGTATTTACGCTAGAAGCACTTTGTAAAAATTTAGCTTGTTGATAAAAAGCACTCATAATTGATCTCTGTCTTTGATGTATGATTAAGGATGTGATATAAATCGCGGCAGTTGAGCCAGCTATTCGTTGGCGAGAAGTATACAAGTATTTAGGAGTATGTTTGATGAAAATAGTAGTAATGTTAGGCTTGGTTGCAACTTTAAGTTTCAATCTAACTGCAAGTGCTAATGAAGCTGAAAGGAAAGCTGATGCAGCTAATGGTAAAGCGGTTAGTGGCACGTGTGCAGCTTGTCATGGAGCAGATGGGAATTCTGTTAATCCAGATTGGCCAAAAATAGCAGGCCAGGGTGAAGCTTATTTAGCCAAGCAATTGCATGATTTTCGTTCAGACAAACGTGTTGATCCTAGTATGACAGCTATGGCAAAAGCCATTAAGTCAGACGATGATGTAGCGGATTTAGCTGCTTATTTTTCTTCAGTAAAAGCTAAGCCTGGTGTTGCTAACCCAGGCATGATTGCTAAAGGCGAAGCTATTTATAAAGGTGGCGTAGTTTCATCTGGTGTTGCTGCATGCGCCGCATGTCATGGGCCAACAGGTTCAGGAAATCCTGCTGCAAAGTTTCCAAAGATCTCTGGTCAGCACGCCAAATATACTGTTACACAGTTAATGAATTTTAAAACATCAAAACGTGCTAATGACACTGGAAAAATGATGCGTAATGTAGCGTTGAAAATGACTGATGCAGAAATGAATGCAGTTGCAGAATATATTTCCGGGTTGCGTGATTAAAATGTAATCAGTTTTTCACAGTGTAATACACGTAAAAAGAGGTGACGATTGTTGCCTTTTTTTTCGTCTATAATAAATCAATCATTACCAATAGTTAATCAAAACCTTATTTCTATGGGTTGAACTATGCGATATCATCATAGTCCTAAATAGATATATACCAACAGGACTGATATTAATGAAAACAATTTATAAAACTTCTCTTCTAGCTTCTTTGACGCTGATATTTATTACTGCTTGTGGCTCGGCTTCATCTGATGCAAAAAAAGTAGAGATTAAAAAAGTTTCTGCTCCTGCGGTAGAAGCAACTGCTACAACTCAGCCAGCAGTTAAAAAGGTTGAATCTCAGTTTGAGGAAGGTAAGCATTATGTTGAAATCTTCCCGGAAATGCAGACAGATTCTGAGCCAGGAAAAGTAGAGGTTGTTGAATTAATGTGGCTAGGGTGCCCACATTGTTATTCTTTAGAGCCACAAATTTTAAAGTACAAGGAAAACCATCCAAAATACGTTGAGTTTAAACAAGTTCCTGCGATGCTTAATCCTAGCTGGTCAGCAGATGCAAATACTTTTTTTATCGCAGAGCTGTTAGATCCTAAAGGTGAAAAAGAATTAATACACCGTGCTTTTCAAGCTATTCATGATCAAAAGCGTCGTCTAAGAAACCCAGATGCCGTAACACGTTTCTTCGTTCAACAAGGTTTCACAGAAGAGCAAGTGAATAATGTTAGAAATTCGATGGCATTTCAGGCTAAATTGAAGCGAGCCCAAGAGATCTCTTCAACATCTCAGGCGCAGTCAGTGCCAACAATTATCATTAACGGAAAATATAGAACTAGTCCTTATATGGCTGGTGGTAATGATAAAGTAATGGAAGTACTTAGATTTCTTGCTAAACAAGAAAATAAATAATTATTGAAAGGCCTTTGTTTCACTGCAAGGGCCTTTTTGAGGGTATTGTTGTGAGGTCATTGAATTTAGTTGATAGAGTGTTACACGAAATAGATCAGGCATTGAGAACTGTTCATACTCTTGCGCCCACGACTGATAGACCTAACCCCTCTGCTGAAATACATAATCCTGTTGATTTAACGGATGATGAGCGTAAAAAATCTATAAGCTTGATGCGTATCAATCATGCTGGTGAAGTCTCCGCACAGGGGCTTTATCGCGGTCAGGCGCTTATGTCCAAGTCTGAAGAGATTAAACAGCAGATGAATATATCTGCGATGGAAGAAAATGATCATCTAAATTGGTGTGAAAAACGTTTAGATGAACTAGGGTCTCATAAAAGCTATCTAAGTCCTGTCTGGTATTTAGGGTCTTTAGGTATAGGTGCTGCTGCGGGCCTAGCGGGCGATAAATGGAGCCTGGGTTTTGTTAAGGAGACTGAAGATCAGGTGGTTAGACATCTTGATAGCCATTTAGATAAACTCCCCGACAATGATCTTGCGAGTAGAGCAATTCTAGCGCAAATGAAGATTGACGAAGAACATCACGCTGATGTCGCTGTTGAAGCAGGAGCAGCAGATTTACCTTTCCCAATTAAGAAAATGTTAATGCCACTTTTATCTAAAGTGATGACAAAAACGTCTGCTCGTATATAGCTTTTTCTGTTAGAAACTTTTCTACCTAGTCTATTACAAAGAAACCCTTAGAGGAGTAGAGGGTGTTCTTTTTGACAGGTGTCGTTAAATATTCCAATCAGTAGCTGATTTGTTATTACGTCTTTTGTGGGGCTGAGCTACAGTTGCTGCAATAAATTTATGAGTAACGGGTTAGCAATTTATAATATAAATGTGCTAATGATTATTTCATGAAGTGTAAGTTTCTTTAACGCTTCTTAATTAAACTTCTCTAAAAATCATTCCCCCACTTACTTATTCCACAAAAAGTGCCTCAAAGTAGGGGGGTGATTTTATTGTAAAATAATTATGCTTATAGAGTCCTTCTTATAAGCCCCTTTGTTTAAGCATGGCTAATGCCTGTTTAGCTTTAGGGCTTCCGTGCTTAGCAGCTTTTTGGAACCACTGTTTTGCTGTTGCAATATTCTTTTTGGTACCGTAACCATTTGCATACATGGCGCCTACACTATATTCGGCAGCCGGAAGCCCTTGGGCGGCTGATTTTTTATACCAGTTTAATGCTTGGCCATGATTTTTTGCAACACCAACACCATCTACATAAAGGTCGCCCATAAAGTATTGTGAAATTGGTAGGCCTTTTTTTGCGGCTTTACTAAACCATGAGAAGGCTGCTTTTTCATTTTTGGCAGTGCCCATACCTTGTAAATAAATAAGTCCGAGGTTATGTGATGCGAGCGCTACACCTTTTGCAGATGCTTTTTTATACCAATTTATTGCCTGGCCCATATTTTTCTTTGTTCCAAGCCCCTGAGCGTACATTGATGCAAGATCGTACTGAGCATCACGATTTCCTTTTTTAGCTGCGATAGAGACATATTTAAAGGCTTGTGCAGGGTTCTTTTTTGTTCCTATTCCATTGGCATAGAGTACACCTAATAAATAAGTGGCTCCTGTTGCGCCTGAGCGTTGTGCCATTTTTACGTAATTGAAACCTTTAGTGGGGTTTTTCTTTACGCCTACGCCTTTAACATAACGTTCGCCAAGCATTAATTGAACGTTGGTAACGCCTTTATTTGCCGCTAGTTCATAGTACTTGATTGCTGTCGGTAGATGTTTCTTAACACCTTCTCCATTCTCATACATGATGCCTAAACTAGTATACGCATCAGGAATTCCAGCATTTGAAGCAAGCTTGTAGTATTTGAAGGCTTGCTGAAGATTTTTGCGCGTGCCTTGGCCTGTTGCGTATAGGGAGCCTAATAAATATTGGGATCCGGGGTGGCCTTTGTCAGCTGATTTTTTGAACCATCCGAAAGCGGTTTGAGGGTTCTTTTTTTGTCCTTGGCCTAATAAAAATAGCTGGCCTAACACGTATTGCCCAGCAGGGTCTCCACGTTTGGCATAGCCTGAAGCAATTTGATAAACCCTTGCGTAATTTTTAGCCTTATATGCCCTTTGTAATTCTGTATTCGCATTATTGGCGATACCAGGGTTGCGTCTTTGGTTATTGTTTGCTTGTTTTGGGCGTGCCGGTTGTTGTTGCACGCGTTTTGCTGGAGCCTTGCCGCCAGAGGCAATACCAGGGGCACCATTACCATGTCTATGTCCGACGCCTTGGGCAGGCAATGGGTGATCATGGGATCTTCCAGCATGTGTATGGGGTTGTGCATGCAGCATTGAAATAGGAACTGCTACAGGCGCTGTAAATAGTGACACAAGAAAAACAGACTTAAAGATTTTTCTCATTTTTCATTCTCCGTTTTAGATTCTTTGCTCAGGCTCGACTCTAGGTCTGCAACTACTTTTTCAAGTGCTTCCAGTTTTTCTCTTGTTCTTAAAAGTACTGCTCGTTGAATATCGAACTCTTCTCTAGTGACTAGGTTCATTTTACGTAAACCACTTTCTAGCGTAGATTTCACATTTTCTTCAATATCTGATTGTAGGTTTTGTAAAGAGCCAGGCATAAGTCCTGATAACTTCTTTGCTAATTCATCTATTTGCTTTGGTTTGTCCATATCTGTTTCTCGGATTTAAATATCGCAGTTTAAATCAGTATTGTTAAGGTGTAATAAAGGGTGAAAGATCACCTTTGTTAACTATAGTCACACTTCCGTTGGCTTGTTTTTTACCCGCAAGGTTTAACATTGCGGCGATTCCGGGTTCGCTCGATTTAGCGCTGATATTTGTACTGTAAGTCCAGTCCTTGATCAGTTTTATATCACCACTAAGGTCTATAGGGGCTTCATTAGAGCTTAATTTGATGTCTAAATCGCCAGATAAGGGGGATACGATGGCTTTGTAATTTCCAGGTCCTAATTTGATAGGTGAGCTCAAAGCCCCGTCTTTCCAGTCGATAATACCTTTAATTTGAGGTACCTCTTTCTCACTAAGTGTAGCGTGTGAGATATCCCCAGTGATATTGCCGGATAGTTTTGCATTCTTTTGTAGCTTGTTTATGTAGTCAGAGTTGATGTCGAAAGTAGTATCATCAAACGAAAGCTGTTTATTTGTCCCAATACCTGCAATCCCTTCGGCATTGATGTCCTTTCCTTGAACTTTAAAGTATGACTTCAGCTTAAAAGAAGTGAGGCTTTTTAAAAGCTGAATTTTCCAGTTAACCTCACCTAAAGAATTATTGTTTAGTGTGAATTCTTTTGCTTCACCGTTCCAGATTGTTCCGCTAGTTGGCCCTAGTGACAAACCTTTCACTGTTTTTTCTAAATATGGCTGTGCAATGCTTAAAGGTAGTTGCCAAACTGCAGCTAATAGAAATGCTATTAATCCAAAGAATATGATTTTTTTCATGATTTATCATTTCTTTTAATTGTTAGTCTAAAGTCAGCGAGTCCTGCTTCTTTTTTACTTTTGTCGATTAGCATATTGTCGATGACCAGCGTGTGTTTATTTTCAAGTTCATATAAGAATCGCATAACCCTGTCTGCATTTGCATCTTTTAATATGAGTCTTACGCCATTGCTACCTTGTGACTGCATGCGTTCCAGAGATTTTTTTAATCTCCATGTTTGTAATGAGCGTTCAATCAATTGTTGCGGGTTTTGAGTGCGACTGGATGAGGGTACTTTAATATTTTGCTGCTGTAATTGTTTAATCTCTATGCTTTGTCTTTGCATGGTCGCAAGTTTTATTTCTTGCTGTTCAATCAAGTTATTCAGACGAACATGTTTTGCATACATGGGTCTAACAGCTAGTAACCATAATAGTATCAATGTCACGGCAATTGAGCCGTAAGTAACGAGTAAGCGTTCTCTTTGAGAAAGTGAGTTGTACCAATTTTTCATGAGTTACCCCTGGGTAAATTATTTGGGGTAACATCTTTTGCCGATGAGGTCATTAATGGGGAAATGATTAAGGTTGCCTCAACTTTGTTGGACGTTGTCGTTGAAGACTTAATGTCAACCTTGAGTTTTACCTTCTCTGCAGCATCTCGCTTAAATGTTTCTAAGCGTGTCAAGGATGGAGATTGCATGACGAGTGTTAATTCATTTTCTTTGTAATTTATTTCGCTCAATGACATGTCTTTATATTCTTTTAATAAAGGGCTTAGATCTGAAATTAAGGGCAGCGGAGAATCTACCACTCTCCCAGCATTTTCCTTTAGTTTATCTAGCGCTGCTTTCATTTGCACAGAAGGGTCGACGATTCTTCCTTTTGGGAAAGATGATTTATAGACTTGTTCAATTTTTTGGTTTAATAGCTGACTTTGTTGTTGCAATAAATTATTTTGCCAAAAGAAAACACCTGCCCAGACACTCGCTAATAAACCCGCTAATATAATCGTAGGTCGCCATACACTCCAGTTGATGGTTGATTTGTTGGATTGACGAGAAAAATTTGTAATAAGATTTAAAGGTAATGCGTTATAAATACTTTCATAATCAATAGTATTGGCGCTTATTGGTTCAATATCTTGCTGCTGTAAGCTTTCAGGAAGATTGGACTTGTCTTTATTTGAAAATATCTTTTTGGGCTTGTTGTTTTCAAGTGGTTTTGCTAAAAAAATATCTAGCATACTGTCATCACAAGTAAAGCCTTCCAATTCACCAAGTCGAATAGTTGCACTTTCTTGGTCTGTATTGAAAATAATTGACCATTCATCTTTACGATAATATTGCCCTAACGTTTCAGGAAGCATGAAATGTGCAGTGATCCCGTGTTCCTGGAATGTATCAAGGTGTTTTTCAAGAGTGGACCGTTTAATAATCGCTACTTGAGAGTGATTGCTGGTGTCATCTTGTTTTACAGCGAAGTGTAAGTCTTCTATGTCGTCAGCAAGAGAATCTTCTAACGAAAATGGAATCGCTTGGAGGAGCTGCTTCTTGTTCTTGCTTGGAATATTCACAGATGTGATTACCACATCGTTAGCGGGAATCAATGCGACAACTCTTCTTCCGCGAGTGAGTGAACGAATCTGCTTCCAGTCACTAGCAATGAAATTACCAGAAGCTTGTTTCTTGCCTAAAAGTGAGTATTCAGGTGTTGATCCTGACGCTTTTAATTTTATAACCAGTAACTGCATTTAATTGATGACTTTCGTTATAGATTGAGGATTGCTAAAGTCGCGCATTATGACAGAAACCTTACCGTTTTTCCGTTCTAAAATAGAATTTATAAAAATTCTGGTATTGTTTATTTCTACTCTTCCTTCTAAATAGAAAAAATTAGTTTTAACATCTAATTGATCCGTATCAACAGCGCCATCTGGATTGCTTTCTGTCTTTATATCATTGCTCACAATGCTGGACTCTAGGAAATCATTGATATTCTCAAAGGGGGTTTCTTTAACAAGCTCAATTAATTCATCTGCCTTATCAGGTGTGAGGCCTATGGCAAGTAATACTGGTTTTTCTGCAGTATTTATATTGATTGGTGTGCTGATGGTTTTATTGGCGTTGTCAACGATTGGGAGTGTTGTTGTGTATCTTGCTAGTTTTTTATAAATGCCTTCTTTCATTTCTTTTAATAGTCTTAACTCAGTTAAGCTAATCATGGTGGTATCGGCACTGAAATAGGCAGGCTCTAGTGTTTGGTAATAAGGACTTTCTGCTCCATTACCACTACCATTTGCACCTTGTTCTTTATTGCCATTGTCCTGATCACTGTCGATCCAGTCCTTTAAGATATCTGTGAAGTTTTCTGGTGGACCAAGCTCCTGTTCAGGGTCGACTTCAATGGTCATAAGGTTGACCAGCCTTTGTCGTGCAGTTTCTGCAGGGTAATAATACTTCTCATCATTTTCGTCTTTATCTTCAGTATTTTCTTGTTCTTCATTATTAGTATCGGTATTTTCATTCCCTGCTACTAAAGATGCATTTGTAGTTGTCGAAGAATTAGAAGAAGTTGATGATGTTTTATTTAATGATTTAGGTCTATTTAAAGAATTAAGGTTTATTCTAGCTTGTAAATCATATAATTTACCTTGCATTATGCCGCCAGTAATAGGAAGTACAATGCCTGTCTCGGTATACCAATCGTCCGTTAGAGAATCATAATCGGGATGATCTTCAAAACTTTGATCCAGTATCGTTCCTGCCCAGTCCTCCATGCCGTTTGCATACAGATAAGCTTGCTCAAAGTGACCAATATTACTCGATAATCGTATCTGGATTTGCTGGCGATACATAATCATCCCAGCTAGTGATACAGCAATGCTGGTAATAATCATCGCGGTAATAAGTGCGATACCTTTCTGTTGCTTAGGCATTAATTCGGTCCGACTGCCTGTAGTCGTTTTGATAGACGTTGATTAGCGTTATTTCTGGCATGTAATTTATAATCATAGATAGTTGTATATGACATCACTGCGCGCACATAATTCCGTGTTTCTTCAAACGGAATGCTTTCTATCCAGCGGGGTGCTGAAATATGATTATCAGGTGTCCAGCGCGGGATTCTTCCGGGGCCAGCATTGTAGCTGGCGGTTGCTTTCACATAATTGCCTTTAAAGCGTTTTAGCATCTGACTCAAGTATGCTGCACCTAGGTTGGCATTCTTTTCAGGCACAAACAAATCAGAGGTTCGATGAGAACGAATGCCTAACTTTCTAGCAACGTTTTTTGCAGTTGCTGGTAAAATTTGCATTAAACCCTTGGCATTAGCGCTGGATACAATTTGCGGGTCAAAAGCGCTCTCTCTTCGCATAATGCCATATACCCAGGCAGGTATAATGCCATGTTTTCGGGCTGAATTAGAAACGAGCGACTGGTATTCCATGGGAAACCGTAACCCAGTTTGATTCCAGTCTTTTGTTTGAGAAACCGTAATAATTGCTAAGAATGGTTGATTGATTTCTAAGGCATACGCCGCAGCAGTTAATTTGTCCTGTTTATTTAATTTCTTCAAGGTCCAGAACCATTCTTTCTTTGCTAGCTTAGGTTTGCCGATTGCGTAGAGTTCGGTTGCTCTTTGCATAGATGGCATATTAGCAATTCGAGGTGTTAGCTGAGACCAGTTTCTTGTTGGTTTTATCTGTGCTGAGTAAGGTCTTCTTAATTCATCAGCAGCTAAAAAACCATAGAATGAGGCATTGTTTGCCACAGGTAATAATTGTTGATGAGTATTTTTCTCACCTAAACGCTTTCCTGTTTGTGCTCTCCAGTAGCGCCACCTGTCTTTGGTTTTAGTTTCAGCTGGCATACTATCAATTGCGCTACGTAATTTTCTCCAGTCACCTTGATGTAATGCCATTCGTGCAGTCCAGATAGTTGCCTCTTCACTACGAAGATTGGCGGGGATGGCAGCAAGCTTTTGTAATGCGTAAGGATTGTGATTCAATGCTTCGCGTACACCGATATAGCTCTCAACATCGGCTTTAAGTTTTGTCGAAAAAGTATGCGATCGTTGAAATTTATTCCATTGGCTTCTCGCGGTTTCTGTGTTTTTTCTAGCTAGTCTATTTATGCCATAAGCAATTAATTGAGTGCTTCGGCCATCTTTGTTTTTCAGTCTTTTATTTTTGAGATTCTTAAGCGGGTGCTTGCGTAAGTTAATCCATAGACTAACAAGACTTGGTTCGTTTAAGTATTTACTTAACGCTCTGGCCAGGCCTGTTTTGCCTTTGTCCATTGCCAGCGTAATTCTTTGCCAGGCTCGACTGTCATTGACTAATCCTTTGCGCACTAAAAGTGCAAATAAAGGGTCGCAAACTTTTGGGCGACTATTTGCCGAAAGCCATATTTTTAATGCTTCGTTATTAACAGCCGCAGATGGCCTAATATGCATCGAGGCTTCTGCATTAACGCATCTTGCTTTAATGCCTCCTTGGCCTTTTTTATAGAACTTAAGAATCTGTCCCCATTGTTGTTGCTGTGACAGTTTTATCAATAACTCGGTATTAATATCATCAGATAACCATGAAGGTGGGTTTTGATGGATAAAATTGAGTAGAGACTGGTTGCTACTGGTTTTTATATTTTGTTTTAGACGTTCATAATCAAGGTAAGGGTGAAGCATATAACCTTTTAAATGAGAGCTATCGTAAAGCTGACCTTTGTGTAATTTGTCATAAGCCTCATGAAAATCATTTACCTGTTTCTGGTTAGTATAAGCAAAAGAATTGTGCGATAAGAATAGCAAAAAAACTATTCCTGGTAATGACTTGTAAATAATCTTAAGTGCCGATTTCATAATCAGTATATTTTCCCCTGAACCCCATTGATCACAATCATCTGTTAAAAAAAAACAGGCTAAAAGTGGGGGGGTGACTTTTTTATAGATGTTGTTATATGTTTTAGGTAGCTAATTTTAAGTAACAAGTTTAAATAATTACATAAATATTTAACGGCATACAAAGAGCCCATTCTTTGCAAGCTTCATATATCATTATTCATGATATAACTAATAGATTCTTTTTAAAGGTTTTATTTGCGAATTACAATGTTTTTATCGCAAGTATGTTGCTGCGCCTCTGTCTTAAGATTAGTGCTTTATGTTTAACTATTGGAGTTCTCTTTCAGGGTATGTAACGCATCGAGATAACGAAGATACCTTTCTTTGCTGATCTCGTTGTTTTCAACAGCTGTCCTAACTGCGCAACGAGGCTCGTGATCATGAGTACAGTTATGAAAACGACAATTGTTTTGGTATTGCGCAAATTCAATATAGCCATCAGCGAGTTCTTGGGTGCTAATATCGCCTAATGCATAATCTCTAACACCCGGGGAATCAATTAAATACCCTTTGTTTTCAAGTCGATATAAGTCAGCTGTAGTGGTGGTGTGCTTGCCTTCTCCAGAATCGGAAATTATGCCCACCGCAATGTCTGATGTCGGCAGAATACGATTGGCTATGGAAGATTTACCTACGCCTGAGCGACCACTAAAAATACTGGTTTTGTCATCCATCATTTGCTTCAATTGCTCAATCCCTTCTCCGGTGTGAGCATTCAGTTGAAGTACTGGATAACCAATTTCTTCGTAAGTTTTCATCGCCTGCCAGTCAGCCTCAGTCGCATGTGCTTCGGCTAAATCACTCTTGTTCATAACGATGATAGCTTCGGCATTGAGTTGATTTGCTGCAATCAAGTAACGGTCTACCAAATCCCAAGAGGTTTCGGGTAACCAGGAGTTAACGATTACGAGTTGATCAATATTTGCTGCAATAGTACGAGGGCGACCACGATAGCCGGGCCTTGTCAGTGCATTGGTTCTGGGGAGTAAATCATCAACAGAGGCATTACCATGTTCGTTGTGATGCCAGGTAATGTAGTCACCACAAACGATAGTATCGAATTTACGTTTGGCGGTGCAGCGTACGTGAGGTATATCTGGATTATCTTCAGTATTTTCTACAAGAAGTTCAGCCCCGAAACGGGTGACTACCCGTCCGGTATTTACTTCTGTTTTCAAGATTTGAACATCCTGATTATAACTTGTAATACTGCTGGTTTAAATAAGCAGTAACGTCATGGATTTCATCATCAAACCAGTTAGTGTTCAAGTTAGAGTCACAGCGTCGTACCTGAGCTTCAAGCGCTTTTAAGCTGTTTACCTTTCTATCTTTCTTGGTAAAGATGCTGGTTGTATGGCATTGGTTACACTTTGATTGGGTAAATAATTTTTTACCATTAGCAGCATTACCTTGGGCCATCGCTGTGCTTGAAATTAGCAAACCTGCTAAAGACGCTAATACTGTTTTAGTTATTATCTTAGTTGTCTTTGAAAATGATGTCTTTGAAAATTTCATATCAATCTCCGTTTTCCTTATTGCCTTACTTTTCTATTTATCCTGCTTGTTTCAAGTGCGCAATGCGAATTGATGCAGGTGGGTGAGAATCATAAAATGCCGAATACAAAGGATCTGGCGTTAATGTTCCCGCGTTCTTTTTATATAGACCAACCAGTGCACTGATAAGTTCCGCAGAATCAGATTGTTGGGCGGCAAAGCTATCTGCTTCAAATTCATGTTTACGAGACCAGCGTGACATAATCGGCCCAATAAAGAAAGTGAAAGCAGGGCTAACCAGAATAAATAACAATAACGCCATATATGTAGAAGGTTGTGATACGCCCAGCGCATTGTAAAACCACTGTTGTTGCATTAGCCACGCTAGTACGGCAAAGCCTACCAGTGTCATCGTCATAGAAACGATCATGCCTTTCAGTACATGCTTATGTTTAAAGTGACCTAACTCATGTGCCAGAACAGCCTCTACTTGTGTCGGAGTAAGGTGTTTAAGCAGTGTGTCAAAGAAGACGATGCGCTTGGTTTTGCCAAAGCCTGTGAAATAGGCGTTACCATGGCTAGAGCGTTTAGAGCCATCCATTACAAATACACCGTCTGAATTAAAGCCAGTACGATCGAGCAATGTCGTGATGCGATTAAGCACTTCACCTTCTTCCAATGGTTTAAATTTATTGAAGATTGGCGCGATAAATTTTGGGTAGGCCCACATCATCAAAATTGAGAAAGCAGTTAGTGCCACCCAGGCATAAAGCCACCATAAGCTGCCCGCAGATTCCATTAGCCATAAAACTAACATGATCAGCGGAATTCCTATCACAACCGATAGCGCCGCACCTTTAAACATATCGATGAAAAATACTTTAAGCGTTGATTTGTTGAAGCCAAATTTTTCTTCAATAACGAAAGTACTGTATAACGAAGTTGGGATATCGATGATGCTTGAAATTAGCGAGAAACCGATGATAACCGCGACACCTGTAGTTAATGGGCCCCAGCTGAACGATCGCATTGCGTTATCCAGTAGCTCTAGTCCACCGCCTAAAGTCCAAAGCAGTAAAACAACAGCGCTTAGAATCAGGTTGAAGCGTCCGAAGCTGCCCTTAGTGCGTGTGTAATCGGCAGCTTTTTGGTGTTCTTCAAGCGTGATTTTGTCGGCAAACTCTTCAGGAACTGCAGAACGATGTTGTGCAACGTGTTTGGCGTTTCGCAAAGAAAGCCATAATTGCACTCCTGTTGTAATGATTAGAAGTGCTAGAAAAATAAAAGTAAATGTATGCATAGTTCTATAAAATAAGGCTCAGTTTTATTAATTCAACATGAGTATTCACGTAAATTACGTTAAAAATACCAATATAATTAATATCAATTAAATTCAACCGAGCATTATACCCTATGAGCCAAGACAAGAATAATTTGATTTGGATTGACCTGGAAATGACAGGACTAGACACTATTAATGATGTCATTATCGAAATCGCTACCGTAGTGACAGATAAAGACCTGAATAAACTTGCCGAAGGCCCTGTGATTGCTATCCATCAACCTGATAGTGTTTTGGAGGGTATGGATGAATGGAATCAATCCCATCATGGCAGTTCTGGTTTGGTCAAACGGGTAAAAGAAAGTAACTATTCTGCTGCTCAGGCAGAAGCTGAAACCATCAAATTTCTAGAAGAGTACGTCCCCAAAGGTGCCTCACCTATGTGCGGTAACAGCATTTGTCAGGATAGACGTTTTATGGCGCGTGAGATGCCAATTCTTGAAGATTACTTTCATTATCGTAATCTTGATGTCAGTACTTTGAAAGAATTGGCGGCACGCTGGAAGCCGGAAGTATTGGAGCAGCACACAAAGAAAGGCGCTCATCTGGCATTGGATGATATTTTGGATTCAATAGATGAATTGCAATTTTATCGTAAAGCGATTCTGTCCATTTAAAACGACTATAAAAAAAGGCCTATAAGTAGTGGGGTGTAAGAAGCTCACCAAAAAATCACCCCGTTACTAATAAAAAGCCTTTTACCAGCCAGGGTAGCATTAATGCATTTAACAAAGCGGCTAAAGCCATAGATAAACCCGCAAAAGCACCCATGCTGGTATTTAAGGTGAATGCTCTGGCAGTTCCGATACCATGAGAGCTATTACCAATAGCGATACCTTTGACGCTATTATCTTTGATTTTCAGTAAATTCAAATAGTGGGTTCCTAACACTGCACCAATAATGCCGGTTAACACCGCAAGAACCGCAGTTAACGATGGTATTCCGCCAATTTTTTCTGCGATACCCATCGCTACAGGGGCGGTTACCGAACGTGCTGATAATGAAATCTGCGTGGCTAAATCGGCACCTAATAAC
This sequence comes from Cocleimonas sp. KMM 6892, assembly GCF_035798195.1. Classification (NCBI taxonomy): domain Bacteria; kingdom Pseudomonadati; phylum Pseudomonadota; class Gammaproteobacteria; order Thiotrichales; family Thiotrichaceae; genus Cocleimonas; species Cocleimonas sp. KMM 6892. Next base: position 10,832 of record NZ_JAPFBV010000003.1, on the reverse strand, counting down.
TTGGCAATAAACATAACCGCAATGGTGCCTACCGTAATACCAATGACCATCGATAAAATAATGGGAATAAAAAGCCGCTTTACTTGAGCAAATTGTTGAAATAAGGGAATCGCCAGAGCAACCGTTACAGGACCCAATAAAAAGTGAATAAATTGCGCGCCTTCAAAGTAGGTTGCGTATTCAGTACCGGTAACTTCTAAGATCAAAATCAATAAAATTACCGAGATCAAAACGGTATTGGTTAAGGGGTGGGTGCCTGTTTTTCGATGCAGAGTATATGCGGTTAAATATGCCACTAACGTTATCGTTAATCCCGTTAATGGCGAAGTGGATAAATATACCCAGAGTGTTTGAAGGTCTGTGTTTTGCATAATTTGAGTTTGTTTGTCTTGCGATAATGGTTGCTGGTTTATTTTGTTCTTTAATATCCAGCTATTGTTAAGGGTTTTTTTTGGCTTTCTTATCAAAGAAACGCATGAGAAATTGCATACTCAAAGCGGTGGTACCCATCGTAATCAACACGCCTAAAAATAGCGCCACTGTGATTGGTAGCCACTCTTCTTCCAAACGTTGAAAGTGAACCATGACACCCACACCTGCAGGCACAAACAGCAGTGAAAGGTGATTCAATAACGCCAGCGATGATTGCTCCAGAGATTCAGGAGCAGGGCGTTTAAACTTTCCCATGGCCAGCAATAACACGAGAAGGTAGAGCAAGCCGGCAACTGGGCCCGGAACAGGTAGGTCGAGCAAACGAACGCTGACTTCGCCTAAAAGTTGGAATATCAGTAATGCGGTCATCCCAAATAAAAATTCTATACCGCTAGATTTATTGGCTTTCATGCTACTTCTCGTTTTAATTAAAATATGTGGTTGTAATTAAAATAACTTTTTTAAGTGATATTTAATATAATTTTGTTTTAAAGATAATAATTCGACTGCCGTTACTGATAAAAACTCGCTATAAGTGGGGGGGTGTGTTTTCATATTCCACTTTTAGTAAAAACCATAGAAATTCAATGATTGTACTTTCTGATGTCACGCTCAGACGTGGCCCACAAAAGCTCTTATCCGATGTGTCGATTAGTGTACACCCGGGTTATAAAGTTGGCTTAACCGGCGCCAATGGCACTGGTAAATCGAGCCTTTTTGCCATGTTGCGTGGTGAGTTGGGTCAGGACGAAGGTACTGTCAGTATTCCGCCAAACTGGGTAGTCGCGCATGTGGCGCAGGAAACACCTGCAACTACTATCTCTGCGTTGCAGTATGCCTTGCAAGGCGATACCGAATACATCGATCTGCATAAACAATTAGAAGATGCAGAAGGTGCTTTGCTTGGTGAATTGCATGGTCGTTTAGATGCAATAGATGGATATACCACCGAAAGCCGCGCAGCGACTTTATTGCATGGTCTGGGGTTTTCTCAAGAGCAAATCAATAACCCTGTCGATAGTTTTTCCGGTGGTTGGCGAATGCGCTTGAATCTGGCGCAAGCATTGATGTGCCGTTCTGACTTGTTGTTACTCGATGAGCCAACTAACCATCTGGATTTAGATGCGGTTATCTGGCTTCAAAGCTGGTTAGTGCAATATGAAGGAACGTTGATATTAATATCGCACGATAGAGAATTTCTCGACGCGGTGGTTAAGCACGTCGCACATATCGAACATGCAAAGTTAACTTTATACACCGGAAATTATACGGCGTTTGAGAAAATCAGGGCGGAGCGTCTGGCGCAACAGCAAAGTGCTTACGAAAAGCAACAGCGTGAAAAAGCACACATGCAAAAATATGTGGACCGCTTTCGCGCTCAGGCAACCAAGGCAAAGCAGGCGCAGAGTCGTTTAAAGGCTTTAGGTCGCATGGAAGAAATTTCTGCGGCACAAGTTGATTCGCCGTTTCACTTTAAATTTTTTGATCCCGAGAAACTACCTGAGCGTTTACTCAATGTGGTCAATGCATCTATTGGTTACGGTGACAAAATCATTGTCAAAAATGTGAAAATGCAGTTAATGCCGGGTCAACGTATAGGTTTGATTGGCCCAAACGGTGCAGGTAAGTCAACCTTAATCAAATATTTGGCAGGAGAGCTGCAATCAATTGCGACTGCTGCTTCTGAAGATAAAGAGGGTGATAAAGAAAATAAAGAAGATGAGTCCTGGGAAGCTCAAGATCTGAAGATAGGCTATTTTGCCCAGCACCAATTAGAGCAATTAAGAGTCGATTTAACGGCGTTGCAGCAACTTCGTGCTTTAGATAAAGAGGCAAGAGAACAAGATTTGCGGAATTATCTGGGTGGGTTTGGTTTTAAAGGCGAAAGAGTCGATGAGCCTGTTGAGCCCTTTTCCGGAGGAGAAAAAGCACGCCTGGTTTTGGCTTTACTGGTATATCAAAAGCCTAACTTATTATTGTTAGATGAGCCGACCAATCATCTGGATTTACAAATGCGTCATGCCTTGAGTGTGGCATTGCAGGGTTTTGCAGGCGCAATGGTAATTGTTTCCCATGATCGTCATTTGCTAAAAACAGTTACGGATGAATTAGTGATTGTGCATGATGGCAAAGCAGAAGAGTTCGATGGTGATCTGGATGATTATGCAAAATTCATCAATGAATCAAATAAGCAACTTGCCTCAGCCAGTAAGGAAGCCGCTTTAGGGGATAATCAGGATGATTCTGAAAAAGGTTTGTCTAAAAAGGAACAACGTCAGTTAGAAGCGCAGCGCCGTAAACAATTACAGCCCTTGTTGAATCAATTGAAAAAAGCGGAAAAAGAGCTCGACGATCTTTCTACCAAGCAAGCAAAACTTGAAAAACAACTTTCTGACCCCGATATTTATCAGGAAGAAAACAAACAAAAGCTGAAAAGTCTGGTGTTAGACAAAAGTGAACTGGATAAGAAGCTGGAAGCTGTAGAAATGCAGTGGATGGAAATCAGTGAAGAATATGAAAGCGCAGCGGCGCAAATCGTTTAGTCAGGCTTTTATAGCATTATAAAAAAAGCCCCTCAAAGTAGGGGGGTGGCTTTGATAGTTGTGTTAACTAAGAATAGTGTTAACTAAGAATAGTGTTAACTAAGAATAGTGTTAAATAAAAATAACCTATCGTTTGTCTGTCTATTCATAGAACTTTTAAACTTTATGATAGACTAATATAGTGTTGATATTAAACATGATCTGCGTTTTTAAATATCAAACACGTAGATCTACTTTTATTTTACGGAGAAAAGAATGAGTCAGTTAGATATGAGTACGGGCCAGATTGTTGCAAATGCAGCAGAAAGCGAACGTGCTAATTTTATTAAACGTACATACGTACATTTGGCCGGCGCAATTGCTGCGTTTGCTGTAATAGAAACACTATTAATCAAGTCTGGTGTAGCGCTTTCTTTTATGGGCATGCTTTCAGGTAGTAAATGGAGCTGGTTAATCGTTTTAGGCGCATTTATGTTAGTGTCTACAGTAGCGAATAACTGGGCTCATTCTGGAATTTCTCGCGAAAAGCAATACATGGGCTTAGGTCTTTTCGTTATTGCTGAAGCGATTATCTTTATGCCGCTAATTTACATGGCATTAGTTAGAGCACCTGATGGGCATCTGTTGCAAAATGCTGCAATTGTTACTGCCGCACTCGTTGCTGGTTTAACATTCACTGCGTTTTCTACCAAAATTAACTTCTCATTTATGGGGCGTTTCTTGATGATTGGTGGTTTTGTTGCAATGGGCTTAATCCTTGCGAGCATTATGTTCGGCTTCTCTCTAGGACTTTGGTTCTCAGGTGGAATGATCCTATTTGCTGCGGCTTCTGTACTTTACAGCACATCAAATATCATACATGAGTATCACACTGAGCAGCATGTAGCGGCTTCGCTATCTCTATTCTCTAGTGTTGGATTATTGTTCTGGTATATCCTGCAATTCTTCATGAGCATGGGTGACGACTAAGCGATTGCTTAGAGCCTATATAACTTATAAGGAATTTTAAGTATAAAAAAAGCCCGTGATTCGAAAGAATCACGGGCTTTTTAGTGTCTGAATTTTGTTGAACTTAACTTAGAAATTTTCTGTTGAGGTAAATAATCCAACCTTTAGGTCTTTCGCTGTATAGATTTCCTTGCCATCTACTTCCATGCTTGCATTTGCAACACCCATAACCAACTTGCGTTGAATTAGGCGAGAGATATCAATTTTGTAAGTAACTTTCTTGGCATCAGGAAGAACCTGTCCTGTGAATTTAACTTCGCCAGCACCTAGTGCACGACCGCGTCCCGGACTTCCTGACCAACATAGGAAAAATCCGACTAATTGCCACATAGCATCTAGACCTAAACAACCAGGCATTACAGGGTCGCCTTTAAAGTGACAGTCGAAAAACCAAAGATCTGGGTTTATATCTAATTCAGCTATGATTTGACCTTTTTCAAATTCACCACCATCAGAATTGATTTCAACGATACGATCAATCATTAACATTTGTGGTGCAGGTAGGCGGGCATTTTCTGGGCCAAATAATTCGCCGTTTCCGCTTTTAATGAGGTCTTCGTAGCTGTATGAATTTTTTCTTTCTGTTTCCATCGTGTGTGAATCCTGATTTTGTAATGTGAGTCTATGTCTTTAAAATATAAAAAGAATGGCGATATTACTTGATAATAGGGGGTTCGACCAGTGCAAATAGTTGGGACTAGGTGGTAATTATGTGCCAATTTTGAATCTTAGTCTCAATATTGTCGGTGTTTCCTAAGCATAATCTATTGCTATACCAATAAAGATAATCATCCCCAGCCAGTTATTATTGAGAAATGCCGTTAAGCATTTTTGAGGCTCTCTGAATTGTGTCAGGGTCTGTTGGTAAGCAATAAAGCCACAAGCAAGCAGAATGCTTGTATAAAATGCCGGGCCGCGGTGAGTCATTATTCCTATGACAGTAATTATAATTAAGGCCAATAACTGCAATGTAACAATAATAAAGTTGTCATATTTGCCAAATAAAATAGCGGTCGATTTGACTCCTATTAGTAAATCGTCTTCCTTATCGACCATGCCATACTGGGTGTCATAAGCAGTTGTCCAAAGTAAGGCCGCAACATATAAAAACCAGGCTTCTATGGGGGGAAGTATGCCAGTCACGGCTGTATAAGCCATTGGGATAGACCACGAGAATGCAGCACCAAGGTGTACTTGTGGAAAGTGGTGGTAGCGCTTCATAAAGGGGTAGCTGGCTGCTAAAGCAACAGCAGCAAAAGAAAGCATGATGGTTAATGTGTTGAGTTGTAAGGCTATCAAAAAGGCCACAAGACAAAGTACAGCAAAAACACCCAGTGCTTCATTTGCACTAATTTTACCGCTCGTTAACGGACGATTTTTGGTGCGTGCGACATGTAAATCAATATCACGATCCGCGTAATCATTAATCGCACAACCAGCGGAACGCATAAGAAACACGCCCAGGCTAAAAATGATTAATAGTTTGAAATCCGGGATTCCTTCAGAAGCTATCCATAAAGCCCATAAAGTTGGCCACAGTAATAAATACGTGCCAATCGGGCGATCGAAACGAATTAACTCTGCGTAGAGTCTTAATTTCTCGCTATTCATTGATTAATGAGTCTTTGGTAAATGTTGATAGTAGAGTGAAAACGTGAAAAATGTTGATCAGCACGGAGACTCGTTATCGAGTAATAAGCGTTCTACTTTGTTACCTTTCAATAGGTGTTCTTCAATTATTTCGTCGATGTCATCTTTGTCGACAAAGGTGTACCAGGTCTCATCTGGGTAAACCACAATAACCGGACCAAGTTCGCAACGGTTTAAACAGCCTGCTGAATTAACTCTTACTTCACCTCTGCTAACCAGGCCTAATTCTTTGCTGCGTTTTTTCATGTAATCACGCATCTCTTGTGCATTGTATTGCGCACAACATTGGCTGCCGTCTTCGCGGTGATTGGTACAGAAAAAAACGTGATTTTTATAATATGACATAGTTAATTGATACGTTTAGTTAACACACTAGTTACAGTGTTAGTTGAAGAATGCTTGTAAGATGTGCGATTATGCCCGATTTTTCTGATCCTGAGAAATGCTAAACGATGGAAAAGTTCGACAGTATTACCGATTTCTTGAAAACTGAGGATTTTAATTATCGCGTGTACGACATGGGGCGTAAGGTTTGCCCGATTTCAAATGAAGATTTTGAACAGATAGAAAAGCAGAAACAACTTTTTCCTTACCCCTTTCAGCAGAAGGCTTGGCTGGCTTTATTGTTTTGGCCAAAAAATAAGGAAGATCAAGCTGTTATCTGGTTTCTTCAGTTTCCGATTGATGAGTTGGGCTATTTAAAGCAGCTTTCTCGTGATGCTTTCTTAATTGATCTGCTTGAGCAGACGGGTAAAAATATTCAGGCGAAGCAGCAGGGTGATGCTGTAGAAGATGGTCTGGGTGAATCTCCATTTGCATTTAAGCCTCGTGAAGATCGGCTTTCCATGTTTCATGCATTGGCAACTGTTGAGTTGAGTCAGGAGCCGTCGCAACATTATCAATATGCACATGATTATTTGTTGCCAAAAGATCAGGGGGGCCCCGGGTACGAACAATGGCAGTTTTTAGGTTTGCAGGGAATTGCGGATGTGATTGCCAGATTAGGTGAGGACAATAATGCATCTTTGCTGGCAAGTGCTATTGCTGACATGCCATCAACGCCTTTGCAGAGTTTTGCACATGGTCTGGAAAATACCGTTTTTGATAAGTCTTTATTTGATTCTATTTTGCTTAGATTAAGAGCAGAGCTGGTTAGTGGTAAAGATATTGTGCTGATTGCTGCGTTAATACGTGCTATTTCTTCACAGGCTTTAGATGCTGAAAAAACTAACGTATTGTCGGAAGTATTGCAGTCACCATTGGCGAATGAAATAGAAGTTATCGCTGCTATTTCTGGACGATCGTGGGCGGATTTAGAAAATAAAGAGTTGATGGCGTTGTTTGTGGAAAAGTTAGCGACGCAAGAACAAATGGCATTCAATGCGATACTCGCTGATTTAATTATGATTCCGGGTATGCGTGAATTAATATTGGCGAGTATGAGAAGCGAGAATCGTTCGCCTGAACTGGCTCAGCGTTTTGGGGTGTTTATGCAAGCTATCAACGCGAAGGCTTAGTTTTTCAAGTTATTCCTTAATGCGAAATAACTAACACCAAAAAACACGCTAAAAGTAGGGGGGTGACCTCTATTTATTCAATATGTGGCGTGTAATTAGAAGATATTGATAAAAGAGAGATTATAGTGACTGATAAGTTTATGCGCCCCGTGCGCAGTTTTGTTCTACGTCAAGGCCGATTAACCAGAGGGCAGGATGATGCTTTGCAGAATTTCTGGCCTGTTTTTGGAATCGATCGTGGTGATTCGGCGTTAGATGTCGATAATCTGTTTGAATCAAAAGCGCCCGTTACGTTGGAAATTGGATTTGGTGACGGCGTATCTTTGGCGACAATGGCAGAAAATGCGCCAGACAAAAACTTCATCGGCATTGAAGTGCACAAGCCTGGTGTGGGACGTTTATTGCATTTAATCGATGAAAAGAAACTCACCAATGTGCGTGTCATGGATGATGATGCGGTACAAATTATCAAAAATAGAATTCCTGAAGCCTCTTTAGATCGAGTGCAGTTATTCTTCCCAGATCCCTGGCATAAGAAACGTCACAACAAGCGACGTATTGTCCAAGACGATTTTGTTTCGTTAATAGCGAGTCGTTTAAAGCCAGGTGGTGTTTTTCATTTGGCTACAGATTGGGAGCCTTATGCTGAACACATGGCAGAGGTAATGGAAGCATCAGCTGATTTTAGCTCTATGGCGGATACGCCTTATTCGCCAAAACCAGAAGAGCGTCCAACGACAAAATTTGAAACACGCGGTATAAAATTAGGTCATGGTGTTTGGGATTTGCTTTATCAAAAGCAGGATTAAAATTCTCGTTGATCCTGTTAATTAGATCTGTTGGTTAATAAGCACCTTACTTTTTGTTAAAAAAAGTGCCCCAAAGTGGGGAGGTGCCTTAAAGATAATTGTTAGTAGCTTATTTTCAATGGGCGTCGATTGGCTACTATTCACCCCGTCCAATACCATAGTAAGTAATACCTAAATCTTTCATGTGATCTGGCTTGTAGAGATTTCTTCCATCAACAATGACAGGATCGTTAAGCGTGTTAATGATCTTGTTGAAATCAGGTGATCGAAATTCTTGCCATTCGGTAGGTATCACGAGGGCGTCTGCTCCCTCAAGTGCTTCATCAGCAGTATTGCATATCGTTAATGCTTCTTTGTCGCCGTAGAGTTTTTTGCATGCTTTGTTTGCAGCCGGATCATAAGCTCTTACGGTTGCACCGATGTTCCATAGCTGTCTCATTAATACGCGACTTGCTGCGCCTCTCATGTCGGCTGAATCAGGTTTAAATGATAAGCCCCATATTGCAATGGTCTTATCTTTTAATGATTCACCGTAATATTTGTTAAGTTTTTCGAAGAGTTTTTCTTTTTGTCGATAATTGACAGCTTCTACGGCATTTAGTAATTCAGCGGTGTAGCCTTGGTCTTCGGTACAATGCGCGAGTGCTCTCACATCTTTGGGGAAGCGTGAACCGCCATAGCCGCAGCCAGGGTAAATGAAATGATAGCCAATTCTTGGGTCTGATCCTATGCCAATTCGGACCTGCTCTATATCGGCACCAAGAATTTCGGAGATGTTTGAAAGTTCGTTCATGAAACTGACTTTGGTGGCTAATAAAGCATTGGCTGCGTATTTGGTTAATTCTGCAGAGCGAATATCCATAGCAACAATACGATCACGGTTGTGGTTGAAAGGAGAGAACAGTTCACGCATGAGTTCTATGGTGCGAGGATTGTCTGAACCAATGATAATTCTGTCTGGTTTCATAAAGTCATCTATCGCAACACCGGTCTTCAAAAACTCGGGGTTTGAAATCATGTCAAATTCATGTTTTTCACCTCTTTCACGAAGTGTGTTGCTGATAATTTCTTTAACCTTGTCTGAGGTCCCAACGGGAGCAGTAGATTTGCTTATAATGATGCGGTAGCCATTCATGTTATCTGCAATAGATTTTGCAACAGTTAGAATGTGCCGGGTATAGCAGTTGCCTGAATCGTCAGAAGGAACATTAACCGCTATGAAAAGGTATAAACCATGTTCGGCGCCTTCAGCTGCAGATGTCGTAAATTTTAATCTTCCTGCCTTGATGTTTTCCTCAAGCAATTTCTTTAGACCAGGTTCGTGAATACTGGTTTTACCTTTGGAAAGTCTTTTTATTTTTTCTTCATCAATGTCTACACACAAAACATCATTACCGACTTGGGCCATGCTGGCACCTGTAATTAAGCCGACATAACCAGCACCATAAATTGTTATTTTCATATTGGGTTTACTTAGCCTTGTAATAGTCTATTTGAATTAATTGGTTTAATAGTACCGTATTGTAAATATTTTTCTATATTTGGGTGATGTAAAGGTTGTTTGGGTTCATGGGTAAATAAATAGGTGTAGCTTATAGGTTTGTCATGAGGTTGCTGGGGTAGACTTGAATTATGAGGCATATAATATTGATATTTATATGTTGTTTTTCAGGGCATTTTTAGCGGTTTATATGGAAAACCAGTTTAGGCGTAAATTAAACATAAAAAACATTAAAATAAATGCATTTAGATGGTTGACACAACCTTAGCTTTGCCTCAGAATTGCCCGCTTGATTTTGGAGGGGTTCCCGAGCGGCCAAAGGGATCAGATTGTAAATCTGACGCGTAAGCTTCGGTGGTTCGAATCCACCCCCCTCCACCATTAGTTTTTTTATTCAAAGTTAGATGAAAAGAGTAAGTGCTCTTTCGAGCTTTGAGTGAGTTAAAAGATGCGGATGTCGTATAGTGGTAATACCTCAGCCTTCCAAGCTGATGCTGCGGGTTCGATTCCCGCCATCCGCTCCACATTGAGTTAAATGATTTGCGGTTTTGTGGGCTATAATTGCACAAGTTCCTGTAGTTCGTTGATGTGCTCATATAGCTCAGTCGGTAGAGCGCGTCCTTGGTAAGGACGAGGTCACCGGTTCAATTCCGGTTATGAGCTCCAAGTTTATTGCTGTTGTTATGTTTTGTAATGATAGTGGAAGATTTTTAATATTATTAGATTTTAGAGAAGGGTGATTCACCATGTCCAAAGAAAAATTTGAACGTAATAAGCCCCATGTAAACGTGGGCACAATTGGTCACGTCGACCACGGTAAAACCACGCTAACTGCTGCGCTTACAAAAGTAATGGCAGAGAAGATGGGTGGTGAAGTTAAAGCATTCGATGAAATCGATAATGCGCCAGAAGAAAAAGCACGTGGTATAACTATCGCGACATCTCATGTTGAATATGAATCAGATACACGTCACTACGCACACGTAGATTGCCCTGGTCATGCTGATTATGTGAAAAACATGATTACTGGTGCGGCTCAGATGGATGGCGCTATTCTTGTTGTTTCTGCGGCAGACGGCCCAATGCCACAAACTCGTGAGCACATCTTGTTGTCACGTCAGGTTGGTGTTCCATACATCGTAGTATTCCTAAACAAAGCTGATATGGTAGATGATGAAGAGCTACTAGAGCTTGTTGAAATGGAAGTGCGTGAGCTTCTAGATATGTATGAGTTCCCTGGTGATGATACGCCAATCGTTACTGGTTCAGCGCTTAAAGCGTTAGAAGGTGATGAGGCTTATACAGCTAAGATTGTTGAGTTGGTTGAAGCGCTAGATACTTATATCCCTGAGCCAGAGCGTGCTATCGATGG